>NZ_VOUA01000018.1 GCF_024372725.1 Methanosarcina sp. KYL-1
TTTGAGCCTTTGCAGGATAGATTCTATACCGAAGCACTTTCAACAATCAGTTCACCTTTTAGGTATCAACCTTTTAGGTATCAATATACTATCCAATAATCTTTCTCTGGCATATTATTTTATGTAGTTAGTTACTATACATATGTTAATAAAGTTGCGTTGTTGGAGTTGACGGGCTGTATCCCGCCTTTGAAAAAGCGGGGATTAGCCCTTAATGCTCCTAAATTCTTATAAACCTTTATATTATTTAATAATTTCAAAGTCGGGGAAAAAAGACAGAAAAAATTTATTTTTTGGAGAACATGTTTTTGATTAGCCGGAAAAACAGGGAAAAAACAGGGAAAATTCCTTAAAATCCCAATGTTTCCCTGAGCCCTTTACTGCTTTTCCTGAATCATCAGGACAGCCAGGAGGACGAGTAAAATCCCTGCGAACTGCCAGCCGGAAAGCACCTCCCCAAAAAGGAAAAAACCCACAAGAGTCCCGACAACAGGTTCAACGGTGGCCACTATGGAAGCACGGCTGGACTCGACTTCCTCCAGCCCTCTGGTATAGAAAAGATAGGCAAGCACCGTGGGGAAAAGCCCGAGCCCTGCAAGGTAGAGCCAGAAACTCCCTGTGGAAAAGGCAGCTGTCATATTTCCAAAGCCGCTCACAGGAAGGAGGGCGAGGCTTGCAAAGACAAAGGTGTAGGTTGCAATCGTCATGCTATGGTACTTTTCAAGGGCAGCTTTCCCGAAGATACTGTAGAGTGCATACCCGAAACCCGACCCGATCCCGGCAAGGAGCCCTAATCTTGAAATGGAAAGAGAGCCTCCGAAAAAAGGGAGATACCCGGTAACGAAGGCGCAGCCTGCAAAGGTCAGCCCCAGGGAAAGGAGCTTTTTTGTCCCCAGGTGCTCTTTGAAAAAAACTCTTGAGAGGACCGCAACGAAAGCCGGGGAGGTATAGAGGAGAATAACGGCAACAGCAATCGAAGTCTCCTTCATGGTCGTGAAATAGCACAGGTTAAAAAAAGCAAGGCTGAAGATGCCGGTTCCCACAAAGTAGAAGGAATCCCGGAGCCTGATTTTCAGTAGTTCCCGCCTGGTGAAAAAAAGATATAAGAGCATAATCACGGCAGCGGCAAAGACCCGGAGGGACACCACCTGCAGGGGCCCGAAGCCGAAACCGTAGAGCCCCCGGACAAAGACCCCTATGGTCCCCCAGAGAATCGCACCTGCCGTAATTAGAAAATAAGCCTGTTTTTGCATCGCTTGATCCGCCTGTCAGGAGATTGAAAAGGTTGAAGATAAAGGAAAAAGCAGTCGCCCAGAAAAAACCTGAAAAAATATCCGATAAAACCGGAAAAATTTTCTGCTGATACGTGCACTGAACAACTCTGCTACTGCACGCAAACAAGGTACATAAGGGTTTCCCGGAAATAAGCCTGAGCCTGCCGAAGAAGTACATCCGAAAACACCGGGAAAAAGGAATAAAAACTGTAAGAAGAGTCGGCAGGATTTTCAGAAGGACGGGGTGAATAGTGTTTTTATTAGGATTTGGCCTGAGTGTCCTGCTCAGAGGAACTCAAGGCATAAAGATACGTAATACTCTCTTGCAATTCGCTTGAGCCACTCAGGCACCAGACAATACCTGTCTACAACAATTTCATTCAGATAGTAAAGGGCTTCCTCGGTCCTGCAGTCGCAAAGCCGCTTTATTGCAGTCCTCCTGCCCCAGGCAGGACTCTCATTATCAAGGGCTTCAAGATAGAGTTCGTATTCCCTGTTGTTGTCCATTACATTAAAAATATCTACGAAGGAATATAAATATTTGGATCGGATGCAGGAATGAAAATATTTTCGGCCCCTTTATGCCCAACCCGGCCTCCGGAAGTTTTCCGAAACCCGGAAAAAACTGAAAAAATGACCTGGATTAAAAAGCGCCGGTCTAAATGAGAAAAATCGGGAAAGGACTCGAAAACAAGAAAAACAAGAGGAGAAAAAACAGAAGATAGAAATTAAAAGAGAATTCCCATACAGAGATCAGCTGCTGGGAATCCCCCACTCAAATGGTCTGTGCCTTCTTTGCTATGCGACAAAGAAGCATGTTAACAAATAACACGAGTGATATTTATATTTTCCGAAATTCTTTTAAAAAAGTATAAAAATTTGTTAATGACGCTCTAAACCTTTCGAATTCCACAGCTAAACGGGAAGAAACAGAATAACACAGGAAAAGCTTCAGGGATGAAAAGATCAAAAACGGAAGAAAATGGCCTTAAAATACTTAAGAAAGAGAAGATGGAAACAGCAAAAGAAAGCAATAAAAGAAAGCAATAAAAGAAAGCAATAAAAGAAATGAAAATAAAAAAGTATCTGATTGTTAACGAAAAAAAATATAAAATTGAATTCTCATTCAACGGCCAATTGATGAGAATTCCTGCACAAGGTCTTTTTTGTTCGCTATGCTATAGGAAGTATGTAAACATTCATCAGAAAACAATATATAACTACCGGGATTGAAATTTTAACCGTAAAATCATATTTGCCCCTTTTGAACATTTTGATGCAACCAATAATTTTAAGGAGTTTTTAATTTTTATCGTCACCCAACAGAAATTCACCAAATATTAAAAAATTAAAACAAAAAAAGAAAAAGATTTGAAAATTTAACATAAAATAGAGATATTGAGCATAACTAAAAAATATTTTTGCATCGGCGAATTTAAAAATAAATGAATCTTTTTAGATAATGAAGAGCGCCAATATTTTGTAAGAGAAGAAAAAAATCTGCAAGCAGGTATTTTTCCGAATACTTCCCAAAAATAATAACATTTATTTTATCCTAAAGCGAATATAGAGATATGTTCCATAGAAAAAATTTAGGGATACTGGGGGCCGGGACCTCTGAAAAAGCCAGGGCTCTTGTGGACAGGATAAGTCCCGGGACAAACTCTTCCCTTGTAAAAGCACTCAAAAAAGTATCAGGAAACTCCGAAAACTTCAAAATAAAAGAGGAGCTGCCGGAAATAGAGGAATTCCGGGAAGAAAATAAAAAAGAAAAACCTGAAGGAAATACGGAAGATAGAACGGAAGAAAATAAGAAAGAAAAAACGGAAGAAAACTCAAAACCTGGAAGTAAAATAGGACCGGAAACAGACTTCAAAACAGGAAAACTGAACAAGCTTGCCGCGGGAAGCTACACCTCTTTTTTCAACATGGAAACCCCGTCAGGCGATGAATTTATCAGGTTAATCGATTGGCTGGACCGAAAAAGGGAAGAAAAGGGAGCCAGCGATGTCACGGACATCCGTAACCTTTCAACCCTTCCCAGCTACCAGGCCGAGCTGAAAAAAATCGTTACCGAAAACCGGGCCTATGAGCTGAGAAAAGCCCTGGAATACATCGAGTACCGCAAAGTCTTACTGATTACCGGCATCGGCGGTATGGGGAAGTCCACCCTTGCAAGAGCCCTTACAGACTTCAGGCCTGTTGGCGTCCCCGAACCTTTCTACTTTGACTTCAGCCGGAACCGGGACGCAAAACTGGGGGATGTCCTGGAAAAACTTGCCTCCTGCCTGGGTGCCCCGGAAATTGCGGATTTTCGAAAAGAAAGGAGAGCCGCCGGAGAAGTTGATGTTGGCAAACTAATTGCCGAACTGAAAAAAAGAAGCCAGTCCTGGCTCCTCTTCGATGGGCTTGAATTCATGCTTGAGGACAGGCGCTTTCTGGAAGAGGGGATGGAAATGTTTTTCTCTGCCCTCAGTTGCAGCACCCACAACGCAAAGATCCTCATAACAAGCCGGGTCCGGCCTGTCCTCAAAAACGGAGAAAGCCTGGATGAAGCCGGGGAAGCCGGAGAAAACCTGCGCCTTTTCGGCCTGAGGACCGGGTTTGCGGTTAAGTACCTCACCGGAAAAGGGCTTTCCTGCACGGAACCCGACATACTTGAAGAACTGGCGGCAGGTGTGGACGGACACCCCCTGGCCCTTAAGCTTCTCGCAGAATTTGTGAAGAAATCCGGGGACATAGAGGCGCGTGAAGCCCTGAGCATATGCAGGGAACGCGAGGAAGATGCTGCCAAAAAGGCAAAAAAACTGTTCGACGGGCTGGCAGGGGATGAAAAAGAACTCCTTGGGCGAATCTCGGTATATCGCAAGCCTGCGGACATAAAGGCCCTCAAGATGATGTTTACCGAAAAGACCCCTGCAAATGCCGTAACGAGACTGCTTGAGAGGTCCCTGCTTGAAACCGACAGCTGCGGAAACTACTGGATTCAGCCTCTGATCATGGAATTTGCATCCCGGGGCCTGGAAAATAAAGAAGAAGCGCATATGCTTGCCTGCAAGTATTACCTCTCCACAGACCTCCCCGAAAACCCCGGGAAAAAAGAAGAGCTGAGTTTGGCAATCGAAGCCCACCACCATGCCTGCGAAGCCGGGGCATACGACCTTGGAGCCTGGGTCATCTACCGTTCAAACCTCTATTTGCTCCTGGACCTCTGGGGGGACTCCGGGACCCTTGCAGAACTATACGGGCGTTTACTCCCGGAAGACCCGTTTAAGGGTGAGGTTTTACTGAGAAAAGAAATCAAGGGTTTTGTTTTCGGGAACTCAGGACTGACCTGCAGCCGTCTGGGATACCTGAAAAAGGCAGTCGAGTATTATGAGCAGGCACTAAAAATTGCAAGAGAAACGGAGGATTGGCGAGGAGAAGGAAACCGCCTTGGGAATTTAGGAAACGCATACCTCCAGCTTGGAGATCCCGAAAAAGCAATCCAGTACTATGAACAGATACTCGAAATTCACAGAAAAATTGATGACCGGAACAGAGAAAGTGCGGACCTTGGAAACCTGGGGCTTGCATACTCCCGGCTCAAAGAGCCGGAAAAAGCAATTAAATATTTTGAACAGGCGCTCAACATTGCCAGAGAAACCGGAGACCGGCGCGGGGAAGGAAAACGCCTCGGAAACCTGGGCAAGGCTTACATCCAGCTGGAAGACCCCGGAAAAGCAATCGATTTTTTCAAAAAATCCCTTACTATAGGAAAAGAGCTTAACGATCCCGGGATAATCCGGTTCTGCGAACAGGAACTGAAATGGCTTGAGGCAGGGAGTTGAACAACCGAATTCGGAACTATCCATACGGGATTCGGAAAAATACCATACTAAATCCGGAAAAAAGCAATCCCAAATCAGAAAAATCCATACCGAACTCGGAAATACCCATGCAGAATCAGGAAGTATTCACCTGGAACTGATCGCCTTCACAGGGTCAAGTTTCGCTGCCTGCTGCGCCGGATAGATACCAGCAATAAGGTTCAGCAGGAAGACTGCAGCAATTATGATGATTATGTCCTGGGGCCTGACAACTACGGGGATGGAAGAGATCCCGCCGAACTGCTCGGCAAACTCCACGCCTTCGGGATATTCGTATTCCCCTATCCATAGGGCGATGATAACGCCTGTGAGAGTGCCGGCAAGGGCGCCCAGGAGGCCGAGGATTCCGCTCTGAAGGAGAAAGATCGTGCGGATGCTTGAGACTGAAGCCCCCATTGCCCGGAGCATGCCGATCTGGCGGGTTGCCCCGATTACCGAGAGGTTCAGGGTGCTAACCACGCCAAAGGAAGCAATTACGACGATCAGGCCCAGGGTGATGTTGTTCGAGGTGGTTTCTATGGCTATGGTGCGCAGGATTTCAGGGTTGGACTCGGTCCAGCCTTTTGCTTTGTATCCGGTCTTTTCGATTTCGGCTGCGACCTCCCTGTCCCTGTTAAAGTCATCGAGCCTTACGGAAATTCCGTTTATGACGTCAGAGACGTCATAGAAGTTCTGGGCAGTGTCAAGAGAAGTGTAAGTCAGGGACTCGTCAAGGGGAGAGCCTGTGTGGAAGATCCCTACCACCCTCAGGGGTAGGGGGTTGGCGTTCGGGAAGGAAACATCCACAAAATCGCCCTGTTTGACCTCGAGTTTTTCGGCCAGTTTCGAGCCGAGTACCACGGTATTCCGCGAATACTCAAGCTCCCGGAAGCTGCCCTCCACCATGTCAGCTTCAATCCCGCTAATCTCATTTTCCCTGGAAGGAATAACGCCTTTCAACTCGGCATTTCTGGAATTGGCCTTGAACTTAAAAGAAGCCTTCCCGGTCAGGTAGGGAGAGGCTGAATCAACACCTTCTATTGAATTGATATCCTCAATCAGGGTCCTGTAGAGGTAAATGTAGTCCTCGTCTTCTTGCGGGGACACCGAGACATGGGGGAGTTTGTTTACAGTTGTATCGTAAAGCTCCCCGGTAAAACCGACCATCAGAGCCTGGGAAACCGTAAGCACCATTACGGCGAGAGCGATGGCTCCCACGGAAAGCAGCGTCTGAAACTTTCGGGCCCTTATCTGCCGCAGGGCAATATAGAGTTCATAGCGCATGGGAATTCACGGTATTTTCTTTGATTCTTTGAAATCGATCTCAACTTCGCTTCCCAATAAACTTCGTTTCCCAATCAACTTCGTTTCCCTAAAAAAACAGAAACTGCAGCAAGCCCTGCCAGCCCCGCACCAATGGAAAAGCCCGGGATTCCTCCTCCGTTTTCCCCTCCAGGGGATTGGGACTCGTTTGCTGCACCCTGGGCTTCCCCGTTTACATAGGAATCTGAAGAAAGGTCGGACTCGATGATCGTCTCACGGCGTTCGATAACGTCCCCGTCGTTGCCGAAGAGCTCGATTTCAAGCCTGTAGACTCCTTTGGGGAGCCTCTGGTTCCAGGCAACTTCCACGGTTTCGTCGTCATCGTTCAGCAGCACGGGGACTCTTTCCCGGATAGACTCCACGGGTCCGGAGGTTTCCTCCCCGCCGCCGTTCTTCAGTTCGTAGACCGTAAAAACCAGGCTCCCTTCGAAAGGCACCTGGGACCTACCAAACACGGTCGCACTTGCTCCGGTCTCGTCTTCGAAGATGTCCGTAATCTCCGCATCATCCCTGGCAGTGAAGGGCTCGGTGGAAGCGATAAACTCCCTCTTCGGGGAATATACCTGGATCTTCACCCTCCCCAGGTACTCCCTGTTGTTCTCAAGCAGGGTTCCCCAGGCTGCGGAAAAGGTTTCGGGGGTGCTTGTGAGGCTCACTTTTTCGGTTTTTGCCGTGTACACCACATCAGAGCCGTCCACAAGCATGTACTCGATATCGAAAAGCACGGCTTCGACAGGGGAGAGTGCGACACTTATCCCTTCGGAGTTGGGGATAAGGTCATTGACCCGAAGCCTGGAAACGGAACGGGTCCCGTAGGCAAACCCGTATTCGGATTCGGAAAGCAGTTTCCCTTCCCCGGACAGGCTGGCCCTGAGGTAGTAAGACCCGCGTTCTGCATTTCCGATGTCCCAGAACCCGACCTTGATGACCCTGGTATTTGCAGGAAGGCTGTCAACGGAAAATACCTGCCTGTCAAGGACTTCCTCACCCTTTCCTTCGGGCCTGACCAGAACTACCTCAAGGGTCAGGGCTTCCTCCGGCTCTTCGGAGTAGAGAGTCACGTCAAATGACTCGATGTCACTGTAAAGTTCGGCTATGCGGGCTTTGCCCGCTTCCCCTGCCGGCGGGTTTTCAGCTGCAAAAGCCGGGAGAGCCGGGATAAGAATCATCAGGATAATTAAGAAAAGCGCGGATTTCATGGTCTTTTTTCCCAGATTCGATATGAAAAAGATTGCCTTGATCTTATTTAAAAGAAATGTAGCCGGATAGAAGCACGATTCTCTTAAAGGGAATACGGGAAAACAAAAACAGGAAAGAAGTCAGGAAAACAAAAAAGAGCAAAGATTGGAAAAAAAGGAGAAGGAAACAAAAACAAAAAAAGAGCAAAGATCGGAAAAGAAAAAGGAAACGAAAACAACAAAAAAAATAGGAACAAAGATTGGAAAAAAGGGAAAAGAAAACAAAAAACAGTAACAAAGACAGGAAAAAACAGGAGAAAGAAAGAGCAAAGAAGGGAACAAGAAAACAAAGGTTGAGAAAGAAAAAAGCCAGAAAAACCCCGGTTTTTTTGGGGCAAGTAAACAAAACCTGCAGGGAATCCGAAAGTATTTATTCTTTAGCCGAAGTATAAGAAGGTAATTATTAAAATTAAACAAGTTTACTTGAGTTATTTCCACGTGAATAAAATATGGCAATTATTATATTCATAATGAATTCACAAATTTAATTCACAAACTGTTCGAGCAGAAGGATATGGTAAAAATGGAGAAGAAAAGCGTCTTGGTCCTGGGAACCGCCTCCCACGTTGGAAAAAGTTCAGTCGTGACTGCCATATGCAGGATCCTGTCCAGAAACTACAGGGTTGCCCCCTTCAAGGCTCAGAACATGAGCCTGAACTCCTGGATCACAAAGGACGGGAAGGAAATCGGGATTGCCCAGGCTATCCAGGCAAAGGCTGCCGGAACCGAACCCACAGCCGATATGAACCCGGTCCTCCTGAAACCCAAAGGAGACTGCGTCTCCCAGGTAATCCTGCTCGGGGAGCCTTATGCGGATAAGAGCGCAGGGCAGTACTACGACTCCATAGATGAGATGAACGCTGTCCTGGAAGGAGCCCTGGAAAGGCTCTGGAACGAGCATGACTTTATCGTCATGGAAGGTGCAGGCGGGGCTGCCGAAATCAATCTCTACGAAAGGGACATCGTAAACGTCGGGACAGCCAGGCTCACGCAGGCTCCGATCATCCTTGTCGGGGACATCGAAAGGGGAGGGGTCTTTGCAAGCCTCTATGGCACCATTGCCCTTCTGCCCGATGATGTGCGGAAAAACGTTAAAGGGTTTATCATCAACAAGTTCAGGGGCGACCTGGAAATCCTGAAGCCAGGCTTAAAACAGCTTGAGGAAAAGACCGGAATCCCGGTACTTGGTGTCCTCCCCTATTTCAAGCTCCATATCCCCTCCGAAGACTCGGTCTCCCTTGGGGACAAGGAAGGAAAAGAGACGGGGAAAGAAATCGAAATTGCGGTCATCCGCCTGCCCAGGATCTCTAACTTCACGGACTTCGAGCCCCTGGAAGGGTTTGCGAAAATCCGCTACGTGGACCTTGACGAAGACCTCGGAAACCCGGACGCGATCATGATCCCCGGAACAAAGAATACGGTCAACGACCTGCTCGACCTGAGGGCAAGCGGCATGGACAAAAAGATCCGGGCATTTAAGGGAAAAATCCCGATCTTCGGCATCTGCGGCGGTTACCAGATGCTGGGCAAAACAATCTTTGACTCGGGCGTGGAAAACGGGGTCGAAGCGGAATTCGAAGGCCTCGGGCTCCTGGACATCGGGACGAAGTTTGGCGCCTACAAGAAGAAAACGATCCAGGTCACGAAAAAGGTCAACGCCTACGGCCCGATCCTGGCCCCCCTCGACGGGGAAGAGATAAAGGGATACGAAATCCACATGGGCATAACCGACTCCGGCCGCCCGGTTTTCGGGGACGACGGAGCCATTGACGAAGCCGGCCTTGTAATCGGCACGTACCTGCACGGGCTTTTCGATAACAGGAATATCCGCAACGCCCTGATAAAGTACCTCTCCGAGAAAAAAGGGCTCGAATACAGGCCTGAAGAGGCAATGACCGAAGACGAAGCCTACGAAGAGCTTGCCAGAGTTGTGGAAAGGAACCTCGACATGGAAAAACTCTACGAAATCGTAGGGGCTTAAACGGTTGGCTTAAATAGCCCGCAATGCCAGGAAAAAAGAAACAGAAAGCAAATAATTAACCCAGACAATGAGGAAAGGTACTGTACTCCACAGTACCCAAAAACTCCTTAAAACTGAAATATCCTCAAAATCTAAACTTGTTTTTTAAAAAAGAGGGTATTGAGCGGTTTTTGGGGAGAATATGGGGAGTATTTTGGAATGAACAATTTTCAGTACCATTGGGGCCAGGTACACTTTTTGGGGGGTATTGTAAATCTCCAAAAGAGTTTGCCGCTCAACATTTAACAGTTTTGTGTCAAAGTATATATTCATTATGAATTTATTCTACTGAATTTAGTTCAGTGACAAAGGTTCAAAAAAGCTCTGAATGCCCCACCAAAAAAATAAAGTTTAGTTAGAAGAGTACAAATTTCTCAAAATCCTAAACTTGTTTTTTTAAAAAAGAGGGTATTGAGCGGTTTTGGGGGGAGAATATGGGGAGTATTTTGGAATGAACAATTTTCTGTACCATTGGGGCTAGGTACACTTTTTGGGGGGTATAGTAAGTCTCCAAAAGAGTTTACCGCTCAACATTTAACAGTTTTGTTTCAAGGTATATATGCATTATGAATTTTTTCTACTTAACTTAGATCAGTAACTAACGTTCGGAAAAAAGACTCTGAATACTCTACCAAAAAAAATCAAATCATCGAGATGAATATAAAACAAAATAAAAAATGAAGAAATATTTAAAAAAGATTAAATAGAGGAAAGTTGCGGGTCAATCAAAATCCGAATCCTCAAAAAGGAATAACTCATCGATTGTCGTGTCCAGACATCTGGATATCCGGTAAGCAAGTTTAAGAGAGGGGTTATATTTACCCTTTTCAAGAAAAACTATGGTTTCCCTCCTAACCCCCACCTGCTTTGCGAGGGCTTCCTGGGTAAGGTCATGCCGGGCTCGGAACTCCTTGATCCTTGTTTTCACAGTGCGCCCTCCGAAAGTCCTTACTCTACATCACCTTTTTGCATGAAATACCACCTGAATACGTTTGCTGAAATGATCATAAAGAAAAGCAGGATACCAAGCACCGCCTCCGCCGTAAGCCGGGCAAGGTCGAAGTACTCCACCCAGTAAAGGATCGTAATCAGCACAAGCGTCAGGAGCCAGGAGTAGGTAATCCCGTAAGCTGCAAGTTTTTTTGTCCTCTCGTCCCTGTCGGGAAGCTCACCCTGCCTGAAAAGTCTGAAGGCCGTAACAAGAAAGATTATCAGACCCGCATTGATCAGACCAATAGCCAGAGTATCGACTTCAAGAAAAGCTGCCGAAAGCATCCCGGCAACCATCAGGGCTATTCCGAGAAACAATGTGTACCTGTACTTTCGTCCCATATTTTTCATTTTCGCCCACCAGTAAGAATTCATTAATTTGGAAGTTTGTTGAATATTACGAAGTATTTGTTCATTATTTGCAACATTTTGTGTGATAATAATAACTTTGAGTTAGATATAGATAACAAACAATAATATTTAAAAGTATTGCACAATAGAAGGATTCCAGTTAAAAATACATAACATATTGTGAGCAATATCAAACAAAAAGTAGGATATAGATAACAGATTTACAGGAATGGCCCTTTGGAATGTACAATTCAAAATTTCCGATTGGCCCGAGAAGTACTTCCCTTTACCCCGGAAACCGCTTTTCAGCCGGAGCAAGCGGCGTTGACGGGCTGGAGACATTAAGGCCAGGATAAAGAAGTTGATACGGATTTCCGGGCATGCAGCTACCTCAAATAAACTTGCAGTGATCTCTCGCTCAAAAGTACCTTCCCGGATGAGCTATAACCTGAAAATAGATGGAAATGCCGAATGTGAAAACAGATCCGGCAGTAAAATATCAGTAAGGAAAAAAAGTACCCGAAAAAGTTTTCAGAACATCCTGACTTCCCTGCCAAGCCCTTCCTTGACAGCCCTTTCATACACCATGTGCGCAGTTGCGACGTCCTGGATGGCCAGACCCGTGGAGTCGAAAATCGTGATCTCATCTTCCGAGGTCCGCCCTGGCTTCTTGCCTGCGATCACTTCTCCGAGCTGGGCATGGATGTCGTTTTCCGAGATGTAGTGCTTGGAAAGCGGGACGTTCACCTCCCCCGAATGAAGCGCTTGCACCATATCGTCCACGATTATCTTGGAGCGGATCAGGAGTTCGGGGTCCAGCTCCTCTTTTCCGACGGCGTCTGCCCCTATCGCATTTATGTGAGTGCCCGCTTTGATCCAGTCGGCTTTTACAATTGGTTTTCTGGTGGGGGTGGTGGTGACCAGGATATCGCAGTCACATACCTTCTGGACACTATCTTCGTAGCGGATCTCACAGGGAGACAGGTCTTTCATTTCTTCAATAAACTTCTCACAGCTTTCCCTGGTCCTGGAGGTGATTCTGACAAGCTCGGGCTCAAACACTTCGAGGAGGGCTTCAAGCTGGGTCCTTGCCTGGTTCCCTGCCCCAACCAGGCCGATGACCTTTGAGTCTTTCCGGGCAAGGTACTTTGCGGCAGTCCCGCCTGCTGCCCCGGTCCGGATGTCGGTCAGGTAGGTCCCGTCCATGATCGCAACTGGAGCCCCGGTTTCCGGGGAGATAAGGATAATGAGTGCCATCACCGTAGGAAGCCCACGCATGGGATTTCCCGGATGGACGTTTACTATCTTTACGCCTGTGATGTCCTCCTCCTCGAGGTAGGCAGGCATGGTCCGCAGGTCCCCGTTATAAGCGGTATAGTAGAGATAGGACTTGGGCGGCATCTGGACCTTGCCCAGTCCGTGCTGCCGAAAAGCGCTTTCCACCACTACCATATCAGAATGCATATCCACGACACTTTTTACTTCTTCCTGATCCAGCCACAACACTTCCATAGCACAACCCCTCCAGCCTGAGTCCTGAACGGCCTACCCCGCAAAACCAGGCCAGATTCAAATGAAACGGGGGATAAATCGGCAGGCATACATGCGTATAGACCAATTAAGCAGCATAAATTATCATAGTTAATGGTGTAAATATCTATATAAAATATATCTCAACTCATTTAAAGAACTTCCTTAAGGACAGGGATAAACATGGATAAAAAATCTGACAGTTCCCCTCCGATTCCTCTTTCGACTTTCCCTCCAATTTCCCCTCCGGATGCTCTCCTGGATAAATTGCTGAAACCTGCCAGGGACATCCGGAGCATCCTCCGCTGGGGCTACCCTAAATTTGCAACCATCCGCTTCGTGGCCGACCATTCCCGGCTGAACGCCGAAGAGCGGTATATCCTTACAAGGGTCATCCTGCCCCCGGACAGGATCGTTTCCAGGGTCAACAAAAAGGTTAACTGCAGCGACGTAAAGGGCCGGGACCTCCTCCTCGACGGGTACAACGTCCTCCTGACCGCAGACAGCCTCCTTAAAAAAGAAACCATGTGGTTCTGTGACGACAGCTTCATCCGGGACACCCGTTTCTACTTCAGCAAGTCGACCCAGGTTGAAAACATAGAGGAGGCCCTGGACGCTGTCCTCGCCTTCCTCTCCGAAAACGCCCCAAAGTCCGCAACCTTCCTTCTGGACGCCCAGATCAGCCGGAGCGGGGAACTTGCAGGTTTCATCCGACGCAAACTGGAAGAAAACGGGATTCAGGGCGATGCCAGGACCTCAAAAACCGTGGACTTCGAACTGAAAAAAGAGGGGGGAAACCCGGAAAGCAGTGTGGTTGTGGCAACATCCGACGGGATCGTGATCGATGCAGTCCGGCAGGTGCTCGATCTCCCGGCCTGCCTCATGGAAAAAAGAGGGATTGAACCGGTAAGGCTTTATTGACCCCCTGGATTTGCAGAGCCTGAAAGTGGAATTGCCTGTCCGGAGAGAAATTGGTATCCAGATGAAGAATTATCTGTCCTGGAAGGGAATTATCTGTCCTGAAATGGAATTACCTGTAATTCCTCTGAAAAACGTGGGCCTGCCGGTACATTTCTTCGGCTTCCGCGTACTGGCCTTTCTCTTTTAACAGGTCACCGTACCCGCAGAGGGTCCCCAGGTGTCGGGGGTCCAGTTTAAGGGCTCTTTTGTACTGGACTTCGGCTTCGTGCCTGTGCCCGAACCTAGCAAGCAGCCGGGCATACTCACAGCGGGCCTCAACATCCCTCGGATTTAATTTAAAATTATAGCGGAAGTGTGCCTGAGCCCCGTGGACGATCCCGTTTTCGGCAAGGAGGCGGGCGTAGTAGAGGTGAAGCTTCGGATTTTCAGGGTCAGCCTTGAGGGCTTCTATATAATAGGTCTCAGCTTCCAGGGGTTCCCCGTTTGCTTCCAGGAGCCGGGCGTAGTGGAAATTAGATTCCACATGCTTCGGGTCCAGTTCGAGGGCCCTTATGAAATGGTAATTCGCCTCGACTTTTTGCCCGCGTTTGAAAAGCAGGATCCCGTACCTGCAGTGGGCATTCACGTGCCGTGAGTCAAGGACCAGGGCTTTCCTGTACGCTTCTTCGGACTCGTCCGTTTTTTTGAGCCGTTGAAGCAGGCAGCCGTAATTGCAAAGCGTGTCCGGATGGAAGGGGTTAAGCTCAAGGGCCCTTTCATACTGTATCCTTGCAGCCTCCAGTTTCCCGAATTCGGAAAGGACAGCCCCGTAGCCGCAGAGCGCCTCAATATGTTCCGGGTTTGCCTCAAGCACCTCTTCGAATTCCCTGGCTGCAAGTTCTCCAAGCCTCAGGTCAGAGGCGGTTTTCCCTGCCAGGAGAAAAGCATCTTCCCGCAGATTCCCAAAAGCCAGCAGGGCACAGGCCCTGGAAAACACATATTTTTCCTTATACATTTTTTTAGTGTCAAAGATTGAGGCAAGTTTCAGCAGGGTCCCCGGGTAAACCGAATTATCTCCGGAAAAAGCAATAACAAACTCCACTGCGTCATCGAGGTCATCTTCATCCGATTCAACCTGTTCGATTATGTGAAACACAAGC
Organism: Methanosarcina sp. KYL-1; assembly: GCF_024372725.1. Classification (GTDB taxonomy): domain Archaea; phylum Halobacteriota; class Methanosarcinia; order Methanosarcinales; family Methanosarcinaceae; genus Methanosarcina. Next base: position 14,635 of record NZ_VOUA01000018.1, read on the forward strand.
TCATCGACAGCATCTATCTCCATGCCGAAAAACCTCCGAAAATTTCCCTCTAAAGTAAATGTATCCGGCTCGATATAAATAATTAGCTATTTTTATTTTTACGGGACGAAACGAAGAAACACAAAAGATTAAAATGAAATTTCACATGCCAGGGGCAATATCAATCCTTTGGGTAATTTCAATCCTTCTTTACACGCAAACTGTACCTAGTCTCGACGTCGTACATGCCTTCAAGCTCTTCCTCGGCCAGGATCCCCCTCTCAAGCAGGTCGCTAAGCGCTTTCCTGTCAACCGATTCCACCATGTCCCAGAGTTCCCGTTCCATAAGATAGGGTTTCAACCTGTTAAGGTGCCAGAGTTTCCATTCCGCCTTCTGCCTCCTGAGCTCAACGTTCCCTATCCTCAGCACGTCGATGTCTTTTTCCCTGCAGATATCCAGGATATGCTTCCTGAGTTCCTCCCTCCGCTTCTCCATCAGAGTTATCGCAGAGACCAGCTCCTCATACTCAAGCACCACATCGGCAAGGTCCATTTCTTCCGGGTTCTTCTCATTGATTTCAATTTCCATTCACCCACCCTCCTGAAAATTTTGGAATTTACTTTATAAATTAGAGTTAAAAGTAGCATTTATCCCTATGCAAAACACCTTTCAACCCCATGAAAAATGCCATTCATGCCCTTATAAAAAATACCATCAACGCCTTTTTTTCTGCAAGCATATATGCGGGAATCCGGTTTAAACTTCTCCTTATGCCCGGAAATCAGAAACGTTTATCGATTTAAAGCTCAAATTACTGTTTAAAAACAGGTTTTCCCCGAGGTGGTCCAGATCTCAGAAGAATTTCCAGACAAAACCGCAGCAAAAGAGGCGCTTAGCTCCCTCCTGCCGGAAATTGACTCCGTCTTTGACTCCGAGCCTGCCGTGCTCCGCATCGATAAGGAACCTGTCATGCTTGTAGGAGACATCCACGGCAACCTGGAAGCCCTTGAATTCATACTTAAAATGAGAGACGAAACGGGCTGTAAAACCCTGCTATTTTTAGGAGACTATGTGGACCGGGGACCCAAGGGCACCGAAGTCCTGGTAAGACTTTTTCAGTTGAAACTCAAAGACCCGGGGAATATATTCCTGCTGCGGGGCAACCACGAAACAATTGAGATGAACCTCTACTACGGTTTTTTTGAGGAAATAGGCTCCAACCCCGGTTTTCTGCTGAGGGTCAGCCGCACGTACGAAAAAATGCCTGTTGCAGCCGTCCTTTCCGGCCACACTTTCTGCGTGCATGGGGGGGTAAACGGTGTTGAAAGTATTGAAAATATCACAAAAGAAGGAGCCTTTCCCTACCTCTGGAACGACCCCTCGGAAAAACCCGGGATGAGCACTTCGACAAGAGGCGACACGGTAAAAGAATTCGGGCCCGACGTTGTGGACGGCTTTTTAGAGGCAAACGGCCTTAAAAGAATCGTAAGAGCCCACACCGCGCTCGGGAACGGGTACAGGTGGTGGTTCGAAGGAAAACTGCTCTCCCTCTTCTCCTGCCCTGACTACGTTGGGCTAGGAAATGCAGGGGCATTTGCCCTCTTCGAGAAAGAGGAACTTAAGCTCTTTTTCTTCGGGAGCCAGCAGGATTAAAGGAATTAACTAGATTGCGCACTAAGGTTGTACAGTAACGGGATTGTACACTAAAGGGATTGTACACTAAAGGGATTGTACACTACTTCTCCCCGGGAAAACCTGAAAAGTCCCGGTTTCCCCTGATATAACGGGATTGTGCACTAACGGGATTGAACACTACTTTTCCCCGGGAAAAACTGGAAAGCCCCGGTTTTCCCTGATAGAACCTGTTTTGCCGGATAATGCCAAAATGTTTACCTTAGCTTCCTCAGTCAAGGATAATCCAGGTTTCAGTCATTTTGTTCTTTATATCAGGGTCCAGCTTCATAGCCTTCATGTACTGCTTCTTGGACTCCTCAAACCGCCTCATTTTCCTGAGAAGTAGGCCGTAGCTGTAATGGAGAGGGGGATAATAAGGGTTAAGTTCCAGGGCCTTCCGGTATTCGTCTTCGGCTTCTAAAAAGCGCCCGATTTCCACAAGAAGGTTGCCGTAGCTGTAATGCCCCTCGGGACTTTCCGGGTCCAGGCTGAGGGCCTTTTTGTATTCAAGTTCAGCTTCATGCCTCCGTCCGAAACGGGCAAGGAGGTTTGCGTAGTTGCAATGGGTCTTTGCATCGTTTTCGTCCAGGGCAAGGGCTTCCATATACTGCTCTTCGGCTTCCGAGGCCCTGCCTTCCCTGGCAAGGAGATTCCCGTAGTTGAACCGGGTCCGCCTGTGTTTCGGGTTCAGGGAAAGAGCTTTTCTATATTCGCCCTCCGCTGCTGAAGCGCGCCCCAGGAAAGAAAGCAAGACGCCATAGTTGTGGTGAAGGACGGGGTCCTCGGGGTCCAGCTCAAGTGCAAGGCTGTATTCTTTCTCTGCATCCCGAAGCCTTCCGAGCTCAAAGAGCAGGTTTGCATACCCGCCTCTGGCAGGGACATACTCGGGATTGGCGGCAAGGACCCTGGAATAAAGCTCTTCGGCTTCCCTTATGCGCCCGAACTCGACTAAAAGGCATGCATACCCGGAATTCGCCCTTAAATGCCCGGATTCGGAATCAAGCACCGCCTGATACTCCCTTTCAGCTTCATGGATTTTTCCAAGTTCCATAAGGAGATCGGCATAGGAGCAGCGGGCATCTGCATTTTTCGGGTTTTTGGTTAGAACCTCCGTGTAGCTTGCCTCGGCTTCAAGGGGAAAACCCATTATGTGAGCAGCGGTGCCCACTGCAAACTGGGCACTTTCCCTGAGCTAGCCTGAAGCAAGCCGGGTGCAGGCTTTTGCAAACACGTACTCTTCCAGGGGCATTTTCTGTTTTCTACAGGCATCTGCAAGGTCAAGCAAAAGTTTGGGGGGGATAGATCGTTCTTCTGACAGTTCAAGAGTAAAATTAACTGCAAAACAAAGGTTTCTCTGGTCGGGGTCGATTTTTTCAATAACGGTAGATACAAATTCATCAATCATGTCGAAATCCATGTATCCGGCACCTCATCAAGGGTTTTGGGGGGGTAGAGGTTTAAGGTGTCAGTACAACACTTGCAAAATGTTTAATTGAGCTCTAAATATGCTTAGGTATTATCAAAATATATTTGAGCCTGCCCTAAATATATTAGTGCTGGAATAGTTTGCACAGTAGTCGATATAAGATTAGAATCATCGTATAACATCCTTTCCCTTTGCACCCCAAAGTGAAACAGTTGGCTGAATTTGAGAGCAGTGACCCCCACATTTTGAAGTTCCTGACTGAGAATCGAATCTTGTTTACCGCCGGGACAACCTGGCATGAGGAATAAAGCCAGTGTCCGGGGAATTAACCGGGAAAGCAGGCTACATGAAAATCAAGGGATAATACAGGAAAAATCAAAGGATAATAAGGAAAAAAAAATCAAGGGATAATATGGAAAAAATACCCGGCAAAAAGGGAATTAAAAAAAGGACACCATGCAAAACGAAATCGAACAAAAAAGAAAAGTTGAAAGAAGTTTGGGAGTTGGAAGTTGGGGGTTAAAAGAGAACAGGCGAAGAATCCGAGGATATGGCCTTAATATAGTGCTTCTTTGCCTCATCAAAGCGCTCGAGCTTGAAAAGGAGCAGGCTGTAGTTGTAGCGGGTATTAACGTCTTCGGGGTCCTGTTCAAGGGCTTCCCGGTACATGGCTTCGGCCTGCCGGAACATCCCGAGCCGTTTCAACAGGTTGCCGTAGTTGCAGAGCGTAGGGACATGGCAGGGGTCCATTTCCAGGTTCTCTTTGTACTGAATTTCTGCTTCGTGATAACGCCCGACATCAAAAAGGAGCTGCCCGTAGTTGGCCCTGGCATCCGCATCATCGGGTTTCAGCCTTAGAATAAGCCTGTACTGCATTTCCGCCTCTTCGGTCCGGCCGGATTCCGAGAGCAGGTTGCCATAGTTGCAGAGGGCACTTATATGGCCCGGGCTTACCTCCAGAACCTCTTTATAATGCATTTCGGCTTCCTCAAACCTTCCTTCCTGCTTGAGGAAATTGGCATAATTATAGTTGGCTGCCACATGCTCCGGAACCTGTTCTAGTGCCTTTCCGAACTGCTCTTCAGCCTCCTCTCTCCTGTCAAGTTCCACCAGGAGGTTTGCATAGTTGCAGCGGGTGTTTGCGTTCCCGGGGTCCAGCTCGAGCACGGTCTCAAACTCACGTTCCGCGTCCTGCAGTTTCCCTAGCTCGAAAAAGAGGTTGCCGTAGTTGCAGTGGGTACTGACATTCTCCGGCTCAAGTTCAAGTGCCCGCCTGTACTGCTCCTCGGCTTCAAGTTTCCGCCCCAGCTCTGCAAGGACTATCCCCTGGTTGCAGAGGGAATTGACGTGCCCGGGGTCAAGGTTCAGGGCTTCATCAAATTCCTGAAGAGCTGTTTCCTTCATCCCCATGAAATAAGCAATCACTCCAGAAAGGAAATAAGCTTCAACCTGCTGCTCCCCTTCGCCCATGAGGGCGCAGGCCTTAATGAACACGTACTCTTCCCTGAACATCCCCTTTGAGTCGCATATCTTTGCGATGTTCAGGAGATAATCGGGAGAAATCCCGTTTTTCCTTGAAAACTGGACTGCAAACTCAAGCCCGGCACCGGGTTCTTCCTCATTTTTCCTGACCGATTCCACAACATCAAAAACGAGTTTATTGATCATGTCCAGGTCCATAAAAATCAATTCTCCCAAAAATAATTCCCTGGGAAAAAGCTTCAGCTTCCTCCTTATTTATTCACTGTTTTCAGCCAATAAATACTTTATTATATAATTCGGATTCAGGGAAAGGGTTTTCAAAAAAGTTGTCCTGAAAACGGCTCATTCAGAAAATATCCTCAAGAACAGAAAAGTCAGAACAGAAAAGTCAGAACAGAAAAGTCAGAACAGAAAAGTCAGAACAGCGGGAGGAGTTCATTTCTGCTTACCTTCAGGCCCCGGATTCTGCCTGGAGCCCAGTGCCAATCCCATAACCAGCCCTACACCTGCACCCATTGACATGCCGAGAACCACCCCGGTTGTCTGGGAGCCTGCAGCTGGGCCGAGAATGAAACTTCCCAAAAGGATCCCCAGCGTAGCTCCAATTCCGATTCCCGGAGCCATCCATCTTCCAGGGGACTGCTGTTCTTTTTTGTCTGTGTTCATAACATTTACACCACTCGTTTTTCATTTAGTGGATTTTTGCGTATTCTTTGCATCTTTTGATTTTTCATCGAGTTTTCATTGAGTTCCCTTAAGTTAATTTCTTCTATTTGTTTAATTTTCGGTTTTTAGTTTTCTGAGGAAAACCGAAAAAAGGCGATCATTTAAGGGCGAATTCCACAGCTGCAAGCGCATGAAGCTTTGTCGTATCAAAAAGAGGAACTTTCGCATCTTCCTGCCCGACCAGAAGCGGGATTTCGGTGCAGCCCAGGACGATGCCTTCGGCACCCCCGGAAACCAGATTTCCGATTATTTCCCTGAACCTCGCCCTGGAAGCTTCGTTTTTTACGCCCAGGCAGAGCTCATTGAAAATCACGCTGTTTATGAAGTCCCTGTCTCCTGCCCCGGGGATGAGCACCTCGATCCCGAACCTTTCTTCAAGCCGCTTCCTGTAAAAGGCTTCTTCCATTGTGAACTTCGTCCCCAGCAGCCCGACCTTTTTGAGCCCTGCTGCCCGAATTTCAGCCGCTGCCGCATCCGCAATGTGCAGCAACGGGATGCCGGCTCTTTCCTCCACCTTTTCCGCAAGCTTATGCATGGTGTTCGTGCAGATGAGCAGGAAATCCGCTCCCGAGCCCTTCAGGGAAAGCCCGGCCTCGCCCAGGCAGGCTTCCAGCCCTGCCCAGTCCCCGCCGGCCAGCATTTTCTCGATATCCCCGAAATCGACCGAATAGAGGACGCACTTTGCGGAGTGCAGCCCGCCAAGCCTTTCTTTTACCGCTTCATTGATGAGCCTGTAATATTCGAGGGAAGATTCCCAGCTCATCCCGCCGATAAGTCCTATCATTTTCATTTAGAGAACTCCTTGATAGCTAAAGGATAGTTACCAGAATGACCATAAAAGGTATTGGAATGACTGAAACAGTCACATGTGGGAATATCTGAAAGTTATCGGAATGTACTTAGGCAGCAGTCAGAGAATACCTGACGATAAACACTTCTAATTGTTTAAGGAAATTATATAAAGGATTCCAGCGCAGGAAAAAGAAGATTCCCATGCCTGACTGCCTGACCTATTTCTTTCTCTTTCCCGTAGCTGTCATTATTGCCATCCTTGCGATGTCCGCAGGCATCTCAGGCACGAATTTCTGGATCCCGGTCTATATTATATGGCTTGGCATTGATACCAAAACAGCTTTCTGGCTCGGGCTTTTAACCATGATCTTCGGATTCGGTTCTGGGACGCTCAGGAACCTGAAACAGAAAACCATCAACTGGCCCATAGTGAAAGAATACCTGAAAATTACAATTCCTGCAGCTGTATTCGGGGCCCTGCTGGTCCCCTTTGCCCCGGAAGGGATACTTTTACTCCTGTTTGCAAGTTTTATCCTCATATACGGAAGCTACCTCGTATACCGTTACTGGCTTTACCGCAGGGGAAAATTCCAGGAAAAACTCGCAACCCGCGACCACATCTGCTGGAAACGCGCTGCCGTTGCCGGCTTCCTGAAAGGGCTCATCGCAACCGGGCTGGGCAAACTGATAACGCCCTGCATCATGGAACATAAAGAAATAAAGTCTCCTGCGGAAGCCGTGGGCTCCACGGTCCCCATAATCTTTATTGTTAACTTTATTGCCCTCCTCTTCCGCCTGACCCCGGACTTCATTTCAGTCCTTGCCGACCAAAAAGAAATGATCTTTGACGTAATGCTCTGGGTTGCCCCCGGAGTTATCCTGGGCGGGCAGATAGGGCCGGCGGTTGCAAGAAAACTGTCGGTACAGGGCATGAAACTGTATACTGGAAGCCTGCTTATAGGTGTCAGCCTGTTGATATATATAAGGGCCTTTACCCTTTTTTAACGGAAAAACTCCAAAAAGCCAATATAGAAGGACAGGACAATAACTCAATAGCAGTCAAAATTTTAAAGAGACTGCTTGAAACCACTTGAAACTTCATAATGCTCTTAAGACTGATTATGACTGTTTAAAACTGTTTAAAACTGCTTAAGACCACTTAAGAATGCTTAAAAACCCCTTGAAACAAACAAAGAACCCAAAAAACTGACCACCCATGTTTATTCAACTCTTTTCTCTGTTCCTGATTATCCCCCTTGTGGAACTCTACCTCCTCATCAAGATCGGGGGCATAATCGGTGCCTTCAATACCGTGCTTGTAATCTTCATAACCGCAAGCCTCGGCGCTTACCTTGCAAAAAGCCAGGGCTTCCTCGTACTCCGCAAAATCCAGGAAGCAACGAACCAGGGCTACATGCCCGGAAACGAACTCCTTCACGGCCTCTTCGTACTGATCGGCGGCTTTGCCCTCCTTACCCCCGGCTTCCTGACCGACGCCATCGGGCTTTCCATGCTCATCCCCCAGGTCCGGGAAATCTACGTGGGCCTTGCAAAAGAAATGCTCCGGAAAAAGATTGAGAGGGGAGATATGCAGATGCGGATGTACACGAATTTCAGGTGAAGCCTGTAAAGGGAGACACCTTTACTTTTTTGCTTTTTACATTTTACTTTTCTTTTTTCCCTGCCCTGTAAACCCGTATTTCTCCAGGCCGCCTGATCTGACCTGGCCGTATGGGAAGTAGTCAGTGCGTTCGACCTCAAAACCGTTTAAGTTTGCAGGAAAGAAAGGGTTTTAACAGGAGGGGACTGTCGCTTCGCAAAACCCCGGACTCTCACCGGGCGCGAGCGCAGCGAAGCGGCCGGCTTTTTCATAAAAATATATAAGTAAAGACTTAAAATAAGACCGGTCTGGCTTGTGTTCTGGTGCGTGGATTCCAAATTAAAGCCAAATATTTTTTACTGAACACTTCAGTTCAGCCAGCCGTCTTTTCTTTTTGCCATGAATAGTAGTATTAAACAGTTATTAGGGTATACTTTTAAGTCATCAGGATGCCCTTATACAGTCTTTTGGATATACATTATAATCATGCAAATGATCTTTAGAGGCCATTGTGAGACACCTTAAACTGCGCAAATTAAAATTAAAGGTCCCTGGAACATATTTTTTAGTTTGCAAATACACTTTCTGGAAAAGGCCGGCCTCCTTCGTCGGCCGGTGAGAGCGCCGGTACTCTATAAAAAGTAAGACTTGGAAATGTGGTTTTAGTCCGCTTGAGCGAGCAACGCGAGCGAAACGGACCCCGTGCTCCCGAAGCGGAACTCGGGCGAGCGAAACGGACCCCGTGCTCCCGAAGCGGAACTCGGGCGAGCGAAACGGACCCCGTGCTCCCGAAGCGGAACTCGGGCGAGCGAAACGGACACCGTGCTGTTGCGATTGCATCGCAACTCCCAGAAAATCTCCAATTTTCTGTGATCCCGAAGCGAAATTCGGGCTTCAGAAAAGAAGCCCGAATATGTAAATCAGAAGCGGTGCCAGGAAAACCGTAATAAGCCCTGCGATCCCGATTGCAAGGCCGCTCATTGCCCCTTCGGTTTCCCCGAGTTCTATGGCTTTGGTGGTCCCGAGGGCGTGGGAAGCGGTTCCGATGGCAACGCCGACTGCAACTTTGTCTTTTATATGGAAGCAGCGGCAGATGAAGGGGCCGAGGACAGCTCCGATTATTCCCGTGATCACGATTGCTGCCACGGTTACTGCGGGCATGCCGCCGAGCTGCCTTGAGATTTCCATGCCTATGGGGGTTGTGACGGACTTGGGGACAAGGGAGATGCTCAGGGCTTCATCGAGCCCGAAGAGGCTTGAGAGGGCAAGGATGCTTGCCATGCCTGCGGTGCTGCCTGCGACTATGCCGGCAAGGATCGGGAGGGCGTCGCTTTTCAGGAGCTGGATTTTCTTGTAGAGGGGGACGGCAAGGACGACGGTTGCAGGCCCGAGGAAAAAGGAGATGTAGTCCCCGCCGCGGTTGTAGGTCTCAAAATCGATCCCGACGTACAGCAGGAAGAGAATTACAAGCACGCAACCCACAAGCAGGGGGTTTAAGGCTGAGACCCGGGTCTTCCTGTACAGGATGGTGCCTATCTGGAACGCGATCAGGGAAACCAGAATCCCGAAGAGGGGGGTTGAAATGAATTCATTAAGGAAATTATTAAGGAAATTATTAAGAAAACCATCAAGGAAAACATCAAGGAAAACATCAAGGAAATTTACCTGCATCTCAGTTCACCTGCTCAACCTTAAGCTCAGATGCCTGCGTTTTTATCGAGCTGATAGTGCCCGGGACAACCTTGCTTTCACTTTCCTCGCGGGATTCAGCACCCTCTGTCTTCCTCCCGAGGAACTTCTTTACAAGCTGCACGGTGAGCCCGGTTACAGCCAGGATAATCACTGTTGAAAGCACGGAAATTTCGAGAATTTCAGTCCACTTCCCTTCAAGCAGGGCAAAACAGGTAATCAGGCTGACCCCCGCTGGAAGGAAGAAAAAAGCCAGGTTATCAAGCAAAAAATCGCTGACTTTCCCTATCATCTCGAGTTTGATTATGCCTGCATACAGGCCGAAGAAAAGAAGCAGCATCCCTATGACGTTGCCAGGGACTGGCAGGCTGAAGGTTTTCTGTAACAGTTCACCCAGGAAATATATACTCAGTATGATTGAAAATTCTTTTAGCAAAACTTATTCTTCCTATGCTTGGCTGGAGGTTGACTAGCAGAATTGGGGTATATATACTTATCCGGAAGTTTGAAAATTTAGTATAAAGTAAGCGAGAACCGATACAGAGGCTGGAGAAGAAGCTAGATATAACGGTAGAGACGGGGGCTAGAGATGATACAGAGGCTGGAGAGACGATACGGGAGGCTGACCGATACAGGATAAAACAATACATTCATATCGCGCAAACTCCTATTTTTCATGGGGGTTTTGATGGGAGAGAAGCGATTCGTTTACATGGACCATGCAGCCACCACCTTCACAAAACCTGAAGTGGCTGAAGCTATGATGCCTTTTTTGAAAGAACATTTCGGGAACCCTTCGTCCCTGTACTCCATAGGAAGGGAAGCTAAGGAAGCCGTGGAAAGTGCAAGGGAACAGCTTGCAAAGGCGCTGGGTGCAAAACCCGAGGAGGTCTACTTTACCTCGGGGGGAACGGAGTCCGACAACTGGGCGGTAAAAGGGACAGCCCTTGCCAGGCAGGAGCGGGGAAATCATATTATCACAACGCCGATAGAGCACCACGCCGTGCTCTACCCCTGTGAGTACCTGGAAACGAAGGGCTTTGAGGTGACCTACCTGCTGGTGGACAGGTACGGGCTTGTTGACCCTGCGGACGTGGAAGCCGCAATCAGGGAAGATACCACCCTGATCTCGGTCATGTACGCCAACAACGAGATAGGGACCCTTGAGCCTGTCCCGGAGATAGGGAAAATTGCGAAGGAGCACGGGGTCCCCTTCCACACCGATGCCGTGCAGGTGATAGGGAAAATCCCCCTGGACATGCAGGGAAAGCACAAAGACATTGACATGCTCTCCTTATCCTCGCACAAGTTCTACGGGCCAAAAGGGGTGGGAGCCCTCTACATCCGGGAAGGGACGGAAATTGACAATTACATGCATGGGGGCGGGCAGGAGAGGGGACGGCGCGCCGGGACCGAAAACGTTGCAGGCATCGTGGGGATGGGAAAGGCAATCGAGCTTGCAACTGCAAATATCGAGGCACACAATGAAAAGATCAGGAAGATGCGGGACCGCCTGAAGGACGGGGTCCTGGAAATCCCGCACTGCAGGCTGAACGGGCACCCGGAAAAGCGCCTGCCCGGAAACCTGAACTTCAGCTTCGAGTACATCGAAGGGGAATCTTTGCTGCTCATGCTCGACCAGCTGGGAGTCTGCTGCTCCACTGGCAGTGCCTGTTCTTCGGGCTCTTCCGAACCCTCGCACGTCCTCCGGGCAATAGGGCTGCCCCCGAAAATCGCCCAGGGGTCCCTCCGCCTGACCCTGGGGGACGCAGATTCCGAAGAGGATGTCGATTATGTGCTTGAGGTGCTGCCGGGAATCGTTGAAAAGCTGCGGGCAATGTCCCCGTTCTACAAACCGGCAGCCGGAACGTAATACATGGCCTGATGTATGCAGGCCTGAATGGGATACAGGGGGAAATTTCGTGTACAACAAGACAGTGATGGACCATTTCATGAACCCGCGAAACGTGGGAGAGATAGAAGACGCCGACGGCGTGGGAGAAGCCGGAAACCCCCACGGGGATTTCATGAAGATCTTCCTTAAAATAAAGGACAACAGGATCGAGGACGTAAGGTTCAAGACCTTCGGCTGTGCAGCTGCAATCGCGTCCAGCAGCATGGCAACGGAACTGATCAAAGGCATGACCCTGGAGGAAGCCTGGGACCTGACGAATGAGGCTGTGGGCGAAGCCCTGGGAGGCCTGCCACCGGGAAAGCTGGAGTGTTCGGTGGTATCCAGGGAAGCAATCCACATGGCAATCAACGAATACCGCAAAAAGCAGGGGCTTGAGCCGCTGGAGGAGAAACTACCCAATCCGTAAAGAAAGAAGGAAGGAGAGAGAAACAGAGAAAGAAACAGAGAGAGAAACAGAGAGAGAAACAGAGAGAGAAACAGAGAGAGAAACAGAGAAAGAAACAGAGAAAGAAACAGAGAGAGAAACAGAGAAAGAAACAGAGAAAGAAACAGAGAAAGAAACAGAGAGAGAAAGGAGCAGGAGAAGACCCTGAAAACTGAGTCCGGCCCAAAAACCCGAAAAGCCGCACAGAGAGAGTTTTTAAGGAATATTAAGTTAAGAGCTGTCAAAAACTGTTTTTAAGCAAAGGTTGATGAAACTGGGAAATCTGGAAAGAACGGTACCAAAGTCAACCCTTGCTTTTCTGGAGGAAAATGTTCAAACTCACATATCCGGTGGGTTTACTTCTGCTCCTCATGGCTATGCACACAGGTAGAATATCATCAGGCAACATAAAGGGTTTTATTCGGCTAACGAATTTTGTTCTAAAAGCTAAGAGAAGGGCAATAGAACGGGACCAAAAGAACTCAAAAAGCCCGCTTGAGACCTAAAAACCTGCAGAAGCTTATCGTTAACTTAATCAGGAAAATACCAGATCATACCCTATGAAAAAAATAGGGATCATAATTACAGACCCGGAAGACTGGACAGCCCGGGCACTAATTGCTGCGGCGAAGGAAAAAGGCTTTTCCCCTCTTGTTCTCGACCTCAGGGCCGCAGAGGTCACCATAAACACGGAAACTGCCGGCCCGGTGGTTGCTAGCTCAATATCTTCCGGCTCTATAAATGCCGGCTCAAAAATTGCTTTTAAAACAGGGGACACCTGTCTCTCCGACCTTGACGCCGTGATCGTGCGAGACGTGGGAGCCGGGACCCTGGAAGGGGTTTCTTTCAGGTTCGACATCCTGCGGGAGCTGGAAGCCGAAGGAGTCCTCGTCGTCAACTCCCCTGAAGCCATCCAGAGCGCTGCAAACAAGTACCACGCCTCCTACCTTGTGGCAAAAGCCGGGCTTCCCATGCCAGAAACCATCGCCGTGCAGAGTGCAGAGGCGGCCATGAAGGTAATTTCACGGTTCGGAGACGCCGTAATAAAACCGGTCTTCGGGTACAAGGGAAAAGACATCGTGAGGGTAAAAGCCGGAGAAGTCCTGTTTTCGGATAGGAAAAGCGAACCTGCATCCGTTGAAGAGACGCTGGAAAAGCTGCTCGAAGAAAGGGGGATGCTTTACATCCAGGAGTTTATCAAGAACCCTGGCCGGGATATAAGGGCCTTTGTCGTGGGCGGGACTGCCGTAGGAGCCATTTACAGGAAAGCTGCTCCGGGCTCCTGGGTAAACAACCTGAGCCAGGGCGGAAGCGCAGACCGCTGCGTGCTGACAGAAGAGCAGAAAGCCATTGCAGAAAAGGCGGCCCTGGCCATCGGAGCGGTGTTTGCAGGCGTTGATATTATAGAAAGTTCTGCCGGAAATTCAGGAGAAAAAAGCGAGAAGGTAGCCAGCAGCATAAACCCGGGCCCTAAAATCCTCGAGGTCAACGGGACCCCCTCAGGAAAAGGGATTTTCGATGCATGGGGAATAAATCCGGCCGAACACATCATTGATTACATAAAAAATATTTTATGAAACGCCTATAAAGGATGCCGGACATACATATCACAAATATGTCATAAGAACCTCAAAAACATTACAGAAAACATTTAAGATATAGGTTGACCTTGAATAGGCCCGAGGCAAAGGATGAGTGAATATAAACAGTGCATAGTTAGCAGGGATGACCTGAAACTTTCAAAAGGCAAATTTGCGGTACAGGTGGCCCATGCTGCGGTTTCTGCGGCGGAGTGGGCAAGCAAGAGCGACCTTGAAAAGTGGAAGGAAGGCGGGCAGAAAAAAGTTGTCCTTAAAGTTCCCACCCTGCAGGACCTTTACGCGCTTAAAGAAAAAGCAAGACGGGAAGGGCTCCCTACAGCCCTGATCCAGGACGCGGGGCTTACGGAAATCCCCCCCGGGACCGTTACCGTACTTGGGATCGGGCCGGCAAAGGAAGAGCTTATTGATAAGATTACGCGGGACCTGAAACTTCTTTAAGAGCCGGAAGGCTGGAAATCCGGTTGAAAGGAGCCGGAGCCGGAAGAAGCCGGAAGAAGCCGGAACCGGAAGGGACCGGCACCAGTGAAAATCAGACTGAAGCAGACCAGTGAAATTGGACTAAAGCCGATAAGAGGAGAGAATCAGGTTTTCCGACTCCTATCGGTTAGCTACCTATCGGCTTAGCCATCTATCCTGGCAATCAAGCTTAGCGATTCAACTTGTCCGGCAAGCTTATCAGTCCCGGTTTATCAGTCACTTATCAGTCCCGGCTTATTCGCCGGCATGGCAAAGGTTCCGAATTATCCTATTTTCAGGAGGGCACCCATGAAAGACATCAGGATATCAGGCAAAACCGCAGCCTCGATTGTTGCTGTTTTATGTATATGTGCCGTGCTGGCTACGGCAGGAGTGTTGTTTTCGGACTCGATCTCGGAGTTTGGGGACGGGATAAAAGGTGGGATCAAGGGGTTCCTCGGCTCAAAACTGGAAGCCGAAAGTCCCGAACCGGTTTTTACTCCTGACCCGGCTTCTTTTACCGCCCCGGCTGTCCCGGCATATTCCCCTCTGGAAAATGAGGACACCCCGGTCCTGAGGACCCCACGCAACCCCGGCTTTTCCCTGAGCAGCAAATACCAGACTGCGGAATTTTTCCAGGGAGGAGTGAGTTACGTGAAAGTCACCATAAAAAACGAAGGCAATAACCCCATATTCATTGACAGGTTCGGGCTTTCGGTCAACGCCTCGGAAAACCTGATATATTCCGAAGACTGTGGAGCCCTGCTTGCCCCGGGAGAAGAACAGTGCCTTGGAGTGGTCACAGCCCAGATGCCCGAAGGGGAAGAAACCGCAAAGCTCAGCATTGTACTCTGGATGCTTGCCAGCACTTCGGAAGGGAAATGGCATGAATACGAGCCCCAGTTCATGGAAGAATTCACTGCGGACCTCAAGCCCATGCCCGAAAAGACATCTTCCCCCTACAGGTACAATCCCTCTTATTTCTTTGAGACCTTAAACCGGTTAGTAGAACCCTCCGAACCCACAGTAAGGGAAAAGGCAGCCGAAGTGGCCCGGACCCACCCCGGGGCCTACAACATCTACCAGGTCTGCGCTCTCTTTGATAAGGTCAGCAAGGAAATCGAGTACATAAACGACCCCAGAGGCAGTGACGTCTGGGAGCCTGCAAATGCCACCCTGAAAATAGGAGCCGGAGACTGTGAAGACCAGGCAATCCTGCTCTCCTCTCTGCTTGAAGCCGTAGGGGGCACGACCCGGATCTACCTTACCGATACCCACGCCTTTGCCGCAGTGTATATAGGCAACGGGACCGCGGCAACTGAAGCTGCAATAGAAGGAGTCAGGGCCTACTACGGCAATGTGGACGTGTATTACCTCACTGACGAATACGGTTCCTGGCTGATGCTCGACCCGACCTCCAGCTTCTATGCAGGAGGTCTCCCCGGAACAACGGCCCCGACGAAAGTCCAGGCTGAAGGGAACAGCGAAACATACAGGAGCTGGACCTTCGTGAATACAAGCGAAGTAAAAGTAATTGACATCAGCGCAGGGGCAGCTTTGTAAATCCCCGAAAGAAAAAG
Source organism: Methanosarcina sp. KYL-1 (assembly GCF_024372725.1). Lineage (GTDB taxonomy): Archaea > Halobacteriota > Methanosarcinia > Methanosarcinales > Methanosarcinaceae > Methanosarcina. The sequence continues at coordinate 29,980 of NZ_VOUA01000018.1, forward strand.
CCCTGAAAAAAACCTGAAAGAAAAAAGGAAATTAAAACCTGAAAAAAAAGGAAATTAAAACCTTACAAAGGAGTGCTTGTAGCTAATGGAAGTTCCTGAGATTGAAAAACAGATAGGAATCAGCCTTTACTCCACGGATACCGAAGGCCTTGGCGGGCAGCTCCGCCAGGAAGTGGAGGATTTCATCGTAAAAGAAATCACGAACAGAGAGGAAGGAAAGGAAGGAAAGTACCTTATCCTCGAAATCACCAAGCGGGACTGGGACACCCACCATTTCACCCGCTCCCTTGCCAAAATCCTGCAGATCAGCCAGAAGCGGATCGGAGTTGCAGGCACAAAGGACAAGCGGGCCCTTACCACCCAGAAAATCAGCATCTTCGACCTGGATGCCTCCGAAATCGAAAGGGTCCGCTTAAAGGACATCGAACTGAAAGTCCTGGGCCGCTCCAAAAAATCCGTGGAACTCGGAGACCTTACAGGAAACGAATTCATAATCACTATCCGAAACATCGATACCCCTGTGCCCGAGACAAAAGCCCTCCTCGCAAAAGCCACGGAAGAGATCCTGACAGCCGGCGGGGTCCCCAACTTCTTCGGGGTCCAGCGCTTCGGAGCAGTCAGGCCTGTTACCCACCTTGTAGGAAAAGCCATCGTAGAAGGCAGCTTTGAAAAAGCTTCTATGATGTACATCGCCGAACCATTCCCTGAAGAGCCCGAGGAAACAAAGAAAGCCCGCCAGTTCGTAAAAGAGACCCGCGACTTCAAGGAAGGCCTCAAGACCTACCCCCTCCGCCTGGGCCACGAACGGGCAATGATGAACCACCTGATAGCAAACCCGGATGACTTTGCAGGCTCATTCCTGGTCCTCCCGAAAAACCTCTACAGGATGTTCGTACACGCCTACCAGTCCTACATCTATAACATAATCCTCTGCCGCCGGATCGAACGCGGCCTCCCCTTAAACCAGGCAGTGGACGGAGACGTGGTATGTTTCAGGAACGAAGCCGGCCTCCCGGATTCCTCAAAAACCGAAAAGGTTACCTCCGAAACCGTAAGCGCCATGAACCGCCTTATAAAGCGCGGACGGGCCTTCATAACCGCCCCCCTCCCGGGCTTCAAAACCGAATTTGCATCCGGCATCCCCGGAGAAATCGAGCAGGAAGTCCTCGAAGAATTCAAAGTCCCCCTCGAAGGCTTCAACATCGAAGAAATCCCGGAAATGAGCTCGAAAGGCACCCGCAGGGAAATCCTCCTGCAGGTGGAGCCGAAGTTTGAGGTCTCGGAAGATGAACTGAACCCCGGAAAATCAAAGGCTGTGCTTGAGTTCATGCTGCCCAAGGGGAGTTATGCTACAACGGTGCTTAGGGAATACATGAAAGTGGATCCGCTGCAGATGAGCTAAAATGAGCTGAATTTACAAAGCACTCCTTTCCCGGAGTTCTCTTTTTTTAATTTTACCCCGGGAAGCCGACGACTTCCCGGACCCGGGCTCACCAACGCTCGACGCAGGTGAGCGGCTTTTCATCACAGAAAAATTATTTTTTCATATCTCTATATTATTCCGTTTCTCCTTCATTTCCCACTCTTCCGGATCCCAGAAACAAGAAATGCAATGCCAAACAAAAAGATTACAAGCAGGAACCCGAATACCAGATGAGCCGGTATCCCAAACACTTCTCCCCCTCTAAAATACGGGTCAACGGCTCTAAGAGAAAGCAAAAGAACTCCCACCAAAGCTAGCAGCCAGGAGCCAGAGACAAGGGCTTTGTTATTGCTTTTTCTCAGGAGTACTGCCAGCAGAATGAGCATTGCAGCGATGGCAATCGGAGGGAAATAAAAAGTAGCAGAGTTTTCGAGACCCTTTGTAAAGAAAATACCTTCCTCCCCGTGCTCAAAAGCATACAGCGTTCCCTCACTTGAAATCAGATACAATTTGTCTTTGTAAAGTGCTGGATGCGATACCTCGTATCCTTTTATTCTGCTGCTGCTCCATACAGTTTCCCCTGTAGTGGAATCAAAAACCTGTATTTTGTTCAGATCCGTAGAATATACGAATTTATCGGTAATCATAGATGAGGAAAAACTCACAGTGGAATCAGGATACTCTTTTAAAATTTCTCCTGATTTAGCATCTAATATGACAGGCCTATCGGAATTAACAAATATTTTATCATGTTTTAATTCGACGATGTTCGCCCAGCTACCTACATTTGTTTTCCAGACTTCCTCTCCCGACTCAAGGGACAATGCGATAATGTCCCCCTCGCCTACATAGATACAGACCAGGTCTTTGCAAAGGAAAGGGTAAAATGGGGAATACTCTTCTGATTGCGTGTATTCCCATACCTCTTTTCCTGTTTTTGTATCGAGTGCAATTAAACCCTTCATTACTACAGGCTCTTCCAGTTCAGGCTCCGGCTCACCGGATTCTCTCGTGATGGGGTCGGTATAGATGGTATGCAAAGCATGGTATCCGAATACCACGACGTTTCCATTCACAACGGGATCTCCCAGATAATAATCGCTCCTTCCTTCAGTTTCAAAGTCTGTTCTGTTAAATTCATAGTCCCATCTCAAAGCCCCGTTTTCAGTATCAATGGCAGCTACATACCTGTCGTAAGGCGTGCTGACAAACAATGTATTTCCAAAAATAATAGGAGTACTCCACCCGACATCCCGATATTTTTTACTCCATAACAATTCACCGGTTTTTGCATCCAGTGCATCAATATTTGGATAGTGCACGGCAAACAAAACCCCATCCTTATACCCGAGGTCAGCGCTCCATTCCTTACTCCAGAGTGGTTCACCCGTTTCCGCATCCATGGCTATAATCCCATTCTCTCCGAAGGCCCCTTCACTAAGGTAAAGGACACCGTCCGCAACAAGGTTTACCCAGGACTGCATACCGGACCTAAGCTTCCAGGGCAATTCATAGGTCCAGGCAACTTTTAAAGGTGGATCCAGGGTTACGGGTTCGATTTCGCTCAGGTGGAGCGTGAGGTTGTAAAACTCAAAGTCGTCGTAATTGCTGCCGTCCGAATCATTCCCGGCAATGATTTTTATGGTGTTGTTCCCGGGATTGAAAAAAGTAGGATGAAACGGAATTAAAATGTCCACTGCAGCAGAATCAGAAGTATTTTCAGGGATGTAGGCATTAAGATTCCCGATTTTTATCTCGTTGAGGTACACTTTATCTAAAAATTCGTCTCTCGGCTCCGGAACAACGCTTTTGACTGTCACCGTGAATTCAGCGTATCTTATGTCTGCCAGAGGGTCCAGGTTGAAAGTTGTCATATAAACCAGACCTTCCGGATCATGAGGGGTCAATTCTTCTTTAAAATCATCCCCAGGATGGTGGTGTTCAGCGTCAAGAACTATTTCAGACGCTGAAACTCCTGAAATGGAAGCAAATAAAAAAGCAAATAAGAGAAGCGCAGGACAGAGTAAATTTTTCACCATATGATTCATCGAAAGACTTCAAGACTTTTAAATGTTAGGAATTTAACTCAACAGGTTTTGAGTAAAATCAGCCAGGATTTGAATAGTCACGAAGGCATCTTACATTCCATTCTTCTACACATAATTCAGAATTTTATTAAGGAAGAAGCCGGTTGTGCAGGCACAAACGGTAAGAAAGAGAGGTTAGATATAGATATCGAAAGCAGATAAACGTAAAACAGAAAATCCAGCCTGAACTTCCGCCGAAAAGGGAAAAACAAGACCGTATTACTCTTCTCTCCTCTCTCTTTAAAAGAACACGAGTTTTCTTACTTCCTGCGTGGGGATAAGGTAGCCGTTGACCTCGTCAAGTTTGGGGTTTGCCGGGTCCACCCCGTATTTTTCAATATAGGCTTCCCTTGCCTCCTCCATTATTCTGGACATTTCCGGCTCGCTCATTACAACGTCATAATCCACGCCTTCTTTCGAACCCTCCGGAGGCTCGCCTGTCTCGGTGACCAGGACGCTCAGGTTACCATGAAAAACGGTGCCTTCCAGATAATGAGGAAGTTCACCCCTGGCAAATTTGAGGTCATTTTCCGTAATATCGTATTTTTCATACAGCTCCTGCAGTTCGGCATCCGTATAACTCACATCCGTACTATGGGGAATGTCGCCTGCCATTTCTTCCGGGCTTGTGTAATTTAATCCGAGAATTCCGATAATACACACAAAAACTGCGATTGCTGCTACCCATATTTTATTCATGTTAGGCCTCCACAGGTATCAAGATTGCATATAAGAAATCAGTTGCAGGAAATCGGCTGCATTACAAAGTAAGAAAGAAAGTTTAGACCATATAAATCTTCTGTGAAAAATCAAACATTAAGTTTTAAGGAAAAGAATTAAGGAACAAAACTCAAAGTTCCCCTCTAAATAGGGGGATCTGGACAGAAAAAGACAAATAGATCCTATATTTAAAAATTAATGGAGTTGGGCTAAAACCTGTAAAGTAGACAATGAAAGCCGGAAGATGAATTACGGGTGGGATGAGGTGAAAATAAATATGAAATTTGGAATGGCTGCGCTGCTTATATCAGTGCTGCTGGCGATCGTCTTCTTTGCACCGGCTGAGGACACACAAAAAGCCGCAGATAAAGGAGAAGAGGAAGAAGAGCAAGAAAAGGAAGGGGAAAAAGAGGGGGAAGAAGTAACTGCAGCTGCACCCTGGTTTAATGAAGGCGACCCCTGGTTTGTTGAGGGTGATGAATTAAACCGGCTCAGCCATGATGAACTCACAGCTCTTGCCGAACAGAACGAAACGGTAAGAAAACTACTCGAAGAAGACCAAAAGCTTGAGCCTGTTCAGATTGAAAGCCTTGAGGATATTGAACACCTTCCGGAAAACTATCCTGAAGAATTAAAAAAACTGATGATCGAAGATTATCTCGCAAGGCAAAATCTTTCGGAACAGCAAAATAACAATTCTGAAGATGGCCCCAAACCACCAATGGACGAAGTAAACGAATCAACAACAAGTTGTGCGAACTAATCAACAATAAATTAAGATAGCATACAAGCAGCTACAGATTAGGAACAAAGAGAACAGTTTAGCTTTCCTTAAGGGATGAAGACAAGTTCGACCAAACTTGATCAAGGTTCTACAAAAGGGAGAAAGGCGAAAATGTTACAAAAAATATCCATCCGGTCTTTAGCAACGATCTCTTTAGGAACCTTAATACTTGTTACAATTTTGTATTACATTGAAGAGTCATTTTTTCCGGGGCATGGTTCTTCTTTTATGCTCTTTAGCCAGTTCGTGGGTGGAGTGTTTTTTGCACTGATGATAGTGGCTGCAGGTGCTCTAAGCATTTCAGCCTTCAAACTCGTTTTCAGGAAAGATTAAAAAGAAATAAAGAAGAAACGGAAACCAGTGATGTAAGAACAGGATTCGGATAGGTACACATAAAGCCCGGCTGGAAACTACAAAACAAATCATAGCAATCGGTAAAGTAAACAAAAAGCAAAAAATCCGGTTCAGCCAGAAAATCCGGCCTGAACCAGCATGAAACAAAGATCCGGATCGAATTCAAACTTTTCAAGAGCTTTACAGGTAAGGACCTGCCCTCCGTTCCACAAACCTGCCGTAGAAATTTGCAAGGAAGATGGAGCTTGTGAAGTACATGGCGGGTATGCCCACAAGGACGATGATAAGCACTATAAATACAAGGACAAGGGCATACTGCTTCAGTATCGCAATAATGTAGTCGCCGAGGTTGTCCTTGACAGCATTCAGGATCCCGAACTCGAAGAAGGAAGCTACGGTCTGTTTCCTGAAGAAGTTGACCGCAAGGATCGGGATCACGAAAAAGCTGAGCAGCAGGTTCAGGAGGTTGCCTGCGGTTTCGCTGACGGAAATTGCGGCGAACAACACAATGAAATAAGCTATGTAGAACGGGAGCGACTTAAGGGTAATAATGAACCCCAGCTTCAGGTCGTCCATGAAACGGAATTTGGGGAGCCCTTCGTACCTGCCCTCAATGAACTCATTAACTAACCTGACAATGTAACCGGTAAGGGCAAACCAGCCGAGGATAGGAATGATTAACCAGAGTATATAAAGGAGCCTCGTTGGCGTTTTAAAAGGATACTTAAAAGCGTCTGAAAAACTTATACTTTCTATAATAACCACCGTACATACTCTTCTTTAGAGGCATATAAAACTTAGTACAAATAAATAAAGAGATCCGTAGAGAGTATATAAAAAATCAGTTCAGTGAATCATGGAAAAAAAATCAGAAAGCAGAAAGAAAAACCAGAAAGAAAAAACCAGAAAAGGCAACCGGAAAAGGCAACCGGAAAGAAAAGCACCCGAAAGCTTCAAACAAAATTAAAAAATTAAAAGGTTAAAGAGTAAGTGTAATGTGTAATGGAAGGAATGCCCTTCACAGAATCTGTATTTGAACAGCCTTGCAATTTATACTTTTTAAATGAAAAGTTTTAGACCAGGGTTTTTTTTCTAACCCCTCCGAGCTTCTCATGAATTTATGGAATGGGAAAAATCATCCAGATTATTTTTTCTTTGTTCCCTTTTCCAGTTGCTTCTTTGCTTCCTTATCGCCGGAAGAAGCTTTTTTCTGCAGTTTTTCCATGTCTTTGCGAGCTTTAGAGCTGCTCTGTTCTTTCTGTTCAGTACCCTTCTTAGATGCTGCCATACAATTTTACCTTCAGCGAGATCGCTTATGCAACCTCTTCATGGTTCTGCCGCAGCGCATTTTTTTATAGGCGCTACTGCGAGCTGCTATCTTCAGTTTTAAAAGTATTTATAAGTTCCCGTCGAGAGGAAAACTTTTTGAGAGGAAAGAAGGCTGGAAAAGGAGAGTATTTGATGAAAAGATAATGATGAGAAGATAAACCTTGAAAACAAACTTCCGGCAAAAAGAATCAGAACAATAGAACATTAATTGAGAAAGAAAATCAGAACAATAGAACATTAATTGAGAAAGAAAATCAGAACAATAGAACATTAATTGAGAAAGAAATATCCGGGGCTGTATATTACACCCCCGGTCTCTCTCATGAACTGTATAGAAAATGAACTAAGTATCGGATTATTTTTTCTTCTTTTCCTTTGTAAGCTTCTTCTTTGCGTCCTTGCTGCCTGCTGCGGCTTTTTGTTCCAGCTGTTCGACCTTTTCTTTCTGTGCACTCTTCTTCTTATCAAGATCTTTCTTAGACATTGCCATAGTACAATACCTTCGTAAATATTGCCATGATGGGTATCTGTATAGATTTTCGATGTTGTTAGATGCTGTTAAGATGTTGCTGTTACGCCAGATTTTACCTGGCATTACTGCAAGCTTTGATCTTCAGTCTTAAAAGTATTTATCGGTTTCCATTGAGAGAAAAAAAATTCATCCAGACTTCAAGTTTTTGTGAAAAATTCAATCAGACTGAAAGCTTTTGTGAAAAAAACCAATCGTCAAATGTTAAAAAAATCGTCAACTGTTGAAAAAGAGCTCATGAAATCCATTCTGAAAAGCTATTACAAGCAACCCTGAAAGATCCAGGATAAAAATAAAAAATTGGGACGAGAGTGAAAGGCCGAAAAATAAACGTAGTGTAAAAAGGAGAAATAATCTCAAAGGAACTGATTTTCAAACAGCTCTGCAGGTTATGCTGTTTTTAAATAAAAAGCCCTCAGGATTATTTACCTTCCAGTCCCCAACCTTTCATAGTATATGGTAAGGGAACGACTCATCAGGATTATTTCTTCTTCTTTTCCTTTGCCAGTTTCTTCTTAGCATCCTTGCTTCCTGATGCAGCCATTTTTTCCAGCTGTTCCATCTTTTCTTTCTTAGCGCCCTTCCTCTTATCCATATCTTTCTTAGACATTGCCATAGTTTATACCTTCATAGAAATTAATGTAGTACAATACCCTCAGAGATGCTACTGCAGAGCAGTCCAAAAGAGATATTGCTGAAAATCAATCCTTTTTTGTTTTAAGAGTATTTATCAGTTTCCGGCGAAGGGAAAAACAGTAAGAAGTTAGAAGGAAAGCGAGAAAGGATCAAGAAATATTCAAAAACTCCAAGCTAAGGAATTGGGAAGCCATTTCCGAACCGTAATTTGGCTTATTTTCGCTTCAATTGTTTCCCCCGACCCGAACCCCTGATACTGCCCCGTACTAACAACCGTGCAAAAACTCCTGCTGCCAATAACACTATAAAAACCCTTTACTTAGATAAAAAGAAAATCGCTATCCAGGGCAGCGTCTATTTCAACAACCGGGAAAGAACAATAAAAAGGGCCTGGAAAAGCAGATAAAGAAATCGAGAACCGCAGTAAGAAAAATAGATGTATTAAACGTGTTTTGTTCCGCTCGCTTGCGAGCGGCTTTTCCAGAAAATACAAAAAGAAGAAGAAGAAGAAGAAGAAAAAGAAGAAGAAGAAGAAAAAGAAAAAGAAGAAAATAAAGTCGTGTAATTTTTATTGTCCAACATACCCTGAGTAAGCGGTTCTCTTGCTCTTCAGGCCGACAACTGATTTTCCAATTATAATTCACAGCCGAACACTGATTTATCTTTTACAATTCAGGCCGAACACTGATTTTCCCTTTATAATTCAAGTTTCAGGATACATTCTTTTTAAGATTTTAGGACTTACGCACTTGAGAAGTAAAATCGAGAACATGCAGCCTCTTCAAAATTATTGAAAATCTACAGTTAAATGTTTCATGCTTCTGGTTTTCAGTTCAACTGCGTAAGTCCTAGATTTAATATTCAGGTTACATTTTCACTTAAGGGAAAACGCCGTTCACTTCGTGAACGGGACTTCTGCCCCGGGTAAGAACCGCCCGCCTGAAACCTATCCCTACCCGGAAATCCAGGCTTTGAAAGTTAGCCGGGGTTCAAAATCATCAAGAAAAAAATCCAAAAAATAGACCCTGTTCAAAAAAGAAGTGTATTGAAATCGCCCGAAAAAAATATGAAAGAACACTGACAAAAATCAAGAGAGAACTAAGAAGGAACTGAGAAGGAACTAAGAAGGAACTGAGAAGGAACTAAGAAGGAACTGAGAAGGAACTAAGAAGGAACTGAGAAGGAACTAAGAAGGAACTGAGAAGGAACTAAGAAGGAACTGAGAAGGAACTAAGAAGGAACTAAGAAAGACGAAAAAAGACGAAAAAAGACGAAAAAAATTTAAAACAAACCAAAAACGAACTAAAAACAAAAAATAGAAAAATAAGGCCAAATGGCCTTTTTACTGTCTTTCCTTTTCCTTCCTGTACTTGCACATGGCTTTGACAAGACCTTTAAACGGTGGGGAGGGCCTTCCAGGCCTTGACCTGAACTCGGGGTGGAACTGGGAAGCGAAGAAGAAGCGCTTATCAGGGATTTCGGCGATCTCCATTCTGTTTTTGTTTTTGCCGGAGAATACCATGCCAAAGGATTCCAGCCTGTCCACGAATTCGGGGTTTACCTCGTACCTGTGGCGGTGGCGCTCGACGATGTAGCTGGTGCCGTAGATATCTGCGGCAATTGAGCCTTCTTTAAGGATGGCTTCGTAGTCACCGAGACGCATGGTACCGCCCATGTCAGCAACGCCGCTCTGTTCGGGGAGGATGTCAATGACAGGGTAGGGGGTATCCTCGTCAAATTCGGTGCTGTTTGCGCCGTCCAGTTTTACCACGTCGCGGGCAAACTCGATTACTGCAAGCTGCATGCCCAGGCAGATCCCGAGGAAGGGGAGGTTATTTTCCCGGGCGCATTTGATTGCGAGCATCTTGCCTTCGGTCCCACGGCCACCGAAACCGCCTGGGATCAGGACACCGTCGTACTGGAGGAGGAGTTTGTCAACACCTGCCGGGTCGTTTTCCAGGACTTCGGCTTCGATCATGTTGATGTTGACCCTGCATGCGTTTTCTATGCCGCCGTGCTTTACGGCTTCCAGGATGCTCAGGTAGGAATCTTCAAGGTTGGTGTATTTCCCGACGATTGCAAGGTCTACTTCTTCCTTGACTTCTTTCATCCTGACAACCATGTTCTTCCAGCCCTCGTCTTCTACTTCGGAGTTGAGCTGCAACCTCTGCATTAGTTTTGTCGTTAGGCCCTGCTTTTCAATTTCCAGGGGCACCTCGTAAATGTCATCGGCATCGTGGGCACTTATGACCAGTTCCTGGGAAACGTCACAGAAAAGGGCGATCTTTTCCTTTGCGCTCTCCTGCAGGGGGGTCCTTGACCGGGTAACGATTACATCAGGGCTCAGGCCAAGTGCCCTGAGCTCTTTTACGGAGTGCTGGGAGGGCTTGGTCTTCTGCTCACCCTGAAGGTCTTCCATGACCAGGGTCACGTGGATAAACACGATATTTTCAGGAGGCTCTTCCCTATGCATCTGGCGGACGGCTTCCAGGAAAGGCATACTTTCGATGTCTCCCACAGTTCCCCCGATTTCCACCAGGCAGATGTCAGCCCCGCTCCGGGCTGCAACTTTCCTGATCTTGTTCTTGATCTCGTTTGTGATGTGGGGGATGATCTGGACGGTCTTTCCCAGGTAATCGCCTCTCCTCTCCTTTGCGATCACTTCCTGGTAGACCTTGCCAGTGGTGAGATTGTGGTCCCTGGTAAGTTCCGTGTCCAGGAACCGCTCGTAGTTCCCGAGGTCCAGGTCAACTTCGCCGCCGTCTTTAAGCACGAAAACTTCCCCGTGCTGGTAGGGGCTCATGGTGCCTGCGTCAATGTTGATGTAAGGGTCGATCTTGATAGACGTAACTTTGTATCCTTTATTTTTCAGGTTCCTGCCGATGGACGCGATGGTGATGCCTTTTCCAAGCCCGCTCATCACTCCACCGGTAACTACGATATACTTCATGGGTCAGCTTCCTCAACAATTATATTCAGTAGCGGTTTATTGCTCAGTGGGATAATCACCCAAAACATTTGCAAAAAATTCCATTAAATGCCTGCTTACGAACACAATACCAATAGTTTCATGATATAAAAAGAATGGTATCAGGACCTGCTGCACCCCTGTGGAAAAAACCAAAGAAACAGCACCCTACCAGGGCAACAGGGACAAAAAGAAAATATGGGAATCTTGCCCTCCCTTCCACAGAGGGATTCAAACCATGGAGGAATTCAACCCATTGAGAAATTCAGTCCATGAAGGATCAATCCATAGAGGAATTCAACCAATTAAGGAATTCAGACCATGGAGAAATTCAAACAATGGAGGAATTCAGTCCACAAGGGCCTCAGCGTTTTACCGTGCAGAGTTCAGCCTTCGTCCATAATTCTCAGCAGAATATAGGTAATGCAGGTAATGAACAGAATGGAAAATAACAGAGCCTGGGTAAAACTGATGCTGTATTCGGAACTTCCCGGAATAAAGAGATAAAGGAAGAAAAGAAAAACAAGAACCAGAAAGCCTCCCATTGCCATGGTCAGAGAAAACTTTTCATCTTTTTCTACGTTTCTTCGGGGATTTTTATGGGCATGTGAGGTTGAAGGGTTCCCTGTCAGTTTCTTCAGGATTGAGACCAGAAGCCCGTTTTCTCCCGGCTGACGCGGAGCTTTCTTTGCAGGTTTCTCCGCAGAGGGCCTGTAGGGTCGCATCTCATCGTTTTCCTCCCATATCTGGATTTCGTCATCAGGGGACTCTTTAGGCTTTTCGACTCTCCCCAGTTGCACGGGAAACCCTTTCTTTTTCGAGCCGTAACCTGCAGTAATGAAGATCTGCCCTTTCGTAAGGACCCGGCCGTCATGCGGAATTCTTGCAACGGCTGAAACATACTCCTTCTGGAGGACATACGGGTTGTCCCGCAAAAACGTAATCTGGCCTTTGAGCTCATCACTCACGGAAAGGTGAATGTGGGTAGGAGAACCGTGGTTGCTTATCAGGATTTCAAAGGTCTGGTCTTCCCCTGGGGAAAGAGGAATCTCGATGCCTTCTTTTTCAAACTCTATTGAGTTCAATTCCTGCCGGTTGATTATAACATTCTGGAATATCTGCTGCAAGCTTAACCCCTCACATCAGTTCCTCATATCGGGAGGAAGCAAATTCGGGATCCCTTCATCTATCGGATAATGCTCTTTGCAGACAGGGCAGTAGAGGGTCCCGGATATGACCTCCTCTTCGTTTTCTTCAACAACGTTCAAAACCAGATCGCCTTTGCAGATAGGGCAGGCCAGAATATCCATAAGATCCTTTTTCACTCTGTAGTCACCGTCAAAGCCACTTGTAAGATAGGGGAAGGGGAATTCCATTTTGCGGGATTATTTAATGTAACTGAATTAATTCTCTATAGCTGAAAAATTCTTTGTAGCTGAATTATGTAGTAGGACTATCTTCCGTATTTACTTTACGTAAATTTCCGTATTTTACTTTAGGTAAATCATCTTTTGTATTTTAATGTCACCTGTATAATTACAAATTATTTACGATTTGGGTTTTTCTCTCCTTAAAAATTAGTTACAACTTCGCTCTTTTGCATTTCACTGAATGTAACAACTTCAAAAATATATTAGCATATTGGCAATTTTCACAAAGTTTATAAGACAGTAACATTTGATAAAATATGTATTTTGCCTCATTAGAGGGAATAAAAATAATGTAGCAAGTCCAAAATAAGAGGAGCTGTAAATATATTTTGCAAGATCTAATTTTGGATGTGCGCTGGTCAATAATTTTGGATGAAACCTGGTTTCACATAATTTTCCCTCTACGGTTGGGAAACCGGGACAGAAAAACCTCGAACTTTTAAAAAAGACAATTAGAACAGTGTGGAGTGAAAATGAAGCCGAAAGCATACGAGAGAAGCATAGACCCTGCCACCCGGGCCATGCTCCTGAAAGCCGAAAAGGAAGGAATAGAGACCGCCTGGGACCGCTATGAGAAGCAGCTGCCCCAGTGCAGCTTCGGGCAGCTGGGAGTCTGCTGCCGGAACTGTAACATGGGCCCCTGCAGGATAGACCCCTTCGGGGAAGGGGCGGATAAAGGGGTCTGCGGGGCCACTGCAGACATCATAGTTGCAAGAAACCTCCTCAGGATGATTGCCGCAGGCGCGGCTGCCCATTCCGACCATGCCAGGGACGCCGTGCTGACTTTCAAGAAGATGAGCGGAGGAGAAGCCGGAAGCTACGGCATAAAAGACGAAGCCAAACTCTTTTCCCTGGCTGCCGAATATGGGATTTCTGCCGAAGACAGGAGCAAAGAAGAAATCACAGCCGAACTTGCCAGCGCCCTGCTTGCTGAATTCGGAAAGCAGGAAGGGCCCATACAGTATACCCGCCGGGCTCCCGAAACAAGGCTCAGGCTCTGGGCAGAACTCGGGATCGAACCTAGGGGAATTGACCGGGAAATCGTGGAATGCATGCACAGGACCCACATGGGAGTGGACAACGATGCAACCCACATCCTCCTGCACGGGCTCAGGACCAGCCTCTCGGACGGCTGGGGCGGTTCCATGATCGCAACGGAGGTACAGGACGTGCTTTTCGGGACTCCCGAACCCAGGAAAGCTACCGTAAACCTCGGGGTGCTTTCCGAAGATAAGGTAAACGTGATCATACACGGGCACGAACCCATCCTCTCCGAAATGATTGTGGAAGCTGCCGAAGACCCCACACTCCTTAAACTTGCAAAAGAGAAGGGAGCAAAGGGGATTAACGTTGCAGGGATCTGCTGCACTGGAAACGAAACCCTGATGCGACACGGGACTCCTATTGCCGGGACATTTCTCCAGCAGGAGCTGGCAGTGATTACAGGAGCCGTAGAAGCTATGGTTGTGGACGTGCAGTGCGTAATGCCTGCCCTGGGAAGCCTTACGGGCTGCTACCACACAAAGTTCATTTCAACCTCCCCGAAAGCCGACTTCCCGGGGACAAACCGGATCGAGTTCCACGAGGAGAAGGCCTATGAAACCGCAAAGGAGATCGTAAGGACGGCGGTCGAAAACTTCCCTAACCGCAGCCCGGAAAAGGTCAGCATCCCGGACGAGAAACAGGAATGCATGGTCGGCTTCAGTGCAGAAGCCATCCTTAAAGCCCTTGGAGGGACCCCGACCCCCCTCATAGACGCAATCGCCGGCGGTTCGGTAAAGGGGATAGGGGCAGTTGTAGGCTGCAACAATGTCAAGGTCCAGCACAACTACGGGCACGTTAACCTGGTAAAGGAACTGATCAAAAACAATGTCCTGGTGGTAACCACCGGCTGCAATGCAATAGCCTGTGCCGAAGCCGGGCTCCTGGTACCCGAAGCCGCTTCCATGGCAGGAGAAGGCTTAAAAGGAGTGTGCGAAGCCCTGGGCATCCCCCCGGTCCTGCACATGGGTTCCTGTGTGGACATCAGCAGGATCCTGGTGCTCGCCTCAGCCATTGCAAAAGCCCTCGGGGTGGACATAAGCGACCTGCCGGCTGCAGGTGCGGCCCCGGAATGGATGAGTGAAAAAGCCGTGAGCATAGGGGCGTACGTGGTCTCCTCCGGGGTCTACACCGTACTCGGGACAGTCCCGCCTGTCCTCGGAAGCGCAGCAGTTGCCGATCTCCTGACCAGGGGGCTGGACGGGGTTGTAGGAGCCAGCTTTGCCGTTGAGCCCGACCCCTTCAAAGCCGCCAGCCTGATGCTTGCAAGGATCGAGGAAAAGCGAAAAGCCCTCGGGCTTAAGGCCTGAGCCGGAGGTGAGCGGATGAAAGAAGTTATGGTCCGCCCGGAACGCTGCATGGGCTGCAGGTCCTGTGAAATTGCCTGCGCCGTTGAGCATTCCGAAAGCAAGAGCCTCTTTGCAGCCGTAGGGGAAAGCCCCAGCCCGAGGAAAAGGATCTATATAGAGTACATCCCCGAACACGCCGCTTCCGTCCCGGTGACCTGCCGGCACTGCGAGGACGCTCCCTGCACAACAGTCTGCCCCACAGGTGCCCTTTCCAGGGAAGAGATCAGCAGGAAAGTCGTCCATTCCCCCGAACTCTGCATCGGCTGCTGGACCTGTTCCATGGTCTGCAACTATGGGGTAATCGGGAGGCAAAAGGAAGCCAGGGTTGCAGTAAAATGCGACCTCTGCCCGGGAAGGGAAGTCCCTGCCTGCGTGGAAGCCTGCCCAACAAACGCCCTGGTCTATGCGGAGGTTAAAGACTTTTCCGGGATCAAACGCGCGGAAGCTGCCCTGAAGCTGGCCAGGGGAATGAAACCCGGAAGCGCCCTCTGATGAGCCGCCTCCGAAATATGGGAAATTGAGGTGAAAACCACGGAAAAAAGAACCCTGCACCCGACAATCTGCCCTTACTGCAGCCTAGGCTGCGGATTTTTCCTGGAGCTTGAAGAAGGAAAAGCTGTCGGTATCCGGTATATGCCCGAACATCCGGTAAACGAGGGAAGCCTCTGCCCGAAAGGGAACGCTGCCCCGGACATCCTGAACCACCCTGACAGGCTGAAATACCCCCTGCTGAAGACAGAAAACGGATGGAAACAGCTTGAATGGGAGGAAGCCCTGTCCCTGGCAGCAGAAAAGCTCGGGACTGCAAGAAAAGAAAACGGGCCAAACTCCCTGGCCTTCCTGGGCTCGGCCAAGTGCAGCAACGAGGAAAATTACCTATTCCAGAAAATTGCCCGCCTCCTGGGCACAAGCAACGTGGACAACTGCGCAAGGCTCTGCCACGCCTCGACCCTTATAGGGCTTGGAAAGACCCTGGGGGCCGGGGCTATGACCAACCCCCTGGCAGACCTCTCCAATTCGGACTGCGTCTTCGTTATCGGGTCCAACTTTGCAGAAAACCACCCGGCTGTCGCCCGCCAGGTCCTCAGGGCAAAAGATAAAGGGGCTTTCGTAATCGTCGCCGATCCCCGCCTGACCCCGACAAGCTGGCTTGCGGATTTGACGCTCAGGCTGAAGCCGGGAACGGACGTTGCCCTGCTGAACGGGATGATGCATGTGATCGTAAACGAGGGGCTCCTGGACAGGAACTTTGTAAGGGAAAAGACGGAAGGCTTTCCCGGACTTGAGCAGGCCCTGCAGCGCTGCTGCCCTGAAACCGCCTCCCGCATTACCGGCATCCCCCCTTCGGAGATAATAAAAGCTGCCCGGGCTTATGCGAGAGCAGGGGCGGCTTCTATCGTCTATTCCATGGGGATAACCCAGCACATTTCAGGTACGGACAACGTAACCGCCTGTGCAGACCTTGCCCTGCTCTGCGGCCAGGTAGGAAGGAAAGGGGCCGGAGTCCTTCCCTTAAGAGGGCAGAACAACGTGCAGGGAGCCTGCGATATGGGAGCCCTTGCCGAGTTTTTCCCGGGTTACGGGAAAGTGGGAGACGCAGAAGCAGCAGGCAGGTTAAAAACCCTGTGGAAAACGGACAAACTTCCAGAAAAACCGGGCCTTACGGCAACGGAAATAGCTGAGGCTGCAGGGAAAGGAAAGTTAAAAGCGCTGTACGTGATGGGAGAAGACCTGGTAAATTCACACGCTGATTCCTCAAGGGTCAGGGAAGCCCTGGAGAGCCTGGACTTCCTTGTGGTGCAGGACATCTTCATGACCGACACGGCCGAATACGCCGACCTTGTCCTCCCCGCAGCCGCCTGGGCGGAAAAGGAAGGGAGTTTCACCTCGACGGAAAGAAGGGTTCAGTGGACCGACCGGGCCCTTTCCCCTCCGGGAGAGGCAAAACCCGACATTGAAATCCTGCTCCTGCTCGCCGAAAAGCTCGGGCTGGGCCTTCCATACAGGACTGCAGGAGATGTGCTTGCCGAGATCTCGGGTGCGGTCCCCTCTTACGGGGGAATGACAAAAGAAAGGCTGAAAAAAGGTTTCGGGCTTATCTGGCCCTGCCCGGACTCCTCCCACCCCGGGACTCCGGTCCTGCATGTGGGAAGGTTCAAAACCCCTGACGGGAAGGCACGGCTAATTCCGGTAGAATACCAGAGCCCGGCCGAAATCCCGGACCCGGATTATCCTTTCCTGCTTACCACAGGAAGGGTGGTGCTCCACTACAATGCAGGTTCCATGAGCCGGCGGAGCAAAGCCCTGCTCGAAAAGGAACCCGGACTCTTTGTTGAGATCCACCCTTCGGATGCAAAGGCAATGGAAATCGGTGAAGGGAACAGGCTGGTGCTTGAAACCCGGAGAGGGAAAACGGAAGCTACGGCCAGGCTGACCGGAAAGATAGGCCCCGGGGTCCTTTTCATGCCATTCCACTTTCCGGGGACGAACGTGCTCACCGGAGACGCCCTGGACAGGGAAGCGAAGATCCCGGAATTCAAAGTCTCAGCCTGCCGGATCAGGAGGGAATGAAAAATGCCGGAAGCCGTGTACGCTGACCTTTCCCGCTGCATAGGATGCAGGGCCTGCGAACTTGCCTGCGAGCGGGAAAACAAAAGTTCAAGAATTTCCGTAAAAGTACTGAGCGGACTTGCCGCTGCCCCTGTTTCCTGCCGCCAGTGCGAAATCCCCCTCTGCACCGCCCCCTGCCCGAAAGGAGCCCTTAGCTGCGAAAACGGAAAGCTCGAATACGAGGCAGAGAACTGCACAGGCTGCGGGCTCTGCACCCTTGCCTGCCCCTTCGGGACTGCCGTGCTGAGGGCAGGGATAATCGAGCGCTGCAACCTCTGCCCCGGGATGGAAACTCCGGCCTGTGTAGCAACCTGCCCTGCAGGAGCCCTGATTTATACAGAACCCGGGAGCCTGGGAGAAAACATCAGGCAAAGAAGGGCGAAAAGGATGAATAGGGCCCTTGAACCCCCTGCGCCTGCAGGCAGGAGGGCAGAATGATGAAGGAAATGAAGGAGGAAATGCAGGAGGGAATGAAGGAGGAAATGCAGGAGGGAATGAAGAAGGAAATGCAGGAGGGAATGAAGGAGGAAATGCAGGAGGGAATGAAGGAGGAAATGCAGGAGGGAATGAAGGAGGAAATGCAGGAGGGAATGAAGGAGGAAATGATAAGAGGGGATACGAAAGGGGATACGAGCGGAGAGAACTGCAATAAAAAAAAGGTGCTTGCAATCGATGCAGAAAAATGCATTGGGTGCAGGGCCTGCAGTTCTGCCTGTCCTGAAGGGCTGATAGGCCTTTCGGAAGAAGGCGGTAGACGAAACCTTAAATTCCCTGAAAGCTGCAGCCTGGACTGTGAACGCTGTGCCCTTACATGTCCGGAAGAAGCAATAACTTTCGTCTCCGAAGAAGGCAGAAGTCCGGCTTTTTCGGGAAGCAGGACCCTTGCCCTCGGACTCATGGCCTGCAGGAAATGCAGCGCCTCCTTTGCAACCGAAAGGGAGCTTGAGAGAGTCCGGCAGGCCGTTTCCCTGAAGGTCCCGCTCCGGCCCGGAGGGGATTTCTGGATGGAACTCTGTCCTGCGTGCAGGCAAGAGTCCTTCCGGGAAAAAGAAGCAGGGGCCATTCTAAGGGAAAGGAAAATAAAAGGCAACCTGTAACGGAGATAATGAGCAGCCTGTAAGGAAGATTGCAAGGCAGCCGTAAGAAACGGAAGGGAACCTGAGGAAGCCTAGCAGGCAAAAGATACCTGGAACTTTGGCCCCTGCCACCGATCTCCCCCAATTTTTTATTTTTTCCGGACTCCTTCCATCCCCTTTCAGGCTCCTCCAGGGACTTCGTAGATCCGCGTTTAACTGTTTCTATTTAAGAAGAGAAGGGTCTATAAAGGATTGTTATACATATAAATATAGAGTAATGTATATTAAATTAATAGAGATTATTTTTACACTGGCATACACTGCCTGAATGTATCTTCAAAAACGGACGTTCTTCAAAAACGGACGTTTCTGGCCATGGAATTTCTGGTTAGAAAGCATGGGGTGGGAACGTAAGGGAATGAAACGATAAGGGATAGGAAACCGGGGAGTTTGGTATGGAAAGTGGAACTTATAAAAAAATAATGATCGCAACCGACAACTCTGCACTTGGCAGAAAAGCGATTGAAACCGGAATTGTGATGGCAAAACTTAGCGGGGCCAGGGTCTACGCTGTGTATGTGGTAGCCTCGAAAGGTTTTTCCGGAAAGCACCCAAAGGACGTAGGCTGGGAAAAAGCGATGAAGGAGCACCTTCAGGCCGAAGGGAAGGATGCCACGGCCTTTGTGGCAGAAGCCGGGAAAAAGGAAGGGGTAGAAGTTGAACCCGTGATTCTTGAAGGGGACCCCGGAGATGCGATCGTCGAATTTGCAGGAAAGAACGACATCGACCTGATCGTTATCGGGACACAGGGGAAAACAGGGGTCCAGAGATTCCTCCTGGGCAGCGTGGCCGAAAACGTGGTAAGGCATTCAAAGAAAGCTGTGCTGGTAGTAAGGGGCGAAAAAGCTGAATAAAATAAAGTAGGGGCTTTTTCGGGATAGATTGATGTACCTGTCAGGCACTAATAAATTCCGATGACAGGACTTTTCTTCCAGGTGCTGGACTTTGCCCTCCCAATACTTTTTATGATTTTTTTGGGGCTTGTAGGGACTTCCGTGCTTGTGGAACTGGGCCTCATGCAGAAGTTCTCCAGGCTTGCAAGCCCGATTTTTGCCCATACGAACCTGCCAGAGAGCTGCGCTTCGGCTTTTCTGGTATCCATAGGGTCTACTGTGGCCGCAAACAGCATGCTCCTCCAGGAAAAAAACGAGGGCTGCCTGGATGACAGGGAAGTTTTGCTCTGCGCCATCATGAACAGCACTCCTGCCTACGTCAGGGAACTTTTCACCTACCAGATCCCGATCGTGCTCCCGGCCCTCGGGCTTGTCGTGGGTGGATTTTATGCCTTTGTCTTCATAGCAACTGCCATCTTAAAAATCCTGGCAGTTGTCCTTGCAAGCAAACTGTTTCTCAAGGGCAATTCCTGCAGGGTGCCCGAAACCCGGATAAACGGGAAAGTCCCCCTGAAAACCGCAGTCAAAAGGGCTTTTCAGAAAGAGTTCAGGATCTTCCTGAAGATCGCTGCGGTCTACCTGATTGCCACCACCATAGTGTTCTTTCTCAGGGACCGGGGGGCTTTTGAGGTTTTCACAGTACTCCCCCTTGCCGAACTCTTCAAAATCCCTCCCGAGTCCATCGTCCCCCTGACAAGCTATGTAGCAAGCCCGATCCTGGGAATTTCCCTCCTCGGCCCCATGATCCACTCAGGAGGGATAACCTACCTGCAGGCAATGATCGTGCTCATGCTGGGCAGCATGTTCATGCTTCCTATTTTTGCCCTGCGCAGCCAGCTCCCTAAAAAAGTGGCTATATTCGGGCCGCGCCTGGGCTTCCAGATAGTTGCGTACTCCACAGGGATGAGCGTGCTGGTAAGGCTGCTCATCCTGATAGCACTGCTTAGCCTTGCCTCCTGAGAAAAGAAACCGGGAGTAAAACCAAAAATAAAACCGAAAATAAAACCGAAAATAAAACCAAAAATAAAACCAAAAATAAAACCAAAAATAAAACATGGAATAGGACCGGAAAAAGGAAACCGGCGAGAGAAAAAATGAAGCAAAAGAAAGGAAAAGTAGAGAAGACCAAACTAAATATTACTTGTATCTACTAAAAAACAATATTAAAAACAAATCAGTGAACGGGGTTTTTTGAAGGAGGTTAAAATATGTTGGATTTGTTTTTTATCAAATGAATTTGATTTTGAGCGGAACCCGTTCACCAGTTCACAGTGACGATTAAAACCATATATAATCTTTTTGGTATGCACAAAATTGACATCCTTTTTGTGTCAAAAAGGACAGATTTTTCCTACATATTCAGTACTTTTTTTCCACTGAAAACTAATCGAAATTTTACTTATCACCAGAGGGAAAATCCCGGGAATCCTGCAAGAAATATTTTGCCGGAAAAAGAGAAGTAAACCAAAAAGAGGGTTAGGAAGACTCTGGATAAGTATCAATGAATTTTTAGAATTCGAGCTAAATATTAGAAGGAATTCTACAAAGCCATATATATAATAATTAATATAGTATAATCTGGAGCAAGTATGTGCTATGTAGAGCAAGTCTGCATTTGCCTGCATGCATGCACCGATAAAAAGGGCGGGCCTGTGCCGGGGAATGTTTCGGAAAGCTGAAACAGAACACAGGGCCGGTAAGAAAATTAAATTGAGGGATTTGATATGAGAGAGGGAACTTATAAAAAAATAATGGTTGCAACTGACGGTTCGGAACTCTGCAAAAAAGCGGTTGAGGCTGGAGTTGAAATATCCAGACTGAGCGGAGCAAAACTCTACGCCGTATATGTAATTGTACCCACGACCCATTCCGCCAGGGACTTCGGCTGGGAAAAGGCTGCCATGGAACACTTCAGGAACGAAGGAGAAAAAGCCACAGGTTTCGTGGAAGATGCTGCCAAAGCTGCCGGAGTAGAGGTGGAATCCGTACTCATTGAAGGACAACCTGCAGAAAAAATTGTAGAATTTGCGGAACAGAACGACATAGAAATGATCGTTATGGGGTCACTCGGGAAAACCGGACTCGACAGGTTCCTGCTTGGAAGCGTGGCCGAAAACGTGGTAAGGCATGCAAAGACGCCGGTGCTTGTGGTGAGAGGTTAAAACCCCCTAAAACTAAAGCTGAAAACAAGAGAAAAGTTGAATACGGTAAACGGTTCTGTAGAAATCCTCCAAAAAATGGCACCCCTAAATTGAATTGGTACCCGGAAACCAGAATTCAATCATAAGATCCGGACCGGATAAGGTTCGAATACACAGGATTTCTACAAAACCCCGGCAACTTAACCTGAAAACAAAAAAAGATAATTCAGGACCCTGTACCAGGACTTTTCCAGCATTGATACCCGCCCTACCAGATGATTATCCGGGCAGAGCACCCTGGATAGCACTTTTCCATCCGGGTCCCGGATTTTGCTCCCATAATTTTTCTATTTTTATATTTATTTTGAAAAAATCAGGTAGTCCACTGCTTTTTCTATTTGCTTTTCAGGTACCTGCACTCTCACTGGATGCCATAGGCATCCGGCCTTTTCCTAAGTACAATGCAGTGACTAAAAAGTACATCCAGGTGACTGAAAGTGTAGTGAAATAACTAAAAATTAATTTATAGAACTTTAAAATTATACTATAATACTAAAAAGGTAAACTTAGTGACTTAATAACTAATAAGGACAAAAAAATAGAAGTCAGATCACCAGAATGAAGAGTTTAGAAAAAAATAAGGATTCAATTTGAAATAGTGAACTAGCCGTCACAACCTGAAAAACATATTTATCTTTATTATTTTCATTTATTTTGGAGAGGCGCCGCCAGGCAAGCTGGCGGGGTTTTCCGACATAAATTGGATTAAAAACGGTTTCCATGATAAAGAGAAGTATTTCTCAGACCAAGAGAAGTATTTCTCAGACCAGGTGGAGCGTTTTTCCATGTAAAAGAATACGAAAGGTACCATCTTTGGATATTCCGGAATAATTATTCTGGAATAATACAACCAATTAATCAGGACCACAAACAAAAATACTCGCAGGAAATTTAGATCGGATTTCCGGAAAAAAGGGGAGGGAGCCTTAGTAGCTCACACTCCTGGCAGATTGATTATTAACCGATCAAACTCTAACCGATCAAACTCTAATTGACCAAAATATTAACCTATAACGCTCATGTCCGAGACCCGGATCGAAGGCGTGATGATTCCTCCCACTTTCCGGACATCAAAGCCTGCGCCTGTGATGTTCTTGAGGAGATCGAAGGCATTGCCCGAGATCATGAGGGACTTGATGGGCTTGTCGAGGGCTCCGTTCTTGATGGTAAAGGCGTTTCTGGCTTCCACGGAGAAGTCCCCTGAGATTGAGTTTGCGGTGTGGGCGCCGATTACCGTGTTTACGAAAACTCCGGAATCCGTGCCTGCAATTACGTCAGTTTGCGGGTAATCGAGGATGAAATTCCGAAGCCCCACACCCGGCGGGGCCGTGTAAGATGCCCTTGAGCCGTTGCCCGTGCTCTTTAACCCTTCTTTTCCTGCGGTGTAGCTGTCGTAGAGATAGGTTTTCAGCACACCTTTCTCGACCACAGTTGTGCGCTGGGAGGGGATACCTTCGTCGTCCGAAGCAGAGGTTTCCATGCCTGCGTCAATAAGACCGTCATCGTAGATCGAAAGTTCGGGGGCTGTAAGTTCTTCCCCGAGTTTTCCTATAAGGCCTGACCTCCCTTTCTGGACATTGTCAGCATCCAGGGAGGGGGCAAAAGCGTCTTCGATAAGGTCGGCGAAAGCGAAGGGGTGGAAGACAACATCGGTTCTCATGGGCTCGATTTTGATTCCGCCCCTGGACCGGAGGGCAAGTTCGGAAGCCCTTTTCCCGAGAGCTAAAAAGTCAATGTCAAGGGAACGGGAAACGGCAAAGTCGTAAGCTGTGGAGGTCTCCCCGTTTACGGTGATAACGTCCACGAAACCGGACATTCCCGTGGATTCCTCTTCAATTTCGATCCCGTTCGTGTTCAGGATCAGCTGCCTGCTCTTTGCGCGGGTAAAGCCGCCGGAGGTTGGGAGGGTGCCGGGAACTTCCTTTGTGCCTTCAACAAGTTCCAGGGCATAGCCGATGCACTCTTCGAGTTCCATGGCTTCGATCCTTTTATCGAAGATGCCCGATACCTCAGGGTATTTCCCATTAGAGGGAAGGCCCACCCAATCGGGGTCGCTTTCCCGGACCCGGGCTTCTGCAACCGCAATCCTGACAGTGTTTTCAACTTCCTCTGCCGAATTCGTGCTGGCAAAACCAACGGCTCCGTTCACGATGGCGCGGACCCCTATCCCTTCGGATAAGCGGTCCTTTGCACTTTCCAGGGCATCTTTTTTGAAGTTTACCCCGGTAGAATGATTTGAAACATAATAGACTTCGGCTTCTTCAGCCCCTGCTTTTTCAGCAAGGTCCAGGGCCTTTTTTGCAAGCTCGTACATCCTCAGGCACCTCCCACAAGGGCACTGGAAATGGCAAGATGGGGCGAGCCGTCCGACACGGGCACAAGCTGCCCTCCTTTCCCGCACCTGCCTGCAGTCATTTTCAGGTCGTTGCCCACCAGGGCCACGTGGTTCAGGATCTCAAGGGTCTTGCCCGAGAGGGAGACGTCCCTTACGAGCCCGGCAAGTTCGCCGTTCTTGATCAGGTAGCCTTTTTCGGCATTGAACTGGAAAATCCCTTCCCCGGTATTCACCTGGCCGCCCCGGGAGCCTATAAGGTACATCCCGTCCCGGACTTCTTCGAGCATTTCCTCAAACTTTGCGTCTCCGTTATCAATGAAGGTGTTGCTCATCCGGACTATGGGCATGGAATATCCCTGGGCCCTGCAGTTTCCGGGGGTGCCGCCGAGTTTGCCTGCGGTTTCCCTGGAATGGAGGAAGGAGTTAAGGACGCCTTCTTTGATGATCTCGGTCCGGCTGGACTGGACCCCTTCGGCGTCAAAAGGATAGTACCCGAACTCGTGCAGGGTCGGGTCGTCAATGATCGTAACGAGGGGAGATGCGATAAGATCCCCTATCCTGTTTGCAAGAATAGAATCGCCTTCAAGCACCAGGTCGGCCTCCGAGGCATGCCCCACAGCTTCGTGGGCAAAGACCCCTGCAAGTTCCTGGTCAAGCAGCACGGGCATTGTCCCCCCCTTGGGAGTTTTAGCCTTCAGGAGTTCAACTGCGGAACTGCCTGCCTTTTTGGCAAGTTCCAGGACGTTTTCCTTTTCAAAGACCTCATACCCGTATCCAAAGCGACTTTCCCGGCCCGCCTGGTACCCACCGTTTTCGGCGGCCACAGCCGAGACTGCAAAACCGGTATTTAGAAGTTCATAGGCAGATTCCACACCTTCGGAACTCCGGTACTCGATTTTGAATTCGGACTCCATGTACATAACTTTCGTACTGTGGACTCCCTCAACCCGGGCATGGGCTTCAATGCTCTTCAAAAGTTCGACCTTGTCCTCAATAGGAACGTCCCTCGGGTCGATTTTGATCTCCGGGAGCTTGCCCAGCACAGGAGAGTTTACGGCTGCAAGTTCGACCTCTTCTTTCGGGGTGTTCGAGTTCATAGAAAAAGCAAGTTTTGAGGCAGCTGAAACCCCCTTCTTAAGGTCAATTTCCCCCTCAACAGCCGTATAGCCCCAGGAACCCCCGCAGAGGGCCCTTATGCCGGCCCCCCTTGTGAAGTTTCTGGAAATTTCTTCAATCTTTCCGTTGTCCAGGACGATTGAGGTGGAACTGCCCTCAATCACCCTGCAGTCATAAAATTTAATGTCCTGCATAATGTCCTTCATGTTCAGTTCCTGCACCCGAAAAGGTTCATGGCCTGTACGGAAGCGGGCGTTACTTCCGGAATATCAAAACTGAGTTTTGTAATGTTCTTAAGTTTTTCAATGATTGTGTTCTTCCTCGGGCCTATAAGGCTGTGTTCCAGGACTTCCGCAATCGAGGAGACGGGGATGATCTGGATTTTATCCCTGTATCTCTTTTCAATCAGGACATCCGCCTCATTGGCTTTGGGGATGATGACTTTCTTCATGCCGGCCTGGGCTGCAGCCTCAATCTTGTAGGTGACCCCGCCCACAGGCAGGACATCGCCCCTGACCGAAAGAGATCCGGTCATTGCAACTGTCTGGTCCACGGGAATCTTCTCGAATGCCGAGATGACTGCCGTGGCAATGGAAACCGAGGCACTGTCCCCTTCAACACCTTCATACGTCCCCACGAACTGGATGTGGACGTCATGGTTTGTAATGTCGGCACCTGTCATGTTCTTGATGACGGCGGACACGTTCTGGACAGCTTCCTTTGCAATGGCCTTGAGCCTACCCGTGGCAACTATGCGCCCTTCGCCCCCTGACATTGCAGGGGTTACTTCGGATACTATTGGAAGTACGATCCCGGAGTCTCCACCCATAACAGCAAGCCCGTTGACCCTGCCAACGGCTGCGCCGCTTCTCAGGAAAGACGAGTAGTCCCGCTTCTGTTCAAGGTAGCGGTCTGCAAGCTGCTGTTCGATGGACCTGGCTATCCGCTTTGCGGCAAGCACGTGTTCGGTTTTCGTGAGGGGAGCGCCCTCGGAGTGGGCAATGTCTCCTGCCACGCGGACAAGCCCGCCCAGGTCACGGAGTTTCAGGGTAAGGTGGCCTTTCCGGCCTGCACGCCTTCTGGCTTCCCGGATGACTTCTTCTACCGCACCTTCGTCAAAGTGAGGGATGTGCCCGTCCCGGAGGACTTCCTGGGCCACGAAACGGACCAGTTTATTCCGGTTTTCGGGGGTGTCTTCCATGGAATCCCTCATGTAGACCTCATACCCGTAACCCTTGATCCTGGACCTCAGGGCAGGGTGCATCTTCTGCACCGCATCCAGGTTTCCTGCGGAAACCATAATGAAGTCACAGGGGACAGGCTCGGTTTTCACAAGAGCCCCGGAACTCCTCTCGGACTGCCCGGTAATCGGGTACTCCTTTTCCTGGAGCGCAGTCAGGAGGCTCTGCTGGGATTCAAGCCTGAGGGTGTTGATTTCGTCGATGAACAGCACACCCTTGTGGGCCTTGTGGATGTCGCCGGCTTCCACCCTGTCGTGGGCAGGGGTCTCAAGCCCTCCGGACTGGAAGGGGTCGTGCCTGACGTCTCCAAGCAGGGCTCCTGCGTGGGCTCCGGTTGCATCGATGTAGGGTGCGTGTTCCTTGTCAAAATTAGAAACAGCCAGTTTCGGGATCATCATCTCCTCTTTCGGAAGGAACTGGCGGGTAAGCATGAGAATCATGATACCTGCGATGATGCCCCAGAGGAGCTGGCCTACAAAGTAAGAATAAATGATGATGCCTACAACAAAGAGCATCATGAGCATGTTCCGGGCCTGGGCTTTCTTTCTTGCTTCCATCTTGTGAGCCATGACGATTTCTCTGCCCTTCCCGGCCGGGACTTCCCGTATCTTGGGGTTGTTTGCGTCCTCCATGTTCGGATATACAAGGATATCCTTGAGCTCTTCCTTGGGGAGAAGTTCTGCCATAGCCTTTGCGAGCAGGGACTTTCCCGTACCCGGGGTCCCGATCATCATGATGTGGCGCCGCTGGCTGGCCGCCTTCTTGACGACTTCAACCGCATGCTCCTGCCCCAGCACCTGGTCGATCAGGAGTTTCGGGACCTCTATGTTAGAGGTATTCTCGAACTTTTCGAGGTTGATTTCTTCGTCCATTTCAGACTCTTCCAGACTCTGATCAGGCTCAGACCCGGCAGTAACCCCATGGGACTCCGGGCTGGACTCCTGGCCGGATTCCTGACCGGACTTATCCATCTCCTGGTCGGCCGCAGACTCGCCTGTGTTCTGATTGGCCCCGTCGATAATATGGACTGGCTCATCAATCTTTCCGGCAGACTCGTCTATGATCTGATTAGTATTATACTCCATGGTTAGCTCACATATTCTAACGTTATTGGATAGACGTTATCTGTTTGATATATACCTGACGCTTTCTAAAAAATAAAGAACTCAATGAGAAAATGATCGCAAAAGGCTGGATGTTACAGTAACCTCACTTTAATCTCACATAAATGTTACTGCAACCTCAATTATATCTGCGGCTACTTATATAAACATGCAGTATATATAATTAACCTGCCTCCGTATTTATAATATATACGTTTCTTTTGTTATATACGGTTTACTGGTTGTATTTTTTATAAGGAAAATCACTAAAAAAATAAAACCCTGAAATGAAATAGTAAAAAGTTATCCAACCCAAAATGTCAACTGAATCCTCAACTTAAATCCCCGACTCCACAAATCATCCCTACTCTGCAAATCATCCCTACTCTGCAAATCAACAAAATTGACCTTACTCCACAAATAGAGATCGACAGCTATTTAAAAAAATAAAGGGGATTTTTCTCTTATGTCCAGAAACAAGGTAAAAAATCTCCTTCTCCTCAAGCAGATCCATAACGCTGTGGCCCAGATCAAGAAAGGGAAACTGGATAAAGCCCTTGAGACCCTTGACAAAGCCGAGAAGTCCGCAAGGACAGCAAAGTCCACTGATGCCCTCTACTACATTCTTTTCACCCGGGGCGGCATCCTCTACACCGCAAAAGAGTATGACAGCGCCCTGGAAACCTATGGAAAAGCTCTAGAAGTGGGCTCCGAACTCCTCAAAGCCGACCCCGAAAACGCCGACTACCAGCACTACATGGGCACAACCCTCAGCAACATCGGAAACCTCCTCAAAAAGAAAGGCGAAACCCAGGCCGCCGCCGAGTCCTATTCCCACGCCCGGGAGATCTACACCGCCCTCCTTACCCGGGACCCCGAAAACGCCGTCTACCACTCCTACGCCGGCGAAAACCTTAACAATTACGGCGCCCTCCTCACCGAGACCGGCTCCCTCGACACCCTCAACACCGCCTGCGAAGTCCTCTCCGAAGCCGCCGGAATCTACGAAAAACTCCTCTCCGAAAAACCCGACAACCTCGGCTACCAGGCCGAACTTTCCGTCGCCCTCAGCCAGCTCGGCCACTGCATGAAGCAAATAGGCGGAGACAAAACCGAAGAAGCAAAAAAAGCCCTGGAAAAAGCCCTGGAAATGCAGGAAACCCTGCTCACCCAGCAGCCCGAAAACGAAAAAATCAAAGAAGCCATCAATCTAACCCGGGAACGCCTGGAAGGCCTTTAACTTCCGGGCTCGACTCTCTTTTTTCTGATCTCGTACAATCTTTTCCATTAATCTTTTCCATTTTCACCCCCCTCTTTTTGAGCTTAAAATCAATTCCCTGCAACCTTAATTCATTGAGTTTACTCTGACCGAAACCTGTCTGTTATCTACCCATAAACTGGACCCCACGCACTCACCGTTTGCGAAGCAAACGGCGTTTTCCCAAAAATTAAAAAAAGAACAGAATACACACCAAACGACCCAGTGACAGCAGCGACTCAACAGCAACTCAACAACGACTCAACAGCGACTCAAAGACCAGAAGCAGAACCAGAAATGAAACCTGAAATAGATATAAAACGAACCCAAAAAGGCCCGAAAAGTGAAAATAGATCTGACAGGTTCAACCACCCCGGGTCATTCAGCTTCCAGCGACTGAAAAACCGTCCCCCGGAATCCGGAGCCCGGCAAAACCGCTTTTTCTGATTTTGTTCCTTTCCGGCCTCCGGAAAGGAATGTCGGCATCTCAAACTCGCCACCAGTGCTATTACAGGTTATCTCCAGAAAAGAGCAACATGTGCATGTAGAGCAGGATCATCAGCCCGGCCACGATCCCCCATATGAACTGCAAAGTAAAGTAAGAGTAAATGACCAGCCCGAGCACGAAGAGAGTGACCAGGATATTTGCCAGCCTGACCTTCCGCTTCATCCGGGGGTCATGCGGGGTCCCCGCGTCCTCTTCGTTCCGGTCGCACTCCAGGAAATAGCGCTGTTCCTGCCTCATAAGGAAAAGCAGCCTCAGGACAAGAATATCAATAACAATGCCCCAGAGGAGCTGTCCGATGTAGAAAGTGTAGAGAAGGACGGCTGCAAGGAAGATAGCCACGAGTATCCAGTAGGTTTTTTCGTATCTGCTTTTCCCGGAAGGCACGATTCTGCCCCTCGCCGGGATTTCTTCCCTGCCTCTTTCCATCTCTGCCCCCCTGCCCATGCTGAATATTCATCTCTTTGAATAACTGTTGACATGGATGAAAATTCGAGAAACTGGAACTAAAGAAAGATATGGAACTCTGAGAATCTATAATTAACCCTCAAATAATATGGAATGAGGGGGAAGAAGGGATGTGGTGTGAGAATAACTAAGGAAATGTGAGAATAACTAAGGAAAGTACTTTATCCATTATAGCAAAAAAGAGTGAAATGCTGCTTCTTTTATTCCATTTTCATGCTCAGGCCGCTCTCCTTCGTCGAGCGTGAAAAATCTCCGCCTGATACACCTATTTCCCCAGCCCCGGCTGACCGCCTTCAGACAGGTTCAAAAAAAGAGATACGGGAAGTTTTGCTGAAACTCACGCCACGGCTGTTCCGGCCTTATGTGAAGAGGTCGAAGATGTTGCCGAGCATGCTGGTGTCGCCTTTGTAGAATTCGGTGTATTTGCAGCGTTTGCAGGTGACATAGGCGAATTTCTTGTTCTGGACATCGAGGACTTTGCTGATGAAGCCGCCTGTGGCCTGGATCTGGCCGGTTTCGTAGGTGGCGTTTCCGCATTTGGGGCAGGTGAAATTGATATTTGCGCTCATTTTTTGGCCTCTGTAAGGGTTTTTTGAAATTTTGAGACGGTATGAAGAATGAAATAGCTTCACTCTGGCGCTATTTAACATTTTTGCAAAAATTGGGGAAAGGAAAGGGAAACAGAGGGGATGCGGAGGAGATGCGGAGGAGATGCGGAGGGGAAGGAGAGAAAAAGGGAGTCAGGTGGGAATCAGTGCCGGAAAAACCAAAACATATATAAAAAAATAAAATGGACATTTAATATATGTCCAGACCGAACAGACAGAAGGTCGACCTTACCGCACGGAAGATCGACAGGGCTTTTGCTTTTATTAAAGATATGAAATACAACGAGGCGCTGAAACTGCTCTCCGAAGCTGAGGAAGCTGCGGAAGAGTCAGGGGACCCGGGCTCTATGTACGATGCTTTTTTTACGAAAGGGAGTTTCCTGCAGGCTTTAAGGTTTTATTCTGAGGCGCTTCCCTATTATGAGAAGGCGGCAGGAGTGGGTGAGGAGATGCTCAAGAACAGCCCGGAAAACCTCGATTCCTGGGTCCGGGCCGTAGCCGTCAACACCAACCTGGGAGCCCTGCAAAGGCAGATGGGGCAGCAGGAAAAGGCAAGGGAGCCTTTCGAGCGGGCTCTTGAGCTGATGCAACATATCCTCGAAAAAGAGCCTGAAAACCCCGGATACCGGAAACAGTACGGCATGATCCTGAACAACCTGGGGAACCTGTATACGAGTTTCGAGGAATACGAAAAAGCCGAGGAGAGTTTCGGAAGAGCCCTGGAAACCTACGGGAAACTGTTCATAAAAGAGCCGGAGAACAGCAGCTACCTCTATTACTTAGGGACCGCGTACATGAACCTTGGCGTCATGCTGGAAAAAACCGGAAGAAGGGAGGAAGCCGGAGTAAACATGGAAAAAGCCCTGGAAATCCGGGAGAAGCTTCACGAGATCGAACCTGAAAACCCCGAATATGCGAAAGACCTCGAAGTAACCAGGGAGAAACTGAACAAACTTAAAGAAAAAGGGGTTCAGGAAGAATAAGAAGGGAAGCGAATAATAAAAATAAATAATAAATGAATAAAAATAAAAAACGGAAAAGTAATAAGTGGGAGAGTAGAGGGAAAGAGGGAGAGAGCAGGGAATTTTGGGTCAGGAGCCAGCAGGAGAAGCAGCTCCCGAAGTCAGAGAGGATGCAGCAGGCGGGAGTGGAGAAAGAAATATAAAGCCGTGGGGGGTTTCCTTCGCAGGAAAGAAATATTAGAATAGAAGTTAATTACTGCCTAGAGCCATGAAAATAAAAGCTGTAATTACAATTGCAATTATCATCTCAGCGTCCCTGATGGCGGCCAGGTTCACTCCGGGGATCGACATGGAGCAGTTCAGGGAGGGAAAATACATCCACCTTGACCAGGTGGTGATAGAGTTTGACAGGAGCGACGCCGAGATCAACATACATTACCACCTGAGCCCCTTTGCCCAGGTCTACATGTTCCTGTTCGGGAGCAGGCACATGGAACCTAAAATAGAGGAGATATTCTTTGACTTCAAGGAAGTCGACATCCAGAAGATAGGAAGGACCAATGCCAGGATCCAGGTGAAAGGCGTATCAAGACAGAACGATGATTACTACCTCCACGACTCAAGGGAATTCGGGATGCGGCCGGACACCCTTACCCTTGTGTACCCGGACGGGACCATAAGGAACATAGAAAAAGCCAGAGCTACCCCGGACACGTTTTATGCATATACGTGAGCTTTCCCTGCCTGCAGCCCGGAAGCTCTCCTTCACATTTTCATATTTCCTTTCGTACGGCCTGGAAGCTCCCTTCAACCTTCCGTCCAGAAAATTTCCTTCCTTATCCCTTGCTTAAAACTCAATTTTTTAATTCCCTTCTTCTTGAGTTCCGTTTTCCCATTCGGGGCAGACAGTTTCCTTAATTTGCCATGGGTCCCTGAATATGACACAAAACGGATATTTTTGAGACATTTCAGGAACGTATTTAACAGGAAAAGCCCAATTTTTCCCTGATATCGATGGGAAGATTCACGCTGAAATGTCTGAAATGCGGAAGCGAATATGGACAGCAGTACAGGCTCACCTGTGACAATGACGACTCCCTTTTGCGGGCGGACTACCATGAAAAGAAACTGGAGCTAAGAGCCCAGCCGGGCATAGGGAGGTTCCACTCCTGGCTCCCGATCCAGGAAGAGCTCACCACCGAAGCCGGGCCTATAACCTACAAAAGTGAAGCCCTTGCCAGGGAACTCGGGCTTGCGAACCTCTACATTGGCTTTAGCGGGTACTGGCCCGAAAAAGGCGCCTTTATAAAGACCTGCAGTTTTAAGGAACTTGAAGCCCACCCTACCATGCAGCTCTTAAAAGAGACAGGGGGAAAAGCCATTGTACTTGCCTCCGCCGGAAACACGGGGAGGGCTTTTGCCCACGTCTCAGCCCTGACAGGGATAGATGCCTATATCGTGGTCCCTGAATCCGGGATCCGGAAGCTGTGGCTCCCCGAAGAGCCGACAGACTCCATCCACCTTATAAAGATGGCTCCGGGAAATGACTATACCGACGCTATAAACCTCGCAGGCAGGCTTGCAAAACTCCCGGGCATGGTCCCCGAGGGGGGAGCCAGAAACGTCGCCCGCAGGGAAGGAATGGGCACTGTGATGCTTGATGCAGCCGTGACCATAGGGAAGATGCCCGAACACTACTTCCAGGCTGTGGGGAGCGGCACCGGGGGAATTGCAGCCTGGGAAGCTGCACTCCGCCTCAGGGCTGACGGGCGCTTCGGGGACAGGCTGCCGAAACTCCAGCTTACCCAGAACCTGCCTTTTGTACCCATGTACAGGGCCTGGCAGGCAGGGAGAAGGGAAATCATTCCCGAGCTTGACATGAAAGATGCAAAGCGCCAGATCGAGGAGACCTACGCTTCCGTCCTTACCAACAGGGCTCCACCCTACGCCGTCACAGGCGGGCTATACGATGCCCTGGTCGATACCGACGGGACCATGTACGCGGTAACAAAAGAAGAAGCCCTTGAGGCAAAAGCCTTCTTCGAGTCCCTGGAAGGAATCGATATCCTGCCCCCCTCAGCTGTTGCGGCAGCCGCCCTCCTGAAAGCCGTGGAAGCCGGAAATGTCGGAAAAGATGATGTCATCCTCCTGAATATCGCAGGAGGAGGATTTGAACGGCTTAAAGAAGACCTCACACCTTTCCCGATCAAGCCTGTTGCCACAGCCGAAAACCCGGATGTGCCCCTTGAGGAGCTTGTCATCTGAAACTGCCATTGCCATCTGAAACTGCCATTGCCATCTGAAACTGCCATATAGCTATGGAAACGATTGAGAAGAAATAAGGAAAAGGCAGATAAAAAGAAGCAAGCTGAAAAGACCGATAAGAAGAAGCAAGCTGAAAACGAAGAAAAAGAAACGAGCTGAAAAGGTGTGTGCATGACAAACCCGGAAGAAGAAGTAATATCAATCATGAGAAAAGCAGGAATAGACCTTGCCGCAACCCTACCCTGCGACCGCATTAAGAACCTGCTCCCCCTGGTTTCTGAAAACTTCCCCGAGGTAAAGCTGACCAGGGAAGAAAACGGGGTAGGGATCTGTGCCGGAGCCTACCTGGCAGGGGCAAAACCCATGATGTTGATCCAGAGCACGGGGCTCGGAAACATGATCAATGCCCTTGAGTCCCTGAACGTCATCTGCAAAATCCCCCTGCCTGTCCTGACAAGCTGGAGAGGGGTCTACAAAGAAGCCATCGAAGCCCAGGTCCCCTTAGGGGCGCACCTTCCCGGGATCCTGGAAGGGGCAGGAATAGCATATACAATCATAGACAGTCCGGAAAAAATAGGGCTCCTTGAGAATGTCATCCGGGATGCATACGAAAACCTGCGGCCTCACATCGCCCTGGTATCCCCGAAAGCCTGGGAAGTGTCGACCTGTTGTGCCTGGGAAGCCCGGAAGTCCCCGGAGCTGCCAAAGAAAGAAAGGATCTGCAAATTCCGCCTGACCCAGAAAGTCCTCGAACCCCGGATGATCCGGAACGACGCAATCTCCGCAGTTGCTGCCGAACTGGACGGGGAAATCACCGTAACAAACCTCGGAGTCCCCTGCAAGGAACTCTACGCTGCAAGGGACCGGGACCTTAACTTCTACATGTTCGGCTCCATGGGGCTCGCCTCCTCCATCGGCCTCGGCCTGGCCCTGCGCACGGACAGGAAGGTAGTTGTTTTCGACGGGGACGGAAGCCTCCTTATGAACCCGAACGCCCTCCTGGAAGTCGGGAAGGAAGCCCCGAAAAACCTAGTTATCGTATCCCTGGACAACGGCGCCTACGGCTCCACAGGCTCCCAGGAAACCTGTGCGCTTCGCTACATTGACCTGGAAATCCTAGCAAACGCCTGCGGGATCCAGAACACGCATAAGGTAAACACGGAAGAGGAGCTCGTATACGTGTACAAAGATTCCCTGAATGCCAGGCAGACCTCCTTTATCCACGTAATCCTCAAGCCCGGAAACACAAATGCCCCAAATATCCCCATGAGCCCTGAAGAAGTCACAAAACGCTTCCTTGAAGCGTTAAAAGAAAATGCAGGTAAAGCAGAAAATAAGGTTTAAACCTTATTTTCCTTACCTGAATTCTTAAGTTATTTCCTTACATTAACTTCTTACATTAACTTCTTACCTTAATTTCTTACATTAACTTCTTACATTAACTTCTTACATTAACTTCTTACATTAACTTCTTACATTAACTTCTTACATTAACTTCTTCAGCTGTCTCTCCAGCTTATTTTTTCCACAGGTTCTTTGAGCCTGAAAGTCCCTGCAAGGACTTGTTCTTTGAGCTCCTCTGCAGCTTTTTCCGCCCTGGCGCGGTCAGACTGTCGCAGGGTGACCTTGATGTCCCTCAGGCACCCGCCGGTCGCGCAGCGGACTGAACCCAGGTTTGCACTGAAAGTTTCTCCCCTGCACCTTGAGAGGCAGAGCCCGCAGTTAAAGCAGAGGGAGCTTGAATGGACTGCCCGGTTATCCTCTGCACGGGAAACAGCCCCCATGGGGCAGGCTTCTTCAACCAGGCAGGTCTTGCATTTCAGGCACTTTTCCGGTTCATACCGGACCGTCAGGTCAACGCCGTCCCAGACGTCCCCGTAGCTGATCTCGCAAAGAGGCAGCCTGCCTGCGACGTCGACCAGCTTGAGGGGGATTTCCCGGTCAAGCTTCAGGATGTTATCCAGCATACCCTGGTTGAGGACAGGGATTGGGACTGCCCAGGTGTTGATAATTTCCGGGCCTGCGGAAGTTGCAAAGCCTCCCATGTACTCGGGGGTCATGCCGTGCAGGTCCGCAAACCCCGCAAGGTTCGGGTTATCCGGCGAGCTCCGGGTGCCTGAGCCGGTAACGAATCCTTCGGCCCCGTTGATGAGCACCCTGGTCCCTATGCCTATTGTCTCGAGCTTGGGGTCGTTTTCGATGGGGTTTAACTCGCCGCAGCCGCAGAAGGTCATCTCCCTGAATTCCCCTTCAAAAGGCAGGGCGTGGAAAATAGTATTTAGAGGCTCTTTTCCGGGATTTACGAATGCCCGGTAGTTCTTGAAGGCATGCCTGGTTGCATAGAGCCGCGCAAAGGGCATTTCAAAAAGCCCGGTCTCGACGGAAAAGCGGTCGCCTCCGCTCGTGCTGACATCCACGGTTATGTTCTTTCCTTCCACAAGCTCCCGTAAGAGGTGCCCGCCTCCGTAACGGGGATCCGACTCACTGTGAGCGGTCCCGAGCACGATAAGGTCCAGGACACCGAGCCTTTCGTTAGGGCAGGGGCCCACAACTGCCGGCACCCCGTTTAACAGGACTTCCGAAGCCCTGACAAAAGAATCCGGTTCCGAAACTTTGAAAGAAAGGACCGCGTAAGTCCCGCTCATGATCCCACGGGTGGCAGTGGTTACCACATCCACATCTTCAAGCCCGAGCTCCTCCCCTGCCCGGACCCTCTCGGAAATTTCCGCCGCCGTAAGGACTACGGCTTCCCCTGAATCTATTTTCGCCTGGATTTCCGGAATAGTCCGGCTTTTCCCTGAGTTATCGGATGTTCCTTTCATGTTACCCTAAGCCGAAAGTATTGTTTTCATCCTATTTTAGAGCCGGGGTCACAGCACCAGAAATATTAAGAGACAATGATTAAGAGACAGAAGTTTCAGAAAAGATGTATAAATAGGGGGAAATCTGTCGAAGTTTTTTGATAGATGAGACAAATATTCTGAGCCTGAAAATCTCGATAGAAAGCGTGAAAAAAAAGACTTTATAGTTTGTGTAAAATTTTTTACATTTGGAAGGCCAGATTCGAGTAGAAAAAGCCCGGATCACCCAAAACTTATATAAATGATGATGCGTACTATGGTGTTGCACTTCGGTGCGAGAGACATATCATCTGCAACAAGGGCTCGTGGTCTAGACGGTTATGACGTCGCCTTGACATGGCGGAGGTCCTGAGTTCGAATCTCAGCGGGCCCACTCCAAAACTTCCCGGAGCTGTTTCCGGGAAGTAAAAACAGCAAAAGTAAATCCACTATTGGACCATTTTTAACAAGGATTTCCAGAATAGTGGTTTACATCCGTTTGCCCAGGTAGCTCAGTGGGAGAGCGCTGCCCTGAAGAGGCAGTTGTCCCCGGTTCGAATCCGGGTCTGGGCACCAGAGAACATCAGTAGTGTAGCGGTTATCACCGGGCGTTGCCAACGCTCGAACCCGGGTTCGAATCCCGGCTGGTGTATAACTTTTTTACAACTTCCGTTATTCAAATTTATGTGCATTAAACAAATGTACATTCATTAAAAAGAGTAACGGGGACACAAGCATAGAGGGCTCGTGGTCTAGACGGTTATGACGTCGCCTTGACATGGCGGAGGTCCTGAGTTCGAATCTCAGCGGGCCCACTCCAAAACTTCCCGGAGTTTTTTCCGGGAAGTAAAAACAGTAAATCCACTACCGGACCTTTTTAACAAACTTTGCCAGGATAGTGGTTTACATCCGTTTGCCCAGGTAGCTCAGTGGGAGAGCGCTGCCCTGAAGAGGCAGTTGTCCCCGGTTCGAATCCGGGTCTGGGCACCAGAGAACATCAGTAGTGTAGCGGTCATCACCGGGCGTTGCCAACGCTCGAACCCGGGTTCGAATCCCGGCTGGTGTATAACTTTTCTCTAATGTTTTCCGAATATTTTTATGGCATTTCACATGAGTTTTTCTTTTGAAAACGTTAGTATTAAGCCCTTATTTTTGAACCACTTATATCCAAAACACCAATTTCCAAAACGCTTATTTTCAAAATCCATTAAGCTCGAAAAACATCATATATTAAAACATTTCCCCGGGATATTCTTCTTCGCCTGAAATATTATAAAATTCACAGACTTTTCTCTTAATATTGACTATTTTGGGAAAATTTCCCCCACAACCCTCCAAAAATGAATGTTCTGATTGGTTTTCGCATCCGGCCTCAAGCGACATCAGGGTCAATGTTAACATCCGTTGCCCTGGAAAAATATGGATTGAGCACCCCATTGTACAGGAAAACCATAAATGTCAACCAAAGAATGGTCAACCAAAACATTAATTAAAACAAAAAATCATTATAATTATTGGATATAAATCTCGAAAAGACAAAAGAGTCTGCTTGGAGAGGTCTATACCCACCTGTGTTGCAAACCTGAAAAATCGTAAGGAGATCTGAAAATGCCAGGAAAGTTCCAGAAAAGAAATGCAGAGCGCAAAGGCATCAGAAAAGAATATGAACTGGAGCAGAAGTTAATAAAGGAAATCGTGGACGAAATTCAGGTAAGCGGCGGTGGATCTACAAAGTGAGTAAAAAAGTACACATAACAATTCAAGCCGGAAATGTTTCCGAGCAGACCGTAGAGGTAGAAGATAACTCTACCTACGAAGACCTGCTTGACGCACTGAAAATTAATCAGGAAACCGTACTTGTATTAAATGAAGGGAATGCTGTCCCCCTGGACGGGGCAATAACTTCCGACAGACTCACGATCCTGAGAGTTGTTACAGGTGGCTGACCTGCCCAAGGCAGAACCCCCTTCTTTACTACATTTTCTTTTTACCAGAACTATAAAGCCGTGAGCTAGCAGCATCCTTTTTCTGCAACGTCACCAGTTCCCGGATCCCATTAATAGTCAAGGGGCATAACTTTCAGGAAGATCCGGAAAAAGAATGTGAAGGCCATTTTTAAAAGCTCATTCTTAAAAGCTCATTCTTAAAAGCTCATTCTTAAAAGCTCATATTTAAGAGTTTTTTGGGCTCTTCGTTGTTTTGTGTGTGTAGCCATCACAAAACCAATATGGTCTTGAATTGAAAATCATCTTACCCACGGAGAATGACGAAGAGCCGTTTTTTGTAAAAAAGAGTTGTTTTTTACTTTTCCTGTGTTGTCATTTATGCAGACATCTAGAAAAGAGAACCAGAATAAAATCCGCATGCAGGCACTGAGAAAAAGTGATCCGAATAAAATCCGTATGCAGACACTGAGAAAAAGTGATCAGAACAGAAATTCGTATGCAGGCCTGTAGAAAAGACTGCAAGAGGAGAATCTTGTAGGATTGGAACGATTTGAGAGGATTTGACTCCATAATGGAAGAATTCCCAGGGGAATTGCCTGCCATTATGAGAGCGAATCCTTACCCATTGCAGATGCCTCACTTTGAAGGAGCAAGAGGCACTTTTTTGCTCATGACCTTCAATTTCTTGATTGCAGAGATGGTTGCCTGAGATTCCTTGTAGATTTTGTCTTCATAGTAGCTGATTATCTCATCAACCGGAGCCGCAAGGGAATAGATCTTTATCGGACGCCCTTTGCCAGGCTTCTTTTCCGAGCGCACATTGACCCATGACTGGTTGCGCATCAGCCTCATTGCAAGGCTTACTTCTGGCTGCCGGAGTCCGGTACTGATTTCTATTTCACGGGATGATGCTTCGTCCACATTCATAAGATATGCCATTGTTGTGGCGACATTTCTTGACATACCAAGATTCCTTAACGTTTCAATAAAAATGTGGTCATTCTCGTCCAGCACTTTTACTTCATAGTCTTTCATGATAACCCCTTCATACTGTTGTTTAAACACCCTTTAATGTTAGCTAAAAATATCATGGAAATTATATTTAGACCTTTAAGATATAGAGATATAACTACCATTTTAGAGCTAACAAAAGTTATCTAATTTTTAAATTAGATATATTTATACAGTAAATAACCCCGTTTTGCCGTATTTAAGACATTAAAAAACGTTTTTACAATCCCGCGGATTGTCCTTCCTTCTGAGTCCAACAGCCGATTATCAAAACAAATATTATATTTTTATAACCGGTTTCTAAATCCCCGTTTTTATAGATAGATTGGACGAAACGTATTGGCCTAACAATAAAACCTGTATACGTATATAATTAGAAGGTTATTCATCTCCAACAAATAATAATGTACTCATACTATTTAAAGTTGTATATATTAACAAGGAATTTAAAAACCATATGCCCCTCTCAATAAGGAAAAAATATGAAAAAAAATGACAAATTTACGCAGCATAATGAGGGCCATATGAAGATAAAAATTGCCCGATTCATTGAAAAAATATTAAAAAATACGCCAGTCAATATATTATAAATGATTTACCAAAATACATGATATCAAGCGGGCTGCCCCACAAAAAATCCACTTGCCATTCAATATTCCTGTTGTCCACTGAAAATTCACCTAACATTGGCAAAAATTCACCTGCTGTCAATTAAAAATTCACCTGTTATCCACTGAAAGTTCACCTTTTATCCACTAAAAGTTTACATGTAATCAGTAAAAATTCATATGTTAACACTAGAAGTTCACCTATTGTTCACAGAAAACTCAGTATTTTCAACAAAAATATAGAGTTTCCCGTAATAGCCTCTTCAGGTTTACTGAAGC
Source organism: Methanosarcina sp. KYL-1 (assembly GCF_024372725.1). Classification (GTDB taxonomy): domain Archaea; phylum Halobacteriota; class Methanosarcinia; order Methanosarcinales; family Methanosarcinaceae; genus Methanosarcina. The sequence continues at coordinate 70,015 of NZ_VOUA01000018.1, forward strand.
TCAACCAGTTCCGCTTGAATAGTAAAGCCGTCGCTGAAAAAGCTCCAGTTATCACTGGAAAAGTTCAGGTCTTCATCGAAAAAGCTTCAGTCGTCACTGAAATACTTTTTAGCCAGGAGACCTGCACTTGAACCCGTAAGCACCAGGAGGAAGAAAGCAATGACCATTCCTTCGGTTGTGAAGTCCTGCCAAGAGTGCACCGAAGCCCATAGCCCGCTTCTTGTGACAAAGGTCGAAAAGATGACCAGGACAAAAGATACCAGTGCGAGGAGGGGGAGCATGAAACCGTATTCCCCTTGAGGGTACCTGAGCTTTGCATGCAGATAGGCAGTCGCGGCAATCCAGGGAATCAGGGAAGAGGTCTCCACGGGATCCCAGGTCCAGTACCAGGCACCCCAGCCCAGTACTTCGTACGCCCAGAAACCTCCGAAACCAATCCCCAGGGTAAGGAAGAGCCAGGAAAAACGCATCCACCCGGAAGCGACCCTTTCCCACCTTTTATCATCCAGGACAAGCCCCGCGATTGCAGCCGAAAACGGCAGGGTGAAAGCAGCATAGCCCAGGAACAGGACTGGAGGATGGACTGCCATCCAGGGATTCCGAAGCAGGGGGTTCATGCCCTGCCCGTAGGGAACGTAAAAAGGCTCTACAAATGGGTTCCAGTTCGTGACCTCAGGTATCCCCGAACCCGGAAAATAGTACATGGAAAAAGGGTTCTTCAACACGAGGAGCAGCAGGAAGGCAGAGGTGACAAAGAGCACGACTGACCTCATGAGGTCAAAAAACTTCGTGTCCCTCAGAGCTTTCCCGTTGCCTGTGAAACGTGTCACTGCAAGCATTATGAAAATGAAAGCAGTCCAGAGTAAAAATGAACCTTCCTGGCCAGCCCAGAGGGCCGAGAGCTGGTAGTGCCAGGATAAATCGGTGCTGGAGTGCTGAAAGACATAAGCATATTCCGTATCCACCGAGAGCAGGTGGTGGGTAAGGAGCAGGGTAGCAGCTACAATTCCCACCCCTGCCGCAAGCTCAAGCTTTTCGGAGAGGGCTTTTAATTTCCGATCCCCCCTGAAGTAGTAAAACAGGGACGTTAAAAACGCCAGCAGCCCGGCAGCACCTGCCGCCCAGATAAGCACCATCCCGGTATTCATACAATCACCATCCTCACACCTGCATCATCCGTTTTTCTTTTTCCCAACCTGCTTCTTCTTGCCATCATTCCCCGTAGAACCTTTTTCTGAGGAAAGTAATTCCGATACGAAAATGAGCGCCATACCGAGCACCATGATATAAAACCCGCCCCAGAGGGAGGTCATGAAAGGCACCTTCCGGACATAGAGGTCCACAGTCCCTGCTTTTGTGTCAACCGATTTGGGGGCGATGAAGAGTTCTTCCAAGAGCCCCCTGTGGATGTAAGTCTCGGTGTAGGACTGCCCCCATTTGTAGTCACTTATATATTTGACCTGGCCGTGCTCAAAAAAACGGCCCCACCTGTACACGTCAAAATCAACCGTGCTCACGTAAGCCGAACCCGGGTATCCAGAAAAGGGTTTCCCTTCTATCCCTGAAGAGATATCCGTAACATGAATGCTGTACCCCATAGACTCAAAAGTGCCCACATCTCCCATAGGGATTACAGCAGAGTCCTCCCTATCCAGGTTCGTGCTGAACACGATCCCAAGCAGGAGCAGGATAACCCCGAGGTGTATAATATGAGAGCCAGCCCTCTTCAGTTTCCCCTTTAAGGTCCGGTCCCCGAAAGAAAGCAGCCTGTATACTACCGCAAAAAGGGCTGCTGCAAGGAGGGGAAAGGCGATGTTTATCGGCATGCTTGAAAAGGGGGAAAAAAGAGCCGAAAGCGCTGAACCTGCAATGCCAAGCCCGAGGACTGCAATGCTCTCTTTTTTTCCTGCTGCCCCCATCAGGAGGCAGAGGGTCAGCAGCATGACCAGGGCCAGGACCGGAAGAGCCGTCCTTCCATTAAAATAAGCAGCATCAAGCAGGATTTTTTCCCCTGTTGCAACCCTCACGAGAAAAGGGGTCAAAAGCCCCATAGCAACCAGGGCTGCCAGCAGTACCAGAACGGATACGGTCGCAAGCATGGTGTTGCGAACTGTGAGGACTTCATCTATTTTTTTCATGGAAAACCTTGAAAAACGCGATTTTAAATTACAGTTTAACAGAATAAATGTCATCAGGCAGGAATTAATACTAACTCAAGCCAATTATTTAAACATACCTGAAAAAAATATAAGAATTTTCAGGAAGAGACCCGGGAAAACCGGGAATTTTAAGCTCCGTCAAGCAATCACACAAAAAATAAAAAGGATAAGGGTGTGGAAGGAAGTTAAAATCCTGCCCTCCAGGAAAATAAAATAGGAACTAGCGAGTTGATACTTACGATCGAGCTGATAATCAAGGCATTCTGGCTAATGATACCCGCCTACCTCCCCAACCCCTTTGCAGCCGTCTTTGGGGGCGGAAAACCTATTGACGGCGGCAGGACTTATAAGGACGGAAAAAGGATTTTAGGGGACGGGAAGACCTGGAGAGGGCTCTTTTCAGGCATATTTTGCGGGTTTCTTGCAGGATGCATTGAGATCTGGCTGAGTTTCAGGGGCTTTGAAATTATGGGAATTGAAGTGCCTGCCTTCGGCCCGGACTACGCAAGCGCGCTCAAAGTCGTCCTTGCCCTTGCCTCCGGCGCCCTTTTCGGGGACATGTTCAAGAGCTTTTTCAAGCGCAGGATGGGCCTGAAAAGGGGCGCGTCCCTGCCATTTGTGGACCAGCTGGATTTTGTCGCCGGAGCCTGGGTATTCACATACCTGACAGATCCCGAATGGTTCGTAAGCAATTTTACCCCGGCTATAATAGTAACCGTCCTCGTAATGACTCCCCTGCTCCACCTTACGACAAACATAATCGGATACCTGATCGGAGTAAAGAAAGAACCCTGGTGAAATACCTTCAGGAACAGCCGACCCATCAGGAACAAACGGGCACAAGCCCATAAAAACACCGGTGAGACGATGAGTGAATCAAAACCAGAAACAAGAAATGAATTTGAAAAACAAAAACAGGAACTGATCGCAGCCCTCAAAGCCTGCGGAGCTGTACGCTACGGAGACTTTACGCTTGCATCGGGAAAGAAAAGCAAGTATTATATAGACATCAAGAAGGCCAGCACCGACCCAAAAACCCTGAAGCTTATTGCAAAGCAGGCAGCCCTCAGGATTAAGGAGATGGACGTGGGCACAGTTGCAGGAGTTGAACTGGGAGGCGTACCCCTGGCAACCGCGGTTTCCCTGGAAACCGAACTTCCCCTGCTCCTTGTCCGGAAATCCGAGAAGGCCTACGGCACAAAAAGCAGGTTCGTGGGCGAACTCCAGCCCGGAGATGCCCTGGTGCTGCTCGAAGACGTGACGACCAGCGGGGGCTCGGTAAAGGATGCAATCGAAGTTGTCCGGGAAGCAGGCGGGAACGTCAAATACGTGATAACGGTGGTTGACAGGGAAGAAAGCGCAAAAGAAAACCTCAGGGCAGTTGACGCGGAACTTATCCCCCTGGTAACCGCAAGCGACCTGCTGTAAAATACATGTGCTTTGAACTACCCACCCTGACGCCTCTGGCGGTAAGGGAGGGGCTTCCCCCCTGCAGAGCAAAATGCATATTGTTGAGCAAAATGTATTGTGACGAGCCCTAAGTGTATTCACTCCGAATGCTCATGCTGCAGGAAAGAAGAAGTAAACTTTATACTGAAGGTTTTATACTGAAATGAAAACTTCATACTGAAGGGAAAATTACTTTCCATACTTGAGGACACCTTTTTTAATTCTGGAGGCAGCCTCTATTCATCTCTTTTTGACCTTGGAGAAAGACATTATACCCCCTTCAATCCCTGAATCGAATCCGGGTTATTACGGAGTAAAAAACAAATTGAGATCTTCCTGCAAATTATTTACTTCCATCTTAACAGGCGTATTGCTCCCATCTTAACAGGAGCATTATTTTGAGGCAGATTCTATGAATTTTGAGTTTATTCTGTAGTTTAGGGGTTATCCTGTGAATTTTGAGATTATCACATGAGTTTTTAGGTTACCTGTGGAAGCTGGGGCTTCACCCTTTATTCCACCTGAAAAACTGAAAAAACAGAGCTTTAAGCCCTTACCCCTTTTTTGCATTATTACCCCTTTTTGCATTAAGTACTCCAGTAACTCCCCGGCGGAAGAGTGAAAGGAAGGACTTCCGAAAAACCCTTTCAAACATCCGGGATTTTTATATGAGATGTAGGACCCGACAATGAGAAGATATTTATTAGAAGAAATAGAGAACTAGGAACTCCTTTAGTGTATCGCTGATTGAAAGCTTTTATCCCTATAAACTAAATATTCCTATAAACCAAACTGCTGTTTATATTATAACCATACCGGAAACTTTTGAGGACTTAAAAACCACAAACCGTTTCTCCATAGCATTCACCCATCAGACATACCAGAAACAAATTTTAAAAGAAAAAGTAAATTTTTTCCAGACCAAGGAGAATGAAAATGAATATTTTGCTTATCGGCGGCGGCGGAAGGGAACACGCAATTGCCGAAGGAATAAAGAAAAGCAAGCACAACCCCTCCCTTTATGCGGTAATGGCAAAGAAAAACCCCGGCATTGCCGCCCTCTGTGAGGATTTCCTTTTAGAGAAGGAAACAGAAGTTGAAAAGATTGTAGAGTACGCAAAGGCCAGAAAAGTCGAGATGGCTTTTGTCGGTCCTGAAGCCCCCCTTGCAGCCGGGGCTGCTGATGCCCTCTGGGAAGCCGGGGTCCTCGTAGTCGGGCCAAAAAAGGCCTGTGCGGTAATTGAGTTTGACAAGGCCTGGGCCCGGAACTTCATGAAAAAATACGGGATCGAAGGCTGCCCGGCCTATGAAGTCTTCACGGAAGAAGGCCCTGCCCATGCTTTCATCGAGAAGCTCGGAGACGTTGCTGTCAAGCCTTCGGGCCTGACCGGCGGGAAAGGGGTCAAGGTAATGGGAGACCAGCTCCCGGACCTGGAAGCTGCAAAGGCATACACAAGCGAACTTCTTGAAAAAGGACCGGTGGTTATCGAAGAGCGCTTCATAGGAGAAGAGTTTACCCTGCAGGCCTTTGTGGACGGGAAGAACCTTGCCTATTTCCCTGCGGTGCAGGACCACAAGAGGGCTTATGAAGGCGACCTTGGGCCCAACACAGGCGGCATGGGTTCGTACACCGATGCGGGAGAAATCCTGCCTTTCATGCTCCCCGAAGATATTGAAAAGGCAAAAAAGATCATGCAGGACACGGTCAGGGCGCTTTACGAGGAAACCGGCAAGGAGACGGGCAGCGGATACCAGGGCATCCTCTACGGGCAGTTTATCCTCACGGCAAACGGCCCCAAAGTGGTGGAATTCAATGCCAGGTTCGGGGACCCCGAAGCCATGAACGTGATCCCCCTGATCGAGACGGACTTCGTGGAAGTTATGGCCGCAGTGGCAAACGGAACCCTTGACAAACTCCCTGTGCGCTTCAGCAGGAAAGCCACTGTGTGCAAGTATGCGGTCCCGGCCGGTTACCCGGACAACCCCGAGAAAGACAGTGAAGTTGTTGTCGGGGACATAGGAAAAGCTTCTCTTTACTACGCAAGTGTCTATGAAAAAGAAGGAAAAGTTTACACCACCGGCTCCCGCGCAATCGCGGTCGTTGGAAGCGCAGACACCATCGCCTCAGCCGAGGAAATCGCCCAGAGAGCTCTTGAAAACATAAAAGGTAACCTATTCTTCCGGAAAGACATCGGCACCGCTGACCTGATCCAGAAGAGAATAGACCACATGAAAGAGCTCAGGAGCTGATAGGCCAAAGGGCCCTGCAGGAAATCTTTGAGATAAAGATTGAATATCCTGCAGAAAAATACTGCGTGCAAATAAGTACTATGTTGTCGTATTAAGTTTAGATTCAGCCAGAAAGAACTCGGGGTTGAAACGATGAAGAAGGACGTACTTTCAATAACTGACCTGTCCCGGGAGGAGATCTATCAACTCCTTGAATCGGCCGTGGACCTGAAAGAAAAGCGGAAAGCCGGAAAGACAACGGAATTCCTGAAGAACAAAAGCCTTGGGATGATTTTTGAGAAATCCTCCACGAGGACCAGGGTTTCCTTCGAGGTTGCAATGAGCGATTTCGGAGGGCACTCCCTTTACCTGAACTCCAGGGACATCCAGGTGGGAAGAGGAGAGACTATCGAGGACACCGCAAGGACCCTTTCCGGTTACCTGCACGGAATCATGGCCAGGGTAATCAGCCACGAAACGGTGAAGAAGCTTGCCGAATACTCGACCATTCCCGTGATCAATGCCCTTTCGGACCGGGAACACCCCTGCCAGATCCTGGGCGACTTCATGACAATCATGGAGTTCAAGAACAGGCTCGAAGGCCTGAAATTTGCCTGGGTGGGAGACGGGAACAACGTCTGCAACTCCGCCCTGCTTGGCTCTGCAATCGTGGGAATGGAGTTTGTAATAGCCTGCCCGAAAGGCTATGAACCCAAAGCCGAATTCCTTGAGCAGGCAAAAGCCCTGGGAGGCAAGTTCACCATCACCGACGACCCCAGAGAGGCCGCAAAGGATGCCGACGTAATCTACACGGACGTCTGGGTCTCCATGGGCGACGAAGCCGAACAGGAAAAGCGCCTGAGGGACTTTACCAGGTTCCAGGTCAATGCCGAACTCCTCAAGCTTGCAAAGCCTGATGTAATTGTCATGCACTGCCTGCCTGCCAGGAGAGGCCTGGAGATTACCGACGAAGTCATGGACGGCCCCCACTCCGTGGTCTTCGAGGAAGCGGAAAACCGCCTGCATGCCCAGAAAGCCCTCATATTAAAATTACTGGCAAAACCCGATGAAACGAAAAGTTGATGAAATGAAAAATTTCATCAATTTTTTAATTCAAACCGGATATTTCCGGAAAACTGCCGGGATCGCACTCCACATATGAACTTAATTTCCCTTAAATATAAAATTTCCGGACAAGTGCCCGGGATTTTCCGCCCTCCGAAAGGGCTTTCAAGGAAAAAGTATAAGAACAAAGAACGCTACTATGTGCTCGCTGTAACATAAGCATCACTGTGCGAGGGTTGCCCAGCCAGGTCAAAGGCGCTAGGTTCAGGGCCTAGTCTTGTAGGAGTTCGTGGGTTCGAATCCCACCCCTCGCATCAAACTTTTTTGATTATATCGAGTAAAGCTGATTTTTTTTAGCTTATGATTTATTCCTTGTCATGAGGATTCATTGCCATCACTTATATTATATATTTTTTTAATTTGGAACTTGACTTTTCATATTTGCACCGATCTGTTTTGTTAAGAATCTCTCTTAACCAGTGATCCAGATTTTGGGATGAAGTCCCAAACGGCCTGTGAAAGCTCCGTCTGAATTGGAATAAAAACAATAAGTTTTAACGAGGTGTGTTGTGATCCGGGATGAAGGTTGTTCAGATTTTTTGAGAATATGCAGGATGACTATCTTTTTCAGTCATGGACACACCCATATATTTAAATAAGTAGGGTCATTTTCGGGCAAAAAGTTATATGAATGTCTTGCGTTTACGAAACCATGAAAAAAAAGTTTTCCAATAAAATCCTCATTGTAGGTTATGGCTCAGTTTCACAATGCACCCTACCCATTTTACTGGACAAACTCGATGTTCCGCTAGAAAACATTACCTTAATTGATTTTGAAGATAAATCAAGAGCTCTGAAAAAATATACTAATCAGGGATTAACATTTGTCTGTGAAAAGATCACCCCGGAAAATCTGGATCAGGTTTTGTCACAATATATGGAAAACGAAGGCCTGATTATTGATCTTTCATGGAATATCGATGCCAATGACATCATTAAGTGGTGCCATGAACACAATGTCTTGTACGTTAACACTTCGGTTGAAGTATGGGACCCTACTGAGGGATTTTTAACTAGAAGTCTATTGGAAAAATCGCTTTATTTACGGCAAATGAGATTGCTTGAACTTTCCCACGATTGGAAAGATGCACCGACTGCTGTCGTTGACCATGGCGCAAATCCCGGTCTGATAACCCACTTCGTAAAGCAGGGCTTGCTGGATATTGCCGCCAGCACCTGTGCAGATAAGAAAGTCTCTCCCGAGGATGAACAGGAAATTGCCCTCCTTGCAAAAAACAGGGATTTTGCCCGCCTGGCTCAGAAACTGGGGGTCAAAGTGATCCATTGCAGCGAGCGGGATACTCAGGTCGCAAACCGGGCAAAAGAGGTCAATGAATTTGTAGGGACATGGAGCATTGAAGGCTTGAGGGAAGAAGGAACGGCTCCTGTCGAAATAGCGTGGGGAACGCATGAGAACAAACTGCCGCCCCTGGCACATATGCCTCCGTACGGACCGAAAAATGTGATCTTCCTGCCCCAGATGGGTATGAATACATGGGTCAGATCGTGGATACCGGATGAAGAAATTGTAGGTATGGCGATCCGTCACGGCGAATCATATGGCCTTTCAAAACTGTTAACTGTTCGGGAAGATGGCGAGGCTGTCTATCGGCCCACCGTACATTATGCTTATATGCCCTGTCATGATACCCTTTCCTCCCTTTGCGAATTGCGAGGCAGGAACTATGAGCTTCAGCCCAGACTCAGAATAATGACAAATGAGATCGTTTCCGGCGAGGATGTAATTGGGGCTCTCCTGATGGGCCATTCTTATAACTCCTGGTGGACCGGGAGCGCACTGAGCATTGAAGAGACCAGGCCCCTTGCACCCGGCCAGAATGCCACCACTCTTCAGGTGGCTGCAGGTGTTGTTGCTGCTATACTCTGGATGCTTGAAAATCCGCGGGAAGGCATTAAAACGCCTGAGGACCTGCCTCATGATTTTGTCCTGGATATTGCCAGGCCGTACCTCGGAAAATTTATTTCCACACCGTCGGACTGGACACCGCTTAAAAACCGCAAAATACATTTCAAAGAGAATCCAGCCGTGAAACACGATCCCGATCCGTGGCAGTTTGAAAATTTCCTTTTCGTAGGTTGATTAAACTGCTGGATACCTGTAAGCCTCTATGAGGAGATTCAGCGTCTGGTTGCGCAGGAATTCGTGCGTTCAAATCGCACCCTCGCATCCAGACTTATTTCCAGTAATCAATAGAAATTTGTACCCTTTATCTTTTCTTTGCTTCCTCTTTTGTTATTCGGCTTTCGAGGCTTAGTTTTTTATTGACAACGCTTAGAAGCGTTGATTTGAGAAAAAACCAGGAAGCTATCGAATTAAATTATGTACATTGTAGACGAAGTTATCTGCTGCTGTTGTAAGGTATATGATATCCTCTATGAGATCCTCTTAAAAACTATCCTCATGTGCCGAAAATACCATAATCAAAATCAGCGCCTTTTAGACAACACAGAAACGGCATAATGTGATCCGACCATAGCGTTAATTTCTATCGTTTTTAGTTCCTGTATGACAAAATAAGGTGAGAGAAGATCCCTTATTTCGGATTCCGATGAGAAATACAGTGTTGTTCCAAGCTTCGTTTTTCGGAATTTGCCTGCGCCGCCAAATTGCGGGTCCTTCTCGGAAAAACAAACTGAAAAGTATAGTGCCCCCGGTTTCAGAACATTATACACATTTTTTATATAATTCTCCCGGTCTTCCGGAAAGATATGGTGCAAAAATTCCCAGTCATAGCCAAAGTCAAAAGTCTCTTTTACTCCATGCATGTCCCCGAGGAGATCGGCGACAATGAACCTGCACCTGACTCCCTTTTTTTCTGAGGTTTCAGCAGCGATCTTTATTGCGGCAGGGGAGCTATCGACACCACTTACCTCAAATCCCTGGCCTGCAAGGTATATCGCATAGTTGCCGGCACCACAACCGAAATCAATGGCCTTGCAGGGCCGGACTTTTCCGCTTTGTACAAGCTCAACAAGCGCATCCGGGGGCGTCTCGCTATTCCAAGGAATTTTATCAAGCGGTACATCCTGGTAAATTTTGTCGACATCGGCATATTTCATACGTGCTACTTCCGCAAAATGATTTATTTCTTATCTATAGTTCCTGACGCAGCCTGTTACATACATCAATGCTTACATTTCCTTATTGTGGGGAAGGAACAAATTACTATTGATCAAAAGGTAACTCTTGATGAGCTTAACTCTTTAATCAGGAATGAAAAGAATCCAGGAGTTCTGAAAAGACTCCAATCCCCTGATCACTCGCCTTGAACGCAATAAAAACAATCAGTTTTTTCTGTTGATCTACCCTAAACCCTTAAAGAAATTAACTTCAATGTACAACCACATACATTAAAAAAATATAATATCAACGTCAATCAGTTCATTTTCGAAAAATTTATATGCCGCCGACATTTATATATACTGTTGTAATAATTAGATCGGCGGAAAATGTCAAAAAACATCTCCCGATTAATGCTCTATTTTGAAAACAAAAGCAAAATAGGACTTTTTGAAACCCTATTGCAAAACAGCCCCCGGCAAAACAAGGATTGAAACAATAAAAACGAAGGAGGAAATTATATAAAACGAAATGAATACGATTGGGATAAGGGACTTAAGCCAGACATGAAATACTATCGAGGCTGGCATTTGATAGTTCTGGTCACCCTTATACTTGTCAACGTATATATGGAAATTAAATGGCTTTTCTTTAGTTAAAAATCGCAAAACAGCTCCCACGCAGTATATTATCAGGGTAACAGGTATCTCGAAAAAAGTGTACGTTACTGAAAAATATCCACAATACTGTTTCTAGAAAAATGCACTAACAAAAATTAGTTCTTTTATATAAAGTCAGATCAATAAAAAGTTACACGTTTTTGTATAGGCGATGCCCAAAATGCAAAGTGTTTTTTTAAAGTTTCACTGACTAAAAATAATTTTCATTTTTTTGGCCATGGGGACCAGTCATTGAAAACCAGTTGTAGAAGAACTTCTCTAAATATGTATTACCAAGCTGAATGTGTCTGTTTTCTCAATCAAGATCAATGACTCGCGGACACGGCCTAAGATTTTTGCGCCTTGTTATAGGAACAGGTGTTACATTTATGGCCCTCGCAGCATTTTTCCTCCTGTAAAGAAAAAAGAGTAAGGGGTAAAGTGACAGAGGAAAGAAGAAGGGATCTGCCCGAGTATGACTGAATTAATTTTTTCTGCCATCCGGTACATTATATGTAAGCAAATGGAGAACTTCACATGAAAAGTGAGCTACACCGAAACATATTGATTGCAACAGACGGGTCCGATAATACCTTGAGAGCTATTTCTTGCGGTATTGAACTTGCAAAACTCAGCGGAGCCACTGTCTACGCCCTCTACGTAGTAGATACACCATCTACAATTTCCGAAACATGGACTCTTGGCAAAGAAATGATCTACGAAGTTATGAGAAAAGATGGAGAGAAAGCAGTATCTAAAATAAAAAAGCTTGGAGAAGCTTCAGGGGTAGAAGTAAGAGAGGTTGTTTTGGATGGGTACCCGAGCAATGAAATTATCGATTTCGCGGAAAATAACAATATTGACCTGATAGTAATGGGCACCCTTGGAAAAACCGGACTCGACAGATTTCTGATCGGAAGCGTTGCAGAGAAAGTGGTAAGAGGATCAAAAGTTCCGGTAATGGTTGTCAGAGCTTATTGGTAAAGCTAAAACTTTCTATCAAAAGGAGAACACCTGATTTTGAAGAAAATAATAATAACACAGCATCGTACATTCTCTGAAAATATAGCAGATACATTCTCTGAAAAAACGGAGTCCACATCATGCAATATTACATAAAAGACAGCACCCTTGTCATTGAAGGCGATTTTGAAGCCGTGAGCACGGGCCTGAACGGCGGACGCTCCCGGGTAAACTACCTCTTCAACAAACAGGTCCCAAGGACCTTCAACCCCCCCGACCCCCGGAAATTTGTCCGGGATGCAGCCCTTGAACTAGGCATAAAGGAAACAAATTTCGGCCTCCTGACAGCCGTAAACATGGAATACCTCCAGGTCATCGAGGACGATTACCTCACAGTCTTCGTAACCGCCGGCGTAAGCAACGCATCCGAATTCCGGGTAGAAAAGGTCGGGACCATAAACATAATTCTCTTTTCCAGGGAGAAGCTCTCCGAGACCGCCCTCCTTGGAGCCATCATTACGGCCACGGAAGCAAAAGGCCTGGCACTCCTGGAAAAAGGCTACAATTTCCTGGGCACGAATACGGATGCAGTAATTGTTGCCTATGAGAATGATTCAGAAGAAAGAGACCGGCCGGAAATCCCCTACGCCGGTTCCAGCACAGAGTTCGGGAAAAAGATCACAAAGGCGGTCATAAAAGGAGTTAAGGCAGGGCTTGAGCTGAGGGGAGAATGAAACTGTAAAGAGAACGAAACTGCGAAAGAAAGACCTCGTCTGCATAAACCGGTCCTAACTGGTACTCAATTCGCTTTCATTATCAAACCAGGGGCCCATTTATTACCACTTTATTCAGGTTTGAAGACATGTTGGTGTTTGAATTAAAATTTCTTTTTTTGTCTTAGGGTAAAGCCGCCCGCCGCAGCGGGCGGGTTGGCGCGCCCTTTGCGGAGCAGGGACCGAACTCAGGGATGAAATGATAAACTCCAGTTAGACAGCCGGAACCTGTGTATTTTCGAAAGATTCGCTTAACCAACCGGACGAAAAAAGAAAACGAAAAGATCAGAAAAAGAAAAACAGAATTGAGGAAAGAGCAAACAGAATTAAAGAAATGAAAGGGATTATGGCAGCGATCCAGAGTTCCCGAAGGCTCGCGCACTTCAGTACAGTAAGGAACGCGGGCAGGCTTATCTGCTGTGTTCGGGATGGGTAACAGGAGTTGCCCTGCCGCTATGGCCGCCATAAGCAA
>NZ_VOUA01000019.1 GCF_024372725.1 Methanosarcina sp. KYL-1
CCCTCCACCAGAGGCAAGTTAGTTGCAGAATAAGAATTCTCCTCATCGTTTACTGCCGCAGAGACACCATTAACAATTACTGAAGCAATGCCTGCCCCTTCTTCAACAAAAGTCCCGTTGATCAGGAAGATTGCATTGGCCGGGGAGGGCACGGGATCAAAGGCTATCGCCGGTGCAATTGTGTCCACAAGGAAGTCCTGAGTCGCTTCATTGATATTTCCTTCTGAATCCTTTGCATAAACGGTTACAGTATGAGAGCCGTCAGCAATTTGAGGCAATGTGACATTCAGGTGATCTGTGTTAGTTTGATTGGTCCCGTTATTCCCGTCAATCGCATACCATGCCAGAGAAGCAGTCCGGAAATAAGTTGCATTTAACAATGGAGTACTGTCATTTGTTACTGCTTGTGGAGAATGTATTATCGCTGGCGGGAACCGGTATCCGTATATCAGGTCTTCATAGTTGTCCAGAACATATATCCTGTTGTTTGTATAACTTAAACTGAAAGGAGCACTAAAGCTTTCAAATGACGGATGGTCGAGTTCGTGCGTACAATAAAAGCTGCCGTTGATATCATATCTGTAAACATCGTCAGGACTGGAAAGGAAAAATAAATAGGTGCCATCACTTGCTATCTGGCAGTTGTATGGATAGGCGTTTTCTGACGGGTATGCGGGATCCAGGTTAAACGACCTCAATAAAGAACCCGTATTGAAGTCATATTCATAGACCACTCCATTATATACTTCGAATATGTTACCCCCGTTGGCAAAGGCAATTCCACTCTGTTCGTTATGAAAAATGTTTTCATGGACCAGGGTAACACTGCCGTCAAAAGGCAGGTTCAACCTGTATAAGCCGCCGGAGTAACTTCGGATATATATATTTCCATCCTGAGGCCTGTATACAATAGCTCTTCCGTCCAGCGGCACTCTACCTTCTGTTATTACCGTGCCGTCCGATATTTGTTCATAAATATATGAAGTACTATAACCTCCATCGATTTGCCAGTAAGTGTCGGTATTCGGGTTATATGCGACGCCCATTACGTAGTAACTGAGCGGTCCCTTAGGCAGTGTATGCTCCAATGTGCTGGTTAGTGAATAAGTTTCAGTTCCCAGCATATTTGGGGAATAAACACTATATAGAGCTGCGTTTTCATTACTTTTGCATGTTGTGTCGCCATCAAGGCTGTTTGGAGATGCAAATGCAGCTCCAGATGATACAATAAGAACTATATTCAGTAAAACTACAATCATCCTGAGTAATTTCATGTTATAACACCAATTTTTTCTCTAAAGAACGGGCTTTTCATTTTTCTTTGATTTTATAAAGAAACAGGAACATTAGGGCGAGTTTCTAATTAACTAACAGATTAAGTTGTGAGAAAAAATTCCACACTCTATATATAATAGATAAGTTTTAGTATAAAAATTATCAACTAGACTTTGTAAAATCACTTTGTATATTTCATGGAAATCTAGAAAAAAATAAAAATTAAGTTTTAATAAATTAAAAAAAAGATATTTTTCACTGGAAAAGCCGCTCGGCTTCGCGAGCGGACAAGAACGACAGAAATTAACTATTACGGTTACCCTTTTTCCTCTAACAACCCTCTAAACCTCAAACCCTGACTGAAATTAAGGGTCTTTTTAAAACAGGACAGAAGACTAAGAAAGGAACCCGTCTTTCTCACCCCGCCTGCTTGCCTTTTTCCTTCCCTTTCTCTTTCCCTCCCCCGAACTTCGCATACATTTTCCTGGCATATTTTTTCATCAGGTAATTCAGGCTCTCCTTCGAAATCGGCTTTGACTTCTTGACTACCATTACCGGCTTTCTGGCATGTATGGCAACTCTCTGGGACAGGGTGCCGAGCAGGGAAACCTTGAACCTCTGGCTGGAGTCGCCGATGATTGTCAGGTCGCTGTGGTTTGAGGCTTCGAGGATGGCGTCTTCTATAGAGTATCTTTCAAGGAGTTTGAAAGTGACGGGGACCCGGGGTATGCTTTTGACCAGGTCTTCAAGTTTTTCGGAGACTTCTTTTTTCTCTTCCGGGGTCTCATCCGGGCTTATGATTCTGAGTATTTCTATTGAAGCCCCGGTGTTTGCGGCCATTTTTTTTGCCAGGTAAAGGGCGTGGTTGGAATTTTCTTTTCCGTTATAGGCTACGAGGATTTTCTCTATTTTTTCCGGGAGGTGTCCTTTTAATAAGGCGATCTGTTTTTTGGATGTCGAAAGAACCCCGTTTATGACTTCTCCCAGGTAGTACTGGAACCCCTTTGTTTCGTGCCAGCCCAGGATAATCATATCTGCTTTTTCGATTTCAGCCTGTTCTATGATGGAATTCGGGATGTTGTGGTCAAAGGCGACGATGTACTCCCTTTTATGCCCGATTCTTGCAGGGTAGCGGTCAAACTTTTCTTTGAAGCGGATGTCCGGCTCGGTCTCTTTTTCATGGTAGGCTTCCTGGGCTAGCTTCAGGTCTGTCTGGTCCGGGACTTCAATTACATGGAGGCAGATTATGTCGCTTCCCAGGCAGTCGGCAAGCTTCAAAAGGTCACGTTCATGGGCGGGGTTGGAAATGGGCACCAGGACTTTGGCCACGGAATCGGGTTTTATGTGTGCTTTTTCTACGGTGTCTTCCAGCAGGTCAAATATGTTATATTCCGGCATGGCTCTGCCCCTTCCGTAGAAGCGGTACCAGACGGCTCCGACGGATACCAGCGCCAGGATGAAAAGGAAAGGCAAAAACCCCAGGAGCGGCAGCAATATTATGCTCCCGGCAATCCCGGTGACCTGGGTGAAAGGGAAGAAAGGGTCCCGGAATGCAGGTTCGTATCCGGGCAAGGTCCGATTTCTGAGGATTATTACTGCCATGTTCAGCAGGATAAATATCAAAATGTTAAAAGCGCCGCCAAGCCTTGCCAGTTCCTCTATATCGAAGAGGAAGAGGAGCACGACCATTACGGTTCCCGTGACCAGGATCGCGTTATGGGGAGTCCCGTATTTTTCATGGACCAGGACAAACCATTCCGGCATCAGGGCGTCCCTGCTCATGGCAAAAGGAAACCTGGAAGACGAGAGTATGGCGCCGTTGGCTGTGGAAAGCGTTGCAAGCAGGGCACCAAGGGCAATAGCTATTTTCCCGTATTCTCCTGCCATAAGATCTGCCATATCTGCCAGGGGGGTGACTGAAGTTGCGACCCCTGCTGCTGCTCCCTCTGCCCCCATTGCTGCTCCTCCGGGGCCTGAGAACCCTACGACTGCTGTCATTATGCCGACATAGAATAGGGTAACCACGACTGCCGAAGCAATGAACGCCCTCGGAAGGTTCTTTGTCGGGTTTTTAACTTCCTCTGAAACTGCGGCCAGTTCGGCCAGTCCCAGGTAGGATATGAAAATAATTCCTGTTGTGGTAATCACCGATACCGCGCCATAGGGTGCTACAGGGGAAAAGTTAGCAGGCTCGATACTGAAAGATACCCCGGCTATGAACAAAAGCAGTATTGCCATTAAAAGGACCACAATAACGTTCTGCAGCGAACCGCTGCTTTTTGCCCCCCGGTAGTTGATTGCCAGAAGGAGCAATCCCGTGGCAGCTGCTACGAAATAGAGGGGCAGGGGATAAAAAAGCTGGAAATACTGTGCAAGCCCTATCAGGGCAAACGTGCCCTTGAATATCAGGGCCAGCCAGGAGCCAAGCCCGATCACCGCGCCGAATGCAGCCCCCATTGTCCTGCTGATGTAGTAATAGCTGCCCCCTGCCAGGGGCATGCCTGTTGCCAGCTCTGCCATGCTGATGGCTGTGGCTATTGAAATGAGCCCGCCCAGCAGAAAGGAGATTATCGATGCCGGACCGGCATTTGCCAGGGCTAGCCCCGGAAGGATAAAGATCCCGGCCCCGATCATCGTCCCGGTCCCTATGGTGAAAGTCGAGAAAAAGCCCAGGCTGCGCCCGAGCCTCTCAGTCGTTTCAACCGTTGCCGTCTCTATTCCCCCCACTTCAGGACTTTCGGACCGGTAAAACCGGGCCTATAGCCTGTATAAACCTTCACGCTGGTCTTATTCCGGCAACCTTGAGAATATATCCCCCCTCCGGACAGCCGGGCAAGCAATAAAAGTTTCAATCCGTACTATTTTATTATGCTTTATTATATAATACCCATTTTAAATTATTGGAGCATTTTATTATATACTTTAAATTATTTGAATATTTTATTATATATTGTAAAAATAGTGCTTGACAGATGTTCCTGCTTTATGTGTCCGGAACCGTCGGGTTTGCAGGAATTGGCCAGCCAGTTATAAAAATTCTTTGACAATTTTACGCCCGCCATGTCGATGTACCTATAAAACAGATAACTCAGTGGTATTATTAATAATAACGACGAGAGGCATGAAATTAAAACAGCCGTTCCATATGGTAATACCGGGTACAGGACGAGGAACAATGCACAGGTGAAACTGCTTATCACCAGGAAATGTATCAGGTACAGAGAGTATGATATTTTTCCGAGGAACAACGGCACGGGGGAAGAAAAAACTTTTTGCAACAACTGGCTGTTCAATAAGACATACATTATCATGCCGGCGCCTATAACATGATAGCTTATCTTTGGTGTATGGAAGAAGCCGTTATTGAGAAACCCGTATAATGAATCGCCTGTCACAGGGCTTGTAGGGTACGACCCGAGAAACAGCCCCAAAATCAGTATAATAGATAATACGATATTAGATAATGTTATTTTATTACCTGTTTTAGATAATGTTGTTTTATTACCTGTTTCAAATACCGGCTTCCTGGTGTTGAACGTGTCGGCGAGCACCATTCCTATTACAAAAGCCAGATAGTAAGAGTTGAGGAAAAGCACGGCTGCGGCAAAGTAGAACGTCCAGCGGTTGCGCAGAGGTCCGAACAGTAGTGCCATTGCGAAAACGAGCATCGACCCGAAAAATTCTATATTCATCGTCCATAAAACCGGGTTGTAAACGGTCTTGCCCCCTACAAAAAAAGAGCCCCACACCGCCTGTTTAAGCGCGTCGACGATATCCGGCGTAAAGGTCCAGTAGTCGCGGTAATTGCTACCTGCGGAAATCGTCATGGTTTCAATATAATACCGGTATAATCCGGCTGATGCCAATAAGTACGACAACATTACTGCTGCGAATACCGGAACAAACAACCTTATATAGCGGCGCACTGCGCTGCTTATAATTATGTTTTTGTCCCTCGTTTTAAAATATTTCTGGGTCAATACGTAGCCGCTCAGGACGAAGAAGATACACACTGAAAAGTCCCCGGCGCCGATTAGTCCCAGGGGTGTGCTCGAAAAAACAAGGTCAAGGTTTCCAAGATGCGATGGCAACTTATCCCCATAGATCACCGCCGGGGCTAATGCGACAAAGAAATGCATTATCATAACATTAATCGCAGCTACACCGCGCAGCCCATCAAGATAGGTGATCTTCCCGGTCATTTTTATCGCTCAAAGAGTGTTTTATTCGTTTTTTATTCTTTATTTAAACTGTCCGTCGCCCCGCAATTTTCTGTTTCAATCCCTGTTTGAGTGGATCTTGCTTGCGGGCACCTTTGTATCTTCTAACTAAACAAAAATCTTGAGCCCTTTTATTTTTTTCTGTTTCTTCTTCGGTTTTGGAAAATATCATGAAATTTTCTCAATTTAATTTTCTTCAAACGTACATGCTTATATAATCCCAGACTTACCTTCCACCCATGAACGCAGGCACTACCAGATCTAACATCAAACCCGGATTAAAAGTAGGGATTGTTTTAAAGCAGGACCAGAGGACCGGGAAAATAACCCAGGGTGTTGTAAAGAGAATCCTGACCAATTCTTCAACTCATCCGCACGGGATAAAGGTCCAGTTAGAAGACGGCCAGGTAGGAAGGGTTAAGGAAATCTATTCCTGAGAAGTGAAATCAGCCCCTTTTCAACCCCCCTTTTAACCTCTCTTTCAACCTTCATATTCCATTTTCCGGACTCTTTCCTGCAGCCAGCTTGCTTTATCATCATTTTTCAATACCCTGCGGTTTTTTGTTCTTTTTTCTTCTTCTTTAGCTTCTTCTTTTTAAACAGGAAAAGCCGCTTCGCTTCGCGAGCGGGACAAGAACGACCGGGATGAAACTATTCAAGTAACTCTGGCTTTCATGCCAAAAAAGAAGTTAAGGGGCTTTCAGCCCCGTTTTTCAATCTTCTGTTAATTCACATACTGGCAGAATCAATTCATTTCTTCCGCACCGGCCGCGGCATATTATACGACCCGTCAACCAGGGGCATCTTCGGCCCGTAGAACCTTGCCGTGAAGCGGAAACCCCTTTCTGGTGCCGGAAGCCAGTTCTGAAGTTGGGCAGGTTCCGTGGGTTTTTCGTGCTGGACGTAGATGGTGAGCTTTCCGTCTTCGACGTGGAGGTCTCCCCGGTCCACCATGAAACTGCTGATTGTGTAGCGGTTGAGTTCATTGGCAACAAAGTAGCCGCTGGCATCGTAGATAGGGACGGACCAGAACTCGGTCACAGGGGGGAGGTCGTCCATGTCGAAGGTGAGGGTATACCTGTATTTCCCTTCCAGGGCATTGCCGTCGGAATCTAAGAACAGGAACGCTCCGACGTGCGAAACGTTGGAATCGGGGCCTCCCCATCCCGCATCGGCCATAACCGCCCGCATAAGGTACTCGGTGCCAAAGCCTCCCTCGGCATTAAGAACCATCCAGCCGTTCATGGGGATAAGGCTTTCCTGTGTCGCTTTCTTTAACCTTTTGTAGCCGCTTATGAAACCCTCGGTCAATCCATCCCGAATATCCCTGTCCAGTTTGGACCACTGGAAGTTCTTGCCGGGCCCTATTCCGACCTTTGCCAGGCGGCAGAGCATGTCGGATTCTTTTTCGGAGTCCTTCATTAACGGCATGCTGGGGTCGTTGAGCACCAGGTTCAGGAAGGTAAAAAAGTCCTCTGCAGTCTGCCGGTCAACCTGCCTGGTAGTAAGTTCGGCCATGCGGGGGAAGGTCCTGTACTTGCCGGGTACGAGCTCCTGGTCCTTCAGGAGAACTCCTCTGTGCCCGTTTTCAACCCATTTGCTAAGAGGCGTGATGGTGCACTGGTCCTGCAAGTTATTGATATGGTGCACTTCCTCTTCGCTTCCCTCCATCAGCGCAATCCGGATGTTGGCAAAAGCCATCCTGCTGGGTGCATGAATCACTTCCGTCGTGGTAAAATCAGCCGGGATTTTCCCGCCCCATAACTCCGGTACGATGAGATAAGTCCTTGCCCGGGTGCCGTTGAACTGGTTGCCTGCGTACAGGAAGTAAATTCCGTACTGGTCCATGAGCTGCAGGCTGAAATAGCGGTCCGTAATTCCGGGCACTTCCATGACCAAAGGCTCCTCCTGCAGGTCGAGGAAGGCCGTAGCGTAGAGTGTTGTGGCATTCGGCGTTACGACAGCCTTGAAATCGGGTGTAATCGGCTTTCCCTCGTTGACTAAATAGTAGCGGTTAACCCCCACATGGACGTTGCTATCCTCTGCCTGGGTGTAGTTATAGCGCGTCTCATAGAAAATTACCTGCTGCAGGCCGTAAAGATAAGCCTCTTCAGCGATTTCCGCAGCTCCCGTTGTGCTGCTTGCTTCGGGCGCACTGCCCGATACTTCTCTGAACTTCTGTGCAATCATACTTCCCAAAAAAATACCTCCCATTTATTAGCGATCTGAACCCCATATTCAGATCGTGTTACTTAATAATACTATATTCCCATTTTTATAAATCACTATTCTGAAGTAGATTCCGTTTAGTGTCGAGAGGATCTTCTTTTCTCCATCCCCGGAAAAGCTGCTTCGCTCTGTTAGCAGGAAAAAGGAGAGGAGAAAAAGTGGGAAAAAAGGAGAGGGAAAAAGAAAGGGAAAAAGAAAGGTTAAACTTAAACTATTATCCGTTCTTCCGGGTACTTTGTTTCTTCTGGGTACTCCAGCTACTCTGTTTTTCCCGGTTCCTGATATCTGCTGCTCAAATCACCGCTGGCCGCGCTGCAAGTCATTGATTGTCCTCATTGTGTGCTGTCTGCCTTTCAGGTCTTTAGGGCCTTTTATGGCAGGAGTTGCGCAGCCGCAGTACTGTGTTTTTTTGTCAGGTGGCTCTTTTTCGTTTTATCTGCCGCTATAAACCATCCTCCATCCCGTAAGGCGTCCCGGATGGGCAGATTTGGGAATGAAAAATAAAGAAATTTGCTCCTGTTAAGCTCTAAAGGTTTTTAGAGCCTTTAATGGGCACAGTTCCGGATAATTTCTTTGAAAATCTCCTGATTTCCGTATTCAGATCAGGATAAAAAAATAAATGCGATTTCAGGCCTGAATACCTTTAAAAAATTGATATATTCATTTTTCACACATTATTTTTTTATTAAAACATCTTTTAATTCCCAAACAGGAATTGAAGGGTTCAATAACGCTTTATGGAATTTTAACACTTTCATTTATTTTTATATATCTGCGTATATTTATATTCCAATGCATTCAAATGAGGTTGAGGTATGGAATTTACTCCGTGCCTTACGGTAAGAAAAAAACGGGATAAAACAGGAAAAAACAGGAGGAAAAAATGATTCTAAATGGAAGGTCACTCGCAAAGCTTGTGGCATCAATTTCTGTTGTTTTGATGCTGTTTGCCCTGCTCCCTTCGGGGGCTCTTGCAGGACCCGGGCCAAACGGACCCGGTGACGGAAAAGGCCTGGAGGACCAGGACAGGGACCGTCTCAAAGACGGAAGCTGCACTCTCACCGAAACTGCAGATCCCGTAATCCTTCAAAGCGGCATTTACCAGCAGGATAAGGATCAGGACAGGACCCATGACCAGACCCCCGATGACTGCGATGGGACACCGGACCGTATCAGGGAACACAAAGGGATTGAGTAAATCAGGAGTTAACTGAAACACTATCTCCCCGGGATATCAAAAGGATTCAGCTTCCGGTGTTTTGCTGCAGAGCCTCAGAATTTCAGGTTCAGGGAAGGTCTTTCCTTTAAGCCCCTGGAATGCACCAAATCTGCCGGCTGATTGAACCCCTTATTTTTTATTTATTCTTCCTTTTTCCCCAACCCTTTTTCCTCGAAAAAGCTTCTTTACCGAAAGATTATCGGTCTCGAATGTCGGGACTGCACCGGGTAAGAATTGCCGGAAAATAAATTCCTTCATAACACGGGAAAAGCCGCTTCGCTTTGCGAGCGGGAAAAAAGAACGGTCGGGAAGAAACTATTCCGGTTACACTGGTTTTTCCAATTAACTCCTCTTCATCGAACCTTTCTCATCGATCCTTTCTCATCGAACCTTTCTCATCGAACCTTTATCATCGAAAACGTTATTTATTTCCGGAAGTTTTATCGTCTTGATGTCTGAGTCTGCCTGGAAAGAAATTGCCGGGAAAAATATCCCCTCCAGTCTTGAACTATACCCGATACTCTACGATTACCTTGAAAGCGGCTGCCGAGTCCTGGACATCGGCTGCGGTTTTGGGAAAATCAGTTTCCAGCTTGCTTCCCGGGGTTATGCCGTTACAGGAGTCGACCTGAACGAGGAAGGCATTGAAATCGCTGAGGATGCTGCAAAAAGCCTGAATCCGGCTGGGAGACCGGGGTTCAGGGTAGGGGATGCATCCGAACTGCCGTTTCCGGAAGGGGAGTTTGACGCAGCGATCATGCAGGCGTTTTTGACCACTATTGTGGGAAATGAAAAGAGACGCCGTGTCATGCGGGAAGCCTGCCGCATCTTAAAGCCCGGAGGATGGCTTTATCTTGCGGAATTCGGGCAGAACTGGCACATCGAACTTTACAGGGAACGCTACCTGAAGGACTTTCCAGTCACGAAAGAAGAGGGCTCTTTCCTTGCCAGGAACCCGGATACAGGGGAAGTCGAGTTCACTGCACACCATTTTTCTGAAAAGGAACTTGTGTTTCTTTTAGTTGAAAACGGGTTTGAACTCGACTACTTTAAGGTTGAGGAGTTCAGCACCCGGACGGGGAACAGGGTGAACGGGTTTGTAATTCTTGCTAAAAAAGTTTGATCAACCTTCCCTCAGTGCAGCGTCCTGTTTACGGCTTTTTTCTTATCCTTGTAATAATGTATCTTTATCATAAATTAAAATATATATGCAGTATTCGTGCCTGATTATCGCATATTATACGTCCTAAACAGCTAATGCCTACTAATTTTTAATTTAAAGTTTTCTTAATCTTTTATCACGAAATATGAAGTATTACAAAGTTTTAAAATCATTTTTCATATTTTTGTCCAGCACGGTTTAAAAAAGTATATTTATATTTTCTCTTTTCCTAGGGGGTTTTGATCACGGCTTACTGCCCTGCTCATATGTAATTGATAAAAAATGGAAATTAAAAAATGGAACTGAAAACGGAAATTAAAAAAGGAAAAAAGGTGGAAAAAATGAACCTGAATGGGAAATCAATAGTAAAGGTTGTGGCATCGGTTTCTGCTGTCCTTATGTTGTTTACGTTGCTTCCTTTTGGAGCCTCTGCTGTAGCAGAGATGAATGAATCCCGCTCTGGAGAATGTTGTGGTGAATGTAATACTATCTGTGTCAGGAACTGCACCGAAGACAGCAATATGTTTTCTGGCTCTAACGGTGTTGGCGACTGCTTGCAGGTAAGGACCCGCACATGTGACTGTGACCCGGAAGACTCTGAAGTAAGCCTTGCTGCAGACCAGATGCAGGATCGTACCGGAGAATGCGACTGCGACTGTGGCTGCGACTGCGAAGGAGACCGGACGCAAGACCAGACTCAGGGCAAAGACCAGACCCTGGATCAAAAACCTACACAGATCCGTACCAGAGACTGTGACGGAGATTGTGCCAATCAGGTTTAATTACAAAAGTAATGACGTAAATTTTGCCTGGAAATAGATGGAAGGCTGGTCGTGAGGGCAGCTCCTGAATATAATAAGCTAGTCCTGTTTGCCAAATGTGCAAGACTGGAAGAACAGGCTTTTTACAAGATCAATCAGTTGCCTGTCCTCATCATTAGCTTTTTACTGTCTGTTTTTACTGTTCTTGAGTTTTTGATAGACCCGGTTTTCACTCTTTCTCATCCTTTCTTTATCCTGGACATTACGTTCTGGGTTACCAGTTTTTCGTACTTTTTCCAGCTGTTATCATCAATTTCGGGCATGGAGAGTTCCGGGGTTTCACCTCTTTCATTCCCGCTGCAGGAATCTATCGCTTTCTGGATTGTACCCGGGTCTGTGGTTCCCACAAGATCGATGACCTTGATTTCCCGAAGGAAACGGGAGATTGCAGTCGACGGGATTTCGTTCAGGTAAGGGATTACAGCTTCTGATCCGACAATCTTTCTTGACCCGCCAAACGTCGAAACTCCATTTTCTGCAAGTGCCAGCAGCGACTGTCCGGCAAAATGCTCGCTCTCTCTCCCGCAGACGATCAGAAAACTGATCTTCGGGTTCGAAAGCACATTTACTATTACTTTTTCAATCCCGAAATTTTCCGTAAAACAGGTCCCACATATAGCATAGTTTTTGAGGTCCCAGGCCCTGTAGTCAGACGTGAGGGTCACAACAGCTACAGGAGAACTCGGGTCTCCTATCATATAATCACCGGAAGTTACAGGCCATTCCATTGTCTCACTCTGCATCTCTCTTCTTTTCTTCCTTTATATCTCACTTCATGCTTTTCTTCTTATTTTTTTCTTATTTTCCTTCTTATTTTCCCTCTTATTTTCCTTCTTATTTTCCTTCTTATTTTCCTTCTTATTTTCCTTCTTATTTTTCTTCATGTATCACTTTATACCCGGCAGAAGGTTTTCGGATTTTTTATTAATTTTTGATGAAAAAGCTTTTTTTCTCTTTTTCATATTTAAAGCTCTATTAGTAGCTTATTCGTATTTTTAAGGGATAATCGGGGTTTATGCTGTATTTTTGGACATTTTGGATTAGTTTCATATATATTGACCGTAGTATTATGAAAGAGTAAAAATAATGTGACGTATAATCAGTTATTAAAAACTCCATTTTTGTTTTTAAATAACGAATTATATCCGAGCTTATTTTTATGGTATCCGTATCCGCAGAGCGGAGGTGAACAGAAATGGGTTTTAATGACAGAGGAAACAACTTCCGGGGAAACAATAACAATAACAACAACCGTAGGAATTTCCGGGGCAATGATAACAGAGGACCGAGGGAAATGCACAACGTCATCTGTTCTGACTGCGGAGTGGAGACTCAGGTCCCCTTCAAGCCAACCGAAGGTCGTCCGGTGTACTGCAGGGACTGCCTGCCCAGCCACAGGAAATTCTAAGGCTTCTCAATTTTAAGTGTTTTTACTGGAAACCTTCGGAAAAAGGTTTTCCACTTACACTTATTTATTTTCCTTCTTAATTCTTTGTCTGGTTTTCATTTCCTTTTTCTGTGAACTCTTTTGTTTTATACAATGTCTAAAAATAGAATAAAACTATAAATTATTGTAACCTTATTTATTATATTGAATTTTGCATCATTCAAAACGTGGAACTGGTTTTAAAGTGGGGAACAGGTTCCAAAAAATAAAATTGATTTTTGACATTAGACTGCCTGATAAATATATATTAATTGAACCGTAACCGAGGTATTAACCTGGCTAATTACAGAAGCAATCTGAGAAAGAAAAGAGCAGGATCAACCAAATCAGCAAACTCAGCGGAAATCCCCGAAGCGACAAGGGTCCGAACCCCCCGCAGGGAAAGAAATGAGGTCCTTGCAACGGTATCGAGCTTACTCGGGTCAAAAAGGGTCACGCTGCAATGCATGGACGGGATTGTCCGAATGGGCCGAATTCCCGGTTCAAACAACAAGAAGATGTGGATCCGTGAAGGCGACATCGTAATCGCCACTCCCTGGGAAATCCAGGACACCAAAGCCGACGTAATCTGGAAATACACAAGGCCCCAGATCGAATGGCTCGAAAGAAAAGGCTACCTTAAGTAATTAATAAGGCCTTCAAAAGGGCCTCCAGTGGCTTTCAGTGGCCTTCAATAAGCCTTCAGTGGGCCTGCAAAAAGGTCTGTAAAGCAATAATATTGAGGCTTTCCACTTCTTTTACCCTTTTATGGTACATATCGTTGAATCTCATTATTTGCAAATTTCAATAGATTCTTTGTATCCCGACAGTTCCGGATCAATACAAAGCCGATTATACTGGAAATTGTCCTTAAAATGACTAAAAATTTTTATGAATATTCGGGTGAAGATTTTTCGTGAAGCCTGTCCTTTAAGTTGTCCTGTAAGGTTCCATGTTCCGATTCATTAAGTGGTCGGGCCGTTATTTTTTGCCAATTTCTTTCCATGTACACAGAGCCTCCTGACTGTGAATACTTCATATTTTTCCCCGTCTTCATGGATAATGTTTAAATAGTTTTAAGGGGATTTATCGGTAGCAAAAATAATGAGATATATAATCTGTTATTAAAAACTACATTTTTGTTTTTAAATAATAAATTATATAGAATCTTATTTTTAGGCAAATGATTATCCGCTGAAGCGGAGGTGAAATGAAAATGGGTTTTTATGACAGAGGAAATTCTTATCAGGGGAATAACAACCGCAGGTCTTTTGGAGGAAACGACAGAGCCCCAAGAGAAATGCACAAAGCTACTTGTTCTGACTGTGGGGTTGAGACTGAAGTGCCTTTCAAGCCGGACCCGGACAGACCTGTCTACTGCAGGGACTGCCTTCCAAACCACAGGAAGCCCAGGGATAACCGCTATTAAGTGTTAAATTGTAATTGAGTTTACATCAACACTTAATTAATTTTTTCCATTTGATTTTTTTTTGCTTGTTTTTCGGGTCGAGGTTCGCTGAACTCCGGACAGCAAAAAAAAATTTATCTCTTTCTTTGTATATCGAATCAAGCATTATACACAATAATCGGACGAAAAGAACCAATCAACGAGGAATTAACCTGGCTAATTACAGAAGCAATTTGAGAAAGAAGAGAGCAGGATCAACCAGTTCATCAAATGCACCGGATAATCCGGAAGTAACAAGGGTGCGCACTCCCCGCAGAGACAGAAACGAAGTCCTGGCAACGGTATCGAGTTTACTTGGGTCAAAAAGGGTCACACTTCAGTGCATGGACGGGATTGTCCGCATGGGCCGCATACCAGGCTCCAAAAATAAGAAGATGTGGATCCGCGAAGGTGACATCGTCATCGCTACCCCCTGGGAAATTCAGGACTCCAAAGCCGACGTAATCTGGAAATACACAAGGCCCCAGATCGAATGGCTTGAAAGAAAAGGTTATCTGAAATAATAATTGCAGGGTTCAGATAAAAATATGGTTTTAACCCTTAATTCGGTTATAACCTTCATCCCCTTTTAGCTTCATAACCGCAAAATCCATCTAATTGAGCAAACTGAAGGCCTTTTTAAGCACGATCATAATAAGTGGAAAAACGCTTCATATTTCCAGTTTCTCCATTCTTCAGTTTCTCCATTCTTCAGTTTCTCCATTCTTCAGTTTCTCCATTCTTCAGTTTCTCCATTCTTCAGTTTCTCCATTCTTCAGTTTCTCCATTCTTCAGTTTCTCCATTCTTCAGTTTCTCCCCTATTTCATTTTCCCTGTGCTTCCCCTCTACTTCTCTTCGTTTTCATTTTTTGTGGGATACCTTTATATTGTATTAGCGTCTGGTATCAGCATTAAAAATAATGAGACATATAATCTGTTATTAAAAACTCATTTTTGTTTTTAATATATAAATTATATAATATCTTATTTTTAAGCTATTGACTATCCGCTGAAGCGGAGGTGAAACGAAAATGGCTTTTAATGACAGAAGAGGTAACAGTAACAACTTCAGAGGCAACAACTCCCGCGGAGGAAGCGGAGGTTTCCGTGGCAACACCGGACCAAGGGAAATGACCAAAGTGACCTGTTCGGACTGCGGTGTTGAAACCGAGGTACCGTTCAAGCCAACCGAAGGACGCCCGGTATACTGCAGGGATTGCCTTCCTAACCACAGGAAATTCTAAAGATAATCGGTATTAAGTGTTACATGTAATTGAGTTTACATTAACGCTTAATTCACCTTTCTCTTTTTCTTTTGTTCTCTCTGTTTGTTCTCTCTGTTTGTTCTCTCTGTTTGTTCTCTCTGTTTGTTCTCTCTGTTTGTTCTCTCTGTTTGTTCCTTGCGTTTTTTGATGGTCCAATCTTCCCGGGCTCTGGGAGTGAACCTGCGGCATGATGCGGGCCTGGTATTGCCGATGGTGAAAGGACGGGGGTACATATTGATGAGGGCAGGGCATATTTTCATCAATGCGGGGGTTTGAGGGCAGCATTTGCATGCTGGAGATTTCAAAAAAGTATGTTTTTGTCCGGTTTTCGGGAATTTTATGGGATATATTTATATAATTTGGTTGTGTACTACGCATACTAAAAATAAAGAGACGTATGGTCTGTTATTAAAAACTAATTTCTGTTTTTAATCAAAGGCTTCTATACAATCTTATTTTTAAGCTAATGACTATCCGCTTAAGCGGAGGTGAAAAGAAAATGGCCTTTAACGACAGAAACAACTTCAGAGGAAACAGTCCCAGAGGAGGTTTCGGAGGTCCTAAGGAAATGCACAAAGCAACCTGTTCAGACTGCGGTGCAGAAACCGAAGTGCCTTTCAAGCCGGATCCGGACAGACCTGTTTACTGCAGAGACTGCCTCCCGAACCACAGGAAACCCAGAGAAAACCGCTACTAATTCCTGATTGAGCCAGCAGAGTTGCTAATTGTAACAGTACGCTGTCCTTTTCACTCGTTGCGCTCGCTCAAGCGGACTTCTAATTTTCCATTTTCCCAATTTTTCCCTTTATTTATTTTTTTTGTTTGTTTCTTTGTTTGTTTCTTTGTTTTTCGTCTGTTTCTACGTTTACTTATTTCTGCGTGATTTCATGTTACTCTGTGTGTTATATCGGGGAGTATCTATGATGGTAATTTGAGGATTCGAGTCAATATTTCCTTGAGTTCGGTGTCCTGTCTTTTCTATCTTCCTTATTTTTTGCCTTCCTGCACAGTTACATTCTTTTTTATTCGGAGTTATAACTTTTTATTTTTTCACTTTAATATCTTTTGGCAAGATTTATTTATCATTTAGTAATGTATTCGATCAATTGAAATGTATAAATATGATCATCACTTATTATTATTCTGTTTCCGGTTAATCTGAATTTATCAGAATATGATGGGGGTTGTAGATGTGCTGTTGAAGTATGTGTTGTTGAAGCATGTGCGGTTAGAATGGAGGCAGTGAACATTCTTTGGCCTGATTTTATTTTTACAGTATCGGCTAATTTACTATAATCTTTCATCGGGGTTAATCAAATCTTTACAGGGGAAACAATGTTATTTTTCTAATACAGGGGTGATTTCTTATGGGAAGTTTGGGTAAAACACTTGTTGGTGTAGGTATTTTCTCTTTTGTTCTGCCACTTTTCGGATTCCAGTTCGTTATCGTTGATATCTTTGGTGAGGCATGGCCGCTTGCTTCGGTTGGATTCATTCTTCTTGGCGGGTTCATGATGTTTCAAAGTTCAGCCCGGGAAAAGGAGGCAATTAATAATCTGGTTGCCCTGACGCCAAAGGACTATGCAGGCTGGTGCGACAAAGGGGATTTACTTTTCCAGATCGGAAAAAAAGAAGAGGCAATAAAGGCTTATGACCAGGCTATAAGATTAAAGCCTGACTTTGCCGAAGCCTGGTATAACAAAAGTGCTGCACTTGCTTCCGTCGGGAAGGTCGATGATGCTGTTGAAGCCCGGAACAGGGCCCTGAAGTTAAAACCGGAGCTGAACCGGAATGACGTCTCGCAGTGAACTTTTCTCGCAATGAACTTTTTTGCTGAACCTCTTTAGTTCAGCAAGTTCTTTTTAAATCCTGCACATCTTTTGAGGTTTGGCTGTCCGGGCTGCCGCAGGGCTGTAGGCAAACGAAAATTCATGCTTCCGTCAGGTGAATACGGAATGCTGCTGCCAGCCTGCGGGGCCGCCGGCGGGACTGACAACAGGACAGCCTGCACCAAACTTAATTTTTTCATTTTCTTGCTCCTAAACCGGCAGCCTGCTTCCGGAACCTGGCCGCTAGTCTACCAAAAACATTTTATCCACAGATGCATATTATTTACAGGATACACCCTCGGGACTCTCTTTAGGGAGAAAGCAGCACCCTGCTTTAGAGGTCGTATCCAGGCAAACACATCCGGTGGTTAAAACCAGATGGCCTTCATGTATCTGGAGGTAGTAATCCGAATGCCTACATGCCAAGATTGCAGATTTTATACGCCTGTAGACGAGCTTAAAGGCGAATGTTTCAGCCTCGGCTTTGAAGTACGTGGTAAGACCGATTCCAAGAAGTGCCCGGAAAGGGCCTTCAGGCCAAATAAACCCCGACCGAAAAAAGGTGGAAGTAAAGGAAACGGTATTTAAAGAAACGTGTCAGGAATGAAATTTGAGAAAAGCTAGGTTAAATGAGGTTGAAAAGATAAATATGTGTTAATGCGAAACCTCCAGTTCTGATTACACTCCGGGAAGTTCGAAACTGTTTCTTTCTTTTTTGCTTGCCGGAAAAAAATTATGTTTAAGCTGACTCCCTTTCTTTTTTTATATTTCTGGCTGCTCTTCCGGTGGTATAAGGAAACAGCAAACCAGGAAAAAGTAAAATCTGGAAAAATAGTAGGTTGCTAGCGAATAGTAGTTGCTTTAGCGGGCTTCTGCGGCGGCCTCGGAGACTTCCTGGGCAATCTGGATGAGCCTGAACCAGGTGTTCAGGGCCGAACGCATGGAGACCACGTCTTCAGCTTTTACCGTCAGTACAAGGCTGCTGGCGTCCTCAAGGGACAGCCCGATTACGGACCTTTCGGAGAATGCCTCGTCCAGTTCGGGCAGGACAGCCTGGTAAATTATGCCTGCATTTTGGGCCTCAAAGACAAATTCTGCGGAAAGTTTCAAGGAACTCCTCCTGGTAAAAAGCGGTCCTGGAAATTGGTTCTCAGAAGCTTAAAAGGTCAGGAAACCGATTTTACTGGTCGTACCTTTTGAAGCCTTTGAGGTTAAACCTTAAGAGGGGCTTTCCTTCGGCTACAAAGTCTATAGCCTGGTCTCCCACAACCATCATGGTTGAACCCGGAGGGCATTCCTCTACTTTATCGTAGGCAACTCTTGTAAAGGGGAAGAAATCCGCAAGAGCATTTGCAATCTCTCCCCTGCCGGCAAGCA
Organism: Methanosarcina sp. KYL-1; assembly: GCF_024372725.1. Classification (GTDB taxonomy): domain Archaea; phylum Halobacteriota; class Methanosarcinia; order Methanosarcinales; family Methanosarcinaceae; genus Methanosarcina. The sequence goes on from NZ_VOUA01000019.1 coordinate 18,271, forward strand.
GAGGTTCCGTTTCAGGGAACCAGTAGGAATCAATCTCCTGGGAGGCTGATTCCGTAAACCTGAGGGAAAAAAGAAGCTGCCCGGCTTTTCCGTAAAAACCGAGTTCTCCGGGGTTTCCGTGGTACTCTCCCACGGCTATGAAAGCTTCTCCCTCTGCGAGGCCCAGAAGCTCCTGCATGCCCATCTTGCCGCGGTTCACATACCTGCTGGCCGTAAACCGGGAAAGCCGCTTGCAGAGCGTCCGGGTCTTTGCAGAAGGTTTGCGAGAAGAAGTAATGAACATACTTCTTACTCGGCCTTGATGCGTTTGATGGTTGTCGGACGCTCTTTTACCAGGATTCTGTGTCCGCAGTACGGGCACCGTATGCCTGTGTACTCGTAGTCGATTTCTACTTTCTGTTTGCATCGAGTGCACTTGTAACCCATACGACCTCACACAACCGTAATAGCTGTCCGTTTATGCCCCGAGGGTGTTCTTCATTGTGCGCAGGAGGGTCTGGCCAACGCTGGTGTAGGGGATGTAGGTCCCGCCGGCGAAGGTGTGGCCGCACTTGCTGCATTTCCAGATTCCTGTCCCGATCCTCTTAACGTTCGGGCGGGCACACTTGGTGCATACGTGTGGTGCACGCATGCGTTCTTCCAGGTCTGCAACGAGCTTTCTGTCCTTTCTGCCGTACCTGGTTCCGAACCTGCCTGCAGATCTGGAAATCCTTCCTTTCTTAGTGAATTTTTTTGCCATCGTTATAAACTCCTTAAGCTATAAACCTTTAAACTGAAGTGATTCCCCAGAACCGGCCAGCCTTGAGGCAAAGCCCCAGAAGCCTGTCTTACTCCGGTTCCTTTCATCACCTGATTACATGCGCTTAGACCGTAATACAGGCATTTAATATTTATATTTAATTAATCCTGCCCGGATTATTCCTTTTTTGCCAGGGCTGCCAGGAAGTTCTCCCGGATTTCAGCTGCCTTCTCAAAGGCCATAGCGATTGCTCCAAGGACTTCTTCCTCAGTGAAAGGAGCAGGGCCCATTTTCTGCATGCCGTTAACCGAGCCGTCCGAACTGGACACCACTGTCAGCTTTGATTCGCAAACAGCTTCCTCGTCCAGGGATGGGTCAACCATCAGTTTTCCACCTATCTTGGCCAGGGTCACACCCACAGGCATTTCCTTCATTGCAAGGGGCACGTCCTCTCCGAGTCCATGCTGCTTGTTCGGGACCATGGTGGTCATGAGGGCTGCAATTGCAGCGAGGCAGGATGCATCAATGATATTTCCTTCATCGTTGAGGACATGGACGTCTATGAAGACGATCCAGACGGATTCCCCTTCCGTTATGCAAAGCTTCTTTATATCAATTGCGCCTGATTCCCGGATTCCCCTGTCAACGACCCGGGCCATTTCGATCCCCTCTTCTCTCGGGGGCCCCGGCTCGAAGCTCGGAGAAGCAATCGGGTTCAGTTCCAGATTTGTAATGATCACGCCTTCGTCCCTGGAATCGGGGAAAGGAGTGCCTGTCTGGAGCTTTATGCCCACAAGGACCTGGGTCTTTCCAAGGGTAACCCTGGCAGAACCTTCGGCCTTGGCAATAACATTTGTCTCGAGCTTTATGTCCCTGAAATCTTCAAACCCGCGCCCATCCAGGCGCTTCCCTTTGATCATGAGGTTGTAAATGTAATCTTTCTTAAGGGTGGGGATAACGTCACTCATTGTTTTCACCTCTGGACTCTACATTGGACGGGTCTTTTACTACCTTCCAGGGGCCTTCGGGCTCTTCCTCTGCTTCGGTTTCTTCTTCCTCTGCTTTGGGCTCTTCCTCTGCTTCGGTTTCTTCTTCGAATTCTTCTTCTTCCTCTGCTTCGGTTTCTTCGAATTCTTCTTCTTCCTCTGCTTCGGTTTCTTCGAATTCTTCTTCTTCCTCTGCTTCGGTTTCTTCTTCGAATTCTTCTTCTTCCTCTGCTTCGGTTTCTTCGAATTCTTCTTCTTCCTCTGCTTCGGCTTCTTCTTCGAATTCTTCTTCTTCCTCTGCTTCGGCTTCTTCTTCGAATTCTTCTTCTTCCTCTGCTTCGGTTTCTTCTTCGAATTCTTCTTCTTCTTCCTCTGCTTCGGTTTCTTCTTCGAATTCTTCTTCTTCCTCAGCTTCGGCTTCTTCATCGAATTCTTCTTCTTCCTCAGCTTCGGTTTCTTCATCGAATTCTTCTTCTTCCTCTGCTTCGGTTTCTTCTTCGAATTCTTCTTCCTCAGCTTCGGTTTCTTCTTCGAATTCTTCTTCCTCAGCTTCGGCTTCTTCTTCAGCTTCCGGAATTACTTCAGTACCCTGGAATTCAGCGAAAGCTTCTTCGGAGTCTTCTTCCTCCTCGACAACTTCTTCAATGGATTTCTCAAGAATTGCTGCCTCAAGGGCGTATTCAGGAGCTGCTTCAGCTTCTGCTTCCTTTGCTTTCTCTTCAGCTCCGGCCTCTCCTGCAGGTTCTTCTTCTGCCGGGGCCGTGAACTTCGTCCTGAGGGCTGCCTGCTGGATTTCAAGGATCTGCTTGCATCCCATCTTTACGAGTTCCATGCCTCTCTTGATTTCTTCCTGGGTGAGGTGCCCGTCCATCTGGAGGAGGGTAATTTCCCCGTCCTGGGTCATGGCTACCGGGAAGTCTGCTTCGCCGTAGTTGTCCTCGTCCTTATTGAGGTCAAGCACTACCTGCCCGTCCACTTTTCCGAAAGCACAGGAGGTGATAAGGCCCTTCATGGGTATTCCAGCATCTGCCAGGGCTATGCTCGAAGCATTAATTGCCGCAGTCCTTGTCCCTGCATCAGCCTGGAGTACTTCCACAAAGATGTCAATAGCGGCTTTAGGGAAAAGCTCGGCCATAATCACGGGTTCGAAAGCTTCCCTTGAGACCTTCGAGATTTCGATGCTCCGCCTGCTTGGGCCGGGGCGGGCGCGGTCTTCTACGGAGAAAGATGCCATATTGTATCTATAACGGATAACTGCGGAATCTGAGCGCTGGGTGCGGCGGGGGTGTGCTTCTCTGGGGCCGTATACGCCCACAAGGATCTTGTTCTTGCCCCATTCAAGATAACAGGAACCATTGGCTCTAGAGAGTACGCCGATTTCTATTTTCATGGGCCTGATTTCATCCACACGCCTCCCATCAAGACGCAGCCCATCCTCAGTAATTAATTTTTCAGGTTTATCGCTCATACTTTAATCTCCAAACAACTTCCTACAACAAAGTTCTCATAACAGAGGGTTTTCCTACAAATCCCTTTCAGTCCTGCAAACCGGACATTACTTCGGGTCTAACAGTGCATCGATTTTCCTATAGGTCTCTTCGGCATGGACTTCTTTTGTTTCGGCCACGTCTTTCTTCTCATTTTTAAAAAATGTACTGGCTTTAGGCTCTTTCTGCCTAATCCGTTCATTTTGCAAAAAATTATAGACCCAATCTGTCAATCCGGAACGCTGGGCTTCGGATTCAATTGCCTGCAGTCCTTTTCTCAAAAGCTCCATATCTTCATCTTTTCCATCGATCCATATCCTGCCGTTCTGGCCAACAAAAATGCTGCAGTTAGTTTCTTTCTTCAGCATCGAGATCATGGAACCGCCGTGTCCTATCACACGGGGGACTTTTACGGGCGCAACTTCAACAATCTGTCCCGTCCTGAGCTTTTGAAGGTTTGACTCTTTCAGGGCAAGTTCGACTTTCATGGAACTGTCCACATCTTTTACCCTGATAATTACTGCGTCGCCTACATCAAGGATTCCAGACATCTCTCGTGATTCGACTCTTCTGGGATATTCGGATACATGGAACAGGCCATCATAAGGAGAAGCAATGTCCATTATCCAGTTGGATGGGGTGACCACAATAACGATCCCTATCACAACGTCATTCGGGGAAGGTATATAGGTCCCGGCAAGAGGGATCACTCCAACCCTCTCCTCTTTGATGTTTTCAATACCGCACAACGAAGAATAGACTTTATCGTTCTTGACATATGTCCCGTATCCGGCTTTTTTCACATTTCCGGACAACAGGTCACCAGGGATCACTATTTTTTTATCCATCCAACATCCTCTTATAAAAGTTTAGTTTGAGCTTCTCCCTTTGTGAGATGATTTAAAAGAGCGTAAAAATCAGTCTGGACTCCTGCCGGAATCCTGACCACTGCAACCCAGGAACCATCTTTCTGCCATTCCTCTTTCGTAATTGTCCCGGCCCTGGAAATGTCCCCATATGCCTTTGGGGCATATTCGGGAGGGATTTTCACAGCAACATCGATTTCTTCAAAGCGTATGGGGATAAGCGGCCTGATGGCTTTCATTGTGATGCTTACCAGCTGATCCACGCTTTTCAAAGGGTCTATATGCACCTTTGCCTCCTCCATCGCCTTTTCTATACGGGCCGGAGGATGCGGGGCCCTTGTCTGGGGGTTTATTGCATTCCTGGAAATGGTATATATAACTTTTCTCTTTTTTTCTTCAAGTATGCGTTTTCTCTGCTCAGCGGTTAATTGGAGCTCTCCGCTTTTCAGGATCACGGCGGCAATCTCATAGGGATCGGTTGTTTCAAAAGCATTAAGAATATCTGATTCTGCTGCCCGGTCCCCTCGGCCTGCATCTTCGAATATGGTCTCGACTGCGAGGATGTCTTCTAAGTTTACTTCCTCTCCTCGCTTGTAAGCCAGAGCTCCTTCAGGCTCGACCAGAACTTCGAAATGTTTGCTGCCTCTTTTGAGCCGTGCACTCACTGCCTCATCCAGGGACACCATTTTCGAATACCTTCCTAAAATTTAAGTTTGAGTATCAGAATATTTTCTGATCCCAGAATATTTTCTGAGTACTCATTCCTGAATGCTATATAGGTTTTATTCTTTGTCCTCTGCACCCTTGTGTTTCTCAAGGATCTGCTGGACATAACTCTCGACTTCTTCGGGCACGAGTTTTCTAAACTGCTTGTCTTCCAGGGACACAACACCCACTTCAAGGGTACCGGCATCGAACTTGCCTTCGGCAGCTTTGTACAGCGCCTCCATTCCGAGAAGGATTGCTGCATCGATGTCCATGTCTTCCTTGTAATTTGCCTCAAAGACTTCCACTACCGCATTCCTGCCGGCTCCGATGGCTGTTGCCTTGTATTCCAGCAGGGCGCCGCTCGGGTCGGTCTCAAAGAGCCTGGGCTTGTGGTCGTCAACACCTGCAATCAGGAGGGCAGTCCCATAGGGGCGCACCCCTCCGTACTGGGTATAGGTCTGTTTGTGGTCGCAGATCTTCTTTGAGATTACCTCTACACCTATGGGTTCGTCATAGGAGACCCGGTTTACCTGTGCTTCTACCCGGGCCCTGTCAACAAGAGAGCGGGCGTCAGCCACCAGGCCCGACGTTGCAGCTCCTATGTGGTCGTCAATCTGGAAAATTTTTTCAATTGACTCGGCTTCCACGAGCCTGCTTGTTATACGCTTGTCGACCAGCAGCACTACCCCATTGGCTGCCTTGATTCCCACGGCTGTTGTTCCCCTTTTGACCGCCTCGCGGGCATATTCTACCTGGAAAAGTCTTCCGTCAGGGCTGAATACCGTAATTGCCCTGTCATAACCCATCTGTGGTGCCATCTGCATATTCCGTATCTCCTTGGATTAATTTCTATAAACGTATACTGCTTCAAGCCTTGCCGGCCCGGAGCCGGACCTGTTTTTCTCTTCAAGGTACTTCAGGTCCGCAGATTCGCCAGGTAACCACTGCCTGCCCAAAAAAGGCTTCGGTCGGTGGTCGTAAAGCCCGTGCGGACATCCCGAAATTTCAGGCCCTTAAAGTCTTTGAAACCCTCATTCTTAGAAGAAAACCGGTTCTGGATTTCTTATAGAGCATTTATTCCTTATTAGAGTTTTTCAAGCCTTAACTTCAGGACTTTCTGCCTTTATCGGCTTTCCGGACGAAACCAGCGGAAAATACCCCCACTACAGGGAATTAGAAGGCACTTCTACCCTGCAAGGTCTTTTTTCCAAGCGAAATCTGGATTCGCGCACTTGAATGACCGTTCAGCATTGCTTGAAGGTCCATTCCAACGTTAACAAAGTCCGTTAATAAAGTGTATTTACTCAGTTATAATGCTTGTGAAAGCACTGAACTTTTCCTGCCCTTAAAGCCAGATTTGCGCCTTTAAGGGAGTTTTGCCTCTTGCAGTTCCCCGCGTTTCGGGGCGAAGGCCGGCCTTAATAATCTCCTTTCTCCGGGTTCCCGCACTTCCAGGGCCGGATATCCCGGAAGAGCTTTATTTTTGTCATCTCCCGGCAAATCTCCCGGCAAATCTCCCCGCAATCAGCTTTATGCAAGCTAAACTTCTGCGACCGGCTTTTTGTCGTCTGGCCTTCTTAATCAGCCTTCTGCAATCAATAATATAATTCCTGTTACTTAATAACCATTCACTATATTATACATTAGACAGCTATCAGTTAAGCAGCTCTGACCATATCTATGATCTGACTATATCTATCATATATATCATATTTAGACAACTAACTCAGTTTGCTTTCAGTCAGGCAGCTCTAACTTATCTCTAACTTGTAAGTATCAGACAGCTAGTTCAGGCTGCTTTCAATCAGGCTGCTAACTTCGGCTACTTTCAATTTAATAGCTTTGCCTTATAACTTCAGGCATCTCTAATGCTTATCCTGCATATACAGTTACCGGCTCATACAGGCATCGGCATATGCGGACATACGGATTTGTCCGTATGCAACCCTGTTCCGGTTTTACCCTTTACGTTCTTATTCTTGAACGTTTTCCGCTTTGGGCTCAAAGGGCTCGTAATTTGCAAGGAATTTTTCCGTGGCCCTTTTAACCGTGCCTGATGACCCAAGCACATGAAGGGTTGCACGTTTCCCGTTTATCCGGGTGAGGGCGGCCATGGCAGCTCTTGTTTCCTTCACTTTTATGTGGGAACAGTGGATGATGCCCTTTCCTTCTTCGAACCCGAGCACTTTTATGTCGCATTCGCTGGCTGTAACATCCCCTAGCAGGGAAGCAGCAGATGCCATAATTTCCCTTACCAGGTCGCTCCGGCTTGCAGGTTCTTCGGAGATAAGCTCAAAGGGCAGGTAGCGCTTTTTTGCGCGGAGCGAAGGCATAAGACGTTTCAAAAGAAGTCCTCCTCTTCAAGCACTTCCACACCTTCCCGGATAATTCCGGGACCGGGGCGGTTCTTTGCCAGGATCCTTTCCGGAACAGTGCTCAGGGCCTCAAGGGCTTCGCTTTCCTCAAGCCCGCAGACTTCGGCCAGGGCAAGCATCTCCCTTGGGGCGCGGAGGTCAAAACAGGACATCGCATCGCTTGTCAGGGCCAGGGATACATCGTATTTCCTGGCGAGGTCCAGGTTTGCCCCCAGGTCCGAAAGCAGGCGGATGCGCCTGGAACCTCTGGAATGGAGCAGGGGCCTCAGGTTCAGCCCTATAGCCACACCGTTTTCTGCTGCAGCTTTTGCCAGCACCTGGTTTAACCCGCTGCTCCTGTCAAAGGACGGGTGGTTCAGGATGTCAACCCGCGGATTTTCAACCGCAGCCCTGTTGACCGCTTCGGAGCCGCCGTGCACTATCAGGACGTCCACATTACTCCGGAATTTCCCTATCATCCCGTGGAGTTTTGAGGGGTTTTCTTCGACCAGCTCGATTCCCCTGAAAACTTCAAAACCATCTGCCTCAGGCAGTAAGGGCCGGGTTTTTGGGAGTTTGTCCGAATGGTTGGTCAGTGCAAAACCGCTGTACCCGAAATGGCGGGCCAGGGAAGCCATCTCCCCTACAGTATTTTCGCCATCAGGAGCTGCATGCACGCAAAAGTCATAAAACTTCGGTTTACCCAAACAATTCCTCCACAATTGCACCGGCTTTCTCCCGGCTCTTCGGATAGGTCTCTATCTTGACCTTTGCGGTGATAGCATCCGAGGAATCGGTCAGTTTCACCTGCTGCAGGTACGCAGCCTGTTTGTCAAAGCGGAGATGGAACAACTGGGCTTCGTCCAGCCTCTCGGGCATTTCTCCCCTGAGCAGTTCCAGGTCTTCGTCCGAAAAGTTTTCCCGGACAAAGCGGGCAAAGCCCAGGCACTCAGCCTTTCTTTTAAGCTGCACGCTCAGGATGGTAATGGGATTTCCGTGGTGCCCTTCAGCCGAAAGCTCTTCTATTCGCTCACGCCCGTCCCGGACCCCGGCACCTAATAAAAAAAAGTCCAGAGCCTCGCGGACTCTGGATGTGTCTTCGGTTGCGTGTGCAATCACACGCAGCATTATGTGGTGAATCACTTGCCTCGACTCTTGTGTACGCGGATGCTCGGCCTGGTCTTTTCAGTACCCTTGCCGCGTGTTGACAGACCTCTACCCTTCCTGCCGGCACTGGTCTTGCCTCTGGAGGCCCTTCCCCTGACGGACGGGTCACAGACCCAGTTCAGGTTCTTGTCGCTCTTGATTACAGGGTGGTGCGGGTCCACAAGGATTACTTCATACCACTTGTGTTTTCCGTCTTCGCCTACCCAGTAGGAGTTCAGGACTTCAAGGTTGGGGTACTTGCGGTCTGCACGGGACTCGGCGATCCTCTGGATGCTCATGCCTCCGGTGATCTTGTTCTTGCCCATCTTCTGGGTCCTTCTCCCGCGTATGTACCTGGACTTCCTGAGCCCTCCGCGGCGCACCCTTACCCTGGCGACTACAATGCCCTGCTTGGCCTTGTATCCGAGTGTGCGTGCCCTGTCAATTCTGGTAGGCCTTTCGATCCTGGTAACAGATCCCTGTTTTCTCCAGACCTGGAGGCGCTCCCAGCGGAGCTCGTTCACATAAGTCTCATCAGGGTTTTTCCATGCGTCACGTACGTATCCGTAAAAAGATTTTGACAATTTTTACACCTGGTTTCACTTCTTGTTTCACGGTTCAGCCCTGGCTACAGGACTACATTCCAACGGGACCCTATCCCGAAAATGAAACAATGCGATAGAACTGAATCATCTGATTTAAAGCTTTGCCCCGCCGAAAATAAATGACCAGAAAACCCTGAGATGAACCATAAAGCCCTGAGATGAACCGTTATTGTAAATCTATTTATATAATTTAGTAATTTAAATCAAACTGTTATATATCAATATATTGCAGCAAATTACATCTCGTTAACAATTGGCACTGTTATTGAATTAATATTTATGCAGGTAATTTTGGTTTCAGCGAGGGTGTGTATGAATAAAAGAATTTTGCTTATGGGAGTAATACTTGTCTTAATAGCAGCCGTCTCAACGGTGCAACCCGTGCTGGCTGAAGAGAGCTCGGGAGATGGAACCGAAGGAGACCTATCCGTATCCGACATGCCGGAACCAATCGTAGATAGTGTAAACTCCCTTTCAGAAATGATAAACTCGGTTCTCGGCCCCATGAAAGACTTTTTGCAGGCAGCAACCGAAATACTGGATTATATAAGTTCCATGCTGGAGTCTTTAGAAAAGGGTCTCGTGTATGTTGATTCGAACACGGGGTTGGTAAACGCAAGTGGGGACCTGGACTTTGCCTTCCAATCAATAAATCAGAGTAAGGAAGCCCTGAACATGAGCAGGGAAATGATAAACCTGGAGATTGAGATTGCAAACTCTACTCTTGAGGATATCAATTCAGATCAGGAATCAATGGGTTTGGACTTTGATAACCTTCAGAACTCTCTGGAAGAAATGAATTCTACCTATGAAAAAATGGAGTCTTTTTTCGACCCGTGATCTTTCAGTCTATCCCGTCCCGTGCCGCTCCCCACTTGAGCCGTTTCGCTTCTTTCAAATTAGGCGCAATCTTCATCCATACCGGAAAAATAAAGTATCAAAAATAACTCCCGAGTAGTGGTCGACCGGAGCATAAGGTATGGATAAAAAAATGGAGCCGAAAAATGAATATCTCCCGCCTGCTTAATGAAATAAAAGCTTCTCCCAGGTATGAAAACCAGGTAGTGCATATCGAAGAGACCCCTGAAAGGGAAGCTTCCTATTCACCTCTGGAACTGAAACCGGAGGTTAACGCTGCCCTTTTTGGGATGGGGATCGAAAAGCTCTATACCCACCAGGCGGAAGCTATCGAAAAGGTTCGGGAGGGAAAGGACATTGTGCTCTGCACGACCACGGCAAGCGGAAAGTCCCTTACGTACCTGATCCCGATTTTTGAAGCGGTCTTAAAAGACCCTGAAGCTACGGCTCTTTACATCTCTCCGCTCAACGCCCTGGTAAACGACCAGCTCAAGACCTTCCTGGAATTTGAGGAAGGGCTTAAGTCAGGGGCAGGCATCGCCCGCTACACCGGAGCCCTTTCCGATGCCCAGAAGAGGAAAATCCGGGATGGACAGACAAACGTGGTCTTCACGAACCCCGAGATGATCCACATGAGCTTCCTGGCCTGGCACCACCTCTGGAAGCGCTTTTTTTCAAACCTGAAATTCATTGTCGTGGACGAGAGCCACTACTACAGGGGCGTTATCGGGAGCAATATGGCAAACCTCCTGCGCAGGCTTTTGCGGGTTGCGGAGTACTATGGGGCTTCTCCGCAGTTTATCTGCTGTTCGGCAACCATCGGGAACCCTAAAGAGCATACGGAAGCCCTGATTGGGAGGGAAGCTGCGGTGATAGACAGGAACGGCTCGGCCCACGGGCCCCAGCAGTTCGTTTTCTGGAACCCGCCCCTGTACCTTAACAAAAGGGGGACAACCCTGAGAAGGAGCAGCTTTTACGAGGCTTCCACCCTCTTTTCAAATTTTGTGCAGGCAGGGCTGCAGACCCTTGCCTTTACGAGAGCGAGGCAGGGAGTGGAGCGGATGTACAAAAGCTGCAGGGAACTTTTGAGGGAAAAGGGGCTTTCCTCTGCCATCTGTTCCTACAGGAGCGGCTACTTCGACCGGGAAAGGGAGGAGATCGAAAAGAAAATGGCTTCCGGAGAATTAAAGGGCGTGATTTCCACAAATGCCCTTGAACTGGGGATTGACATCGGAAGCCTTGACGCCTGCATCCTTGACGGGTACCCGGGCACGGTCATGAGTGCAAGGCAGCAGGCCGGAAGGGCAGGCAGGAGCGGGAACGAAAGCGTGGTGGTCCTGGTCGCAGGCACAAACGCCCTTGACCAGTATTATATGAGGAACCCTGCCGACTTTTTTGAAAGGGGCAGTGAAAACGCTGTGCTAAACCCCAAAAACCCCTACATCCTGGCAGGACACCTGCTCTGTGCGGCAAAAGAAATCCCCCTGCGGGCCCGGGATGAGAAGTACTTCGGAAAAGGTTTTTCCAGGGTTGTGGAACTCCTGGAGGCAGAGGGGCTGCTTGCAGGGGACGACCCGAAGTTTTCCACGGACCCCTTCCCGTACAAACAGGTCTCCCTCAGGGGAATCGACAGCAACACGTATTCCCTCCTGGCTTTTGAAGGGGAAAAAAGCTTTCCGATCGAAAAGGACATCGAAGAGACCCTGGCTTTTCGGGAATGCCACCCCGGGGCCGTTTATATGCACAGGGGCGAGCCCTACTATATAAACAGGATCGACCACGAGAAAAAAGAGATCCATGCAGTAAAGACCCATGACAGTTACCACACAAAGCCCATGATTGACTCTTCCGTGGCCCTGCAGGAGTCCTACGCTGCAAAGGCCCTCATGCACGCCCCGGACGTGGAGGTGGGGCTCGGGGAAGTCGAGGTCACGGACCGGGTGGTCGGGTACAGGAAGGTCCAGACCTACAGCAATGAGACCATGAGCGCCCACGAGCTCGAGATGCCGCCAATCGCCCTTCAGACCGTGGCCCTCTGGTTAAAACTCCCGGCCCGGCTGCAGGAGAGGGTAGAAGAGCATAAGCTTGACTTTGCGGGCGGGATCCATGCCGTGGAACATGCCATGATTTCCATGTACCCCCTCCACCTCCTTGTGGACCGGAGCGACGTGGGCGGCCTTTCTACCCCCTCCCATCCCGACCTGGGTGGAAAAAGCGGGATTTTCGTTTATGATGGGCACAGGGGAGGCGTCGGGTACGCCGAAAAAGGCTACGACCTGATTGAACAGGTCCTGGACGGCACCCTGAAAGCCATCGAGACCTGTCCCTGCGAAAGCGGCTGTCCGAGCTGCATCCAGTCCCCCAAGTGCGGGAACAATAATGAGCCCCTGGACAAGCAGGCTGCAATAATGCTCCTGCATGAGCTCCTGGGAAAAGCCCCTTACGTCCCCCCTCAGAAAAAAGAAAAGCACCTCTCCGAAATTGCCGCCTCCGGACAATCCGTGGCAGTCCGGGACTCAGGCGCTGCCCTTGACAGGGTAAGAAGGCAGCTCAGGCGGGAAGCCGTAAAGCAGGAGCCTGCCAGCGTAAAGGAGCCCAGGGAAAAGACCTTTGTTGCAACCGATGAAAACGGGGCCATGCTCGGAGTAATCTCCGCCCAGGTACCTGAAAAAGCCGCAGCAAAAGCTTTTTACCAGAAGTTCATCGGGAGGATAGAGGCAACACGGGAAAAGCCCGTTGAAATCCGTATCAGGGACCTCGGGGCGGCAAGCGATTCCCACTTCAAGGTCTGGACTGAAGCGGCAGAAAACGGGGCAGCTGAAGAAAGCGGGAACTGCGAGGACGGCAGCGGGAAAAAAGCTGTAAAGAAACTAGTTGTTAAAAGAATACGGTGAGAAACTTCTCAGATGAAACTTCTCAGATTATTGACTGACAATGTACTGACAATGTACTTACAATGCTTTTATCTGTCTACAATGCTTTTATCTGTCTACAATGCTTTTATCTGTCATTCTTTTGTGGTGCGGAACACTTAAACATTTTTTTAATTAAGTAAGTGGGATATGAAGATACGGATGGTGGATATTTAGGGGCATATGCACATGGAATTGGCTGGCTGTGGAATAAAAAATAGTCTTATTATATATAGAAAGTCTAAATATAGCGATGGATAGTCGAACTCTGCATATGTTGTCCTAACTTCTCTTTTATACACTCTACTCGCTCACAATATTGAGTAAGTTCTCCTATAAACTTCCTAAATTATGGAAAAAAAGTGAAAGGTTCTTATAGTATACGGTAGTATATAGTTGATGTAGTGTTACATTAATCGAATAACCGTAGTTAATTGAGTACTGGATTGATTGTGTGGTTGCGTTCAATCCGGTTCACTCAATTCCCAAGTTGAGTAACTGAATTGGTCTTTTGGTTGGGGTCAATTCAGTTCCCTTAATTCCCAGGTTGAGTAACTGAATTGGTCTTTTGGTTGGGGTCAATTCAGTTCCCTTAATTCCCAGGTTGAGTAACTGAATTGGACTTTTTGTTGGGGTCAATTCAGTTCCCTCAATTCCCGATTAATTGAGTAGCTGAATTGGTCTCGTGGTTGCGTTCAATTCAGTTCCCTCAATTCCCGGTTCATTCGGTTGGTTGTGTGGTTTACTATTGATAAAGTAACTGTGGGGTTAGTCATATGAACAGGTTATTTCCGTTTATGATGTTTGTAATGTTGTTTATGGCTTTCATGTTTATGTTTTCCTTCAGGGCCATAAGCCTGTAACTATAAACCTGCAAATCTTCCCGGATGTTTGCCTATTCCGGGTTTTGCCTGTGATAACTGCGTCCTGAATCTCGGGAGCGTGGTTGCATCCGGGCAAACAGGTACGTTTTTTATGTCCAGGGGACCTTTTATACTCAGGGGATGAAAGGAGGGTATAAAAGTAAGTACAGCGTTCTTTATAATGTCTGATATCTTTATATCTGATATTTTTGTAAAGTCTGATGTGCTGAGTTTTCTAAAATTTCTACAAATAATCTGATTAATCTGATTAATCTGAGTTTTCTTACGAATTCTTACGGGGATACAGCCATGGATACGGAAAAGCAGGTTCCAGGGAAGGGGGGAGCCAGGCCCGGATATGACGTTTTGATAATCGGGGCAGGGCCAGCCGGGATGTTTGCGGCATACGAGCTTGCAAAGCAGCCGCTTAATATCCTGATCGTTGATATGGGAAAGGACATCGAGAAACGCCAGTGCCCCATGAAAACCCTGGGATACTGCATACACTGCACCCCCTGCGATATCATGTGCGGGGTCGGGGGCTGCGGGACGTTTTCCGACGGGACCCTGAACCTGCGCCCGGACATCGGCGGAGACCTGGCAGCCCTTACCGGGGACCAGGACAAGGCCTGGGAACTCGTAAACCGGGTGGATAAGGTCTTTTTGAAGTTCGGGGCACCCGAAGGGTCCCTGCTCACCGAAGGCCCGGAAATCGACGAACTGAAACGCAGGGCGGCTTCGGTCGGGGCCCGCTTTATCGAGATCAAGCAGCGGCATATAGGCTCGGACAACGCCCCTGACGTGATCGGGAGATTCAAGAAGGACCTTGTCAAGAAAGGTGTGGACTTTTTGCTGGAAAGCGAGGTCGAAGACCTTATCGTGGAAGAGGGGACCTGCCGGGGCGTTGTGCTTGCCGGCGGGGAGACTCTCCGGGCCTATTACGTGCTCCTGGCACCCGGCAGGAGGGGCTGCGACTGGGTCTCTGAAATTATTGAAAAGCACGGAATCGAGGCCAGTTACGGGGGAATCGATATCGGGGTCAGGGTAGAAGTCCCGGCAATCATCATGGACCCCGTGACCCGGATCAACCGCGACCCCAAGTTCCACATCCAGACCCGGCGCTACGACGACTTTGTCCGGACCTTCTGCACCAACATGCGGGGTTTTGTGGTAAAGGAAGAGTATGAGGGCTTTGTCGCAACAAACGGCCACTCCATGTCCGGAACCTTCTCCGAAAACACCAACTTTGCCTTCATGGTCCGAATCGAACTTACCAAGCCCATGGAAAACACCACAAAATACGCCCGCTCAATCGCCAAACTGGCAACCACGATCGGCGGGGGAAAACCTGTCCTCCAGCGCATGGGCGACCTCAGGCGCGGCCGCCGCTCAACAGAAGAGCGCCTCGCAAGAAACCTCGTGGCCAATACCTTAAAAGACGTTACCCCCGGAGACATCTCCATGGCCCTTCCCCACAGGATAGTCATGGACATCATCGAAGGCCTGGAGATCTTAAACGAGATCATCCCGGGGGTTGCCTCGGACTCGACCCTCCTCTACGCTCCCGAAGTCAAGTTCTACGCCATGCACCTCAAAGTCGGCAGGAACATGGAAACCGGAATCAAGAACCTCTTTGCAGCCGGGGACGGGGCAGGGCTTTCAAGAGACATCGTAAATGCGGCTGCAACCGGCATCATGGCTGCGGAAGGGATAGTGGAGAAGGTTAAAGGGAAAGGGTGAAATCCCTAAGTTCCCACGTACGGAAGCCTTCGTCTTCAAGCTTTTTCCTGCCCCCTATTTTTCTTGCTGCAATCCCCACTTCGATCTGCATGTCCCGGCACCCCGGGATGTATTTTGCTTTTTCGAGTGTGGAGCTGAGAACTTTTCTTGCATCTTTTTCCGAGAGCTCCCTGTCCTTGATTTCCACGAGCAGGACTTTTCCGGTTTCAGGGCCGGGGTAGAGGCCAGTGTTAGAGCCATTTCCTTTTCCCTTCCCTGTTCCGGGGCTGAGCCCCACAAGGTCAATCTCGTTCCCCCGCCTGTCCCACCAGGGGCCTATTTCCGGATATTCGCCTGCAAGTTCGGCGGTGATCAAATCTCTCATCAGGGCTTCGAAAAGGAGACCTGTGTAGCTGCTCCATTCCTGCCGGACTTTATCGAGGAGAAGTCCGTAGTTCCCTGCCATGTACTGGCTGAGCCGGGGATAGATGAAGTACCCGTAAAACCTGAAAAAATTGTCCTTCAGGAAATACCTCCCCTTCTTGCTCCTGCCCGGCTTTTCAGGCACCGGGATCCGGTATTCCAGGACGCCCAGCAGGTCTATCAGGTCGTAAAAATAATTTCCCAGGGAATTTGGCGAGACGTGGGTCAGGTCGGAAATTTCACTCTGGGAAGCCTTCCCCCTGGCAACGGCTGAGATGATCTCATAGTAGGTGGCATGTTCCTTTCCGAACTCCTCGATAAGGACATCCCGGACTTCATCCCTTAGCGGCGCAAAGTCGCTGAAGATGAGCTTTTCAAGGGCATCCTCAAAACTCCTGCACCCGTATTTTTCAAAGAGCCTGTAGTAGTAAACCGTGCCCCCGAACAGGAAGTAGAGCTTGAGCTTTTCCTCACTGTCCCTGACCCCCAGGTCTTCGAGCATTGCAAAGACCTCACGGACCCCGAAAGGCTTCAGGGTCAGGATATTGTCCGCCCGTTTGAAAAGCGGGGCTTTGTCCTCGATGAAGATCTTTTTTATCATGCCCACGGAGGAGCCCGAAACAACAAGGAAGAGCCGGGACTTTTCCGGCTTCAGGTCCCAGTACCTCTGGAGCTGTGAAATAAAAGAAGGATAGATTTTCTGAAACCGCTGGAACTCGTCAATGGCAACTACCAGGTCCCCTTCGTAAGAGGTCAGGAATTCCAGAAAAGCCTCAGGTTCATCCACCTTAATATAGTCGGGGAGGCCAAGCCCGGACTTCAGGACCTGCCCGAACTCTTCCATCAAAAGCCCTATGCTCTTGTTGCTGTCCACGAAAAAGTAGAGGGCATTTCCTTCCTTTCCGGCTTTTTCGTTCTTTTCGTCCTTTTCGTCCTTTTCGTTCTTGCCGGCTTTTCCTTCATTTTCTGCCTGTCTGCCTTTTCCTTCCTTGCCGCCCTTTCCTGCCTGCTCCGTGAACTGTTTCATGAACTGGCGGATAAGTTCGGTTTTTCCGACCCTGCGTTTGCCGGTTATGACCAGGAAAGAGGGGCGGGACCCGTAGAGGAGGTCCATTAGTTCGAGTTCTTTTTCCCGGGAGTAGAAATTCATAATACTTATGAATATAATGATTATAAATATAAGTATTTTTGCGGGCGGACATATTGGAATTTTTATTTATACAGGAATATTTCGTAAAAATTTTAAGGAATAATGGGTTACAATGTAAAGATATATTGACAGCATTGCCGGGTTTTTTGCAATCTGGAAAAAAGAGGACGGTAGAAAATGAAAAAGTTCATTGTGATGATTTTATTTCTCGTCATTTTAACGGCGGGTTGTACAGAACAGGATAATGCCCCGGAGGAGGACGCCGTCAGCGCCCCGGAAATTTCTGAAACAAAAGATTCTGCAGAAAACGCCTCTGCAGCTAACGGGGAGCAAATTGAAATTAATCCGGCGTTAGGTGCTCCAGGTGCTGAGGCGGATTTCACGGAAGCTGAAGTTTTAAAATCAGAAGATGAGGGAGTTGAGAACTCTGACGCTGAGATTTCTGGCACCGAGGGCCTGGAAGCCTTCTCAACAAAAACCACTGTAAAATTAAACGGGGATATCGGGCAAAAAATAGGCAGTTCGTACCTGGGCATTAATGAAGGGCAAGTCTACCACTTCTTCCCTGAACAAATACTGGGAGACCCCAGATACACAACAATTAAAGTTGAAGACGGGCTCCATGTCCTGCACCCGGATGGGTTGTTTTTCCTGGAAAATGATACTGCCACCATTTATTCAAATACTATAGTAGAAGAGGCCGCGTTTCCCTGCGAGTGGAATCCGCCGATACAAAAACCGAATCCAACCGGAGGTCTGTATAATTTTTATTTCCCGTATATGACGGCGAATTTTACAGAGTCGGAGTACTGGATTGAAGATAATAGAATCTATGCCCCGAAAAAAGGCCACATCTTCCTCTACAGGAACGGTGAAACGGTCTATATAAAAAACGGGACTGGACTAGAAGATAATGGATGCTACTTCACTTTAGCAACAGAAAATGTGATCTCTGACCAGGTAGTGTTTGACAGATATGTTATTTTGAAAAATGTCAGCCTCGTAAGGCATGAAGGCAAAACAAATTTGCCTGCACTGTTTGAGAACTGATTTCTTTTGAAAAACGGCATTATTATTTTTTAATTCTCGTTTGAAATTTTTTTCTGGATGGGTCTGGTTGGATTTTAACTCCTGAAAGGGCAAAATCAGTAAAGATTTTAAGGTTTAAACGGGTTTACAATATGAATATATATTGTCTGATATGATGAAAAACCGGAAGACTGCCAAATGGAAGATGTCGATAAAAAAGAACTGAGTGAAAGGGATATCTGTACGAAGTTCATCACACCCGCGATCAAGCAGGCCAGATGGGATGAGCGCCAGATAAGGGAAGAAGTGAATCTCACCAATGGCAGGATCATTGTCAAAGGCTCGACCGCAAGCAGGGGGAAGCCTAAGAGGGCAGACTATATCCTGTACCACAAACCCAATATCCCCCTGGCAGTGGTGGAAGCAAAGAGAAACATATACACGGTGGGGGACGGCATGCAGCAGGCCCTTATGTATGCTGAGATGCTGGACATCCCGTTTGCTTTCAGTTCCAACGGGGACGGCTTCCTTGTGCATGACCGGACCGGCACTCTCGGGAATGTGGAAGAGGAAATCCCCCTGGACCGGTTCCCGGAGCCCGAATTTCTCTGGCAGAAATATTGTGAATGGAAAGGGCTTGATGAAGGCAAGCAGAAAATCGTAACCCAGGACTATTTTATTGATTTCAGGAAGCCTCTGCGCTATTACCAGCGGATAGCCATTAACCGGACTGTGGAGGCAATTGCGAAAGGGCAGGACAGAATCCTGCTCGTTATGGCAACAGGCACGGGAAAGACCCTTACGGCTTTTCAGATAATCTGGCGACTCTGGAAGGCAGGGGTAAAGAAAAGAATCCTCTTCCTGGCAGACAGGAACATCCTTGTCGACCAGACAAAGATCAATGATTTCAAGCATTTCGGAAAGGCGATGACAAAGATCAAAAACCGGGAAGCTGAGAAGTCATATGAGATTTACCTGTCCCTCTACCAGGCAGTTTCGGGGACGGAAGAGGAGAAAAACATATACAGGCAGTTTTCACATGACTTTTTTGACCTGGTAATCGTGGACGAGTGCCACAGGGGAAGTGCAGCCGAGGACTCGGCCTGGAGGGAAATCCTCGAATATTTCTCCTCGGCAACTCAGATCGGGCTGACTGCGACTCCGAAGGAGACAAAGGAAATCTCGAACATCCACTATTTCGGGGAGCCTATCTACACTTATTCCCTGAGACAGGGGATTGAAGACGGGTTCCTGGCCCCCTACAGGGTGATACGCATAGACCTTGACAAAGACCTTGCAGGCTGGAGGCCGGAAAAGGGCAAGGTGGACAAGTACGGCAGGCCAATTGAAGACAGGATCTACAACCAGAAAGACTTTGACAGGGACCTTGTGCTTGAAAAGAGGACCGAGCTGGTCTCAAAGAAGATTACCGAATTTTTGAAGGCAAACAACCGCTTTGACAAGACCATCGTTTTCTGCGAGAACATAGACCACGCAGAGCGGATGAGGGGAGCCCTTGTTAATGAAAACCCGGACCTTGCAGGGGAAAACCGGAAGTATGTGATGCGGATAACCGGGGACAACCCGGAAGGAAAAGCCGAACTTGACAGCTTTATAAACCCTGAGAGCCGCTACCCTGTGATTGCGACCACCTCCAAACTCATGAGCACCGGCGTGGACGCCCAGACCTGCAAACTGATAGTGCTTGACAAGCGCATCCAGTCCATGACCGAATTCAAGCAGATCATAGGCAGGGGGACCCGTGTCCGGGAAGATTTCGGGAAGTATTATTTCACGATCATGGACTTCAGGAAGGCAACGGAACTCTTTGCCGACCCGGACTTTGACGGCGACCCGGTGGAGATCTACGGGCCTGACGGAAAAGTCATCCGCCCGAGGGGGCCGGGAGAGGAAACGGACCGGGAGAAGTATGTTGTTGATGACGTGGAAGTGGGCGTTGTTACCGAACGCACGCAGTACTACGGGCCGGATGGGAAACTGATTACCGAATCCTTAAAAGACTACACCAGAAAGACCTTGCTCAAGGACTTTGAGTCTCTGAACTCTTTTTTGAAACACTGGAACGAAGCCGAAAAAAAGCAGGTTATCCTTGCCGAACTTGAAGAACAGGGAGTTTTGCTGGACGCCCTTGCCGAGGAAGTCGGAAAGGACTTTGATCCCTTTGACCTGATCTGCCATGTTGCCTTCGACCGCCCGCCCCTGAGCCGAAAAGAGCGGGCTGAAAAGGTGAAAAAGAGCGACTATTTCAGCAAATACGGGGAACAGGCACAGGAAGTCCTTGACACCCTGCTTGACAAGTATGCGGATGACGGAATCGAGAACCTTGAGAACATGAGCGTCCTCAAAGTCCAGCCCTTTGACAGGATAGGGACCCCGATGGAGATTGTGAAACTGTTCGGGGGCAAGAGCAGCTACCTTGAAGCAGTCCGGGGGCTCGAGTCACAGCTCTATACTCTGGAAGCCTGATTCAAAAACCGGAGAAACTGCCATAAACCTGACAGGAAAACTTCCATAGGCTTGAAACCTGATTCGAAGGGCTTATGTGGGATTACAAAATAGTGTCCCCAGTATTTTTTTTATAACGGTTCAAATTGCAGGAAAGGAAAAACATGTCACTGGACACAACAATCAAGGGCATTCAGGACATCATGCGAAAAGACGCAGGTGTGGATGGAGACGCCCAGCGCATAAGCCAGCTCGGCTGGATGCTGTTCCTGAAAATATTCGATGCGAGGGAAGAAGAGTACGAACTGGAAGATGACGAATACGTCTCTCCGATCCCGGAAAAGCTACGCTGGAAGAGCTGGGCAGCCGATCCCGAGGGAATTACCGGTGACTCCCTGCTGGACTTTATCAACGATAAACTCTTCAGGACCCTCAAGAACCTCTCCTTTGATGAAAACTCCGATCCCCGTGGTTTTGTGGTCAGGGACGTCTTTGAGGACTCCTACAACTACATGAAAAACGGGACCCTGATCCGCCAGGTCATTAACAGGATCAACGAGATCGACTTTACCAGCTCAAAAGACCTGCACACCTTCGGCTCAATCTATGAAAAAATCTTAAAAGACCTCCAGAGCGCTGGCAACGCAGGCGAGTTCTACACCCCCCGCGCAGTCACCCAGTTCATGGTAGACATGGTTGACCCCAAACTCGGCGAAAAAGTCCTGGACCCTGCCTGCGGGACAGGCGGTTTCCTGACCAGCACAATCGAACACATCCGCGAAAAATACGTGAATTCCGTAGAAGACCACCGCATTTTGCAGGAATCCATCTCCGGCGTCGAGAAAAAACAGCTCCCCCACCTCCTCTGCGTAACCAACGTCCTCCTCCACGGCATAGAAGTCCCATCCCGCATCCGCCACGACAACACCCTCGCCCGCCCCCTCCGCGACTACACCCAAAAAGACCGCGTGGATGTAATAGTGACAAATCCCCCCTTCGGCGGCATGGAAGAAGACGGCATAGAAACAAGCTTCCCGGCAAACTTCCAGACCCGTGAGACCGCTGACCTTTTCCTTGTCCTCATCATGCACCTCCTAAAAGACGGAGGCAGATGCGGAATAGTCCTCCCTGATGGAACCCTTTTCGGGGAAGGCGTAAAGACCCGCATCAAAGAAAAACTCCTTCAGGAATGCAACCTGCACACAATCGTCCGCCTCCCTAACGGCGTCTTCAGCCCCTACACAGGCATAAAGACCAACCTCCTCTTCTTCACCAAAGGCGAACCCACAAAAGAAATCTGGTACTACGAACACCCCTACCCCGCCGGCTACAGGTCCTACTCCAAAACCAAACCCATGCGCATAGAAGAGTTCGCCCCCGAAAAAGCCTGGTGGGACAACAGGACGGAAAGCGAATTCGCCTGGAAAGTCAAAGTAGAAGACGTAATCGCCAGCAACTACAACCTCGACATCAAAAACCCCAACACCGTTGAAAACGACCACGGAGACCCTGAAGAACTGCTGGAAAAGTACAAATCTCTGCTTAACGAAATCTCCAAAGTCCGGCAGGAGCTAAAAGAAGAACTTATAAACTCCTTAAATCATAATTGAATTTTATAAAATAGTTGAGGTTTCAAAATGGGATACTTTTGTTCAGTTTGCAAATCAGACATCAAGGAAGCGGAATTCAAATACTCGATGGAAAAATACGGCCAGGCCCTGTGCAGGGAACACCAGAACAACTCCGGCTCCAAATATGATAATAGTAACTCCAACAACATTCCCAAATCCCAGGACTCCGATAAATTATCTAATTTCTCCAAAAGGGACGGAAACTTTGTCGAAAGCATGATCAAAGGCAGGATCGCAGAAACCCTTGTCGAAGAATTATTCCTCCACCTGGACTATTCCGTATACCGTTTTGGCATGGAAAACACCATCCCCGGTATCATGGAGCAGCTTAGAGGCGTAAAAAACGACGTAACCTACACGATCAGAAAGATGCCGGACTTCGTTGTCCAGAACAAAAAAACCGGCGAAGTATTCTTCATCGAAGTAAAATTCAGGAAAAACGAAACCTTCGAACTCAAAGACGCTGGAGAAGACTATCCCTACGAAAACTGCCACTTCGTAGTAGTTTCGAAAAACCACATCAAATGCATCACATACAAAGAACTGAAAGAAGGGAAAGCGGTAACCCCAACTTCCAGAAACTACCTTGGCTCCCGAAAAGAATTTGAACTTGACAAAGAAGTTATCATCCAGTTCTGTGATTTCGCAGTCAAATTCTTCTCAGTAGTCGAATAAGCAAAGAAGATCAAAAATGGACCCAGAAACATTTTTTACGAATTTTGAGATGCTGGCAGAGGCACCGAATGGTGTGCAGAAGTTAAGGGAGCTTATTTTGCAGCTTGCGGTTATGGGAAAACTCGTTCCACAGGACCCAAATGAGGAGCCGGCTTCCGTGTTACTTGAAAAAATGGAAGCTGAAAAAAAGAGGCTAACAAAAGAAAGCAAAACTAAAGGGTCAAAATCAATAAGTGCCATAGGTTCTGATCAGGCTCCCTATGAAATTCCATCAAGCTGGGAATGGACTGCTCTTTCAGAATGCGGATTGATAAATCCACGCAATGATATTCCCGACAAAAAAGAAGTCTCATTTGTTCCTATGACTTATATTTCTGAAAAATACGGACAAGCTGTTGAGACAGAAACTCGAAGATGGGAAGAAATAAAAAAAGGTTTCACACATTTTGCTGAAAACGATGTGGTTCTTGCAAAAATAACTCCCTGTTTTCAAAATGGAAAATCTGCCGTTATGAAAGGGCTGAAAAACGGATTCGGAGCCGGCACAACAGAGTTACATGTTTTCAGACCATTCACAGAATTGATGAGTCCTGAGTATGCTCAGATTTACTTAAAGTCTCCAGATTTTATTTATGGTGGGATTCCAAAAATGACAGGGTCTGCAGGACAAAAAAGAGTTCCTAAAGACTATTTTTCCGAAAATCCTTTTCCTCTCCCACCCCTCGCCGAACAAAAACGCATAGTCTCTAAAGTCGACGAACTGATGGCACTCTGCGACAAACTCGAAGCCCGCCGCCAGAAAAAACAGGAGCTTCAGAGCAAACTCAACAGCGCTGCCCTCGACAGGATGCTCAGCGCCGAAAGCCAGGAGGAATTTGAACAGCACTGGCGGCGCATCTGCGAGAATTTTGATCTCCTCTACGATAACCCTGAAAATGTTGAAAAACTAAGGCAGGCGATTCTTCAGCTTGCGGTTCAGGGGAAACTTGTGGAACAGAATCCGGAGGATGAGCCAGCGAGTGTTTTGATTGAGAAAATTGAGGCTGAAAAAAAGAGGTATGCTAAAGAGTATAATCTTAGAGAAAAAGAACCATTGCCATCTGTAGAAGCTGATGAAGAGATCTTTAAATTACCTGCTGGATGGATATGGTCTAGAATTGGAAGTTCATTTTTAACATCAAGTGGGACAACTCCTAAAAGATCAAACCATGATTACTTCATTGGTGGAACTGAAAATTGGGTAAAAACAACCGATCTTACCAATGGCATAGTCACTTCTTGTGAGGAGAATATTACTCCCGAAGCGGTAAAAGACTGTAACTTAAAGTATTATCCTGTTGGAACTGTATGTGTTGCAATGTATGGAGGAGCGGGGACAATCGGCAAATCTGGTATTTTGGGGATGGTAAGTACTATAAATCAATCAGTTTGTGGAATGTATCCAAACAAATACTTTTTACCTGAATTTTTACATTGTTATGTAAAATCAATTAGATCAGAATGGATGAAATTCGCTGCCGGACTTCGAAAAGATCCCAATATTAATGGAAAAATAATAGATCGAATGGTTGTTCCTATCCCGCCCCTCAATGAACAAAAACGCATCGTTGAAAAGGTCGAGCAGCTTATGGGTTTGTGCGATGAACTCGAATCTAAATCAAAGAAAGAGAGGGAAGATAGCGAGAAGCTTATGGAGGCGGTTGTCAGGGGTTTGTTAGAAGGTGCCGCCGCCGAAATATAATAAAGAAGTTATGAAACCCTGAATAGTCCTCTTGAGCGCAGCGAAAAGGACACCGTGCTCCCGAGGCGCAATTCGGGAGGCGCAATTCGGGAAGGACACCGTGCTCCTGATGCGGAATTAGGGGAAGATAGCGAGAAACTTCTGGAAACGGTTGTTCGGGGTTTGTTAGAAGGGGCCGCAGATGAAATATAAAAAAGAAGTCATGAAAACCCCTGAATAGTCCTGTTATACGAAAATCAGCAAATTCAAACGCTGTAGGTTTTTAAATTTCCGCTTTTTCTTTTTCATTTTCCATCAGGGAAAGACCGTTCACTTCGTGAACGGGGGCTGCTGTCAGGCGCCGAGAAGTCTTGAGGGCCGAGGGTTCTGAAAATGCTCACAAAAATAAGCAGGAATATTCAGATTGATCTTGTCGAAACCCTGGCGGCCGGAATAGCGTATCTGACCGTTCTGAAATGGTCCTCTTGAGCGAACGAAGTGAGCGAAAAGGACGCGCACTGCAGAGCCGCAACTCTGCTGGCGCAACTCTGCTGGCTCAATTAGGGATTCAGTGTTTCCTGTAAATTTTGCTTCTGTGCCCGATTTCGATGACGAAAATAACCAGTTGCTGGTTTTCGATTGTCATGACAACACGGTATTCGCCAACTCTCAGGGAATAAAAAGGAGTGGTGGGTGAAGCTTTTAATTTTTTTACGTGAGAATAGGGATCTTCTTTTATTTGTTTAATGGCATTGTAAACTCTCTGGGCCGCTTCGTGGGGGAGCTTTTTCAGATCTTTGCGGGCTGCCTCGGTATAAATCACAGAGTACATTACTCAAGCCCCAGTTCCTTTGCGACCTCTTCTTCGGTATAGTACCTTCCTTTTTTGATATCCTCAAGCCCCTCTTCAATCCTTTTTATCGTTTCTTCACTCAGGGGTTCGGGGTCGATTGCCATGTTAACAAGCCTCTCAACCACCGAATTGTAGGATTCCTGGGGATGTGATTTCAGGCTTGCAAGCATCTCTTTAACTTTTGGGTCGAGACAGATTGTTGTCGAAGCTGCCATATAGTATCCTATAGGAGTCCATAGGATATGAATATTAGCACCCGCAGTGAGAGAAACTGTATATGCCGCTCTGCGATACATTGGTGAATACTTAGAAAGGCGTGGGAAGAGGTTGAGAAGCTTATGCAGATGGTTGTTCGGAGGTTAAATAGAAGGGGCTGCCGCTTAAATATAAAACTAGAGTTGTATTGCTTTTGAACTAGAATCAGCAAATTCAAACGCTGTAGGTTTTTAAATTTCCGCTTTTTCTTTTTCATTTTTCATTTGGACAAGACCGCAAAGCTGCGCTTTGCGTGGGCCGATGTCGGGTTCTGGGAAGTCATGAGGGCCGCGGATTTTGAACACGAGCGGTAAAAAGTCGTCCCGGTGTTCACAGATGGATATTATCCGAAACCCTTGCGGCCGGAATAACGCCTCAAACCGTTATTTTTTCCTCACTCCTTACGGCTATTTCAGAAAGTCTATGAGTAAAAAGAAGGTGAATCTTAGCAGAAAGTGGCAAATCAAGCGGCTAAAGAAGCTTCTCAGAATCTGAAAAGTTTACTCAAAAAAGGTCAAAGTTTAATCACGCAGCTGACAACTCAGTGTTTCCTGTGAATCTTGCTTCTGTACCCGACTTTGCTGCCGAAGCGCAATTAGGGCAGTTCAGCAGAATCTATCAAGGACCTGGTAATATGGAGAGTTGGGCACCCGGGTATTGGAATTGGGTTAAAGGAGGAATTAAAAGAGATTTCGAATGTGGTCTGTTTGGTCTGTTTGAAAGGTTCCCGTATGCCCATGTATTTAATATTTTTTATGCTATATAATTTTAAATGTGTACTGGCATTATTTGCATATTTTGGAAGTACCGTATAATTACCGCAAAGATAGTGGAGAAAAATTACCGGGTGCTTTCAGCTAGAAGTAAGCCGCAGATGCTTAAATATAAGCAAAAATGCAACCGGGTTTTTCGTGCAAATCCCTTATGGTCAGGATCAGAGTGGTAACCATGGCATATTTTACTAAAATATACTATTGCATCAAAGTATATTTTGCTAAAATACAAAAAGAAAATACGCAAAGACGGGGAATAGTGTCTTTTAAATAAAATAATACATGACTTTATTGAACAAAACATACACTCCTGTTTTAAATCTGAAATACCCCGGGACAGTCGTTCCGTGAGAGGGGCTAAAATGAGGGGACTTAAATGAGAAACGAAATCGATAAAAAAGGCCTTGCATGGTTCCTGGCACTCGCCTTTATTCCTACCATTGCCGTATCCCTTATCCTCAGAGATGTGGGGACTGACCTTGCCGACAAAACGATGGCATACTATAGCGTTGCGCTTGCGACAGTTATGTTCTTCCCGGGAATTTCGGCGTTCATTGTAAGGAAATTTATTACAAAAGAGGGTTTTAAGGATGCCGGCTTAAGAATCGGCCCCAAAAAGCCCTATTTGCAGGTTGCGGTCTTCATCCCCCTGCTCTTCATCGTAATTTACGCAATTACGGGCCTCTTTTATTCCCCGGACTTCACGCTTGAAACTTTTATGGCCCAGGCAGGGATCGAAGAAACCCCCATGGAACCCACATTATTCATTGCCGTGCTCTTCTTTTCCACGCTTATAGTCACCCCGCTGATAAATTCCATCCCCGCTTTCGGGGAAGAATTCGGCTGGAGGGGGTACCTGCTTCCGAAATTAATGCCCCTGGGAAGAGAAAAGGCCCTGGTTTTCTCGGGAATCATCTGGGGGATCTGGCACATGCCCTTTGTCTTCCTCATTGGCTTTGGGGGATATCCCGACAGGCTTGCAGGAGGCCTGGTCTTTGTCGCGGTTATCACCCTGCTTGGGATCTACATAGGGGCCCTGACCCTGAAAAATGACAGTGTCGTCCTGGCTTCATTCATGCACGGGGTTTTTAATGCCCAGGCTTACGGGATCTGGACAATCGTTTATCCCGATTACAACCGCCTGATCGGAGGCATCGGCGGCCTGATAGGAATAATCGTTTTGCTCCCGGTTGCAGTCTATTACTTGAGAGAGAAATGAGCTGAAAGACTTGAGAGAAAAGTAAACCATTTAAGAGAAAGGTGAACTGAAAGTGCCCCTCACATTTCCGCAGAACTCAGGGGGCTGTTTTCTTTTACTTCCACACACTCATGCCCGCAGTACCTGCACCTGTAGTACCTGGTTTCCATTATATTGAAATTCCATCTCACTATATCGGGTTCCTTTGCAGGCACATAAGCGAACTCCCTGCCGCATTTCCGGCATTTTCTGGACCGATAGAAATCTTCCAAAGTAAAAAGCGCAGCTGAAATTGCCAGGAGGAGAAATCCCGGTACTATAATCCAGGTCGATTCTTCCCGAAGAGCCAGTATTACCGCAGCTGCACCTACCAATAAAAAACCTGCAGCAATAGGGACCAGATTCTCTTCCCCCAGCCTGGATACCAGATACAGGGATACGGTTTTTTCCAGGGACGCCTCTTCATCCCTGTATGCAGCATGCTGGTCCGGACTTCCCATCCCCGGCCTGCGCTCCCCCGAAGAAACAGGTTCACTTTTGAACAGGATACCCCCTTTTCCAAAAGTTGGGTTGTTAACGCCCATTTTAAATATGTGCCTTTAAAGGCATAACTTTACCTTAAGAAGTTCAGGCACCCTGTTAGAAGTTCAGGCATTTTGTTCTCTCGCTGCGAAGAATCCCGAAAGTACCGCAATCAGAACAATTGGGCTCGATCTACAAAAAAAGCATTTTTTTGTGGAGTTGGGCATCTGTTAGGAAAGTGGTGTGATATGTGAGTTGCTAAAAATGGTTCTTATTTTTGCTTTCTGAAGTTTACCTTTTCAGATGCCCATAATTGAATATTCTTCTCGGTATATAATAGTAAAGGTATCTTGAATGATACCTTCCTATTCTAGCAGTACTGAATAATTGATAAATTGTTTACGCGGTTACGTGCGTTTCCTGCTTACGTGTGTTTCCCGGTTATGCGCATCCCCTGGATTTGAAAAACGGGACGATATATTTGAGGAAGATTCCGAAGATTTGAAGAAGCTGCCTGCCCGGAATTAAAGGACGTATTTCCAGCCTTCTTTTTTTAGCTCTTTCCTGTGCACCTCATAGCCCTGCATGAGTTCTCCCACCAGTTTCCAGAAGCGTGGAGAATGGTTTTTCTCCTTTATATGGCAGAGTTCGTGCACCACCACGTACTCAAGCTGCCCGGGCGGAGCCATCATTAGCTGGAAATTTATCCTGAGAACATTATCTGCAGAGCAACTCCCCCAGCGCCTTTTCT
Source organism: Methanosarcina sp. KYL-1 (assembly GCF_024372725.1). Classification (GTDB taxonomy): domain Archaea; phylum Halobacteriota; class Methanosarcinia; order Methanosarcinales; family Methanosarcinaceae; genus Methanosarcina. Next base: position 46,960 of record NZ_VOUA01000019.1, read on the forward strand.
GGTGTTTTACCTTGAAGGCCGGAGGGGTTATCCCGAGCTTTTCCGAATAGGCTGTAAGGTGCCCTTTGACCTCAAGCTCGGCCTTTTGCCGGTACCACTGCCAGGCCGCTTTCTTTGCAAGGGCGGGCCGGAGTTCCGCAGGAGAGGTTTTCGGGAGCCTGACTATTAGTTCCGGGCCGCAGATGGCTGCCCCGGGTTTTTCGTTTCCTTCCAGAATTATTTTAAGGGGGTATTCCCTGCCAAGATAGAGGAAGCTTTCCCCGTCCAGGTACTGTTTTTCCAGGGAAGGGGGACGGTTTGCCGCAAACCATTCCAGTTTTTCCTGCACCCAGTCAGCCTTCCGGGAGACCATCCCCCTTATGGCTTCCCTGCTCAGGCCCTGAGGGGCTCGAAACTCCACTCTCAGGTCAGGCCTGACAACGATTGCGGCTTTCTTTCGCCTTTTGCTGTAGACTATTTCGTATGCTATCGTCCGGCTGCCGCTGTTTATACTGTCACTTTTTCTCATAAGGGAAGCCTCTGTTCTTTTATTCATTCCTGTTCTTCATTCCTGTTTTTCAGTCCGTTCTTCAGTCCTGTTCTTCAGCTGTGCTCTTCAGCTCTGCCTCTGCTCTCCGTACACTAGAGCTTTCTGAAATATTTAATAAAAAACCTTTTCCCAAATCTCCATATTTGCCTGTGGTGGTGCGAAGGCCTCCGGCTGGAGGGGGCAAGAGTGGTGTTGGGGCTTTTCTAACTTATGGCGTCCCCAAAATATTAAAAATTTAAATCAGGTTTCGAGGGTCCGATACAGGATCCTGAGTCCGATACAGGGTCCTGAATGCCAGGAAAGGGCAGAAGTGGCCGGATTTCAGGCGTAAGCCCTGTACGTGTCGTATGCCCGGGTGTAATGTTCGAAGGCCAGAATTGTAAGGATATTCCGGGAGGGGTCAAAGGTATAGACCAGCACGTAGGGCCCGATGTGAATCCTCCACTTTCCCTGGAACTCGGCCTCAAGGGGCATTCCCATTTCAGGGTTGTAAGCGAGAAGCAGGAGACGTTTTTTTACGTAATCGTATCCTGGCCCGTCGATCTGATGCAGTTTTTCCAGGTTTTTCCGGACAGAAGGGTGTACGGCTACGCTGTATGTCATTATTGTTCTACCTTTTTTAGTAAATCTTCAATTTCAAAAGCGGGAAAGTCGTACTTCATACTTTCCTGCTCGGCTTTTAGGATCCTGCGGGAAAAAGAAGGCTGGAAAGCAGTTTCCGGAGGATACTTTATCTCATTGAGCATCCTTTCAAAAGCTGCAAGTTGTTTGAGTATTTCTGCAAACTTCATGACATTCACTTAAAAAACTTCTATTAAATTTCATATCAGATTACAGGATGAAAGTTGAATTTATAAAACGTTTTATATAAATATTGGGGTCCGAGTTAAAAAATATGAAACTGTAACGGGGGTCTTTCCGATACACCATGCGGGCAAGGCCGGGTTTCCCCGTAAAACTTACATGGCCTTTCACCATGCCGGATTCCTTCCTGCTTTTCAGAAGTTTTCAGAAGTTTTCAGAAGCTGCCTTTTTCCTGCCATTCAACCCTGAATTTTCGGAGAACTATTATATATTTTCAACTATAATATACACTTACATAGAGTATATCCAGGGCTATAATAAATTCCCGGTTATCTAAATTCCCGACTATTTTATCAGGGCCTTAAATTATCCAGAAAGAACTGAGGAGATTTTTTATATGCAGTACAGCATGGGCATTGATGCAGGAGGCACATACACCGATTCGATCATCATCCGGGACTCCGACGGCAGGGTGATGGACTCGAACAAGGCGCTAACCACCTATCCGGACCTCCTTGCCGGAATCAAGAATTCCATTGACGGGCTGGACGAAACGTATTTAAAAGACGTGAAGATGGTTTCCGTTTCCACGACTCTTGCCACAAACACCATCCTTGAAAATAACGGCTATCCTGTAGGGCTGATCCTTGTAGGGGACTATGAAATCCCGGATAAAATGCACGTCGATTACTATACCGTCGTGGCAGGAGGGCATGACCACCACGGGGCGGAACTGGTCTCCCTGGATATGGAAGCTGTGGAAGCTTTTGTGGGGAATGTCCGGGACAGGGTCTCGGCGTTTGCCATCTCCTCCTATTTCAGCGTAAGGAACCCTGCCCATGAGCTGGCAATCAAAGCCCGCATCCAGGAACTTACGGGGCTTCCCGTAGTCTGCGGGCACGAGCTCTCCCTTGACCTCGGGGCTTACGAAAGGGGGGTCACCGCCTACCTCAATGCCCAGCTTATCCCCATTGCAAGCCAGTTCATCCGCTCGATCAAGGACGAAATCACCCGGAGGGGGATGAGTGCCCGGCTGCTAATGCTCAAATGCGACGGCTCGGTTGTGGGCATCAACGAAGCCCTGGAAAAGCCCATCGAGTCCATCTTTTCAGGCCCTGCGGCAAGCCTTGTGGGTGCGTCCCACCTCTCGGGCCTTGATACCTGCGCCGTAATCGACGTGGGCGGGACAAGCACGGACGTCTCCATGCTGGAAGGCGGGCTTCCCGAACTCTGCGCCGAAGGAGCCGTGGTCGGGGGCTGGCAGACCAAGGTCAAGGCAATCCGGATGGAGACTTCGGCCATGGGGGGGGACAGTCATGTCTGGGTCCGGAACATGAAAACTTACATAGGCCCGAGAAGGGTTATCCCCCTCTGTGTTGCAGCCGTCAAGTACCCGGGTTTCCTTGAAAACCTGAAGAAAGGGAGGATCCCGGGAGCCATGCACCTTGAAGAAAACGTCCAGCCGACCAAGTTCTTCATAAGGACCGGAGCCGAAGCCGGGGAACTGGGGCCGTTTGAGCAGGCGATGTTTGACAGGATAGGGGACACCCCCACTTCCTTAAACGAGATCTTCTGGGAGACCCAGAAAGCTCTTTCCCCGGGACTGCTCGATTCCCTTATCAGAAAACGCCTGGTCCAGGCAATAGGTTTCACCCCTACCGACGCCCTCCATGTGCTCGGGGAGTACACAGGCTGGGACGCCGAAGCCTCAAAGGTAGGGGCAAAGCTCCTGGAACGCTACATCCAGGTAGACTACATGGAACTCTGCAGGCGGATTAAGAGGGATGTCGCAAAGAATATGGCTTTAAACCTTATGTCCTACATCCTGAAAGACGTCCCTGATCAGGAAATTGAAAAAATCATCCTCTCCGACAGGTTCACCCAGTTCAGGATGAAAATTCCCGTGGTGCTGATAGGAGGCCCCGTGGTTGCTTACACGGAAGAGCTGAAGCGGATCATGGACGCCGAAATCATTGTCCCGAAATATTCCGAAGTCGGAAATGCCGTGGGAGCAGTTGTCGGAAAGGGCATAAAAAGGATTGAAATCCTTATCAAGAGCACGTATGCAAAAGACAGGAAGAGGCTTGTCCTGCTCTTTTCCCCCAGGGGCCGGGAGACCTTCGGGAGTTATCCCGAAGCCCTGGAATATGCCGGTTCCCTTGGAAGGAATCTTGTCATGGAATACATGACCGAAGCCGGTCTTGATAAGGGCCAGGTGCAGATAGAGGTCAGCAAAAAAGACATTTCCCTGAGCGAAGCAGGGACAATACCCGTGGAGACAAAGCTGGTTTTTGTCGGGATCGGAATGCCGAAAACCTGAGTTCCGGGGACAATCCCCGGCTCAACTACCGGAACGTTTATATTTTTCCCTCAATAATGCAGATAATGGACTCAACAATGCAACTAATGGCAGATAATGAACTCAACAATGCAACTTAACAGATTATCTGCAACCTGGCAAACCGCAAAGTTACCATAAAGGTGCCCAGGAGCAGCGTACTTTATATTCAGCGTACTTTTCCGGAACTCAACATTTCTTTTTCTGAGGAAGAGCTATGCGGGAAGGACTGAAGGAAATTCCTGACTCCGGTTCCCCAACCGGGATCTGAAGTACCTGACAAAAATGGCATACATCGGAGTTCCCGAGTTATGGGTCCTGAACCGGAGTTCCTGAATCAGGAGCTTTTACCTGGAGACTCTGTATTAAAATTGTTCAAAAACAGGAGTTGTTTAAAAAATGGCATATAGTCTGGGCATTGATGCCGGCGGGACATATACCGACTCCATCCTTATCCGGAATTCGGACGGAGCGGTTGTGGGCTCGAATAAGGCACTTACGACCTACCCTGACCTCCTTGAAGGAATTATGAAATCAATTGACGGGCTTGACCCGGAAAAGCTGAAGCTTGTGAGCCTGGTCTCGGTTTCCACGACCCTTGCTACCAACACGATCCTTGAAAAGACCGGCTACCCTGTGGGACTGGTCCTTGTCGGGGACTATGAAATCCCTTCGGACTCCGGGATTGAAAACTTCATAATGGTTAAGGGCGGGCACGACAGCCGGGGAGAGGAAATAACAGCTCTTGACCTTCCTGCCGTTGAAAACTTCGTGCTCAGGCTCAAAGACCGGGTCTCGGCTTTTGCGGTCTCTTCTTATTTCAGCGTCCGGAACCCGGAGCATGAACTGCAGGTAAAAACCCTGATCCGGGATCTTACAGGGCTTCCCGTGGTCTGCGGGCACGAGCTTGCCCAGTCCCTCGGGGCCTACGAAAGGGGGGTCACTGCCTACCTGAATGCCCAGCTCCTCCCGATTGCAGAGGGCTTTTTAAAGACCGTTGTAAGTGAAATCGAGAGGAGAGGGCTTGAATCCCGGATTGCCATGCTCCGCTGCGACGGGTCTGTTGTGAGCATGCAGGAAGCCATGAAAAAACCCATTGAATCTGTCTTTTCCGGGCCTGCGGCAAGCCTGCTCGGGGCCTCCTACCTCTCCGGGCAGGAGACATGTACCGTAATCGATGTAGGGGGGACGAGTACGGACGTTTCCCTTATTCACAGGGGGCTTCCCTACCTCAGTGAAACAGGAGCTGTTGTAGGCGGCTGGCAGACCAAGGTCAGGGCTCTCCGGATGGAGACTTCGGCAATGGGAGGGGACAGCCACGTCTGGGTCCGGGGCAGCGATATAAATATCGGGCCCCGAAGGGTGATTCCCCTCTGCAGGGCAGCAGTGCTCTATCCCACCTTCATGAACACCCTGAAAAAGCGCTGGATTCCTGACAGGCTCAAACTGAACGAGCACATCCAGGCAACCAAATTCTTTGTCCGGACAAAGCAGAAACCCGCCGATTTGAGCAGGGAAGAAGCAGAACTCCTGGCTCTCATAGGAGACGAGCCACTCTCCCTCAAAGATATCTACTGGGACAGGAACGTCCTCCCCGCAAAGAGAGTCATGGATTCCCTGATCCAGAAACGGCTTGTCCAGGCAATTGGCTTTACCCCTACCGACGCCCTCCACGTACTCGGGGAATATACGGAGTGGGACGCCGAGGCTTCCCTTATCGGGGCGACCATGCTTGCAAATTTCGTGGGGACGGACAAGTACGATTTTTGCACGAAAGTGAAGCGGCTCTTTGCCAGGAACATGGCAAAAGACCTTCTAGCCTTCCTGATGGAAGGGGTTGATAGGGGTGAAATCGAAAAAATCCTGCAGGGCAGCTTTTTCTCCCGCTTCAAGGTTGATGTCCCGGTTGTCCTCCTGGGAGGCCCGGTCAGGGCATATGTGGACGAGTTGAAGGAACTGGTTGATGCCGAAATCCTGGTCCCGGAGTTTTCGGACGTGGGAAATGCGGTAGGAGCTCTTGTAGGAAAAGGGATCAAACGCATTGAAATTACCGTCCGCACAATTTACAGCGAGTCCAGGTACGACCTCAGGACAAAGGGCATCTTCGTGTACACCCCTGTCGGGAGGCGGCATTTCCTCATAAGGAGCGAAGCCATGGAATATGCCGAAGAGTTCGGGAGAAAACTGGTCCTGGACTACATGGCTGAATCAGGACTTTCTCCGGACCAGGTCACCGTCAATGTCGAAAAGAAGGAAATTTTGACCCCGGCAAGTGAAGTCCCAATCGAGACCAGGTTGATCTTCGAAGGAGTCGCCAGGTCTGACGTGTACGAAAAAGCCGTTGGCAGGAAAATAGGGGCCGGCGAAGATTTTGAATAGCTTTCGGAAGAAAGCTCACTTTTGAGATATACAGTTTCAGGGGAGGCCTCTCCATCTGAAAATAAAGACTGAAAAGGGTAAAGTTCATAACTTCCCTGTACAATTCAAGCAAAGAATAAAATTTGTTTAAGCCCATAGTTCTCTCTTCAAACTATCAAAGGCTTGAAATTATTTGTGTGTGTATCATTTGTTCAGACAATGGAAATCGCACATCAAACGCATAAAGACATTTGAAGGTGTTAACATAATTCCCAGAAAAGCATTTTTAACAAAGGGTACTGGCGTACACAAGGACCGGTTGGCGTCCTTTGAACTCGCCTTAAGGGAAGCAAGAATAGAGAAGTACAACCTCGTGAGCGTTTCGAGTATTTTGCCCCCTAATTGCAAGCTTGTGCCCAGAGAAGAAGGCCTGGAAGAATTGAAACCAGGTGCCATTGTCCATTGTGTTCTTGCCAGGAACGATACTAACGAACCCCACCGCTTGCTGGCTTCGGCTATAGGGACCGCCGTCCCGGTCAATGAAAATACTTACGGTTATATCTCGGAACACCACTCCTTCGGGGAGGAGGAAGTAATCGCCGGCGAATATGCAGAAGACCTGGCAGCAACCATGCTGGCAACAACCCTCGGAATAGAGTTTGATGCAGAGATGGCCTGGCATGAAAGGGAGCAGGTGTACAAAGCAAGCGGACACATTTTCGATACTTTCCACATGTGTCAGACCGCAAAAGGCGACAAAGACGGAAAATGGACCACCGTTGTAGCTGCCATGGTCTTTGTGACATCCCCTACTTAATCCTGAGAACTTAATAATCCTGAGAACTTAATAATCCTGAGAACTTAATAATCCTGAGAACTAATAATCCTGAGAACTGTTTGAAGCAAAAAAGAAAATTAAAACCGGAAAAATTTAAAATCGGGTAAATTAAAAATCGGAAAAATTAAAAACCGGATAAATTAAAAACCTAAAAAGGGGAAGAGATTAGCTTCAAAGCTTCCCCGGTCTTGGTGGCATGAAGGGCTGGAATAACCTGGCCTGGATGCCCCTGAAATACTTTCCTGAAATTATTCTCGGCCGCCGTGGGGTGCTGCGACCGACAAGGAAGGCGCCTGCCAGGATAAAAAGGCAGCCTCCTATTGTGTTTGCCTGAATCGGTTCTCCCAGTACAGTGCAGCCGAAGCAGATACTGCTTACCGGCTCAAGGAGGGAGAGCACGGCTGCGGTTTGCGCTTTTATGTGGGCCACTCCGCTAAGGTAGAGAAGGGATCCAAAAGCAGTGGCGATAACCCCGAAAGGTATGAGCATGCCCAGGTTATCAAGCAGCACGGGCCCGGGAACCGAAATTCCGAATGGCAGGAGGAGCACCAGGCTTACTCCCGTTGACCAGAGCATCTGCTCGACCGCCGAATAAGTCTCTTTGAGGTAGTTTACGGTCATGATGGAACAGCCGTAGGAAAGCCCCGAGAGCAGCCCGAAAAACATGCCTGCGATGTAACTGCCCTGCACTCCTGCACTCCCCGGACTTCCCATGAGCCCTGCAGGGTCGACTGCTAGCACTATCCCTGAGAGGGACAGGGTAAGGGCAAACATGCTGCGGAGGGTTACGCGCTCTTTAAGTATGAAGGGGGAAAGCAGGGTAACATAAATCGGGGCTGTGTAGAGGAGGAGAACGGCCACGGGGATGCTGGTGTGCTTGATTGCCGAAAAGTACGAGAACATTGTCACCGTGTTCAGTACCCCTAACAAAAGTATGTAGTGTTTCTTCTGCTTTAACTGGAGCTTTTCCAGCTTCCCGGTCACTGCTAAGTACGCTAAGATGGCTGCAAATCCGAAAAAAAGCCTGTAAAAAAGGATAGAACCTACTTCCATATTTTTTATGTCTTTTACGAAAATCCCTATCATCCCAAAGAGGATGCAGGAAATTATAACGGCTGTAAAGGGTTTATTATTTTCTTTAACTGTCTGGGGCATGATGCAGCATGAATAACAGAACCAGGATATATATTTTTTTGAAAATAATCGATAATGACAGATCTTTTGAGGATAGGGCACTTAAGAATAAGTTATAGGGGGAAAAATGGGATTTAATAGAGTCTTTTATGGAAAAATAGGGTATTAAGGGATTAAAAATGAAAAAATATGACTAATTAGAGTTTTTAATCAATAGAGGGGATATTATGCGATTAAAATCAAAAAAATAAGGTAAAAGAGGGTTTTTGAAGAGTAAGGTGACCGATATCAGTTTAAAAAATAAAAAAATAGACTATGCCCTTTTTTTGCAAAATAGGAGCTGTAAGAAGTTTTAAAGGAAAAATGGGAATTCTTTTTCTTCACTCCGCAAAATAGATCATTTCATTGGGCATCCGGGTCAGCTCGTTGCTCTCTATCCCTGAAAGGATAAGGGCCTCGATCCTTTCTTTCGTATTCTTGCGAGTTGTCCTGATCCCGAGCACCCGTGAGGCCTGGATCACCAGGTCTTCCAGGGGAGTGGAATACTGGGAATTGAGCACAAAGCGGACAGCTTCCAGGATTTCCTCGTCGCAGATCCATTCTATCTTTGCTGCTGTGTCTCCCTCCCTCCTCCGGAGGAGGTCAGAAGGCCCGGAAACAGGCCAGAGGAATTCTCCCTTTATCCGGATTTCTCCCGATTCCCCGGCTGAGGCCACTGAATCGAAAATTCGTGTCTTGATTTTACCGGCCATACGCGGGATTTCGCAGTGGAGCTTAATCCTCTGGAGCAGTTCCTCTTCATGCACGGGGCCTTCACATTCTACGATTGTTACTACCGCGCCTATCAGTTCTTCATCCGGGACTTCGGAAAGGTCTCCTGACTTTGGAAGCCCCGGGGAGAGGCAGACCCTGTAGGGAGGTACAAGAGCTTCGAGGGATTCTTCTTTTCCTGAAGATGACCCTTCTTTTCCTGAAGGCTTTTCAGGCCCCTCGGGTTCGTCGGTCCCGGCATTTGCAGCATAAAGGGCCTCTGATACCCTTTTTGTGGGAGCTAAGGTTTCTGGTTTCAGGGTGAAATAATCTGTTTGGGTGAAAGAATCTGTTGAATCGTTTTTCCCTTCCATTTCAGCTTCCTTTTCCGGCCAGAAAGCCTGCAGAGTCAGAGCTTCGGGGTCAGGGTCAATTTCCTGTTCAGGTTCCTGAAGGGGCTTTGTTTCGGTTTCAAATTCGGTTTCAATTTCAGCTTTGGTTTCAAATTCAGGCCCCATTTTCGTTCCAGGCTTAACTTCCGGTCCGCTTATGGAGTTGTCCTCTTCTTCTCCTTCTTCTTCGGAATCGGACTCAGGCTCAAAAAATCCCCCTGACCCGTAAATGTAAGCAAACTCATTGATCCTTTTGCCCTTTCTTTTCTTTACGGGGCTTGCCATGAAATCGACATCCGGGTAAGCCTGATAGAAGTTGAGCCTTTCAGGCTCTGGCTCAGGGATGGGCTCAAACTCACCTTCGGTGTCCTCTCCCGTAATAGTGCGGGGTTCTACATTGAACTTAAGGAGTTTTGACTTCCCTGACCTTCTTACAGGCCTCTTTCGGGAGTTTTCATCAGCCAGCGAAGCCATAGCTGCTGCTTTTGAGGTCATTTCGGGGAGGAAGTCCGTTCCTGCGGGCCCTGAGAGGTTTAGCTCAAGTTCGGAAAACGGGCTTGAGTAATCTTCTTCCCCTCCTCCCGCTTCCAGTTCTTCTTCTTCTACTTCCAGTCCATCTCCTGCTTGCAGCGCTTCTATTTCTAATCCTTCTCCTGCTTCCAGTCCTTCTACTTTCAGTCCTTCTTCCGGTCCGACACCGTATTCTGTCATGGAAGAAGTTTCAGGTCCCTTTAATTTTTCAACTTTTTCGCTTCTGCCGGATGTGAGGAAAGCGGCATCCGGATGAACTTTTTTTCCGGAACTTTCTTTTGAGGTATCGTTCCAGGAAAATGGCTGGTATACTTCCTCAGCCCCGGTCTCGGGTTGAGTTTCAGGTTGAGTTTCAGGTTCCGGAGCTTCCAGCCGGGCCTGCTCGACAGCTGCCTTCACGGCTTCCAGGAGTTTTTCCCGGCTCTCTTTCGGGTGCAGGTACCAGTCCGTGGACCAGACCCTGTAGAGTTTCCAGCCCAGCCCTTCCAGTACCTGCTGGCGCAGGCGGTCCCGGTCCCTGGCAACGGGAGAGGAATGGTAACCTGCCCCATCGCATTCGATCCCGAGAATGTAGCGGCCCGGGTGCCGGGGGTCAGGGACTGCAAGGTCGAGCCGGTACCCGGCGCAGCCTATCTGCCTGTGGACTTCACACCCGTTTTCCGTAAGGAAATCGGAGACTGCTTCTTCAAAGGGGGATTCGGCATCCTCCCTCCCACAGGCCGGGGAGAGGAGCCTCCCGCTTTCCGCAAACTCAAGGAAGACTTTGAGGGCCCGGAGCCCGAAGGAGGAGTTTTCGTCCAGGTGCAGGTCCCTTGAGGTGAAGTTTGCAAAGACCACACACTTTTCCCTGGCACGGGTGATCAGGACATTTAAGCGGCGCTCTCCGCCTTCCCGGTTCAGGGGCCCGAAGTTCAGGGAAAGCTTCCTGTTGTTGTCAAAGCCGAAGCCCACGCTCAGCAGGATGACGTCCCTTTCGTCCCCCTGGATGGTTTCGAGGTTCTTTACAAAGAAGTGCTCGCCCCTCTCATTCCCGGAGTTCAGGTCCACTCCGGGGCTGGCTTTTATGAGGGCTTCGATTTCTTCCTGGACGGCTTCCTGCTGTTTTACATTGAAGGTCCCGACCCCCAGGCTTTTGTCCGGGTACCTGCGGAAGTGTTCGAACACCGCCCTGGCAACGGCCCTTGCTTCTTCCCTGTTGGCCCCGCTTTTGCCCCTGTCGTAGACGGCATCGGGCAGGTGCACGAATTTCAGGCCCAGGCGCTCGTCTTTCTGCATGGGGGAGGGGTAGACGTAGAGCCGGTTGTCGTAAAACTCCTGGTTTGAGACCGCAATCAGGGACTCGTGCCTGCTCCTGTAGTGCCAGCGCAGGGTCTTGATCGGGAAACTGCGCTTGCAGACGTTTAAGATGCTTTCCATGTCCCCTGCGGCTGCGTAGTCGTCGGGTTCGCTTTCCGGGGCGTCGATGACCGTATCGAAGAAAGTGGTTGGGGGAAGCTGCTTTGAATCGCCCATGACAACCACCTGTTTTCCGCGCAGGAGGGCGCCTACTGCGTCTTCGGGCCTGACCTGGCTGGCCTCGTCAAAGATGATCACGTCAAAGCGGGTGCTCCGCGGGTCCAGGTACTGGGCGATGGAAAGGGGGCTCATCATGAAACAGGGCTTGATCTTCTGGACCAGGCCCCCGGATTTTTTCATGAGGGTGCGGATGGGCATATGTCCCCGTTTCCGGTTGAATTCGTTAAGGAGGATCCCGGCTTCCGAAGCCCGTGAGGCTCCCGAGGTGAGTTTCGGGGTTTCCTCGTATGCGGAGTGGATGATCCTCTTCCGGTTTTCCAAAAGGACCTTCCGGTCAAGTTCGGTGAACTTATTGATCTTGCCCTCATGGAGTTCCCGGATAAAAGTCGAAAGTGCAGGCCTTTCCTTAAAAGCCCGGTGCAGGAGGGTTTCGGCGTAGTTCCCTTCAAAAGCAGGGATCATGTCCTCGGGCTCGATTTTTCCGGCCTCGATTTCCTCCATCATCGGGGCTGCAAGCGTGTCCAGGCAGGCCTGCCTGTACCCCAGGAACTGGCTCCAGAACACAAGCGACGGGGTTTCGGCTTTCCACCGGGTTACGCGGGACTTCAGCTGGCTTATTTTCACGTTTTCAAGTCCGGTCCCGAACATTTTTGTGAAATCTGCCCCTACCCGGGCCCCGAAATTCTCAAGGGAATCCAGGAAAGCCTTTTTCGCTTCGAGGACCTCGTTTATTGCGGGTTCGAATTTCCCTTCTTCTACCCCGCCGGTGACAAGCTTGAAGACCCGGTCAGTGAATACTCCTTCCTTTACGTATTTCCTGAAGGGGATTATCCACCTGCCGTACTCTTCCAGGAAAACAGGATCGCTTTCAAAGCCCTTCCAGTACTCCCCGAAATACTTCTTGCCTTTGCTTTGCGCACCCTCAAGTTCGAACCTGCGGGTCTCGCATTCTGAGAGGCAGGCAAGGTCCAGGAGGATCTGGCTGTCTTTCGGGGCCCCGAAGGCATAGCAGGCCGTAATGTCCTTTTTCAGCTTGCGGTACTTCGGGTTCAGCTGCTTCAGCAGTTTATGGGACAATTTCTCGAATTCCGAGGTGTCCAGGTCAAGAATAGCAGGATAAAATGTCTTGTCCACAAAGGCTTTCAGTTCCAGGTACTGCCTGAGTTTCGAGACGAGGGCCGCGGCTTCGGCCTTTGAGGCTTCGGATTCCCATTCGGCGTTCTGGAGCATTGCCTCGGGCAGGGGTTTTGAGCCGGCTGCAAGTTTTGCGGCCCCTATCACGGCCCTGACCCCTTCAAGGGACTGGGGCTTTGAGCTTGCCGAGAGTTCATTCAGGGTTTTTATGGTTTTTTCCAGGGCTTCGAATGCCGCGGCACAGTCTTCGGCAAGGGGTTCGAGTTCTCCCAGGTCCGAAGGGAGCACAAGCCCGGGTTCACACCCGTACCAGGGGTTTTTCCTGACAGGGCCGAGGGCCGGGAGTACCCGCCCCAGTTTTTCCAGGACGGACTCGGCTTCGGTCCAGGCTTCAAGCTCCCAGGTCTCAGGCTCCTTGAGATCGAAGCGGGGCATTTTCAAGCCCCTTGCCTCAAAATAAGCCCTGTTCTTTTCCCTGACACCGTAGAGGGTATAGAGGCTGGAATAAAGCTTGCCTGCCGGTTCTCCCAGGGTAAGGGCATACTCGTTGAGTTCACGTTTCAGCTTTTCCAGTTCATTGATGTCCCGGTCCGGGCTGATTGCCTGGGGAGCCGGGCGGTTCAGGGCCTTTTCCAGGGCTTCGAGCACGGCCTTTTTCCGGGTCTGGTGGCTGTGAATTTCCAGGCAGAGTTCGCCCAGGCCAGCAGCGTCCAGCCTGCTTTTTACTACCTGGAGGGCTGCCATCTTCTCACTTACAAAGAGGACGCTCCTCCCCTGGGCCAGCAGTTCGCCAATGGTGTTTGCAATGGTCTGGGACTTGCCCGTACCGGGGGGGCCCTCGACCACCAGGTCCTTTCCGGCTTTTGCGTCCTCCATAACCGCAATCTGGGAGGAGTCGGCGTCCAGGATGTGGTAGGTGTCTTTTACTGAAAGTTTCAGGTCAACTTCTTCTTCCAGGAAGCCAGGGACATTGCATTCGGGTTCCGTGGGGTTGAATATCTTCTGGACCAGGGGGTGCTCCGCAGGGGACATGTCCTCGGGCCAGGTGGAAGGGTCCAGGTCTTTGTACATGACAAATTTCCTGAAGTTAAATAGGTCAAGGCAGATCTCCGAAAGGAGCTTCCAGTCCGGCTTTTCGCGGATTGCCCCCTGCACGGCTTTGAAGTATTCCTCAATTCCGGAAGCCTCCTCGGGCATTTCAAACTCGGGGACTTCTATTCCCATTTCCTTCATCTTTGCCTGCAGGGTGATGGAGGTGAAAATTTCGTCTCCGGTCCACTGGAGGTTGAAATTGCGCCCTTTGCCTATCCGCTTGAGTTCCACGGGGATCAGGACAAGGGGAGCTCTCGGGTTTTTAACGGATGACCTGGTGTCGTTCCACTGCAGGAAACCAAGAGCAAGGTAGAGCACAGGGTACCCCTGTTCTTCAAAAATGGAGTTTGCCTGGTTGTGGACGTAAAAAAGTTTCCTCTCAAGGGTTTCGCTGTCGTCCGGAGTGTCCAGGAAGGGCTCGAAACGGGAAGGAGTGGTCTTGCTTTTCTCCTCCGAGGTCAGGATCCTGCCTATTGCTTTGAGGAGCTTGCTCTCGTTTTCGGCAGTATCATCTTCTCCAACCTCCCCATTCCCGGCTTTTTTGCTTTTTTTCGACCGGGCTTTTGCCCTGAACTTCATTGATTTTTCCTGGAGAACAAAGAGCTCGTAGACCTCAGCCGGGGTCCTGCCTGCAATTGAGAGGGTACGTCTCTGGGAAGGGCGGTAATTGAGAAGGTTGTTTCGAAGAGACAGGTCAAGCAAATTTTGCCTTAATGCTTCCAATTCCTGAACTACATCTACCATAAAAATACCAGGCCCTGTTTACATAATTTGTGAATTATATTTAGAATACAGAATAAGAATACAGGATGATTACTAATAAATTTTGTTGATGTTACGTAGGGGGTAAGGAACTTTCGTTTTAAAGGATGAAATATATTTCGAAAAGAAATACATTTTACGAAGAAATATTTTACATTATATGAAGAAATATTTTCCTGGAGAGTTTTCTGAATCTTATCTTTTAAATTATTTTTATCATCAAACATTCTATTAATAGTTATCATTATACCAATAGTTTTCAGTATAGCGATAGTTATCAGTATAGCGATAGCTATCAGTATAGCGATAGTTATCAGTATAGCGATAGTTATCAGTATACCAATAGTTATCAGCAATTATATTGTAAAAATTAAAATTCAGTGTTATCTTCATCCGATCTCATTTCACGTTGTTTTCCTGCCCCATTTACCATTCACTGTTATCTCTCAACAACCTTTTCAGCCGCCATTCGCAGGCTTTTTCCGCAGGTTTCTTCCGGAGGAATTATTTCCTCTGGCGGAATTCTTTCATCTCCGGGGGGCAGCTCCCCCTGAGGATGCTTCAGTCCTCTCTCATTTTCTCTTTCTCCGGGCATAACTTCGCTTCCGGCCTTATCTTCCTCATCCAGGCTTACAAGGAAGGAACTTGCAAGGATAAGGGTGCAGCCTAACAGGGTGCCCCCCGAGATAGGGTCATTTAAGAGAATGTAGGCAAAAAAAATCGCACTTACAGGTTCAAGCAGGGAGATGATGCTCGCGTTCTGGGCTTTTACATGCATGAGCCCTGTGAAGTAGAGGATGGAACCCAGGGAGGTGATCATCACTCCGAGGAAGAGGAGGACGGGCAGGTTTTCGAGAAGGGCTGCTGCAGAGGCCTGCCCTGTATAGGGGAGCAGGAGCACAAGGGTAACCCCTGTTGAGAAGAAGAGCTGTTCCAGGCCCGAATATTCGTCCCTGAGGTAGCGGGAAGTCAGGATGATGCAGGCATAAAGTAAGCCCGCAAAAAGCCCCATCAGCACTCCGAGGAGATAGCTCCCGTTTCCTGTGCCCGGGCCGAAGGCAAGTTTTTCCGGCCCTACCACGACTGCCACGCCGGCCAGGGAAAACACGAGGGCTGCAAGGCTGCGCCTGTTAAGTTTTTCCTTAAGGATAAGGGGAGCAAGAAGCACCACGTAAAGAGGGGCAGTGTACAGGAGCAGCACGGAAACCGAGACATTTGTGAGGCTTACGGCCGTATAGTAAGAAACCATCACCCCTGCCTGCCAGGCCCCAAAGAGGAAGAGGGCTTTTCTCTTTCCCCGAAGCCGCATTCCGGAAAATTTTCCGGAAGCCGCCATGTAAGCTATAAGCGCCAGGAAGCCGAAAAGGAGCTGGTAAAACACCACCGGGCCTGCAGCCATGCTTTTTATGTAGACGAAAAAGATGCCTGCAAACCCGTAGATAACGGATGCGGCAACTACCTGGATACTGGCTTTCAGGTGATGGGGCTCCATGACCCTTCCAAATACGGGACTCGATTTAATAATACTTTCCAGAGCAGGGTGAAAGTGTTAACCGGCAAACCGGGCTTTCTAATTATGTATAATTTCATTTGTAGAAAGGTATTTTCCGAACATATTATGGCTTTGCAATTTCAATTACTAAGAAGGCCATATTTTCCAGCTTGTATACCAGCTTGAATTATACTAATGACTGTATACTTCACACGATTCGTAGTATTATTTAATTTTTATAAAATTGTTTCGATAACATTAAATACTGTCAAAACAAAAATACGTATGGATAGGTGAGTGTAGAAACGGAGAACTCCGGGCGTGTCCGGGTTCCTTTCTCAACTATCATCACATCACCCCCGGACACGCCCTTGCCCTTCAATCTGCACACTTCACCCTGAAATCCCTTTTCTCAATTTCCTTCTTTCAGGTCGTTTTTTTCTTGTCATTCTTTTCTGGTCGTTTTTCTTTTCTTGCAAGCATTTTCCTTGTGATCGTTTTTCTTCCGTAGAGTTTCCTAAGTCAGGCTGCAGGGTTTCGTTTCTTCACCCCAAGCATCCTTACGACCACCATGCTGATCTCAAAGAAGATTGTCATGGGGACGGCAACCATTACCTGGCTGAGGACGTCCGGGGGGGTGATTACGGCTCCTGCAACCAGGAAGAGGATGTAGATGTGCTTTCTGTAGGTCACGAGGGTCTCGTACTTTACAAAGCCGTTTCTTGTGAGGAAGGTGAGCACGATAGGGAGTTCGAAGATCAACCCGAAGAGGGCTGTGGCTGCGGCTGCAAAGGAGATGAACTTGAAGACCGAATAGGTCGCAGTCACTCCGGAACCGGCTGCATTTAAGTAGAGATATTCCAGGAAGAGGGGCAGCATTATGAAGTAAGCGTAGGAAGCCCCAAGGGCAAACATGACAAGGGCAGCCGTGCAGAGAAAAACAAACTGGCTGCGCCTGACAACTATCGGGTTCCGGAGCGAAAAGCGGCGTGAAATTGCCCTGTAGATGTAAAACGTTATAAGGGGCAGGGCCACAAGCAGCCCTATTATGAAGGAGAGCTTGAGCTTTAGCATCATTACTTCCAGAGGGGTCACGTACACCAGCTTTGCTCCCTCGGGAAGCAGGTCCTCTTTCATCCTTTCTATCAGGGGACCCGTTAACTGGAAAGAAAGGGCAATGCCCAGGAAAAGGACCCCTGCAATCAGCGCCAGTTTTTTCCGCAGGGTCAACAGGATTACACTTAAATTCTCAATAGCTTCAGACATATGAAGTACCTTTCCGGCAGCGTTAACGCAAATTTTTTATCGGATTCGGGCTTTTTCCGGGAACAGCACGGAGCTTTCCGAAAACATCCGGAGGCTTTCCTATGACTCCCTAAAGATCTGGGGATCTGCCCGGGTGTAGATGTAATAACATGTTCCGATATTAATATATTTATTTAAGTGCAGTGTTAAAGACGAAATTCGAGTAAAGAAGATATTCGAGTAAAAAATAAATTCAAGTTACAGGACGAAAGAAAGTTACGGCGAAAAAACCATGAACTCTCATAATGCCGGCAGCCAGACCCCTGCCTCTCCTTCCCCCCCTGCCTCAGTAAGCTCCGGAAGCGGGAATACACCCACTTCCGGGGTCCCGGGGGATTTTGAAGAACCAATTACGGTCCACCTGCGAGAGCTCAGGGACCGGCTTGCAGTCGTCCTGGTCTGGCTCTTCCTGGGAATTGCGGTTGCATACCCGTTCTCGGAGAAGGGGATGATGCTCATCTGGAGTGAGTTCATAAGCCCCGAACTGGATATGGCTGTGTATTCCCCGCTGGAATGGGTTTTTGCCCGGCTCAAGCTCTGCCTGGTCTTCGGGCTTGCAATCTCAATTCCTCAGCTCTTCTACCAGCTCTACAGGTTTGCAGGCAAGGGGCTCTACCCCCACGAGAAGCGCTTTTTCCTGAAAGTCATCCCTGCTTCCTTCCTCCTCTTCATTTTAGGGGCAGCTATAGGCTACTTCCTGGTCCTGCCGGTGATGTTCAAACTCCTTATTTTCTACTCGGGAGACCTGGCCTCGGCCCAGCTTTCCGTCCAGAATACCCTCTCGGCCGTAACCATGATCCTGGCAGGTTTCGGGGTCGTGTTCCAGGCCCCTCTCCTTGTGGTCTTTGCCGTGAAAATGGGGCTTGTAAAGTACGAAACCCTCAAAAAGCAGAGGGTTTTAGTCTACAGTGCAATTGCGGCCCTTTCCCTCTTCCTCTCCCCTGACCCGACTTTCATTGCCCAGGTCCTGGTTGCGCTTTTGCTGGTAATCCTCTTTGAGTTCAGCCTTCTGCTGGTCCGGTTCTTTTGAGCGGCAGGAGGTGTTCCTGCCTTTTGCAAGAATTTTTATATTTGGTAGTTGATAATAGCCGGCAATGATAGGTTCCACCGAGCTGATCGCAATCCTTATCGCTGCCCTCTTCCTCTTCGGGCCCCAGAAGCTTCCCGAACTTGCAAGGTCTCTCGGAAGTGCGGTAGGGGAGTTCAAAAAAGCCCAGCGGGCTGCGGAACTGGAGCTTACGGATTTTGACGCCTACACCCGGAGGCCCGGACAGGACGCGGACCCTGAAGAACGCGGTGAGGATGCGAAAAAGAAAGAAAAGGAAAGCAGAAGTAAGGGTAGTATAAATAGGGAAACAAAGGCAAATTCCGGCCTTGGAAGCGTACTGGAATCAAAGTCTTCCCTTCCTGAACAGCAAGAGCCAGAGCCTGCGAAACCTACAGAGAAGGTGTAAAAAACTAAAACCTTATCAAACGGGTTAAAATCCTGTAAAGCAGGTTAAAATCCTATAAAGCAGGTTAAAATCCTATAAAGCAGGTTAAAATCCTATAAAGCAGGTTAAAATCCTATAAAGCAGGTTAAAATCCTATAAAGTGGCTAAATCCTGATAGAGCGAGTTCAACAATTAGGGTACAGCAGGATGCTTGCTTATGGGGTACTTCAAAGGCAAACCCCTGGTTTATATTATGCGGTATTTTATAAAAACAGACCTGAAAATAATTATAAAATAAAAGCTTTATATAATAGAACAAAATCCTCATTCTTACTTAGACTTAAGTCAACTTATTCCAAATTATTCATGATAGCTTCTAAGTCAGTCTTGTGCTGCAAAAAACCTGCACTGATTGTTGACATATTCAAATAAGCCGTAAAACGTAAAGATCTGAGGTATAACCATGATTGGCGGGATAGGTCCCACAGAACTTATACTTATATTTGCAGTGATAATGCTTCTTTTTGGGGCAAGTAAACTTCCCGAACTGGCCCGGTCTATGGGAAGTTCGGTGGGAGAATTCAAGAAAGCTCAGAAGGAATCCGAACAAAACCTGAAGGAATTTGAGAAATCCATTAAAGAGCCAGCGGCGCCGAAGACCAAGGTCCAGGAAACCGCCGAAAAGCTGGGCATTAACATAAAGGGCAAGACCGACGACCAGCTCCTCGAAGAGATCCAGAAAGCTGCCGAAAAGCCCAAAGAAGTTTCCGAACCCTGAAAACCTTAACCCGTTTTCAATCCCTTTTTAATTTTCCTTTGATTTCCCTGTAGCTAATTTTTCTTTAATTTCCCTGTAGCTGATTTCCCTGTAATTCCATTCGGAGACTTTCATTTGCGGAGATTCGGGGGAGGTTTGAATGGTAGAGCTGGTTACCGAAGTAGATGAAAACGACAACTTTATTGGTCTAAGGCCCAGGGAAGATTTTTACACCGGAAAGCACATTCACAGGGCTTCCCATCTAATCCTCCTGGACAGCCGGAACCGAATGCTCCTGCAAAAAAGGGCACTTTCTAAGTTATGGTACCCGGGCAGGTGCACTTTCTCAGTAAGCGGTACCGTAAATGATGAGTCCTACGAAGACTGCCTGAAAAGGGAAATGCTGGAAGAAATAGGGATCTCCGTGCCCTTCAGGGAACTGTTCAGGTTGCCCTGCATCCTGAATGGAAAAGGAGGCTTTCATATGGTGTACCTTGGGGCCTGTTCCGATCAAAACGCAAGCATGATACGTCACGATCCCGAAGAGGCTTCTTCCGTGGAATGGGTGGGGCTTGAAGAACTCCGCTACTCCATTGAAGAAAAACCCGAAAACTATGCACCTGCGCTGAGGGCGGCAGTCCGCAGGTTCTTCGAGGAAGGCTGCTTGAGATATATTATTTGAGCAATTCTTTGGGCAGTAATTTAAAGAGCTATTTAAGCGGCTTTGTCGAAAACCTCTTTGAATCAGCTGTAAGAGGCTTAAAATAAACATGTAAAAGTACTGATCAGACCAACTGGTTTTGATCACCCAGTTTAGGCCAACCAGTTCAAATTAATAAGATTTAATTAGACAGGGCAACTGTAATTTCCCTGTTCAGTTATCCTTAAATACCTTTTTTCAATCTGCTTTTCAGGTACCGTTACTCTCACCGGTCGTCCCCGACGACCGGCCTTTCCATAAAGTATGGACAATATATGAATAAGTAAAAGAGTAGTCAGATGGCTTATAAGTGCATTGGGACAACCAAAAAAGTCATCCTGATAACTGGAAAGGTTATTGGGATGACCAAAAAGGGCATTCAGATGACCAATAAGTACACCCGGTAAAAGGAAAAAAATTGTAAATATTCGTATCGGGTTTTAATTTCATGATTTTTCTTTTGGTATCATGTTGAAACCAGAATGTCGAGAACATGATGTCGAGAACATGATGTCGAGAACATGATGTCGAGAACATGATGTCGAGAACATGATAGAAAATCAGAGTGAAGTGCTCTTTTTTCACCAGTTCTTTCACCAGTTTATTTTGCAAGCGGTCTTTCCTATTGAATTCGGAAAAGGCCGCCCGCTGATGCGGGCGTTGAGAGCCTCGGGAACGATATAAAGATAAAGACCGGCCTTAACTCTGGTCAAGAATTAACTACAACCTGGGGACCTTTTCCACAATAAAACAGGATTTCTACGGAGCCATTTAAACAGCTATTTAAGTGGTTTATATACCTAAAATGCCTGCCCCTCTTTCACGGCAGGTTTTTTCATTCGCGGCCGGGAATCTCATTCACGGCCTGCATACTTCCCAACTATGGGTATTTTTTCTCCGCACTTCGGGCAGGTCTTTTCGGGCGTGATCTCGTATTTTTCGACCTCGAAATACCCGCGGGAAATCAGGAGTTTTCCGCAGGAGGGGCAGTAAGTGTTGTTGTACTCCTGCCCGGGGACGTTTCCTACGTAAACATACTTCATCCCTTCCTCTTTTGCTATTTTGTGGGCGGTAACGAGAGTCTCAACGGGGGTAGGGTAGAGGTCCTGCATCTGGTACTGGGGGTGGAAGCGCGTGAAGTGGAGGGGAGTGTCAGGCCCGAGGTTTTTGTAGACCCATTTGGAAAGTTCCCTGAGCTCGTCGGGAGAGTCGTTGTGTTTCGGGATGATCAGGGTTGTGATCTCCACATGAATCCCGAGCTCCTTTGCAAGGATAGATGACTCAAGCACCGGAGCCAGTTTTGCGCTGGCAACGTCATGGTAGAACTCTTCCGTAAAAGCCTTGATATCGATGTTAGCAGCATCAAGCCTGGGGGCAATGTGCCTGAGGGCTTCAGGGGTCATGTAGCCGTTTGTCACGTAGACGGTCGCAAGGCCCGCGTCCTTTGCCAGCTTTGCACTTTCGTATGTGTACTCGTGCCAGATAGTGGGTTCGTTGTAGGTCCAGGCAACGGACCTCGAACCCGACATAAGTGCCCTTTCCACCAGCTCTTCGGGAGGGATGTCCCTGGTATAGGAATCTTCCACGCAGGTCTGGGAAATGGTCCAGTTCTGGCAGTGCTTGCAGCGGAAGTTGCATCCGACAGTCCCCACCGAGTATGCGTAGGAACCCGGATAGAAATGGTAAAGCGGCTTTTTTTCGATAGGGTCCACAGCTTCGCTGGAAACCGTGCCGTAAATAAGAGAATAAAGGTTACCTCCACGGTTTTCCCGGACCCTGCAAAATCCCCTCTTTCCAGGGGCGATTTTGCACCTGTGGGAGCAGAGCCCGCACTGTACTTTGTCAGCTTCGAGTTTTTCGTAAAACATGGCTTCGCGAATCACAACAATCCCCATAGATTGATTGTTTTTCAGGATAATAACGGTTACTGTTATAGATTTTATTCAGTTCACGGAAAAGAAACAGAGTGATCACTTTTTTACCTAAATTTTCTATAACCCAGTAATACGAAATCCATTAGAGCACATAGGAAAATGTTCAAAGCTCAATTCAACTTATCGAGATAACCGAGCTCCACATCATAGAAGAAAAAATCAACATCCTTTGCCAATTTTCCATATCTTTTCAGCCACTCTGCAGGAACACGTAGATCATTTCAGAATAGGAGGAATTTCTGTGCAGCAATCGTCTTTCGCCTTAACCTCTTCTTTTGATGCTCTTGTGCCTCTGGTCATATTTAGGCAGTAATCTCAGGTATTCGATGACTTCATTCTCTGAATCCACACCGTAAACTCTGTCATCCAGAACATCAGGGTATCTCGTTTTTGAATCGAGTTTCTTGTCCGCAACTTCTCCGCTCCAACCTTCTACCCTGTATGCTATAATCAGTCTTTTGAGCATCCATGCCGTGGCAAGTTCGGCCATAGTGCCTGCACCGCCACCAATAGCTACTATTGCGTCGCAGTTGAAATATGCATGTACTGAGAGTGAAAAAAGGACAATATCAAGAGATCCAAGAGAATACCTGATGGAGTATATGAGGGTTAAACTGAATACAGAAGAAGGAAAGGAACAGTATCAGAAAAGAATGTGTACTGTAGAACCTGTGTTTGGCCAGATGAAACAGGATAGAGGATTCAGGGAATTTCTTTTGAGAGGGGAAAGGAAGACAAAAATTGAGTTTGTTATGATGTGTACTGTACACAACATAAAGAAAATAGCAGATTTCATGAAGAGAGAAGGTAAAAACCTGAAAGAAATTCTGGAAATGATAACAGGAAGAGGAAATGAATGTTGGAGTAAAAGGGGAATTACTGCAGGAAAGGCAAGTCAGTTCTGTTGATCAATGAAAATCAATCTCTTCTTGTCGGAATGGAAATAAATTAGAAGGAAATATTACCCAATTGTAGAATTCAAATTGGTTTTGATACAGTCTGAGAGGTGTTCTTTTGATTTTACCCTCCTGTCAGCTCAGATTACACTCATGACATTTTCGGGATCTGAATTGTGTTCCTGGCAGATATTTTCCATTTCATTTGTGAAGCTAACTTTTATCGCAATATATGCATTATGAGCGAGTTTTCCAATCTCGGCATCCCTATGTGACATTTTGAGGATAGGAGTATCTTCTACCCACGAAAAGTAGTTTAAAACCTCTTCCACATCTTTATCCTCTCCACTGATCACCAATCTGTCCGGGCAAACAAACCACGTGAAATTGCTTTTTTCTTGCAAAAATTCGGGCATATAGACAAGTCGTAGGTAAGGATAATTTTTAACGGCTTTTTCCATAAATCCGATGCCTATTAAGGATCTCAAATTATCTCTGAAAATCGATGTTCTAATTTGAGAATCACTTCTCAAAGTAAGACTTCCCTATCAAAAATTTCATTTTTTAATTCAAAAAAGACCCATATTTCAAGCACGTTTTGTTGCTTGTACAACAAAAATATCAAATGTGAAGCAAAAAATCTATAATTTATCCACAGCTTCCGCTACCCTGCAATCGATTCTGTTTCTTTTATGAAAGTTAGAAGTACCTTCCAAAAGAATTTTTGTTTTTAACCTTATTTTGGAGTTCTGTGAGTACAAGTAGCTGATATGCTATGAAGTTCAAGAGAGAATATAGCTTCTTGCTTCCATTTCTTATTCTTCTGATATCGAATTTTACTACATCTTTTATATGACCATGTATCTTTTCACATTCAGCTCTCTTTTTGTACTGTTCATCAAAAGTTTCATCTCTAATGTTTTGGTTTCTCAGGTACATTCCGACCTGTTCTTCCCTTCCATTTTCGTATAGGAATCTGAGCTTGATCTCCATTGTTGCATGGACATCTCCACCGATTTTCCACATTTTGTTTACCCAATGATCGATTCGTTCCTCTTCCCCTTCCTGATTGATTACAGCATTGGATGCGTAGGAAATAATCGGTTTTGCGTTCAGGTGATACCATATGTTGGAATGGTTAAGGAATGAATCATAGCCTCCATCTGCAGAATATGATTCAACATCAGCATCCATCTTTTTTAGAGCTTCAATATGCCTGATAAGTTCTGGAGAATCCCCAGCAACTCCTTTTGTATGAGTCATAAAAACAGAGTAGGTTCCAATCATTGTGATGTGTGCCTTATCCATTTTGCATTCATAATGAGGATTGTAATCAGCGTATTTATCGTATCTTGAAGCTTCAAGCGGAGTGGAATCGATCTTAGCTTCCTTTTCCGAGGAGAGCTTGAGGATTTTTTCACCTAACAACATCATTACCTCATTGATTCCTTCCTCTCCAAGTCTGTACTTCACAAAATGATGAAGGGTTCCACCTGAAGGAAGTTTTATCTGGCCATTTTCATCAAAAAAAGATAGCAGAATAGCTTCTTCCTCAGTTAAGGAAGAAATGGTTTTATCATACGAAAGTTTCCTGAAACATTTCACAACAAAGAGTTTTATCATAGAAGAAACACTGTACTTAAAGTGCCAACTTTTGTTGGTATAAAAAGTACGTTCGACGTGCTTTGCAATATCGTCAATGCAGAGGAAGTATAGAAACTGGCAAATTGATGTGCTTTCTCTGCTCAGATAGTTTTCGAGGGAGTCCTCGAAGAGGACTCCTTTATACATCATACTTTTCTTTGCCATGAGAGCGGCCAATTTTATACTATATAAAGCCGCCGCTATCGAATAAAACAGATAAAACTGCCAGCGTTAGTGAAAAAAGGAATGGTTTTTTAAGTAAAAATTCTAATTTGAGAGCCTCCTATTGTGCTTTTGATTACAACGAGACCCTTATAAGAACTCAAAGAGAGTCGCGACAAAACATCATCTACACAACCACAATCCATTGGTCATCGGTTAAGGAAAAAATCGTTATCAATTGCATTGATTTTCATAAAATTTGTTAAATTATTCATCAAATGCAAAACTGGAATCTGATATCGATTTCAATTTAAACACTAAACATTTGGATTTGAGTTTTTCCGTCGAAATCGAGATCAGCAGCTCAAAATCCTTAACCGAATCCAAATGAACCACAATCAAGCCTTCCATCAGGACCTTCAGGTGTGGGCACACATATGAAAACCAATGAAGTCTCCAGAATATTTTCCCAAGGGTAAGCTTCTTTGATATCATAACCACAACATGGGTAATAATATTCAAATGCATGCTTAACAGCTTTACCAACAGCTCCAAGCCCTATTACATCAAATCTTTCCTCTTTATCCATGAAAGCCAGCACACAAACTACTCCTTTTTTGTAGGCAGTTTACTTTAGATTCAAAATGTATATGATTTCTAATAACAGCTACGCTCTGAACAGTCGAGTCATGTCATATACATATATAAAGCCCTTTGTTCAGACCGGTTAGTCCGCAAGTTAGAGAATTGATCTGCAGTTCAAGTTATCGTTTTTAATGGAAAATGTTACACTATTACTTTCTTAAGGGATATGAAAATAACATATTTGTGTAACAATAAGAACAAATTTGATTTTAGATCAGCAACTTCTGCCTGTATTTAAAAACTTAAGGATGCATATGAATTAGAAAAGTTAATTAGTTAGACAGTTTATACTTATATATAAGATTCAAATTTTGAAAAGACGGGTTATTCAACAATAGTCAGAACTTTAATTCTAAATATACAGGAGTTTCCTTTAATGAATATAATAAAAGGGATCGTTCTAACAACAATCACTTTCTTATTGATTGTGATAACAATGTCAGTTTCAGGATCTGCAGAAACGCTTCACGTTGGAGATGGTGTATTAGATTATACATCTATCCAAGTTGCTGTAAATGGTGCATCACCAGGTGATATTATTATAGTAAGTCCTGGAACATATACTGAAAATGTTGAAATTGGTGTAGATAACCTGACAATAAAATCAGAATCTGAAAATCCAGAAGATACTATTGTTCAAGCTATTGATCATTCTACTGTATTCCATGTGAAAGCGAATAATGTAACACTTGGAGGATTTTGTGTTGTAGGATCTGACAATATAAATTCTGCAGGAATTTATGTTGAAGATTGCAATAATTGCAATGTTACCAACAATAAACTATTAGATAACTGGTATGGCATCTATTTATCTTCGTCCAGCCACAACATGCTGAATAACAACAACGCAGATTCGATATCAGATTGCATCTATTTATCATTTTCTGACGACAATACATTGTATAATAACATAGCTTCAAACACTATGATTCGGAATGGCATTTATATATCCTATTCAAGCAACAACACGATACTTAATAATACAGTTTTAAAAAATGATAATGGCGTTTGTCTGACATTTTCTAATAATAATACGCTGATTAATAATACAGTGAATTATAACGAGGAATATGGAATTGTATCATATGGTTCTAATAACAACGTATTAAACAACAATAATGCTTCGAACAATTGGAAATCTGGGATTTATTTAAAATCGTCCACAAAAAACACAATAATCAACAACATAGCTTCAAATAACGGAAAATATGGCATATATCTATTGTCATCCGCGGATAATGTATTGAAAAATAATGTAATGTCGGGTAACTGTTATAATTTTGGATGTGAGGAAGAATATCACAATAATATTGATACAAGTAACGTAGTGGATGGAAAACGTGTCTACTACATGATTGGTGTATCCGACAGCATAATTGATTTTTCTTCAAATGCAGGCGTCGTATACTGTGTAGATTGTCAGAATATATCAATAAGCAACTTAATTCTCGAACATAATAATATGGGTATTTGCCTTTATAATACAAGTTATTCGAATATTGACAGTAACACAGTGAACTGTAACGAAAATAACGGAATTTTCTTGTATTCTTCAAGAAAAAACAAATTAAATAACAACACTGTGTTGGACAACCATGAAGGAATCTATTTACATTCTTCTGGCAACAATACGCTATCAAACAACGCAGTAGATTCTAACTCCTATAATGGCATATATTTAAACTCTTCTAAGAATAACATTTTAATAAATAACAAAGCTTCAAGAAACTGGTACGGCATTTATCTTTTATCAGCTGAGGATAACACACTAATAAATAACACAGCTTCAAACAACTGGGCATGTAGTGGAATATATTTACAACATTCAGACAATAATATATTTACATCCAACAAGGCAATATCAAACAATGAATATGGTATCCATTTATCTTCATCTAATAACAATTCGCTAAACAACAATACCGTCTCAAATAACCATGCCGGTATTTGCTTATATTCGTCAAGTAACAACATATTAAGAAATAATTCATTATCGAATAATTATCTTAATTTTGAATGTCGTGAAGATTACAACAATGATATTGACACCAGTAATACAGTAGATGGAAAACTTATTTACTACATAATTGGTGTATCCGACATTGTAATTGATTCTTCTTCAAATGCAGGTGTTGTGTACTGTGTCGATTGTCAGAATATATTAATAAGTCACTTAATTCTTGAGAGCAATTATGCAGGTATTTGTTTATATAATACAAGTCATTCAAATATAGATTTTAATACCATTTCTAATAACCAAAAAGGTATACTTTTATTTTCATCCAGTAACAACACACTGACCAATAATAATGTAATTTCAAACGATGGAGAAAGTGTCTATCTATCTACATCTAATAATAACATTCTAACCAACAACACGGTATCGAATAACCTTGACGGTATCTATATACATTCCTCAGGCAACAACACCTTGGACAATAATATAATAAATTCAAACTACCATTTCGGTATGTATTTAATGTCCTCCAGTAACAATAGGTTGATCGATAACATAGTAAATTCAAACCGTTATTTAGGCATCCAACTGGAAGATTCAAATAAAAATACGTTGACCAACATTACAGCTTCAAAAAATGGGTGGGGTATATTTTTAAGTTCATCCTGTAACAACACATTGAACAGCAATACTGCAGATTCAAATGATGATGGGATTCATCTACATTTTTCAGACAATAACACTTTGACCGGCAACCAGGCAAATTCAAACAAATATGTTGGTATTTATTTACTTTCTTCTGGCAAAAATATGCTGGACAACAACATGGCAAATACAAATGATGATGGCATCCAGGTGTCATCCTCCGACAATAATACTATAATCAATAACACCGCAAATTTGAATAAGGATTGTGGAATCGACCTTTACTTATCTAACAACAATACTTTAAGAAATAATACTATGTCAGATAACTATTATAATTTTGGATGCAAAGAAAGATATTACAATGAAATAGATACGAGTAACACAGTGGATGGGAAGCTTATTTACTACATGGTTGGTGTATCCGACATCATAATAGACCCATCTTCAAATGCAGGCACAGTGTACTGTATCGATTGTCAGAATATAACAATAAGTCATTTAATTCTCGAAAATAATAGTTTAGGCATTTGTCTTTATAACACAATTTATTCTAAAATTGATAGTAACATACTAAATTCTAACGCAGATAACGGAATTTTTTTGTCCTCTTCAAGATACAACACGCTAAATAACAACACTGTATTGCAAAACTATGCTGGAATCCATTTACATTCTTCACAGAATAATACGATAACTAACAACATTGCTTCAAATAACAATAATGGCATCCGTTTATTTACCTCTAACGAAAATTCATTAATTGACAACGTAGTTTCAAATAATGCATATGGTATCCAACTATCTTCATCCAACATAAACAAAATGGCCAACAATACTGTAAATTTGAATCAGGATGGAATCTGTTTATTTACTTCTAACGAGAATTCATTAACTAATAACACAGTTTCAAATAATACATGCGGAATCCGACTCTCTTCATCCGAAATAAACATGCTGGTCAATAATACTGTAAATTTGAACATACATACAGGCATTTCTCTAAGCTTTTCAAGTAACAATCTCATCTTTAACAACTATTTTAACAATACAAGGAACGTAATAGTTGATACACTGATAGATAAAAGCAATATCTGGAACACCACAAAAACATCCTGCACCAATATAATTGAAGGTCCATACCTTGGAGGGAATTACTGGGCAAATCTCGAAGGTACTGGATTCAGTCAGACGAATGCAGATGAAGATGGTGACGGAATATGTGATTTAGATTATGTTATTTCTGGAAATAACATCGATTATTTACCATTGGCACCATTAAGCTATGAAAGTATTAATAAAGCACCTGTTTCCAAAATTATTTCTATTGATCCGAATCCAGCAGATGAATTTGATCTTGTAAGTTTCATAGGTTCCGGCTATGATTTAGACGGTTATATCACCAAGTACAACTGGACTTCAACAATTGATGGGTGTTTAAGTACAAATGAAAATTTTAGTACTTCAAATTTGTCAACAGGAAATCATACAATTTGTTTTACTGTTCAAGATAATGAAGGTGTGTGGTCAGACGTTGACACTCTTGACATAATAATTACTGGGATCATTGAAGACATCACCAGTAAAAGAAATAGTGGGGGCTCTTCCTCAAGCGGAGGTGGAGGAGGAGGCTCTCCAGAACCCCAGAGCAACGTCGAATTCAAGGAACTTTCTCAGCAGTTCATTGCAAACGAAAAACACATCAAGTTCCAGTTTCCACAGGGAGTAACCTGTATAAAATACATCGAATTTGACTCAAAGCGGACTGTTGGTAAGACAACAACCATTGTTGAGATGATAAAAGGAAAATCTGAACTTGTTCCTACCCTTCCCCCTGGAACTTTATACAAGTGTGTGAACATATGGGTTGGAAACAGTGGAACTGTGACTCAAGAAAATATGGATAACGGGATTATATGTTTCAAGGTTAAAAAGACATGGATTGAGGAGATGGGCGCTGACACTACATCAATTAGTATGTGGCGGTACGGTGAAGAAGCTTGGTCTGAACTTAATGTAATAGTAGTCAATGAAGATGATGATTATGTGTACTTCGAAGCTGAAACTTCAGGATTCTCGTCCTTTGCAATAATTCTTGCAGCTGAAGAAATATCAGGGGCAAAAGCTGAAATTAGTCAGAAGCTTCCAGAAGAAGGTTCTGAGACATTATACTCTGAATCAGATATCGAAAAAACAAGTACAGATGAAAAGCCAGAAGGCGTCCCTGGATTTGGCTTAGAACTTACAATAGGGATCATCTCGACTACATACTGTATATTTAAGAGAAAATCATAAGCCCAAATAGAATTATGTTTGACTGCAGTTATTCAACTGCAGTTTTTTCTTTCATACATACGGGATTTCAAAAATCTTCTGTAGAAAGTACAATATGGCTATGCGATCAAAGTTTTCAACTTTTTGGCTTTAACTCAATTTTTCCAGCCCAAAAATCAGAAAACAGAATATATGCTTAGATTTTTAAATTTCTACATAGCAAATTACATTTCATATAAGTATTTTTATAAAATTGTCGAACGATTTAAAACCTTTTATAAGTGATTAGGGAAAAATGATACTATTATGTGGCATGTGAATTATGTGGCATGTGAATTTTTTTAATACAAAATAGTAAAAAAGTATGACTAATGGTGTAAAAACATGCCACAAATCCAGAGAAAAAACGGAGAAAAAGCGATTACTCATCCAAATAGAACATGGCTTCGCGAATCACAACAATCCCCAGTTAGAGATTGTTTTTTTGGGTAATAACGTTGCCGTTAGAGATTTTTTCATTTAGACTGAAAGTAACAGAGATCTATTTCTTAAGAAATTCCCCCACCGCCGGTACCAGAGGACCCTTCAAATTCAATAATTTTGCAAGAAATATGAGCACACAATCCGGATTTTTATATAGATTGTCCATATAAATTTTGAAACTACTTTATACTACAGTCAATAGATATAATTCCGGATGTATTGTGGGGAAAAAACATTTGATACACCCTTTAAGTCTTCTCTTGTCAAGCTTGGGTTATTCCTGATCATAACAGGTTTACTTTACATAATCAGCCTCGAGAACTACCTTCTCTTTCGCATCGTGGTAAATCAGTTTAACGTCATAATCGCTTACATGGTTTTCATAATAGTATGGAAATCAAAAGTCATTTCATGCGTCATCGGTTAAGCGTTAGACAAGCATCCCGGTGTGTGTTTTTATATTAACAAACTTAATAATAGTACGTCTATGTCGCCTCATCCCCAATCTACTCTCGAAGACTCTCTTCGGGAAATGTT
>NZ_VOUA01000020.1 GCF_024372725.1 Methanosarcina sp. KYL-1
CATAGCGGCAGGGCAACTCCTGTTACCCATCCCGAACACAGCAGATAAGCCTGCCCGCGTTCCTTACTGTACTGAAGTGCGCGAGCCTTCGGGAACTCTGGATCGCTGCCATAATCCCTTTCATTTCCTTAATTCTGTTTTTCTCTTTGATTTTTCCTTTTTCTGATCCTTATTTCCCTTTTAGTCCGCTTGAGTGAAGCGAACCGGACGGCGCACTGCAGAGCCGCAACTCTGCTGCGCGAGCCTTCGGGAACTCTGGATCGCTGCCATAATCCCTTTCATTTCCTTAATTCTGTTTTCTCTTTCCTCAATTCTGCTTTTCTTTTTCTGCTCCTTTCGTTTTCTTTTTTCCTCCGGTTGGTTAAGCGAAGCTTTTTGAAAATAAACAGGGTCCGGTGTCTAACCGCAATTTGTCAGTTCATCCCGGTTCCGGTCCCTTCCCGCAAGGGGCGCGCCAACCCGCCCGCTGCGGCGGGCGGCTTTGACCTTAAAACTAAAAGAGTATTGTCCGGACCAGGCCGGCCTATCAATTCAGAAGGATTTTTTGAGATTGAGACTCCCGGAGACTCTTGATTTGTTTCAAGCTTTTCTTGTGGGTGTTTAAGTTCTGGAGAGTAGTTCAACTTTAAATTTTTTGACATATCTCTTTTAATAAAAATCAAGCATATTTCTATATGAAGACATATTTGATTTTTTTAATAAACTTCTTTAAATAAAACTCAGACACATCTCTATGTGAGGATTCTTATGGATTATATCGAGATATGGAAAGGGGTCATTCAGAGCCCCTCGGAATTTTATCGGAAAATGCCAAAAGCCGGGGGATACGCAGACCCGATTACCTTTGCCGCCATCAGCTTTGCCGTTTACGGGCTTTTAACCGTGCTCTTCAACCGCGGGATGTATGGAGGTGGAATGTACGGGGGCAGGGAGTTCAGTTTTTTCATGGTGCCTGCGGCTGTTATCATTACTCCTATCTTTGGGGTAATTTCCCTCTTCATCGAAGCTGCAATTCTTCATGTAATTTTCAAGGTGCTTGGTGGAAGCGGAACCTATGAGGGCACGGTCCGGTTCATAGCTTACGCAACTGCCATACTGCTCCTGTCCTGGATTCCTTTCATCGGATGGATCTTCGGGCTATACGGGATATACCTGTATATTGTGGGGGGCAGTTTTGTACATAACGTAAGCATGGGAAGGGCTGCAATAGCCGTACTTCTACCCACTGTGCTCCTCTTACTGCTGGTCGTGGTCCTGGCAGTTCTGGCAGGATTGCTCTATTCCAGCGTTGTTATCTGAAAATAGGTTTTAAGGCTCGTCTCCTTTCAGGAGACATCCACATATTTCACCAGAGTGGGTGACGGGACGAAAGTTAACTCCAGCTCTTTCGATAATTACTTGGATTTTTCCGGATGCAGGTTTTATTTTGTCGCCGGGAAAATTGCCCGAAAGTCCGTCTCCACTCCTTAATTGTCTCGCATCCCCGTCCACTGAAGCGGGCGGCTATGTCCATTATGATAAATATATGAAAAGTTTTGAAACAAATCTCATCCTGTTTAATTTGAATAAATTTTTTCGGACCCCGGTTTTAAAGGTCTTGATTTAAGGCGCTTCTCGATGGATCTAATCTCTAACTTCTCATCTTCTTTTTATAAATTTATTTAAATAATTATCCGTCTTATTTATAATTGGGGTTGTCCTATGGATTACATCGATACATGGAAAAGTGTCATGCAGAGTCCTTCGGAATTTTATCGGAAAATGCCGAAGACCGGAGGATACGCTGACCCTATTATCTTTGCAGCAATAAACTTTGTAGTATTCGGACTTATGACAGCACTGTTCAACCGTGGAATGTACGGTGGGATGTACGGTGGAAGGGAATTCAGCTTATTCATTGTTTTCGGGGCTGTGATTTTGGCCCCTATCTCTGGTGTCATATCCCTCTTTATTGAAGCTTTGATCCTTTATGTCATTTTCAAGGTGCTTGGGGGAAGCGGGACATATGAAGGTACTTTCCGTTTCATAGCTTACGCAACTGCCGTACTGCTCCTTTCCTGGATCCCTTTTATTGGCTGGATCGTCGGGTTTTACGGGATATACCTGTATATTGTAGGAGGTATGTACGCTCATGATGTCGGTATGGGAAGATCTATAATAGCAGTTCTCCTGCCGACTGTCCTGGTCATCCTGCTGTTCATTCTGATGGGATTATTCGCTTTTTCCCAGTTGTTTGTTTGAGGAAGGACAATCTCCTTTTCAGGGGATTCTTCTTTTCAATTTGTAGCTGTTAACATCGTTAATTCCCTCTAAAAGCAGTATCAAGCTAAAAACTTATATACGATTGAGTACTTTAGCAATCTGCACAGTTCTCACTGCCAAGGTGGCGGAACGGCTACGCAATCGCCTGCAGAGCGATTTCACTCCGGTTCGAATCCGGACCTTGGCTTCTATTCTATTCGGATTGGTTTAAAAATTTACAATCTGAAGATTTATATATAATAAATACATTAATCGACTTGCTTCATGCCAAGATGGCGGAACGGCTACGCAATCGCCTGCAGAGCGATTTCACTCCGGTTCGAATCCGGATCTTGGCTTTTTCCTTTTTCAATAATTTTTTAGTCGATGTTTTTCGTATTGAAGTGATTTTTTTTCTTGTTTCTATCTTTCCTTCTTTTGTTCTCTATCTTTTCTTCTTTTGGTTTCTATCTTTTCTTCTTTTGGTTTCTATCTTTCCTTCTTTTGGTTTCTATCTTTCCTTCTTTTGGTTTCTATCTTTCCTTCTTTTGGTTTCTATCTTTCCTTCTTTTGAATTCTTCGCATCCTTCATTTTTATATAAATTGGCTGTTAATTTCTGGGCATGGACATCGATGAACTCATGCGGAGGCTTTTCGAACTCTATCCCGAAGGCTATACCGACGGCTCAAGAGACCCCTTTTTCGTACTGATCTCTACAGTTATGTCCCACAGGACCCGGGATGATGTTACCTATCCGGCGGCAAGGAAGCTTTTTGAGAAGTTTTCCACTCCTGAGGAAATGTTAGAGGCTGATGTAGAGGAAATTGAGGCTCTTATAAAGGATGTGGGTTTTTACAGGGTCAAAGCCGGAAGAATCAAGGAAATTTCCCGGATTTTGCTTGAGGAATACGGAGGCAGGGTTCCTGATGATATGGAAGTTCTTCTTAAGCTCCCTGGGGTCGGCCGGAAGACCGCCAACTGCGTGCTTGCGCATGCTTTTCTTAAGGATGCTCTCGCCGTGGACACGCATGTCCACAGGATCTCGAACCGGCTTGGCCTGGTAGAGACAAAGAGCCCGGAAGAGACCGAGAACGAACTGAAAAAGCTTTTTCCCAGGCACTACTGGAAACATATAAATCTCTTGCTTGTAAAGTTAGGGCAAAACATTTGCAGGCCCCTTTCTCCAAGGTGTGAGGTCTGCATCCTGAACGATATGTGCCCGAAAATTATCCTGTAATTTGAATTTCTATAGGAATATTCTGTAATCGGGAGCTTCCGGGTATTTAGGAATCGAAATCCAGAGGACCTTTAAAGGTTGGAGGAAAATTTGTTCGGGACGATACGAGATTATTTATATAAGGCTGGCATTCAAGCAGGCAAAAGGCTTATGCCTATTCCTTATTTCGACTGCAAATTCGCTATCGAACGGGATATTATCTAGAAATTCCAATATTATGGTTATCGCATTTACGAGGTCAAATATGTTTCAGATAGGAGAAGCATTAATGGGGCAGGGCTCAGAACTTGCCCACGTTGATTTGATGATAGGAGACAAGGGAGGTCCGGTCGGGCAGGCTTTCGCAAACGGCCTGACCCAGCTTTCAGCAGGACATACCCCACTCCTGTCCGTTATCAGGCCCAACCTGCCGCCCAAACCTTCCACCCTGATCATCCCGAAGGTTACGGTAAAGAACATGGACCAGGCAGCAAAGATTTTCGGACCTGCCCAGTCAGCTGTTGCGAAGGCAGTTGCAGACTCCGTAGAAGAGGGCGTAATCCCTAAGGAGCAGGCTGAAGAACTTGTCATTGTGGCAAGCGTTTTCATCCACCCCGAAGCCCAGGACTACAACAAGATCTACAGGTACAACTACGGGGCCACAAAACTCGCAATCAAGCGCGCCCTGGAAGGCTTCCCGGACATCGACACAGTGCTTGAGGAAAGCAACAAGTCCACCCACGCAATCATGGGCTTCAAGGTCACCAGGCTCTGGGACCCACCCTACCTGCAGGTTGCCTTTGACAACCCGAACCTGGAGTTCGTGCTTTCAGCCATCTCCCAGATCCCGAACAGCGACCACGTCATCATCGAAGCCGGAACACCCCTTATAAAGCGCTACGGCGTAGACGTTATTTCGAAGATCAGGCAGGTTAGACCCGATGCCTTCATCGTTGCTGACTTAAAGACCCTGGACACAGGGAACCTCGAAGCCAGGATGGTTGCAGACGCTGCAGGCGATGCCATTGTAGTCTCGGCCCTTGCCCCGATCAGCACCATCGACAAGCTGATTGAAGAGGCCCACAAGACCGGTATCTATGCAGTCATGGACACCCTCAACCAGCACGACCCTATCTCGGTCTTAAAACAGCTCAAGGTCATGCCCGATGTAATTGAACTCCACCGCGGAATCGACATCGAAAACACTGAACATGCCTGGGGCAACATTGCCGAAATCAAGAAGATCGCTCCAAAGGCCCTGATTGCAGTTGCAGGCGGAGTCCGCCTCGACAAGGTGCCTGTGGCCCTCAGCCAGGGAGCCGATATCCTTGTGGTCGGAAGAGCTATTGCAGGTGCAAAGGACATAAGGGAAGTTGCCGAGCAGTTCATTAACAGCTTGAACAAGCCGGAAATCGACCAGTTCAGAGTCATGACCGACTTCTGAGCGGGCCTCAATAACTTCCCGTAGCAGCCGGAAAAAGAGCTGCCGGAAAAATGAAGTATGTAAGCGTTCCGGCAGAAACTTACCCGAAGAAAGCGTGGTTTTCCACGCTTTTTCTTTTTCCATTTTCTTTTCATTTCTCAGGAGGGGATTTTTCTTGGGTTCACCTTTCATCTTACTAAATTACAAGACTTACATTCAGGGCACAGGCCTCGGAGCAGTTGAAATTGCAAAGGCTTGCAGAGCTGTGTCCGAAGAGTCAGGCATCGAAATTGCAGTGGCCCCCCAGCTTCCGGATATCTACAGGGTAGCCTCGGAAGTTAAGGTACCGGTCTTTTCCCAGCACATGGACGGGATCGGCGCAGGGAGCTTTACCGGGCACATCTTCGGAAAATGCATAAAAGAAGCAGGGGGAGCCGGGACCCTTATCAACCACTCGGAAAAGCGCCTGACCCTTGCGGATATCGAAGCTTCCCTGAGAGCGGCAAAAGAGTTCGGGCTCAGGACCGTGATCTGCACGAATAACGTTCCGACCACAGCCGCAGCAGCAATCCTTGGTCCCGATTACGTGGCAATCGAGCCCCCCGAGCTTATCGGAAGTGGAATCCCGGTCTCTAAAGCCGACCCGGAAGTGGTGAGCGGCTCTGTTGAGGCAGTTGCAAAAATCAACCCCGGAGTAAAGGTACTCTGCGGCGCCGGAATCTCAAAAGGTGAAGACCTCAAGGCAGCCCTTGACCTGGGTTCTGAAGGCGTGCTTCTTGCATCCGGAATCGTGAAAGCTAAAGACCCGAAGGCAGCGCTGGAAGAACTTATCAGCCTGGTCTGAAGGGAAGCTCTGAAGATTCAATCAATGGGATAATAAAAAAGAAATAAAAAAGAACTGCTTCTTTTCAGCAGCAGTTTTTCTTATTTTTAATTTTTTCAATTCATGGTTGGGATTATTTTAATGCTTGATTAGGGGCTCAATAGTCCTTTCATTCCCCTATTTCAATAATCAGCAGGTCAGCTTCAGTTTTAAGTTTCCGGTCTCCTGCAACTTTTTCGTTATAGATTTTGCCATGTGCTGAAGTGGTTTTCATTCCTTTCGAGGCAGGTTTTTCTCCCTTACCCTGCAGCCTAGCCCGCAGAGAAGGGCTGTGACTTCTTCTTCGACTGCATCCGCATCGCAGTCCCCAAAAATCGTTATCCTGTAAGTCACTCCGAGCTTTTCCATTCCCTTTTTTTCTTTTTCGGTTTCCAATTCCCTGGCCCCTGCGGCGTAGACATCACTGATTTTGCAAACCGCCAGGTGTTTATTTGTGCAGATTGCCCCGAGGATGATTTCAGGGTCCGCCCCTTCCGGGATAAGGACTGCAATGTCCCTTATTGAACGTTTCAGGTTTTCCTTTCTCCATTCCCGAAGTTCGGCCTCGGAAAGTAGGCGGAGGTTTTCAAGCTTGAGCTTTATGAATTTGTTTTTTATATCAGGGGCGGTGCCTTTTGCTACCAGTTTGGAGAGGACAACCTCGTCCGGGCCGGCCTTTTCAAGCACACCTACGTGGGTTTTTCCGGAATAGAAATGGGAAAAGCCGCAGACTTTCCCGACAGAGTTCAGGATTGTCTCGTATTCCGCTATCCTTGAGTTGATAAGTTTGTCCGACCTGCGAAGCGCATGGGCGGTGTCCCCGTATTTCCGGGCAGCAGCTTTCATCTTCCTGACAAAGCTTTCCTCATCATGGGCCCGCACAAGGCCTGAAAGCTCCTGGCATTCCTTTATGAACGCCTCGTGCACCTCAAGGACGCCAGGGTTTTCCATCTGGATCAGGGCGTAAAGGTAAGGGTTCTGCCCGAGGATCCTGCCCACGAAGTCCAGCATGATGTCGTAGACAGGGCTTACGAATTTCCTGGATTTCTTCACGTCAAAGTCGAGCCTGTCGATGGTCGTCCCTATGCTTATGTAGGCAAAATGAGTGAGCCCCTGCACGACCGAAACAAGCCGGTCGTGTTCGGCTGCGGTGGTGATTTCCACATGGGCTCCTCCTTCTTTAAAGAGCTCCCTGATTACCGGGAACCATTTTTCCGAGCGCCCTTCAACCGGCACCAGGATCACGGTCTGGCCCCGGAGGGTGGGAATTGTGGGCCCGAACATGGGGTGCGTACCCAGGACTTCGACTTTGGCAGGGGCAAACTTCTTCATGGCTTCCACCGGCTTTACCTTGATGGAAGTGAAGTCCATAAGGAGGCTTCCCGCTTTCATCTTCGGGGCAGTTTCGGCAATCGTTTCCTCCGTTGCGTTGATGGGCACGGAGACGATCACTATGTCACTTTCGGAGATAGCCGCGTCAAGGTCAGAAGCAAAAGGGACTTCCAGTTTCCTGGCAATTTCCACCTTGCCCCCTTTTCCCCAGACTGTGACTTCGTACCCCCTTTCTTTAAAAAAGCGGGTGAACCACTGCCCCATCTCCCCGGTCCCGCCCAGGATCAGGACTTTTGTTTTTTCGGGGTTCTTTTTTTCAGGGTTCAAGCCTGAAGAGCCTCCAGTACGGTCTTTTTCATGATTTCCACTGGAGGTTCAATGCCTGTCCAGAGGCGGAAAGCTTCTGCGCCCTGGTAGACAAGCATCAAAACTCCGCTTACGGTTTTTGCCCCTGCTGCTTTTGCCTCCTTTAAGAGCCTGGTCTCCAGGGGGTTGTAGACGATGTCAAAGACCGTAAGGTCAGGGTGGAGGTCATCGGCTACCGCGACGCTTGAATCTGTTTTTGGGTGCATCCCCAGGGTCGTGGTGTTAATAAGGACGTCTGCTTCCCGGAGGAGGGTTTTCAGTCCTGCAAGCCCGGTCCCCTTAACTTTTCCAGAAAGTCTGGCAGCCGAGATCTCTTCTGCAAGTTCGACTGCCCGTTCTTCAGTCCGGTTTGCAATTATTATTTCTGCCCCGTCGGCTGCAAGCTGGAACGCGATCGCCCTTGCCGCTCCTCCTGCCCCTGCAACCACCACTCTTGACCCCTCTATTTCCACTGCAGACTCCAGAAGTGCCTGCCTTGCCCCGAGCCCGTCGGTGTTGTAGCCCAGGACCTCTCCGGCTTTCCCGAATACGATCGTGTTTACGGCCCCTATGCTTTCTGCCAGGGGGTCAGGTCTTACGCAGTCCATTTTCAGAGCAGTCTCTTTCAGGGGCACGGTCAGGTTAAGCCCCCCAAAGCCCATGGCTTCGGCTCCAAGGATTGCTTTTTCCAGTTTTTCCGGCCCGACCCTGAAGGCATGGTAGGCGCAGTCCATCCCCAGGGCGGAAAAAGCTGCGTTGTGCATGGCAGGGGAAAGGGAATGTTCTATTGGGTCTCCGAATACCCCGAATACTCTCTTCATTCGAGCAGCTCCATTATCTTTTTTACTTCATCCACAGGCAGCTGCCCCGGGGCTGCGGCTGCAGCACTTTCGACCGAGGCATAGGTCAGGACCGAACCGTAAAAAGGAGCAATTACCCTTGTATGCCTCCCGAGTTTGCCCATAGCAATAGTGCATACGGGCTTTCCGGCTCCCCGGGCTTCCAGGGTAAGCCTGAGCAGGTCTAAAACGTCCTGCATAGCCTGCGGCATGACGGCAATTTTGGCAATGTCTGCCCCCGCCAGGAACGCCTTTTCAATAATTGACTCCATTTCCTGAAAAGAGGGGGTTTTTGAAAAGTTGTGGGACGAAATTATTACTGTTTTCCCGCCGGTTTTTGCTGCTTTTATCACTTTATCTCTTTCTTCTTTTCCGGCCGATAGTTCAATATCCACAGCATCTGCCCCTCCTTCAGGGGAAAGCAGGCTTATGAGAAGTCCGGTCCTTTCCTCTTCTCCTCCCTCCCATTTCCCTCCTTCTGCAGGGGAGCGGTTTGTGATGAGGACCGGAAGCCCTGTTTCGGCCTTTATCTTCCGGACAAGCTCGGCAGCCAGCCCGAGGTCCCTGATCCCCAGCAGGTCCAGCCGGATTTCCAGGATGTCAGCTCCCAGTTCGGCTGCTTTTTTTGAAGTTTCCAGGGGCTTTTCAGGGATCACTGCGACAATTGCAGCTTTTTTTTCAAGGTCAAGGGGGCCTATGCACTTCATTGCTTGCTCCGGGTCTTAAAAATCACATTTCCGGTTTTAAGAATAGAGGGCCTGAAGGTGATCCTTTTCCGGAGGAATCTTTTTCCGCAGGCCGATTTATTTCTATGATTTTTTTATGACTTTTTGTGATTTTTTGATGGGGTTTTTATTTTTCAATGATCGTTACTTCTCTATGACCGTTACTTCTCTATGACCGTTACTTCTCTATGATCGTTACTTCTCTATGATCGTTACTTTTCAATGATTGTTTCCTCAATCTTCTTCCCGAAATGCCTTGCCCCTTCTTCCAGGCGGACCAGGACTTCATCCCCTTTCTTGAGCTTTGCAACCGAGATCGGGTTTCCGTCTTTTCCTACCAGCTTTATGGTTTCGGCATTTTGCAGGATTGCGGTTAAGGTCCTGTCCCCGGCTTTTGCTTCGATGAACATGAGGGGGCGGCTTTCGATTTTGACCCTGCCCACGATTCCTTCCCGCTGTTCCCCTCTGGAGTTTACGATGGTCACAGGGTCTCCTGCCCTGAGTTCCGAAAGGTAGCGGGTCTTCTCCCCGATTTTTATGTAAGAATGAACCGCACCCGCATTTACCCTGAACGGGCGGGCTGCCACATAGGGGCTGTCGTCGGACTCTGAGTTTACCAGGAACATCCCGCTTGCCTGCGAGCCTATTAACATCCCTTCGCCCTTATGCATCAGGTTGCAGGTATCTACGCAGACCCGGTCTCCCATCCCGAGGGGTTCGACCCGGGTTACGACGGCAGGCTCAAGCTCGGTGCTTTCGCTTTCAAGTTCCCGTGCAGCTTTGATTGTGTCCTTTATTTCCTGCGGGTCTCCGCTGTCCAGGAGGACTCCGTCTGCCCCGCTCTCAAGGGTCTGGAAGGCAAGTTTTGCTTCTTCTGCGCTCTTTACCCCGAAAATGATCTTCACGTTCTGGCGCTGGAGTTCGGCAATCAGGTTTTCCAGGGGGATTACTTTCCAGTCCGTGCCCGTGACCAGGAGGTAGTCACAGACTTTCCCGAGTTCGGCTGCAAAGTGCTCGTAGTGTTTGTCTTTTATAACCACGTATCCGCCCACGCTGAGCCCCTTATCCATGAGCAGAGTTGCTGCGTTTATGTCAAAGGAACCCGGAATTTCCATAGGCAGGGGCTTTGTCCCGTCGCCTTCGCTTCTCTTTCCCACGATCACGATGTCAGCGCCGGCCTTATTGTCACGGGCAAAAGCTGCAACCGTGATGTTCCCGAGTTCCCGGACCTTTTCTACGTCTCCTGCGTTTACGAGCACGCAGTCGGCTCCGGACTCAAGGCCGGTCGTGATCCGGTCCTTTTGCTCTTCCCATCCGCCTTCATCGGCTTTTATCCATACGCTTTTCTTCTGCAAAGGCTTCAACTCCGGTTATCCCTAGTTTTTTCCAATTATTTTTGTTTTTACTGCTTTTCCGGTTATCTGCTTTTTTCCGCTTTCAATTCTCTGGCGTCTTAGATTCCCTTTCTGCCTCAGCTTCCCATTTAAGCAGCTTTTTATTTAAGCTGTTCCAGGGCCTCTTCAACCGATTTCCTGTGGTGGACTATAGTGCAGATTGCCCGCGTCAGCCTTACCGGGTCTTTATGCTGGAAGACGTTTCTCCCTATGGCAACTCCCCTGGCTCCGGCTTCCATTGCCCCGTCGATCATTTCAAGGAATTCCAGGTCAGTTGAAGTTTTCGGTCCGCCCGCAACTACAACAGGTACAGGGCAGCCCCTGATAACGGCTCTGAAACTGTCAACGTCTCCGGTGTATACGGTCTTTACCACGTCTGCACCGAGTTCGGCTCCAATCCTTGCGGCGTGGGCTACATTTACCGGGTCATGGGGGTTCGTGATTTTTTTGCCTCTGGGGTACATCATTGCAAGGAGGGGCATTCCCCACTCCGTGCAGTCCCTTGAGATTGCACCGAGTTGTTCGAGCTGGTCGGTTTCAGTCTCAGACCCAACGTTGATGTGCATGGATACGGCGTCTGCCC
Source organism: Methanosarcina sp. KYL-1 (assembly GCF_024372725.1). Taxonomy (GTDB): domain Archaea; phylum Halobacteriota; class Methanosarcinia; order Methanosarcinales; family Methanosarcinaceae; genus Methanosarcina. The sequence continues at coordinate 10,962 of NZ_VOUA01000020.1, forward strand.
CCATCTTAATGACTTCTTCTACGGTACAGACCTGTACCTTGGCATTGGGGTCCGGGCTCAAGGCCGAAGACGCGCTGATGTGGACTACGAGCCCGATGTCGTGCCCGTATCCCCTGTGCCCGTACTTGACCATGCCCTTCTGCATGAGGACGGCATTTGCTCCCCCTTCCGCAACCCTGTTTACGGTGTCTGTGACATTGATCAGCCCTTCAATAGGCCCGTCGGAGATCCCGTGGTCCATAGGAATAATGACCATGTTCCTGCTCTCTCGGTTCATCAGCCTTTCTATGCGTATTTTTTTCCCAATTTCTGACATCGTGCTTCCTCTTCAAGTGTAAGATTATTCTTCTAAACGGCGGCTTCGTCTGGATATCTTCCGTGCTACTATGTCACATACTAACACAGTACTTGTATTTAAAGCTATTCCAGGTTACACCCGTTATTTCTGATTCAGCCATATGTCAATGAACATTTTTGAACTTTTCTGTATATTTTTGTACTTCAAAGCTGCATGCAGAAAGGTCGAAAACCTGGTAAGGGCAGAGGAAAGGGTTCGATTAGAAGCCTTGAAAAAGGATTCAAGAATGGGACAGGAGTAGAAACCCTGGAAACAGGCGTTGAAAGGATGCCGGAAGGGTGCCGGAAGGATACTGGAGACTGACAGGATATAATAGATACGAGATTTAAAATAGGATAACATGGGCTAATAGAGTAAACTCAGAGCGTCAGAACCAGGTTACATTAATTTAAACAGGAACGGAAGAACTCATGAGAGAATTGAAACTCCTTGTTGTAAACAACTACGGACAGTTCTGCCACCTCATCCACCGGGCTGTCCGGGACCTTGACATGGAAACAAAAATCGTCCCCAATACGACTCCTATCGAAGACATCTTGGCCGAGGAACCGGACGGGCTGATTTTAAGCGGAGGGCCGGAAATGGAAAGGGCAGGCCTCTGTTTCGATTATGTCCGGGAAATTGATATCCCGATCCTGGGAATCTGCCTCGGGCACCAGGCAATTGCCCTTGCCTACGGGGGACATGTCCATCCAGGAAAAAAAGGCGGGTATGCAGAGATTGAAATTGAGGTTATCGAAGAAGACGACATCCTCCGGGGCCTGGGCCCTAAAACCACGGTATGGGCCTCCCATGCCGATGAAGTCGCTATCCTCCCGGAGGGCTTCATCCACCTTGCCAGGTCCGAGATCTGCGAGATTGAAGCCATGCGGCACCCCACAAAACCAATCTACGGAGTCCAGTGGCACCCCGAAGTCTCGCACACCGAGAAGGGCGAAGAACTGCTGATGAACTTCTTTGAGGTTTGCGAGCAGTATTGAAATGTGAAAAAATACCAACTGCAAAAAACGATTAACTGTGAAAATCTACTCACTGTGAAAATCTACTTGTAAATCACTGCTTCCAAAAAAACAATTCTAAGTAAGTTGTTATTAAAAAAACAGATATCGGGATGTTTACATCCCGAGCTTTTTCTTCATCATTTTCTGGATATTGAATTTTCCGCCCCTGAACCCTTTCAGGGCAGTCTGCATGGTCTTGTGGTACTTCAGGAGTTCCCGGACCTCCTCAGGGCTGCAGCCTGAGCCTCTTGAAATCCTTTTGATCCTTGAAGCCCCTATGAGCCGGGGGTCTGTCATTTCATCCTCGGTCATGGAGTCCATGATGACCTTGTAGTTTTTCATCTTGTCACTGGTGGCCTGGAACATTTCGTCTGATAACTTCATGCCTCCCATACCCGCGGGAAGCATGGACATGATCTGTTTTAAGGGCCCCATCTTGTTCATGGCTTCGAGCTGCTTGTACATGTCCTTCAGGGTGAAGCGTCCCTGCATCAGGGCGTCCACATCCACGTCTTCTTCGCTCAGGCTTTCCTCGGCCTTTTCCATAAGGCTCTTGAGGTCGCCCATTCCGAGCAGCCTTGAAATGAACCTGTCAGCTTCGAATTTTTCGAAGTCTTCCGGGGTTTCTCCTACCCCGATGAAAGCAATAGGTGCTCTCGTCTCGGCAACGGCCGAAAGGGCTCCACCACCTTTTGCGGTCCCGTCAAGCTTTGTGATGATAACTCCCGTGATTCCTACCGAGTCATTGAAAGCGTGGGCCTGCTGGCTTGCTTGCTGCCCTATGCCTGCGTCCAGGACCATAAACTTGTGGTCGGGCTTTGCAACGGCATGGATCTGCTCCATTTCCTCTATCAGCTCGGCTTCAAGGGCGTGCCGGCCGGCAGTGTCCACGATTCTCACGTCGTATTTTTCCAGGGCTTTGAGCCCGTGCCTGACAATTTCCACGGCATCCGGGTTTCCCTCTTCCCCGTAAAAAGCCACGTTAAGCTTTTCACAGAGAATTTTCAACTGCTGGTAGGCTCCCGGACGGAAGGTGTCTGCGGCAATGACTCCTGCCTTGAGCCCTTTTCTCTGGAAGTAGCGGGCCAGTTTTGCAGTGCTTGTGGTCTTCCCGCTTCCCTGAAGCCCCACCATCATTATAATCTGGGGCTTGAGCTGGATGTCCGCTCCCTTCCCGATAATCTCCATAAGTTCCTGGTAAACGATGCGGATAACGTGTTCCCTCGGGTTCATACCCCCCGGAGGGTCTTCTTTCATTGCACGCTCCTTGATCTTCTGGGACATCCCCATGACAAGTTTTACGTTGACGTCGGCCTGGAGAAGGGCCCGCTGGATGTCCTTTACCACTTCGTTGACCGTGCGCTCATCAATGCGTCCCGCACCGATTAGCTTCTTGAGCGCCCCCTGTAAGGAGTCTCCGAGTTTGTCCATTACCATGTGAAAATCGTCCTGCCCGGTTTTTGAGGATGGATAAAAAGGTACCTTGAATTCTTCATTATTTGGATTTCAGTATTTTGGATTTCAGTATTTTGGATTTTTTTCTGATCCTGTGTAAGAAAGTAATCTTTCCTTAATAAACTTTTGAGTTCCCGTGTCTGAATCCGATACAGGGTAAAGTGGGGGTCAGAATTAAAATGTATCCGATAAGGGATAAATGGAGCCAGAATAAAGATACGAAAAAGTGTAATATAAAGGGTACAAAAATGAAACAAATTATAAAGAGAACCAAAAAAGAATTGAGGATAGCGGGGGATGGATTCGAACCATCGGTCTACGGGTTATGAGCCCGTCGGGATCTCCTGGCTACCCCACCCCGCTACAGGGTTTTACTTGTTGGGTCACATTGCCCAGGACAACTACCTGAACATACGGGGGATCATTTATATAGTTTTCGCTCGGGTTGACAATTTCGTCCCTGTCTGTTTCTATCTTTTGAGTGCATTGTGCATTAATTTTTGGGAGATTGGCAGTTTCGACCTGAATCCGGCGGAGTTTCTCAGCATTTCTCAGCATTTCTCTCTTTTTCTATCTTCAGAGTCCTTCAGGAAACATATTTGAAATCCAAAGCCCCAGTTATATTATGACCAGATGTCTATTCTGCGGCGCCTATTGCGAGGTTAAGTGCGGGGTTTACTGTGAGGGCTATCCGAAAAGCCCGGAGGAAAAAGAAGGTAAAGCAGGTGAAGAAAGTGCAGATATTCTTGGCTGCACCCAGATCGGGACCTCTTACATCTGTGACAGCTGCCTTAAGGACCTGAAAGAGGCTCTGGGGCTTACGATGAAGGGTTCGTGAAAGCAGGCTGCAATCTAAAAAAGCTAATAAGAACTGCGCTCTTAAAAACTAATACGAAAATTCATGCCCCACCCTTGATCCTACCCGTTTCTCCTGCTGAAAGGAAAAGGGGGACAGGTAAAGGCATGAAAAATGAAGAGGGCCGTTTCAGACCGCTTCAATATTTTTTCAGACCACTTCGATATTAAGTGTGAAATTATCCTCTTTTCCGGTCTCTTCTTCCCAGGGCCGTTTGTATATTCCCTTTACCTGCTGGCTGCCTGTAGCTTCGGCTTTGATTTCCCACAGGTGGACTCCGCCTGCGCCCACGAGAGGCTGTTCGACTCCTTCGGGAGGCTCGTCCTGAATGTATTCATCTTTGAGAAGGGTTAACCCCGGGCTCAGCTCAAGCTCCCAGGAATAGCCTGTGGTCGGGTTTTCCGAAAGCTTCAGGTAAAAGATGGTTCCGTTTTCAAGGGTTGCCGTTGTCCCGTTGTCGGCCTCGGTGAATGAGGTGTTTCCATCGGTTTCCGGGGAGGAATCTTCTATTATATTATCTGTTGCAAGTTCGAATGTACCTGTAACTCCGTTCACGTCCACGGTATAGGTCCCTGCCTTAAGGCCGTAAACGTCAAGGGGAATGGTTATTGCAAACGGGCGGAGTGCCTGGGTACAGATTGCATCTTTCGGGCGCTTCGTGCTGATGCTTACGTTAAATGTGTTTCCTTCCCTTTCGGTCTCTATTTTATCGATCTCCGTGCAGCCGTCGGGAAGGTAACCCTCTACTACTACCTTTACCTGTACCGGGAAAGATTCCAGGATCATGATCTGGATATTTTCCACATTTGCGGTCCCGTACGTGTATTCTTCCGGCATTTCGTTCCCATCCCCCCCTCCGTTGCTGTCAGTTGTGGGCCCCCCGGGTTCCGTGTCCGTATCGTTTTGCCCCTCTTCAACACAGCCGGAAAGAAGGACTGCGGCTATCAGGATCAGAGCTGCCGTGATTTTCATGCCTTTTGAAAGTTTCCTTTTCACAGGATCGGTTTTCATTCATTTTCCCTCTTGCTTCTCCTTATACTGTATAATTGGTGCTGTATGAATGAAAAGATGTGCCTGTTCGGATTTATCATTTGCTTAAACTGCGGTTGCGTTTGAAGCTTTCTGATCGCAGAAATAAAAAGGAGAAGAGGTATTTTTGAGCAGAATTCAGGTCCTGCGGATCTCCCTGGACTGTTTCATGTAATGCAGGATCAGGTCTTCGGTCCATTGCAGGGCTGCAGGTTGAAGGCTTATGATGCCTTCCTGGTCAAAAGTGCCTTTTGCCGTGAGGAAACTTGCTAACATGAAACGTTCGGTTTTCGTAAGCAGGCCGATTTTTATTTCGTCGGAACAGACAAACAGCTTTTTCTTTTCCTGGGCCAGGTAAATGTCAAGTTCTCCTTTAAAATCGGTTTCAAGTCTTGAAAAGACCCCTTCTGTTACGATCAGGGTCATTTCGGTTTCTTTTTCTTCATTTCTCAGGAACTTTCCCGGAAAGATGGGGTGGAAAATTGAGGAAAAGGCGAGTATATCTTTTGATTTCCTGACGTTTTCCATAAAAACGGCAGGGGGTTCAAAGATATTGTCGGGGTCAGGTTTCACAAGGGAATAAGGTTTCAATTCATTAAACCTTCCCAGAAAAGCCCGGGGTATACCCCTCAGATCGCGTTCCTGCCAGAAATCTTCGTGCTCTTCAATCACTTCCAGGGTATCAAGCAGTGGTTCCATTCTTTCTACCAGGATTTTTGCTATTGGAGCAAGCATGTATTCCCTGTCTTCCTGAAGCACCAGGCGATCGTCCTTTAGTTTTTTGATCTGAGGAAGCATCCCGGTTGGGTTGACTTGAAGAGCATCTACGATTTCTTCTATGGTTTTGCTTCCGTCTTTGAGCAGAAGTAGCAGGTCCTTTCTTTTCTGGGACATGAAGAGCAGGTCAATCAGGGTTTTTTCCATGTTTCTCACTTTTCCCGGCTTCTATTTCTGCTGGGAGGCTCCTATTTTCTGTTTTCCCTTTTTTCGGGATAGTTTCTTTAAAGGACTCCGATTCTTTTCGGAAAAGATGGTTTAAATGGTTTTTGAAATGGATCTTTGGGAAAGATGGTTTAAATGGTTTTTGAAATTGTTTTTGAAAACCCTTAATATGACACTTAATATGACACCTGATTAATATTATGAGAATTCAACGTATCTTTAAAATATTTTTTCTTATTCACTCCACAATAAGAAACCTTAAGTCTATTGTCTGGATTATATCAGTTCGAAAAAGGTGTTAAGACAGTTAAAGCTTTAAGAAGCAGGGTGTTAAGACATTTAAAACTTCAAGAAGCATCATCGAACGTCTTACCCTCTGCCGGGCTCCGGATCAGGGAGGGCTTTGCATAAAGTCTTTCAAATGTGTACTTACTAATTGGGATTATATATACGACCTGTGCCGAAAAGTGTCAAAAGATATCAAGCGCTCGGGGTATGAACCCGACGTGATCATTGCACTTGCAAGGGGCGGCTGGTTTGCTGGGCGTGTGCTCTGTGATTTCCTTGGCCTCGACGACCTTACCAGCCTGAAAATCGAGCACTATGTGGGAGCTGCAGCTATCGATACGGGAACTCCCCATGTCAGGTATCCACTTGCCGATTCTGCAGTGAAAGGTAAAAAAGTGCTTATTGTCGACGACATCGTAAACAGTGGGGAGAGCATGCTCAGCGCAGTTGCTCATGTAGCGGAGCGCAAGCCCCGGGAAATCAGGACTGCTTCGCTTCAGTATGTCGGCAGTTCGAAGCTTGACCCCGATTATGTAGGGGAGCGGCTTGAAGACTGGGCCTGGATTGTCTATCCCTGGAATTTCATGGAGGACATGGTAAGCATCCTCAGCAAATGCATGAGAAAAGACCCGAATAAACGCTGGGACCTCACAGCGTTCAAGCACAGCCTTTACACAAACCATTCCCTTGACCCGGTTGTCTTTGAAATCACCCAGCCTGGCAGGCTTCCGGAAGTCCTGGAGGAGATGGAACGGATAGGTCGGGTCAGTTCGGAAGCAGTTGACGGGAAGAAGTACTGGAAACTTTTATGAAAAGGATAAAAGCAAACGGTAAATACAAGTATACATATTTATTTAAGGCACCCATTTAAGTCCATAAGTTACACCCATATCATTCAAAGTCGGTGAACTCATGCCCCACAGATGTACCAGATGCGGAACTATTTTCGAAGACGGCGATGCTGCCATCCTCAGCGGCTGCCCGGACTGCGGCTGGAATAAATTTCTTTATGTGAAAAGGGAAGCCGAAGGTTCGGAAGACCGGGGAAAACCCGCTCTGGAAGAGCAGAAAATGGGCCTGGAATCTTCCCTGGATGAAGTTGTCAGGAACATTGATGAAGCCCTTGCTTTTGAAGAAGAAAATAAGGGCCGGGAACCTGAAGCCGAAAAGAAAGAGGATAAAGAAAGGGTAGAGTCTGTCAGGATCCTGGGGCCAGGTTCATACGAACTTAACCTCGAGTCCCTGTTTGAAAGAAAGGAACTCGTGATGGCAATCAAAGAAGAAGGTTCATACGCCCTTCACCTGCCTTCCGTCTTCAACCAGCAGAAAGAGAAATCAAAAGCCAAAAAGAAGTGATTTTTCCACAAATTTCAGGAACTTCCCCCTGGAAGTCTTTTACTTCACTATAGTCTGTACCTTTTTCTTTTTTATTTGTTTTTGGTCCCTTTCCTGTTTTCTGTATCTGTTTTTGGCACACTCTATTTCTTTTTTTATATTGTCCACCTGTCTATTTCTATTGAAAGGCATCCTTTTAAAATCACAAAGTTATTCTAGGAAGAAAATAAATTCTTTATACGTTGGAAAGTTTGTTGTTTGCCGTTTCTGGGTTGGGGAATTCGGATGAAAGTTGATAGTGCATCTATAGTTCTAGTATTCATAATAGGCCTGGTTGCCTTTTTGGGTTTTGCCCTTTTAATTAACGACAATAACAGTGCCAGTAATGATGTCAATATTAGTGATAATGTCAATATTAGTGATAATGTCAATATTAGTGATAATGTCAATATATCCGGAAAGGCCGGGATGCAGCTCAATTTAAGCGCTCTGGATGAATATTCGGTTAAGAGCTTTTCAGGTGCATCCCAGGAAGGCATCATTCGGCCGGTGAAACTTGAGGACAGCTCACTTAAGCTGCAGGATTACTGGGACGATTCTGAGACTGTTCTCATCGATACTGAAAAGTTTGTAAAAGCAGCTGATAATGGAAGTGTAAACCTCGGGTTATTAGGGAAAAATTTTGATGTGGAAATTAAGGACATCTCCGGTTTGGCAGGTGGAAAATTCTTCCGCTATTCCGGGCACATCAAAGGAATGCCGGAAAGTAATGCCGATTTTTATGTGTATAATCAACTGTTTTCCGGTTCAATAGGGTCAGAAAATCTGATCTATAATATTGCGGTGACCTCTGAAGAATTTGAGGGAAAAACCGTTCATGTCGTATTTTTGATGGATTGGGAAAAAGGTAGAGAAAAAAATGGTGAAGCTCAGGAAAATTTGACAGATCAGTTTTCGCCTTTTCTGAACAGTACATTCTCGACAAAGGCGGAAGAAGGAGCAGGGGAAATACCTGATGAAAAGAGTCCTGAGCCGGGCTTACCTCTATGACATTGCTCTGGACGTGAGGCTCACTTTCGAGCAAGAGATAAGGGCAGACTATGCTGACGAGCCTGGTTCATCCGAAATATTCCATATCAATCTCATAGACAATCCGGAATCTCCGATTGAGATGGTGATTGAGTATGCCTTAGGAGTCTGACCTGCGTGCAGGGAAATACAAAAATTGCAGTTGCAATCATCATCAGCCTCGCAGTAGCCTATTATGCTCTTCATTCCGGAGATCCGATTCTCCGGGTCTCAAATGATGCTGGTTCCTGGAATGAAAGTGCCGTTCATCCGGAGGACTCGATGCTGCGGGCTATAAACGATACTGGTTCCGGGAATAAGATTGCTGTTTATCCGGGGGACTTAATACAGCAGGCGATAAACGCCTCCACTTCCGGAGATACAATTGTTGTTTACCCCGGAACTTATGCGGAAAATATGTTAGTGGATAAACCATTGACCATAATATCGCAATCCGGAAATCCGGCTGATACGGTCATCCAGGCCGCAGATCCGGAAGCTCATGTATTCCATATAACTTCAGACAATGCTATAATCGGCGGATTTAATATAACAGGTGCAAGTGGCAGGGGAAATGCCGGGATATACATCTATGGGTCCAATGGGAATATTACCAACAACAGGCTTGTGTACAATGATTATGGAATTTTTCTTAAGGACTCCAATAACTGGGTTTTGAATAATAATTCGGTATCGAAAGGCAAGTACGGCATTTACCTGAGCGACTCCAGAGAAAATACTCTTGCCGGGAATAAAGCAAACAATAACTCCTGGTACGGGGTGTATCTCAGAGATTCCGCAAATAATCAACTGAATTTCAACACTGCAAATTTAAATGATAAGTGTGGTATATGTCTAAAGAATTCTAGTGGTAACAGGGTGGCGGGTAACAGCATCTCCAATGCCGGGATTAAGGTTGATAGGAGTGGAATTTACCTCGAAGATTCCTGCAGTAATATTCTAACCGGTAATAATATATCGAAAAGCTGGGAAGGCATCTCCCTCAGCAATTCTTCTGCTAACGAATTGAGCAAAAACGTGGTTTCAACTAATTATTTCAGCATCGGCCTTGATGGGTCGGATAAAAACAAAATTCTGGATAATATTGTGGATTCTAACATATACAAAAATGGAATCACACTGGCAAATTCTCAAAATAACATCCTGGAAGATAACCTTGCATATTCGGGGCTTGGTGTCAGAGTCTGGTCTGATCCTGACAGTAAGAACAATACGGTAGACGATGGATTTTGGGCAATGATTTTGTAGAAATCCTGAAATTAAGTATGTATTTGAGTGGCTGTCGTCTTGAATATGGAGTTAGGCCGTCCAGCTCTTTATGCCTTTAGCTATAAATTTTCATGAGACCTCCGGTCGTTAGAGCACAACTGGTGAGATACGGGGTTCTTTGAGCTGTTTTTCCCTCTCAGAGTCCAGCTGACTGAAGCAAAAACCGGGTTTTTGGAGGGGGACTTAAAGCCGAATAAGGAGTGGCTCAATCTACAGAGAACATTTCTGCAGGGCCTAAATAATCTTTTTTGTATGGTTTAGGAGCTTTACGGATAGGGTGCGGTGCTTGGATACTTTTATATATTATTAATGATAACTACAGGTTACTAACTATTCATCCCTATGTCACGATCAGTACTCTGGCCAAAGCTCCCGGGCAGGGCTTTTTTTCAAATCCCTTTCAGGGAGATTCACGCAATCTCCTATCTGGAGATCAACGTACACAGGAAGGCAACGGAAACAAAATTCTGCAGGAACGCAGCTAAAAATCGTTGTTAGAGCTTGTGATGGCTGTGATAATCTGTGATAATTATACATTATAACGCACATTATAAACCTCATAAAATACATTATAATCATTTATCCGAAAAAGAGCAGAGCAAGGTAAAATCCAGCACCTTTTGCTGCAATGCCTCAAAAGATTTCAATAATCATCAGAGGGGAAAAACATGGACTCGGCAACATTACTTGACATCCTGGGGAATGAAAACCGCAGGAAGATCATTCAGCTTCTTGCAAACCGGCCCTGCTATGTCAGTGAGATCTCAGGCAGGCTGGGGGTAGGGCCAAAAGCCATAATAAGCCATCTGGGCCTGCTTGAGCAGGCAGGGCTGATAGAGTGCAGCGTGGACGAGCAGAGGCGCAAGTACTTCAATATCGCAAACAACATGCGGCTTGAAGTCTCGGTGTCCCCGTATGCCTATACGGTGTCTCTTCACGACATTGTTTTTGAAAAGGAGAGAAAAGGGGAAACTCTTGCGGCTGCGGGGAAAAAAGAGGCTCCTCCGCGGGCCGAGCCTTCTTCCGTATTCCTGAAACTGAGCAGCAGGCTTCAGGAACTGAAAACAAGACAGGAAGAACTTGCGAGGATGCAGCAGCAGCTCCAGGCCGAGTACACGGAACTGATGGACAGCTGCCTGGACTCCCTTGAGGGGGTTGCCAGAAACCCGGTGGAATGTGAAGTCCTCTTCGAGCTCCTGAAAAACGAGACCACTGCAGCCGCTCTCTGTTACAACCTTCGCCTGCACCCGAGCATTATAAATGCAAACCTGATAGACCTTGCAGAGAGGGGCTTTATCGAATACGCAATCAGGAATAACCAGCAGTACTGGAGAATACGTGAGACCGGAGTTGAGAAGGCATGATTGAAGAAATAAATTTGAGAGTAGCTGAGGCTTATCATAAGGACGTGGGCAGGGGAATTGCAAGAATCGATACCAACCTCATGCAGCAGATGGGGCTTGTAAGCGGGGACATTATCGAAATCTCGGGGAAAGCCAGGACCTACGCCATCGTCTGGCCGAATGTGGAACGCGGGCAGGAAAACAGGGTCAGGATGGATGGAAACCTTCGCAGCAATGCAAAAGTTGGGATTGATGATAGGGTCACGATCCAGAAGGTCCAGGCAAAACATGCCCAGAGGGTTACCCTGGCCCCTTCCCAGCCGGTCAGGCTTGTGGGAGGCGCTCATTACATCCTCAGGATTATCGAGGGCAGGCCTCTTAACAAGGGGCAGCAGATCCGGGTGGAAACCGTAAACAATCCCCTGACCTTTGTGGTAGCGTCCACACGGCCTGCAGGGCCGGTAGTTGTTACAAGGGACACCGAGATCATCATCAAGGAAAAGTCACTGGAGGAAATTAAGGCCCCCGAAGGCATCTCATACGAAGATATCGGAGGGCTCAGGCGTGAGATCAAGCTTGTCAGGGAAATGATCGAACTGCCTCTCAGGCACCCGGAACTCTTCCAGAAGCTCGGGGTCGAGCCTCCCAAAGGTGTGCTCCTCCACGGGCCTCCGGGGACTGGCAAGACCATGATCGCAAAAGCGGTGGCCAGCGAAACCGATTCCAACTTTATTACCATCAGCGGTCCCGAGATCGTCTCCAAGTACTACGGGGAAAGTGAACATAAACTCCGGGAGATCTTTGAGGAAGCAGAAAAGGATGCCCCTTCTATTATCTTCATAGACGAGATCGACTCTATCGCCCCGAAGCGTGGGGAAGTCACCGGGGAAATGGAACGCAGGGTCGTTGCCCAGCTTCTTTCCCTTATGGATGGGCTCAAGTCCAGGGGAGAAGTTGTGGTAATCGCTGCCACGAACCGCCCGAACTCCATTGACGAAGCCCTCAGGCGCGGAGGCAGGTTTGACCGGGAGATCGAGATCGGAATTCCTGACAGGAACGGAAGGAAGCAAATCCTCCTTATCCATACCAGGGGGATGCCCCTTGAAAAGGAAGTGAGCCTTTCCGAAATTGCAGACGTGACCCACGGTTTCGTGGGAGCTGACCTGTCTTCCCTCTGCAAGGAAGCTGCCATGCATGCCCTCCGGCGGATCACTCCAGAAATCGATATCGATGAAGAAATCCCTCAGGAAGTGCTTGATAACCTGGAGGTCAAGAAAGATGACTTCAAAGAAGCCCTGAAGAATATCGAACCTTCGGCCATGAGGGAAGTCTTCGTGGAGGTCCCCCACGTGGGCTGGGATGATATCGGCGGGCTTGAGAAGGCAAAACAGGAGCTGGTCGAGGCCGTGGAATGGCCCCTGAAGTACCCTGAAATGTTCAAAGCCGTCAGCATAAAGCCCCCGAGAGGCATACTGCTTTTCGGGCCTCCTGGTACTGGAAAGACTCTGCTTGCAAAGGCCGTAGCCACTGAAAGCGAAGCCAACTTTATAAGCATCAAGGGCCCCGAACTGCTCAGCAAGTACGTAGGAGAGTCTGAGAGGGCAGTCAGGGAAACATTCAGAAAAGCAAAGCAGGCTGCTCCAACTGTGGTCTTCTTTGACGAGATCGATTCCATTGCTCCCCAGAGGAGCACCGTCTCCGATACCCATGTTTCCGAGAGGGTGGTCAGCCAGATCCTTACTGAGCTTGACGGGGTCGAAGAACTCAAGGATGTGATCATCGTTGCGGCCACGAACCGGCCGGATATGGTTGACCCCGCTCTTCTCAGGCCGGGCCGTTTTGACAGGCTTATCTACATCAAACCTCCTGAAAAAGAAGGCAGGGAAAAGATCTTTGAGATCCACCTGAAAGGAAAACCCCTTGCAGAGGACGTAAACCTCTCCGAGCTTGCGAAGCTGACCGAAGGGTATGTTGGGGCCGATATCGAAGGCATCTGCAGGGAAGCTGCCATGCTTGCCCTCAGGGAAATAATCTCTCCGGGAATCGGAAGAAAAGACCTTCAGGAGAAGGCTGCAGGCATCAAGCTTACGAAAAAACACTTTAAACAGGCAATCCGCAGGGTAAAACCCACAACCTCCAGGGAAACTCTCAGGACCTATGAAAAGAATTCGGAACTCTTTGCGAAGTATGCAACGGAGTTTGAAGATGAGGCCTTCGAAGCTGAAGAACCGGAAAGAGGCGAAGAACCCGAAAAGGAAATCGAGGGCGAAAATGTCCCTGGCCCTTTGCAGGTTGAGTAAGCTCTAATTTCGTAAGCTCTAATTTCGTAAGCTCCAAATACGGATTTATTAATTGTCTCCAAAAATGGATTTATTAATTGTCTGACCGTTAATGGCCTTGCCGACCGTGTCTTATCGATCGTGTCTGACTGTTAATGGTCTGACTATTTTAATCTCTGACATTTGATATTCTGACTTTTAAATAATATGGCGGATTTAACTATCAATTTACTTTAGAACGGTTGATTTAATAATGGAGTGATTGTATGGTAAAAAAAGATAGGAGAAAAAGTTTTTTTGATGAGATCTTCGGAGTCGATCCTCTGCAGGACATGGAAGAAATGTTTGAGCGCATCAGCAGGGTTATGGGTATGAACGTGGATCATTTCGAGAATCGCCCCTTTGTCTATGGTTTTTCCATGACCCAGCGTCCCGGGGAGGCACCTGAAATCCGGGAATTCGGGCATGTCCCGATGTTTGAAGAGACCGGAGATGGAGAAGAAAGAAACTACCTTGATATGAGGAAACCTCTTATCGATGTGCTGGAAACCGAAGAAACCGTGCATGTAATTGCAGAAATGCCCGGAATCGGGAAAGAAAATATTCGACTGAACGCAACTGATTTAATACTTGAAATCGAAACTGTAAATGGGAATCCAAAATATTCCGAACGTGTGGAACTGCCCGTAAAGGTGGACCCCCAGAGCGCAAAAGCCACATACAATAACGGTGTTCTGGAAGTTACTTTTAAGCGGCTGGAATCCGGTTTCCGGACTTCAATCGATATCGAGTGAGTTTGATGTTGAGTGAAATTTTTCGGAAGCGTTGGAAAAATAAGAGGTAATAATGGTGGGCGCAAGAAAAAGAAAAGACTTCTTTGAAGACTTTGGATCTGAACTTTTTGACAATCTCGAAGAAATGATCGAAGCCCTCCTGGAAGAAATGGGAGAATCCGCTCCCTTTGTCTACGGGTTCTCTATCATTCACCGCCCGGGGGAAGATCCCGAGATCCGGGAATTCGGGAACACCCAGGAATATTCCCCAAAAGAGGAGGATTTCTTCTCCCCTGAAACAAAAGAGCCTATAATCGACGTCTTTGAAGACGGAGAGACGGTTCACGTACTCGCAGAGTTCCCTGAAGCGGAAAAAGAAGACATTCACCTGCAGGCTACAGCCCAGATTCTTGAAATTAAGGTATCTGGCCCTTCCGATTACTCGGAAGAAGTGGAACTTCCGGTTAGAGTGGATCCTAAGAGTGCAAAGGCCAGCTACAAAAACGGAGTGCTTGAAGTGACCTTCAGGCGGAATCTGGAAGAGGGTTCAGTTATAGTAAATATAGACTGACAGTAGATGTAGGCTGACAGTAGGTATAGACTGATAGATGTAGATTGATAATAGATGTAGACTGACAGCTGGTAAAGATTATTAATTACGGGATGAAACTCTGGAATAAAACTATAGGGCGAATCATAAAATAAAACTATAAAATGAATCTATAGGATAAAACTATAAAATAGTAAAACATCCCGGAAAATATAACCCTGCAAAACTCTGCTAAAAACTCTGTACAAAATATGAACCCAATCAAATAACCCTGCAAATGTAAATTAATATTTTTTTATTTTCCTTTAATTGAGGTAAATCTAAATTTTCTTTTGTTTTTCCTTATTCATTCTTCTTTATGAGATGATTTGGCAGGTTTCAGTAAATTTTGCGAAATCCTTTAAAATTTTAATAAATATCTTATTTTATTTTCCTTCCTGAAATTTAAGAATATCTTTCGGGTTTTTGGATAAGTTTTGATTTTATGCCCTGTTTTTGGGAACATCTTTTAGATATACTCTTTTCCTTTTTGTTAATTTTTTTCGCCCAAATCTTCTTTTTTTCGTCAATCGATCTATCAAAATTATGCTTTTTCTGAAAACCTTTTCTTTTTAAATTATAATAAATTTATTTTTTCGATTTATTTTTTAATAAGTTTCCACTCTTTTTAATATAATATCTTATGTATTTTTATTAAGACAACTAATTAAATATCCTTACGATTAGTCCTCATTATCCTATTTTCAGTTTGGAGCTTGCTTCCTTCTTTTATTTACCTCTTTTAATAAATTTTATTGAATATAGGGCAACTTATTTATTTATTTAATTAATTATTCCGATGAAATCTTATTAACAATATAATTAAATTAATATTTATATATAAACTGACACGGAAATGTATGTCCTTTTCTGAGGAGGTAAGGCTGTATAAGGGACTCTCAGAGCAGAATTTCTTGCGCTGATTTGAGTGGAAATTAGTTTGCTTGATACTGATGATGTGTCAAACAAAAACCGAAACATTTTTACTATATGACAAAAGAGTATACGCTGAGGAAAATATAAGATTACATCCTATCTTTATTTTCTATGTGGATTGAATTCTGGATTAAACTTTTGGACCTGCCTATAACTTATTAACAATAAAACTAAATCACAGAGGTTGGGTTGATGATTCATGGATCCATTTAATGCGATATTAATAGCTGTCTTTTTACCATTTATACTTGCATGGACATTACCCGTATTATATAGTGTATTTAAACAGAGGATTGGCTGGATTTCAGCAGGTATTGCATTTACCTGTTTTGTGTTGAATGCCCAGGTGATCCCGTACGCTATGGCTGGTACCCCTGTAAAGGGTTCGTGGAACTGGTTGCCAGCAGCTGGTCTATCCTTAGATTTTTACGGAGACGGGCTGGCCGTTCTCCTGGCGTTAATCGTTTCGGGCGTTGGTGTTATCATCATGTCCTATTCAAACGGTTACATGTCCACAAAGGAAGACCTGCCGAGGTACTACCAGTGGCTCTTACTCTTCATGGGTGCCATGTTGGGCATTGCCTATACGGATAATACTATCCAGATGTTTATTTTCTGGGAACTGACTAGTATAACATCTTTCATGCTTATCGGATACTGGAGAGAAAGACCAGAATCCGTATACGGCGCAACCAAAGCTTTCCTGATAACTGCCGGTGGCGGACTTTTAATGTTCGCTGGCTTCCTGATGCTCAGGGTTATTACAGGTACTTACGGGATCTCGGAAGTAGCTCAGAATCCTGAGCTCCTGGGAATTCTCCACGGACACGAGTTCTACGTTGCAACCCTTATCCTGATCTTCTTAGGAGCTGCTTCCAAATCTGCTCAGGGCCCATTCTATATATGGCTGCCCAACGCCATGGAAGCTCCGACTCCCGTAAGCGCCTTCCTGCACTCTGCCACAATGGTCAAGGCAGGTGTCTACCTGGTTGCAAGGATGCACCCCATCCTTTCGGGTACCCCCGAATGGCTTATCCTGGTTTCCGGAACAGGGATGATCACCATGGTTATGGCTGGTTTCCTGGCTTTCCGGCAGACGGATATCAAAGCCATCCTGGCTTACTCGACAATCAGCCAGCTGGCCTACCTGATGACCATGTATGGGTACAGTACGGCCGAACACCCGGGACTGGGTTTTGCTGCAGCAACCTTCCACCTGCTGAACCACTCCACCTTCAAGGCTACCCTCTTCCTTGTGGCGGGTATTGTGGCTCACGAGGCGACCACTCGAGACATAAGAAAACTGGGTGGTTTGCGTAAGGAGATGCCAAAAACGTTTATAGTGGCAGTGATTGCAGCGGCTTCGATGGCAGGTGTCCCCCCACTAAACGGTTTCCTGAGCAAGGAAATGTTTTATGAGACATCTCTTGAAATCGGAGAGCTGGTTTCGGAAACCTACGGAGGCCCGTGGGCCTTTGTCTTCCCCGCTGTTGCAGTGGCCGGTGGTGTGTTCACCCTTATGTATTCCATTAAGCTGATAGACGGGATTTTCCTCGGAGAGAGGACCCATGACCACGATGTCCCCCACCATATTCACGACGCTCCCTGGGTCATGCTGGCTCCCGCAGTCTTCCTTGTAGGCCTGATCATCTTCTTCGGGATCTACCCCACGTTCCCGGTTGAAACCCTGATCCAGCCTGCTTACAGCGGTCAGGTCCCGGGTGCCGAACACCTGCACGTAAAGCTGTGGCACGGAATTACCACGCCGCTGTTGATGACGATAGCAACCTTTGCCCTCGGTCTTGTGCTCTACAAGTTCTACGATGCAATCGCTGCCTGGCAGAACAGCTTCAACGCCAAGCTCCCCTGGATTAGCGTGAACTACTGGTATGATGCAATCGTAAACAACGCAAAAGGCATAGCCCACAAGTTCGCAGCGTTTACCCAGCCAGGGCCCATTGGAGTATATATCAAGATGACACTGCTCTTTATGGCTTTCCTGATATTCTGGCCGGTCTATAAGTTCGGTATAGGCATGGGAGTAGGGGTTGGCAGCATCCTGCCTGCAGGGATTAACTTTGATGCACAGCCTTATGAAATTGTACTGTACTCTCTGATGATCGTGGCAGCGCTTGGTGCTGCGCTTCTCCCGAGATACCTGCCTGCAGTCATATCCCTCTCCGAGCTTGGTTTCCTGGTATCCCTCCTTTACATATACCTCAAAGCTCCTGACCTTGCAATGACCCAGGTTTGTGTAGAAACATTGTCTACAATTATCTTCATCCTGGTACTCATGAAGATCCCCCAGAAGTTCAAGGAGCCTATGCCGGCAGGTAAGGTTATGGTGAACTTGCTACTCTCAGGCGTTGTCACATTTGGAGTTCTTGCCGTAATGTTAAACGCAAACATGGGGGTTCTGTCACCTTTCGAGACCTTCAATTACTACTTCATAGAGAAGGCTCTGGCAATGACCGGCGGACTTAACGTAGTTAACGTGATAGTCGTGGACTTCAGAGGGTATGATACCATCGGAGAAATTTCGGTCCTTTCCCTGGCAGCCCTTGGGGTGTACAGCCTTATCCTGAGCAGAGCAAAAAAGGTGAAGGGAGGTAAGGAATAATGGCCGGCACCACGGTAATTACCAAAACAATCGCAAAGATCTGTTTGATGATTGATATGCTGTATTCAATCGATCTGCTGCTTATAGGAGGTAACAGGCCAGGTGGAGGTTTCATCGGCGGTGTGCTGTGTGCGGCTGGGATTGGACTTATCTACGTCGCATACGGGTTTGATGATATCAAGAAAATCTGGAACCCGGACTGGCACATGTGGTTTGGATACGGACTCCTGTTCGCAAGCATAACTGCCTGGTCTCCCTTACTTGCAGGCCACAAGTACTTCAGAAGCGCCTTTGATTTCATTCCCGTAGAAATAGGAGGTATACACCTGTTTGAGCTTGAAATGGTCTCATCGATGTTCTTTGACCTTGGTGTGTACTTTGTAGTGGTTGGAGGTCTGCTGTTTATTGCAACTAAATTAGGAACCGACAAAGGCCCGGAGGGAGAACATGAATAATTTTTTCCTTGAGCTTACAATCGCTCTGCTCTTCGGGATAGGAACTTTCCTGATTCTTCGCAGGGATATGATGAAAGTTATCATCGGTTTCGGTATCATTTCCCATGCCATTAACCTGTATATCGTCGGAGGTGGAGTTTTCAGCGACGGTACCCTTGTACCGATTCTGGAGCATGAGCAGGCTGTAGAAGGTCTTGGCCAGGGCCTTATCTATAACGATAACCTGGCAGCTGGAATTCTCGGGCCGATAACAACCAATCCGTATACAGAATTCGTGGACCCTCTTGTGCAGGCCCTCGTGCTCACAGCCATTGTGATCGGGCTTGCAACCACCGCATTCGTATTGACTCTTTGCTACCGCGTCAACGAAGAATACGGTACTATTGATGTTCAGGAACTCAGGAGGCTTCGGGAATGAGCTTTTTAATGGACAATCTGCCGATCCTCCTTATTGCTATCCCTCTGTTAATGGCTCCGGTCACAATCCTGACCAAAGGCAGTCCAGGGCTGCAAAAGGTAATCGACATTATAGTTGGCTTTGGCTTATTGTGCTTAAGCGTGCTCCTGATCATAACCGTCTGGAACAGCGGAATTATTGCATATGATGTAGGAGAGTTCGGAAAGTACGGAATCGTACTTGTAGCCGATGTGCTGAGTTCCGGGATGGTTTTCCTGAACTGCTTTATTGGCTTTTTGGGCTTGATTTACTCCTATGATTACATAGAAGATAAATCCCTTAACCAGACCTACCACTCCCTTTACAACCTGATGCTTGCAGGCATCAACGGGATATTCCTGACAGGGGATATCTTCAACATGTTCGTCTTCTTCGAAATAATGCTGCTTTCCTCGGCAGCTCTGATAGTTGCAAACGAAACCTCAAAGGTTACGAAGATTTCGGACAAGATGGAAGCTACAATGAAGTACCTGGTCCTGAACATTCTCGGGGGTAATGTGATGCTGATTGCAGTCACATCACTATACGCATCAGTCGGTTCCCTGAACATAGCAGACATTACCCTTAAGATCAGGATTCTTGCCGAGGCAGGGACTGTCCCATGGCACCTGTATGCAGTGGGCCTGCTCTTTATCATTGTATTTTGTGGTAAGGCAGCAATGTTCCCTCTGCACTATTGGCTTCCGGATGTGCACCCCACAGCTCCATCCCCGATCAGTGCAATGCTCAGTGGTGTGATCATAAAGATCGGAGCTTATGGTATACTCAGGGTCCTCTTTATGATGTTTGCTCCTTTCCAGGCAGTGTACGGGCCAATCATTCTCTTCATGGCTCTGGTCACCCTGGCCCTTGGAGCAACCTCGGCAGTAGGGCAGACGGATGTAAAGCGCATGCTGGCTTATTCCAGTGTATCCCAGATAGGATATGTCTTCTTAGGCTTTGGAATGGCAGCAATGGCAAACGTAGCCGGGGAGACTGAGGCTGCAACTCTATTACTTGGCGCGTCCGTGGTCTACCTGATAAACCATGCACTTGCCAAGAGCATGTTGTTCCTTACCTCGGGTGGAATCATCCACACTGCCGATACAAGGGATATGCGCCAGATGGGAGGCATGATCAATAAAGCTCCTATGATGTGTGCTGCTTTCCTTGTGGGAGCCATGTCCATTGGCGGAGTGCCCCCTATGGGAGGATTCATCTCCAAGTTCCTGCTCTTTGATGCAGGTCTTAGAGCGCAGTTCTACCTGCCCATCGCAATAGCTCTGATCTTTGCAGTCTTTACCCTCTTCTACATGTTCAGAGGCTGGATGCTTATATTCTGGGGAGAAAGAGATGCGCAGTACGGAGAATATTCTCACCACAAACTGTCCCCCCTGATTGTAGCTCCAATCCTGCTCCTAGCAGCGATTGTGCTGATCGTTGGACTGTATCCTGAGCCTGTCGTGGAGTTTTCACAGACCATTGCGAGCCAGATAATTGATCCGCAGCCTTATATTGATGCAGTAATAGTGAGGGTGATCAGATGAAGCGTCGTACAATTACTTATATGGCACTTCCGGTTGTTTGGTGTCTTGTTAGCGGGGAAATAACCCTTGGTAGTGTGCTTCTTGGTCTCCTCTTTGGATTCATAGTAGTAGCTCCCTTCAGCGAGCTGTACAGGCTGGATGAGGTGATACACCCCACTGGAGACTGGATTTCAAAGATTCCAAAGAAACTCATGTATTTTTACGTCCTGATCAAGGAGATCATAAAGGCCAACATAGCAGTCGCAAAAATTGTCATCAAACCCACGATAGACATCAAACCCGGAATTATCGCGGTTCCTATCCGGACTAAAACCAATATCGGAATTACGGGTATTGCCAACACCATTACCCTTACCCCCGGGACCCTTACCGTGGACATTTCGGATGACAAGTCGATCCTCTATGTGCATTCTATCGATGCAACCAATCCCCAGGCCATCCGTGACTCCATAAGAGACGACCTTGAACATTATGTGCTGGAGGCATTCGAATGATTACACTGGAACAGGCAGATTTCCTGGCACTGATCGTGATGGTGATCGCTCTGATGCCGAGTACGTACAGAGTTCTGTACGGCCCGACCCTTCCGGACAGGATTGCTGCATCAGATGCCGTGGGTAATGTCCTGGCAATGATATTTGCCCTCTACGCTTTCCAGGGGAACTCGATCTTCCTTATGGACGTTGCTATGCTGCTTTCAATCATCTCCTTCGTGGGGACGGTAATAGTAGCAAAGTATCTTGATACAGGGGAGGTGCTGTAATGGACATAATCGCGGGTATACTGGATGCGCTCAGTATTTTCTTCCTCGTGGTAGGGCTCATATTCCTCTGTCTTGGAATGCTCGGCCTGCTGCGTCTGCCTGATGTATACAACAGGTTGCATGCAACGACCAAAGTTGCAACACTGGGCGCTCTTGGGGTTCTGTTGAGCATCATCATCCAGGCGGGTTATACTCCCATGGGAGTAAAGGCGTTTACCGTAGCGATCTTTATCCTGCTTACGGCTCCCATCTCAGGTCACATGATCGGCAAGGCAGCTTACCACTCCGGAGTTAAACTCTGCGAAGGCACCTGCCTGGACGAATACGGACCGGAACACGGGCCGCAAGAGGTGCCAAAGAGAAAAAAGTAAAGATAAAATGGGTGTGTTTTCCAAACACATTCATTCTTTTTTTTGTTTTTAACGCTTTTCTAGTTCTTTGATTTCTTTTTGGTTCGTTTTTCTGTTTTCCCCTGTGAATGCTTAATTTTTCATGAATTCATGTTTTCAAATTCGTATACTCAAAGCCGAAATTGGTGGGCTCTTTTTTAAGAATCGGTTTTTGCACTTTCCCTGAATTTTCCCCTGCAAAAATTGCTGGCTTCAAATATTTGGGGGTACGGATGTATTCCTTGCAGGAATAAATCCTCTGTCCTGTAAAAATCATCTTTTTTAAAATAAGGGCCTTAATGCTTTTTCTACGAGGATAAAATATTGTTCGCTTTTTCAAAAACAATATCGTTTATGCTATATATTCTCCTGCCCTATTTTATTATGCCAGAAAACCCGGAATTATTCAGGCTTCCTCTTCCGGAACATGCAGGGCCTGCACGTTCACATGTCCGGGAGTAACTCTTAAATCGGGTAAGACCGGATCTGAACAAGATTGGAAAGTGATCTTAAAACGGCCAGAACCGGGTCTGGATGAGACCGGAAAAGGGTCTTAAAAACGGACCAGAACCGGGTCTGAAAAGGATCAAAAGCTGATCGAAAAACGGATCAGAGCCGGAAAGAAAAATAGACCCCCAACGGTAGCCACCACAACATGCTGGTAATGCTTCAGAAGTTATGGCGCTGCTTCAGGAGTTTCCGGGTAAAACCCTGGCCCTCTCCATAATGAGATGCCGCTCAAGAAAAATATTGCATCTGTATAGTTCTCTCCCAAGAAAAACGCTCCGGCCCATCAGGGGCTTTACTCCAGTATTAAATGCTGCCTCCCTTAATAGGGAGTAGCTTCCGGTAAAAAAGGGTGGTTGCAAAAACTATCCTTTTTACATCATCCCACGGGTTATTTGCAGTTTTCCTCTATTTCGTGCGTATCTTATTCCGGATAAATGTACCACATTACAAGACCTGCAATTACAAGACCACAATTACATAGACCCACAAACAAAAAACCCAGGCAATTTCTATAAAGTGAAGGAAACAGCAATAACCTGTGGATATTTGCCTCCGGCGAGAAAGAGCTGGTTGCGGATACTATAATATAAGAAGAGGAATTCTCTTGCTCTAAGAAAATTAATTGCCCTGCCGGTTATTTTCGGGCCTTTCCGGATTTTTCCTTTTTTCCATTTTGTTTCTCTATTTCTGTTCTCCTTATTTCAATTACCTGTTTTTTGCCCCTTCTATTATTTCATACCCCTCAATATTTCACCCCCCTGCAAAATCCCCTCCCCTCCAAAAAGTATAATCGGCTATGTTATATTTCTTCGAAAATAAATTGGGAATTATGAAACTCGGTTTGGGAATCGATACTGGTGGCACATATACTGATGCCGTGATCATGGATCTCTCAGACGGCGGCATCCTTGATTCTTACAAAACACTAACCACACATTCAAATCTGGTCGAAGGAATAGAAAATGTAATTGCAGGGCTGAAACCGGAGTACCTGAAGGAAATAAAGCTCGTTTCCGTCTCCACGACGCTTTCCACAAACTCCACACTGGAAGGAAAAGGGCATCCTTCTGGGCTTGTCCTCGCCGGCTATACCGTAAACGGGGATGTCCCTGCAAGGGATATGGTTTCCGTAGACGGAGGGCATGATTCAAAAGGAAATGAGGTTGGATACCTTGACCTGGCAGCTGTGGAGGAATTCGTGAACAGCACCAGAGGCAGGCTCTTTTCCTATGCGGTATCATCTTATTTTGCTATCCGGAACCCCGAACACGAGCTTGCCGTAAAAGAAACTATTGAACGCCTGACCGACAAGCCCGTGGTCTGCGGACATGAGCTTTCTCTGAGCCTCGGGGCTTACGAAAGGGCGGTCACGGCAGTCCTGAACGCCCGTCTGATCCCGATAACTTCCCAGTTTATCCGGGCAGTCCTCTCGGTAATGGGGACGAGAAACATCATTGCTCCCCTGATGGTCATGAAATGTGACGGCTCTCTTGCCAGGATCGAAGAAGCCCTGGAAAAGCCTGTGGAATCTATTTTTTCAGGCCCTTCCGCAAGCCTTGTAGGGGCTGCCCATATAAGTGGCTTGAAGACCTGCGTGGCTGTCGACGTTGGGGGCACGAGCACGGATATTGCCCTTATAGATGACGGAATCCCCGAAATCAGTGAAAACGGGGCTGTTGTGGGCAGCTGGAAGACAATGGTCAGAGCCGTCAGGATAAGGACCTCCGCCATGGGAGGGGACAGTCATGTCTGGGTGCAGAGAAAACTCTGCATAGGCCCTAACAGGGTCATCCCACTCTGCCTTGCGGCAACGGATTACCCCCTCCTTACGGATAAGCTCAGGAAAACCGAAAAGCCTTCGGACAGGATAATGGATGACATTTTCCAGCCCACAAGCTTTTTTGTAAGGAGCGGAAAGCCGGAATCCGAAGAGGATGTCCAGGCCCTTAATTACGCTATAGAGTTCGAACTTGAAAATTATGAGAGGCAGATCTTCGACGCCATAGGGTACGAGCCTGTTTCCGTATCCGAAATCGCAGAAACGGTAGGAAAGCATCCACTGCAATTCGTAAAAGCCCTGCGTTCCCTGGTCCAGAAGCGTTGCGTTTACCATATCGGTTTCACTCCTACAGACGCCCTCCACGTGCTCGGGGAATATGAAGCCTGGAACAGTGAAGCTTCGCAGCTTGGGGCAGGGCTGCTAGGCAGCTATCTGGGTCTGGACCCTGCAGGCTTTTCCAGAGAAATAAAGCGGACCTTTGCGAAAAATATTGCCCTTGACCTGATGGCGTTTTTTGCAAAAGATTTCAAACGGGAAGACCTTGAAAAACTGCTTTCCAGTTCCAGGTTTACAAAGTTCAAGATTAATATCCCTGTGGTTATGATCGGGGCTCCGGTCAAAGCTTACCTGCCCGAACTTGAGGAATTCATAGATGCAGACTTCAGGGTCCCCAGGTTCCACGAGGTGGGCAACGCCGTAGGGGCGCTTGTAGGCAACATCATCAAAAGAAGTGAGATCCTGATCCGGCCTGCAGGTGCCGGAACCGAGCAGTACCATGTGTTTTCGGAAAAAGAAAGGGTGGTTGCGGACAACTACGGGGAAGCCGTAGATTATGGGCTCGACCTGATGGAAAAATTGATTTTCAGTCACATGGACGGGTACGGGCTCCAGAAGGAGCAGGTCCGTTTTGACCTTAAACGGAAAGATATCAATCCCGGCTTCGGGGCCCTGAAAGAAACCCGCCTCACAGGCCTTGGGGTGGGAAGCCCCCTGAAACTGGAAGAGTAATGAACCCTGAAAGTTAACGACCCTGCAAATTAGCTATTTCAGGCTTTAGAGAGTCCCGGATCCTCTAAATTTCCCGGGCCTCTTTCTCCTTTTTTCTTCAGGACTGACTGAATCCTGTTTCTTTTTTCGGCTTTTTTTCCCCGGGAACTTCGGCTTCAGGATAAACAAATTTATGTTTAAGTTCAGTTACCTCCTTCAATCAGAAGCGACATTACTGTTAAATTACAAGTGAATATTATTTGATCTCCAGGGAATATTATTAAATCGCCAGTTAATTTAATAGTTAATTTACTAATACTATCAGGAGAAAACAAAATGCGCAGGGACTACGTAGACCAGGGATACAGCCCGAAAGATACAGACATGGTCTGTGAATTCCACATCGAACCGGCTGCAGGAGTGAGTTTTGAGGAAGCTTCCACTCATATGGCAGGAGAAAGCTCTATTGACTCCTGGACTGAAATTGCAACCCTCAGCCCCGAACTTGCAGCGAAACTGAAACCCCATGTTTTTTACCTGGATGAAGAGGCAAAGACCGTCCGGGTGGCTTATTCGGAAGAGCTCTTCGAACTCGGGTCCGTCCCCCAGGTCCTGAGTGCGGTTGCAGGCAATATCTTCAGCATGAAAATCGTGGATAACCTGCGGCTGCAGGACATCACCTTCCCGAAAGCCATGCTGAAAGAGTTTAAGGGCCCGAACTTCGGGCTGCCCGGGGTCAGGGAAATCGTGGATGTGCAGGACCGCCCCCTTATAGGGACCATCGTCAAGCCAAAGGTCGGCCTGACCTCCGAAAAGCACGCGGAAGTCGCCTACAATGCTTTTGCCGGGGGCTGCGACCTTGTCAAGGATGATGAGAACCTGACGGACCAGAAGTTCAACGGGTTTGAAAAGCGGGCAGAACTCACCCTGAAACTCGCAAAAAAGGCTGAAACCGAGACCGGGGAGCGAAAGATGTACCTCTGCAACATAACAGCTCCCACCTGCAGGGAAATGGTCCGGCGCCTGAATGTCCTTAAAGACCTCGGGGCCAGCTATGCCATGATCGATATCGTACCTGCGGGCTGGACTGCCCTTCAGACCCTCAGGGAAGAGGCTGAAGATGCAGGCCTGGCGCTCCATGCCCACCGCTGCATGCACTCGGCTTTTACCCGAAACCCCCGCCACGGCGTAAGCATGCTGCTCGTGGCCAAGCTCTGCAGGCTTATCGGGCTTGACCAGCTCCACATCGGGACCGTTGTCGGAAAGATGCATGGGGAAAAGAGCGAGGTCCTGGCTCTCAGGGACCAGTGCGTACTTGGCAGCGTACCCGCAGATCCCAGCCAGAACGTCCTGGCCCAGGACTGGGGAGGGCTCAAACCGATGTTCCCGGTAGCTTCAGGCGGGCTTGCTCCTACAATGGTGCCTGACCTGTACTCCATCTTCGGAAAAGACGTAATCATGCAGTTCGGAGGCGGGATCCATGCCCATCCCATGGGTACGGCAGCCGGGGCCACAGCCTGCAGGCAGGCGCTCGAAGCAAGCTTGGAAGGGGTCAGCCTGGAAGAGTACGCAAAAGGCCGAAAAGAACTTGAGGCTGCCCTTGAAAAGTGGCTCAAAAAGTAAATTGGATCTAACGGTAAATTGGATCTAACGGTAAATTGGATCTAACGGTAAATTGATCCATAAAATTAACCGGTTCAAAAAATAAGCTCTTGAAAGCAGGAATAGATAGGAACAAAAAACCAGAAAGGGGTTTTTCTTCAGTGCAGGCGGAAAACGGAAAAGAAATAAAAACCCGGGTCTTCAGGGTCTCGGAAGAGAATTTCGATGCCGTCCTTGAGGAGGCGGCGGAGATTATCAGGAGAGGTGGGACTGTTGCCTTTCCCACGGAAACTGTCTATGGGATTGGGGCTGACGGGCTCGACCCCGAAGCTGTCCGGAAGATCTTCGAGGCAAAAGCGCGTCCTCCGGGAAACCCCCTGAGCCTGCTGGTCCATTCCAGGGAAGACCTGGGAAAGATTGCCAGAAACATCCCGGAAAAGGCTTTCAAGCTTATGGAGGCTTTTTGGCCGGGGCCCCTGACTATCGTTCTTGAAAAAAGTGACGTGGTTCCTGCGATTACTTCGGGTAGCCTTCCTTCCATTGGGGTTCGCATGCCCGACCACAGGGTCCCCCTGGAACTCATAAGAAGGGCCGGGGCTCCTCTGGCAGCTCCCAGTGCAAACCTTTCGGGAAGGCCCAGTCCCAGTTCGGCGGACCACGTCCTGGCTGACCTTGAAGGCAGGGTTGATGCTGTGATAGACGGCGGGGGCGTGGCTATCGGGCTTGAGTCCACTGTTGTCGACATGACTGTCGAGCCTCCGTTGGTCCTCAGGCCCGGAGCTATCGGGATCGAAGAGCTGGAAATAGTCATAGGGCCGGTCCGGGCAGGCTACCAGGGGGCTGAGGCCGGGGCCAGAGAAAATACCCTTGAAAAACGTGCAGGGCAGAAGTATGCGCATTACACTCCCTGCACCTCTGTCGTGCTTGTGGAAGGGGAAGGTGACTCCGTTGCGGAAAAACTCGGAGAGCTGCTGGAAAGTTACATGAGCGACGGGCAGAAGGTCGGGCTCCTGCTCAGTGAGGAAAGTGCAGCCTTCCTTGTTTCTGAAGGGCTTTCGGGAGAAGAGCGGTTTTTGCTCGGGTCACGGGAAGACCCTATAGAGGCTGCCCGAAAGCTCTTTGAAGGGCTCAGGGCTCTTGATCTAAAAGGGCTTGATGTTATCCTGGCAGACGGTTCTTTCAGTGCCGGGGGACTTGGAACTGCACTCCTTAACAGGCTTCGGGAAGCTTCTTCGCTGCGGTTTGCGGTTTGAGGCCGGGCCCGGTAAAAACATTTCTGGAGGGATATCCTTGAAAGTGGAAAAAAAGGAAAACATGGAAAAAACGCGGGCTTACAAGAAAGTCATGGAACAAAATAAGAAGATAAACAGGGTCAACCTTGTGGTGCTGGCTGCAGGCTTGATTTTAACGTTTCTTAACATAAAGGTTTTTGGCATTGATGTCGGGTACTATCTTCTCTGGACCGGGGTCTTTGTCTTCTTCGTGACTGCAATTTCAGGTATCTCTGCCTCCTGGTCTGCGCGCAGGCCGAGATAAATATGAAAGATTTATAAAATGAACGATTCCCCCGGTTTTTTCGGGAAAGAGGTTTTCTGACATGGGTGAAACAATAGCAAGTGAGGAAATGCATGAATACTTCGATGGGCTTGAAGCCATGCTCAAAGAAGCCATTGAGGTTGCAAACAGGGCCCGGGCCCGGGGCGGAGACCCCAAACCCACTGTCGAAATTCCTCTAGCAAAGGACCTTGCAGATAGGGTTGAGAACCTTATCGGAGTCCAGGGAGTCGCTTCAAAGCTCCGGGAACTTGAGACGAAGATGTCCAGGGAAGAGGCTGCTCTTGAGATCGGGCGCCAGGTGGCCGAAGGGGAAGTTGGGGACTTCCCTACAAAAAAGGATGCAGTGGAAGCTGCAATCCGGGTCTCTATGGCTACCCTGACCGAAGGGGTGGTTGCGGCTCCTATCGAAGGCATTGACAAGGTAGACCTCGGAAAAAACGATGACGGTTCTCAGTACATCCGGATATTTTACTCGGGGCCCATCAGGAGTGCCGGAGGGACAGCCCAGGCCCTTTCCGTGCTTGTGGGGGATTACGTGCGGCGCGGGATCGGGATTGACCGTTACAAGCCCAGGCCCGAGGAAGTCGAACGTTATGTGGAAGAGATCCTGCTCTACAAGAGGGTTGCAAGCCTGCAGTACACCCCTTCGGAAGATGAGATCCGCCTGATAGTCCGGAACTGCCCGGTCTGCATTGACGGGGACCCTACCGAAGAAGCCGAGGTTGAGGGGCACAGGGACCTGGAACGGATAGGGACCAACCGCGTCCGGGGCGGGATGTGCCTTGTGCTTGCCGAAGGGCTTGCCCTTAAGGCTCCCAAGGTCAAGAAGCATGTGAACAAGCTGAAAATGGACGGCTGGGACTGGCTGGAGACACTTATAGGGGGCGCAAAGAGTGGGGGAAGTGCAGAAGATGAGCAGAAAAACAAGATCAAGCCCAAGGACAAGTACATAAGGGACCTGATTGCCGGAAGGCCTGTCTTTTCCCATCCTTCGAGGCCCGGGGGGTTCAGGCTGCGTTACGGGCGGTCCCGAAACACTTCCTTTGCGGCTGCCGGAATGAATCCCTCAGGTATGGTGCTGCTTGACGACTTTGTCACCAACGGGACCCAGCTCAAGGTTGAAAGGCCGGGAAAAGCTGCGGCCATGTCGGCTGTGGATTCCGTTGAGGGGCCAACCGTGCGCCTCTTCTCCGGAGACCTTGTCCGCATAGATAATATAGACCAGGCCTATGCTCTCCGGCCCCAGGTGGAGGTAATCGTGGATATCGGGGAGATCCTGATAAATTACGGGGATTTCCTGGAAAACAACCACCCTCTTATGCCTTCTCCTTACGTTTTTGAATGGTGGCACTATGACTTTGAAGCAGCCTGCCCTGAAAAAATCCCCGAAGAAGAACTGAAAAACCCCTCTGCAGCCCTGGCCATCAGGCTTTCCGGGGAGTTCAGGGTCCCGCTTCATCCGAAGTTTACCTACCTCTGGCATGACATAAACCGGGCGGAATTCAAAATCCTCAGGATTTTTGTAATTGAAACGGGGATTTATTCCCCCGAAACCGGCATATTGAAGCTGCCCCTGGAGGCTGCCCGGGCAGGAGGCGTCAAGCTCGTGCTCGAAAAACTCCTGGTGCTGCACCGGGTAAAGGACGGGGAAATCCTGATTGAAGAAGCCCTCCCGTTCATTTTCTGCCTGGGGCTTGGCCAGGCCCTGGAAGAAAAGGTTTGCATGCCCGAAACCGACGATATGGTGGAAGCTGTAAACCTCCTGAGCGGTTTTAAGGTCTACCCCAGGGCCCCCTCAAGGATCGGGGCGAGGATGGGCAGGCCCGAAAAGTCAAACCTGCGCAAGATGTCTCCCGCGGCCCAGGTGCTTTTCCCTATAAGCAATGCCGGGGGAATTACCCGGAACTTGGTGTCCGCGTCTGACTATTCGGCTTCCATGAACGCGAAGGTGGGGGAGATTGAAGTGGAGATGGGGCTCAGGCAGTGCCCTGCATGCGGGAAAGAGAGTTATTTCTGGCGCTGCGACTGCGGAGAGTATACACAGCCCAAACTTTCCTGTCCCCGCTGCAAGATTGATGTCCGGGGTGCAGAGGTTTGCCCTAAATGCGGGAGAAAGCCGACCTCTGTTGCAAACGTGAAACTGGATTTCCGTTCCGTTTACAAGAAGGCTTTTGAGAATGTGGGGGAACGGGAAAAAATGGGCATTATCAAGGGGGTAAAGCGGCTCATGAACGGGCAGATGACCCCCGAGCCCCTGGAAAAGGGGATTTTGCGGGCAAAACATGACGTTTACACCTTCAAGGACGGGACCATCCGCTACGATATGTCGGACATTCCCTTAACCCACATCCGGGCCGATGAACTCGGGATTACGGCAGCTAAACTCCGGGAACTCGGGTACAGGGAAGACGTCTGCGGAAAGCCTCTGGAAAGGGACGACCAGGTTGTCTGCCTGAAGGTCCAGGACCTTGTGATTTCCTATGACGGGGCCGAGTACATGCTGCGGACAGCCCGGTATGTGGACGACCTCCTTGTGAAGTATTACAAGGTCGAGCCCTACTACAATGCGGAAACAATTTATGACCTGGTCGGGGAACTGCTTATGGGGCTTGCTCCTCATACCTCCGCAGGGGTGCTCGGGCGCCTCGTGGGGTTCACGAAAGCATCCGTTGGCTATGCCCATCCTTTCTTCCATGCCTCAAAGCGCCGGAACTGTGACGGGGACGAGGACTGCATCATGCTTCTTATGGACGGGATCCTGAACTTCTCCAGGTCCTACCTTCCGGAAAAGAGGGGAGGAAAGATGGATGCCCCCCTTGTGCTCACCACGCGGATCGACCCTAAAGAGGTGGACAAGGAAGCCCACAATATCGACGTGCCTGCCCGCTATCCCCTGGAATTTTACAGGGCAACTCTGGATATAAAGAACCCAACCGAGCTCGAGGGCATAATGGACCTTGTGAGCGGCCGCTTGGGGACCCCGGAACAGTACGAACATTTCATGTTCACTCACGATACCACAGACATCGCTGCGGGTCCCCTTAACTCTTCGTACAAGACCCTCGGGAGCATGATCGAAAAGATGGAAGCCCAGCTTTCCCTGGCTAACAGGATCCGGGCCGTGGACGCTCCGGACGTAGCAGAAAGGGTGCTCAAGTCCCACTTCCTCCCTGACCTCATCGGAAACCTCCGCTCTTTTTCCAGGCAGAGGATGCGCTGCATCAAATGCGGGGAGAAGTTCAGGCGCCCACCCCTTACAGGGGCCTGCCCGAAGTGCGGGGGCAATGTGGTCCTGACCGTGCACGAAGGAGCGGTCCGCAAATACCTGGAGGTCTCGAAAGAAATCGCGGAAAGGTACGGTGTTTCCAGTTATACGCGGCAAAGGATCGAGCTCCTGGACCTTGATATCCGTTCTCTTTTTGAGAACCATAAGGTCAAACAGCTCGGACTTTCTGATTTCATGTCAGGGTCTGCGCGCTGATGAAAAGAACCGGGTCTGCGCGCTGATGAAAAGAATTTTGAATGCTAAATTGTTTAAGAAATTTGTCATGATGCCCTTGAAAGGGACAGGGCAATCTAAAATCCGGAATAAAAAAGAAATATTTATAAATAAG
This sequence comes from Methanosarcina sp. KYL-1, assembly GCF_024372725.1. Lineage (GTDB taxonomy): Archaea > Halobacteriota > Methanosarcinia > Methanosarcinales > Methanosarcinaceae > Methanosarcina. The sequence goes on from NZ_VOUA01000020.1 coordinate 42,764, forward strand.
CCTTTTTAACTCTCTTCCTGATATTTTCCTTTCTTCCACTAAAAAGGGCTTTTCAAACCCGCCTTTCTTCCCATTCCCCCTGGGTTTTTTCTATACAGAAGGAAAAGTCTTCTACTCATTTATGTAATATTTATATATTTATGTCATTATTTATATACTATCTGTTTGATTATCTATACTTTTTTCCTTCTTCTTTTTGTTAAAATGCAGGTAATTCCTGAAAAAAGAGGGTATGGAGGGTCCCTGGCTGTAAAGGGGGTTTATTTTGCCGGCAAACCCAGGGAATTGATCTGCCCTATAAGTTCGGTGAAGTTTTCGATTTCCAGTTTAAGGACTTCTTCCCGGGTCATGCCTATGGACATCTCCCCGTCAACGGAAAGGCTTTCCGGTCCCCTCCGGACCAGTCTGTCCACTCCATCCCTGATCAGGGCTTCTTTTACTTCCCGGTCGTGGACAAAGGCTCTTCCCGGGATGAAGACGGTTTCCTTCACTTCCGAGAGGTCCAGGGTTTCGAAATCTTCAATGGTGACGAGGCATCCTACATCTTTTTTCAGGGGAACCACGTTCACAGTGCCTCCCAATGCCTCAAAGATTTCTCTGAGCCTGGGGGCTGCTACCTGGCCTGTAATAACCGTGGCTTCTTTTGTTACAGGGGGAAGCATTGCAAGGGCCTCGGGAACGTTTCTGATTGCGAAAGGCGAACCTATAAGGGGGTCTTCCAGAGGGGTCCCGGTGATACGTATGGAGGGGTGTTTTGCTGCCGAACTGCGGACTATTTCGATGAATTCGGGTACGGTATGGGGGGTTATGCCGGGTATGAGTGGGGAGTTGTTCAGGATCAGTCCGTTTTCCCGGAAATTTGCAAAGCGCATGAGGATTGCACCTTTTGCTCCCATGGCTTCCAGGTCACAGAGAGTCTTTTCAAGCACAGGACCGTCATTTACGCCGGGAATAAGCACGATTGCCCCGTAGACCTCACAGTGGGCACAGAAGTCCCTGAGGACCTGAAGGGAAGCTTCCGGTTCGGGATCCTTCATGTACTCGCCTCTCAAAGCAGGGTCAGTTGCAAAGACGGTAAAACTTACTTCCTTTACCCCGTGTTCGATATAGAATAGGGCATCATCAGGCCTGCTGAAGCCTTTGCCGCTGGTATAACCAAGATGGATGGGAGTCTCAAACTGTGATAAAAAGGTTACCAGATTTTTCAGTTCAGGGTAGCAGCTAACGTCTCCTCCCCCGCTGATTGTGAATTTTTCGACCTCTTCACTTACAAAATAAAGTTTTCTTGAGGTCTCTTCGAGTACCATCTGAAAGGGCTTGAAGCCCGAATAAGATTCCCTTACACTTCGGGTGCAATAATCGCATCCTTTTTTGAAGGGTAGACAGTACTTGCAACCCAGGGGATCAACTTCCTTAACTTTTTTAAAATAACAGTATTTACAGTAGCCCCTGCAGTCTATTCCAGGATTCCCGCCTACGTCGACAACTACTTCCATATTAAACTTTCGTATCAAGGGTATACTACTAAATCTTTTTGGTATGATGCTCCCAAAATGCCGGAATACTTACTAAAAAAAGTAAGGGTATATCGGGGTTTACTTAAGCAAAATTTTAACTACTTTTTACTCCATATTTCTTTGCTTCATAATAACTGTTAAAATACCTGTATTCCATTGATGCCGTTTTTTTATATAAATCAGGAAAAATAGATTTCATATTTATAAATACTTTTTTAAAAAAAAGCGAAATTCCTTACGCGTAGAACACAAAAGATTTAAGTACATTCTAAGCGAATGAGATTTCATTGGGAAAGTGGACACTTAAAAACAACGCGGTACTTGATCTATAAATAAGAGTGTTTTGTGCACTCGCGTAGTGTGACCAGTCCCAAAAATGACTTTTAACAAATAAGGAGGAAATTAAACGTGTCTGACATAGTAGACATCTACGACGACAGAGGAAAACTCCTGGAGAGCAACGTCGACATCATGTCCCTTGCTCCAACCAGAAACGCAGCAATTAAAAAAATCATCATGGACACCAAGCGGTCCGTTGCAGTCAACCTTGCAGGTGTTCAGGGTGCACTTGCCAGCGGTAAGATGGGCGGAAAGGGCCGTCAGATCTTAGGCCGCGGACTTAACTACGACATCGTAGGTAATGTTGACGCTATTGCAGCAAAGGTGAAGGAACTCGTCCAGGTTGACGAAGGCGACGACACCAATGTAAAGGTCCTCAAGGGCGGAAAGAGCCTGCTTGTCCAGGTCCCGACCTCCAGGATGATCGCCGGCGCCGACTACATGTCCGCAACCACCGTTGGTGCAGCAGCAGTCACCCAGACTGTCCTGGACATGTTCGGAACCGACATGTACGATGCACCCATCGTGAAGGGCGCTGTCTGGGGAAGCTACCCGCAGACAATGGACCTCATGGGCGGAAACGTTGCAGGTATCCTCAGCATCCCCCAGAACAATGAAGGTCTTGGCTTCTCCCTCAGGAACATCATGGCAAACCACGTTGCAGCTATCACCAACCGTTCCGCAATGAACGCTGCAGCTCTCTCCTCTATCTATGAGCAGGCCGGTATCTTCGAGATGGGCGGCGCAGTCGGTATGTTCGAGAGGCACCAGCTCCTCGGTCTTGCCTGCCAGGGTCTCAACGCCAACAACGTCGTTTACGACCTCGTCAAGGAGAACGGCAAGAACGGTACCATTGGAACCGTTATCCAGTCCATCGTCGGCAGGGCAATTGAAGACGGTGTAATTTCCGTTGACAAGACCGCTCCCTCCGGATACAACTTCTACAAGGCAAACGACGTCCCCATGTGGAACGCCTACGCCGCAGCCGGTACCCTCGCAGCCACCCTCGTGAACTGTGGTGCAGGCCGTGCAGCCCAGAACGTCTCCTCAACCCTCCTCTACTTCAACGACATCCTCGAGAAGGAAACAGGTCTCCCAGGATGCGACTACGGTAAGGCACAGGGTGTAGCAGTCGGTTTCTCCTTCTTCAGCCACTCCATCTACGGCGGCGGCGGACCGGGTGTCTTCAACGGTAACCACGTCGTTACCAGGCACTCCAGAGGATTCGCTATCCCCTGCGTATGCGCAGCAGTATCCCTCGATGCAGGTACCCAGATGTTCACAATCGAATCAACATCCGGCCTCATCGGAGACGTGTTCGGATCGATCGGAGAATTCCGCGAGCCGATTAAGGCAGTTGCAGGAGCGCTCTAAACGAATTGAATCAAAAAGGTCTAACGATGTCAGACTCTGCTTCAAACACAGAAAATCCTCTTCAAATCGAAATCTTTCCGAGAAGGATCCTGTCCCCTGAAACGGCTCAGAAGTTAATGGTTGAGCTTTACAAGGTGGACGGGGTAATCCGTGCCCTCATTCAGGGGCCGCGGTTGCCCGAAAGGGTATCTGCCGGCCCCGGGACCGGGGAAAAGGTAGAGCACCCCCTAAGGAAGCCTATCCAGATTGGAGATCAGGTTATTGATCTGAAAATCAGCGTAGGCAGGATCAGGCTGGAGCTTGCAAATGCCGAAGTCAAGGAAAAGGTCCGGGAAATCTGTGAAAAAGTGCTTCCTGTTCCTTTTGAGTTCAGGGAAGGACATTTCTTTAAGAAGAAGGCTACAGTTACTGACTATGCCAAACTTGGCCCTGATGCAGACCCCCGCTTACTTGGTATGGTAGATCCGAAAGCCAAGAAGGAAAGCCTCGTCTTTATTGAGATGCAGGATAAGCAAGAGAAAGATGAGTGAAAAGGTATGATGATCGATCGGGATACGCAGGTTGTTGACTGCCGATGCGGCATGGGACTTGGCAAAGGAGGAGGGCTTGCTCAACGCGGGACTCTTTCGGAAGCCGGCCGTGCCGATGTGGTGGCCATTGCCATGAGTCCCGGCCAGAGGCATATCACCAAACCGGTCTGCGAGATCACATACGGAATGCGGAAGGAGAACATCCAGGTCAGCGTACTTGTGCTTTATTCCGGGTCAGGAATCCCGGAGTCGGGCCTGAGAACGGGGTCATTTGTATTGAGCCCTGTAGAGGTCTCACAAATTGAAATGCATAAACTGGCTGTCATCCATTTAGGAAACATCAAGGACCATGTGGTAAGGAAGGCCAGGGAAATCCTGAGCCAGGCTGATATCCCGGCAATCGTGGTCAGCCAGATACCGGTAGATTTTGAGGATTTCGCAGAAGCAGGGATAAAGACGAGATTAGTGATGCCAAGGGATGAAAATATTCGTACCAAGGGAATTGTGATGGATATGGTAAACGGAGTGACACGTGGTGACTCCTGTCCCAGGGATAAACTAAATTTAATCGTGAAATACGTCAAGACTACATTAGACCAATTAGAAGATCACAAAGGAGTTGCATGAGATGGCATACGAACCACAGTTTTATCCAGGCGCAACATCAGTTGGCGCTAACAGAAGAAAGCACATGTCCGGAAACCTTGAGAAGCTCAGGGAAATTTCAGACGAAGACTTAACCGCAGTTCTCGGACACCGTGCTCCAGGGAGCGACTACCCGAGCACCCACCCACCACTCGCAGAGATGGGCGAGCCTGCATGCTCTGTCCGCGAAGCCGTAGCACCAACACCCGGTGCAGCAGCAGGAGACAGGGTCAGGTACGTCCAGTTCGCAGACTCAATGTACAACGCTCCGGCTACCCCGTACTTCAGATCCTACTTCGCAGCAATCAACTTCAGAGGCGTAGACCCCGGTACCCTTTCCGGTCGTCAGATCGTCGAGGCCCGTGAGAGGGACATGGAACAGTGCGCAAAGGTTCAGATGGAAACCGAAATGAGCTGCCCCGCACTCTCCGGTATGCGCGGTGCAACCGTGCACGGTCACTCTGTCCGTCTTCAGGAAGACGGTGTCATGTTCGACATGCTCGACAGGAGAAGACTCGAAAACGGCACCATCATCATGGACAAGGACCAGGTCGCAATTCCCCTCGACAGGAAAGTAGACCTCGGCAAGCCCATGTCCGAAGAAGAGGCCGCAAAGAGGACCACCATCTACCGTGTAGACAACGTGGCCTTCAGAGACGATGCCGAAACCCTTGAATGGGTACACAGAGTTTTCGACCAGAGAACTTCATACGGATTCCAGCCGAAATGAGGTGATTTAGATGGCAGCAGACATTTTCAACAAATTCAAAAAATCCATGGAAGTCAAGTTCGCAACCGAGTATGGTTCAAACCAGCAGGTCGGTATCGACATTTCCGGGAAGACAGAAAAGTTCCTGAGGCTTGGCCCTGAGCAGAGCCCGAGAAAAGTAGAAATGATTCAGGCCGGTAAGGAAATCGCCGAGAAGAGGGGTATTGCTTTCTACAACCCCATGATGCACATGGGTGCCCCGCTCGGTCAGCGTGCAATTACTCCTTACGTCATTTCCGGTACTGACATCGTTGCAGACCCCGATGACCTCCACTACGTCAACAACGCTGCAATGCAGCAGATGTGGGATGACATCAGGAGAACCTGTATCGTCGGCCTTGACATGGCTCACGAGACTCTTGAGAAGAGGCTTGGTAAGGAAGTTACTCCTGAAACCATCAACCACTACCTCGAGACCCTCAACCACGCCATGCCCGGTGCAGCAGTGGTTCAGGAAATGATGGTCGAAACCCACCCCTCCCTTGTCGACGACTGTTACGTCAAGGTGTTCACCGGTGACGACGACCTCGCAGACGAAATTGACTCCCAGTTCGTCATCAACATCAACAAGATGTTCTCTGAAGAGCAGGCCGCACAGATTAAGGCCTCCATGGGCAAGACAACCTGGCAGGCAATCCACATCCCGACAATCGTCTCCAGGACGACTGACGGTGCCCAGACCTCCAGGTGGGCAGCCATGCAGATCGGTATGTCCTTCATCTCCGCATACGCAATGTGCGCCGGTGAAGCAGCCGTAGCTGACCTGTCCTTCGCTGCAAAGCACGCAGCCCTCGTCTCCATGGGTGAAATGCTCCCCGCAAGGCGTGCACGTGGACCCAACGAGCCCGGTGGACTTTCCTTCGGTCACCTCTCAGACATCGTCCAGACCAGCCGTGTAAGCCAGGACCCCGCAAAGGTTGCCCTTGAAGTAGTCGGTGCAGGCTGCATGCTCTACGACCAGATCTGGCTCGGGTCCTACATGTCCGGTGGTGTCGGGTTCACCCAGTATGCAACCGCTGCATACACCGATGACATCCTCGACAACAACGTGTACTACGACGTTGACTACATCAACGACAAGTACAACGGTGCTGCAAACCTCGGCACAGACAACAAGGTAAAGGCCACCCTCGATGTCGTAAAGGACATCGCAACCGAGTCCACACTCTACGGTATCGAGACCTACGAGAAGTTCCCGACTGCCCTTGAAGACCACTTCGGTGGATCCCAGAGAGCAACCGTGCTCGCAGCAGCAGCCGGTGTCGCAACCTCACTCGCAACCGCAAACGCAAACGCCGGTCTCTCCGGCTGGTACCTCTCCATGTACCTCCACAAGGAAGCATGGGGCCGTCTCGGCTTCTTCGGATACGACCTGCAGGATCAGTGTGGTGCCACAAACGTTCTGTCCTACCAGGGCGACGAAGGTCTCCCAGACGAACTCCGTGGTCCCAACTACCCCAACTACGCCATGAACGTCGGTCACCAGGGTGGATACGCAGGTATCGCTCAGGCAGCCCACGCAGGCCGCGGCGACGCATTCACCGTCAACCCGCTCATCAAGGTCTGCTTCGCCGACGACCTCATGCCCTTCGACTTCACCGCCCCCAGGAAAGAATTCGGCCGCGGTGCAATCAGGGAATTCGTGCCTGCTGGTGAGAGATCTCTCATCATCCCGGCAAAATAAACTCAATAAATTAAACACTTTAAAACAGAGTAGGCCTTCGGGCCTGCTTTTTTCCCTTTTTTTATACTGGCTTTTCTTTACTGTTTTTCCGGAAGTCGCTATCTTTTAAGAGCCTCTCCCAAAAAATATTGTATGTACACTATAAATTTAGGATTATGCCTTCTTTGAAGTTGAATTAGGCATAAATGAACACCAATGCAGGCAGTATTTTTAGAACCGCATCTTTAATCCAGTATTCGTATTCAGGATGTGATTAATACGCCCCTGATTCCGATAGATTTTACATTTCGACCCCCTTCTCAAAAATCAGGTGATTTTTTGCGAAAACTGTATGGACTTATTGAATCTGTAACGGACGCAAGCTCAACAAAATAAATAATTTTGGTGGAGTCCTGCAATTCTCCAAAAACTCCTGGCCAAAATAGTAAAAAATACAACAAAGTTGATTTGTTTTTCAGCGAAATATCATGGAAGATTGAATAATTAATTACGAAGATCGGAAAAACGAGCACTTACCTGTATGAATAAAAAAATTAAGTTGCTTTTTTTGGGGGGTCGAAATGCAAATTGGATAAGAGGCATCAAAAAATATACCTCCCCATTCTAAGCTTATATATTTCTTCTTCAAATCACAACAACTATTTTGCCTAATTTGCCTGCAGCTTCCATAAATTCTGTCGTATCTACACCGGGAAATGCATCTACAATACAAATATCAAATTTTTCATCCAAACAATTTGCCAATTCTCTTATATCCATACTATAAACTTCAAATTTGTCTCCGGATGCTATTAATTCTTCTTCGTTGCCTGAAAGTTTGACCGGAAATCCATTAGCTTCCAAATTAATCAAAGTAGTTTCTATTGCAGGCTTCCATATGTCATTAAAAACAACTTTTCGCGCGCCGGCTTTAAGGCATGCGATTCCCAAAGTCCCGGGGCCGCATGTACAATCAAGAACAGAAGGCTTATCATGATCTTTCAAAGCTTCTTTAAGTATCTCTATTTTGGGTGATTCTACCGTTGGAAACTCTATATGAATTTCATGCTGATATTTGTATATTCCTAAAGCCCCGTAAGGAGTCTGTATAATATCACATCTCAAATCGCATCCGGCAAGAAGTTCATATATATGAGGATTAGAGCTAGAATCTTTTATTCCTACAGTTTTTCTTATATCCCCTTTTAAAACCCCTCTTACTTCATCAACTTCCTTCACAATTGTTTCAGCACATCTTTTATCCACTTCATTTGACAATATTACTAAAGAATCCTTAGGTAAATATGGAACAGAATTAGTTGGATAGCCAGGAGTCACAAGAGGAACACATGCATTCCTTAAATTAGCTTTTTTATCTTTTATTCCTTCATCGATCATTACTTTTAGCACGTGAGCCATTACAATATCAAGTTGCCTCTTACCGCATTTACAACTTCCAAAATGGTTATCTATTTCAGCTAAGTTAATCTGTTCTGCCAGAGGAGAGAATTTCCTTATATTTTCTGTTTTGCAATCGTTGCATGGTTCGTAGAATAATTCAATGTCTTTTAGTGCTTCCGAAATAGGCCTTATGCACGTATCTCCACACCTACATCTTATCTCCATATGCTTAAATATGGATATTCTGTATAAAAATTATGCCATTTCTTATTATTCTTGAATTTTGGGTTCGGTGGTGTCGGATTCACACAGTATGCAACCACTGAATACACCGATGACATCCTCGACAACAACGTGTACTACGACGTTGACTACATCAACGACAAGTACAACGGTGCTGCAAACCCCGGCACAGACAACAAGGTAAAGGCTACCCTCGAAGTCGTAAAGGACATCGCAACCTCACTCGCAACCGCCAATGCCAACGCCGGTCTCTCCGGCTGGTACCTCTCCATGTACCTGCATAAGGAAGCATGGGGCCGTCTCTGCTGGTGAGAGATCTCTCATCATCCCGGCAAAATAACTACGATAGTTTAAGTACATTAAAACAGAGTAGGCCTTCGGGCCTTCTTTCGTGCTTTTGTGTTTTTTTTCTGGGTTAGCTTAACTTTGAAAGAATCGTATATTCTAAATATAACTTCTTACATAAGTAATACTCAAAGTAAAAAATTTTATATACAAAAGAGTGTGACTTTACTCAAAAAATCAGAAATTATAATGGCTGGAGAGCTAACTAGATTCACTTTCCACCTTCTGGAAACGGATTTTATTGAAACATTTGCGGGGAGGGGTATTTGTAAATGGGGGGTTCACAAAGTTTTTTAAAGAATTGTCATGCGGTTTCAGATGTCATGGCTCAGGTTCTCATGACATGTATTTTGCTTGCTGCGCTCACGACAGTGGCTTTATTTGTTTTCTCCCGGAGTGCTCCTGCGTATATTCCCCATGTTGACGTTCAGCAGAGGGTTGACGGGGCTTCGGACATTCTCTACCTGAAGCACAGCGGAGGAGAAGCAGTCGATACCAGGAATATGCTGCTTATTGTCAGTGTCGACGGGCAGAAAAAAGTATTATCGGATACTGAAATTTCCGGATATCTCGGGAAAAGTTACTGGGAGGCCGGGGATGTTCTTTCAATTGACATGTACGATAAGTGGGGGCTTCGCCTGGACAGCGATGACTGTGTTGAAGTCTTCCTGGTTGACGTGGGGTCAAAAAAACTAATCCAGAGGGGAAGTATGCCCATGGAAGGTCTGTGCAAGCCTTTGCTGGAGCTGAACAGATGGTACTTTTTTACCACTGTTGAAGGTGATGACAGAGATGAGGTGAACCTCGGGCATCTTCAGGACTGCGGCATAGCTATTGACTTTTATCCTTCGGTCCCCGGGGACAGCTCTGAAGACATTCTTCTAGGAAAGGATAATACGGATTACTTTGCTAAAAACGCCTTCAGCCATGATATGCAATATGACTCCCTTGACCTGACATTTGGCTTTGATGATGAAGCTTTGAAGGGGTTCAGGTCTCTTCCGCACAATGCAACAATCTTAATGATTTACGGCCTGCAGAGTGAACCTGCTGATGCGACATTGACAATTGCGGGTGAGAGCATCCCGGTCTTTAATGGCGGTAACAGTGGGAGTAAAAACTGGTTTATTTACAATAAAACTGTCTCGGTCAATATAAGCAGTGTTTCAGAATTGGAGTTCAGCATCCATCTTATTCAGGAAAATAAGGATATAGACATCGATTATCTGGCTGTATACCTGAGTTGAAGAAAAAGGTTGTCGAGAGAATAAGAATCAAGGGAGAATATTGAGCCTGCTCTGTTCTCCAGAGTTGAAGGGAGAAAATATGCCTGGGGGGGTATTATATTGCGGAGTTTATGGAAGTTTATTTGGAAGTTTATTAAAAATTCGGAGGCTGTTTCCGGGGTTATGGGAGAGGTTCTCCTTACGGGCGTAGTGGTCATAGCGTTCAGTATGGTTGCAACGCTGGTATTTTCACTCGATGCGCCTGTCGACTGTCCCCATGTAGCAGTTGAGAAATGGGGGCGTGCCCCAACCGATACTTTGTACATAAGGCACTGCGGAGGGGACATCCTTGATACTGAAGACCTGAAAATCATGGTTTCAATTGATGAGTCCAGTTACGTATATTCCGGGGCCGATGTTTCCGGGAACCTTAACAAGAGCGTCTGGGACCTGGGGGATGTCATTGCAATCAACACGAAAAATGAATGGGGGGTCCCCTTGAGTAAAGGAGATTCCGTGTTCGTTTATCTTGTGGATATGGATTCAAAGCAGGTGGTCAGGAAAGTGAAAGTTCCTGTGAATGGAGGTGGTTCCGGTGGATGGGTTTCTCCATCGGAAATGCTTGATTCCGCTGGCTCGTCAAACCTTACGGCAGTACTGAAAGAAGGTGATGGGAACGTTACCCATTATCTGGTGCCCAAAAAGGGTACTTCCGGTGTAAACGGTACTGGTGAAGTGTTTTTTTTTGACATAGATATGGCAGACTATGACTTCAGGCTTGATGAACCGGTTTCTAATGTTACGCTTAAGCTTGTTTATGAAACCCATGACGATTCTTTTTTCTATATCCAGTTACGTGTATTTGATGCGTATCCTCCTCCCGGGGAATGGTATAACGAGTCTTTTATGCCTGAATCCTCCTCATCCCGGACTTATGTAACTAATTTGTCCGATTGTATTAATACGACTGAAGACCTGGAAGGGCTCAAGATCAAGATTGTAGCCGTCGGAAATGCTGCAAGTAATAAAGAAGTAAATGTCGATTATATCGCCGTAAGCTTTGAGTGAATATCTGGGTTCGGGGGTGAAGGAAAAAGCTGTTTACGGAAGATTTTTTACAGGGGGTGTGATGCTCCCAGTATGAAAGATCGGGGAGGAAGCCGGATTCAAAGGCTTCTTTTTTGCCTCCGGGCTGAGGGTATAAAATTGATAAAGTGGGGGGATGTTTGTTGTATAAATGTTTGTATAAAATATGCAAATTCATTAAAAATTGCGACGGGGTTTCGGAGGTCGTGGGGGAGGTCCTCCTGACGGGAATAGTGGTTCTTTTTGTCAGTATGATAAGCGTATTTGTATTTTCTATTGATAGGCCTGCTGACGCTCCTCATGCGGATTTACAGGTATGGCTGGACGAGACCTCCGATACCATATATCTGAAGCACAGGGGAGGAGAACCCCTTGCTGTAGATGAGTTGAAAGTCGTGGTCCTCGTTGACGGTACTGAAATGGTGCTTTCTCCGGAAAATGTTTCTGCAAAACTGGGAGGTAATGAAAGCTGGATGATGGGGGATGTAATTGAAATTGGAGTAATGGCTGATTGGGGGATCTCTATCGAAAGCGGAGACCCGGTGGATTTATTATTGGTCCACATGCCTTCAAAACAGGTGATCCAGCAGATGGCTGTTACCGTTTCCTGAACTATGGCTGCTACTATCTCCTGCCCAAATGGCTGTTACCGCTTCCTTAATTGCCGGAAACCGTTGTAGCTTGATGCCTTTACAATACACAACCCAAAAAGTTATAATGTACTATTAATAATGATATCTCTACAAAATGAAAAAAAATCACAATGTACTGGCAATAACTGATGCTTCAACCAGGAAAGTACCTCTCCGGGCAGTATTTTCCGGGTTCACTCTATCAGATTTCAGGGCCAGGGTTGAGATAAATTGAACGCGGTTATTTTGTTCCCGATTACCTTGCCTATCGATCTCCGGCATATAATCTTTGATGAGTAGCGTTAAAGCAGGAAAAGGAATGTTATGAACCTGAAAGTCATTAAACCGGCCTCTGCATTTCTCAGGTCAGATTCTGGAGTCTCAACAGCTGTTGCTGCTGCCCTTTTACTCGGGATCCTGGTTATATTCATTACAAATATTCAGGTCTACCACGTCCCCCAGTGGAAAGAAGATGCAGAGTATGTCCATATGTCCGAGGTCTTTGAGGACATGTCCAGGTTAAAGTGTAATTTTGACCTCATCTCTACGGGCCTGGAAATCAATCCGAGTAGCAGAATTATCCTGAATTCTCCCCTCCGGATGGGCGGGGGAGACCTTCCCATAGTCAACCGCATGAAATCCGGGGGTACTCTTGCCTTAAATGGTGGGGGATGCAGGCTGTTTGCAAATATTACCTACAATGATTCTCACAGTGAGGACATTAATTTCGGAAACCCTCTTGACTGCGGGACGATCTCCTATCAGGCTGTCAATTCCCGTTATATAAATCAGGCATACTGCTATGAAAACGGGGCTCTGATTGTTGTTCAGGACGGCCAGTCTTTTATGAAACTTTCTCCTGCGATCATCCTCCAGAAAGAGCCCAACAACTTTGTGAACCTCTCTATAAACGCTGTCTGCCTGGAAGGGGACAACTGGGTCCTCTCAAGCAACGCCCTCGAGGATATACGGCTGATTTCCAGGTCGCGGACGACTCTTTGTGATAGCGACCTCCTTACAGGGAGTTTTTATCTCACTTCAGTGTCCCTTACGATTTTTACTGAATACCCTGAGGCCTGGGGAACATACTTCAACAGTACAACCAAAAATGAGAACATTGATCCAGCAGATTACAACATCACCTTAAACAGCTCTGCGGTTGTCTTTTCCCTTACTCCGGCAGATGAGGATCTGATTGTGAAAATTTACAAAAGCTCAATAGAGGTCGAAGCATTGTAAAATGAATAACCCTGCTTGATGAATAACTCTTTTTATAATTTTTAATAAAAAAGGCTGCTGCATTTAGAAAAATGCAGCTTTTTACTTTTCATTCTTCGTTTTTCATTCTCTCTTTTCATTCTTCCTGTACTTTCTCGATTTTCGCACCGAGCTCGCACATGTCCTTGAAGAAGTCAGGGTAAGAAACCGAAATGGATTCCGTGGTGTCGATTGTTGTGTTTCCTACCACCATACCTGCTATGCTCAGGGCCATGACGATTCTGTGGTCGTGCCAGCCGTGGAGGGCTGCGCCTTTGAGTGAGCCTCCGGTGATGGTCAGGCTGTCTTTTTCTTCTCTTATCTGGACTCCCAGCTTTGGAAGTTCGGTGGCAAGGGCATGGAGCCTGTCGGTTTCCTTGTAGCGGACATGCTCTGCGTTTTCAATCCGGCTGGTCCCTTCGGCAAAGGAGGCCAGGACTGCAACGGTCGGGACGAGGTCCGGGGTTGCTCCGGCATCGAAGGTGATAGCTTTCAGGGTTTTTCCTCCCCTGAGCGTAACGGTGCCGGCATCTTTCTTCCAAGTGATGTCTGCGCCCATACGCTCCAGGGTCTCGATTATCACAAGGTCCCCCTGTTTTGAGGGGAAGAGGTTTTTGACGGTGACTTCGGACCCTTCGGTCAGGGCTGTAGCTGCGAGCAGGTAGGACGCCGAGGAGAAGTCACCGGGAACGGTGTATTCCTTGAGGTTGTACTTCTGTTTCCCGGGGATGATGAATTTGGTGTTGTTGTGGTTGTCCATGTGGATTTCGGCCCCTGCCAGCCCGAGCATCTCAACGGTCACATCCACGTAGGGCTTTGATTTCATCTCCCCGACGATGGCGAGGGTGGTGCTGCATTCTGCGAGAGGGCAGGCGATCAGGAGGGCCGAGATGAACTGGGAACTTATAGAGCCGTCAATTTTTGCGATGGCTCCTTCAAGCCCGCCTTTGATCACAATGGGAGCCCTTTCGTTTCCCCGGGTGGAGCAGGCTTTGACCCCCAGCTTGTTAAGGACTTCCAGGAGGGGCCCGTTAGGCCGACTCCGGAGGGAGGCGTCTCCCGTAATCACAGTGATCCCGTCCGTGAGGGCTGCAATTGCGGTCATCAGGCGGAGGGTTGTACCTGAGTTTGCGGCATCGATTACGTCATCCGGGACTCCGGGCTTTCCGTTCACGCCCCTGATGCGGAGGGTGTCCCCGTCCCTTTCGATATCTGCCCCGAACATCTCACAGGCCCGGATTGTGGCCAGGGTGTCGGCGGAGATCAGGGGGCGGTGGATAACCGATTCTTTTGAGAGGGCCCCAAGGGCGACGGCCCTGTGGGTATAGCTTTTGGACGGAGGGGCAAAGACCTCTCCTTTGATTGAGGATTTGTCAATAGAAACGCGCATTTTTTACCAGGACTCCTGTTTTTTTATGTCGGCTCTTTATCTAAAATAAGGGTTTTCAGCTTCAGCGCACACCTTTTACGATGTTTTCAACCAGGTCCCAGTCGTGGTCATAGACGTGGGCCGAGATGCTGACAGTTGTGATCATCCCGGGTTCGACCCCGATCCGGCCTGCTACGTATTCCAGGAGTTTCGAGAGTCCGTAGAGGTTTGCAGGGTATGCTCCCCCGAAGTCGTGGCTCCTGAAGAGGGTGGTCAGGTGGACTTTTCCGTCCCGGACCTTGAAGTCGTCCAGCATCATGCAGGGGACCTCGTTTACTTTCGTGTCCACCGGCGGAATCCAGGTAACGGCAATCGCCCTTCTGGATGTCGGGCTTTCCTGCAGTTTTTCGATTACGTATTCGATCTGGTCCACTTCCCCGTTCCAGTCCCTGAGGCGCTGCCCGTAGGTGTACTCGAAGTCCTGTACGTTTTCGCCCGAGATCAGCTGCTTTGCGTACTCTTCAAGCCTCTCCTCGTTCCAGGCAGTGTCTGCAGGGATCCGGTCTGTGTAGGGGTCTTCGATTACCACCATTAAGTCCATAAACTCCCTTATCTGGCTTCCCCGCTCGTCCGTAATTACCTGCCCGTGGTTCCAGATGATGTTAAGCCCGCGGTACCATGCATCAGAGATGTTCTTTGCCCTGATGATCCTGCCAATCTCAAACTTTTCTTCCATTTAATATTCCCCGATCAAATTCAGGATAGGGTGTCGAAGGTGTCGACGGGTAATATAATATCCGCTTATTTATAAAAACATCCTTCATATCCGATGTTTTTAAGTTTCTTTTCGGATTGTTTTTCAGTTTTTCAGATTTTCTCGCAATATGGCATATATTCGCCAATCGGATATAATATTTGTTTATCGTTTGTTTATCGTTTGTTTATCGTTTGTTTATCGTTTGTTTATCGTTTGTTTATCGTTTGTTTATCGTTTGTCCACGTTTTGTTTTTACTTTCTTTTCTATCTATTATTTTCTTTTATAAGTGCTTTTTCTCAGGAAAGTTCCGTGTGCCTTGATAACACATAGCACGCTTAGCTTAAAAAAGTACCGGAAGGTGTTCCCCAGGAGGAAGTATGGGGCCATAATGATAGGTCAACAGGTAAAGTGAAAATAGATATAATGAAGTAAATTATGAAAGTTGAGGGGGGCAAAAGGGAAAAATTGAAAGAAAAAAGCAAAGGAAAATGGAAAAAAAGGAAAAAATTTGAGGCCTGAAAGGCCTTTTGTTCAGGCTCAGAATGTCATTGCCCTGAGGCGCCTGACCCGCTCGTCGGTTACCGGGTGGGTCCTGAAGAGGGACTGGAGCGCCCCGCCTCTGAGGGGGTTTACGATAAACATGTGGGCTGTGGTTTCTTTTGCCTGGACGTCCCTGATGCTCGGCTGGAAGTGGGAGTTTCCGTATTCCAGTTTTTCCAGGGCATTTGCAAGTGCCCAGGGTTTTCTGCACATCCTTGCACCTTCGTAATCCGCGGCAAATTCCCTTGAACGGGAGATTGCGAGCTGGATCAGGGTTGCAGCCAGCGGGGCAAGCACAGCCATTACGATAAACCCTATGATGCCTCCTGCACCGTTGTCGTCGTCCCTGCCGCCAAAGCCGCCGAAGATTGCAGCCCAGCGGGCCCAGGAAGCCAGCATTGTGATGACACCGGCAATTGTTGCAGCCACCGCACTGATAAGGGTGTCGCGGTTTTTGACGTGGGCCAGTTCGTGGGCCAGCACCCCTTCGATCTCTTCATTCGAGAGCAGGTTGAGAATCCCGGTCGTAACCGCCACAGCTGCATGCTGCGGGTTCCTGCCGGTTGCAAACGCATTAGGCATCCCGGAATCAACGATGTAAACCTTAGGTTTCGGAAGTCCTCCCTTCATTGCAAGGTCGCTCACGATCCTGTGCAGGTTCGGAGACTCCGCCGGGGTAACCTCCCTTGCCCTGTACATTTTCAGCACGATCGTATCGCTGTACCAGTAACTCCCAAAGTTCATGATAACCGCAAACAAGAATGCGATTATCATCCCGCCCGTCCCACCAAAGTAGTTCCCGATAAGGACCAGGAGCCCTGTAAGGGACGCGAGCAGAATTGTGGTTTTAAACATATTCTTCATGACTTCTCACACGACATCCTCCCGGGCTAACGTCCGGGTTTTCAGTCTTTTGATTCTTACTCTGTGAATTTATTTATTCAATTTTGATCGGATAGAATCAAGTGTATATGTTCTTGCTACAGATATATATTTTTTATCCCGATTCCGATTTATTGTCCCAGATGGGTTGTTTTCTTTGAATATTTGTCCCTAAATGCCTTTTTAATAGGACATATAGGTTAATTTGCTTTGGAAACGGGAGATTTTATTCTTTATTCGTAGAAATAATATGGTCTCATTTTCCGGTTCAAACCTTGATTTCAGGCTTACAACTGAAAATTTGCCCTGCAGATTTTTTTTAGTTTATCTGTTGTTTTGAGTTATTTCTACAAATTTGGTTTGAAATCAAACTATTATATGGGGATTCAAGTATATATTATTTATCAAAAGAGATTTTGTGGGGGTATGGAGTGTTATTTCTAAAAACTCAAAATCTCAAATTACTACATCTTCAAAATAATCCATATCCATTTTTTTAACCTCATACGATTTAACCTTCGACACTCCTACATCATACTCAACCATCAGCCGGGAAAGCATCTCTCCATCAATCAACACAATATTCCCGGTAAAAGTAGCATAATCAACCGCTTCTTTTGAAAAGCCGGATGTGGTTATGAAAACGCCTTTTTTTGCCTTATTTCCGATCAAAGCCCCTGCAAATTTCTGTATTTCGGGTCTTGTGACTGTCCCCTCCCAGCGTTTTGCTTGGATGTAAATGACATCAAGGCCCAGGCGGTCTTCTTTTATTATACCATCAATTCCACCGTCATGACTTTTCCCGACAGCTTTTCCGGCGTCGGCTCTTGAACCTCCGTAGCCCATTTTTGTCAGGATATCGATTACAAGGGATTCAAAGAAAGCCGGGGAGCATTTCTTCACCGTTGTAAGTATTTCGGAAACGAGTTCATTGTGAAGTTTCTGATATGCGAGTTCGAGGGCTTCTTCAGGATCCAATTGATCAATTTTTCCGCTATCAGACTCCACAATTTCTGGTTGTTTTCCCTTGTTGTAAAACTCGTTAAATTCGCCATACCGTTTCAAAAAGTTAACATCAATTGAAGCGGGATTTTCTTTAAGGGCTTTCAATCCTTTCTGAGTAATGGAAAAATATCCTTTCTTTCCGGAGTCCAGCAGTCCGGCTTTTTTTAGGTAAGTGCGAGCCCACCCTACTCTGTTCTTAAAGATAGCCTGCTGGCCGCTTGGCAGCAGTTCCTTTTTCTCTTCTTCACTTAACCTGAATTCTTCGGCGAGCTGTTCTATTGCATCGCGAACTCGGTGCTCTTTGCCGTCTCCTGCATATTTTAGCAGGGGGAGCATAACGGATTGATAATCTGGAATTCCCATCAAACCACTCAGAAGATTACATTCGTCATATTTAAAATTTTGAATGTCTTTCTTTTTATGGTTTATTATTTTTTTGTTATGTTACCCCACAACCTCATACTCCACCCTCACCACCCCACCCTCATACCTCTTCGTCCCCACCAGCCTCAACCCTATCTCCTTCCCAATCCGCTCAAACAGTGGAATCCCGCCTCCCAGAATAACCGGAACCACGAAAATAATCAAATCCTGCAACAGGCCCTGCTCAAGAAATACCCTGATAATCTGCGACCCACCGACGAGCCAGATATCTTCCTCAGTATTTTCCTTGAGCTTGCGCACGAACTCCCCGATATCCCCGGAAACGAACTCAACATTTTTTTCGTGCCGGATGGAGGGTCCCCCTTCTCCGGTTTGCCTTGTGAAAACGTATGTCTTTTTATCCCCGTAGGGCCAGGGGAACCCGAAGCCCAGGACCTGCTCGTAGGTCTTCCTGCCCATGAGAACCGTGCCTATCGAGGCGTAGAATTCGGAATAGCCGTAGTCAGTTTCGGAGCCGGAGCTTTCCCCTGCGTCGGGGAGCCAGTCTATGCTTCCGTCTTTTCGGGCGATGAAACCGTCGAGGCTGCAGGCGACGTAGAGCTTGATTCTGGGAGTGTTTTCTTTCATTGTCCCTTTCCCCATTTTAGTGATATTATTTACTTTTATGTTGATTTCGTTTTTTATTTCCTGTTTCATTTCGGGTGTTGTATGGCTCAGGCCGCTCGTAAACGAGCGGGAAAAGACAGGTTTAGATGCGGTATTCCCGCAGCCTGGGTGAAGTTCTTTATCTGGTCCTTCGCCTGCCTTTTACCTGATTAAGCTGGGCTTCCGCAAAATACTGGATTTTCTCATAGTGGTCTCCTGTACAGGGCCGGAATATGGCAAAAATGGTCTTCTATACAAGACCAAATATCCCCTAAATTTGTCTCCCATACAGGACCGTTTTCCAGGAAAACTCTCCAAAATCCAAACCTTTATACCTCTTCCTTTCCCAAAAATTCCTATATGTCCTCTTCAAACCCTCTGCAAGCAATCCCTCTTAAAGTGGAGCACTCCACAAAAGACCGGCTCTACTGGAACTTCTTTAACCTCATCCCTTTCCTTATCGGCTCAATTGCAATTGCCAGGGATTCGCTCAGATGGGTGGCAGTTTATATCTGCATAGCCCTTCTCTTTTTCCTGGTCATAGAATTCCGTTTCGCCTGTACCCATTGCCTTTACTACATCCGGAGCAAGGGCTGCGTAAAGTGCATGATGCTTCATGGAGTGCCCAAGATCTTCAAGGAGCGGCCGGGGCCCCACAGCCCGTTTGAAAAGGCGGTGACTGCCCTGGGAGCCCTTCCTATGTTTCTCTTTCCGGTTTACTGGCTGTTCAGGGACCCCCTGCTCCTGGTGGCTTATATCGTTGCCTGGGCGCTTTTCTTTTTGACTGCAAGGCGGTATGAGTGCATACGCTGCATTAATTTCGAGTGCCCCATGAACAGGGTGCCCGTTGAAGTGAGAACGGAGTTTGAGGGAAAAGAGGGTTTTTAAGAAAGAAGGCTTTTAAAGTAGTTTTTTCTGGAGAATACTTTCATGTCATCCCCCGGTTCACATATCCCCCTAAAAACAGAACACGAATTTAAGGATTTCCTCTACTGGAACTTCATAACCCTGGTCCTGCTGTTCCCGGCAGCTCTCGCAATCAGCATGCGTTCAACAGGGTGGCTGCTTGTCTACATTTCCCTGGTTTTTTTCCACTTCTATGTCCTTGAACAGCGTTTTTTCTGTACTCACTGTCCTTACTACGCCAGGGCCGGAAAATGTGTGAGGTGTATGATGAACTGGGGATGTCCTAAATATTTCAAGCCGAGGCCGTGTCCCCCGAGTACATTTGATCTTGCGATTACTATCCTGGGTTTCATCATCGTGATTTTATTTCCGCTTCCCTGGCTCTTGAAAGAACCGTTCCTGCTGGGCGCTTACTTTGTTTCAATTGCGCTTTTCCTGCTGACAGTATGGCGATATGAATGTGGGCGCTGTATTTATTTTGGGTGCCCTTTTAACAGGGTCCCCGCTGAGCTGAGAGCGGAGTTTGAGGAAAAAGGAGGTACTGGCAGCAAAGCCAGTTAATCGTATTTCTTTGTGGCTTCGTATTTTAATCAGGGAGATTCCTTCTTTCAGAATTCCTTCTTTCAGAATTCCTTCTTCTAGTAATGATGGATTTTTGGATGGTTATTCGTTGGCGAAAGCTATTTATATAATAAATAGGAAGTATATTTCCGTATCACTAACACAAAAAAAAGGAATTGCAAAACTAAAACAAGGAGATCCAGAAGATGAACAAAACAGTGAAAAGAACTTCTCCTAAACCCGTTTTGCATGGGTTTTTGTTGAGCAACGGCACTTTTGTCACCCCCGCGGAAATGAAAATTATGGAAAGCCTCGGGATTTTCCGGACAACAAAAACCCGATCCTGAGTGATTCCTCCAAAAAAGGAAATAAAAACGAACAGGAAAAAGGACACAAAAAACGGAAAAAAAAGCTCATCGGGTTCGCAAATAGAACTCGGTTTTTATTAGCCTCCAGAAAAACCAGCATATAACCAACCTCCAACAAACCAACATATGGATTGACTAACCTCCAACAAACCAACATATGGATTGACTAACCTCCAAAAAGTCAACCCCTAACTAACCTCCAAAAAACCTTCAAATAAGTAAGGATTAAATTCGCCATCAATTCCGGAATCCGAAGCGAAAATGAAAAAGACGCCGTAGAAAATGCGCCACCAACACCAGAATAACAGAAACATAACAGAAACAAAACAGAAATGGATTGGATGATTTACAAAATAATTATCCAATCCCCCCATTACCAATTTTTGTGTCCATTTTTCGTTCAATTTCCTCATTTTTTATTTTTTCTCAAAGGTGTAAGTCTTTTTCCCCTTCTCTTTCAGCCTGAAAAACCCGCCCTTTGTAATCCCTTCCATGATTTCCTCCTCTCTCATGTGGTGGTCGCTAAAAGAGAGGATGCCTCCGGGTTTCAGGACGTGGCGCAGTTCTTTCAGGATTTTTTCCGGCTCGCTAAGGGCATGGAAGGTGTCGTAGAAAAGGACTGCGTCCAGGCTTGCCGGGGGAAGCCCTGTGGCACAGTCGGAGAGGATGGTCTCAACGTTTGTCAGGTTTTTTATGGAGGCCAGGTTCCGGACCATTTCAATTGCATGAGGGTGGATGTCCAGGGCGTAGACTTTTCCTGAGGGACCGACCATTTCGGAAGCCGTGGGGATATAAGAGCCCGGGCCGCAGCCGTAGTCCAGGACCAAAAAGCCGGGCTTTATTCCTGTCTCTTCCATGACTTTCCTTCGTGGGGAGAAAAAGTCCCGGAACCTGAACATAAGAGTCATGGCATGGAAGTGAAAGTCAGACATCGGTTCGTCCATGAAGTTTCCTCCTGCAGGGTCTGTGTTTTAAGGGCATCTTTCCGGATGCAGTTTTTCTCTACGCTTTCCTCTACGCTTTCCTCTACGCTTTCCTCTACGCTTTCCTCTACGCTTTTCTCTCCAAACCTATTTTTGAAATTCACCTGCCTTATATTTTGCCCGAAATATGGGGTTTTTTCTGGTTTTTTTGAGGTCCATAATGGGATCTTCCGGGACCCTTTTGTGTTTCTCAGATATTTTGTAGAAACATGCATTAAGATGATAACACATATCTTTTAATCAGGAATCCTTTTAAGGGGAATTTAATCGGGGACCCTTTTAACAGGGATCTAATCAGGAATCTTTAGTGGACGAAAGGGGGTGTAGTTAGCCTGGCAGAGATCTCCGTATATCCGGCTTCCGGGCATTCGAAAGCCAGAAGAGGAAACTTGTCTGAGCTTCCGATGAACAATGCTTCAGGTGCAGTGGTGGGTGCTGCTTCAAATGTTGTGTATTATCCTGCTTCCAATACGCATGTAATTACATACACCGGGGAATTCAAAGGCGACTTTTTTTTACAGGATCTGGCTCCTTCTCTGGTCAAAACTTTCGGGGAAAAGAGAATTGCGGCTTTCGGAGAATTCTTTTCTTACCTTTTTCCTCCGGTTCCGGTGTTGTTTTCTTTTCTTCTGGTCGGTTATCTTTCTTCTTCTGGTTTTCCTCCCCTGGGGGATACTTTCGTTATCTTTTCAGGGGCAGCATTCGGGGCGCTTGGGATCCTGCTCGGAGGGCAGCTTTCCAGGGTTGCAGACTATCACAGGGATGCCCGGTGCAGGGGGTGCTGGAAACCCTTTGCCTGTGTGGAGTTCGAAAAACCTGAGATAAGGGAGCTAAGCACCCCTTACAGTTACAGCATTAATGTTACACGCTACTGGAAATGCAGGCACTGCGGCTGTGAAGAGGCAAGGTCCGGGGATGAGGGAATCGTTGCCAGGAAAGGGGATGAGAGTTCCTCTTCTTTCCTGAATAAAGCAATTTGCAAAAGCTGCGGAAAAAAAGCTGCCTATGAGGAATTCAAAAGGCCGGACGTAAAAGAAGTCCGGCGCTGTCTCATGGTGGGGGTTTTTACTACAAGGTATTACCGATGCAGGCACTGCGGGCATGAGAAGATCGGGGTTGAAAAGCAGCACATTTGAGCAGGTTGGGATGTATGGAAAGGATTTTAGGAGCATTAAGGGCTAATCCCCGCTTTTTCAAAGGCGGGATACAGCCCGTCAACTCCAACAACGCAACTTTATTAACATATGTATAGTAACCATCTACATAAAATAATATGCCAGAGAAAGA
>NZ_VOUA01000021.1 GCF_024372725.1 Methanosarcina sp. KYL-1
AAAAAGAACTATCAGAGAGAATACACAGTTGTCCTTACTGTGGACTGGTTCTCGATAGAGATCATAACGCTGCTATGAATATTCTGAGATTGGGATTACAATCTCTCCAGAATTCTGGTAGATGCCCATCACTTCAGTGACGGGAGTAGTCACCTTGTTAAAACTTGATTTATCGGGGATTTCTTGCTGAGGTTTTATGAAGTTGAAGCCCCATAATTATCATCGGGAAAGAAAGTTGTAAAATGTTGATTCGGAAAAGTATAGGTCGATAAAAAAATCTAGCCTATAATTGATTGATTGATTGATTGATGCGTCGATAATTACTGGTCGATAATCAAGTGACGCAGAAAAATTAAGTGATATATATAAAAATCCATGCTGAACATGGACTGAAAAGTGGTTACTCATGCAGCTGAAACTGGAGCATTTCGATATAAAAATCGGGCAGCACAAAGTGATGTTCAACATTGCCGATGCAAAGGAACTGGGGGTAAACCCGGGAGACAGGGTCCGCATAAGGGGTCATGAAAGCCTTTCTGCGATTGTGGACACGACAGTAGATCTGGTGCCTCCCGGGACTCTCGGGGTTTTTACCGAGGTATATGAGCACTTTAAACACTGGGAAAAACCGGTTGAGGTCTTCCCGGCACTCCGCTCGAAATCTTCCTTCGTGATCAAGAAGATGATGGACAAGCAGAGCCTGACAAGGGAAGAGATCAAAATGGTCGTCTCCGATGTTGTGGACGAAAACCTCAGCGACATCGAGCTTTCGGCTTTCATGACGGCTTCTTATATCCACGGCATGAGTGACGACGAAATCGAATGGCTGACCAGGGCCATGATCGATACCGGGGAAAGGATCGAATTCGACACCCATCCCATTATGGACAAGCACTCCATAGGGGGCGTGCCCGGAAACAAGATCTCTCTCCTGGTAGTCCCCATCATTGCGGCCAACGGGCTCCTCATCCCCAAGACCAGCTCCAGGGCAATTACAGGGGCCGGAGGGACTGCGGACCTCATGGAAGTGCTCTGCCCCGTAGAGTTCACCTCCCAGGAAGTCAAAGAAATTACCGAGAATGTCGGAGGCGCACTTGTCTGGGGCGGGGCTACAAATATCGCCCCTGCGGACGACAAACTCATCAGGGTCGAGTACCCCCTCTCCATTGACCCCTACTGCCAGATGCTTGCTTCCATCATGGCCAAGAAAGGGGCAATAGGGGCTGACAACGTGGTTATCGACATCCCCACGGGTGCCGGGACAAAGGTCCCCAATGTCCAGGAAGGGCAGAAACTGGCCAGGGACCTGATCAACCTGGGACACAGGCTCGGGATGAACGTTGAATGTGCAATCACCTACGGCTCTTCCCCCATAGGCCGGAAGGTCGGGCCGTCGCTGGAGGTCAGGGAGGCTTTGAAGGTGCTCGAAAGCTTTGAAGGCCCGAACAGCCTGATCGAAAAGAGTGCAGCCCTTGCCGGCATCCTGCTCGAGATGGGAGGAGCAGCCCCGAGGGACCACGGGAAAGAGCTTGCCTTAGAAACCCTGAGGAGCGGAAAGGCTCTGGAAAAAATGAAGCAGATCATTGAAGCCCAGGGCGGGGACCCGAATGTGACCTCTGCTGACATCCCGGTGGGGGAGTACACCGCTGACATCTGTGCTTCTGCAGACGGTTATGTCATCGAGTTTGACAACAAATGGATCGTTGAGATAGCCAGGCTTGCCGGGGCCCCGAACGACAAGGGGGCAGGGGTTGCTCTCCACAAGAAGATGGGTGAGTCCGTAAAGAAAGGGGACCCGATCCTCACCATCTATGCGGAAAAGGAGTTCAAGCTCGACACTGCCCTTACAACGGCCCAGCGGACTAACCCAATCCTGGTTGAAGGCATGCTGCTCAGGAGAATTCCCGGAACCTTCGGGTTCCAGTAACTCTCTTTTTCCTTTTCCTTTTCCTTTTTTGAGCACAGCTTTAAGTTGAGCCCTCCTGAAGTGAAACCCTTTAATATTTTGTCCGGGTTTTAGCACAAGCATGAAGAGGATAGTACTGCTGCGCCTGGGGCACCGCCCTGAGCGGGACAAACGGATCACCACCCACGTGGGCTTAACAGCCCGGATGCTCGGAGCCGAAGGCATGCTTTTGGCCTCGGATGACCCCGGGATCGTCAAGAGCCTTGAGGACGTTGTCAAGCGCTGGGGCGGGGATTTTTACGTAATAAATAACGTGAACTTCAAGCAGGAGGTCCGGAAATGGAAAGATGAAGGAGGAAAAGTCTGCCACCTTTCCATGTACGGGGTAAACCTGCCCGAGGTCACCGAAGAACTCAAAAAATGTGAGAAACTGATGATAGTCGTCGGGGCGGAGAAAGTCCCTCCAGAAATCTACCAGCTTGCCGACTGGAACGTGGCCGTGGGTAGCCAGCCTCATTCCGAAGTTGCGGCCGTGGCCCTGACCATGGACCGGATTGCCGAGGGAGAGCCCCTCGAAAAAGAATTCCCCAACGCCGAACTGACAATAGTTCCAATGGAAAGAGGCAAAAAAGTAATCGAAAACGCCGATGAATGAAATAACTTTTTTCTTCTACTTTTTTCTTCTATTTTTTCACAGCTTCTTTTTTCTTCTATTTCTTTTTATTTCCCGGTTCTTTTCCTTTTCCTGCTTCCTTTCCTTTTTTCTCTTCCTTTTTCTTTCCGGCTTATTTTTTCACTCCTCTTAAGTTCCCTATTTCAGTTATGGTAGCCCTCTTTTTTGTAAGATTATCGTTTATTTGGGTTTCATTAGTTGTTACAAATATAAAGAAAAGTGTTAAATATAAGTTTGACGTAGATTGAAGTGTCTACAGCCCAGGCAGTTTCCTCCTGCCAACGGCGGAATCCGTTTTTCCCGTCCTCATTTCTACCTTCCGGGGGTGAGCAGTCGGGAGTGCACACTGGTTCCGGAATAGGGAATTAGGTTCTGTACAGGGGTGTAAAGGACATTTAAACCGTCTTTCTTCCGGGTCTATGCCTTCCCGGGCATCCTGTACAGCTCCTCGTATTCTTTTTTCCTTTTAGGTTCATCAATCCATCATTCGTTTATTTTCGATGCTTTTTTGCTGAATGCCCTCCAGCTTTACCCTTTTCCTTTATGGATTATCAACCGGCCCATTTTTCTATTACTTCTTCTTTTAAGGATTTTCCATTTTTCTCTTCTTACGCCTGAAAGGGATCGTTTTTCTGCCGGTGCAAAAAGAAATACTTATTAGAGTTGGGGAAAATTCCTGATTCGAAAAATTCCCTTCCCGGCATCCTCCCGTCCATAAACGGCAAAATAAAAAAACAAAAACCTCAGGAGAGAACGGATGAATTCAACTGATATCAGTTTCTTTTTTAACCCCAGGTCCATTGCCCTTGTGGGCGCTTCCCCGAAACCCAGCAGCCTTTCTTATACAATCCTTGAAAGCCTTGAGAAAATCGGGTTTGAAGGCAAAATATACCCCATAAACCCGCGGTATGAGGAAATAGGAGGGCTCAAATGCTACGCCTCCCTTGCTGACATCAACGATACAATTGACATTGCCGTTCTTTCGGTCCCTGCACCCGGCGTGATCGAGGTCATGAAGGAGGAATTCGAAAATGTAAGAGGGGCCGTTGTTGTGAGTTCCGGGTTCAAGGAAATAAAAGGAGAAGGGGAAAAGCTTGAAGCCGAACTGAAAAGGCTTGCTGAGGCGAAAGGTATCAGGGTAATAGGCCCTAACTGCCTGGGGATCTATGATACTGTCTCAAAGGTAGACACTTTCTTTATCAGCCGGGAACGGGCGAGGAGGCCGGGAAGAGGCGGGCTTTCCATCCTGACCCAGAGCGGCTCGTTTGCTTCCATGATCGTGGACGAGATTGCCTCGGAAGGGATCGGGGTTGCGCGGATCGTGAGCTACGGGAACAAGGTGGACGTGGACGAGGCCGACTGCCTGGAATTCCTTGCCGAAGACGAAGCCACGAAGTATGTGGTACTTTATGTAGAGTCCGTAGAAGATGGAAAACGTTTCCTCGAAGTTGCTTCCCGCTGTGCGCAGAAAAAGCCCGTTGTTGCAGTCAAAGTCGGGAAAAAGGATACCGGGGTAAGGGCAACGGCTTCCCATACAGGGGCTGCTGCAAGCAGGTATGAAGCTTATGAAGCCGCCTTCAGGAAAGCAGGGATCATAGAGGTAGACGGCTACGAAGAGCTCAAAGACGCCTGCAGGGTGCTGAATTCTTATACCCCGGGCAGGGGGGACAGGATTCTCGTTATTACTAACGGGGGCGGGATAGGAATCGGGATTGTCGATGCCTGTGAGAGCAGGGGTTTGTCCGTCCCGCAGCTTTCTGAAGAGCAAAAAGCCCAACTTAGCTCAAAACTTCCCTCATTTGCGTCCGTGGGAAACCCAATTGACATAACCGGGAACGGCTGGGATGAACACTATGCAGTTGCCCTTCGAGAGGGTTTCGGGGAAGAGTATGATATCGCCATTGTGGCTGTGCTCTGGGGGCCACCCCTGCTGAATGAGGGGATCATTGATAAGCTTAAGGCTGTAGCCGATGAATGCGGCAAGCCTGTTCTTATCTGCTCACCGGGCGGGAACTTCACCCGGAAGATGTCCGAAGAGTTCGAAAAAAAAGGCCTCCCTGTCTTTGCCACGCCGGAAAGCGCGGCAAGGGCTGCTGCGATCCTGTCAGGCGGGAAAAAGCAAAATGCAAGGGAATGAGGGACTACGCCAGGCAGGTAAGGGCTTAACAAAGCAACGCTTCAAAAAATTCAGGCAACCAAAATCCGTAGGGATGCATAAATTAAAATAATAGTTGAAAGTATGGACTTATGACCCCTATGGACTTAACAGCGCAGGATACTTATCTGATTGCAGGATGTGCATTTCTTCTTCCTGTCCTGCTCCTGCTTTTTCACTTCTACAAGATCAGGCTGCTTTCCCATTCCCTGAAACTCTGCAACTGGATTTGCGGGATGGCGATAAGCTCAGACAGCCCGTGGGTCAAGATGATGGTGCTTCATCTCGTGTTTTTAGTGCGCCTTCTCATGTACCTTGCAATCGTTTCCCTGGAACAGGTGGATAAGCTGACCACCAGGGGCCTTCTAAAGTATTACGTCTCAGGCACCAGGGTCGTATTTTCGGAGTGCATGTCCGCATTTATCGATTCTTCCGAAGAGATCGAAAAGTGCATAGGTGAACTTAACCCGCTAACCCCTCACACAAAGAAAAAAGAGCGCCATATCCGGAAGTAAAGCTTCCGGCAAACAACTTGAATATATTCCAAAGCTTCGATCTCAAATCCTTATTCTATTTTAGGGAAGCACTGGCAGGAAAGCTGGCAGAGGCAATGTCGTCTGGATTGAAAAGCGGTTTTTTAAAATCTGAATTCTTTACAGGTCCCATCTCTCTTTCTGAGGTCCCACGATACAGTAGTACTCCTGGTTGAACCCGAACTTCTCCGAAGCCGGGCACTGCCCGCATATGCACCCCAGGTCTTTTCGGATGCACCGGTTTTTTCCTACTCCAGGGAAACAGAAGCCGATTTCTTTTGCACACTCGTCCCAGGTCGGGCAGGTTTTGCAGATGCAGAGTCCCTGAATCAGTTTCCGGGTTTCCTCGATTTCTTCCGGGCTCATGTCTTTGTACTTCAAATCTTACTCCCCTATGGCTTTTGAGTTGCCTTAAGGATGCTGTTGAAACTAGCTGCTGCTAATTATGCTATTTTCACGTATCTTTTTTATGCAGCCTTTCATCCTGCAAAAACTGATCTTTTCCATTAAAAAGGTACAGTTGAAGGGCTTATATATTAAAAGTTTATATATTTATGTAGCAAGATTAAAAAGATTGCAGGAACATCTGATAATAGGGAGATTCTCAGGGCAGGGGTTTACTGGTGCCTGCCGGAAGTTCCGGGAATGAGTCATATGAACATAACACTGATCGGCATGGCAGGAGCGGGGAAGAGTACCATCGGCAAGGCGCTTGCAAAGAGGCTGGGCTATTCTTTTATTGACGTTGATTCCCTTATCAAGAAAAAGACCGGGATGTCCCTGCAGACCCTGATAGATACGCAGGGGGATTCTGCTCTTATCAGGCTTGAAGAAGAAGTTGTCCTTGAACTGGGGAAAGCGGATGGGTGCATCATTTCTCCGGGGGGCAGCGTGGTCTATTCCGAAAAGAGCATGGAGCACCTGAAAAAGGTGTCTAGAATTGTCTTCCTGGATGCTCCTTTCAGGAGTATCGTGAGAAGGATTCCAAACGCGAAAAAGCGGGGAATAGTGGGGTTCCGGGACAGGAGCCTGAAAGAACTCTTTGACGAGCGGCTCGTGCTGTACAGGAAATATGCCGACTTAACCATAAAGCTCGAAGGCCGGGACAATATCCGGAGCGTCGTGGACCGGATCATCCAGGCCTGCCCTGAAAAAGCTGCCTGATGCTTGCAGTGGTCCAGGCCGTATATGTACATCTTTTCCTTTTTGATCTTCTCTCATTTTGGTCTTCTTTCATTTTGGTCTTCTTTCATTTTGGTCTTCTTTCCTTTTTGATCTTCTTTCCTTTTTGATCTCCCGGACCCTGATCAGTTCACTTTTACCAGTTTACTTTATTATCAATCAGGTATTTTTTCTGACCAGAAGTCTCAGTTTACTTCCAGTTTATATTCTTTAAGTTCCCGGCCTTGAAGAAGCAGGCCGGGCAGAAGGAGACATATCATGACATCCACTCGTTTCATTATCACGGTTATAGGCAGCGACCGGGTAGGGATCGTTGCCAGGGTCACCACGGTGATGGCAAGTTTCAGTGTTAACATTGTCGATATCAGCCAGACCATCATGCAGGGCATTTTCACCATGATCATGCTGGCGGAGGCTCCGGAGGAAAACTTCGACCTTGCGGCTTTCCAGAAAGCCATGGACGCAGAAGGAAAGAGCCTTGGAGTTGAGGTCAAGGTGCAGCATGAAGACGTATTCCGCTTCATGCACAGGATCTGAACTCCTTGAAAAGGTGGGTTTACATGCTAATCAACCCTAACGAGATCCTGGAAACCATCCAGATGGTAAGGATGGAGCACCTGGACATCCGGACAGTGACCATGGGCATCAGCCTCAGGGACTGCAGCCACCCGGATATCGAGGTATTCAACGAAAACATATACGAAAAGATCACGGGTCGGGCAAAGGATCTGGTCCGGACAACGGAGGAAATCCAGAGCCTTTACGGGATTCCCATTATCAACAAGCGAATTTCCGTAACCCCCATAGCCATCGCAGCCGAAAGCTGTACGGCGCCGGATTTCGTCTCGGTTGCAAAGACCATGGACGAGGCTGCAAAAGAAGCCGGAGTTGACTTCATAGGCGGCTTCAGTGCCCTTGTGCACAAGGGAGTCACTCCCGGGGACCTTAAATTGATCAACTCCATCCCAGAAGCCCTCTCCTGCACGGAAAAGGTCTGTTCCTCCATAAACGTGGCCACCACCAAAGCCGGCATCAATATGGATGCAGTCGGTCTGATGGGAAACGTGATAAAAAGGGCAGCCGAGATGACAGCCGACAGAGACGGGATCGGCTGCGCCAAATTGGTGGTTTTTGCCAACGCTCCCGAGGACAACCCCTTCATGGCAGGGGCTTTCCACGGCATAGGGGAACCCGAATGCGTGATCAACGTGGGGGTAAGCGGACCCGGAGTGGTAAATGCCGCCTTAAGGGAGCTTGAAAACCCGAACCTCACCGAGATTTCGGAGACCATCAAGAAGACCGCCTTCAAGATCACCCGCATGGGCGAGATGGTGGGCAGGGAAGTCTCCCGGCGGCTCGGGGTTGAGTTCGGGATCCTTGACCTTTCCCTGGCTCCCACCCCGGCTATCGGGGACAGCGTGGCTGCCATCCTGGAAGCCATGGGGCTTGAACGCTGCGGGACCCACGGGACTACGGCCGCCCTCGCCCTCCTGAACGATGCCGTCAAAAAAGGAGGGGCAATGGCTTCTTCCTCAGTGGGCGGCCTGAGCGGGGCCTTCATCCCGGTCAGCGAGGATGCAGGCATGATCGAAGCTGTCGAAGCCGGAGCCCTTTCCCTGGAAAAGCTCGAAGCCATGACCTGCGTCTGCTCGGTGGGCCTGGACATGATCGCAGTGCCTGGGGATACCCCTGCCTCAACCCTTTCCGCAATAATCGCGGATGAAATGGCAATCGGGGTAATCAACAAAAAGACAACTGCAGTCCGCATCATCCCTGCCCCCGGAAAAAAGGTCGGGGACTCCGTTGAGTTTGGCGGGTTGCTCGGCCTGGCTCCCGTCATGCCTGTGAGCAAATTCAGTTCCGAAGTTTTCGTAAAGAGGGGTGGGAGAATCCCGGCTCCGATCCAGTCGCTGACGAACTGATATTCTGTTTTTGGAAAATAGGAAGGGGGAATCTATCCTTTCCCCTTTTGACCATAAAACTTACAATTCGCTTTTCTTTTTTTCCTGCCTGTTTTTCCATCCCTGCTTCTTTCTTCTGGATTTTCCATCTCCGGATTTTCCATTCTGGATTTTTTATGCGGGCATTGAGCTTCAGGTTCGCAAGTTCCGGTATCTCCGTAAACAAACCAATATGTATTTTATCTGGTGGATTTTTAATCTTTAAACAGATTCAAATAATTATCACTCTTCAGTAAAATTTTTATTGCTTTAGGGATACTCAACTTATTCAATTTAATATTGGAGTGAGCAAATTGAACCTGAAGCTTTTGAAAATTATGACTTTACTGCTTCTGCTTTTTATACTCTGCTTTGCGGATGTATCTGCGGCAGAAACTGGTGAAGAACCTTCCGGAAATTTGGCGTATCCGGATTTCACGGAAAGCGGGCATTATGACACCGATTTCAATGCCAGCTTTATGTCGGAGTGGTGGTACCAGAACGGGGACATGAGGCTTGTTTCCGAGGACGGGGAAAAAAGAAACCTTGCCTTTTTTATTGTAGTTACACACCAGGAGTCTCCTGAATTGTTCAGGGACCCTGATTCGGGGCTGCAATTATCTAATATGGCTACCTTCTACGGGCTTTATCCTTATGGGGAGGCTACTGCTCATAATTTTACCCAGGTTTTTATACCCAGGTCTGATATTGAAAATTATATCGGATTTCATGTGCCTTACCTTGACTACACTTTCCCGGAAGGTTTACGGAGACTTTACGGCTCGAGTTTCGAGGGTTACGGGCTTGACTACACCTACGATAATCTTCAACTGGACCTGGTTTTCAAGCCGCGCGTTGAAAAAACTATTGATAGTGCCATAGAGCCCGTTAATTTCACGACTTATGAAAGCGCTTATGGAAAACTTGAAGGAACTGTCGTGCTGGATGGCAAGGAATATGTGGTTACACAGGCTGACGGGTACTTTGACCACATGATTCCTTATACTACTACTCTGCCTGTATGGGAAATGGAAATGCACGGGTGGAGCTGGGCGGAACTTACTACAGATAGTTACCAGACAGTACTATATGTCGTAAGGGGGCTTGAAGATGGGTACGATACTTGCACGTATAAGCATCTGACCTTGATAGACAAGCATACAGGTGAAGTTGTTGCAGAATACTCAGGGGACGATGTGGAAATCGTTGAAACCGATTGGGTAAATCTGACAGTAAAAGGAGTCTCCGTAAAAAGACCGGCTACCCTCGAAGTCTCAGCTCCGGGACTGCATATCGATATGGAAGCTCAAAGTGTGGTCCAGTTTGATGCCGCTTCGTATCCTGAAGATCGTGTGGGTTTTATTGATTTCATGGCATTCCAGCCCCTTACTGCTTCTATAGAATACGACGGGAATATCGAACACGGAAGCGCATTTTACGAATACATGATTACTGATTGGGGAGCGTTTGTCTCCTCCGCATAATCAGTGGAAGATCTCTGCGGATGGCGGGATAAGAAGGACTGCAAGTTTAAGGACTGTAAGTTTTTCATTTCCCGGCAATTCCTTAATTTTTAATTTTTTACTTCTTATTTTTCACGTCTGATTTTTTACTTCTATATTTTTTATCTTTTCTTCCGAGTTGCAGTGTCCATCCAGAGTTCTTTCATCGTTCCCCTGATTTCTTCTATCTTTTTTATGTTTTCTTCATCGTTTATTATGTCAACTTCGTCGAAGGATTCGAGGGCAAGCTTGGCAGCTATTGAAGCATCATTAAGGTACCGGTTTCCGGCATCCGTCATGATGGTCTGGAGGGCTGAAGTGGCCTGGAAAACTGCGTTTTCCATCTTTTCGTCCTCAGCACTTTTTCCGATTTCTTCCAGGGATTCGGCAATGCTTCCGACTGCGCTTTGCAGGTTCTCCATCATGGCTGTCAGGGCCATTTCTTCCAGCATGAGCTCGACGCCCACAGCAGCTTCTTCAAGGTTCTGCTGGGCTGCAAGTTTTCCCGTATCCCCCAGGCAGGAGATGCAGGTTGCAGCGTTTTCAGAAAAGTCAGGAATTCTCTGCCTGGCAACCGATTTTCCTATTTCTCCCAGCCCAATTGCAACCGCGACGATCTCTTTTTCCTTTTTCCGGAGTGCGGCCGTGTTTCCGCTTCCTCCAAGCACGGAAGCCGCAAGTTTGGCAACCATTTCCAGCTGATTCTCTGCGGCTGTTTTCCCTATTGTCCCGAAAGAGAGCAGGACCCTTACGGTCGTGCCTTCAGTGTCCCGTTCCATAGAGCACTGCAGTATCTTTTCAAGGGACCGGATCGCACTGACTGCCGCGTTTTCCATCCCCTGCATTACAGCGGCCTTCCCTATATCCTTGATGGAAATTACTGTTCTTTCCGCATCCGACACCTTCATACTGTTCAGGTAGTCCATGCTCAGCTCTGCCAGGGAATCAAGGGCCTCTCTAACTCCTTCTTCAAAATTCTCTTCAATGGAAGCCAGCCCAAACCGGGTTATTTTTTCTTCTATCTTGTCTTCTTCTTTTGAAAGCATAGCCTGAAACCCCTTTTCCGGCTCTGATGCCTTTATTGTCTGTTGCCTCTAGTACTCTTCTGTACCTGTCTGTGCTTAATTATCCGTGCTTAACTATCTGTGCTTATTGCTTTTGCCTTTATCCCTATTAATCCGCTATTTGGCCGCCCGAGAAATGGTATATGTAGTAAAGGACCAGAAAAACAAGGATTGCCAGAACAGCTTTAAAATCTATTCTTTTCAAAAAATCCATTCTAATCGTTTCCCCCATTCCATTATTTACCCGGTTTCACTTCTGATTTACAGTCCCCAGTATTCAGTTCCCCCGGATTCCTTTAATTTATGGTGCCCTTTGCTCAAATAATTTGGGTAAGAGACTTTCAGTTCGAGGTGCAAGTAGTTATATTTACGAAGGCAATGGATAAAAAAAGGAAAAAAAGGATAAAATGCAGGATAAGTTAGGGACGGTGGACAGGTCAGGAATCCCTTAAAGGTATGGCGGCAAATAGCAGCTATGGGGAAGTGCGATACACCGGTATCTAAAGTATCGACATCACACTGTATTTACGCAGTATGTTATCGTGGCTGTTATACACGGTATATTACCACGTCCAGTTATCATGCACCATATCCAATAATCAGGCTCATCAGGTGGCAGGACGGGCAGAGCTGAATTTCGTAAATTTCTTTCCGGGTCGGGCCTGGGGAGTCCCTGCAGCCTTTATATTGATATTACCAGCTATCCGGCTACAGCTAAGAGTGTTTCCTTAGTTGTCCCTGACATACGTTTTTCCTTTTTAGGGGAAGTTTTTCGGCATAATCTCAGGCTATTGCGCCACCGGAGAAGTGGTATATATAATATAGAACTGCAAACACGAGTACTGCAAGGACTGCTTTGAAATCCATGACTTTTGTCCTCCTTTTTTTTCGGCTCTTTTCCGGCTTTTCTCAGGCTATTGCGCCGCCGGAGAAGTAGTATATGTAGCATAGCGTACAAAATACGAGTACTGCAAGGACTGCTTTGAAATCCATGACTTTTGTCCTCCTTTTATAACTATCAAGAAAAATCCGTTTTGTTACGTAATCTAGTAGCGAGGAGCAGGTATATAAAAATGCCGTTTTTTTCCGCTTCAGATGAGCGTTTTTTGTTCTTTTAAAGGCCTCGCTTCTTTCCTTCTGTCCTTATTCGGGCTTCAGGCTTCAGGAATGCCGGGAATGCAGTATAGGGGTTCTGCTGAACCTTATATGACTCCTTACTTTATTTTCTAAAAGTAATCTTATATATTTTCCAGCGAAATTATTATGGGGGATTAATTATAGGCAGGAATTTCTCGAATGTCCGCGTTATTTCCTTAATCTTGATCTTCCTATTTCTCCTGGGTTCGGGGTATGCGGAACAGGATGCGGGGGGCGGTGAAGAAGGTTCCGATGTTCCTGATGGATCCGAAAGCCCGGAGGATACGGTTTCTCCTGCCGACTGGATGGATTACGAACTGGCGGATGCCCGGACAGGGGAGACTTTCATGGTAAGCGATTTTCGGGGAAAACCTGTTCTTCTGGAAACCTTTGCTGTCTGGTGCCCTACCTGCCTGAAGCAGCAGGAAGCAAAAAAGATGTTTGAGGATAAGGGGGACGAGGTAGTTCATATTTCCCTTGATGTTGACCCGAACGAGAACGCGGAAATCGTAAGAAATCACATGGAAAGCAACGGTTTCGAGTGGTATTCTTCCGTGGCTCCTCCGGAAATGACCCGGGAACTAATAAACGAGTTCGGGATAACTGTCATCAACGCCCCATCAGCATCTGTTGTCCTGGTATGCGAAGACCAGTCTGCCCGCCTGCTAGAAATGAACGGGGTAAAGCCAGTATCCCTTCTGGAAGAGGAGATCGAAAAGGGCTGTTAAGGACCTGGAAGGAAGCAGCATCTGATAGGAATCATCTGGTAAAATCGTCTGGTAGAATCATCTGGTAGAATCGTCTGGTAGAATCATCTGGTAGAATCATCTGGTAGAATCGTCTGGTAGAATCATCTGGTAGAAAGCATAGCTGTATTACCTTGTGGACAGTACATGACGGCTTCTCAATGGAGTTTTCAGGTCGGAAGTCCAGCTGAAGCATAAAGAAGGCTTCTGGCGTGTCAAGAGGGGGGACCTGAATAATAAATTACTTGCTTGAGATTTCCCGGGCTTTCCTGCTCGGGCTGCTGATACCTCTTACTGCGGTCTGCGTTATTCCTCTTTACCCGGGGTTTTTAGCCTATCTCTCGAACCAGTCGGGAAAAATTCCGGGAGGTCAGGGAGGTCAGGGAGATGAACACAGCAGAAAAATGCTTGTTTTATTATGGCTGGTAATCACGGCCGGGGTCATTACCTTCATCCTTATCCCTGGATTCCTGTTTACAACGATTTTGCAGGTTTCCCTTACAAAGGTCATTGGCGTTATGTCTCCTATTGCATTCGGAATCTTTCTCCTTATCAGCCTCATCCTTATTTTTGATGTTGATATGGCAAAGTACCTTCCGAGAGGCCGGGCTCCCAGGGCAGGGAAACCTTATGTTACTGCTTCCCTTTACGGCTTCTTTTTCGGGGCGGTTGTAATCCCCTTCCAGCTTTTCTCGGCCTTCTCCGCACAGCCTGGTCGGGAGGTCATCGCGTTTCTTGTCAGGCATAGAATAACAATCAACCTGACAGCAGGAATTGTCATGTTTGTGGTTTCCGTCTACTATCTGGTGTTTGTTTTCAGGATATTCGGGTGAGGTGTTTTTCCAGGCAAAGAGCTAACATGTGCAGGTAACACAGGTACTTCAGATAGGTAATTTTGGATAAGAAGGTACGATGAGTAAGATGATTTGCATGCACTGGGGGGTTATGAATGCTTATGCAAAGGGACAGGCGGGTCGGGATGATCTTGATGCTGGTGCTTATACTTGCAGGCATCCTGAGCAGCTGCTGTATCGAAGCGGATGGCGAGGAGGAAGTGATCGGCACGACTCCGGATGGGCTGGAAATCAGGGTCAGCCCGGGAGGGGAACAGTTCATAGTCGAGCCTGAGAAGCTGGTTTCCGGGGGGACCCCAATAGACGGGATCCTGTCCATAGACAACCAGAAATACGTTAGGGTGGAGGAGGCTGATGCATGGGTCAGGGAAGACAGCAGGGTACACCCGAAAACCGTGGTCTTCGGTATCGAGGTCGAAGGAGCCTTCAAGGCTTACCGTGAAAGTGACCTGATTGAAGAGGGGGTTATCGAGGACAGCGTAAATGGCTTTCCCATAAGGGTCGAAAGGGACGAGGCGGGAATAGTAACCGTGACGAACCTGGGTACCGGGGAGGAAATCGTCAAGGAAAGAGACTTCTGGTTTGCCTGGTATGCTTTCCACCCGGATACCGAGCTGTATGAAGGCTAAATGAAGGTCAATGAAAAGTTGAATGAAGATTGAATGAAAGTTGAATGAAAGTTAAAATTGCGAAATTAAGGTTATTGGAGGTATGTTTTGATGAAAAGGAACATTCAGGGTTTGTATGTACTTTTATGCGTTATTTGCCTGGTATTTGCAGCGGGCTGTGCTGAAAATGGAGAGGAAGGGCCGGTTCCCGAAGAAGAAATACCTGCAGTCACAGAGGCACCTGAAGTTGTAGAGACACCTGAAATTGTAGAGACACCTGAAATTGTAGAGACACCTGAAATTGTAGAGACACCTGAAATTGTAGAGACACCTGCAGTCACAGAGGCTGGAAAAGCCAGTGTTGAGGTCCTTGACCATCCCACAGGTGTTGAGAGCGGGGAAACCTTTACCGTCCGCTGGAAAGTGGCAGGCGGAACCCCGGGGGACATCAGCACGACTTCAATCATAAGCGGGTCCGGAAGCGGGGATGAAAGCCTTGAGTCCTATCCGGTAAAAAGCTCTCCCCAGGGAGGCACCAGCCCCAAAGAATTCGAAACCCAGATGAGGGCTCCTCTTTCCGGAACTGTCTATTTCAGGGCTTATGCTATTGTGGATGGAAATGAAGTCTTTTCCCGGGAATACAGGATTTCGGTAACCGGCTCCTCAGGGTACTGAGGTAAATTAAGGAAGTAGAGCTCAGCTATCAAAGCACATTTCAGAGCTCATCTCAGAACACATTTCAGAGCACGTTTCAGAGCCCATTCCATATTCCATTTCAAAGCACATTTCAAAGCACATTCGGAAAAGAAAACCCGATAAACGCAGGCATTATACCACCATGCCAGAAAAGAAAAGGCATTTCAAGAAGTCCCGGTGCTCTCCGGCAGGGCAGGATTCATTCAGGTGCGAGCTGATCAGTTTCAGGAAAGTCTGCAGGCTTTCCAGGCTCCTCAGCCGGAAAATCAAAGACTCTGGCTACCGGCCTGACCTGATCGTCGCCATCGGCAGGGGCGGCTATGTACCTGCGAGAATGGTCGCTGATTTTCTCCTTTTCAACGACCTGACCTCCATGAAGATCGAGCACTACATGAGGGCTGCGGATATGCAGGAAGAAGCCCGGATCAAATTTCCCATCTCCGTAGATATAAGCCGGAAAAAAGTGCTCATCGTAGACGATGTGACCGACACCGGGGAGACCTTGTGCCTTGCTGTGGACTATGTGCAGAGCTTGGATCCCGCAGAAGTCAGGACTGCAGTCCTCCAGCACAAGAGGTGTTCCGCCTTCACCCCGGATTTTTATGCCCAGAAGATCGTCAAATGGCGCTGGATCATCTATCCCTGGGCCCGCTACGAAGACCTTGCAGGGTTTACGGAAAAAATCATTGGAAACCGGACCCTGGACCTCTCCGGGATCACGGCTGAGTTTAAAGACAGGTACAAGCTTGAGGTAGGGGAAAAAGAGCTCCTTGAATTTCTGGAAGATCTTGGGGAAAGGGGAGAGGTCGAGCGAGTTGAGGGGGAGAAACCAGGGTGGCGGGTCAGGAAGAGGCAAGTGGCAAAATTAAATTATTAGATATGATTTTTCCTGTAAAGTGTTTCTCACAAATAATCCCATGCCTCATCTTCCTCCGTTTTTCATGTTTATTTAAAAAGACGTCAAAATATCCTGAAATGGGGTTGGGCATCTGATTTTGGGGGTGTGTTGGGAGATGGGTGGGGGGTAAAAGGTTGGGGATTTTTGGATCTGAAAAGAGTATTTCTCAGATGCCCTTAACCTATAATAGAACTGCAAATTATATAAGAATGGGGAAATAATGATTGTTTAGCTCATTTTATGGAAGTACTGTAAATATATGCTTAAATTAAGCAGTACTTCTATTTTTTTAATTTCCTCATTTTTCAAGTTCTCCTGCTCTGGTTTCCGCTTCTGATTTTGTTTCTTTTTTCCTTTTCAGGAGTGATTTCCTTTTCAGGAGTGATTTCCTTTTCAGGAGTGATTTCCTTTTCAGGAGTGATTTCATTCTCAGGAATGATCTCCTTTTCAGGAGCGGGTCTGATAATGATCTTAAAAAATAAAAAAAGGAGGAAAATGAGGGGAAATAGGAGGAAAATACGAAGACAAAGGAAAATCAGGGTTTCTGATTTGTCCTTCACATCACGGTTTCCGTGACAAGTTCCAGTTCTCCCTGCGGGAAAACCCTGGATACGCTGACCTTCCAGTTTCCATTTGCAGCCGTTCCGTCTTCTCCTTTTCCGTCTCCCTTTCTGCCGTTTTCGGCCTGGATCAGGTTGTAGCACTGGGTGGTCTTACCCCTGGTTTTGGAGGAGCAGAAGGTGCCTGCGTTTACCACAAGCATGTTGTTGAGATGCCAGACATGGGGGATGTGGCAGTGCCCGCAGAGGACGAGGTTGACATTGCAGCTGTTCAGGAGGTTGAGGACGTCTCCTGCGTCTACCAGGACAGTGTTCTCCCTGCCTGCAAGGGGGATCGGGACAAGGTGGTGGTGCAGGGCAAAGACCTTGAAGTTCTCCCCGGAAAAGGCCTCTTTGATCCAGCCGTAGTTTTCTCTGCCCACATGCCCTTCGTCCAGGTCCGGCTGGGATGAGTCAGCTCCGACCACGGTAACGTTTCCGAGGTTCCGGGTCGAGAACCTGTTTTCGAAGAGGTCCTCAAAGTGGAGGTACCCGGCGTTTTTGGAGTCGTGGTTTCCGGGCACAAGTACCTTGTTTTCACATGAGATCCTGTCAATAAACTGCTTTACCCCCATATATTCGGCCGAAAACCCATTTTCCGTCAGGTCCCCCGTGACCACTACCATGTCCGGCCTGAGCCTGTTTATGCTCTCAACCATGGCATCTGCTATTTCCGGTACAAAATAAGCTTCTGAAAAGTGAATGTCTGAAAGATGTACAATCTGTATAATTTTTTATTCCTCTTTTACCTGAAATTTATAATATTAGTTGTATTCAGGACATTGGACTTTTGTCCCAATATATATAGTTATGCTTGAAAATTTAGATATTTCATATATCTAATTATAAATCGTTAAAAAAGGCATCCATATTCCTGGATTTATCCCGGCCGTTTAAGTAAGTACCAAATGTAAATTCGTGATGAATAGCCCGCACGTTCGACCCAATTCCCTTAAAATGGTGTTCCACTTTTCTTTTTTATTTAAATATTTCCGGATGCGCGGGGGGGTTGAGTTCTTTATGATTTTGATTCCGTTTTGGTTTGAGTTCTTTATATTTTTTATTCTGTTTAGGGCTCGGTGAAGTTTGGGAGACTAAATTACGGGATGCAGGTCTATCATACTTTTCTTAACTCCGAAAACCGTATTTCAATCAAGACGTTAGAGGAGTACCCCCGCCAGCTTGCCTAGCGGCGCCTCTCCATAAGGAAATAAAAAATAGATCTGAAAAGAATATTTTTCATGTTGTATTTGTTTATGTTTTGTCTTGACCCCTGTCATTTTTTGTTTGCTTTTATTTTTTACCTTCTCTTCTTTTTACATCTCGTTTTTACCCTTAAAGGCTGGAATTAAGCCCTGGAAAAATATTCGTATCCGTTATTTAGTCATATTAATATACTTTTTAGTCAAGATTTTGTATCATAAAGTCCTTCTAATATGCTTTTTATTCATAAAAATATACTTTTTAGTCACGATAATGCACTTTTCAGTCCTGATACTATACTTTTTAGGCATAAAAATATACTTCATGGAAAAGGCCGGTCAGCAAGCTGACCGGTGAGAGCACCGGTACCTGAAAAAGAGATTGAAAAAAGGTTTTGTTATTCAATAAAATGAATGATCATCAATATATTGAACGACCATGAGTTCACTTATTTATGTGAGATCGCCAGCTGGACCCCGATTGCGGTAAAGATCCCGGCTTTTCCCCAATTTATGTACTTCCCGATTCCGGGCCTTTCCAGGATTTTGTTGCCAATGGTCCCGGCAAAGACGGAAATTACTGTGAAGATCAGCCAGGCCTGCACCATGAAAATTATTCCAAGCACTATCATTTGCATGGGCACACTGCCTGCTTCCAGGTTTACGAACTGGGGCAGGAAAGCCAGAAAGAAGAGGGCTACTTTCGGGTTAAGCAGGTTCATGAAAATCCCCCTTTTATACAGGGCTCCAACATCGGTCTCCCGAACCGGGCCGGAAGATAATATCTGGTCGCTTTCTCCGAGGGCCTTCCAGGCGAGGTAGAGCAAATATGCAGCTCCCGCGTATTTCAACACTGCAAAAGCCAGGGCAGATTGGTATACGATTGCTGAGACCCCAAGGGCCGCTGCGGTGGTATGGGCCAGCACCCCGGTGCACAGGCCGGAGGCAGTAGCAACTCCTGCCATCTTGCCCTGGGAAATGCTCTGGGTGAGCACAAATAAAATATCAGGCCCTGGCAAGAGTGTAAGTGCTGCAGATGCTGCAACAAAATATAATAACTGTGATGGCTCAATCAATTTTTCTCACTTTTCATTTTTGTTACATTTATTATTTAAAGTGAGATTGAAGTTCTCATAATAGTATTTTTCCATGAGTTTTTTAGTCCGCTTGAGGTAGCGCAGCGACCGAAACGGACCGCGCACTGCAGAGCCGCAACCCTGCTCGTGAATCTTTTCGTCCTCTTTAGCGAACAAAGTGAGCGAAAAGGACCCCGGCTGCAGAAGCGGAACTCTGCTCGTGAATCTTTTCGTCCTCTTGAGCGAACGAAGTGAGCGAAAAGGACCCCGTGCTGCAGAAGCGGAACTCTGCTGGGACAAATACTTTAATAATGGGTTAATGACTATTCACCTACGTTTTCAGCATCATTCTTACACTTGTATTTATTTACCCCCCAATTAAGGTGAATTTATGTCTTTAGCAAATCTCAGAACACATTACACGACCGAAGTTAAGCCCGAAAAGGTTGAAGACGGTCAAAAAATCACCCTCGCCGGCTGGGTCCATGAGGTCAGGGACCTCGGAGGGATCTGTTTCGTTGTGCTCAGGGACCGGGAAGGCAGGGCCCAGGTCACGCTTGTAAAAAAGAAAATTGACAAAGAGCTCTTCGATGCTGCAAGAAGGCTCGTCCGCGAGTCTGTGATTTCCGTAACCGGCTCTGTCAAGTTCGAAGAAAAAGCCCCCAACGGCTACGAACTGCTCCCGGAAGAGATCAATGTCCTGAACGTGGCAAGCTCCCCGCTGCCCATGGACACCACCGGAAAGGTGGAGGCCGAACTGGACACCAGGCTTGACTCCCGGTTCATCGACCTGAGAAGGGCCGAGACAACAGCCGTTTTCAAGATCAGGCACCAGGCCCTCCAGTCCATCAGGGAATACTTCGTGGAACACGGCTTTATCGAGACCGCAACCCCCAAGGTCGTAGCCACTGCAACGGAAGGAGGGACCGCACTTTTCCCGATTACCTACTTTGACAGGGAAGCCTTCCTGAACCAGAGCCCTCAGCTCTTTAAGCAGATCCTCATGAGCGGCGGCTTTGACAGGGTCTTTGAAATCGGGCCCATCTTCAGGGCAGAGGAACATGACACCCGCAGGCACTTAAACGAAGCCACGTCCATCGATGTAGAGGTCAGCTTTGCCGACCACTTTGACGTAATGGAAATCCTGGAAAACCTGGTAGCCTACGTCTATGCTAAGGTCATTGAGAAATGCAGCGATTCTCTTGAAGCCCTCGGGGTCGAACTGAAGGTCCCGAAGACTCCTTTCCTGAAGCTCACCTATAACGAGGTCATTGAGATCATAAACGCCCGCTCTGAAGAGAAAATGCAGTGGGGAGATGACCTTGGCACCCTTGGCGAGCACACTGTGGGTGATTACGTCTACGAGACCACAGGCGAGTCTCATTACTTCCTCATTGACTGGCCCACGGAAATCAAGCCCTTCTATGCCATGCCCTACGAGGACAGGCCCGAGTTTTCCAAGTCCTTCGACATGATGCACCGCACCATGGAACTCTCCTCCGGAGCCCAGCGGAT
Source organism: Methanosarcina sp. KYL-1 (assembly GCF_024372725.1). Taxonomy (GTDB): domain Archaea; phylum Halobacteriota; class Methanosarcinia; order Methanosarcinales; family Methanosarcinaceae; genus Methanosarcina. Next base: position 20,287 of record NZ_VOUA01000021.1, read on the forward strand.
CCACATACCGGACCTTCTCAAGAGCCGGATTGAGTCTCAGGGCTTAAACCCTGACGGCTTTGAGTTCTACCTGAAGGCCTTCGAGTACGGGATGCCCCCGCATGCCGGCTGGGGTATGGGCTGCGAGCGCTTCATCATGACCATGCTCGGGACCGACAACATAAGGGACACCGTGCTCTTCCCGAGGGACAGGAGAAGACTTTCTCCCTGATTTTTCCCTCACTTTTTTTAATTTTTGAACGGTTTTGAATGGTTTTAAATGGTTTTGAACGGTTTCGAATGGTTTTGAACGGTTTTGAACGGTTTCGAATGGTTTCGAATGGTTTCGAATGATTTTTTTCAATTTTCCTGAAAATTTTTGCCAATTCTTTCTTTAAGTTTGGAGCCAGAATACTGGAAACAGAATGCGGAGCAAAACATGACAGATAGAAACGCATCAACGGATTCTCCTGAAAAACGGGCAGCAGGTATTGCTGCAGCTAAGCTTGTGAGCCCAGGGATGGTGGTCGGACTCGGGACAGGTTCGACAGTTGCATACACGATAAAGGAACTGGGCAGAAGGGTCCGGGAAGAAGGGCTCGAAATCCTCGGGGTCGTGACCTCTTACCAGTCCGAGGCGCTTGCGATTGAAGCCGGAATCCAGCTGACCACCCTTGCCCAGCACCCGGAACCTGACCTTGCAATTGACGGGGCAGACCAGATCGACGCAGGGCTCTACGCCATCAAGGGAGGGGGAGCCGCTCACACCCGGGAAAAAATCGTCTCGGTTTCTGCAAAGCGCTTTTTGGTGGTAGCCGACGAGTCAAAAATCGGAAAGCAGCTTGATAGGACCGTGCCTGTGGAGGTCCTGCCCTTTGCAAAGGAGCTTGCAGTAAAAAAACTCTGGGAACTCGGGGGAAAGCCCGAACTCCGGCTTGCCTCAAGGAAAGACGGCCCCGTAATCACAGACAACGGGAACTTCGTGCTTGATGTGGGTTTTGGTGTTATAGGGGACCCTGAAGCCCTTGCCCTCAAACTGTCCTCAATTCCTGGTGTGGTTGAACACGGAATTTTTTCCAATGTGGATGAGGTCTACATAGGGAAAAAAGACGGGTCTGTTGAGGTCATAACGAAACAGGCATGAAAAAGCTGTCCTTAAAAAGCGGTCTTTAAAAGGCGATCATAAATAAGAGACACCGGAGATTCAGCCTGAAAGGTCAACTTGGAAAGTTTATCTCAAATGTCAACTTGAAAAGTTTATCTCAAAGGTCAACTTGAAAAGTTTATCTCAAAGGTCAACTTGAAAAGTTTATCTCAAATGTCAACTTGAAAAGGGGCCTGAAAAGGTGAGTTTGGGGCAGGAAAGTCCTGCGGCAGCCAGGAAAAAGAGAGTGGGGCGGATTACTGTCCTTTTTCCTTTTTCTCTCCAAAATAGAGTGCGGAAACGGAAGCCCTTTCCTTAATAACCGGTATGTATTTATAGAAGTATTATCAGTAATTTCCTGATCAAATACTGCTTTCCAGGTGTGCAAAATCTCTGAGGCAGAACTCACCGGATAAGGGCTGTATTGTCTGTGGGCACTGTCTATGGGTACTGTCCGTGGACACTGTCTGTGGGTGCTGGTCAGTTTGTCCGGGTGTCTCAAACTGGCGCACATTATATTATCTTAGGCCTTTGGGCCCGATGCTGAAGGCAAAAAGCTCTCAATTAGAAACAACCTTAAATTATCAGGTATCAAATCCTCACTACATATCTAATATTTTTCAGGAGGTATAGGTTCAAATGGCAAAAGGCGGCCAGCCAATTATCATAGTAGATCCGAGAAAAGAGCAGACAAAGGGAAGAGATGCACTGGGCATGAACATTGCTGCTGCAAAAGCTGTGGCCAGCATTGTTAAGAGCACGCTCGGGCCGAGGGGAATGGACAAGATGCTCGTGAACCCCTTAGGGGACGTTACCATCACGAACGATGGGGCTACAATCCTTCACGATATGTCCATTGAACACCCTACCGCCAAGATGGTGGTGGAGGTCGCCCAGTCCCTGGAAAGCTCCGCAGGCGACGGAACTACCAGCTCAGTCGTGTTCACAGGAGCCCTGCTGGAAAAGGCAGAGGACCTTATTGAAAAGGGAGTCCACCCCACAACCGTTGTCAAAGGTTACAGGTTCGCAGCCGAAAAGGCCGTCGAGATCCTTGAAGACCTTGCGGTCCCCGTGGGTGTTGAGGACCGGGAGCTGCTGGTAAAGGTTGCCGAAACCTCTGTCACGGGAAAGGCTTCCGAAAAGTACAGGCGCCTGGTTGCGGAACTCTCCGTGAATGCTGTCCTTGCAGTCCGTGAGAGAGGAAAGGTGGACCTTAAGCACGTCATCATCTCAAAAGATATCGGGGGCAGGATTGATGACACCGAGTTCGTGGAAGGCATTGTTATCGACAAGGTATCTCTGGAAAGAAACTTCCCTTCCAGAATTGAAAACCCGAGGATAGCTATCATCGATGCCCCCATGGAGACAGGCAAGACTGCAACTAAAGCAAAATTGCAGATCAACACCGTCAGCGAAATTGAGAAGTTCGTGAAGGAAGAAGAAGCAGCCCTTTTTGAGATTGCGGACTATGTGATCAGGGCAGGGGCAAATGCCGTATTCTGCTCCAAGGGCATGGACGACAAGATTGCCGACTACCTCCAGAGCCGGGGAATTTACGCCACCCGCAGGGTGAAGGCCGAAGACCTCCAGCGCATTGTCGAAGCCACTGGCGGCAGGCCTGTCAGGAACATCAAGGAACTCACGCAAAAAGAACTCGGAAATGCCGGGCTCCTTGAACAGGACCGCGACGGCGACCAGGGCAAGACCTACCTCCGGGACTGCAAGGGGGCAAAATCCGTATCCATTGTCATCCGCGGCGGGACCGAGCATGTGGTGGACAACGTGGAACGTGCCCTTGACGATGCTCTCAAGGTCGTGAAATGTGTGGTGGAAGACGGCAAGATTGTTGCCGGCGGCGGGGCCACTGAGATCGAAGTTGCACTCGGCCTCCGCTCTTTTGCTTCAAGCATAGGCGGGCGAGAACAGATGGCTATAGGGGCTTTTGCCGAAGCCATTGAAGAAGTCCCGAGGACCATTGCCAGGAATGCAGGCCTGGACACCATTGACTCCATCCTGAACCTCCGGGCAAAGCATGCCGAGGACAAAAACGCAGGGCTCAATATACTCACCGGCGCTGCTGAGGACATGTTCGGGAAAGGCGTAGTTGACCCCCTCAGGGTAAAGGTCAACACCATCAAGGCAGGTTCCGAAGCTGCGGTAATGGTGCTCCGCGTGGACGACGTCCTCCGGGCCCAGCGCAGGGATATCCAGGATGTCAAGCCCGAGCACATGGCAAGTACCTACGATGGCATGTCAGCTCCCCTGCTCAACACGCGCAGGTAAGGGCCTGAGCCGTTTGTATTCAAAATAATATATCCTCTATAAAAACGGCTAATACACAGACAATGGAAGGACAAAACTGCAGGTCCCATTCTGCAGTTTCCTTTCTTTACGGGTCAATAGCCCGGATAATCTATAACCCGGATAATCTATAACCCGGATAATCTATAACCCGGATAATCTATAACCCGGATAATCTATAACCCTGATAATCTATAACCCGGATAATCTATAACCCTGATAATCTATAACCCGGATAATCTATAACCCTGATATGTCAATAAACTATTATTTTATATGCGGATGGGACCTTTTCCTTTCTCTTTAAGGCATATTTTGCTCGTTTTTTAAGTCCTCCTTGAGAGTAAATGCTCTTTATTGTTTCCTATGCTCCTGCTTTTACTCAACTTTAGCTGCTCATTTTACGATTGGACTATTATTTCATGATTGCATTATGGGTTTTATGATTGGACTACAAATTTAGTACGGAACGTATAATTAAACCGGATTAATTATATGTAATTCAAAAAAAATTCTACATAATATCTGGATACTTAAAGGTATTTTTTACCCGATTTTAGGATATGGAAATGGGATTCATTGATATTGAAAGTTAGAAAAAGACCGGATGTTTAAGACCGGATGTTTAATACTCATCAGCTTCTTTCATCTGTGAATTTTGACATATGTTATATATAAAAAATATGGACCTTATTTAAATGGTGGCGCTAGATGTACTGCAGTAAGTGCGGATCAAAAATGGACTTGGATGATTATTTCTGCTCCAGCTGTGGGTCTGAAAGAAAATCCGAAACTGAACCGGGCAATTTTGAATCGAAGGGCTTTGCCTCTACTAAAGTCAGGTCCGCGGAAAACGAAAATTATCATTCAAAGAAAAATAATAAGTCAGTCTCTCAATTCCTTTTGAAGAGCATATGGGTCATAGCTTTAATCTGCCTGGGTGGATGCGTATTAACTGAGTACTCAACTCTTGCCCTGGACTCGGATGGATACTCTGTATTAAATGGTCCCTATGCGCAGGGCTTGATTCAAACGGAGCAGAATGTCCGGACCTGTGAACAGGTCGCAGGTGAGTATTACGAGAGTCATACCTATGAAAATGATGACGTTTATGACTGCGATAATATGGCCCAGGATGTCTGGAACATGTTGAAGAAAAAAGGCATCAACGCAAGAATAGCCATCGGAAATCTTGATTTTGATAATTCCGGTAAAATAGGGGCCGATAATTCCTTGCACAAGAACCGGGAATCCGGGAGTCCCGGGGAAATAGAAGCTAATTTTGATGTGTGTGAAAGGTCAAACCTGTTAAATTCCGGGACAATTGACAGTTTCAATCATGCCTGGGTCCTGGCTGAAGTTTCTCCCGGGTCCTGGTTAGCTCTTGAATGTACAGGTGGATACGTAGTCTACAGCGAAGATAATGAAAATTACTACCAGGGGCTGACGTTTAGCAACCCCAGGAACTACAGGAGTTTTCTGGAACTCTATGAGGACCGGAAAGCCCGGGCTCAGGAATATGAGGCCCAGAGGCTGTACTATAACGAACTTGTGGAAAAATACAATGATGCCAGTTATTCCGAGCAGCTGGTTATGAAAAGCGGGATTGAGGTCGCTAAAAATGCCCTCCTGGAAAAAGAGAAGGCTTTCCTGAAAACAGATGCCGAATTGAATGCTTTAATTAAGTATGGATGATTTGATTCGATTTAAGTCTGGATTGATTTAAGTCTGGATTGATTTAAGTCTGGATTGATTTAAGTCTGGATTGATTTAAGTCTGGATTGATTTAAGTCTGGATTATTTGACTCAATTGCCGGCTGGGGGCTTATATCTCTCCGTAAAAGCGCCTGTAGTCCTCAACGGCCTTTTTTGCCTGCCCGGGAAATTCTTTTTTCAGGTGTTCGATGAACTCGTCCCTGGTCTCCATTTCTTTGAGGACTTCAAGCATCCTGGCAGCAAACTCTCTTGATTCTGCCCTGCCCTTCTCGATTTCAAAGGAGAGGCAGAGGGCTTCTTTAGGGAAATATTTCCTCCTGATATGGGGGGACACCGAGCCGAGCAGCACGCCGGCTTCAAGAACGCTGTAGGCGGGGACTCCTGCCCTGTTGATCCTGTCCTTACCTGCGAGTTTTTCGAAATTCTCCGCGGCGTAAGAGTGGAGTTCTATGTAGATCTCGGGCTTCAGTTCTTCTACAGCCCTGAGAACCTCTTTTCCCAACCCCGGATAGTACCGGGGGTCAAGGGTTGAGATGTACTCTCCCCTGCTTACAAGAGGGATAAGCACAAGGGTGCCTGTTTTAGGAGGGCGGATTTTTTCCAGGATCCCTGTGGTGTCCTTCCACTCTTCCCCATGCAGGCCCGCAGCAAAAAGGCGCACAGGCCTCCCGCTGCCGTATACCTTAATTCCGGCCTCAGTACCGGTTTCTGAGTTAGAATCAGTCCAGGGGAGGATTTTGCTTCTTCCTGAAAATTCGTCTTTGTCGGGAAGGGTTTTGTCTCTTCCTGAAAATTCGTCTTTGTCGGGAAGGAAATCTCCTTTCCCGGAAAGGAAGCCTCCTGTTCCATCAGTTTTCATCGGGTTCCGGACCTGCTGGCTCTTTTTCCTCACTCCCGGTTTTTCTTGCAAGCACATAGATCTCCTGTTTTTCCGAGTTTATGACCTGCTGGATCTCAAGCCCGATGCTCTCGATTTTGCTGAGGATGGGCTTCGGGTTTTTCTTTTTGGGTGTTTTTATGACCTGAAGCAGTTTTCCGTTCTCTTTCAGGAGGGGAAGCACCCTTTCAAGGGCTTTTATGGAATCTGCGGGTTCAAGGGTCATATCGGAGAGGATAACGTCTACGGGCTCTTCCGAAAGCTCATTCAGGGGCACGGTGAAGACATCCCCGAACATCACCTCGACATTTTCTCTTTCATACGCTATTTTTCCGAGCTCGCTCCTGAAGTCCCGGCTGAACTCGACTCCCTTTATATGGCCTGCGATCTCCGAAGCAAAGAGTATAAACCCTCCGGCACTGGACCCCAGGTCAAGGACCCTGTCCCCGGGATGAAGAATCCCGCTTTCTTCCTGGATTTTCTGGAGTTTGAAGTAGCCCTGGGGCATGTCCAGTCCTTCGGCAACGTCTATTTCGTCTTCAGTAGACACGTCCCTGGAGACTTTCGTTACCACCGTGCCGTTAACTTTTATGCTGCCGGCAAGGATGGCTGACTTTGCGCGTCCCCGGGACTTGAAATGGCCCATCTCTACAAGATATGCGTCCAGTCTCATGGGGCAATGTATCGGCAGAGCCTGTATATATAGGTAGCAAGTGGTATCTCTGCCGGGTGGCTGCAGGGGATCGAAAAAACCGGAGGTGTTGCAGGTGGCGGGTGTGTTGAGGCAGTGGAGGTAGGAGTAAAGTTATTTTTGAAATTTCAGTTCAATTACAGAATTTATATAGTAATATTCCAGATTTCGAAATTAATTAAAACTCTTTTATTAATTGGGAAGAAATAGATATATTTTTAAATAACCATTCCATTTTATCCCCTAATTCAGGCATTCATCAAATCCGTCTTTTTAGGCCCTTTCATGGCATTTAAAGGAAGCAAGTAGCTTTGGTGTACATTGTCAGGAAGGTAGATTAACCTGAACAGGAATGCGCCACGTTGCTAATCAATTCTTATGTCTGTAATGTAACAGGGTAAAAATAATTTAAATTAAAATTTGAATAAAAATGTAAAGTAACAATTATATAATTAAAGTTTAAGGCACGGATCTCTTTATGCAAATCCGATTAAAGGGGTGTATCTCAAAATGCTCAAAAAGTTCACGTCATTATTTCCTCTCTGGGCGTTGCTGTTATCGGCAGTAGCATACATGCGCCCTGAATATTTTGCCCCCCACAAAAGCCTTATAGTGCCCTTTTTGAGCCTGATCATGCTGGGGATGGGGATAACTCTCTCAGTGGACAACTTCCTTGCAGTATTGAAGAGACCGTCTGTGGTCCTGCTGGGCACTTTCATGCAGTATACCCTCATGCCCCTGGCTGCCTGGCTGGTCTGCCTGGCACTAAACCTGCCTGAAGACCTGATGGCGGGTGTGATTCTGCTGGGCTGTTGCCCCGGAGGTACGGCTTCCAATGTCATCTGCTACCTTGCGAAAGGAGACGTTGCCCTCTCCATTGTGCTAACATCAGTCTCCACTCTGATCGCTTTCCTTGCGACTCCCTTCCTGACATGGCTCTTTATAGGGCAGACCGTGGATGTGGACGTATTCGGCATGCTTGTAAGCGTCGTGAAAATCGTGATAGTGCCCGTAGTCTTCGGGCTTACCCTCAACTATTTCTTTGAGGAGCGGATCAGCAAGGTAAGGGATGTATTTCCGGCAATCTCAGCCCTTGCCATTGTTATCATAATCGCGGTGATTATAGGTACAAACAGCGCTAACCTTGAGCAGATGGGGCCGCTCGTCCTGCTTGCCGTGGTCCTGCATAACGGGTTGGGCCTTGCAGGCGGCTACGGGGTTGCAAAAGCCTTCAAACTCAGTGAGAAGGAGGCAAGGACCCTGGCAATTGAGGTCGGGATGCAGAATTCCGGCCTGAGTGTTGCCCTCGCGATAAAACACTTCACTGCTGCGGCAGCTCTTCCGGGTGCGATCTTCAGCATCTGGCACAACCTGTCCGGAGCTTTCCTTGCGGGACACTGGTCAAAAGACAGTGTATCTGATCTCGATAAAAGTGAGAGACCCCAAATAAGCGGGCATACGCAGTAAAGAATTGGGGTGAAACCGAACCCGGTTTCACAAAAAAGAGAGAACAAAGGTTGGGAATCAAGGGAAAAATCCAGGAGAAGCCACAAAACTTTATCCCTGGTTTTTTCCCCCTTCTACTTTTCCATTTTACTTCTTCATTCTACTTTCCCATTTTACTTTTTCATTCTACTTTCCCATTTTACTTTTTCATTCTACTTTTCAATTCCACCTTTCAATTCCATTTTACTTTTTCATTCTACTTTTCAATTCCACCTTTCAATTCCACCTTTCAATTCCATTTTACTTTTTCATTCTACTTTTCAATTCCACCTTTCAATTCACCTTTCAATTCCAGATAATTGGTCGTCCACCGTTAAGCGACAGGTTCAGGTAGGATCGGCCCGAACTCGCTTTCAAAATCGTTCTTTTTGAATATTTATTTGAGGATTAAAGGAGCGTTCCGGGTTTCGGGTGAAGCTAAACTGTTAAAAAGTGAAAGTATTCGGTTGAACCATTCAAAAGCAGAGATTAGAAGAGTCCGGTAATTCATTATGGAGCGGTCAGTTCTGTCAGAAAGTAAATGAGAAGCTGTGATTAATACTTTCAGTCCGCTATATAACTTTATTAATAAAAAGTCTACGTTTTGCTATATGATTTGAAAGAACAAAACATTTGATTATTTTGCTATATAATTTAAAAGGATCAAACATTTGATTACCGGAAAAGAACCAGTTCAGTTAATGAGTCAGGGTATAAGTACAAATAGTCAGGATAGTCAATTCAACGAACAAGAGATGTCACTGAAAAGAGATCAGGAATATCAGTACTACTTATTTATAAGTACTTATTTATAATAATACAGGAAATTATCTTCCTGAGTATGTGAACTGAAATTACCTGATAAGTAGATAGAACTTCTTTAAAAATGAATTTGCCTGGCAATTGATCAGTTTGCTTCGATTCATTTTACCAATTCATTGAATTCATTAAATTCATTAGATTCATTAATTATTTCTGTTACCTTCAAGTTTTTAAGGCATGTATTAAATGATCCAGTTGAAAAAAGAGAAAAACCCGAGAGAAGGAAAATGAAAAATATCATCATCAAAGGAGCGCGGGAACACAACCTGAAAGACATTACCGTGGAGCTCCCGCGGGACAGGTTCATTGTTATTACAGGTGTATCGGGCTCAGGGAAGTCCACCCTGGCCTTTGATACGATCTATGCCGAGGGGCAGCGGCGCTATGTTGAGTCCCTTTCAGCTTATGCGCGGCAGTTCCTGGGACTAATGAACAAGCCGGACGTGGACAGCATCGAGGGGCTGTCTCCGGCAATTTCCATTGAACAGAAGACCACATCCAAAAACCCCCGGAGTACGGTGGGCACGGTTACCGAAATCTACGACTACCTTAGGCTGCTCTTTGCGCGGGTCGGGACTCCCTACTGCCCGGTCCACAACATCAAAATTGAGTCACAGTCTCCGGAAAGGATTGCAGACAGCATCACGCGGGAATGCAGGGGGATGGTAACCGTCCTTGCCCCTATCGTCCGCCAGAAGAAGGGGACATACCAGCAGCTTTTCAGGGACCTGAACAGTGAAGGTTTTACGCGGGTCCGGGTCAACGGGGAGGTCCACAGGACTGACGACGAAATTGCCCTTGACCGCTACAAGAAACATGACATCGAAGTTGTCATCGACCGCCTGGACCCGGCCGAAGACCGCTCAAGGCTCGTGGAAGCCTGCGAAAACGCCCTCCAGAAAGCTGAGGGGCTCCTCATTGCCGTGGATGAGGAAGGCAAAGACCACCTCTACTCTTCAAACATGGCCTGCCCTGTCTGCGGCATGGCTTTTGAGGAACTCCAGCCCAGGATGTTTTCCTTCAACAGCCCCTTCGGGGCCTGCGAGGCCTGCAACGGGCTCGGGATCAAGATGGAATTCGACCCGGGGCTCATCATACCCGACAGGAGCTTATGCCTTGCCGACGGGGCAGTGGCGCTCTACAGGAATTACCTGGACGGCTACCGGAGCCAGTACCTGGGGGCCGTGGCAAAACATTTCGGGTTTGACATCTTCACTCCCATGGATAAACTGACGGACGAGCAGTACACCGCCCTCATGTACGGGTCAAACGAGCGCATCCAGTTTTCCATGAGCATGAAAAACGGGGACGCCCACTGGTCTCACAAAGGCACCTGGGAAGGGCTCCTCCCCCAGGCCGAGCGGCTTTATCACCAGACCAAGTCCGAATACCGCCGAAAGGAACTCGAAAAATTCATGCAGGTCCGCCCCTGCCCGAAATGTGAAGGCAGGCGCCTGAAAGAAAAGGTGCTGGCCGTAAAGCTCGGGGATAAGTCCATTGTGGACGCAACCGACCTTTCCATTGCCGACTGTATTGAGTTCTTCGAAGCCCTGAAACTCTCCGAAAAAGAACAGGAGATCGCAAAGCAGGTCTTAAAGGAAATCCGTTCCCGCCTGGGTTTCCTGGAACATGTGGGCCTGGGCTACCTGACCCTTTCCCGGAGTGCCGGGACCCTTTCGGGAGGAGAAGCCCAGCGCATCCGGCTGGCCACGCAGATCGGCTCAAACCTCATGGGTGTGCTCTACGTGCTTGACGAGCCCTCGATCGGGCTGCACCAGCGGGACAACGAACGGCTCATCAAAACCCTCCAGACCCTGAGAGACCTTGGAAACACCCTTATCGTGGTGGAGCACGACGAAGACACCATAAGGGCTGCAGACCATGTGCTTGACATCGGTCCTGGGGCAGGCATCCACGGGGGTTATGTGGTGGCCGAAGGGACCCCACAGGAAATCGAAATGAACCCCGAGTCCCTGACCGGCCAGTACCTCTCAGGGTCCAGGCAGATCAAGCCCCCTGCATTAAGGAGGCAGAGTGATGCTTTCATCCGGCTCAAGGGCTGTCGGGCAAACAACCTGAAAAACGTGGACGTCAGCATCCCCATAGGGGTTTTCACCGTTATTACGGGAGTTTCGGGCTCGGGAAAGTCCACTCTGATCTATGATACCCTTTACAAAGCCCTGATGAAGAAGATCAACAAATCCAGTGTAACTCCCGGGGACTACGACGAGCTTATCTTTGATTCCGAAATCGACAAGGTTATCGTTATCGACCAGAGCCCCATCGGCAGGACCCCCCGCTCGAACCCTGCCACTTACACCAAGGTCTTTGATGCCATCAGGCAGGCTTTTGCCGAAACGAAGGAAGCCAAAATCCGGGGTTACAAAGGCGGACGCTTCTCCTTCAACGTGAAGGGAGGGCGCTGTGAAGCCTGCCAGGGCGACGGCCTGATTAAAATCGAGATGAACTTCCTGCCCGACGTGTACATCGAGTGCGAGGAGTGTAAGGGCACCCGCTACAACCGGGAGACCCTGGAAGTCAAGTACAGGGGCAAGTCCATTTCCGAAGCCCTGGACATGACCGTGGAAGAGGCAAGGGAACACTTCCAGAACATCCCGGCAATCAAGAACAAGCTGGATACCCTGTCAAGGGTGGGGTTGGGCTACATCAAGCTCGGGCAGAGTTCCACGACCCTCTCAGGAGGGGAAGCCCAGAGGATCAAACTGACCCGGGAGCTCTCAAAGAAGGGCACGGGAAAGACCATCTACCTCCTGGATGAGCCCACAACCGGGCTGCACTTCCACGACGTGAAGAAACTGATCTCGGTTTTGAACGACCTTGTGGCAAAAGGGAATACCGTGGTCGTAATCGAGCACAACCTGGACGTTATCAAGTCTGCAGACCATATAATCGACCTGGGCCCCGAAGGAGGAAATGCAGGAGGAGAGATAGTTGCCGCCGGGACCCCCGAAGAGATCGCAAGGGTCCCGGAAAGCCATACCGGCCGCTTCCTTGCCCCCAGGGTTTCCGGGGAAGGGGTCTCTTACCTCAGCATTTCAGGGGCCAGGCCGGTTGAGGCGGTTTTTGAAGAAGGGGAAACCTTCGGGGACGATTCGGAGGAATTCGAAGAGGGTTCGGACGAAGAGTTTGCAGAGAACCCGGATGAAGAATTTGATGAGGACGCCGATGAATTCGGGGACGGAGACGGGGAAGCCTTTGAAGAGGAGGCTCTCTGATAAATCAGGTTGCTAAGAACGTAAAAGAGTTCGATAGTAAGATAGGTTCCCAATCTAAAATATAGATTTCCAATCTAAAAGATAGATTTCCAATCTAAAATATAGGTTTTCCATACAAGTGAGGTTTTCAAAACATGATTGACCTGGAATCCCTCCCGCACCTTCCGGGCTGCTACCTTTTCAGGGATGAGGAAGGGATCGTGCTTTATGTGGGCAAGGCAAAAGACCTGAAAAAAAGGGTAAGCAGCTATTTCCAGAAACGGAACCATGACCCGAAAACCGCAAGCCTGGTCCAGGCTGCCAGGGGGCTTGACTTCATTGTCACGAATACCGAGGTGGAGGCCCTCCTGCTTGAAAATACCCTGATCAAGAAGCACTGGCCGAGGTACAACATCTCCCTTAAGGACTCCAAACGCTATGCCTGCATCCACATAACCGAAGAGAAGTTTCCCCGGATCCGGCTTGCCAGAAAGAAGACCGAAGGTGGAAACTTTTTCGGGCCCTTCGTTTCCGCCAGGGAGAGGGATTACATCTATGAAGTGGTCCGGAAGACCTTCCAGCTCCGGACCTGTAAAAATATGCCGAAGCGTGCCTGCCTCCGCTATCACATTACGGCGTGCAGCGGGCCCTGCATAGGAAATATTTCCGAAGAGGAATACGGGGAGAAGGTTAAAAGGGCCGTTTCGGTCCTGAAGGGGAACATAAGGGAACTCATTGAGTCCCTGGAAAAGGACATGCGGGAACTGGCTGCAAAACAGCAGTTCGAGCAGGCTATGGAACTCCGGGACGAAATTGCAGCTCTCGAAAACCTGCAGGAAAAGCAGAACGTCGAACGGCAGAAGAAGCACGACGAGGACATCCTGAACTACATAGTAAGGGACGACACTGTCTACCTCATGCTTTTCAAGGTCTACAAGGGCACCCTGGAAGACAAGCAGGACTACGTCTTTGCCTTCGGGGAGGCCTTCCTGGAAGAGTTTCTCGTGCAGTACTACTCCGAAAACGAGCCCCCTGAGGAACTGATCCTGCCCGAGCCCCTGGATGCTTCCCTGGAAGAATTCCTGGCCCACGTTAAGGGCAAGAAGGTAAAGGTCACGGTCCCGAAACAGGGGGAGAAAAAAGAACTCCTTGACCTTGCCGGCAAAAACGTGGAAATCGGGTTTTTCGGGGACCGGAAAAAGCTCGAAGCCCTCCAGCAAAAGCTATCCCTCCCGAAGCTTCCGAACGTTATCGAGTGTTTCGACATCTCCCACCTCTCGGGCACCTCCACGGTGGGCTCCATGGTGCAGTTCCGGGGGGGCAGGCCTGACAAGCACAACTACCGCCGTTTCAAGATCCAGAGTGTGGAAGGGATCGACGACTTTGCCTCAATCGCCGAGGTCGTGCACAGGCGTTATTCCCGCCTGCTTGAGGACGGACATGAACTACCTGATCTTATCATTATCGACGGGGGGAAGGGGCAGCTTTCCGCAGCCTTCCATGAACTCCGGAAGCTGAATCTCAGGGTCCCTATCATTTCCATTGCCAAGCGGGAAGAGGAAATCTACGTGCCCGGACTCAAAGCCCCCCTACCCATCAAAAAAGATGAAAAGGCCTCGCTCTTCGTCCAGGAAATTCGGGATGAGGCCCACAGGTTTGCAATCACATACAACCGCCTGCTCCGGCAGAAGTCGCTGCTAACATAAATTTTCAAAATTATAACAGGTCCAGTTGCCATGAAATCCTCAAGCCAGCCGTCTGAGACATTACCCAAAGTAGCTTCCGAAAAAGCTACTGAGACATCATCTGTGCCAGAGTCTGAAGCAGCTTCCGAAACAGCTACCGAGACAGCTACTGAGACAGCTACTGAGACAGCTTCCGAAACACCATCCGATCCATCATCCGAAACAGCTTCCGGTAAAGTACCCGAAACCTTTTCCGGTGCCAGGTACCGGGAAAGCTCACAGTTCAACCTGATTTCCGAATTCGAGCCCAGGGGCTCCCAGCCGCAGGCAATCGAGAAACTTGTGGAAGGGTTAAAGAAAGGGGAACAGTTCCAGACCCTGCTCGGGGTTACCGGTTCAGGGAAGACCTATACTGTTGCAAACGTCATAAACCAGGTCAGGAAACCGACTCTGGTTATAGCCCACAACAAGACCCTGGCGGCCCAGCTCTACAACGAGTTCAGGGATTTCTTCCCGGAAAACCGGGTGGAGTACTTTGTATCTTACTACGATTACTACCAGCCGGAGTCTTACATCCCTGCCAGGGACCAGTACATCGAAAAAGACGCCCAGATCAACCCCAAGATCGAGCAGATGCGCCTTGCAGCCACAGCTTCCCTGATGTCCCGGGAAGACGTGATCGTGGTAGCTTCCGTGTCCTGCATCTACGGCCTGGGCAACCCGGAAAACTTCCAGAAGATGGGGTTTGAGCTGAAGGTGGGAGACCGGGTCGCAAGAAAAGAGATCCTTGAGAAACTGGTAGATATCCTCTTCGAGCGCAATGACCTGGAACTCATGCCCGGGCGCTTCAGGGTAAAAGGGGATACCATTGACATTATCCCCGGGTATTTTGACAGCATCATAAGGGTCGAGCTTTTCGGGGATGAGGTGGACCGGATCTCGGAAGTGGACAAGCAGACCGGGCAGAGGAAAGAGGACATGGACTACTTCTTCGTCTACCCTGCCAGGCATTACGTTATCCCGGAAGAGGAACAGAAAAGCGCCATCCGTTTCATTCTCGAAGAGCTTGAAGAACATCTCCCCACCCTCGGGCTCCTGGAGTCCCACAGGCTGAAGCAGCGCACGCTCTACGACATGGAAATGATCGGGGAGACCGGGAGCTGCAAGGGCATTGAGAACTACTCCCGGCACTTCGACCACCGGAAACCCGGGGAGAAACCCTTCTGCCTCCTGGATTATTTTCCGGCCGATTTCCTCCTGGTAATCGATGAGAGCCACCAGACCCTCCCCCAGCTCCACGGGATGTACAACGGGGACAGGTCCAGGAAAAAGAGCCTTGTAGACTACGGTTTCAGGCTTCCGAGTGCCTATGACAACCGGCCCCTGAGGTTTGAGGAGTTTGAGGGGTATATGAAAAATACGATTTTCGTTTCGGCAACCCCCGGGGACTACGAACGGGAGCACTCCGCGCAGGTCGTGGAACAGATCATCCGTCCCACGGGTCTCGTGGACCCCGAAGTCGAGGTGCGTCCGCTGGAAGGCCAGGTCAAAGACGTTATGCTGGAGATCCGGAAAATAGTCGACCGGGGCGACCGTGCCCTCGTGACTACCCTGACCAAGAAGCTTGCCGAAGAACTGACCGAGTACCTTGCCAGAAACGAAATCAAAGCCCGCTACCTGCACTCGGACATCAAGACCATCGAGAGGACCGAAATCATCCGGGAACTCCGCCTGGGCAAGTTCGACGTCCTTGTCGGGATCAACCTGCTCAGGGAAGGCCTGGACATCCCCGAAGTAGGCTTCATCGGCATCCTGGATGCAGACAAGGAAGGTTTCCTCCGGGACTCAAAGAGCCTGATCCAGATCATAGGCCGCGCAGCCAGAAACGCCAGTTCGAAAGTGGTCCTCTATGCCGACAACATGACCGACTCCATAAAGAGAGCCGTAAACGAGACCGAACGCCGCCGCACCATGCAGATCGCCTACAACAAGGAGCACGGCATTGTCCCGAAGACCATCAGAAAACCCATCAAGGAAAAAGTCGTGGACATCACCGACACCAAACACATCCCGAAGACCGACATCCCCAACGTCATCATCGAGCTCGAAGCCGAGATGAAAGAAGCTGCCGACAGGCTGGACTTCGAAGAAGCGATCCGGGTCCGGGAACTTATAAAGAAGCTGGAAAAAGAGATAAAAGTAGCATGAAGGTAAAAAAGCCTAAATAAATGAAATTTTTCTTCAGTTTCTCATTTTTTTATAGCGGTTTTCTTTCTAGTGTCCTGCCTTATAATATTCTTATTTATTAGACTTTTCATTTTAAAAATTTACTTTGTGAGATTTTCCTAGAATATGTTCTTCATGAAGTCCAGACTTTTCTAAGTTTGATCAAAATTTCAGGTCAAAAAATATTTTTTTTCTACTTTTATTTTTTTTGGAATTATATCTATCTCCTTATATCAATAAAATCGTAATTATTTCTATATGTTTATTTTTATTTAGATGCCATTTGACGCTGATTGTTCTTATATTTGTGTCATATACTGTTTAAATTATATTTAACTAAATAAGTTTATCTAATTATGAATCGATATAAAAACATTCAATTAGTTTTTCTAAAGGAGGTTTGGTGAGTGAAGTTAAAATACTTTGTTGGAATTTTTGCACTCTTGCTACTTATGGTTGGCACAGCAAGTGCAGAAGAAACTGTTAATCTGGATTATTCTAACACTATAGGAGCTCCCAATGCGGTAGATGTTTTTGCAGAATATGATGGTACTCAAATAACTTTCTGGGTGGAACCGAATACTGCTTATGGTGCAACTTCAGCAAGAATCGATAAAATAGGACTTAATATTCCTATTGATTGCGTGCAACAGATAGATATAACTGACAAACATGGTGAGACTGTTACTGTATATAATGTTCTCGATAATCTTCCAGAATATTGGACAATAAGTGGTACCAACCAAAACGTGGACGATGTTGGGAGTTATGAATCTTATTTTGCGTCTTCGGGATCAACTGCAATTAGTGTAGTAGTTACTTTGAATTCAGATTGCGACAGTGAATCTCTTATTGATACTAATGATGACGGTTTCGAAGTAGCGGCTCATGTTGCTTGGGAAGGGATTCTTGTATCAGGAGAAAGTAGTGCTTTTTTCGCGGGTCCGTATGATATCCCTAACGGAGAGATCCCGGAATTCCCTTCAATAGCCCTACCTGTTGCGTCAATAATGGGGATAATGCTTATCTCGGGGAGAAGAAGAAAGGAATGAGTGAGTAGTTTTAATTTCTAACGTAGTGCCCTTTTCATCAGAGTAAGGGCTTTACCCTTTTTTCATTTCCTTTCAGGAATTCTTTTCTTTTCCGCTATTTTTTTGGTTTTGGTTGTTTGTGAGAAGAGTCAGGCTTTAGGATTTCTGGCTTACCGTATTTTTCCCTCCCAGAAACATCTCTGCATAACTTGCCGATTTTCCGGTATCTGCAGGATATGTGAAGGTCAGCCCTTTCAGGCCCAGAATACAAGTTAGGGGCTTTGCCTTTTCGAAGTCCATTTTTCCTTCTTCATCGAAGAAACGCTCATCCACTTCCAAGTTTACGACTTTTCCTATAATTAGGGAGAACTTTTCCCTGAGTATTTCCTCCACGAGGGTACATTCTGCCCAGGCAAGGCAGCCTTCAATTCCTGGAGCTTTGATTTCTCTGGAGGGGCGGGGTTTTAATCCTGCCACTTTGAATTCCTCCACTTCCGGCGGATAGTTCCTGGAGCACACCACGACAGCTTCCATCATGTCGACAGGTGAGATATTGATTACGAACTCCCCGGTTTCCCGAATGTTTTCCGGGGTATTGCGCTTGAGCTCGGAAGCAAGCACGACGTCTTCCAGGGTGCGGAGGATAGGGGTTATGTGGACCAGGGTGCTGCATTTCGGATTCCTTCCTTTGAGACCGTGGAAAACTCCATGCAGATCGCCTACAACGAAGATCACGGCATAGTCCGAAGACTATTAAAAAACCCATCAAGTAAAAAGTCATGGACATCGCCGACACCAAACACATCGCCAAGACCGACATCCCCAACGTCATCATCGAGCTTGAAGTCGAGATGAAAGAAGCTGCCGACAGGCTGGACTTCGAAGAAGCGATCCGGGTCCGGGAACTTATAAAGAAGCTGGAAAAAGAGATAAAAGTGGCATGAAAAGTTTCCCGGGACTTTTCTCTTTACTTCTTTTTCGGTATTGTTTCATAAAGCAAACATCACCCTTATGGTCACCATAGAAGCCATCAAAAACTGAGTAGCAGGTTTAGCATAGGTTCATATGTACTGTAAGGATTTCCAGGGTTAAAGGTCAGGTATGATTCATTAATTATTTTTTTAGATATTATTCGTGACGTTTTATATACTTAATCCACAAAGTGTTTTAAGTATTTAAAATTGTAAATATTTTTATTTGCTTCTAATGTTATTGATTCTTTTTTTTCTTTATTAATAACTATAAAAATTATGTTACAATAAATAACTTTATCTTCTTACAGTTTAATATTAAAATTGTTCGCTGAATTTATTTCAGGGGGTTTGATAAAATAAAGGCAATATATGTTATAGGAATTCTGGCGCTTATGCTGGCTACGGTTAGCTCTGCGAGTGCAGAGACTTTTTATTTGACTGAAACAAGCGAAGATGTTAGTGGTATACGTATTGAAGTGGTGTTTAATGGGACGCATATAAGCGTTAGGGATGTCAGCCCAGCTCTCGTTGGTGTACCAAATGTAGATATAAAAGCTATTAGACTTTATCTTGACGATACCAATGTAACTAGTGTGACCGATGATAGCGGTAGTGGTAGTATTAATGTATGGACACATGCACCAAGCTACAAGTCAAATTTTGCTGGGTTTGGAGAGTTCAATACCCTTTGTAATAAAGCTACTGACAGTATAAAATCACGTGGACCTATTGTAATTGCACTGAGCCCTTCATTTAATCAACCTCATCTTCCAGAGAATAGTTTAAAAAATAGTATTGTTGTCCATCTTGGATTTGGTACTGAACTAATAGACGTTGGAGGAGCAGATCAAGATAGTAGTTGGGTTACAGGCAGTGCACAAATCCCGGAATTCTCCTCAATAGCTCTCCCAGTTGCTACAATAATGGGAATAATGTTTTTTATGGGGAGGAGAAGAAAGGAGTGAGTGCTTAATTTTTAATTTTTTGGATCGGGTTATTTTTACAGAATGAAGGGAATGTTTTCCTTTTTCTCAAAAGCTCCTTTTCAGGACTTATTTTCTTTTCCTGCTGTCTCTTTTTCTTCTACTTCTTCTGCTTCGGTTATTTGTGGTTTCAGCTTTTCCCGAGAGATACTTCCATTTACCTCGGAAACCTTCTTTTCAGTCCAAGTGTTGTGGGATACCCCCGCCAGCTTGCCTGGCGGCGCCTTCCCAAGAGAACTATAAAGATATATAAAATATATTTTCCATGTTGTATTTTCTTTATGCTTCTTTTACCGGAAATTTTAGGAAGAGATTCCTGCTTCAGGGTTTCTGGCTTACTGCGTCTTTCTCTCCCAGAAACATTTCGGAATAGCTCGCTGATTTTCCTGCGTCGGCGGGATATGTGAAGGTCAAGCCTTTCGGCCCCAGGGTGCAAGTTAGGGATCTTGCCTTTTCAAAGTCCATTTCGCCCTCCTCATCAAAGAAGCGTTCGTCTGCTTCCATGTTTACGACTTTTCCTATGATGGGGAAGAACTTTTCCTTCAGGACCTCTTCCACAAGGGTACATTCGGCCCAGGCAAGGCAGCTTTCAATGCCGGATGCTTTGATTTGCGAGGAGGGGCGGGGCTTTAGACCGGCCATTTCGAATTCGTCAACTCTTCGGAAGAATATATTGAATCCTGACGAATATATTGAATCCTGACGAATATATTGAATCCGGAAGAACAGACTTACTTTGGAAATCAGGGAACTTGCTGCCAGTTTCAGGGTCGTGGTCCTGGTTCATGGAATAAATAATACCCAAAAAAGATGCTTCCATAAGGTTTTGATTCATGCACTCCGGTTTGAGGATTTTTAATAAGATTCATATATGTGAACCTTTGCAGCATGTTTTCTCTCTTTTTTGTTCCGGATGGGCAGAAGGTAGGGCACAACCGCTGGCAGGAGGGGGAACGTTTAAATAAAGCTATTCATCTTTCGTTAAAGCTAATTTGCTCTGCAGTCGGTCTCGGTTCTTTTATCTTTTTTATATGTTCTTTGTATATTTTTTCCATATTTTATAAAGATCTCTCTTCCTTACGTTTATTGCGGATTATACCTCCATTTATTTATCATATTACCTGAATTCCGCATCCATGAGAGCCTCCTCTGAAATTCATCCCGTTTTCTCCCTTCTCCTCTCCTGAGGAAAGGAATCCACGTACAAAATATGCAAAAACATGTTCAAAAGGCTTTAAATCTCACATTATATATGCGTTTTTAATACTACATATATATATTAAAATAATTAGCTATTTATCTAATAATATCATAAAAAAATATAAACTCTTTATTATGGAGGGTTGCACTCTGGGAAATAAATCAGTATTCTTTATTGGAATTCTTGCACTCATGATTTTCACGGTAAGTGCTGCGAGTGCAGTTACTGAAATTTCTGTGAGGGATTTTAATACAAGTGAACCTTTTCCCCCAAATACTGCAATTGTGGCAAAATTTGATGGGAATAATGTGACCGTTCAAGCGATTCCGATTGATAGGACAGTCGGGTTACCGACAAATTTCGATATCAAGAAAATTTATATCTATATCCCCCTGGATTTATCTGTAAAGGCAGAAAACTCGGATGAAATAAGTGAGGAATGGAAAACCACCAATAAGGATATGCCAAAACTTGGAAATTTCTTTGGTGGATTTACGACAGACGTTTCTACTGGATGGGAAGGGGATGAAAGTATAAAATCTGGTGGACCCATTGTAATCACTCACGCTGTGAATGTAGAGTCCCCCCTTAGGTCCAGCCCCGAAGACTATTCAATTGTTGTCCATATCGGTTGGGGGGATGATTTTAGCGCCTGGGTTGGAGGTGGCCCCAATGACATTGTACATCATGGTGGAGGAAATGGTGGAGAAATCCCGGAATTCCCCTCAATAGCCCTGCCTGTTGCGGCAATAATGGGTATAATGTTCTTTATGGGTAGGAGAGGAAAAACTGAGTGATTAATTTTTGATATTCTGATTTTTTTTGATTTTTTTACAGTTGCTCATTGTGCCTTTTTTCTGAAAAGGGCATTTTCTCCTTTTCCTTAATTATTTCAGGGATTTTCCCTGTTCTCTGTTTCTTCTATTTCCTCTATCTCTTCTACTTCTTCTATTTCCCCTATCTCTTCTGTTCCAGATGTTTCCCGGATATTATCATTTTCACCAGCTTTCAGCCTTTTTTTTGCTGCATTCCGCCTGTATGCAAAAAGCACTACGAGGATGGCCAATAAAGCCAGCAAAAAAATGAGTATCATGTTCAGCATTGGTTCATATGCGCTGTAAGGAATCTCAGGTTCAACTGTCGTCCTCAATCACCCACTAATAAAATGGATCTGGTTTTATTTGTGGCTTTCCATTAAAAAAATAAAGGTGATGGCTAAATAGAAGACATTGATTAAAAAAGAAGGCGTTGATTAAAAGAGGGAATTGATTGAAAAAGAAGGGGCTGATTAAAAAAGAAGATGTTGATTAAAAAGAATGTGCTGATTAAAAAGAGTTGGCTGATTAAAAAAAGACGTTGATTAAAAAAGAAAATCTTGATTAAAAATAACTTTTCTGGTTAAATAAATACTGGTTAAAAAAAAGACATGGGTAGATACACCCTTAATATCCAGCCTGCCTTTCATTTATTCTTTTAGCGGTATTGTATGCATCGTAGAGGTTGTAAATCCAGAACAGCGGATAGAGGATATAGCCTATCAGGACCAGGGTCAAAGCGCCGAAAATCGAGGCAAGGACGATAAAGATAATTCCTTTCATGATCTGCCCGTTGTAGATCTGTCCGAGGCCCGGGATAAAGAAGGAGAGGACTGCGGCAATGCCGGGATTTTTCATAGGTTGAGGCATTTTATACACCTTTGGAGTTTTTCAGGTTTTCAATAAAGCATATTTTTTAATTAAGGGATATTTCTGAACATGAATATAATTTATGAATAACATATATTCTGTTTTTATCCTTAACATCTCTTCGGATACAGTTTTTTGGTCTCAGATGCAGGAATCAGATGTAGTATGCTACATAAAAGCGGTACCTGACTTTGAGTTCTTCAAGTTCCTTTGGGTCGAGTTCAAAACCGGGCTGTCCGGCTTTGTAAACCTTCTCTCCGAAGTCCTTGAAGGTGAGTTCACATTTTATATTTTCAGGGACCTGGGCCTGGAAGCTCTCGCATTTTCCGCAAGTTTTCCGGATCAGGGCTGCTGTATCTTCGGGGCTGAAGGACGTTTTCTTTTCCGGCTTGTAGTTAACCTCGACTGTCAGCTCTTCTTTGCTCAGTAAGTCTGCCCAGAAGCCGGAAAGTTCAGCCTCTTCTATCCTGTAGTCCTTAAGTTCAAAACTTCTCGTGATAGTGTTCTTGATCTTACCCTCTTCCATAGGCTTAAACTTTGAAATTGGATGTATATAAATTATCTCAGTGAACAAAGGGAATATGTGCAGAATTCATCTTTATATTTTTTATCAGATAATGATTTAAACAAATCAGAGCGAATATGTTACTGGGATAGGGAAGCACCTTTTGGGGTAAGGCCCGGAATCCTTAAATTCTGATCAGTTCGGACCTGCCAGCCCGGCATTTCTTTTTCAGAAGTGGTTGACAGGCCTTAAGTCTATGGGGGTAAAGGATGCCTAAATTCGAAGTGTACCATGATATAAGTGGAGAGTACCGCTTCCGGTTGAGGGCCAGAAACGGCCAGATTATCGCAGTGAGCCAGGGCTACAAGAGCAGAGAGGGGTGCCTGAAAGGTATTGAGTCTGTTAAGACAAATGCCCCGATTGCGCGCATCGAGGAAATAAAGGAAGAACAGGAAGCTGAAGTTAAAGAAAGAAGCTGAATTCGAAGAAGGAAGCTGAATTCGAAGAAGGAAGCTGAAGTTAAAGAAGGAAATTGAGCCAGAATAAATCTGAGTCCCGGTGTGACTATGTGAGTTCCTGGCAGTTTATCTGATGAAAGGCAGGCTGCAGGCTGGAGCAGGTCTCTGGAGGAGCTGTTATTCCGGAGGACCTTATTTTTGATTTTTAACACCCTTCTTTTTTTCGATAACTATTCCTTCAAACCTGCATTTTGCAATCTTTCTTTTCCTTAAGGCATACAAAAAGACCTTGAAAAGGGCGTAAAGCCTGAAATAAAAGGCGAGCAGGACAGTAGAACGAAAGCCGCTGATGTATACGATTTTCTTGTCATCCCGGACGGAGTCGTCCAGGAATTTCACTACCCCCTCAAATTTTTCTCTTTCAAGGGTGCTTCCCTGAGGCAGGCGGGGACCCAGAACAAGCACATCTTCTTCCATTCCGTCAGGGCTTTTCGTGCCTTCCACAAAGCCGTAGTTGAAAATCGTGGGAAGCGGGGAACAGAAGGCTATCCTGTACCCATTTTCAGTCCTGATGTACTTGAAAAAGCTGTATTTCGGGGTTTCAATAACAATTTTCATGTGATGGACCTTGGTTACTTTCCGGATCATCCTAATAATGAGAAAATAATAATGAGAAAAGCAAAATATGAAAAACCGGAAGCAGAAGGTTCTGCTCCGGGGAATATTTTAAGGTTTACGGTTTTTGGGTTCAGGAAACGATGTTTCCGTTTTCATCAACCTGTTTGCCCACGAACTTCACGAAGACGATGATGGCTACAGTCCCGGCAGCCAGGGAGATCCAGGGGGAAATCCCGAGCCCGGCAGGGATGAAACCGAAGACCACGGCAAAGGCTCCTGCTGCGGCTGCATAGGGGAGCTGGGTATTTACGTGGTCCACGTGGTCGGAACCCGAGGCCATTGAGGAGAGGATTGTGGTGTCCGAGATCGGAGAGCAGTGGTCGCCCAGAACGGCTCCGGTCAGGACAGCCCCGATGGTGGTGACCATGAGGGGGGTTACAACGTCGGTTGCCCCGGAAATAGCGGCTGCTATCGGGACTACGATGGGCATGACAATGGAGTTCGTGCCCCAGGAGGTCCCGGTAGCAAAGGCAATGAACATCGCAATGAGGAAGGTCAGGGTCGGGAGGACCGAACTTGAAAGGGAGCCCTGGGTCACGTAGATGAGCCACTCGGCCAGCTGCATTTCGGAAATCACCGATTTCAGGGCAAAGGCCAGGGCGAGGATGATAACTGCAATGATCATGGACTTGAGCCCGTCAACCCAGGCAGTGACTCCCTGGTCCAGGGAGAACCTTTTCTTGGCGAGCCCTATGCCCAGTGCAACTATGGAACTGAGGAAAGCAGCCCAGGTCAGGGCAACGGAGGCATCTGCGTTTCCGAAAGCGTCCCTTATGCTACTCCCGGGTTCGTATCCGTTGTACCAGAGCCCTACTGTCGTAACGAGGATGAAGGTAATAATTGGAATTGCGGCGTCCCAGACAGTACCTCTGACTCCCTTTGCCGGGAGGAGGTTTTCGTCTTCCACAAAGAGCGGAGTTGAACCTTCGGCGAAGACCTCCCCGGTTTTCCTGGCCCGGATTTCGGCATCAAGCATCTTGCCAAAGTCCTTCTTCTGCATAATAAGGGTGAACATGAGGACAAGGGTGAAGATCGAATAGAAGCGGAAGGGAAGAGTCTGGAAGAAAACAATAATTGAGTTTGCCTCGATGTTCAGAGACCCGAGGGCTCCGGCGATCAGCCCGATTTCCATTGCGATCCAGGTCGAGACCGGGGCCATGGAGGAGACGGCTGCGGCAGTGGTGTCCACGATATAGGAAAGTTTTTCTCTCGATATCTTCTGTTCGTCCGTAATGGGCCTCATGGTGTTGCCCACTACCATGGAATTGGCGTAATCATCAAAGAAGATTGCAATTCCCATCAGGGCGGCTGCAAGCTGGGTGGTCCTGACGTCCTTTGCTTTACTGGCCAGGGCTTCGGCAATGGCTTTTGTCCCTCCCAGTTTGGACATAACCCCGATCATCCCTCCGATTGCAAGGCAGAAGACAAGGAGGCCCGCGTTCCAGGAATCGGCAATGGCACTTCCCACAATATAAGTCGAAAATGTCTCAAGAAGCCCGACAAGAGGGTTATAACCGTTGATGATTGTTGCACCAATCCAGATGCCTAAAACAAGGGCTACGATGACCTGCCGCTTCCAGATCGAAAGCACAATGGCTACGATCGCCGGCAGCAAGGCAAGAGCCCCGTAAGTTGTCTGTGCGTCCATGGTGAAGTTTCCTTTTTTACCTTTTTTTCATAGTGTATAACAAAAATAATTTATTATGATCTATTTTATTTTAATTAATAAAAGTGAATATTCTACTGCTGATTTTATACTTTAGATTTATGATTTGTTTTTTAGATTATAATCATAAATAAACCCTTTTTTCCTTAAATAATCGCTATAAAGGCTTATTTTGTTCACCAATCTCCACGTAAATACTTTCATGGACATTTATCTACATTATTTAAATTTATACCAATCTGAGGCCTATCTTATTGAAGAATTTTTTCTCATATTAGATTAATTTTAAAATAAAGTAAATGAAGTTGAAGTAAATGAAGTTGAAGTAAATGAAGTTGAAGTAAATGAAGTTGAAGTAAATGAAGTTGAAGTAAATGAAGTTGAAGTAAATGAAGTTGAAATAAATGAAGTTGAAGTATTAGTGCGATCAGGAGTGAAAAGTTTTATAATTTCCCGGGAAGAGGTACGAGGGATGAGCTTTCGAGACAGAGTGAGCCTGCGGGATGAGATGCGGGGGATAATAGAAGAGCCCCTGCTGGGCCTGGTGCCAAAGCGTTTTGATTTCATAGGGGACGTTGCAGTAATTTCGATCCCTCAGGAACTTGATGTTTATAAGGAAACTATTGCCAAAAAGCTTGTTTCGATGCGAGGCAACACAAGGGCCGTGTTAAACAAGGTGAGCAAGCTTGAAGGGGAGCACAGGGTTGCCGATTTTGAGCTTCTGCTGGGAGAATCTGCAGAGACCCTCCACAGGGAAAACGGGTATACCTACAGGCTGGATGTGAGAACAGTATTCTTTAATCCCCGCCTCTACTGGGAAAGAGGAAGGATAGGTGCAAAAGTATTTCCCGGGGAATCTGTCCTGATCCCCTTTTGCGGGGTGGGCCCTTTCGTGCTCCCGGCTGCAGGAAAAGGGGCGAGAGTGCTTGCAATCGAAAAAAACCCCGAAGCCTGCTCCTGCCTGAAGGAAAACGTCCGGCTGAACAGGCTTGGGGGGCAGGTTACAGTGATGCAGGGGGATGCAGGGGAAATTTTTAAGTTTCTTACCCCTGCCGGAGATGGAAGGCTTGATTATTTTGAAGTCCCTGAAGCTGGTTTTTTTGAAGTCCCTGAGACTGACTTTTTTGAAGTCCCTGAAGCTGGCTTTGACAGGGCAATCGTGCCCACGCCTTACGGCATGGACCGCTTCCTCGTGGAGATCCTGCGGCTTATAAGGAAAGGTGGATATGTTCATTTCTATACTTTCAAAACGGAATCACAGATCCCGGGGTTAATCGAAACGTATGAAAAAATGGGTCTTGAGGTGGAGTTTTACAGGCGCTGCGGGAATGTCGCTCCCGGGGTCAGCAGGTGGGTTTTTGACCTTATTAAGAACAAAGATTAAAGGTTAAAGATTGAGGATTAAGATTAAAGGTGGGTTTTTGACCTTATTAAGAACAAAGATTAAAGGTTAAAGATTGAGGATTAAGATTAAAGATTGATTACTAAAATTAAAGGAAGGCCTATTCAATATTTCAGCCTTCCAGCCCAAGGTGTTTCAGGATGTGGTGGTAGTGTTTCGGGGACATCCGGGTATAAAATGCCCTGCTTATGACCTCGCTCAGGGCGGGGTGGATGTCCATTCCGTGAATGATGGGGTTAGGGCTTCTTGATTCCGTGTACATTAGCGGGATTATCTGGTGAAGCAGGACCGAAGCTTGAGGCCCTATGATGTGGGCGCCCAGGATTTTTTCCCCGTAGCCGTCCAGGATCACCTTTACGAAATAGTCCCTGGCTTCCATAGCCGTCCCTTTTGCAGTATCTTCGAAAAGATGGAAGCCTATCTGTACCCCATCTCTCCCGTAAGTATCGATTGCTTCCTGCTCGCCCATGCCCACGCTTGCGACTTCCGGGTAGGAAAAGACCGCATGGGGGACGGCGTGATAGTCTGCCTTTACTTTTGCTTTCAGGATAGCGTTTTGGAACACGACTCCCGACTCGTAGTTTCCCACATGCTTGAGGAGGTATTTCCCGTTAGCGTCTCCGAAGGCCCATACATTCGGACAGGAAGTTTCCAGATACTCGTTTACGGAAATCCAGCCATGTTTGTCAGTCTTTATCCCTGCTTTTTCCGGGTGGAGGATGTCAGTATTCGGAGCCCTTCCTGTTGCGACCAGGATCTCGTCGGCAGTGACTTTTATTTCCTCTCCCGAAGCCCTGTCCTTTGCAATGACGGTTTTCTGCCCGGAAGTTTCCTTTACCACTTCTACAGCTTCGTGGTTTGTTAGAATCTTCATGTACCCGGACATTTTTATCCTGGCAAGTTCGGAAACCTCAGGCTCTTCCTGCGGAAGGAAATTCGGGTTTCTTCCTATAATCGTGACCTCGGCTCCCATTGCCGAGAAAAAGTGCCCGTACTCGGCTCCGATGTAGCTCCCTCCGAGGATTAAGAGGCTCTTTGGGCATTCGGTGAGCTCTAGCACCGAATCGCTTGTCAGGTACCCGGCTTCCTCAAGCCCTTTAACAGGTGGGATTGCAGGCTTTGAGCCCGTGCAGAGGAAGATCATCTCGGAATATATTGTCTCTTCTCCCACCTTGAGGGTGTAAGGGGCAACGAATTCCGCAGTTTTGGGGTAGTAGTCGATGTCAGGGCTTTCGGTCAGCCCTTCCTTAATCATCTCGATGTCTTCTCTGATCTTTTTTCTCATCCTCTCCATGATCATCCGGAAATCCACGCTTTTTATCTCAAGCTCGATTCCGAAAAGTGGAGCCCTTTCCAGTTCTCTGATAAGTTCGGCAGGGTAGAGCAGGAGCTTTGAAGGGATGCACCCTCTGGTCAGGCAGATCCCCCCCGGTTCGTCTTTGTCAACAACTGCGATTTTTATTTCCTGCTTTTCGTCGATGATAGCATTGACGTAGTTCATTCCGGAACCTGTGCCTATCACAATCAGGTCGTAGTTTTTCATTCTTTCCCCCTAGTATGAATAAAAAGTCAGGGAATATAATAACGTTTCCACCTTTATGCAGGATATTAACAATGTTCTTTTTTGTGTTCAGGACGTTGACCATATTTTCGGCCATACTCATGGTTGCAGGCTTTTTTGTGTATTTCATTATTGAAATGTTGTCAAAGGAGATGTGAAAAGGTTCCGATGAAAAGTGGGGCTGTGGAAGTGATTTCTACGGGAACCGGGCAGGCAGGAGAAATTTTAATATGGGTTCTGACGCAGAAAGGGCTGCGAAAAAGGAAAGGTAAATCAAAAAGAAGCAATAAAGGGAAGAAAAGCGGTTAAAAGGCTTTTTCTGGGCCTTTAAATACTTTAACGCGCTTATGGGCCTTTTTTATACTTGTTTTATATATTAATGAAAATCTTTATAAATTATTAGCTGAAAGAAAAACAACTATCTATTTATAAATGAAATCCAATTCTATGTAACTTTCCCGGAAGGATAACAAAAACAAAGATGTCCGACGATGAATAGAGCTGCCCCTTCTTTCGAAAACGGGAATTCCTGGCGCGGGATCCCGGTGATACATGCCACATATCTCCTGCTCATCCTGCTCGCTCCTTTCGCAGGGGTGCACATCCTTCTTCTTCTCTCTTTTGCAGTTTTTCTCGGGCTCAGGTTTTCCAAAAATGGACTCTCCGGGGCCGGGAATTCCCTTAACCTTGCCTTTTCCCTGTTCTTAATGCTCCTTGTTTCTGCAGTTTCCGAAAATTTCTCCTACACCTATCCGTTTTACATAGCCCTCGGAGCTTTTGCAATTTCGGTCGTAAGCAGCCACATCTCTTTCTTTTCGGGGCTGGAAGGCTTTTCCTTCTCCGATTCCCGGTGGGATAGGAGCAAGCAGAAGGGCTTTTCCCTGCTCTGGAGTTCGGCTTTCCTGGGAATGCGGATCCTTGCGGCGTTTCTTGCTGCAGGCTGGGTTGTCCACTGGCAGCAGTTACAGGTCCCTTACAACCTGGTCTTTTTCATAGCCGTGATAGGGGCTGTTACTGGTTCTCTCTTTGAATCCATTCCTTCTAAGTTCGACAGCAACATATCCGTGCCCCTGGGGGCAGGGATGACCATGTGGATTTTTGAAGAGTTAAGGTACTGGGTACCCCCTGAGCAAATGTTGATTGCACTTGCTTTTTCCCTTTTCCTGGGCTGCCTGGCCTACAGGGCAAAGATAGCCGACGTTTCGGCCCTCCTGAGTGCGGCCCTCCTGGGAGTCCTGATTATCGTCTTCAGCGGCTTGTCATGGTTTGTGCTCCTCCTTGCCTTTTTCATCCTCGGAGGCGGGTTTACCAGGTACAGGTATGCGTATAAGGAGTCCATAGGGTTAGCCCAGGGCAAAGGCGGGATCAGGAGTTATGAAAACGTCTTTTCGAACAGTACGGCGGCCCTTGCCCTTGCCGTAGCCTACGGGGTCTTTCCTGAACACAGCCTGCTTATCGTTTATGCTTACCTGGGTACCGTTGCAACGGCCACAGGGGATACCCTGGCAAGTGAAATAGGGACCACTGCAAAGGGAAGGCCCAGGATGATCACAACCCTGAAGCTGGCAGAACCCGGGGCAGACGGGGCAGTGTCGGGTCTCGGTGAGTTCTCTGCAATTTTAGGTTCTGCAGCTATAGGGCTGCTGGCGTACCTGCTCGGGGTTTCGGATGACCTCCTGCTTACGGTCCTGGTAACGACTGTAGGTGGCTTCCTGGGGACAAACGTGGACAGTTTGCTCGGGGCTACCTTCCAGAAAAAAGGCCTGCTTTCGAACAGCGGGGTAAATTTCCTGGCGACCTTTGCAGGGGCCGCGATCTCGGGCGGGATGTATCTCCTGATCTCCGGGCTTTGAAGCTTTTATTTTTTGGTCCCGGCACCTGAAGGCTGACCATGTTTTACTGATTGAAGGCTGACCTCTTTTTTCTGACTGAAGGCCGACTCCCCGCTTTACTCATTTACATTTATGGAATCTTTTTTTCTGCTGAGATCCTTTTCTTATGAAAAGGGGTATTTTTATACCTTCAGAAATCAATATTATTATGCGGGGTTGAGTTGCTGGAGCAAACGTTACTGAAGTGGGTATTAATGGATGTTTGACATAATGGATGTTTGACAGCAGATTGCATCTCCCTGGTTTCACTTTAACCCGGTTTATAAGGTCTTTTCTGCATCTCAGGATGCCAGAAGCGTAAAAATGCGCCTTTCGATGAAATTGTCTGCTTCAAAGGCCCTATCCGAAGGCCCGTGTCCGAACTCTCCGCATTTTACTATTACAGGAAGGTGACCCGATGACAGAACCTGAGTATAGAGGCAAAAAAATCCTGCTGGTAATTGCCCAGGAACAGTTCAGGGATGAGGAATGCTTTGTCCCGAAACAGCTTTTCGAAACCGCAGGGGCGGAAGTTACGGTTGCTGCCGAGTTCACGGAAACCGCAAAAGGTATGCTCGGTGGGACAATTATGCCCGATATCAGGCTTTCCGAAGCCCGGATGGACGACTATGACGCCATCGTAATTTCGGGTGGGTCGGGCTCCAAAAAATACCTATGGGATAACAGGCACCTGCAGGAACTCGTAAAAGCTGCGTATGCAGGGAACAAGGTGGTCTCTGCAATTTGCATCTCTCCAGTCGTCCTGGCAAGGGCAGGCGTTCTTAAAGGAAAGAAAAGTACGGTCTTCGAAAGCCCGGACACCCTGCGGGAACTGAAGGAGCATGGGGCAGTAAGGGAGGATAAGGATGTCGTCGTATCAGGGAATGTGGTTACGGGACGTGACCCGAAAAGTGCCGAAGCTTTCGGGAAAGCCGTGCTCAAAGCCCTGAAATAAATACATATTGAGATAAATGCCTGACATGTTGAGGATAAATGCCTGACATGTTGAGGATAAATGCCTGACACATTGAAGATACATATCTGCGTATGATGACCTGTTTAAAAAACTGGCGAAAAACCGGCTGACATGTCCGAGGAACTGGTATCAATCCTGGCCTATCACAAGGCAAGCAAGCATAACTTCAATGCCTATGCTCCGGGCCCTCGCAGGCTGGACATGGCGATTAAGCCCAATCTTTTTCTAAGTTACCGTGGGGCGCGGCTTTTACAACTGGAAACCGAGAGTGAGAAAGAGCTTAAAGCCAAAAGTTTTCCGGCTTACGAGCAGGCTTTTTCCCCGGGCCAGCTCCGGCCCGCGGTCCCTGACCGGCAGAGCATATCCAGGCTTTTTTTTGACAGCTTTGCGATTTCGGTCTGGAGAAAAACGGGAAACGCAAAATGGCCCCTCCGCATCAATCCTTCCAGCGGAAACCTGCACCCAACCGAAGTTTACCTGCTTTCCGGCCCCGTAGAGGGGCTTTTGAAAAAGCCTTCTGTCTGCCATTATGCTCCTTTGCCCCATGCGCTTGAACTCAGGGCGGAAGTCCCCCCAAAGGCCTGGAAACAGCTGAGTTCCGGCTTTCCGGAAGGCACTTTTTTTGTGGGGCTGAGCTCCATCCACTGGAGGGTCGCCTGGAAATACGGGGTCAGGGCTTTTCGGTATTCCAACCATGATATAGGGCATGCGATTGCAGCCCTGAGTTTTGCAGCTGCAGGTCTGGGGTGGGAAGCGAGCCTTCTTGAGGGCATGAGTTCGAAAGGTATTGCCGCACTTCTCGGCATTTCCGGCTCGGAAGGGCCTGAAAAGGAAGAGCCTGCCTGCCTGCTTGCAGTTTATCCGGCCGGGAAAACTTGTTCGAAAAATAAGGTATGTTCGGATGCGGTTCTTGCTTTCGAAGAAATTTCCTGGGAAGGTTCTCCGAATCGGCTGAGCCCGAGGCACGTGGAATGGGTTGACATTGAAAAGGCTGTTTTTGCAACCCGAAAAGGAGAGACCGATTATCCCAGGGAGAAAAAGTACATGGGACCCGGGCCGGAAGGGCAGCCGGAGTTGCCCGAAAAAGAGCGCGGAAAAGGTAGGGGTCCAGCTCTTGAGAGGACGGTTCTTGAGAGGGCAGTTCTTGAGGGTGTTTCCCTGCGCAGTATGGTCCACACCCGGAGGAGTGCCCTGGAAATGAACAACAGCGCATATATGGAGGAAGAAACCTTCTACGGCATTTTGAGAAGATCGCTTCCGGAGCCGCATCCTCCCTTCAACGCCCTGGTTCCGGGCCCCTTTGTCCACCTGCTCCTTTTTGTAAACCGGGTAAAGGGGCTTCGTTCAGGCCTCTACATTTTCCTCCGTAAATCCGGGGAAAAAGAGAAGCTCCGGACGGCTATGAGAAACGACTTCCTGTGGGAGCGGCCGGAGATCTGTCCTCCGGGGCTTGAGCTCTACTTGCTTGTGGAAGAATCCCTGTACTACTTTGCCGCCCAGCTTTCCTGCGCCCAGCGGAAGGCTGCAGATGCCTGTTTTACCGCGTGTATGCTCTCGGAATTCGAAGAGCCCCTGGGGGCTTTCGGTGCCTGGATCTACCCTTACCTTTTCTGGGAATGCGGAGTTCTCGGGCAGCTGCTTTACCTGGAGGCTGAGGCCCGGGGGTTCAGGGGTTGCGGGATAGGGTGTTTTTTTGACGACCCCCTGCACGATACCCTTGGGCTTGCGGGACTTGAATACCAGGACCTCTACCACTTCGCTGTGGGCGTCCCGCTTCCGGAAAGGGGATTTTTGTCCCTGCCCGCGTATCCTGAAAGGGGCAGAAAAGAAGCTTGATTAACTGAAGTTTAGTTAAATGAAGCTGAATTAACTGAAAGCTTAATAAACTTTCAAAAAACTCAGCGTTTGAGGGTTTTCATGCTTGCGGGGATGCAGAGGTTTTCTGCTTCCGTTCCGCACTCCACGACGATTCCCCTGAGCAGGCGGCCCAGGATATCCGATCCCGTCACAATCCTCTTTTCTTTTCCCCAGTACAGGATCAGGTCCTGGTCGATCACGTCGTCTTCGGGGTGCTGGGGGTAGACCTTGAACTGCCTGATCACTCTTTCAAGCCTGGTCTTCGGGGACTTTACCACGACCGGGAAGTGGCAGTACGATAGGGGGATGAAGGGGCCTTTTTTGTAGACCGCGTCCCTGAGGAAGCCGTCGGCATCGAGCACCATAACGGGTTCGTCTGTGGGGCCTGTAATTATCACCCATTTTTTCCCGGAAGCTTCGATCTTCTGCAGGAAGGGGTCGGAAGGTTCCCTTGCAAACGGGGGGAAGACCGGGCGGTTGTTCTCCACAGGGAGGGAGATGATGCTTCTCGGGTCTATGATCGAACCTTCGTCGGAGATCGAGACGTCGTCAATTGAAAGGAAGTTCAGGGCTCCTATCCCTTCAAACTTCCCGATATCGGACTTGGCAGAAGCAATATGTTTCTCCAGCATGATCCTCATGGCCTGTTCCCGGAAGAGCTCAAGCTTTTCCCGGCCAAGCCACCAGTCCAGGATGATAGCCGTGGGCTTTGCTACAGGATAGAGCAAGAGCTGGTAGAAGCGGACCAGGGGAGTCAGCCTGGCCCCGATTGCCAGGGCGTTTCGGGAAAAATAAGCCTGGGGGGCGATTTCTCCGAAACAGGTGATCCCGACGGTCGAGAAGAGGAAAGCCGAGGTCCCTGCCATCACGGAGTCAGTGAGCAGGGCAATGAGGACATTTACACCTACGTTTCCCCAGAGCATTGTCGTGAGCAGGAAGTTAGAGTCTTTCCGGATCTGCAGGATTTTAATAGCTTCCTTATTGTCCGCTTCAGCTTCTATCTCAAGCCTCAGCCGGCCAAGGCCGAAAAGCCCTATTGTCAGCCCTGAAAAAACAGCAGACTGCGTCAGGCAGAGTGCGATCAGTATCCAGATAATGAAGTTCTGCATTGTAAGCCTATGACCTCTTTTATGAGTTTAATGGAACTGCCTTTATTTTGGGTTTAATGGAACTGCCTTTATTTTGAATTTAATGGAGTTGCCTTTAATTTGAGTTTAATGGAGTCTTTAATTTGAGTTTAATGGAGTCTTTAATTTGAGTTTAATGGAGTCTTTAATTTGAGTTTAATGGAGTCTTTAATTTGTATATCTCTTTTCCGTAAATATAACTTGACTTGTGTTCCCTTGCATTTCCCGGCATTTCTTATTAATATTTTTTGCTTTTACAGGAGGAAAGAGCCCGGATTTGAGGGAAAATACTCATACAGGGACTTCCATAAAGTAAATCCAGGTCAGGAGGTCTAATGCAATGGATCTTTTTCATCTGAAGGCAGAGAAAGGAAACCATGTTAAGGGGATCGACAGAGGCAAGATTTTGATGTACGGGCTAAGCACCTGCGTGTGGTGCAAAAGGACAAAGAAACTGCTCACCGAACTGGGAGTGGAATTCGATTACGTCTATGTGGACCGGCTTGAAGGGGAAGAAGAAGAAAAAGCTGTAGAGGAAGTAAGGCGGTTTAACCCGTCAATTTCTTTCCCGACGACCATTATCAACGGGGAAAAGGCTATTGTGGGTTTCAAGGAAAAACAGATCCGAGAAGCCCTTGGTTTTTAAGGGGGATTGAAATGGAAGAAGAAAATTTTGGGGAAGGGGCTATTGAAGAAACAGAAATCCCTGCAGAATACGTGGACCGGCTCTATAAACGGCTGAACAGGGAAGCCGAAAATGCGGGCTACCACCTGAACCCTGATGTCGACTTCACAAAGGAACTGGTCTTCGGGCTGCTTGTCAATGAAAAGCGCTATGGGTACTGGGCCTGCCCCTGCAGGCTGGCTTCCGGGAACAAGGAAGAAGACCTGGACATCATCTGTCCCTGCAACTACCGGGACCCCGACCTTAACGAACACGGGGCCTGCTACTGTGCCCTCTACGTCTCAAGAACCGTCCTGAGCGGGGATAAAGAGCTCCAGTCAATTCCCGAAAGGCGCCCCTCCGCAGAAGAGAGAAAAGCTGCCAGGGCCGCAAGAGCCGAAATGGAGGAAGCGATGGGATTTTCAGGAAAGCTGTCAAAGCCGGTCTGGAGATGCCCGGTCTGCGGATACCTCTGTGCCATGGACGAACCCCCAGGGGTCTGTCCTATCTGCAAGGCAAAAAAGGAAAGGTTTGAGCGCTTTATGTGACTTTTTTCCTTTTTTGTTTTTTGTTTTTTTCTTGTTTTTCTCTTGTTTTTCTAACGTGAAAGTACGGTGTGTAATCCAGGGGTATTACTTTTAAATTTCTTTTTCTCCTTAACAGTACTTTTATCCATTATAAAAATGAATTAGTCAATGGGGGGACATTTATGGAAACAATGGACGCAATTCTTACTAGAAGAAGCATTAGAAAATATTTATCAAAGCCCGTTACCCGGGATGTAATCGACGAGGTCCTGAAAGCAGGGATGAATGCGCCTTCGGCAGGGGACGAGCAGCCCTGGCATTTTGTTATACTGGACAGGCACGGCCTGCTCGAGAAGATTGCAAAGATGCATCCCTATGCGAAGATGCTGAAGGAAGCCCCTGCTGCCGTCCTGGTCTGCGGGGACGAAAGCATGCAGAAGTTCCGGGACTTCTGGGTTCAGGACTGCTCTGCGGCAAGTGAAAATATGCTGCTTGCCTGCCATGCCCTGGGGCTGGGTGCAGTCTGGCTCGGGATTTACCCCGCTGAAAAAATGATCCTGGAAGTAAGGAACCTCCTGAGCATCCCTGAGCATGTAATCCCGTTTTCAATCATTGCAATGGGCTATCCGGCAGAGGAAAAGGAAGGCAGGTTCAGGTACGACGTTTCAAGAATCCACGACAATGCCTGGTGAACCGGGGTTGGGGTTCCGGAGCCTTTCAGGAAACCCTGCGGAAATGACTTGCGGAAATGATTCAAATTTTCCCAGGGCTGGCTTTTTTCCAGTTTTCCTTTTCCAGTTTTCTTTTTCCAGTTTTCCTTTTCCAGTTTTCCTTTTCCAGTTTTCCTTTTCCAGTTTTCTTTTTCCAGTTTTCCTTTTTACAGGTTTTCTCTCTTTAAGCTGTAATTTCCTTAACTGATTTCTCTTTTCGGGTTCTCCGATCAGTCTACTTATAAGATAAGGGCTGAATAAGGATATGAATAGGATAAGGTAGGGATTTGATAGGGACTTAAAAGTCACCTGTTAAAATAATAGCCTGTTAGAATAATAGCCTGTTAAAATCATCAATGGAATTAATTCAGGTTGTAAATGAGGGTAGTTTATGGATAAAGAAGAGTGGTCTATGGAAAAGAAGCTGGTTTGCAGTCTGGCTCTGCTTATAATGTTTTTTGCTGTACTTCCTTTTTCGGCAGCTGCAGCGGATGAAGAAACTTTTCTGAAATATACGAGTTCAGGGAACGCCTTCGGGGGCGGGGATTACCTGCTAATTGACGAGGATATCGAAGGGGACCTTGTGCTCGGAGGGTCGCAGCTTACGGTAAACGGAAATATAGGAGATGACTTTATAGGCGCCGGGGGCTCGGTCATCGTCAACGGCGACGTTTCGGGCAACATTATTGCAGCCGGGGGCTCGGTCAGGGTAAACGGTAATGTTGGGGGAGATCTGGTGGCGGCCGGAGGCGAGATTTTTCTCTCCGAGGACAGTACCGTTGAAGGTGACGCTCTCATAGCCGGCGGAGATGTGACCCTTAACGGGGTTGTCAACGGGGACGGTTCGGTCTCGGCAGGAACGCTGAACACCGGAAATGACTTCGAGCTCAAAGGGGACCTGGAACTTGAAGCCGGAAACGTTCCAGCTGGACTGGAAGAGCAGGTTGGGGGAAACCTCAGTGTAATAGAAAGGCCTGCAGGGGAAGGCCGGTATGAGGGTGCTTACGAAGGTTTCGGCTTTTTCGGCTTCCTGGTCGGGCTTCTGGCTTCCCTGGCTCTCGGCCTGATCCTGATCTACCTCTTCCCGGGCTTTGTTGCCGGGCTTTCGGAAACCGTCCGGGCTTCGGCACTGAAAGCGGGCCTTGCGGGGCTGGCAGTGCTGTTCTTCCTCCCGATCCTCTCCGTAATCCTGCTTGTCACGGTTTTCGGGTGGAGCCTCTCAGTCCTGCTCTTCCTGCTTCTTGCGCTCTCGCTCCTGATATCCACGGTGCCGGTAAAGCTGCTTGCCGGGGAGGTAATCTATACGAAGTTATTCAAAAAAGAAGCCGGAAAGATGCTTTATTACTTTACCGGGGTGCTTGTATTTGCAGTCATTTATGAAATCCCCTTCCTGGGAGATCTGGTGCGTTTCGGTGCCCTCCTTGTGGGGCTTGGGGCAATAAGCATCTGGCTTCTGGGACAGACTGAAAGCAGAAGTTCCGGGCAGTGATTCCTGCAAAGTTCAGGTGTTTTAAAGCTCACGGAAGTCAAGGTTCAGAAACTTTCGAATTCAGGGAATTCGAAAGTTCAGATAATTCCAGAGTCAGGGAAGGACTTCTTCCCTGTATTTTTCAAAGCCCAGCCTGTCCAGCAAATCCCCGAACCTCTCCCCGTCAAGCCCGTGTTCCCTGTAGTACCCGAGGGTCTTTTCAAGGGCTGAAAAAAGCTGTTTCTCGTCCGCAAGTTCGAGAAGTTTTGTCCCGGGCCTGGGCTTTCGCCCAACTTTGCCTCCCACAAAAACCGTGTATCCGGTTTTTTCCGCCTTTAAGGCATCTTTCCTGCAGGCTGCGATACAGGCCCCGCAGAGGATGCACTTCTCCCGGTCTATACGGGCTTTTCCTTCTTCGATTGTTACGGCTCCCGGCTTGCAGGCTTTTGCACAGCGCCCGCAGCCCGTGCAGTTTTCCTCAACCCGGGCGGGAAGTGCCGTGCCCATTATCCCGAAATCATTTTCCTGGGGCTTTAAACAGGCTGCCGGACACCCGGTTACCGCAATCTTGAACTTTTTCGGGACTGCTTCCCCGAAGTATTTTTCATCGAGTTTGCATGCAAGTTTCTGGGAGTCGATAAGCCCATTCTTGCAGACCTTGTTTCCCTGGCAGGCAACCACTGCCCTTACCCGCTTTCCGGCAGCTCCCCCGAGGATCCCCTGGATCTCAAGCTCATGGCTTGCCTCTTCCGTATCTTCGAGCTTGATAAAAGGAATCTCAATGCCCTGCCTTGAGGTTATGTGGATGTATCCGTAGCCGTATTTCTCAGCGGCGTCTGCAATTGCCCGCAGCTTTTCGGCATCAACCCTGCCGCCCACGACCTTAAGCCGCATGGAAAAAATGTCTTCCTGCTGCTGGGACAGGAAACCTTTGCTTTTAAGTGAATCCTGGTCAATTTTTTTGTCAGTCATTGAAGGTCACTTCGCGGCGAGATGCATTAATGTAAATATATATAAAATTTTGGAATGCCTTCGGGCTCAGGACTGCCCATGGAATAAGAGCTATTTGAAAAAAGTCATTTGAAAAAGGCTGTTCGAAAAAAGCTATTTGAAAAAGCTATTCGAAAAAAGGTTCCCGGGATGGGAGAAATTCCCGGGTCCTGCTCGACATAAATGGAAAAAATATCTCAACAGAGGAATGAAAACAAATTAAGCTGCACCAGCACCATATAAAGCCCGGTCCCTGCAAAGATGCTGAGCATGGCGTTTCTCTTCCATAAATGAAGGCCTGCGACTATCCCTATGGTAAAGAGTTCCGGAAGCCCGTATGGGGCTGAAAACCACTGCACGTCTTTCAGGCAGTAAATTACCAGCAGCAGGAGGATCATGGGGGGCAGGTTCTTTTCAATCATGGAGAGGCTTTTGGGAGGAGCCCTGCAGCTGAAGCAGATGAAAGGAAGCGCCCTTGTGGCAAAGGTCGCGAGGGCCACGGCTGCGATGATTACGAGCATTTGCAATGTACCCAGCGTTTCAGTCATTAATTTTCCTCCTTTACCCTTCCCTCGGCAGTATAGGCCTCAAGGGCGGTTTTCTCACCCAGGAATTTCTCATGTGCTATCAGGATTACGGTCCCGAAAATAATCGAGAGCAGAAGCATGTTTTCTGGGCTGAAAAGCACCAGTGAGACAACCCCTGCTCCGAGAGCTGCCGTGAAGGGGAAGCGCGATGTTGAGTGGAAATACTGTTCGATGGTAAGCACAACGAAGAGCGCTGTCAGCACAAAAGCCATCCCCTCCAGGTTCAGGTTAAGTATGGAACCCAGAACTGCCCCGAGCACGCAGCCCATTATCCAGTAGAGGTGGTCCAGGGCAGTTATGTAGAAGTAAAACCTGGCCTTTGACCCGCCGGCGGGCACTTCCGTGGTGGTCAGGAGTGCGTAAGTCTCGTCCGTAAGCGCAAAGATCAGGTAAGGCTTGACCTTTCCCACGTCAGAAAACCTGTCCAGCAGGGACAGCCCGTAAAAAGAGTGCCTGAGGTTCAGGAGCAGCGTAGCAATAACAAATTCCGTAAGCCCGGCTCCTGCCGCCAGCAGGGCTACTGCCAGGAACTGGCCCGACCCAGCATAAATGAAGAGGCTCATCAGGAAAGCATAGCCCCAGTGGTACCCCGCCCCGTCTAGCAGAAACCCGAAAGCCATCCCCAACGGGATGTACCCCAGGAACACGGGAACCGTGGTCTTGAGGGCGCTCATGAAAAGTTCTTTACTCTGCGGTTCTTTCCTATGTTTGCTCATGTCCGGCCAAGCAGCCTCATTTTCCTTCATCATTTATCTCTTCTTTACTTCCTGTTTTATAATTCTTGTTTTATGGTTCTGTTTTGAAATTCTTTGAAGTTCTTTTTAGATCATGTTTTAGAATGAAAAGCAGAAATTAGATTTCTCATATATATGTTTTGCCAAATTAAGGCATTGCATATTGAAATGTGTGGCATGATACGGCATAGCTGGATATTGTGGGACATCGTTTTACAGGAATGTATGATATGGTTGTATGATATGGTTGTATGATATGGTTGTATGATATTGATGTAGGGACGGACTGGATGGAATATTTAAATATTTTAACCCGTTTTTGAAACCTGATGTTTTTCATTTTTCCGGGTTTACCGATCTTAAAAATTCAGTACTTTCAGGAGAATTAGCGTGAACGACTGGACCATTCCCACCATTATCATCTTCCTCGCCCTCCTTGCCCTCTACCTCCTGTTCAAATACATCCAGCTCAAAGGCCGGGTAGAGTCCCGTGCCCGTGACCTCTACGAAGCCTGGCAGGCACGGGAAATGGACCGCCAGGTCTCCGAAAAAGCCGACAACCTCTTCCGCGCCTGGAAAATGGACGAGGAGAAAAAAATCCGTCAGGACGCGGTCAAGAAAAGCGAAGCCGTCATCCGGGGCAAGGTCACGGAACACCTCATCCCCTATTTCCCGGACTTCGAATACAACCCCAAGGACGCCCGCTTCCTTGGCACCCCTGTGGATTTCATAGTCTTTGACGGCCTCTCCGAAGGGAAAATGAATAACGTGGTCTTCGTCGAGGTTAAGTCAGGAAAAACCGGCGCTCTTTCCCAGCGGGAAAAACTTGTCAGGGACTGCATCGACAGGGGCAAGGTCACTTACGAGATCATCCACAACAGGGAATGAAAATATGGAATGAAAACAGGGAATGAAAACAGGGAATAAAATTGTTCCTTGATAGCAATTCTATGCCGACAAGGGTATGTTTCTTAAAGCACACTGATACCCTGGCACCCATTTTTTTCTTGCTCTGAAAGACCCCGGACTCTCACCGGACGCCAAAAGCGTCCGGCTTTTTCATATGTGAAATAAATGGGAATAAGGAACAAAAAAATCATCAGCCGAAATTAATAGAATATTCACTTCACTGCATTACCATCTGTTTGACTTTCCAACGTTTGTTGCTAAAAACCTCCTTTTAACTTCGATTCAGCGTTCATTACTAAAAACTTCCCTGTGACTTCTACTCCAAATTCTTTTCAATTTTAGTCCTGAAAAGGCCGGCCTTCGGCCGGTGAGTATCCCGGTACCTGAGATAAGCGAATTCAAAAACTCGGTCCCAATGCATGTAAAATAGCATTCAACGCCGAATTCCTGATAATTATTTTCTCAAAACAATCTAAAACCCTTCCTCGCCCTTCGATACGGGAGTTTCAGGAAAACCCCGGACTGTTTCATGATTTTTACAGCTGGTAAATAGAGAAGTTTGCAGTTGTAATCGGATTGACAGTTGTAATCGGATTGATAGTTGTGAGTGGATTGAAGGATAGTTAAAGTATCAAAAGACTTATCCATTTAAAACTGATAGTTCTTTAAATGAATGACAGTCATGAAACGGAAAGTTCAGGTCATGACCGCATGAATTCCGTTCCAGGTTGGGATGAAGAGCTTGAATCGGCATTTTCTGTCTACAACGGTCCCTACCTGCCCGGAAGAGTGGCATCCCGGCATAAAACTGTCTGCGACATTCTTATTCCGGGAGGTGTCGTGCAGGCGGGAATTTCCGGGGCACTCCTGCGGATTGGTAAGCAGCCGGTTGTTGGGGATTTTGTCGTTTTGCTTGACCAGCCGGAGCTGGGCTCACGTATGGTTGTGAATATCCTGCCCAGAAGGACCTGCCTCTCAAGAGGGGCGGTGGGGGATGGGAGCGGGGAGCAGGTGCTTGCTGCAAATATAGATACCATCTTTATTGTGACTTCGGCGGGAAAAGACCTCAACCTGCGAAGGCTAGAAAGGTATCTTACCGTCGTGTATTCTTCCGGGGCAAGCCCGGTGATTTTACTGAACAAGATCGACCTTGCGGATGACCCTGCCAGAATGGTAGAAAAAATACAGTCCGTTGCAGGGGACGTGCCGGTCATTCCTTTAAGCGCCCTTTCAAAAGCCGGGCTTGATGCGCTCAACCCTTATCTCATCCCCGGGGAAACAGTGGCACTCATAGGTTCCTCAGGTGTCGGGAAGTCCACGCTTATCAACGCCTTTTTTGGCGAAGCTGTCCAGAAAACCGCAGACGTCCGAAAAGACGACGAGAAAGGGAGGCACACGACCACAGTCCGCCAGATGTTCCTGCTTCCCAGCGGGGCAGTTCTTATAGACAACCCCGGGATCAGGGAGATCCAGCTCGGAGACTCTTCCGACGGCCTTGAAAAAGCTTTTTCCGACATCATTAATGCAGCCAGCAACTGCCGGTTCAAAGACTGCACCCACCATGACGAACCGGGCTGCGCCGTCCTGCAAGCGGTAAAGGCCGGGCTTATTCCGGAGGAGCGGCTGGACAGTTATCACAGGTTAACCGAAGAGCTAATATTCCAGTCAAAAAAATCAGAAATCGGCCTGAAGAGGCTTGAAAAGGAAAAATACAAAGAAATAGCCGTGACCATTAAAAAATATCGGAAATTTACGGGCAAGCCGTAAGATGAGTCCATGTATTGAAAACAGGCAAGTTTCTTGAGGAATCTGAAATTTCTTCCTCTCCATTCTTGTTTTTTTATATTTCTACAGCCTCAACGCAAATCCGGGCAGGTCCATCGGGTCACCTGTGAGTACCGGGACTCTCACCGGCCGACGAAGGAGACCGGCTTTTTCAAAAATAAATTGAATGATTGAATGGTTAAATGATTGAATGCGGAGTGACTACTCCTGTCACTGAAGTGACTGGCATCTACCAGAATTCTGGAGAGATTGTAATCCCAATCTCAGAATATTCATAGCAGCGTTATGATCTCTATCGAGAACCAGTCCACAGTACGGACAACTGTGTATTCTCTCTGATAGTTCTTTTTTGACTATTTGACCACAGCCTGAGCACATTTGAGACGTATTACACGGATTGACAAACTCTACACGTTTACCAGCCCATTCTGCCTTGTAAGACG
>NZ_VOUA01000022.1 GCF_024372725.1 Methanosarcina sp. KYL-1
CAATGAGTTTTCCGATAACACTTTGACCAATGACGGTAACTCCGATTACTACTGTTACGGAATTTACCTTGACTATGAATGCAATTCCAACGTGTTTACCGGCAACACTTTGGGCAACAACGGCGATGACGATGACGAATGTTACGGAATCTACCTTGAGGATTATTGCGATTCCAATGAGTTTTCCGATAACACTTTGACCAATGACGGTAACTCCGATTACTACTGTTACGGAATTTACCTTGACTATGAATGCAATTCCAACGTGTTTACCGGCAACACTTTGGGCAACAACGGCGATTCAGATGAAGATTGTTACGGAATTTACCTCTACGATTATTGCTATTCCAACAATTTTACCAGTAACATGGTAAGTAATGATGGAAATTCCGATTACTATTGTTACGGAATTTACCTTTACGATGATTGCAGCTCCAACGAGTTTACCGGCAACACTTTGGGCAACAACGGCGATTCAGATGAAGATTGTTACGGAATTTTCCTCTACGATTATTGCTATTCCAACGAGTTTACCGGCAACATTTTGAGCAATGCCGGTGATTACGATGACGAATGTTACGGAATTTACCTTGACTATGAATGCAATTCCAACGTGTTTACTGACAACACTCTGAGCAATGACGGTGATTTCGATAACTATTGTTATGGAATTTACCTTTACGATTATTGTGAGATGAACACTTTCTCCGGAAACGTTATTTGTGGAAACCTCACCTTACCCGTTTACGGAGGTGAGTCGGATAACTCCTGGTGTACATCCGATCAATACTCCCTCACTGAAGCCGATTTTCAGTGGGTCAACATCACGCAGGAGGACCTGGACTGGAGTGATACGTCAGATGACTACTATTCAGAAAAGGTTCCCATAGGCTTTAACTTCACTCTTGACGGAGTGACCTATACCCAGATGGAAGTCGTGAGCAACGGAGTTATTCATCTCATCCCCAAAGGCGGGGTGGAACTGTGTGATTCCGATTATGATTACGCTTCGCAGTGGGCAGACTGGTACCCTGAAGAGACATTCATATTTGCCCTCTCCGACGATCTTTATCCGGGATCTGATGGTTGGTACGGGTATAAAAGCTATTCAGCAGGAGATTTTGATTCCGGAAACTCTCTTATCCCCTGCAACCTGA
This sequence comes from Methanosarcina sp. KYL-1, assembly GCF_024372725.1. Classification (GTDB taxonomy): domain Archaea; phylum Halobacteriota; class Methanosarcinia; order Methanosarcinales; family Methanosarcinaceae; genus Methanosarcina. The sequence continues at coordinate 1,158 of NZ_VOUA01000022.1, forward strand.
CGGTGATAGATTACCATGTTTCTACATATGAAGACTACGGTTATAGCGAATACCCCAACGATTTTCAGGTAGTGCTGTATGAAAACGGGACCTTAAGGTTCAATTTTAAGAGGATTGATTACCTTTCTTTCGGTTACTCCCTGGACAGCGGTTTGTATCTCGGGAATGATTCATCCGAGCATTCAAAGGAGCTCATGTATGTATCCAGGGCCGGAGACTATGAGAATGAGACGTCTTTTATCACTCCCATCTCCCTTGTTTCCAGCGCTCACATCGGAAACTACTACGGGGATGTTTACAGCAAATACTCTTTGACTGAATCCGCCTATCAATGGGTCAACACCACCCGGGACAATGCAATCTGGAATGATATGTCAGACGACAGTTATTCGGAGAAGATTCCTATTGGCTTTAACCTCACTCTCGACGGGGTTAACTACACCGACATGCAGGTCGTGAGCAACGGGGTGATCCAGCTGATCCCGGCGGGATCTGGTGAGCTTAATGATTCTTCCTGTGAAGGTCTCAAATACTGGGTTGACACATATCCCGACGAAACGTTCATATTTGCCCTCTGTGATGACCTTAACGCAGAAGATAGCTCCGGATCTCCAACGCTAAACGAGTATGCAGCTACATCAGAGAAGCATGGAATTGAAAGAAACTTCGCAGTCAACTCTGAAGAACCTGAAACTCTTAATGAAAAAGCTGTAACAGAAAAGGAAAAGAAGACGAAAAAGAGCGTTCCGGTTACCATGGAATCCTGTTCAATTGAAAAGACCCTCATGGAAAGTACTTTCTCGGATGCTGCGTGGTATGGGTACACGATGTACTCGGCGGAAGATAATGATTCCGAAGGCAATGCTATCCCGTGCAACCTGACGGTGATCGATTATCACGTGGCTACATACGAGGATTCGTATTATAACAGTGGTTATGGCGAATACCCCAACGACTTCCAGGTAGTGTTGTATGAAAACGGTACCGTAAGGTTCAATTTTAAGAGAATTGAGTATGCTTACTTCGATTATACCCTCTACAGCGGTTTGTACCTGGGCAACAATTCTTCCATGCACGCAAAAGAAATCGTCCATGCTGCAAGGGCAGGACAGTACGTGAACGGGACATCGTTCAGCACTCCGGTAATCCGCACTCTTTCGAGCAGTTATGATGCTGATGGGGACGGCATTGCAGACAGCGCATACGATATTGCCAGCTATGATGCGGGAGATAAGCAGACCGATTACTATCCGCTTGTTCTTCTCTCAGAGGCAAGCGCCCCGTCCACAGCCAGCAGTTCGGGCACGGTCTCGTTTACCGTCAGTACCAGGTTTACCAACCCGGCAAGTGTCGGTGTGGACATGGTTGAGCTGTACTACAAGAAGGATGATGGGGCCTGGAGCAAATACGGTGAGAGCAGTACCGGTAGCTTCAAGTTCTCTACCTCTTCCGCAGGTGACTACTACTTCTACACTGTCGCCTCGGACGTCTACGGAAACATCGAAGGTCTGCCTGATGATTATGATTCCCACACTTCGGTGAGCATCAGTAGTGGAAGTAGCGGAACCAAGACAGGGGAAGCCCGGATAATCTCCACAGGGACCGAGGATACCGAGGATACCGAGGATACCGAGGAGGAGTCTGATGAAGAAGCAGACGGATCCGAGGGATCATATACGCTGGTTCCCTCTACAGGAGATACGGGTACACCCGAAAACCCTACAGCTTCTAACGTGACAAAAGATTCCGGGGAAGAAGGAGATGACGAATCTGAAGATGCTCCCGGCTTCGGCATCTTTACAGCTATTCTCGGGCTTGCAGCCGGCCTCTACATGAGAAAAGACTGAGTATAAGATGAGGGTTTTACCCTCTTCTTTCTCCTTTTTTTTGATTTTTTAAGGATTAATCACTGACTGATTAATTTTCTCCCGGCTAATTCTCTTTTAAGCTCTGCATAAAGTGACTTCTCTTTTGAAGTATAGATAACCAGTTTTACCTTCTACTTCGTATTCAAAAACAAGCGGATATACCATAACCCCTTTTTCAACAGCCCTTTCGAACGCTTCCGCAAAAGCCGGGTCAATCTCCCGGTTCGGAGCAAAACACTCCGCATCAGGCCGGAAAATAAGGATAAGGATCAGGGCCTGGTCCCCGGCTTTCAAGGCTTTTATCAGTTCTTCGACATGCCTTTTTCCCCTGGTTGTGGGCGCATCCGGGAAGAGTGCCGTCCCATTTTCGGAAAGGGTACAGCCCTTGACTTCAACCCATATTCTTTTTCCTGCGCCTTTATTCTCCTCTAACTCCGGATTGTTTCCTTTTTTCTCAAGCAGGAAGTCCAGCCTGCTCTCTCCGAAGCGCTGTTCGGGCAGGATTTTTTCCAACTCCTCAAAAGGAGGGATCACCTCGTTCCGGATTGCCCACTCAGCGATTTTCCTGTGATAGCTTGAATCTGTCAGGACCCAGTTTTCTCCCACCCTGCCTGCTATCAGGTCCCATTTTGTTTTTCGGTTCTTGTTATCCGCTTTTTTTAAAAGGACCCGGTTTCCGGGGTAGAGAATATCCTCAAGCCTGCCGGGGTCCAGGATATGGACTTTTTCCCCTCTCAGGGTTTCAGGTTTCACTATGTCCACGATTCCGAGAAACCTGTTCGGACGGATTTTTAAGATTCCCCCGGCATCCGGTTTAATTTCAAGCACGGGTTTTTTCATGCGGGTCATTTTACTTCTTTCCCATAATATGCTGGTCGTGGTTTATGTGAATACGGTTTATGTGAATACGGTTTATGTGAATACGGTTTATGTGAATACGGTTTATGTGAATACGGTTGATTGCTGTTAACAGGTGGATGTGAATCTTTTTCTGTTCGATTTTTTATGAAATTTTGGGCATCTTTTGGAAAAAGTGCACCGATTCAAATGAATAAGAAATAAAAATGATGAGCTATTTTAGGGATTGGATTCTTAAAAGATGGATTCTTTAAGAGACGGATTTAGCAGTTATTATTTTTCTTTAACTGATTTCAAAGTACATTTATTTGAAGTACATTTATTCGAAGTACATATCCATGATTCACCCCATCCGGAGACTAAAAAATGAAACGAATTGTCTTAGGTTTTCAACACGTACTGGCGATGTTCGGGGCTACTATCACTGTTCCCCTTGTGGTAGGCTCTGCCGTTGGACTGCCGATTTCGGATATCGCACTCATGATCCAGTCGGTGCTGCTTGCCATGGGCATTGCCACGCTTTTACAAACAGGTATAGGTTCTAAATTCCCGATTGTCCAGGGTTCGAGTTTTGCCTTCATTCCGGGGCTGATTTCCATAGGTACGGGGGCTGCCGGGCTTGCAGCTGCCGAAGGGGCTCTGATCGTGGGAGGCATTGTTGAAGGGTTGACCGGGGCTCTTGGCCTTATCGGAAGGTTAAAAAAACTTTTTTCTCCTCTCGTGACCGGAATTACCATAATGCTAATCGGCTTTTCCCTTTCTCATGTGGCTGTCAAATATACATTCAACTTTTTTGCGGACGCTGCCGGGACTTCTATTTTGCCTTCAACCATTGTTGCATTTATCACTTTTGTCACAACAGTCCTTGTTGCCCTGAAAGCAAAAGGGACTTTTAAGGCAATGCCTGTGATTGCAGGGGCTACAGTCGGTTATATTGTGAGCATCGTTTTCGGGCTTGTGGATTTCGGGCTGGTAAGCGAATTGAAATTCTTTAGCCTCCCCAGTCTGTTTCCCTGGGGCACTCCTGTGTTTGACGCAAATGCAATAATCATCCTCCTCTTTGCTTTCATGGTAAGCATCATCGAAAGTGTAGGAGACTACCACGCAATAACGGCTATTGCAAACCTGCCCATTGACAACCAGAAGATCAACAGGGGCATTGCTTCCGAAGGAGTGTCCTGTTCGATTGCCGGAATCTTCGGGGCCTGCGGGACTACCAGCTACTCCGAAAACATCGGGCTTGTGGCCCTGACCAGGGTGGCTAATGTCCAGGTGGTCCAGATCGGGGCAGTGATCCTGATTTTCATGTCTCTTATCCCTAAGTTTGCAGGGGTCCTGGCTTCCATTCCTGCCCCCGTGCTTGGCGGCCTGACGATTGCCCTGTACGGGATGATTGCGGTTACCGGGCTTAAACTGATCAAGGATAAGGTCGAGTTTAATGACAGGAACACGTTAATTATTGCCAGCGCCCTGGTAATGGGGCTTGGAGCTCCGCAGCTCCCTCCTGAGTTCCTTGCCCATTTCCCCCAGATCATTGCAAGCATTCTGGAGTCAGGTATGGCGGTAGGCGCGATTTCGGCCATCCTTATGGACCAGTTCCTTAAATGAACCAGGAATTTTATTGTTTATTTTTTATTGTTTGCAGTTTAGCTCGATAAAAAGGGTATTGAAGAAAAAGGTTTAAAAAAAGCTATTTGGTGAAAAAGGCTTAAAAAAGGCTATTTGAGGTATAATATATGATCAAAGATGAACGGTGGGAAGGGGTATACTCCTTTGAAGATTCTCCTTACCTGATGGAAATTTTAAGCAACCTGAGGGACAAGGAAACAGGCACCATCAAATTCAGGAAAGGGCTTGTAAAACTCGGGCGTTACATGGGCTACGAGTTTACCAGGACAATGGACTATGATAAGGTCAGGATCGAGACCCCCCTGGAAACTACCGAAGGGGTCGCAGCCGGGGACAGAAAGCATGTCCTGATCATCACCGTGCTCAGGGTTGCAATCCCGCTGATGGAAGGGCTTATCAAGACTCTGGAATGTTCGCGCGTAGGGATCGTCTCGGCATCACGGGGACATGCCCCCGAGTTTAACATTGAGATGAAATACATAAAGGTCCCACAGATAAAGCCTGAAGATACTCTCATCATTGCCGACCCCATGATTGCAACGGGTTCCACCCTGATCCGGACAATCGAAGGGATCAAGCAGTGCGGGAAACCCAAACGTGTGGTAATCATGGGCGTTCTTGCAGCTCCGGAAGGAATCGATTCCATCAAGGAACTGCACCCCGACGTGGAAATCTATGTGGCAAAGATCGATCGGGAGCTAAACAAAAAAGGTTACATCCTGCCGGGCCTGGGCGATGCCGGTGACAGGGCTTTCGGGGAACCGTTGAATATCTCCCTGCTCCCTCTTATGCATACCCTGGATTAAAATTCGAATTTTTATCTCAGCCTAATACCCCGCAGCAAGCTGCGGGGATGGGCATTAATTCGTTTTCCTTTTTTTGCAGGAAGGGCCGGGAAGTAAAAAATGAAGAACATGGCATTTTCCACTCCCTGGATTTTTATGGGATAGAGGACTGTCGGGTTGGTAAGTGCCGGGTTTTTAGCTGAATGGGGTTCTTTCTTCTCAGATATCTTGTGGCCCAGACTGTTGGATTTCTCTGTTTTTTTCGGTATGAATAGGCGTTTTTACTTTACCAGGACCGTGGCTTTTGCTTCCGGATTGTCTTTAAGGCCGAATGTATAGGTTCCTGTCTCTTCAAATGTATATGAAAAGGCTTTGCCGTAATAAAGGGTTTTTTCTTCCCACAGGCCTTCTTCGCTTATCAGCCCTACAGGGTGTTTCGGCTTTTTGAAGTTGACCCATGTGACTGTCTCTCCTGCTTTTATCTCGACAGCATCCGGCACGAATGCATTGTAAATAACCAGCTTCTTCTCTTCATGCCGGTCGTTTCCAACACTTTTTTCAGGGTTTGCCTGGACTGGTGCTGTTGCTTCCCTTGTCAGGGGTTCGCCTGCAGAAATGCCGGTTTCTGCTGGAGCTGTTGTTTCAGGGCCTGCTTCCCGTGTCCCGGGGGTATGTACAGTGACTGTAAGCTTTACCCCGGGGTTATCTTTGAGGGTGAAGGTATAAGACCCGGGCTCTTCAAAAGTATGTGTGAATGTTTTGCCGTAGTACAGGGTTGTTTCTTCACATATTCCTTCTTCACTCATAAGCACAACCGGGGCTTTCGGTCTCTTTAAATTGACCCAGGTGATGCTTTCCCCTGCGTTGATGTTAGTTGCCTCCGGTACGAATGTTCTGTAGATCACTACTCTGTTTGCAGGGTTTTCGGTATTTGTGAAAATTACAGCTGGCTTTGCTGCTGCCAAACCTGTCGATACGAGCAGGATTGACACCATAAGCAAGGTCAAAATTATGGGTTTATTGCAGTTTTTCATTTAAAGCCTCCAGTTTTCCTTTTAGAATCTAATCCACTTTTGGAACACCATTTTACATTTTAGGTTATGTCCGTATATAGCCCAACCGTTGCGTGTTTTTTCTCATGGTAGCAGGAATGTTTCAAAGAGATTTGCCAGAGCAAACACATTTAGAATTAGCAAAAAGTACCGTGTATTCTGAGCTGGATTGATAGTTATTTTTCTGCTTTTCCGTTTTTTCACATAGTATGATTATTTCTTCACAGAGGAGGTCTGAAGTTGAGAAGCTCTGAAGTTGAGAAGCTCTGAAGTTGAGAAGCTCTGAAGTTGAGAAGCTCTGAAGTTGAGAAGCTCTGAAGTTGAGAAGCTCTGAAGTTGAGAAGCTCTGAAGTTGAGAAGCTCTGAAGTTGGAGAGAAAACCGGGTTTCTGCTGTCTTCAAGTTTTTTCTTTGGAAAAAAGTGGATTCTATGTTTTCTTAAATGTTGATATGGACGCAGGTATGGAATATGAGGAAACTGGAAAATGAGTAACTAACATCCTGTTATAGATATGAAGCTGATTTCAGGAAGCAAGGAATTTTGTGAAAGAGGCTCGCTTCCTGAAATTCTTGTGTGTGATAAAGCTGGTTTCGATACTTTCCTCTTTCATTTAGCCGCTTACCGGGAATCCCGCCAAACCGGCTCTTCCAAATATCATCCTGCCTGTACATAGCCAAAACGATGTTGTTTTTTCTATCTCCGTTAGAATATTCAAACAGCTTTTACCCTGGCAAATGTCGGAATCCAAAAGGAATCCAAAAAAGAACTGCACATTAAGCTTTATTTCAGGAAGCAGGGACTTCCTGCGCGCAGAAGCTTGCTTCCTGAAATGTTCTGGTATGATGGAGCTGTTTCCTATGTGGAATTCTTTCACTGAGCCGGTTCCGGTGAATCCCGTAAACAGGCTCATTACATATCTTATGTCCTGCAGGTACATAGCCAAATCCGTAGTGGTTTTTTTCCGCGTGGCTGATATTTTCCAGCGGCTTTTGCCCAGGCAAACGCCTTTGGAATCTGGCTCGCCGCCAGGGACTCAAAACAGCAGGAAATTTTCCAATGGATTTATATGTATCTATTCACTGTATATGCGATTTTATATCTTTCCATTTAACTCATATTAAATCAGGAGCAGGCATTAGAGTGGATACCAAATCTTCTTTACTGGATACTATTTTCCTTTCAGATAAACGAAAGAATATTCTCCTTCTTCTGAAAGAAGACGGTCCCAAAAGTAGTGAAGAAATTAAAGAAGCATTTGATTTCCCCTGGAAGTCAATGATCCCCCAGATAAGGAAATTAATTGATTGGGGTCTGGTCGTTGAGGATGATGGAGTGTATGCTCTCTCAGGGATGGGGACAGTAATTACCACAAATGCACAGTTTTTACTGGACACTCTCTTAATATACGAGGAAAACCGGGATTTCTGGTCCGAGCATGACCTGAGTCCTATTCCTTTCCACCTGCTTACCAGGGTAGGGGAACTTGGGCACTGCGAAATCCTGGAACAGGACCTGTCCCATGTTTTCAGGATTCCGGAGGAGGTTTTACAGGGCGTTATGGATTCAAGCCGCTTAATGTCCTTTCGTTCCGCGTTTCATCCCTTTTCTCCCTTTCTCTTTTCCGAATCTCTGGAGCGGGGAATTGAATTTACGGGAATTATTACGGCATCTGCCCTGGAAACCCTCCGGAATGAATGCAGTCCAGGGCCTTCCCTTCTTAATACAAACAATTCGGTTCTGAACAGGACACTGACGGAGTATAAAGAAGAAATAAAAAATCTCCTGAACAGTGAGGACTCGAGTTTTCTGGTCTACGACGGGAACATAAAACCGATGTCCATGACTGTTACGGACAAGGTCTTTTTCCTCTCCCTGCTGGACAAAAAGGGAAGGTTAACCAACAGGGTCCTGATGGCCTCCGGGCCCGGGGCTTTAAGATGGGGAGAGGAACTGTTCATGTACTATAAAGAGAGGTCCAGAAAGTTGTCTCCTTCCGGAACCTTCCTCTGAATTTTTTTGTCCTCAATTTTTTTGTATTATTCCGGTATTTTTAGTATTCTTTACATTGTTCTGGTATTCTTTACATTATTCGCATTTTTTATTTCTGCAATGTCACCATGAACAATTTCCTGGGCAGTTCTCCTTCTTCAAACTCCTCTACCTTGAAACTCGCATACCCCCGGGCCAGGTGCTCGACCTTTTCCCTGCTAAAGAAGTGCACGATAAAGCCCCCGGCAATTTCGTACATATCTTCGCCCCTGTGGGTTCCTGTCCCGCAGTGAGGGTCTCCGGTGTGCCTGGCCGTGTAGATGTTAAGCCCGCCGGGTTTGAGTACCCTTCTTACCTCACTGCAGAGGAATTCCAGTTCTTCCGTTGTCAGGGCCATGCAGTAGAGCATGTGGGAATAGCAGGCGTCAAAAGTACTGTCCTCGAAGGGAAGGGGGTTTCGGACGTCATGCTTCAGGGCTGTGACAGATCCTGATAAGCCCATTTTTTCAGCTTTTTCTTTTATCGCCCCGGTTCCGCTTTCGGTGTAATCGAGCGAATGGACGGAAAAGCCCTCTTTTGCAAAAAAGCAGGTATCTCTACCCTGGCCGCCTCCAAGTTCCAGGATTTTGCTTTTCCCCTCTCTTTTGAAAAGTTCGGCTGCTTTTCGGGCCGGGTAACTGGCTTCGTCCCCAAACCTTGCACAGCTATTCGAAAATACGTTTTCCCAGTGCGGCTGCTGTTTGTTCAGGACATTTTCTTCCACACTGCCTCTTGCTTCCCTGTTCATTGGTTCACTTCCTTTTTACACATTTTTTAAGTCCATTCTTTTTATGTTTCCACTTAAAATATATCCGGGTGTATTTTTATATATTGTGGACCGGGAAGTGAATTAAAAAAGAAGTCTCACCTGGCAGCTTTTTAACAGACTGCGGAAAATGCCTGAGGCGGCAGTAAATCCTTTTAGAAGCTGTAAATGTCCGGCTGCTACAGGGGTTTGGAGGTTTGCCCGGGGGAGGTTTTGCCCGGGCAGTGTTTTTGAAACTGGTTATGAAAAATGGCTCTGCTTTTTAAGATCTGTTTTTTAATATCTGCTTTTTAATATCAGTCTTTCACTGAACTGTTATTCTTCATCTATTGCGCTGACGTATCTGGGAAACAGGAGCATGTAGTTCTCTTCGTACGTCCTACCGTCTTTTTTTATATCAAGGGTCCACACAATCTCCGGTTTTCTGGCTATTTCTTTTGCCTGGATCACATTTATTCCTCCCGACATTTTCATTTTTAAAGTTGCTATCTTTCTGGCACTGGTTTCTGACACGGTTTTATCTTCCCGTGGTCTTTTAAGGTCTATGGATCAGGGCTGCATTTCCCGTGGTCTTTACCGGTCTTATGATCAGAGGTCTGTTTGTTTCAAAGGTAGAGACCGGAAATCCTGCCCAATTTAATTAAAAATAGAAAATTATGTAAGGGTATGGATTCGGGTAAGGGGTCTTAGCTTTAGAGCTAACATGAATTTGGAAACAAGGTTGTATCCTGTTCCTCTCCTGTTCTTCTCCTGTTCCCGCCGGAATTTGGTTGTGCGGTCTGGAATCCCGTTCCCATAAATTTGGTCTGGATACCTGGCATCCTGTTCCCGTCTGAATTAGATCAGGATATAAAGGTTCCTGTCCCGGAGGAAGGGGATAATGGAACTCTTGAAGGGTTCAGGACAAAAGAAGCTCATTTTGACCTTCCGTTTGCCCCCTGTATTCTTCTCTTTTTCTGGCATATGTTTCTCTTATTTGCTCATATTCCGGAGCAAGTTCATCACCTCTTGTTTTCACTTTTGAGATGAGTTTTTGAATTCATCATAAGTTTGTGTTCTAATGTGCGAATTTGTAAGGATAAATGTGGGCATTTTATTTAAAATTCTAATTTCTCGTAAGAATAAAAAGGTAAAATATCCTGAATCCCGCTGGTCTTTACGGGTAATCCACATCAGTAGCTTGTCCCAGGCGTGGGCAGATATCCTTAATCCTGCTTCTGGTAATAAATATCCAGTTTTTTTGGCTCTCTCGGGGCATATAAGGATAAATGTGGGGGACAAATAGTTTCTTTCCATGCTATTTCTTCAGGAAAACGTATGAGTACAAGCATAATAAATTATTTTTTAAAGATAAATACCTATTTATAAAAAGGCTCCCAAGTCATGGTTGAAAGGAAAATTATAGTCAAGGTTGAAACGAGAATTACAGTCAAGGTTGAAAGGAGAATTTTGATAGGTGAATTATATTCAAGGGGGCTAGTATGTCCGAAAAGCATTCTTACACTCATTCCAATGAAAGTGACCTTACTTCATCCGAGCCGCCCTTTAAGCCTGATGCACACAAAAAAGGGCTTTTTCATTTCCATTCTCATGCCCATTCTCACAGGCAGTTCCATGATCCTTCTCATGAGTCCTCCCATGAGTCCTCCCATGAAAACTCCCGCGGGCACACCCATACCCACGGGTCTGTGGACCCTTCGATCCTTGCAACCGAAAAAGGTATCTGGGCAGTGAAATGGTCTTTCATAGGGCTGATGGTCACCGCCGTTATGCAGATCTTCATCGTTTATATTTCGGGCAGCGTTGCCCTTCTTGCCGATACCATCCATAACTTCGGTGACGCATCAACGGCAATCCCTCTTGCTATTGCTTTTTCCCTGGCCAGGAGAAAACCGAGCAAAAGCTTTTCCTACGGGTATGGCAGGGTCGAGGACCTGGCAGGCGTGATCATCGTTTTCCTGATCCTTTTCAGTGCTGCCGTGGCGGGTTATGAGTCTGTGACCCGCTTCTTCAACCCGCAGCCGATAGGGCATCTGGGAGCCGTGGCTGTAGCCGCGATCATCGGCTGCATCGGAAACGAAGTCGTGGCCCAGTTCCGGATGAAGGTCGGAAAGGAAATAGGGAGTGCCGCCCTCATTGCAGACGGCTACCATGCCCGGGTGGACGGCTTTACGAGCCTTGCGGTACTTATCGGGGCAGTCGGCGTCTGGCTGGGGTACCCGATTATCGATTCTCTAATAGGGATGCTGATCACAATCGCAATCCTGAAAATCGTCCTTGATTCGAGCAGGCTGGTCTTTACCCGGCTCCTGGACGGCGTTGAGCCGGAAATCCTTGATAAGGTCAAGAATGTTGCCGAATGTGCCGACGGGGTATGTGAGGTGACGGACGTGAGAGTCCGCTGGATAGGTCACCGGCTCCATGCGGAAATCAATGCCTCAGTTGATCCCTCCCTTTCGGTAGAGGAAGGCCATGAGATTGCAGGTGCGGTCAGGCAAAAACTTCTGGAGAATTTTTCCTACCTGTCCGGCACCACCATCCACGTGGATCCCCTGACGGCTTCAGGGGAATGCTGCCATTTAGGGCCTGAAAACACGGGAAAGAATGGAAGCGTGAAGCAAAAACTTGCTGCGAACGCTTATACCCATTGAGTCTACCCCTCGAGTCTTTCAGGTTTCTTCCGAAAGTTCCTTTGTGGGAGTTTACTTTGCGTGCGTTCCCCTTTGTTGGTGTTTCCTTTCCGGATTTAGCATACCCGATTCAGCATTCCGGGTTCAGCATTCCGGGTTCAGCATACCCGGCTCAGCATACTTTTGCATTATCTTATTCCCGTGTCTATTGAAATGTCAAGGTAGGCTGTCTCTCCAGGGGAAATCCGGATTTCTGCGGGCAGGTCCGAAGTGCTGTCTATTCCCAGGGGTTTCATGTCTACAACATATGCCCCGGCTTCAAGCTCTGTTTTCATTTGCCCTTCCACATCCGGGCTGAGTTCTTTGACCAGGGTTTCCCGGTTTTCGGTATAGACCTGAATCGTTCTTGCGGAATAAATTTCGGCTTTTCGGGCTTCCGGGATTTCGCAGGGTTCTACGGGGCAGAGAGGGCCTATTGTTACATTTGCCTCCAGAAAGCCGGGTTTTTGAGTGTTTTCAGGCTGAGTTTCAAGGCAGCCGCCAAACAGGCAGAAGAAGGTCACGGCCGCAGCTACTGCAAGTCCGATATGCCAGTAATTTCTCCTTTTTTCATGCCGTAAATACGACTTCAACCCTTTTCACGTCCCACAAAGCTCCCAGTTTTTCTACGATATCCTCCTTGATGGACGAAGCAAACTGGTGGTCTGACGGAAGATCCACAACAACCCTTACAACCCCGTCTTCCACAGTGGTTTTCAGGATAAGGTCCGTCCGGATGATGTCCAGGCCGGTGAGAGGGTTCATCACATGCTTGAGCCTCCTCCGGACCACTTCTTCGGTAGTAGGCTCTTTCTCGGTTACAAGCCCGTGCTTTTCTTCATAGTCGCGGATTGCTGCCCGCAGGCCTTCTACGGCAAGCACTGAGCAGTGGGCCTTGATCGGAGGAAGCCCGCCCAGTTCTTCCGAGGCCTGTTTCCAGGTGATCTTTTTTGCTTCTTCCAGGGTCTTTCCCTTTGCAAGTTCCGTAATCACCGACCCTGTGGCAATGTTTGAGGCACAGCCGTAGGATTCGAACTTTACGTCCTCGATAATCTTTGTTTCTGGTTCCACCTTGATATAAACAGCAACCATGTCCCCGCATGCCGGACTGCCCTCCAGCCCTTTTCCATCGGGGTTCTCGATTTTTCCCACGTTCCGGGGGTTTCTGAAGTGCTCCAGCACTTTTTCGCTGTATGGAAACTTCATCTTCTCACCTCTCTTTTCCGTCCTCTTTCTTTTCCGTCCTGCCCTTCTTTTATCTGGTTTGCTTTCCTGCCCTTTTTTATTTGCCTTCCTTTCCTGTTTTTCTATCCTGCCTTCTTTTTTCCTAAGTCTGTCCTCTCTTCTTCCTCTTCCGGCTCATTTCTCCATAAGGGGACTGATTTCCCGGAGCCTGGCAACCACTTCGCTGATGGCATCGATTGCTGCATCCGCGTCTTCCATACGGTTATAACGCCCGAAGCTAAAGCGCACCGAGCCGTGTGCCCGTTCATGGTCTCCTCCTATGCCCATGATTACGTGGCTGGCTTCAAGGGAGCGGGAGAAGCAGGCTGAACCCGTGCTCACGGCAAAGCCCCTCATATCCATGTGCAGGGTTATGGACTCTCCCTCAACGTAGTGGAAGGTCAGGTTTGCATTCTGAGGCAGGCGTTTCTCCAGGCTTCCGTTCAGGGTTACTTTCGGGATATCGGAAAGTGCCCGGTCTATTACCCGGTCCCTCATCGCCTCCAGGTGCCGGGTCTCTTCCGGGGTCACCAGTTCCGCAGCCTTTGCAAACCCCACAGCCCCCGGGATGTTCTCTACCCCTGCCCGCCGGTTAAACTCCTGAAAACCCCCGTCCATGAATTTATTGATAGGAGTGTCTTTCCGGATGTAAAGAGCCCCTATCCCTCTCGGCCCATGGATGGTGTGGGCGGATAAAGTGACCAGGTCCACCGGCAGTTTTTTTACGTCAAGGGGCAGCCTTGTGAAACTGTGGGTGGCATCGGTGTGCAGGAGCACGTCCTTTTCTTCACAGATTTCGGATATGGCCTTCAGGTCCTGCACGGTTCCGATTTCCTGGTTGCCGTGCTGGATTGAGACAAGGATGGTCTCTTCTGTAATTGTTTTTTCCAGCTTTCCCAGGTCTGCGAGCCCTTCTGCATCCACTTCCAGGAAAGTCACTTCAAAACCCTGCTTCGTGAGGGCTTTTGCCGTATTCAGCACCGGAAAGTCCTCGATCTTCGAGACGATAATATGTTTGCCTTTCTTTTCCTTCAGGGCCGAAGCCACCCCTTTAAGTGCAGTGTTGCTCGATTCCGTGGCCCCGGAGGTAAAGACGATTTCCCCCGATTCTGCACCGAGTTTTGCAGCTATGCCTTCCCGGGCCTTTTCGAGCCCTTCTTTTGCATCGATGCCCATGGAGTAGCCGAACTCGGACGTCGCTACAGCGTACGTATCAAAAAAATACGGTTTCATGGCCTCAAGCACCCGTTCGTCCAGCCGGGTACAGGCGGCATTGTCAAGATAGGTTATATTCTCAAATATTTTCTCCCCCTCCCTGGATAAGTCTATACTATTTTTATTAATTGTTAAAGTGTAATATTAATTCTGATCAATGGTTAAAGTGTAAATTAAAACTCCGGATAAATTTCGATAAGCTGGGCCTGTAAAGTAAGGCGCGGAAAGCCTCCACAGGTTCAGATAAAGAGCGTAATGTTTGCGTCCCTTGCCTCATGGATATACGAACCCACGGCTCCCCATTCATCAACCCATTCCGTCCGAAGCTCTTCTTTCTTTATGCCCATGATTTCCATGGTCATTTCACAGGCTATGATCTTTCCTCCCAGCTCTTTGAAGTCGTTCATGAGCCTTTCAAGGGATGCTACGTTAGCTTTGTCCATCCTCTTTTTGACCATCCACTTCCCCAGGCCCAGCATGTGCATCTTGGAAAGCGGCCCCTTTTCAAGCCCCCCTTTCTTCAGCCTCATGAGCCCCCAGAAGGTAAAGTATATGGAGGCTTCCATACCCATTGCCAGGGCTCCGTTCCCGATTATAAGCGCGCTGTACACTTTGTCCATATCTCCGCTGTGCAGGACAATAACTGCTTTTTCCCCCATTTTCACTCCCTATCCGGATTTACCTCCGGATCTTTATCTCCCACTCTTTCCCTTCTTTTTTGTCTTCTATCCCGAGAACTTCGAGTCCCATTGCCTCGCAGGCCATGGGTATTTCTTTTTTGGATGCGGGATGCGTGCCTTTCACAATTACAAGGTCCCCGGGAGAGGCTTTCTTAAGTGCTTTTCTGCACTCTACCAGCGGGACGGGGCAGGTCTCCCCTCGAACGTCTATTTCCATTTCTGCCACTGTTCTTCCCCCAGAATTAAGAGAAATGCAAGGCTCCTGAAAAATAAAGCCTCCAACTTCCCCTGAATTCAGTATATTTCAAAAAATATATTATCGTTTCGTCCTGAAAATATTGTGAGTTCTTTTTTTCAAAGGGCTTTCCTTATTTTCTCTGCAGTCCCTTCAAGGTTTGCGGTATCGGTTTCAGTCCAGACGATTGACTTTATCCCTCTTCCTCCATCTCCCTTTTTCCTGGGAATCACGTGGACATGGACATGGGGGACTTCCTGGCCGGCGACCTCCCCGTTGTTAATGCCTATGTTCGATCCCTCTGCCGAAAAGGCTTTTTCAACGGCAGCAGTAATTTTCCTTGCGGCTTCGAAGAGTGTGGTGACGTCTTCTGCTCTCATGTCCGTGAAATTCCCAAAATGTTTTTTCGGAGCCACCAGCGTGTGCCCTTCGCTTGCCGGGTAGATGTCAAGAAATGCATACACGGAATCGTCTTCATATACCCTGTACGAAGGGATTTTCCCTGATACGATCTTGCAAAAAAGGCAGTCTTCTGTCATAAACGGCATCCCCATAAATGTTTATGCTTTACGCTTATATTAGAATTCGTTTCTTACACAAGTTTTATCTGGAATCCGGGTATCTGCTTTCGCGGAAAAATCCGGAATGCTATTTCTTCATCGTTTGGAAAATGGATCGGGGAGGATGATACTTGCATGATAGGTTACATTGCAGGCGCACTAACAACCATAGCTTTTGCCCCTCAGCTATTAAAGGCGCTGAGTACGAAATCCACAAAAGACGTATCCCTTCTGATGCTGCTCTGCTCAACACTGGGCATGGCTCTCTGGCTGCTTCACGGAATTCAGGTAAATGACCCTGCGCTTATCGTGGCAAACAGTGTGTCCCTGGTGCTGGCCTCCTCGCTTCTTGGTCTCAAACTTAAGAACGACTGTTTTAAATGAATGCCAGTACATAATCTATGTTGGCTCTAAAAACGGATTGACAGTTTTAAGATACGAAAATAAATGTGAGAAAATAGGGGCCAATATATGGACCAGTATATAATCGTGAGTGAATAAGCGCGAGAAAATAATGGTCAGAATATAAATGTAAGTTAATATGCGTGAGAAAATAACGGTCAGAATGTAAATGTAAGGGGATGAAAGTCAGGATATAAAGGTGAGAAAAGATGGGTCAAACCTTAAAAGGTGCAGTAGTCGGGCTTGTCTGTACTTTAATCTTTTATTTCGTACCCGCCGTAAATGCTATAGCTCCTCTTCTGGGGGGTCTGCTCGGAGGCTACGTAGCTGACGGCGGCTTCGGAGGAGGGCTGAAGTCCGGGCTTTTAATGACGGTTCTTATGGTTTTTCCCGGTTTCATATTGGCGGGAGCCCTTGGGGCCGTGCTCTACGAAGTTCCGGTTCTCGGAGGCTTTGTGGCCGCTTCTACAATTGTAATAACTCTGCTTATAGTGGCACATACTGCGGTTGTGGGTATCATCGGCTCGATAATTGGAGCTCTTGTTTCCGAAAAAAAGTTGGTCTGAGACGTAGGCCTGAGACATAGGCCTGAGATTTCTCTAATTTATGGATTCTTAAAAAAAGATCAGGTTATGGCAGAACACCTGTGCCTTAAGCAGAACATGTCTGCCCAACCGCTTTTCTACTTTCTAATTGTGATTCGGCATACACAGCCACAACTTTCTGAAACAGGGGGGTCTGTTTTCAGAATTTCCTGGGTTTTCTGTGCTTTGGCAGGCAGTCCCTGCAGTAAACAGGTCTGTCCGGGTCTGGCATGAAAGGCACTTCTGTTTCTTGCCCGCAGTCCGAGCATGTTGCACGGTACATTTTGCGTGGCTCCCGGTCGTTCTGGTCAAAACCACCACGGCCTCTGCCCTGGAAACTTTTTCGTTCCATCTGCTTACCTCCTCTTGTTATAATCCAATAATCCTGGAAACGCACTGGAATCGATGATTCCCGGGGATTCCTCTCCGACTATTGATTGGAGGGTGTATAACTTTCTTGAATAAGTACTTTTGCCCTGTTTTCAATCAGTTATTCTCCTCTGGAAGGCACCCGGCAAGGAATTCTTCCCTTTCTATTCCCGTAAATCCGGTCAAAAGAAAAGGCAAACTAAAAATCCGGTCAAAGGGAAAAAGGAATATGGGGTAAAGGAATTGAAAAAGTAATCCCTTCTCATTTCCTTATCTTCATAACTAAATATTCAGAGAGAATCAGGAAAATAGGCAGGGAAATTAACATCATGATTTTACTTATTCCCCCCGTTTTTCCCTCCTCATTACTTTCTTCTTTTTCCCCGCTTCCATTAATGACCCCTGATTTTCCTGACTTATTCAGGCTACCGAGAGCTCCGTGGAGTTCGTCGTTTTCGACCAGGATCTCCTCTTCGGCTGTTTCCTCTTCAATCGTTTCCTCTTTTCCTGTGTATTCAGCTATTGCAAAGGAGGAATAGCCGGGAGTACTGGATTTGAAATAGGTACATTGTTTGTCTTCACCTACTTTTTCGGTATACAGGGGCTCCCATTTTTTGTCGTATCTCAGCATGCTGATCAGGGATTCGTTAATATCGTTATTTTCTATCCAGGCTTTCTCAACCTTGAACTCGATGTAGCCGTTCTCAAGAACTTCCGGCATCCCAGCTCCACTATCTCCTACCCAGATGTTTACGTTTTTGTACACTTTTCCCGGCGCGGGAATCGAAGCCAGAGTGGTTTTTCCTTTGAGCACTTCTGCTATGGTTGTCGTTCTCTTAAAACTCCTCTTTGGGTCGAATTCGATGCAGGTAATGCAGGTTGCGTTTTCCACGAAATCAAACCTTACGTGATATCCGTAAATGATATATCTTGTTGAAAGTTCCTTGACCTGGACGTTTTTAGCAGGTTCCTTTGAACCTCCTCCCGAAACGCTGGGGGGTTTTGGCTTTTTCTTGCTACCTCCGCTCCCAGAAGAAGCCACTTTCTTGGAAACCGTCACCGTTCTTTTTATTTCGTTGTTTGTTTCCCTGCTTTCAAAAACCGCATTTTCGGAATCCACAACAACTCTTACTTCGAAATTTCCTTCCTTCTCCGGAATCCAGGTAAAAGTTCCTGTTGAGGTCTCACTCCCTGAAAGTGCCGGTACAGATAGGTTTCCTTCATATTCCCCAGCTATATAGTATTCAAGGTCTGCGGGTCCCGAGGTTACAGATCCCTCATTCTTTACGGTTACAGTGTACTCCACACTTTCTTCGGGTTTTGGATTTTGAGGTTTCCATGTAAGTGTTTCTATAATAAGGTCCGGGGACTCTTCAGCTTCGGCTTTCACGGTCACGTTCCTTACGATTTCATTATTCGCCTCATTGCTTTCAGGTACGTCATTTCCTGAATCTGCGACCACCCTTATCTCAATTTCTCCCTCATTCTCAGGAATCAGGGAAAATTCAGCTTTCACATCCTTCCCTGGTAAAAGGGCCGGTATGGAAATTTCTTCTCCGGAAGTTCCGTCGATATAGTACATTGCAGTGCTGCTTTGGGCGGGCTCCGTTCCCAGGTTCCTTACTGTCAGAGCAAAGTTTAAGGTTTTTCCGGGTTCAGCCTCAACCGGCTCCCAGGACAGTTCTTCGATTACAAGGTCTGAAGATGCTTGTTCCTCTACTACTATTATTGTCCCGGCCTTTTCGTTGTTTCCTTCATTGCTTTCAAAAACCCTGTCCTCGGGATCTACCCTGGCCCGGATCTCTTCTGTTCCTCCCTTTTCCGGGGTCCATGAAACTGAAATTGAGGTTTCCGATCCAGGATCCAGTTCTCTTACTTCTCTTTCCCCTTCAGTTCCGCCAACCTCATACTCCAGGTTCGTTTCTCCCGACCTCTCCGTTCCCAGGTTCCTTACTGTTATGGTGATGCTTATTGCTTCTCCGGGCTTCGAAATGAACGGCTCCCAGGAAAGATCTTCTATTACAAGGTCTGAAGATGCTTGTTCCTCTACTACTGTTATTGTCCCTGTCTTTTCGTTGTTTCCTTCATTGCTTTCAAAAACCCGGTCATTGGGGTCTACCCTGGCCCGGATCTCTTCTGTTCCTCCTGTCCCGGGGGTCCATGAAACTGAAATTGAGGTCTCCGAACCAGGATCCAGTTCTCTTACTTCTCTTTCCCCTTCAGTTCCGCCTACCTCGTATTCCAGGTCCGTTTCTCCCGACCTCTCGGTTCCCAGGTTCCTTACTGTTATGGTGATGCTTACTGTCTCTCCCTGGTCCGGGACAACCGGTTCCCATGAAATATTTTCGATTACAAGGTCCGGAAATGTCTTTTTTTCTACTATTATTGATCCGGTTTCTTCGTTGTTCCCTTCATCACTTTCAAAAACCAGATCCTTGGGATCTACCCTGGCCCGGATCTCCGCCGTCCCTCCTGTTTCCGGGGTCCATGAAAATGAAATTGAGGTCTCCGAATCAGGATCCAGTTCTCTTACTTCTCTTTCCCCTTCAGTTCCGCCTACCTCGTACTCCAGGTCCGTTTCTCCCGACCTTTCCGTTCCCTGGTTCTTTACTGTTACAGTGATGCTTACTGTCTCTTCCGGTTCAGGATTTTCCGGCTGCCAGGTGATTTTTTCTATTACCAGGTCCGGAGATTTCTGGTTATACACGTTTACGAACTCTATTTTTTCATTGTTCCATTCATTACTTTCATAAACAAGATTATCGGGATCTACCTCTACCCCTATCATCACCGTTTCTTCTCTTTTCGGAATCCAGGGAAATGACATGGAAATACTTGATTCTGGAGGTATTTCAGGTACTTTTTCCTCTCCTTTCTCAGTTCCGTCAATACCACTGATATAGTAAACCAGATCCGTACTTGCCGACTTTTCTTTTCCCTCATTCTTAACTATCACTTCAATATTTGCTGCCTTTTCTGGTTCCGGATTGGCCGGTTCGCAGGAAATCGTTTCGACTACAAGGTCTGGATCTCCCCCATTTTTTGAAGTTATGAAGTATGTCTCTTCATTATTTTCTTCATCACTTTCAATAACGGACTCTTCGGTGTCCGCCTGTACCTTTATTTCCACCGTTCCTTCGGTTTCCGGAACCACTGTAAATGATATTGAATCACTCGATCCCGGGTGGAGTCCCCGTATCTCCTCATCCCCTGCGTAATTTCCATCTCCATAATATTCAAGGCCCGATAAACCCCACACCTGTATATCGTCCCCGCTTATGAAGCACGCGAGATTAGTCCTTCCCGACCTTCTTATTCCCTGGTTCTTTACCGTTACAGTGACCCTCACCTGTTCTCCTGGTTCAGGTTCGACCGGTTCACAGGAAACCGATTCGATTACCAGGTCCGGGAGTGCTTCATTGTCGGATGAATTTCCTCCGTTTATGGGAGATTCATCCTCCTCTCCTGCAGATGCTGCCCCCAATATAATTACAAGAAATACAAGAGTTATCAGTGATACGGCTGTAAATGGCTAAAAATAAGTGGCCTTAATTTTCATTATCTACTGCCCCCCCAACCAGATATGGAAATATCTGCTCCATATCTAACTTATAAAAAAGGTAATTATATAAGTCATAGAAAGAAAGCGCCGTATTTTTTTTTCTGAACAAAGATCTAATCACCAGTTCAGTTCCAAAAACCTGTCCGGTCCTGAAATTTACGCGCCGTTATCTTAAGAATTCCTTTTAATTCCTTTTAATTCCTTTTAATTCCTTTTAATTCCTTTTAATTCCTTTTAATTCCTTTTAATTCCTTTTAATTCCTTTTAATTCCTTTTAATTCCTTTTAATTCCTTTTAATTCATCTATTTCGCTGCCGTAAACCATCCGGAGCAAGCCAAGTAAGACTCCGATTCCGGCTCCTAGAAGAATCCCGATTTTTACATCCCCTAACAAAATTCCTATTCCACTCCCAAGCAGCCAGCCGCCAACAAAAGCAATTTCCGCATCCGAGTTTTTCTGATCCCCTTCTTTTTGTTCCCCCATGGAAGAAGATTGGTCTCGGGAACACTTATATCTATCATGGTATATTTTTTGGGAATACGGTTACAGCAGGCTTTTTCTCGGTTTGGTACTACTCGGTTTGGAACTGGCAGGTTTAATGGTAAAGTATAGTACTATCCGGTTCGGTACGATTCTGTTCTTTATTGCAGTTCCTTATTATATTCGATTATACTCGAAATTCCATATCGGAATCCCTTCAACTTCCCCTTTTTCCAGGTGTTCCAGTTCATGGGCTGCGCTGTATGCCGGGGTGCCTTTCAGCTCGATACTCTTTTTCTTTAATTCCCTTACTTTTATTATTCTTAAGCCCGGGTTTACTTCTGCAAGGATGGTCCTCCTTGCCTTCAGGGTTATGCGGTAAGGCCTTGTTACGAGTTCTCTTTCCCCTTTATTCCCGCATTTTTCCAGCCTGTAAACGGTTCCTTCCTCTTCTACGAGCTCGGGGTCCAGGAAGAAGTATATCTTTTCCAGGGTGTAACCGGCCATGTTCTCTTCATCATAGAAGGTTATGACATCCTTTACGGCAATGCTTCTCATTTCTTCAGTGGCGTAACTCCAGGAACCTCCGGATTTTAGTGAAAGCAGCAGGGGCAGAAACATGTCTTCCTGGACCCCGAAACTCAAAAGGATTTTTCTTTCCTCAGCCGAAAACTTGAAAATTGCCTTTATATCTTCGGCGCTCATGATTTTTTCTATGTCCATGTGTACCCCCGTTTTCAAGGATTGGATATCGAAGTTTATTTATCTTTCCTCTCATTGTGTATTAAAGGTGAATTGTGTATTAAAGTGAATATTCTGCCGATAATTTCTCCTCTGCCCTGATCTCTCTGATTTACAATGTTTTCTTTGCATTTTGATTTTCTCCAAGCGTCTTCGGTTTTTTTTCAATTTTTGTGAGGTCTCTTCTATGTATGAAGAAAAAATGAAAAACTATATTTCCGTGAAAAAGGTTCAGGCCGAACACTTGAGTTTTGCCACTTCCTGCCATTCGGTTGAGGAAGCTGCTGAAACGTCAGGGGCTTCTCCTGATGATTTCGTAAAAAGCATTTGTCTCCTTGATTCAAAGGGGAATCTCATTGTGGGAGTTGTCAGGGGCAAAGACCGTGTAAGCACTTCGAGAGTTGGAAAACTCCTCGAGATAGAAAGGCCCAGTCCGGCCCTCCCCGAAGAAATCCTTGAAAAAACCGGTTACCCTTGTGGAGGTACCCCTCCTTTCGGGTACGAAGCTCTCTTTTTGATAGACCTGGCGGTTATGGAAATGAAGGTGGTTTATGCAGGCGGCGGGTCAGAGACTTCTCTTCTAAAGGTTTCTCCCCATGAGCTGCAAAGGGCAAATGGTGGTAAAATCGTAAGGATACGTAAGTGAAATAACTTATTCAGTACACAAAAAAGAAAAAAGTAGGTGATGGAGGTAAAAAACGGTAGAAAAGCTCAGACGATCAGGTACTTGCTTTCCTTGATCTGAGCTTTACTGTCCACGCCGAGGATTCCTGCAATCTCAACGCCTTCGCCTCCCACTTCGGCAAGCTGGGTGTAGATTTCGGCTTTTGTGATATACTTTTCTGTCCTCGTGCCATCGGCTTCTTCCATCTTGATGGTGATTTCCTCTTTGTTGTGCCCCTTTGTCAGGCATTCCTGAACGATTGCCCCGTACTGCTCGGCGATAACCTTCAGGCAGTCAAAGATCTGGTTGTTGGACACGGCATCTTCTTCGTCGAGGAGAATTTTTGAAAGGAAATAGCTGCGGATGTTTGTCTTGAGGTAGGCCTGTACTTTTTCCGGGATTTTTGCCAGGCTCCCCATGTCAACAAGTGAGCCAAGTTCCTTGTCGGCGGTGATTTCCTTATCGTCTTCGTACACAAAGTACTTCAGTTCCCCGCCTTCTATCCTGAACTTCCGGTTTGCTTTTTTGTTTTCAAGGGTAATGCGGATATTTTTCTGGCTGTCATACTCCACGGAGCTTACAAGAAAATCCGAAATATCAAGCATCTTTATTTTTTCTTCCTTCCGGATGAGCCCTGTTCTGGTCCTGCCGGGCAGGCTCAGACTTCCGATAAGTTTCTCAACTGTCAGGGATTCTTCTGCAAATACCAGTTTATACACGTATTGCAGGCCTGAAACCGAGCCTTCCATTTCTCCGGAAATACCGTTTCCATTTGCGGAAAGCTCAAAGTTCTTTTCGGCTCCGTAGACCCCGGAGATTAAAAACAGGGTGAGTATATCCAGGATTTTCTCTTCAATTCTCTGATATTCCTGAGCGGCTCCACTTCCTATTTTTTTGGATTCTGACTCGAGTAATTCTCTTTTTTGCCCTATGTTTTCACTGCACTTTGAAAGTACTGCATCTACACAGGGCCTGACTTCTTCCGTATTTACTTCATCAGCAAGTTTTTTTACCATATAGTTGAACTTTTCTTCAAAAACGTTCAGGCTTTTGATTTTATTGTTAAGTGCCAGGATTGCTTCTTTGTTCTTGCACTTGAGTTCAATTATTGAGTTTTCCAGAGGGATCACTCTCGCCGTGATCTCTATAAATACTTTCAGATCCTCAATGAAATCCCTCTGTATAGGTAGTTCCGTGGAGTCCTGATAGATATACTTCATAAACGCACCCTGAATATCTAAACAAACCCTTCAAATATTCTATGTTCTGGATCTATTTAATATTTTATCCAAGAGCTATTGTGATTTTCCAAAAGTGTTTTCCTCTCCCAGAAGTTCCGGTCTTATCCGGGGGGTCAGGCCGGAGCCGGAACTTTGCAGGATGATCAGAGTAAAACCTTTCTGACGGGGTCGAGGATCTCGTTTATGTACTTTGCGGCTGCGTTTTTAAGATCCATGGGATGCACGTTTTCGGCTGCAAAGGCGCTTTCCATTTCAGCGTAGCTGGAGTATGTAAGGTCTCCTCCGAATTTCTCAGGCCTTTCGATGACAATTTTCTCATATCTCGGGAAGATGTGGTAGCGGAATAGCGCCAGGATCGGGTTTTCTTCCGTGTCCCCCATCTTGCAGAAGGCTTTCTTAAACTTTTTCTGGATTTCTTCTTCCGTATCGTCCACGGAAATGAAATTGTCCTTTGAAGATGCCATCTTTGTCCCGTCGAGCCCGAGGAGGATCGGCGTGTGGATGCAGATCGGAGTTTCAAACCCGAGGCTCTTCAGGTTTTCGCGGGCAAGCATGTGGATCTTCCTCTGGTCGATGCCTCCCACGGCTATGTCCACATCGAGCATTGCAATGTCAATAGCCTGCATCAGGGGGTATACCATCTGGGAAACCGTGGGGTCATCCATGGCGCGCCCGACTTCGTCCATACTTCTCCTTGCCCTGTTCAGGGTCACCGCTCTTGAAAGTTTGAGGACGTTTAACATGTATTCGGCCCCAAGCTGGTAGTCCGAACCGTACACAAAGTCGGTTTTTTCTGCGTCAAGCCCGAGGGCAATAAAGCAGCGCCTGTTGTAGTCTGCAATCTTCCGGACCTCTTCAAGCGTGCCTTTTCTGTTCAGGTAGGCATGCACGTCTGCCAGCAGGACAGTAATCTTGAATCCTGCGTTTTGCAAATCGATTAACTTGTTTACGGTAAGGACGTGCCCCATGTGAATCTTCCCGCTGGGCTCGTATCCCACGTAGGCGCGGGGGGCTTCCTTTTTCTTAAGAAGTTCTTCAAGTTCTTCTTCAGTTACGATTTCCTGAACGTTTCTTTTTATAAGCTCAAGTCTGTCCATTGCCTCTACATTCCTGCTTTTTATTTTTCTTATTCTGAAAATCTCAGTTTCTATTAATAAGTTTCTCTAAAAACGCTTTCCCTTCTTCGGATTTGAATTTCGGAATTTCCCAGTTCTGGGTGATTTTCCTGCGCAGGGATTTAGTTTCCTTACCGGACACAGGGTTAAAGCCGGAGATTTCATATTCCTTTCCGGAAACTATGACTCCTCGCCGCTGCCAGGCCGGAAGCGCCGCCAGATTGATCCCCCTTTCAAAAAGCAGCTCATGTATTTCGCTTTCTTTTTTTCCTTTCAGGAACTTTGAAGCTTCTTCCCCACCCATACCTTCATTTCTTAACGTATAGTATCCGTAGGATGCTGCACAGTTGCGCCAGGCTTCAAGCTGCCTCCAGTGCAGGTACTCGGGGATTTCTTCTCTTTGCAGGGCAACTACCCTTGCATCGAAAGCTATGGGCTCCTCAAGCCCCAGACTTATTGTAAGCGCACTTCCCAGAAAGCTCGCCGTGACGGAATCGATTTTCTCAACCCGGCCGTCAAAAGGTAGGTCAATGAATAAGAAACTGATCTCATCAGAAAAAGTGTAGGCAAAAAGAGGGCTCAAACCGCTTTTTTTTATGAAGAGTTCAGCCGTATTAGCAATTGCCCTGGCGAAAGTTTCGTCGTAAGGTTTTTTAAAGCCCAGGCCTGAAAGCACGTTTTTAAAATTCCTGCCGTCAGCGCGCACAACCACGGGAGGGATACAGCGCATCTCAGCAAAGATTTCCCGGCTTTTCATAGATGTTTTTTAAAATTTTTATGTTCATTCTTCCTTCTGTTTTTTGTACCTCTGGATGACGTCGCGGATTATTATGATGTCGGCTGCCGTTATTACCCACCTGTAGGGAATGATGACGCCTTTGCTGCTCAGGTCGAAGAGTTCCCGGTTTATGTCCGAAACCGCAAGCCCGGTGATTTTCTGTTCTTCAACATCAATCACGAGATCCTGTAACTTCCCTACATAAACACCATTGTTTGTGTATATGTTTAAGCCAAAGAGTGATGTCAGTTCTGCGCGCATTATATCCCTGCTTTGTAAATTAATTTCAATATCTCTTTCTATCCTATATGAAAAACATACTTATATATGTTACAGTTTTCCTAAATTTTTTGCTGTTTTTTTCGGCTGGAAGGGTTTTACCTATTATTATAATAATGATTTCGTATTTAACTTAATCAGAGAAAGAGGATTATCTAGCTTATTCACAATAAATGTTTTGTAGTTAAGTTCTCAGGAAAAGCGCAGTTTTAATTCATCTAAATTGATTATTTTGTATTAAATTGATTATTTTAAATTTTCAACAAAAAAGAAGCTCTTAAACGGGAAATCAAGGAGATTTTCCCATTTTAGAGAGGTTTAACTTATGAGTGAAATTTGTATTTTTTCCCTTTTTGAATGCCTTTATCTCCGCAGGCGGGAAGACCCCTTCCTAAAAAACCTGAGCCGGAAGGCGAAGGTTTTAGGGAGGGGGAGTTCACTGCATGAAACCCACGATACTCACATATCAGTAAGAACTATGGTTTTGATACCAATTTTTTCTTGAAATACATTCTTTTTCGAAATCCACTCTTTTTTTAGATTTCTAGTTTTGAAATCACCTGTCGAATGGTTTCGGCGGATTTCCTTAGGATTTCACACTGGCTTTCGCTTAGTTCGAGTTCCAGGATTTCCTCGATTCCCGATGCCCCCAGTTTCACGGGCACGCCGAAGTAGATGCCTTCCTGTCCGTACTCCCCTTCAAGGTAGGCAGAAGCCGGAAGCACTCTCTTCGAGTCCTTCAGCACCGCTTCGGCCATACGGGCAATTGCAGCGGAAGGGGCATAAAAGGCGCTGCCCTGCTTGAGGAGTCCCACTATTTCTGCGCCTCCGTTTACCGTCCTTTCTACCAGCCTTGCAATGGTCTCTTCAGGGAGCAGTTCCGGAAGAGGAATTCCCGAGACGGTCGTATACTGGGGAAGCGGCACCATGAGGTCCCCGTGGCCCCCTATGACCATTGCGTCCACACCCTTTTTCGAGCACTTCATCTCTTCTGCGATGAAGCTTGCAAAACGCCCTGCGTCCAGAACCCCACTCATCCCGAAGACTTTTTTTGGCTCGAAGCCCGTTGCCTTCAAAGCCACATAGGTTATAATGTCAAGAGGGTTCGTAACATTCATTACAATAGATTCCGGGGCGTATTTTGCGATGTTTTCGGAAATTTCTTTTATTATTTTTGAATTGGTACTTATCAGGTCTTCCCGGCTCATCCCGGGTTTCCGGGCAATCCCGGCCGTGGTGATAACAAGGTCGGAGTCTGCAATATCTGCATAGTCGTTGCTGCCTGTTATCTCGGTATCATAGCCCATTATGGCTCCCGCCTGCATGAGGTCCAGGGCTTTTCCCTGAGGCAGCCCCTCCACTATATCTGTCATGACAATTTCGCCAAGTTCCAGTTCAGCAAGCCGCTGAACTGTGGTTGCACCTACATTCCCTGCACCTATTACGGAAATTTTAGCCATTACTTAAACACCTGTGGTTTCAAACACTTGCTTTAGGATGTTTTTATAAAATCCTTTCTGCAAAACTTCTCAATGTGTTTTTGAATATTATTGTTGGTAGACTATTATTTTGATATTTATTTCTTTGTTATTATTTTCTTTGTTAAGTATATTATTTATAAAGTCTTTTTTGTTTGCAATATATATCTTTTACAAAGTATTCCGTCCCCGAGTCCCTTGATTTTTGCTGCAGAACACTTTCAGTTCCCATACAGCATTTTTATTTAACATTACTCCCTATGATTCAGGGGAAAACATGCTGACGAATACATACATCCATATTCCGGGCGTAGGGAAATCTCTTGAGCAGAAAATCTGGGCCCAGGGGATACGTACCTGGGACGAGTTCCTTGAAATGGAGGACCGGATTTCCATTCCTCCTTCCAGGAAAGCCAGGGTCCTTGAGGGGATCAGGCAGTCTTCGGAACGCCTGGCTGCAAAAGACTGCTGCTTTTTCTCACAGTGTCTCCCCTCTGCAGAACACTGGAGGGCGTATCCTCTGTTCGCAGATTCCGCCGCATTCGTGGACATTGAGACTACAGGGCTTTCCCCGGGTAGGGACTGCATAACCATGGTAGGGATCTATGATGGGAAGGAAGCGAAGACCTACATAAAAGGCATCAACCTTGATGATATCGTAGAAGAGTTCTCAAAATACAGGCTGCTCGTGTCCTTCAACGGGGCGAGGTTTGACCTTCCTTTCATTAAGTCCGAGTTCCCCGAAATCGAGTTTAAACAGCTCCATGTGGACCTTATGTATCCTCTCCGGCGCATAGGGTACAGCGGGGGCCTCAAACACATCGAAAAGGTGCTGGGAATCAGCAGGGATGAAGACACTGAGGGGATCACAGGGTTTGATGCAGTCAGGCTCTGGAAGCAGTATGAGAGAGGAGACAGAGAAGCTCTCGACCTGCTTGTTAAATATAACAGGGAGGACATAGTAAATCTGAAAACGATTATTGAGCTTACCTACCCAAAGATGGTTGAAAAAGCTCTTGGAACCGGGGAATTGGAAAAAACCTCCTGATCCTGTACCGCAGCAGGGTGAAGTGCCAGGGCAGAATGTATCTCTTTCCGGTGAGCAGATTCTCTTTCCGGTTAGCAGGTTATTTATCGACAGTTGCTTTTATCAGTATTGTATCCTTAATTATCCTTACAGATGTATCTTACAGATGCGTTCTCCTTACAGATGCATCGTCTGCTGTCGGTAAATTGCCTGGTGCCTGCAAACCTGTTGCCGTAAACTTATGTTATTCGAAATGTTATCTGTATGGCCGTAAACTTATGTTATTCGAAATGTTGTCCTTATGGCTGTAAACGTATGTTATCCGTATGCTCTGAAGTAAAGGGGAATTCTATGAGTGTAAAACTGAAATTTGGGGATAAAGTCACTGTGGCGGATATAAGAAAGCTTCACGATATGGAAGATGTTTTGTTTGATAGGGAATGGTTTGAGGGAGCCGAGAGCAGAAACGGAGACCTGTACTATATGTTCCGGGACCTTGCAAAAAGCGATGCTGACCTTGAGGCGATAAAGGCCCATCACCTCAGGTACGATGTCACCAGAATCCCCCCCGGGATGCTCGGTCTGGAATACGTCAAAACCGTCGGGCATTATCATCCGAAAGTGCCCGGAACCGATGTTTCCTACCCTGAAGTCTATCAGGTCCTTGAGGGCTCTGCTCTCTACCTCCTTCAAAAAGTGGAATCCGGGGAGGAAGACTGGGTTATTGACGTGGCAGTCGTCGAGGCTGAAAAAGGGGATTGTGTTATTGTACCTCCGGGTTACGGGCATGTGACAATAAACGCTTCGTCTGAAACACTGGAGATGGCAAATTGGGTCTGCCGCGACTTTTCTTCAATTTACGAACCTATAAAAAGGCTTTCAGGGGCTGCCTATTTCCTCCTTAAAAGCGGATTTGTCAAAAATCCCCTCTACAGGGACGTGCCCCCCATCCGCCACCTTAAACCTAAATCTTTCCCTGAAACCGGTCTTGTTTCCGGGAGAGACATGTATGGGCTTGTTAATAACATTGAAAGGCTCAGGTTCCTTACGGCTCCTCAGGACTTTACGGCCTTTTTTGCCGGGGTGCTCTGAGTCGGATTGAAAAGGTCAGGTCTTTTTAGATCCATTTTTTCTTCCGATAGTTTTTCCGTGGCAAAATTAAGGGGCAACATGCTCTTTTCCATTTGTCCGGAACCCTGGCAAACATGGGCTTTCTAATGGCTGAAAAACGGGAACTCTCCGGCTTTCGGCAAGGCAACTAACGCATAAATTATAATAGGTATAAATACCTTCAATAAGTAGAGGGATGAAATGCAAAAAAATGGATACCGTATTCAGTTCACATCATCCAGAATCAAGGATCTCATGTACAGGACCACTTTTGATCCGAAAACAATGGATGGAGATGTTATTCTTAACCTCTCGCTCATCGATAAGAAGGACCTGGATGATGTTCTCGGGATCTTCAAGATGGTAATTTCAAGCGGGCTCTCGGTAACTCCCTATGTAAAAGTGATCTCAGAGGGCGAATCGATCGGAAATCTTACCATCGAAAATGGAAAAGTAGGGATAGGGACCGTATGCAGCATAACAATCGACGGTGTGCTGCTTAAAGCAGGAATTCCCATAAACCCCAAACTGGGGGGAGTTGTCCAGATCCGAAACGGGACTCCTGTCCGCTTTACTGATGTGCTGACCTATGTAAGTACCACAGTTGACCCCCTGGAAGTCCTGATGTCCCAGGGCATTACTTCAGTATCCGAAATGCTCAGGACAGGTTCCGGCAAGATCCTCGCAAACCTCAGGGAAGCTCCCATGGTTGCAAGGGATGAAATCGAAAGCCGCCTTTCCGACCTTATGGATGCAGGCTTCAGCGGAATTCTTGAGGTAGGGGAACCAAATACCCGTGTCCTTGACGTCCCGATTGAGAGGGACCACCTGGGAATCGTCGTCATAGGCGGGACAAACCCTATGGCAGTTGTCCAGGAGTATGGAATTCCAATCGATACCAGTGCAATGTCAAGACTTATTCCTTTCAAGGAAATGAGCAGGATCGAAGACCTGGTCTGAGCCTTTTCATAAATTTTATCTCTTTTTTTCTTTTCTTTAATTTTTCCCGGAATTTGCTTTCTTTTGAAGTTGTTCTCCTATGAAAAGGTCGAGCTTCCGGGCAAATTCCTCTTTTGTGCCTTCCGGGATCGTGGCCCCTGCGGCAATGTCGTGCCCGCCACCTGCTCCTCCTACTTCGGCCGAGACCTTCGACATGGCTTCAGAGAGGTTCACTCCTCTCCGGATCAGGTCCTGAGTCCCCCTGGCCGAGACCTTTATGCCGCCGTCGGTGTTTGCAAAAGCGATAATAGGAAGGTTCCGGTTTTCAACTATTGTGGAACTCATTCCAGCGATAATTCCCACAATGGTTTCCTTGATATTCGAGCCTGCATCAAAGTACTGGATGTTTTCAAGCTGGATTATGCCTTTTTCCTTTACGTATACGAGCCCGTTTACGAGGTTTTGCCTGTGTTCCGCAAGCAGTTTGCGGGCGTCTTCATAAGCTTCTTCCCTGTCTCCCATACAGACCGCAAGCCCGATTTCCGCATGGTCATAACGGGCAGTTGCGTTGAGGAGGGTAGAATACTCGGAAGCGTCCCTCATTTCCGTGCCTTCACGCTCTTTTTCAAGGATATAAACCTCGCCTACAAGGCGTTCAATCCTGTATGAAGGAATTCCGGCCTTCAGGCAGTACTGGATTAACCCGGAGACTATCTTCTGCTTTTCCGGGGGCTCAAGGTCAATCCAGCGCCTCCAGCGCTCTTCCTGGCTGAAGCGGAGGTTAAGGGTATGCAGAAACTCTATGCAGGCTTCCTCATCCCCTGTGAGTCCCGGCAGGTACGGATCGGAAGAGTATTGGAGTAACTTGAAGATCGGGCGGGTCTGTTTCCCGAAAAGGGTCAGGTCCTTTTTGAACTGGAGGTTTCCTCCTTCTACCCCTTCTTCCAGGATTTCCCTGTTTATCCCTACAAGCTGGCCCATTTTCAGGTGCTGCATGTCTCCTACGGCCCCAACGATGGCAAGGGCGGACAGGTCCCGGTTCTTTCCGAGGGCTGAAGCCAGCAGGTAAGTGCTGCCCGAACCGCTAAGCTCATAAGAGCCGTTTGCTCCGATGAGGTGTGGGTTTAAGTGGAATTCAAGGTCTCCTTGGGGCTGGTGGTGGTCCGAGATTACGGCCCGGATCCCGCGGGATTTTATTGGCTCGCACATCCCGCTCCCGAGGTCCGTAAAGATGACAAGCTCGGGGTTTTCGTCGGCGATTGCATCAAGAGCTGCTTCATCAAGCTGCTTTACGAAACGTGTTGTGTATTCGAACCCTCCTCGTTCAAGGGCTGTGCATATTATCCCTGCAGAGGTCAGCCCGTCTGCGTCAATATGGGAGACCACATGAATTTCTCTGTGTTTCCTTATTTCTTCGGCACACCTGTCGGCTCTTTTCCTGAGTGCTTCCGTTCTTTCAGACATCGTTCTTCTCCGAGCTTTCCTTCTTGCTTCAGTCCGACTCCGGCTTTTCAACCCTGCTTTCTTCCTCATTCCCCTGGCCCGTTTCCTGAATATTTACCTTTTTCCATTCACCTGGCTCGATTTTATAGCCTTTGCCTTTCCTTTTTATTTCCGGGAAATTCCGGATTTCCTGTAAGGTGAGCTTGAGGTTTTCGGCACGGTAACTCTGTTCCAGTTCCTTCCACGGGATCATGTACGCTTCTCTGCCGCGGCCTACCCCCATGCGGAGTTCTACGGCAAGGTACCCATGTCTTCCGGATTTTTTCAGGTAGTCTGATATCCTTTCTATCTGGTGGACACCTTTTTTATCAACTGTGAAATGCTGGGAAAAATAAAGAGCATTAGCCCCTTTATCCACTGATATGCTCTTGCATTCAATTCCCAGGTAAAGGTCAGGGTCAAGGGAGTCCACAAGCACATCCAGGAACTGGGAAGTGAACCTGTGCTGCTTGAGCCTGTATGAAATTGCTCTTATTCCTTTCTCTTCAATATAAGTATTAAATGAGTGTACCAGCACTCTTTCAAATTCTGTCATGAAAGTCCCGTCCTCTGTTTTTCGCTATTTTACTTAAGCTTTTACTCTTTATGGACAAGGTTTTGTTGTATTTCCAGTCCAGGCATGAACCTGCAAGCATGAGCCTGCAATCCTCTGCAAGCATTGCCTCCTGCTAATGAGGTTCCTGTATAATGGTGCTTTTTCACAAGTCATTTTTAGAGTCCCCGGTGATTTTTCCTGCAGAAATTTGTTTTACCAGCAGAATGTGTTTCTTTTGAAGCGATTATTTGAAGCAGTTATATGAAAACTGGCGTTGAAGCTTATAATCTTTCAGGATGGGTGTTTCTCATGGCAGGTTGGAGGTGTGGAGAAATAGTTTCCAATGAGGATCTCCGGAAAAGCCTTCGGCTTTTATGCGGCCTTAGGGCAAAAGTTACTAAAAAGGAGGACCGAATTAAAAAATCCAAAGGTTTAAGGATAAATATTCAAGGATTCGAATATTTAAATATTCTAAGGAAGGGTTTTTCAAAAGAGAGTTTTTTAAAATCGGTGCCGGTCAGGTCAGAAATCCGACCGGCATCATAAATTTTTGATTCAGTTTGATATGATGAAGGTCACGAAGTCCGGGCTGAGCCTGGTTTCCCTGACAAGTCTTTCAATGGTGTCTTCGTCGGAGAGGCCTTCTTCCTTGAGCTCCTTTATGCGGTCGAAAACATGCTGGGAAACTTCGGAGTATTCGTTGATGTCCTTTCTGTGGCCCCAGACATCGCCCTCGAGTAAAGCGATATTCTGCATGGAGAGGTACATCTGTGCAGAACTGGAAATTGTTCTCTTGTATGAGCTTGGGATGTGGATCGCTTTAATCTCCGGACATTTCATGATAAGTTTGAAAATGTCTTTGTTGGACGGCCTGAATGCGAGGTGGACAATTTCTTCATCGTTTTTTAATGTGTCAATCTCTTCCTTTGAACTTACTACTCTAATCTTCATTTTATCACCGTTCTTCCAGTTTTTCCTTTTTTGGGTTTTTTGGGTTTTTGAATTTCAGGTTTTAGGGATTTTAGGGTTCTTGACGTTTTCAGGTTTTAGGGATTTAGGGTTCCAAAATTTATCTTAAAAAAATTTTAGTTTTTATCTTTTTTTCGTTTTTTAAGAATTTTTTGGGTTTTTGAATTTCAGGTTTTAAGAGGTTTGGAATTTTTAGGGATTTAAAGTTTTTAAAATTTTTTATGACTTTAAAGTCCTTTTTTTAAAGTTTTTTAAACTTTCCAAAGTTTAAAGTTTTTAATATTATTTTAGGGTTTTATATTTTTTATCCAGGTTTTCTGTTTTTTGAATTTTTGAAAACTCTGCTTTGACATTTTAAAGGTTTTAAGGTCCTGATCTGGCAGTTAAACTTTAGGGTTTTCATTTCCATCATTTTGTAATGGAAGGGGATTTTGCCTGAAAGGACGCATAAACTTGAGGTCGGTTTCAAATTTGAGGGATGGTTAATTTTTCAGGTTATCCTATATCTACTTTATAAATATTTTATATATCTGTTGGAAGTAAGTATACCATATCATACCATACTATTTAATATTTTTCTGTAATGCTTTCGATTTAGTAAATTAGTTCTAACGTCCGGAGGCATTAGCTTAATTTCTTCAGACTGGCGGTTCCCACTTCTTTAGAAAATCATTTCTTTTGCAATGACACTTGATTTATGCTCTCGATCCAGGTTATTCTATGATCTTTTTCTCTATTTAAGTTTCAAGTATCTCTATATATGTGAGGAGGTTTTCGGGTTTCAAGGGCATCTTTCGATTTATTTAAGATTTTAACCGCCTGCCATTAACCATCATTGTACACTGGTGCAGAAATTTTTTATTCCCTTCTAATATTGTTAATATGTTGGGTTACTTTATTTACAATGTACTATTTATATTTTTACATCAAATATTTTTAGTAACTCTTATATAATTGGAATATTTTTGAATAAGTCCAGCTTTTTTTTATGTTAATTCTTTTTTAGTTTTGATCTATTGATGTTGTTTTTTCTATTTGTCTCTCTCACTCATCGAAAATATTCTTATGTCTGGATGGTGTCTTACTTCTTAACCATACAAATAATATTTTTCAGTAATAAATTTTACTAAAAAAATTTTTAACTTTTTCACGAAGTTCTCCCTTTTCCTCTTGTCAGTGACCTGTACTTTCATTCAGATACGCCGGGACTGGGTCTTTTCTTTCTGACAGTATGTCTCTTTTTACCGGCCCGGTTTGAACGGGGATAATCCGACATTATCTGCTTCTGGCCCTGCCTGATATTTCATCTTAAAAAAGAGGTTCCACTGCGGTGTAAATTCTTTTACCCGCAAAATATTTTATCTCCGGAAGTGGTGAGGTCGGGGAAGTTTCCAGGCATAAAGGGTTTAATCTGGAATCTTGTAAGTGAAGTTCCCGGGTTCCCGCATGTTAGGGGGGTAAAAGTCAGAAATTACTGTCCTTTACCCGGAGCCTTTATTTTTTCAGAGTTTTCGACATATAGACGCCTTCTAAGGCATACCCGAATTTCCGGTAATATCCCCTGGCTCCGATCCCGCTGATTATTGAAAGCTTGCCGTACCCGGCTTCGGATGCGATTTTTTCCGCACATTCAAGGAGTTCTTTCCCGTATCCCCTGTGCTGCCATTCCGTTTGCTTTGCTCCTTTTCCTACTGGAACCATGGAGCCGTATACGTGCAGTTCCCGGATCAGGGCGGAATCCTGCAGTTCGGGGCGGTGTGGGGCTGCCGGGAAACGCAGGCGTGTAAAACCTATCAGTACGTCTTCTGAGATGTCTTCAAATGCGATGAAGTGTTCAGTGCCCTCACAAGCCTCATAAGTTTCCACGGTAAGCTCGATGTCTTTTTCGTTTACCTTTCTCCCTCTCAGGCTGTTGTGCCCTACTTCCCTGCAGCGGATGCAGCGGCATTTTTTCCCCTTCTCCCTCAACTTTTCCTCTGCAAGCTGCCTGAGGTTACTCTTCCGGACCCCTGCAAAGATCTGGTTGGCAGGGATGTCGCGCTGGATGCGCTGGAGCCTGACCCATTTCGGAAGGACTGCCTTTATGTCTGCAACCAGTTCTGCGGCTTCATCGTCCGAAAGGGCTTCATACTCTCCCGCTTCCCAGAGCCTGTATAAAGGGGTACCTTCGGTCACAAGGGTTGGGTAGATCTTCAGGTAATCAGGCCTGAAGCGCGGGTCTTCAAAGAGTCTTTTAAAGCCTTTCAGGTCGAGCTCCGAATCCGCTCCTGGCAGGTGAGGCATCATATGAAAGCCTACCTTAAAGGCGCTGTCCCGGAGAACACGGTTTGCCCTTACGGTTTCGGCTACGCCGTGCCCTCTCTGCATGCGGGAAAGTACAAAATCGTAAACGCTCTGGACCCCGATCTCAACTTTTGTTCCCCCCAGGCGGAGAAACTCATCCACGTGTTCTTCCCTTGCCCAGTCAGGGCGGGTTTCAAAGGTTATGCCCACATTACGGATGTCCGCCGTTTCGTTGGCTCTCTGTACTTCTTCAAGAGGAATGTAGGGCACGGCTTCTCCAATTCTGGTGACGTTTTCCCTCCACTCCTTGCCTGTGAAATCATTCATGGCTTCAAGGCAGCGTTTGGTGAACCATTCCTGGTAATCAAGGCTCCTGGCCGAAAACGTACCCCCCATGACAATCAGTTCTACCTTCTCCACGTCGTGCCCAATCTCCCTGAGCTGGGAAAGCCTGGAGCTAACCTGCGCGTAGGGGTCAAACTCGTGCTGGATTGCCCTCATTGCGGCAGGCTCCCTTCCCATATAGCTCTGGGGAGACCTGAATGAGGAATTCGGACCTCCGGGGCAGGGCAGGCAGATGCCGTGGGGACAGGGGGCAGGCGAGGTCATTACCGCAATTACCGCAACACCGGAGATGGTCCTTACAGGCTTTCGCCTGAGGAATTCTTTTATTACTGCCTGCTCTTCGGGAGTGCCCTGTACGATTATGTCCCCGTTCCGGGGGAGGCTTGAGAGGTGGTAGCGTTTGCTAACTTCTTTTTTTGCTTTGTTAAGCTGCTCTTCGTCATTTATCCTGCCTGCCAGCACCATCTCAAGGACTTCCCGACAGGCCCTGTTAAAATCATCTTGTTTCATTTTTTACATTCCGTCTTTCCGGTTTCCGGGATTCCCGTTTGTTCCTTTTGGGGCAGGTATTTTGAGAGCAAAAAAGCCTGTTACATACGGCACTGTTTTTTTGATTCCCCTGTATTCTACCGGTTTTTACATTCCCTTATTTGGCGCAGGCTTTTGATTCTCCTGTTTGTTGCCTGTTTTTAATTCCTTTCTTTATAATTTCCTGTGTCCGGGTAGTTTCCCGATGGGTTCCCACCTGATTGTAAAAATTCAACAGGTTATGTTTTAAAAAAAGATTGCTTTCTGCTTTCATAAATTGGGGCCTTGTTACGTAAAACATTCTGCGGCAATCTGCGTGCCGGGATGTAATTGTTCCGGC
The DNA here is from genome assembly GCF_024372725.1 of Methanosarcina sp. KYL-1. Taxonomy (GTDB): domain Archaea; phylum Halobacteriota; class Methanosarcinia; order Methanosarcinales; family Methanosarcinaceae; genus Methanosarcina. The sequence goes on from NZ_VOUA01000022.1 coordinate 38,000, forward strand.
ATTTAATTGATAAATTGCCATATCTTGTGCATCTCATTGTCATGTAATATAATGCACGCATATTTTGTCAAGTAATGTAATGCACGTATATTTAATTCTGTTATATTTCTGTTATATAATGGATGTATATTCTTTTCATGCAACAGGATGGATTTGTCTTAATGGATTTTTACGGGGTCCATTTTTGATGCACCCCGTCCATAGAACCTTCAGCAGAAGTCGAGCCCTATGATAAAGGTCCCAAGGCCTATGCCCGTCTTAAGCCCCATCCTTGACCTGAGATACTCGTCCGTGGGAGTGGAAGGCGATGCCAGTACCACGTTGGTCACGCCGCAGGCACATTCGACTTCCGGGCATTTCTGGGGTGGGAGGACCACGGTAAGAGGCTCTTTTTTTGCTTCTTTTGGCTTGGGAACTGCATTTTTGTAAATCACAAAGTTCCCCATGACCATCATATCGCTACACTTTTTGCACTCTTCAAGCTTTTCGGGGTCGTAGACGTCTTCTCCGACCTTTTCCCCGTGCTGCATGAGAACGACATTGGGCCCTTCAGGCCATACATATTCCATGTTGGTAGTAAAAGCTATGATTGCCTGGCGCTTGAAGACCTCCTTGATCCCCTGGTTATCTCCTACGCCCAGGCCCATCAGGACTGCTCCTTCGGCTTTCTTCTCAAGCGCGATGATTTCTTCTCTGTCTTTCTCATCAAGGATATACGTGTCTTCCACGCCTTTTATTGCCTTAATCCTGCACAGGACATCCTGAATAGTATCGTTACATTCCAAAGCTGATTCCCCTTAGTGTTTTTCATACTTATTATATTGTTCAGGTGTGAACTACCCCTCCCTAAAACCTTCGCCTGATGGCTCCGGTTTTTGAGGAAGGGGCTTCCTGCTTCATACCTCTGAGCAAACTCCGCAAGTCCACAGGCTCTACCCCACGTTCCGCAGGTGTCAAGTTACGATCAGATTTTGAACTTGAAGTGCAAATTTTTTGATATTGATAGTGGCATTTATGTCCCTGTCATGTTTTGTTTTACACACAGGGCATTTTCATTCTCTAACATCCAGAGTTATATCTTTATTGTGATACCCACAAACATTACAAAGCTTTGTTGATGGCTCAAATCTTCCTATCCTTAACAGGGTTTTCCCGAACCATTCAGCTATACTCTAACTTTGTAACAAAACTCCCTCATGAAGAATCGCTTATTGCCTTTGCAAGACAACGGTTTTTAAGCATCACGTTAACGTTTAACGTTTCCACAGCTATTGATCGGTTCTCGCGTATAAGTTTAGAGGAAAGTTGGTGCTGGAAATCGTTGCTGTTTTTAGTTTTCCCTCCAACCTCTGGTGGAGAACCGCTTTAACTTTACCTATTTTAGGGATTTTGACAAGTTATTGTCAAAATCGACAGTGTAGTGTTGAGGGACAGGGAACGGCTGTATAGGGTTCTTTCTTAATTTGAAATTAGGAAACCCATTATTTTTCCTGAAAAATCTGGTAAAAGCAGAATCCAGGTTTTTCGTCATTCCCTGCAATGACTGTGAATTTGCTTCCTTAAGCCATTCATGTTCTTTTTTGAGTTCAGGAAGCCGTTTGTTCAGGTCATAGTGGGATAGTGATTTCCCTTCCTGCTCGTAAGATTTGATTTTCTGTTCTAAAGCCCAATTATAGACTAACTTGCAGCTACCGATATGTTTAGCTATCATGGTTTTTTGCTCGGCTGCAGGATACAACCTGAATTTATAGGCTTTTAACATCATATCAGTAAACGTTTTACGAATTTATATGTATATAGGCAAGTTAATTAAATGTAGTGCCGGGAAGTGGACGGCTTTCATCCCCCCTGCCATTTCCGGCAAAGCCAGAAATGTCGAGGAAGGGGGTCTTCTCGCCTTAAGAGGTCAAATGTCAACTGCCCCTTACTTATGTAGGGTGTATCCTGCTGAGATTTTTATGAACATTGAGTTCCTTATCTTTATATTATTGTTCCGACGTTTTTATTAGTACTAATTTATTATTTTCATTTTTATTCTTTTCGGCAATTTACTATACCCGGCTATGTTGTATTCGAATCCTTGCATACTCGATAATTTCAGAATCTTTTTCTATTATATATTTAAAATGTTGTCCTGCTACTGGTTGTATACTGTGTGAAATTTCCCTTATTTAGTTAATGCGCAGGATTGCCCTGGATTTTAAGCTTGTGGCCTATTCCAGCCTTTAATGAATCAGTATGAGTTCTGTCACAAATGCCAAAAAGGTCGGAGCTAATGTAGTGCTTAATGTATTAATTAGTGAGAAGAAGGTAATGAAGGAGTAAAGAGGCGCTAAAGGGAGCTAAAGAGGAGCTAAAGAGGAGCTAATGTGGAGATCCATACGATACGTTTATCCTTGGGGAGGATACGGCAAAAAAGGCTCCAAAATACTTATGGTGGTGTAGGGAATTTCTGGAATTCAATTTCTGGAAAATTCGTGTGCCATTGTGAGTTGTATTCTGGCTTTCAGTTGATCATATTTTAAATCAACATTTCCTCAAATTTCTTTTTCCCTGTCCCCCTATATTATACACCTTTTTTCAATAGTATTTTATAAGTATTTCGACTTTAATCTGTATGTTAACACCTGATGCATGTCCTTCTAAGATCTATTCGACATTTACCGTCATTTGTATCGTTGTTTTGCGCTTTTCTGGTTTGAATTCTCTGAAATAGACCACAAAAGATTTAATAAGGCAATTATTTTATAGAACACTTGTAATCCAATTTGAAGGGATAAGGAGGGTGAAGAAATCCTCTTCGGCAATAGACGAAAATCATAAGTCTTATTTGGTGAAGAAAGGCGAAACCCTTGCAGTGTTTGATCCCGACACTCCTTCTTACATACAATATATTTTAATGAATACGGAGGAAACAACAAAATGAAGAGATTTGCAGCAGTTACACTGGCTGCCCTCATGGTCTTAACTGTATTTGCCTCTTGCGCAAGTGCAGCAGACGTCGTTGAGGTCCGCAGTTCAGTATACAATGCCACTCAATTAGAAGACGGCATTACAATCAGTTCTACTGATTTTGCCGGCTTCTACTACGACATTGATGACAACCTTACCAGTGAGACAATCGAGCTCCCTGGCGGCCCGTTAGTCGATGGCAGGAAGATCGAGGAAAATGGTCTCGTCTACACCTGCCAGATCGTCAACACCAGCTATGACTACGCTGGAGACTGGAAAGACGATGAGTTCACCCTGATGGGATTCTTTGCAGAGAAATATGTCCCGCTGAACGCTAAGGACAACACCATTTATGAAGCAAAGCCGGACAAACTCGCAAAGCTCCTTCTCGATACCGACACCAAGTACACTCTCCGGACCGGTGAGGTTCTTGACCTCAGCAACGGCTACTCTCTCGAAGCCAAGCAGGTTGACGTAGACGGTAAGAAGGTCTGGCTCGAATTCACCAAGGACGGCGAGTTCATCGACGACGAAATCATTAACGTTGACTCTGAGGTCACCGCTGACAAGACATGGATCGTTGACCTTGACGACATTGAGGACGAAGACAACATCGTTGTTCTGAGAGTACACGTGAACCAGGTCTTCCAGGGCGCTGTGGACAGCATTGCCCAGATCGAAGGTCTCTGGCTTATCGACTACCAGAACGCTATGACCATCGAGTCTGATGATGAATTTGAAAAACTTGAAGTCACGGGAATCAACAATGGTAACGAGGACGACGAGACCTTCGGAAACCTGGTTCTCGAGAACAAGGACTCCATTACCCTTACCTCTGACTCCAAGCAGAACATTGCAAAGGGCCTGAAATTCAAGGTCGCTGACGACTCCGCTAACCTCAGGTTCTACCTGATGAAGGAATACACCGAACCCGGCACCTACGAAATCAGGGGTTCAGTTGCAACCGGCGATGCCGTGTGGGATTACAAGAGCTTTGCTGGCTTCTTCTACGACCTGAATGATGACGTCTACTCTGAGACCCTTACCATCGACTCCGATCTGAGCGGCTCCGACCGTAAGATTGAGGATGGCGACCTTGTCTATGAGGCTGACATTACCGCAGTGGACTACGAATACACCAGTGAAACCGATGACCTTTGGGAAGCAGATGTGGACCAGTACGCTGTCATGGGCTTCTTTGCAGAAAAGTACGTCCCGCTGAAAGCCAAGGATGACTCAGTTTATGAAGCAAAGCCGGACAAGCTTGCAAAGCTCCTGCTTGACAGTGATGAAAAGTACACTCTCCGTACCGGTGAAGTTATCGACCTCAGCAGCGGCTACTCTCTCGAAGCCAAGCAGGTTGATGTAGACGGTAAGAAGGTCTGGCTCGAGTTCACCAAGGACGGCGAGTTCATCGACGATGAAATCATTAACGTTGACTCTGATGTCACCGCTGACAAGACATGGATCGTTGACCTTGACGACATTGAGGACGAAGACAACATCGTTGTTCTGAGAGTACACGTGAACCAGGTCTTCCAGGGCGCTGTGGACAGCATTGCCCAGATCGAAGGTCTCTGGCTCATCGACTACCAGAACGCCATGACCATCGAGTCTGATGATGAATTCGGCAAACTTGAGGTCACTGATATCAACAATGGTGACGAGGACGCTGAGACCTTCGGTAGCCTGGTTCTTAAGAACAAGGACTCCTTCACTCTGACCAGGGACTCTGACCAGACCCTTGGACAGAACATGAAGTTCAAGGTTGCTGACTCTAGCGATCTCAGGTACTACCCATTCGTTGAACTGACCATCGAAGGCGCTGAGGAAGAACCTACAGTTACCCCCGGTGAGGAAGAAACCCCCGCAGAGGAACCCACTGAGACCCCTGTTGAGGAACCCACCGAGGAAGTAACTGAAACCCCCGCTGAGGAAGAACCCACCGAGGAAGAACCCACCGAGGAACCCACCGAAGAGCCCACACCAGGCTTCGGAATTGTTCTCGGACTTGCTGGCCTCCTTGCAGTGGTCTACCTCGTCAGGAGAAACTAAATTCTTTGAGTGAAGGGTTTTCCTAACCCTTCTCTTTTACTCTTTTTTGAATTTACTTTTGCAGACACTTTCTTTACAGATACTTTTAAATCCAGGCGACTCTTTTATGACCTGCCTGTTCTTTTCAGGATCTACAAGATCAAGGTGAAGTTTATGAAAAAAAGTATAGCTTTGATATCTTTACTTGCGGTTTTGATGATCGCGTTTTCGGGCTGTGTGGATAATAATAACCCTGCAGTTAATGAAACGGGTCCAGATGCCCCCGGGTCTGGTGCAAATACGGAAGAAGGTGCAGCAGCCATGAGTGAGCTTGAAAACCTTCCGGCAGGATTTGAATACCTCGCTTCTCTCCCTCTCTCCGCAGATGAAATAAGGAAAGATTATAAAGCTGAAAACGTTTCCGGAATTCTGGGAGGGTCCGAAGGGATGTACAAATACTCCGACGGATCTGATTTTTATGTGGATGTAATAGAATGCGAGAGCAGTTCTGCTGCCGACGATTTGATCTTTGCATACAAGTCATCCTTCAAGCCGCTCAATGTTGGCTCACGCTTCGTGGAAGAGTCCTTTAACGGGCATTTTGCGGTGAAGATCACCGAATATGCGACGATTGGAGGAGATGATGTGCCCAGGTATTCCTATATCTGGAAGCACGAGAACTATATATTCGTAGTTTTCGGAAATTCTGATGACAGTTCTACTGTTAAGGAACTCGCAGAAGCCACCGGATACTGATCCAACAGGAATACTGATTCATTTTCCTTTCAGGAAAGCAGGGCTCAATGCCCTCTTTTTTGTTTAATTTCTTTTCTGATCTTCTTATTGTTTCATTTTTTGAAATTTCGACAAAGGTCGAAAGTCTTCCCTGGTGTATTTCCGAAGCACTATTTCGAAGTCTCGATTTTCAAAATACAGATGCTAATTTAATTGCTAAGCAGATTCCTGGCTAAAATTTGCAGACGTAAAATTAGCAGAGTTTTAATTCGCAGACGCAAAATTGCCGAAGCGATATAATAAGCAATTAGCAAAAGTCAATTAGCAGAAATCAATTAGCAGAAATCAATTAGCAGAAATCAATTAGCAGAAATCAATTAGCAGAAATCAATTAGCAGAAATCAATTAGCAGAAATCAATTAGCAGAAATCAATTAGCATAACTAAAATAAGTGAAAATAATAGAGTTCGATTAAGCTGAATGAAATACAAGAGAAAAAGGGAAAAAGAGCGCTCAAAAAATGCGCTCTTTCAGATCGAATTCTTATCCATTATTGCTTTTACTGCTTTTACTGCTTTTTTATGTCTGGGCAATATACCTGCTGCCTGTTCATTTTATAAGCAGCACGCCCTTTCCGCCGGCATTGACATCGCCCACAAATTTGCGGTAGGTGATGCCATCCACTTCTTCGGTCCCGTCTTCTTTGTAGGAGGGGAGCAGGTCGGATGTCTCGCCTTTGATGATTACTGTCCCGCTCTTCATTTCGCTTGCGGGCATGGTGGCACTGCCTTCTATGGTGATTGTGCCGCCGTTGTTTGAGATTGCAGGGAGGAGGCCGGCGTTGCCCTTGACGAGGATTTCTCCTCCGCACATGTGCTCGCCGAGGTAGTCCTTTACATCGCCGTTAACGGTGATCTTTCCTCCGCGCATGCCGCAGGACTCTCCGCGGTACCCGGACCCTACGTAGTAGGCGGCGTTTCCGTTGAGGGTGATTTCCCCGCCTTTCATCTCGCAGCCGAGCCAGCTGTCCGCATCACCGTTGATAGTGATTTTTCCGCCTCTCATATTCGAGCCGCAGTGCATGTCCACGTTGCCGTTGATCTCGATCTCCCCGGCACTCATGTCCTGTCCGATGCGCTTGACCCTGGAGACGTCTCCTTCGATCACTATTTTTGTGTTCTCAACGGAGTCACTTCCTTCCACCTCGACATTGAATAAGTCGCCGAGGGGGCACTGGCCGTTCCCGTACCAGACGAGAATCGCCTCGATCTCTTCCTTCGTCTTGCCTGCGAAGTTGTCAGGGTTCACATTGTCGGCTTCGATCGGGATCTTGTTGGCCTTTTTCAGGGAAAGCTTTACGACCTGCATTTAGAATACCCCCTCAGTGTCGATCTCTACAGGCTTTGTGAGGTATGCGTCCTCTACCATGTAGTTAGACTTGCTCACGGTGTAGTATTTCTTGAACTTGAAGTCGATGTCCTTCTGCATGGCGGTGTCGACAGTTTCGGGAACTTTTGCATTCACCCAGTAGACCCTGCCTTTCGGGGTGGCTTCGATTTCTCCGTCTTTTACGACGATTTCCCCGTCTTTCAGGGTATACGCTGTACCTGAGAAGGCTTTCTTGACTTTTTCATGTTCTGCGGACGGGTCAACCTGCCCCGGAATGAGGTCGTAGATTGCAATATCTGCGTCAGAACCGACTTTCAGGTTTCCTTTCTCGGGCATGCTGTATATCTTTGACTGGGTGCTCCTGGTCATTACTGCAAGCTCGTAGAAGTCCAGTTCCCTGTCGATTCCGGGCAGGACCATTCTGTCCAGGGCCATCTGGGAGAAGCCGGAAATGACCTGTTCCCTCTTCTTTGCGCTCATCAGGTAGGTGAAGGCTTCCGGATAGTTTACAAAGGAGCCGCCGTTCGGGCTGTCAGTTGTAAACATTACTTTCCAGGGGTCTTTTACAAGCAGGGCAAGTTCAAGCCCGATTGCCCACTGGACTGCGTTTACGAAGCTCTTCGGGGAGTAGAACAGGGGCACCACACCCGAGGCATCTTCAAGTTCTACGTCCTGGTTGCTCCACTTCTCATGCAGCATCCTTGAGTTTGCGTATTCCACAGGCCCGTCAGCAGTCATTGTCACGGCAGGGCCGAAGATAACCTGTCCCAGGTCAAAGGTCAGGTGGTCTGCACCGTTCACGTAGTCTGAAACCATGGGGGCTCCGGTCTCAAAGTCTCTCCAGGAAGTCCCGGCGTAGGCATTGAACTGCACGTGGGTCACGTGGAGGCTCTGCCTGTCCCTGGAAGGCTTAACCTTCTCGAACATTTTCATGGTCTCAATGGTGGTTGCGTAGTTGCCAGGCTTTCCCAGGTTGTTGCAGTGTACGTGCACGGAGTGGGGGAGCTGCAGGCGCTCATTGGCTTCGGCAAGTCCCATCAGGATTTCGGCAGGGGTAACGTCAAAGTTCGGGACAGGGTCGTAGAGTCCGCTGACATTCTTTCCCCAGCCCCAGGCTTCTCCGCCGCCGGGGTTTACGATCTTTACTCCGTAGCCGCGGGAGGCTTTCAGGCCCCAGGCAATGTAGGCGGCAAGTTTTTCGGGTTCCTTGTCCCGGATGTATTCCATGACCTGCCAGTTGCTCCCGAAGAGGGAGAGCCCCATTTTATCAAGGATCGGGATTTCCTTGAATTCTTCGTGGGTGTGCCTTGCAGCAAGGAGGGGGATTGCGGCTTCACAGATGGTTGTGTACCCGAGTTTTGCATACCTGTACCCGATTGCGTAGGTATTCGGAGTGTTGTACCCTACCTGTGCCCTGGTCTTTTCAGTGCGTGCCACCTGCCCGGAAAGTCCCGGGACCAGGTTCTTCCTTGCGTCGTTTGGGTTAATGAAGCGCCCTACGTTGATCTTGCCGGCGCTGTGGGTGTGCCCGTCAAAGCCGCCGGCCATGGCGAGCCTGCCTCCTGCATCGATAACCTTCGCGTTCTCAGAGACGCTTTCCACGATCTTTCCGTCTCTTATGCAGAGGTCCATTGCCTCGCAGTTGATCCCCTGGGCCGGGTCGCAGACGCTTGCGTTTTTAATCAGGATTTCCGACATTTTCATGCACCTCTCTTCAGTTCCCTGACTTTTGCAATCAGGTCTTTTGCAATTTCTTCGTCGGTCTTGAACTTCGAATCAATCAGTTTCTTCATGCGGAGGGAGATTGCATCCATCCTGTAGGCTGTCCCTTCAGCTTCGATCCCCACCACGGCTGCCGGGATGATCACGTCGGCAATTTCGGTGGTCGGGTTGGCGTACGGGTCAATCTGGATTACCGGGATCTTTGCAAGGTGCCTGACAGCTTTCTGCGGGAAGTGGGCTCCTGCATCGGCTGCGGCGATGATTGCCGCGTCAGCTTCTTCGCGGACAAGTACGTCATTTGCCCCGGTCTCTCCGGGGTTATAGTAGGGGTAGCCTCTGGCAAAGTCGATTGCCATGGGGAAGCCTGTTTCCCAGGTTGCCACCTGTCCGAAGCCTGTGACGTTGTAGTGCCCGCGCATCCCTATCATGACGGCCTTGGTGTGCTGGTTGAGGTCCGAGATCAGGGAAGATACGCCGTCCCCGTTCTTGTACTTAGAGCGGGACTGGGTGACCCCCATGCCGAAGAAGACGCAGACGAACTTTGCGTTCTTCAGGGTTTCGGCAAGTTCCATTACTTCGGCTTTTGAGACTCCTGCAACGGTTTCAGGCACAACATCCGCATGCCCGTTTACGATTGAGCGGAGTGCCGTGATCAAAAGCAGGTCAGAACCCTGGTCGATTTCAACGTACGTGTCGGCCAGCTTTGCGGTATCGGTCTTACGGACATCGATTACCACCATTTTCCTGCCTTTCCTGCCCTTCTCGGTAAAGAAGCCTTTTGAAAAGCTTGAGTAACGGGACATGTGCCGCGGGTGGGCGTGTACGGGGTTGCAGCCCCAGAAGATGAGCACGTCTGCCCTGTTCTTAATTTCTCCCAGAGTGGCTGAAGGGGCCCCCTTTTCCTGTGCTGCAAGGGCTGAAGGCCCGTGGCAGACGTTTGCTGTGGAATCGATGATAGAGCCCGTTTCTTCAGCGAGCTGGATGGCCTTGCTGATGGCTTCGCAGGAAGTGGAGCACCAGCCGTAAGAAAGCGTCCTCCTGGAGTTTACAAGGATATTTGCGGCAGCCTCGATGGCTTCTTCGTAGGAGACAGGGACCAGTTCCCCTTCTTTCCTTATCATCGGGGTCTCGATCCTGTCGTGCTCGAACATGCCGACAAACTTACTGTGCCCGAGGATGCAGGCGTTTTCAATTTTTGTGATCTTGTTATCTTCGACAGTAACCGTGATGTCGTCGCAGAGGGACCCGCAGAGGGAACATACTGCGTCTTTTATTACTGGCATATTTTTTTCCTCCGAGTTCAGAGCTTTCTTACTCTTCCCTGTACTTTTTCATGAGAGCCTTCATGTCCAGAGGCTTTTCTTCCGTTGCTTCGATTTCCGCAGGGACGCCTTTGAAGCCCGGCATTCCGCAGCCGTGGGTGTCGGGGTTCAGTACCGCGTTTGCCCAGGGCCCCATGGGAATGAAGGCTAGGCTGTCAGGATTTCCTTCGTTTGCTTTTGCAAAAACCACCACTTCCCCAAAATCGGTGGTGACCTTCAGGCTGTCTCCCTCGGAAACACCCAGTTTTTCAAGGTCCGAGGAGTTCAGTTCGCAGTACGCGCAGGCATCAAAATAGCCTTTGTGCGTCTTTGCTTCCAGATGTGCGCCCTGGTCGGCGGTTCTTCCGGATATCAGATTCGCTTTCAATTTCATGGAAATTCCTCATCTGGGGGGTAATTAGGTCTCGATAAGCTGAATCATTGTTTTGAGCTGTATAATTAGCTCTAATTAGCTCTAATTAGCTCTCTGGCAGCCCTGTAAAGCAGGAAATGGCCGGCTTTTAACCTGGCACTGCCCGATTATGAAGCTTCAGGTCCGGGGCTGTATTCGGGCTTTTATCTATTTGAGGGTTTGATTGATGTTTGATTGATGTTTGATTGGTTGGGAAGTGTAACAAGTAAATATAATGAAAGGAGCACGGGTCCTTCGATATGCTTTTGCACATCATGGAGGTCAGTAATGGTAGGGTTGCGGCAGTTGTACGCAATTCCCTTCAAGAATCTCTCTTTGCAAGGCCGTTCTTTGAGAGGATTACCCTCCTTTGAAAGCGCCCTCCTGTTGAGTTGGTCCAGTGAAGGTCCGGGTTCCATGCCCTAATAATGGCTTTTCTGGTCCTGAATGGGATTTTATGTTTCACTCTTTTTGTACGGTTTTATATCGATTTTTCATTATAATTATATGGTTTATATATATTTGCCTAGATTTATCTGTGTCGGCTGTTAGAACCTTTATAAAAACATTGACTGAAATTCCGGTAGGGTCAGTTTCCCGGGGAATCTTCTTTTTAAAAACGACCGAAATTTCATTTATATATCTTTCTTATTATATATACGATTGTTATACTGACCATATCCCCATAACTCACTTTTATTATATATTACCCTATTATGTTACTTCTAACATAACGTGCCTCCCGGATTTATGCAACATACTCTCAATATTGCAGGTTTGTTTCTCCCCTTTTCTGCCTGCTTTCTTCCTCTAAAAATTTACAAAAAAATCCGATTTTTCAGGTTTTCAATCGTTACCCTTTAATATAACTTTAGCCATTTGTGTGTTGCAAGCCCGGATAGCCTAGTCGGTTGGGGCGCCAGACTCATAGGGACTTTATATGAGGCGTCTTTAATCTCCTGAGATATCTGGAGGTCGCGTGTTCGAGTCACGCTCCGGGCACTTAAATTCTTTTTGCTCAGTGCCCTTAAAGGTATTTTTCTGGTTTTTTGTTTCTTATGTGCTGTATCCTAAAATTAGTTTTTCATATCTATATTTTTGGCCGACGCTCTACGTTGCAGCAACTATAATTTTAAAGACCTTTTGTAAATGGATGCAATTTTTTTTCGTCCTCACTTTTTAGGTGCCTGATCTTTCGTATATGCTCGTACAATCGATTAAAACAGTTTTTTTCTCCGAAGGGCATTACGAAGTTACCTGTGAAATACCAATCATGAGGCACTTTCTGCCTGATCCGGAACCAGGGATGCAAAATTTTCATCCTATGTGAATCGCGAAAACCAGGTTTCGAATTTATCTAATATTTTTCTTTCTTGAGCTTCATAGCATATCAACTACCGTTACTGACAGAATCACAAAATAGGACTTGAAACCTAATTTTTAAGAAAACATCGTCAAATTAAATATTATTTTAGAATCAAATTATATCTAATTCTTTTTTTGGGTACATTTAGTAATACTTTTATATTTTTATGTAATACAACTGTGTGTTGTTAATATCTTTTATTCAGATTCTCAGATGATTAGTAGGGTAATTCACAAAAAAAGGGTGTTCTGTAATGGAGAAAAAAAAATTATTAGTATTATTTACTGTTTTCCTGACAGCCCTGATCTTAATGAGTGCAGGCTGTATTGGCCAGAGTGCTCAGACCGGGACACCGGCTGGGGAAACCCTGGCTGAGAATACTGCTGACGGATCACAGCACGCGGATGTTGTTTATCTGAGCGGCGGAGATTATGGCTATCCACAGCCGTTTACGATATATCCGAGGGGTCCCGGGTCATCGAAGGTCGGAATGATCTTTGACAGTCTGGTAGAAAGAGATGAAATAGGTATAATTCCCTGGCTTGCTGAAAGCTGGGAGGTCAGTTCAGATGGAATGGAATATACATTCTATCTCCGTGAAGGTGTCACATGGAGCGATGGAGAACCTTTCACGGCAAGTGATGTTAAATTTACTTTCGATTATGAGCAGGAAAATGTACCTATCTCGGGTGGAATTGAATCCGGCGTTGTAGATAATGTCCAGGTAGTGGATCCCAACACCGTCAAATTCGTGCTGGTCCAGCCTGCTTCATCATTCCTTTACAAGCTCACGAGTTTTAATATCATACCCGAGCATATCTACAAAGATGTCTCGGATCCTTTCACTTTCCTTGATCCGGAGGCGGTCATCGGTACTGGCCCGTTCCTTCTTGATGAGTACAATAAAGAGCACGGATCATACAGGTTTGTAACAAACGACAATTTCTGGGGACCGGATACTGCCGTTGAAGCCGTAGAATTCATTCCTGTCAGCGATTCCTTAATAGCTTTTGAACAGGGGCAAATAGATTTCACAAGTATATCTCCTGATATTCTTGATCGGTTCACATCAGACCCTGATGTAAGAATAGTCCAGCAGCCGGCTTTCTGGGGTTACCAGTTTTATTTCAACATGAAAGCATGTCCGGAGCTTGCTGACAGGAGAGTAAGGCAGGCTTTTGCTTATGCCATTGATCGTGACGAACTGGTGAAAAAGATCGCAAGAGGTGCAGGGAAATCCGGTAAGATGGGCATACTCTCTGAAGACCACATCTGGTATAATCCTGACCAGCCGGAATATAGCTACGATCCGGAGAAAGCCGGGGAATTGCTTGAAGAGGCCGGATGGATTGATACAGATGGGGATGGAATACGTGATAAAAACGGGGAAAAACTGTCGTATGTATTGTCTCTTGGCAGTGGCGAAGTCCGTATCGGCGAGCTTATAAAAGAGAGACTGAGTGAAGCAGGAATTGACGTTCAGGTAAAGGCCCTGGAGAGTAAATCCCGTGATACCAATCTGAAGAACGGAGACTTTGAACTCCTGATAAGCGGCTTTGGGGGCTGGGGAGCAGATGCGGATTATCTTCGTACAAGATACTGTGATACAACACAGTCAGGAAGTGTATCCTCCGGTGCAGCAGTATTTGGTTACCACAATGATACTCTGAATGCTCTTGGTACTCAGGAATTGCAGGAATTGGACGATGAGAAACGGAAGGAAATAGTATACGACATGCAGACCGTCCTTGCGAATGATATCCCCGCAATCCCGCTCTATTATACTACATCGTATGATGTCTGGCGCATTTCAAAATACGACGGCTGGATGAATATGTACGACCACCATGCAAGGACACACAGCATTCTTTCATATCTTGAGAGGGATCGAATTGCAGCAAAAAGATGATATTAATAACCTGATCGAGTGCTGGAAAAAAGCTGTGGGTGACGGTTTGATCCGGGATGAGGGCAGGATGGCAGAGTTCTGGAACAAGCGCTCCGAGAACTATGCTAATAATATTGGCAAAGATAAGCGGAAGAAGAGAACCGATGAAATTCTCGAACTTCTTGAAGAAGCCGGTTTTTCCCCGGAAGGTTCCAGAGTCCTGGATATCGGGTGCGGACCCGGTACCCTCTCCCTTCCTCTCGCAAGGCTCGGAGCAGAGGTGACCGCACTTGATATATCTTCCGGAATGCTCAACAGACTAAAAGATGCCGTAAAAAAGGAGTCTCTTCCGATAGATATCATTGAATGCTCCTGGTGGACGGCAGACATAGATGAACTTGGATTTCGGAACGAATTTGACCTTGTAATTGCCTCCATGACTCCCGGGATAAGGGATGTTGAAAACTTTGATATGATGATGGCCTGCTCAAAAAACCTTTGTTATTACAGTAACTTCCTGAGAAGAGTTGAGGATAAGGCGTATCGGGATATCCGGAGTTCGATACTCGGGGAAAAATCCGAGAATAACATGAACGGCATAATTTACCCTTTCATGTATCTTTACCTCTCAGGCTACAGGCCCTCGCTCAGGATCAACCATTCCGAATGGAAGGAAGAGCAAAACTGGAAAGAGGCGGCAGAACAGGCAATAGGGTTCATTGGACGGGGCCGTGATTTTGATGATAAAACAAAGGAAAAAATAATGGATTATTATCAAAATGCCTCTCCGGATGGAAACTACCGTTCCGAGTCGGATGTATACACCGGGATGATGGTCTGGGAAGTTAACGGCAGATGATCGGGTGGTAAAGGGGCAGATGATTGGATGGAAAAGGACAGGAATTCGTTTATTTTCAGGTTGTTATCGACCCTTTTTGTAATTCTTGCCATTAATTTTTTCCTTCCGAGGATGATGCCCGGAGACCCGTTCTCAACCACTTCCGCAGATGAGGTCGGAGAAGAAATTATTGTAATGACAGAGGAGCAGCGGCTTTATTACCTGAACTATTACGGACTTGACCGGCCGCTTTATGAACAGTTTCTGGTATATATGAAAAATCTGATGACGGGAGATCTGGGCAGGAGCATTTATTACAAAATGCCTGTCAGTGATGTAATAATGCTCCACCTCCCCTGGACTGTGTTGATTGTCGTGGGTGCTACGGTAATCAGTACAATCTCCGGGGTGATTCTCGGAACCCTTTCGGCAAAGAACCGGAAAAAAGGGAGCGACAGAATTATGATGACGGGTCTGATAGCCTTTGCGGAAATTCCCTCATTTCTGCTTGGCCTGATCCTCCTTCTGGTTTTTAGTGTCTATCTCAGGCTTTTCCCGCTCGCAGGTGCTGTTACTCCCTTCGCGGACTATAACGGTCCGGCAGAACAGGCATGGGATATACTGTACCACGCCTTCCTGCCCATTGTGACCCTATCACTTTCACAGCTTACCGGTGTGTACCTGCTCACCAGAAATACCCTGATTACAGTGACCACAAAGGATTACATCAGGACTGCCCGGGCCAAAGGGCTGGGGGAAAAAACCGTATGGATCCGGCATGCCCTCCGAAATGCCCTGCTTCCTGTAGTGACAAGAACAGGTTTTATGATCGGCATAATGATGGGTGGGGTTGTACTTGTTGAGAGTGTTTTTTCTTATCCCGGCATAGGGATGACCCTCCGAAGTGCTGTAGTCGGCCGGGATTATCCTCTAATCCAGGGCATTCTCCTGGTAATTGCGGTCTCCATACTTGTCTGCAATCTGCTGGTTGACAAAATATACGGGAAACTTGATCCGAGAGTTGGGATATGATAAAAGATATTGCTACCTCTGGAAATGCCGGAATACTCTCTTTTATTCAGGCTTTGAATATTAACAGAATTAACCAAATTATCAGCAGTATAGCCAGGAAATTTTCTAAATTTAGTACTATAGCTAAGCCATTCTCCAGATTCAGTATTGAAGGTAAAATTGGGATCTTTGGCGTTATCTGCATCATTTTAATGGCAGTTTTTGCTCCCATGATAACAATTTATCCTCCTCAGAAGATCACAGGGGATTCCCTTGAACCTCCGGGTCCAGGGCACATACTCGGAACCGACGAACTTGGCATGGATATCTGGTCACAGATATGTTACGGGGCAAGAATGAGCCTTACAATAGGGCTTGCAGTAGCCTTTGCGGCAGGTTTTGGGGGAGGAGCTCTCGGAATACTGGCCGGATATATGGGAGGGCACATTGACCAGGGCCTGATGAGAGTAATTGATGTGACAATGGCCCTTCCGAGTTTTCCTCTTCTGATTGTAATATCCGCTTTTCTCGGCCCGAGTATTTTTAACGTAATCTTTGTACTTGTTCTTTTCAGCTGGGCAAAACCCGCACGTATTGCACGTTCCCAGACGCTGTCATTAAAGAAGAACAACTACATTATTGCTGCCAGGAATTACGGGGCAAAGCCATTTTACCTGCTCTGGAGGCATATATTTCCTGAAGTTATGCCTGTTCTGCTTGTGCTTGTCATCGGCATATCCTCCCATGCAATCATAGCCGAAGCTGGCCTTGCCTTTCTGGGCCTTGGGGACCCCACTTCCAAGAGCTGGGGGATGATGCTTAATCATGCAACCGGTTTTCGTTCAATATATTTTACCCCTTATTGGCAATGGTGGCTATTGCCCCCGTTGTTTATGCTTATTTTCCTCCTGCTCTGTCTTGCGTTCATAAGCAGGGATATGGAGAGAATACTTGATCCTAAATTAAAGATAAAGAAAGGTTTCTGATTATGAGTCTGCTTAAAATCAATGATCTTAAATGCCACTATCTGACCGATGCCGATACTGTCAGGGCCGTTGACGGCATTTCCTTTGAAATCGGCGAAGGGGAAATCCTGGGCATTGTCGGGGAATCCGGAAGCGGCAAGACCACTGTTGCCCTCGGGATCATGGGGCTTTTGCCGGAAAATACGGCTATTTCCGGAGAAATTCTTTACAGGGATGAGCTAATCTCTTCTTTACCCGAATCAGAGATGGACAGGTTCAGGTGGAAGGATATTGCAATAGTTTTCCAGAACAGCCTGGAAGTCATGAACCCTGTCATGAAAGTAGGCGTTCAGGTAACGGAACCGATGATAAGGCACCTTGGGTTCAGCCCGGAGAAAGCCCGGAGCAAATGTGCCGACCTGTTCCGGACTGTAGGCCTTGACCCTAAATGGATGGATTCATATCCGCACCAGCTCTCCGGGGGTATGAGGCAGAGGGTCCTTCTGGCAATGGCCCTCTCATGCGACCCTAAATTCCTGATTCTTGATGAAGTTACTTCTGCCCTTGACGCATTTACCCGAAAGGAGATCAGGGACCTTCTTGTCGCCCTTCAGAAAAAGAACGGGTATACGATGTTAATGATCTCTCATGATATCACTTTTGTGTCTTCTGTGGCGTCCCGGATTGCTGTTATGTATTCGGGAAGGGTTGTTGAAACCGGGCCTGTAAGGGATATTCTCGTATCTCCCCGTCACCCCTATACGAGAGGGCTTGTCCATTCGACCCCGGATATTTTCGTTTATAAAGATTTATGGGGAATTCCCGGGGATGTCCCGGCAGGGGACGAGTTTAAAGGCTGTCCTTTCAGCCCGAGATGTACACAAAAAATCGATATCTGCAAAGATGCCACCCCGGTTCTGATGCCCATAGGGGGCGGGCGGGAAATTGCATGCCATAGAGGCGGCATAGCAGGCCTTCTGGAGGCCAGAAACCTGAGTTTCAGTTATCGTCTGCCAGATGGAGAATACCTCCGGGCAGTTGATAATGTCAGTCTGGAAGTGAGGGAAGGGGAGGTTCTTGCAGTTGTCGGTCAGACCGGTTCAGGCAAGTCAACCCTTGCGCATATCCTTGCAAACGTAATAAAGCCCGAGTGCGGAGAGGTATTGTTTATGGACGGGAATGCCGGCGGGGGAAGCTACGGAAACAAGGTCAATGGCATTCAGATAGTATTCCAGGATCCGTTCAGTTCAACCAGCAACAGGTTTACTGTGCTTGATGCAGTCAAAGAGCCTCTTTATATCAATAAGATCGGGTCCAATGGAGACAGGCTGCAAATGGTTAAAAATGCCCTTGAACTGGTTCGTCTCCCCACTACTGATAATTTCCTCAGTAAATATTGCGGGGAACTCAGCGGCGGGCAGAGGCAAAGGGTTGCACTTGCCAGAGCAATGGTTATGGAGCCAAAACTTCTTATTGCCGATGAGATAACTTCGGCTCTGGATGTTTCAACCTCGGCAAATGTATTGCGTCTTTTAAAGGGCCTTCAGAACAGGAGAGGGTTTGCAATGATATATATTTCACATGACCTCTCCCTGACACTGAAGATTGCTGACAGAATAGCCGTTATGAATTCCGGAAAGATTGTAGAGATGGGAAATTCCCACGATGTTATGCTTTCACCTTATGATGAGTATACAAAAAGGCTTGTGGGCTCAAGAATAGGGCTTTGCTGTCATAATCATTAAGCACTACGGATCTTATTTATACAATTTTTAAACTTACACTGTTTATTTTTTGTAAGTGAAAGGTGAGCTTATGATTATTTTTCAAAAATTCCGGTCTGAAGCTTTTGTTTAGTTTGAAGGTTCTGTTTAATATGAGTGCAATAATAATTAAAGAGCTTACAAAAAAATTCGGGGAATTTACTGCTGTGGACAGGGTCTCATTTTCGGTTGAGCCCGGAGAGCTTTTCGGGCTTTTAGGCCCTAATGGTGCGGGAAAGACGACTATTCTCAATATGCTGACTACTCTTCTTCTTCCTACGGCAGGTGATGCTGAAATCGCAGGATATGATCTTAGAAGGGATCCAGGTGAGGTAAGGAATAATATCGGAATAATATTCCAGGACCCTTCGCTTGATATAGGGCTTACAGGGCGGGAAAATCTTGAATTTCACGCTATGATGTACAGCATCGGTTCAGATGAGCGGAAAAAAAGAATCCGGGAAGTGCTTGATGTTGTGGGTCTGGCTGATAAAGCTGATATTCTTGTTGAAAATTATTCGGGTGGGATGAAAAGGCGGCTTGAAATTGCAAGGGGGCTTATTCATTATCCAAAGGTTTTGTTTCTGGATGAGCCTACTCTCGGGCTTGATGCACAGACCAGGAGATCAATATGGGACCATATCAGAAACCTGAACAAAAATTACGGGACATCTGTCATTCTGACCACCCATTATATGGAAGAAGCCGATTACCTCTGTGACCGCATTGCGATAATTGATCATGGAAAGATAATTGCACTCGATACTCCGTCAGGTCTGAAGAACTGTCTTCGGGGGGATTGTGTCAGCCTGACTATTGAGGGGAGGGTTGATCTCATTGCTACTGCACTTGAAGAGAAAGAATGGGTGAGGGAAATTGTTCCGAACGGAAAAATGCTTGAAGTTCTTATATCGGATTATGAGAAAAACATTCCTTATATTTTTCAGACTGCCGGCAATCTGGGTATTATGATTAGTTCGATAAATTTCAGCAAACCAAGCCTTGAAGATGTTTTTATCCGCCTGACAGGTTCGATAATACGGGAGCAGGAAGGCACCAGGCAGTCAGCCAGGCGTGATCGGGTGAGAAGGAGGATGCTCCGATGATTCAGGGAAAAGTTGTATATGTTCTCTGGCGGCGTGAAATGATAAAGTATTTCAGGGCAAAATCAAGGGTATTGGGCGCTATTGCCATGCCGGCTTTTATGCTGATCTTTCAGGGTATGGGCTTTAGAAAAGTTGAATTTCCGGGTCTGCCTGAATCGATAGGATATTTTCAGTATCTTGTGCCGGGTATTATCGGGATGACTCTCCTTTTTACGGCTGCTTATGCAGGTATGAGTGTCATAATGGACAAGCAGTTCGGATTTTTAAAAGAGGTTATGGTGACTCCTGCAAGCAGAGTCTCTATTGTTCTTGGGATGATCTCCGGAAGTGCAACCACATCAATCCTTCAGGCACTTATTATTATGATGATGTCGGTATTACTTGGTTTTAGGCTTCCTTTTCTTCCTTCAATTCTGTCCTCTGTCGTGATAATGGTCCTTATATCGATGATCTTCATAAATACGGGCTTGATCCTGTCCTCCGTACTGAAAGATTTTCACGGGTTCAGCACAATTATTAATTTTATTGCATTTCCCCTCTTCCTTTTATCCGGGGCTCTGTTTCCGGTTTCGAATTTGCCTGCCCCGATAAGAACCCTGTCTTATTTTGACCCCCTTACGTATGGAGTGGACGCTTTGAGGGGGGTATTGATCGGTCATTGTGAATTCTCAATTGTTCTGGACTTATCTATTCTTTTAACGCTATCAGTTCTGATGGTATGCGCCAGTGGTTATTTCTTCCGGAGGGCAGTTATATAAATGTATTTTTTTCTCACCGGGTATGAGAAGCCTTCTCTCAACAGTCACTCCAGCTCTGAAACCGTGCATTCCATGCTTTCAAGAACCGGTGTTTCCGCAAGTTCTCTTTCCATGCAGCAGACGTTGAAAACCGCAGAGGGGATCAGGCAGCTTCGGGTACAGTCCAGGGCGCATTCCCGTGTGCATTCCAGAGAGCACTCCGTTTGTCCTGCCATTTCCAGGGTGAGCATATCCTGATTATCGGGAAGTTCGTGTAGATGGAATTCTATGGGGTTTAGTTTACTGAACTTTTCACAGGGGGTATCTATCTCAATTATGATTCTGTTTTGTTCGACTCTTCCAAATATCGTATGGGTTAAACCACATTTATGGGAAGATATTCTTATTTTTGTCATTTTTTGGCTCCCTGTTGTTTCTTCCCTGGGCCAATCATTTTTCCCGGATTTTTCAGAGTTTCAGAATGGTAAGGGGAAGCTGAAGGCCCAAAGGCAGCTTCTGGGTTTGCTGCGGCTTCGGGCACATCTCAGCAGGAGGTTTCCGCAGATAAGGTTTCAGTAGACCCCGCCGGTCATACCGCCTCTCTGGAGCCCGTTTGTGTTCTGAATTGCAATATTCTTGAAGTTTATCGCTTTTATCGGGCAGGCCCGGACGCAGCGCCTGCAGCTAGTCCCCAGGCAGTCCTGGGTACGGCAGCTTGCAAAGCGTCCTCCTTCCTTCTCGATGGTTACGAGGGCATTTTCCGGGCATTCATCGTTGCAACGCTTGCAAAGGAGGCAGCCTTCCACAGGGACTTCGAGGGTGATTCCTATATCCTCGACAATCTCCACCGGCACATTTCCGGTCTCTTCGATGTCCTTTGCAGCTCTTTTCTCCATTACTGCGTCATTTACCGGTTCCGGGAAGGGCGGATATTTGTACAGTTTCATGAACTTTTTGTACATTGCCATGTTCATGCCTTCCGTCCAGTATGAAAGTTCGCAGGTGTAGATGTTTTTGAAAGTCTCGCTGGTTGCCATCATCAGGTGGTCGGCTTTGATGGTCCCGGCAAGGGCAATGACCTCATCGAGCCTGGACTCGTCCAGGAGAAGTTCCCGTGCAAGGGCTATGGAAGTGTTCCCGAACTGCACGGCTTTCCTCGAGAAATCCGGACAGGAGCCTATTTTCCTGGCTTTCTTGCAGTCCACGTATGTCCCGGAGGCTCCGGACATGTAGACGTTTTCGAGTCCTTCGAAGGGTACGCCAGCTTCCAGCAGGAGGGTAAGCTGAGCTGCCCGGATTGCCCCTATGGCTTTTCCGGCTTCGGCAATGTCCTCCTCCGTGATTTCGATGCCTTCTCCAAGGACCAGCTTCTTGTTGGGAAGTTTCGGAGGCTGCTCCATAAGGCCTGTTTCCATGGCAACTGCAATGACCGCGATCACTCCCGTGCCGGTAATTCCGACGGCTTCTATTTCCCCTTTCTCCTTTATTTCGCCGGTTACGGGATCGACAAGGTCTCCAGGTCTGCTTTCCATCCTTTCGTTCAGGACCGTAAGCCTCCAGTATCCGTTTTCGGGGTTCACGTCCGAAATCGCTCCCGGGCTTGCAATCATTCCGCAGCTGATGCCCTGCCCTTCTATAGCAGGCCCTGCAGCCGCACTGCCGGTAATGATCCGGTCCCCTACCTTTATTGCCATCTCCGCGTTCGTGCCGTAATCGGTAACAATGGAGACCTCTTCCTGGTTCAGGAAATCAGTTTCAATCATCATTGCCAGGGCATCGGCCCCGATCTCGTGGGCAATTGCTGGAGGCACTGTGATCTCACAGTTTGGCAAGTCCAGAACCCCCTTGAAAAGTTCGGAAGCCGGAAAGACCTTTGCGCTCCTGTCAACATTTTCCACTCCCAGCCTTCTTTGCATGTTCTTCCCGGCAAAGGCAAGGTCCCTTATTTCCGAGTTCTGGAACAGGGAAAGCTGGATTGGGTTTCCGCATACAACCAGTTTCTTGATGGCGGCGGGTTCCACATTGAGGGTTTCGATTATCTTCTTTGCGGCATCCAGTATGATGCCGTTTGCAATGTCCTCGCCTACTTCAAGGGCAAAGTCCAGGTGGTCGATAACGTTGCCCCCCGGAAGGGGGTGCCTCATCGTCATTGCGGTTCTTACTACTTTTTTAGTTTCCAGGTCTATAAGCTGCGCTCTAAAGCCGCTGGTTCCCAGGTCAAGTGCAATTCCATACATTTTTCTCACTCCACTTGCAGCAATTGGAAAATTGAAAAAAACAATTCATTTGAAACTATCTGCTATCAGGACGGATGAAAGGGTATAAATTCAAGCAGTGAGATGAGCTGCGCAGTGTTTTTTCACTGTTCAATTATCCTTTTTTCAACTACATTTCAGGATAATATCCTTTTTTTAACCACATTTCAGGACAATATCTTTTTCAACTATATTTCTGGATAATTATCCTTTTTTCAACTATATTTTAGGATTGTATCTATATAACATAATTCGGGGCATATCGTAAAGGGTATTGATTTTTGATAAGGCTTTGATTTTTTATAGGGCATTGATTTTTCGGAGGCATTGATTTTTCCGGGCCTCCAACTTTTGTCCCCCCTCACATTTAAGCCCCTATAAACTGTTTGTTCGTCCCACGTTATGCGGTTAATGTTTTTGGGTAAAACGAATATAGTAGCTGGCTCTGAATCCTGAATTCTGGCCCGTACAACCGGGACTCGTCATCTCATGTCCTGTTTTCTGTCTCTCTTTTGTCTCCTGGCTTAAGCCTGGACTTCCCAGGGTAAAATAAAAGCAGAAATATAAATTTAAATCTAAATTTACATATAAATATAAGCAGAAACAGAAAAAGAGATAATAGAGAAGTTAATCTCTTTTTGGAGCGCCTTCAGGCAAGCTGGCTGGTTTTTTCTTATAGCGCCTGGATAAAAAACGGTTTCCGGGGTAAGTGGATCATTTCCCGGGCCGGGTGGAGTATTTTTTTCTTTTAAAGTTGGTGTAAATTCGGTTTATGGGTAAAGTTCATTCCTGGCATCGACAAGCGCTTTTATGTTTTTCGTCGGGGTACCGGGGGCAATCCCGCAGCCTGGAGCTAGCACGTCAATTCCGCCTTCAAGGCATTTTCTTGCTTCTGCCTTTACTTCTTCGTATGTCCCTCCAAGCATAACTCCTGAAGTGGAAATGTTTCCGATAAGGCTTGCTTTTCCTCCTACAAGTTTTTTTGCAGCCGGGAGGTCTGTTACTTTTTCTTCTATGCTTATACCATTGAACCCGCATCCCGAAATGGTCTTGAGGATTGGTACGGCGTTTCCGCATATATGCACGATTTTTGCGCCTTTTGAGGCTTTGCAGAATACATCATATTCCGGACTTACCAGGGCTTCAAAGAGTTTCGGGTCCAGCATATCCGGGCCTGCGATCCCGTCAGCCAGACAGACTGCATCTGCCCCGGCTTCAAAGAGGACTTCCGCGTATTCGGTGCAGGCAGTTCTCGTGGCTTTCAGGCAGTCCCGGATGATTTCGGGTTTCCTGAGCACCCAGGTAAGGAAATTGTACGTGCCAAGAAGCCTTGAGGCAAGGGACGCAGGGCCTTCCATGCCTGCGATGAGGGGGACTTCCTCTCCTGCTTTTTCCCTGAGGATGGCGGTAGCTTCAAGGACGGTGGGAATTCTTGCCTTTTCCGTAAGGTCTTTGGGAATTTCAAGCTTCTCCGGTTCTTCTGCAAAAGGGTGGTATTTCAGGGAGGGCTGGATTTCTTTTGTTCCCCTGTTAATCCCGCATCCGAGGGCTTCTGAGAGTATGGTGAGGCAGTAAGGGTAGCG
This sequence comes from Methanosarcina sp. KYL-1, assembly GCF_024372725.1. Classification (GTDB taxonomy): domain Archaea; phylum Halobacteriota; class Methanosarcinia; order Methanosarcinales; family Methanosarcinaceae; genus Methanosarcina. The sequence continues at coordinate 62,057 of NZ_VOUA01000022.1, forward strand.
TACGGCTTCAAGCCCCGCGAAAGTATGTCCTACAAGGGCCAGTGCTGCCATTTCCTTTGCTTCGAAGTGAGCTTCCGGCCAGTAGCTTCCGCTCTTTTCCATGAGTTCCACGGTTCCGGTCTGTGTCACCGAAAGAGCAGGAACTTTGTCTACGGCTTTACCATTAAGGGTATTGAGGAAACGGTCTCTCAGGTATGGATCTCCCATTATAATTCCTTTTAAACGTTTTTTCTTGCTTTTCAGAGTTCTGAAATATTTTATGTTAATAATTTTATGTTATTATGTTGTTATGTTATTAACTCTTATAATTTGTATTTTGCCGGCTCTTTTCTGTTTTTTCCTGTATTCGTCTCTACAAAGCCTTAGTTTTAGGAGCATTAAGGGCTAATCCCCGCTTTTTCAAAGGCTGGATACAGCCCGTCAACTCCAACAACGCAACTTTATTAACATATGTATAGTAACCATCTACATAAAATAATATGCCAGAGAAAGATTATTGGATAGTATATTGATACCTAAAAGGTTGATACCTAAA
>NZ_VOUA01000023.1 GCF_024372725.1 Methanosarcina sp. KYL-1
CACAGAATGCCTTGTGGACAGGCTATCGGTTTTTTGCCGATAATCTTCGACAAACAGGCTTGAAGATGGGTATTGAGTTCTTAGAGCCAATACCTGGATGATTCGAGTACTCGAAGGAAGCCCCTTCCTCGACTCCGAAGAAGGCAGGGAGGGGTAGTTCACGCTGGAAAAGAAGGATTTAAGAGGCTGGTTACTTACGAGCGAAAGGTTAGGAACGGACAGGAAGAAGGGATGAAACCTATCCTTTCTAGAGTAATCGTTTCGATTCTCGTGTGTGTGTGTGAAATGAGGCTTTGACTTTCGCCCATAAGCAACCGGTATCTTACTACCGTATATTTCTATATATAGTTTTCGCTATCGTTTTGAAACTATTATTATATGTTGGGAATTATATGCTTTATTCTCTTCTGGCCACCTGGAAATGGCGCTTTGAGTGCTGCGCTATCCCCATGGCAAAGCTAATATCCTCACATGTACATATTTCATTAAGGAGAGAATCTGGGGGCATGTAGGATTCTACCGCTGGACGAAACCGAAGGGTTCGAACTTGGAATTGCATCGGTTAAGAATAGGGACGAAGCAGGGGTAGTAGAGGCTCTGAATTTCCTGGTCGAAATCGCAGTGAAGTATGCGAGGGATGGGCAGGAAAGCGATACCAGGAGAATTATCGAATACCTGAAGGAAATAGGAAAAGCGGCAGCTGAAGCCCGGCTGGAAACAGTTACTATCAGTACTCTTCTACTTATTTCTCCTCTTGCAAAGGAAGCGTGCAGGCAGGAAATGGAATATGTGATGATAAGCATCGCACTTGCGCTTGGCGAGATAGGTAAGGTTGCGGCAGGGCAGAGAATGGAAATCCCGGCAAAAGTGGCAGCTTCCTGCCTCGGGGAAATGGTAAACACGGCAGCATTCAGGCAAAAGAAGAAGGAAACAATAGCAGTCATTTTTGCTCTGGGGGAGATCGGAAAAAGCGTTACCCAGCAGAGACTTGGGTATGCTGCGGAAAGCACAGTGGCCTTGCTGGGGGAAGCGGGAAAGGCTGCAGCAAGCCAGAAGTTTGAGGAAGCGGCATTAAATGCCGAACTCATTTTGCAGGAACTCGGTTCCAAAGCGATCGAAAAGGACCTTAAAGAAGCTGCCGATACCACGGCCCGCTTCCTGTGGGACATAGGAAAAACCGCTGACAAACAGGGGCTGGACAGAGCTCTGCTTCAGGCAGCTTATTCCCTTGAGACGATCAAATTCGATGCCGATGACCGTTATCTTATGAGTGCTTCTATTGTTGCCGAGGTGGCTCTCCAGCATTTCGAAAACCTTGATATTGAGGGGCTCGAAGCAAAATTGAATCTGACTCCAAAAGGCAAGAAAAAATCTCAGGAAAGGTATTAAAAGATCTCAGGAAAGTAATTGTTGTAAACTTCCTTGCCCCCGGGGGCAGGGAGAATTCCGGGCCTGAAATCCCTGTACCAGGGGCCTGTATTTTTCATGAATTGAGGGTGAAAATGCCGAATTGTATGAAAATTCGAATTGTATTAATGGCATAAATTCAACAGTTTTTCTTCCATATGCTAAAAAATTCCGGTGAGGTTATACTAAATGTCCTCTTTAAACGAGGCCGGGGCAGAAGACCTTGGCTTGAGTTCTGTTAAAGATAATGATGAACTGGGCGTACTCAGGTCTCTGGATATCCTGACAGATCGCGGAACCGAATACATAAACAAAGGGCTTGAACCTGATGCCAGACGGGCTGTTACCAGGATAAAGGGCATAGGGAGAGCGGCTGCCCTTCAGGGAATGGAGATAGGGGTTTTTGTTTCCCTCATTTCCCTGGGAAGAATGGCAGAAGCTGCAAGAGGGCAGAAACTGGAGGATACCGGCCTGAGCATACTGTACTCCTTCTGTTCCATCGGGAAAGCCGCCGCAGGGCAGGAAATGGAAGCAGCAGTCAGGGTTGCGGCTGCATACCTTGGAGAGATCGTAAACTCCGCTTCCAGGCAAGATATGAAAAGAGAGGCTATGGTGGCGGCGCTTGCTCTGGGAAACATGGGAAGGGATACATACGGGCATTCAGGTGCCAGGACTCCGGAGAACGGAGGACTCTTCCCCACCCAGCCGGGTGTACTTCTGTCCCCTCCTCAGGTGAAGGAAGCGACAATTTTCTCCGAGGAGTTCCCGGGTGCTCTGGGCATTATGATAGAACATGCAAGGGAAAACAATTCCCTCCGGTATATGCCCTCCCTCGCTGATTACGAATTTATGTGCTCAAACTTCAGGAACTTTGAAAACACCGTTATCCAGGCTGCACATTCCCTCGAAACCATAAGATTCGAATCCGACGAAAAATACCTTATCAGCTATATACTCATGGCGAAAATGGACCTTGAAGCTTTCAGCGAGTATGAGTTCACAAACGAAGCAGACGCAATGGAAAAATGAAATAGTAAAGTTTTCTCCGATAGGTTAAATTATTCCGATCTTTTTATTTCTTTTTGGGAGACGCCGCCAGGCAAGCTGAAGGGAGCACTTTATTGACACCGGACCGAAAAACGGTTTACTGGGCCATAGGAAGTATTTCTCAGGCCGGGTGGAGTATTTCTCCAGGTATTCCGGCTCTTTTCATAGTATTCGGATCTGATTATTCGGATCTGATTATTCGGATCTGATTTTGTTTGCTCTTTTCTTTCCTGGAACCCGGGTCGGCTCCAGATACTTGCGGAGAGGGGAAAGGAGCTCAGAGATTACCTTTTCCGGACCTCTGGAGTAGTCTCGACCGATTAATCAGGAACTACCTGTTTTTCTTTAAAAACAGAACCTTATTTGTAATATAGTAACACTAATATCCTCATAACTTCATAGAGTAAAACAGACAATTATTACCCTGCGTAATAGTATGGAGCAAGTCTGGCCGGGCAAAAGTGAAATCATGCTGAACCCGGAAGTTTTGATTTACTTCTATCAACCTGAAAAAGAGGGAAAAAGAAAATGATTACGTTAAGCGAAGCAGAGGCTGTTGATGTGGGTTTATCTTCGGTTGAAGAAAAAGATGAGATACGGGTTTTCCAGGCTCTTGATTCCCTTGCCGGGATTGCGGGAGATTTCATCAAAGAAAAAGAGGAGCTGGATGCTGAGAGGGTTATCCGCTGCATCGATGAAATCGCACAGGCGGCAGTAGGAGAGGGAATGGAGCTGGTTGCGATCAATTCCGTCCTGGCCATGGGGAAACTGGCAAAGGCATCAGTCGAAAAGGGCGGCGAATCCACCCTGAACAAATCCGTTGTGGTAATAGGGAAACTGGGCAGGGCGTCGGCTGCAAATGGGCTTGAGGCCGGCTCAAAGGTGGCTATAACTACCCTTATGGAAATAAGGAAAGTTTCCCCCACGCAGAAGGGCCAGGAAGAAACAATTACCATGTGCGTGACTTTAAAGGAAATCGGGGCAGCTGCGGCCGCTCAGGGCATGGAAGATACCCTGCTGAGTGCGATTACTTTCCTTGGGGAAATAGGCAAAAATGCAGCAGGAGAAGGCCTTGAAACCGAGACTCTTAGCACACTAATCCTGCTCGAAGAATTGGGAAAACTAGCTGCGGAAAAATACTCTGACGAAGCCCTGAGTTCAAGTGCTCTTTCTATTGAAGAGATTGGAAAGCTTTCCTTTAAGAAAGGGCTGTACGGGACCGTGCTCCAGAGCCAGTGGGCACTTGAAACCCTGAAGGTGCAGGCTGAAGAACAAATCCTGACCAGTTCTACTATTGTGGCGGAACTCGCACTTGAAAACTTCGAAAGCATGAAAATTGGAGATACGGAAGAAAATGTGGAAAAACTCAAGGAAATAAAGGAACTCCATGCAAAAATCCTTTCCGGGCTTTAAAGCTGCAAAAATTCCGTGCCCGGAAAATTTTTCCCTTTTTTCTTTTTGAATCCTCTGCTTTTTTACCCATCTTATTTTCCTTTTTATCTTATTTTCCTTTTTATCTAAATGCCTGTTTTTACCTTTGTTTCTCAGTCCGATAAATTTCCCTAATCTATTTTTCGGATCTATTTTTGGATCTATTTTTTTGATCGGCGGTGTACCGAGATTTCTGTAAATTATGATTGACTCTGTATCCTTTTTCTTCACCACAAAAAAACAGGATGCAGAGTCAATGGTTAATTTATTCTCACTCATAAAAGATTATTTTGTCGATCAGGGAGATGGAATTCGCCAGCTAATTACCTGGTTTTAAACCTTGTAATGGAAGAAGAAGCCCTTCTCCAGGCTGGAGCACAACGTTATGAGCGAACTGATTCCCGCAGAGCCAGTAGAAACGGATACAAACCCCGAACTCTCCTGACCAAGTATGGAGAACTCGAATTGTTGAAGCCTCAATTCCGTGAGTTTCCCTTTGAAACTCAGGTGTTTGAGAAGTATTAGAGAGTTGAAAAAGCCATCTTATCCGCTATAGCGGAATCTTACCTGCAAGGTGTTTCCACCCGAAGGGTGGAAAAGGTCATGACTGCATTAGGAGCAGGAGAAATCTCAGCCTCTTCTGTTTCCAGGATTACCAAAGAACTGGATGAGAAGGTTGAAGAATTCCTGTCAAAACCAATAGAATATGAAATCCCTTACCTGCTCATTGATGCGACTTATTTCAAGATAAGAGATGGACTTCATTATGAAAACAAAGCTCTCTTTGTAGTTGCCGGGATCAGGGACGACGGTTACCGTGAGATTCTTGGAACAAGATTGGCAGACAGTGAAGACTCCCTGTTCTGGGAAGATCTTTTCGATGATCTGAAAGAAACAGGCTTAAGAGATGTCAAGTTAATCGTTTCTGATGGCCATTGTCCTCATAGCAGGCATAGCCATTGTAAACGGAGCGGAAAAGATTGTTTCCAGGGATAGGGATTTTATCAGCATCGGGAAAGTTTCCGACCTGGACGTTCTGGTCTATTGACCTGAATTTTTATATGAACTGCCCCTCCCCAACATGTCAATCTCTATGCAAGAGAGGTCTTTCAAAGGAAAAACAAAATGAAAAAGTAAAAAAAGCTAACAAAAAGACAAAAGCCAAAAAGTAAAAGTTGTGAGAATTTACAGGGTTGTTTGCCGCTTTACGAACCTGGCTCCCATCTCAAAAGCTTTGTCACAGTCCTGCGGGAACACTTCCTTTCGCCTTTTTGCCTTTTCCACAGGGTCAATCCTGTCGGCAACATACTTTGAATAATCATCGAACTGGTAGGTATCGGTACTGCACAGGGATTCGGAATCTCCGAAGATTATTTTCGCCATATATTCATTCACTTCAATAGTTTTCCTGAGCCCTATCATATCTAAGTATTCTTCCGTTGCCCCCATCGTATAGATAAAACCAACAGGGATATTTTTCGGATAGAGCGTGGGCAACTCATTGGAGTAAACGAGGTATGGAAATATATAGCGCTCCATGAACGACCTCATCTCCCCCGTAGAGTTCCCTAGATAGATGGGCGATCCAAGGATCACTGCATCAGCATCTTTCAACCTCTCCAGCACGGGTGTCAGCTCGTCCTTCACTGCACATTTCCCATAGCTTTTCCCATCTTTTAATTTGCAGGCAAAACAACTTGTGCAGCCTTTAAAATTAAGGTCATAGAGGTGGATAATTTCTGTTTCCGCACCCTCCGAAGCCGCACCTTCAAGGGCTTTTTCCAGCAGGGTTGCCGTATTCCATTTCTTTCTGGGGCTTCCGTTTATGGCTATTAATTTCATGGTTTTTTCCTCCATTTCGATTAGTTCTGAAATTATACTCACAACCTGATTTTCTATGTTGTCACTACGGTTATAAATTACTACGATACCCACTCAGGAGTTTACATGGGGCCGGTTTCGTATCCCAACCCCTTACACGCCCCCGGTTTCGAAGCAACCGGCTTGCTCTCAAATTAAATGAATAAGAAAGAGAAATTGAAACTACTTTTTTGTTTTCGAATACACCTCTTCTAAAAGGTGTGGTGGGCGTATACTTCGTTTTTATCCTTCTGCAGTGGTGGTTATTTTTGATGTATTCTTTCATTCTGGCAGTTGCGAACGACGGGAGATGCCAATACGGTTGCACCGGTTAAGTTCGATCAAGCAGAAGGAAATAGCCCCGGTATTTTGCTCCTTAAAAAGGCTTGCGAATCAATCATTTTTTTGGGCTACCTTTGCTAGTTCTCGGAACAATTTTTACTCAAAAGCTTGCAAAATAACCTAACTTATTTATTATTTTAGTATGGATAATGTCGTGTTATGGAAAACTAAGAGATATTATCACCGATCTTTTTAAGATTCGACATATAATTCGGAATACTAACAGCCTCCTCAGTTTACTGATGTTTTCCCGGAGTTGAGAGTTTCATGAATAAGCAAAAAGCCATACTGATACTATTATTACTCATTCCCCTCCTTCTCGTGCTGTGTATCTTCGGCCCTTTCCTATTAATGGGTTTTATTGACAGCTCCTGGTACTATTCCGAAGAAGTTGATATCGGGCCTCTCGATTACAGTTCAGCACTTACGAACGCGGAGAAAGCAGGCTATGAGGTGGAAGGTTCCTGGCCCTGGCCCGGAAACTTTTCGGGCTTTGAGGCCGGGGATGTCCCTGAGGTCCGGGAAAGCTTCGGAAGTGCTGCTCTTGTGGAGAACATCAGGCTTAACTATGACAAGAACTCCGAGCTTATGGTCATCGCATGTGAGAACGAATCCGAAGCTGAAACCAGGACCGGAACCTGTGTAGTCATCTCGAACTTCAGCCACTCCGACCCCGAGTCCCCCATACAGCTATCGGAATTTCCGGATGACTCCTGGATGCTTGAAAAATTCGGGCTCCTCTTCGGTCAGGATGAAAATGCTTCGGAAAAGTATCTTGAGGAACTGAAAAAAGCCTCACAAAACCAGACCTGGGACGCTGAAATATCGGTGAACGAATCTCCGGATTTCCCGGCTGTATATGCCTATCTTATGGAAAACAGTGATGAGTTCGGTTACGAAACCAGTTTGGGTATTAATGCATACCCCACAGAAGTCTTTTTAAAGGACGGGAAACGGCTGGGTTCCGTAAAGTACCTCGTCCCGGAAGCAAAGGTAGTGGCTTATGATAATGAGAACAGGTACATAGTTGAACTCGATGCCTCGGGAAAGGTAAGGCTCGAAATCGTAATGCCTCCGGGAAGCAGTGGGGATACGATACCTGAAGATGAATACCGGGCAGTTTTCAGGGAGATATTTGGAGAAATGGGGCTTGATCCGGAAGTGGTGGACAGCTTTGAATTTTTTCACAGCTCTTCACGGGTGTGGTGAAAGTGGATGAAACTTAACAGCTTCTTTGCTTTATCCTTTTGAAAATGGAAAATGCTCGAAATGTGCTGGAAAATAGGTTCTGAAAAGTAGAGGCGTTTCGTTAGATCGACTCCGGATATTTGTCCCGGACAAAGAACTTATATTTCTGTGTTAACATACACATATACATGGGTACAAAGACAATCTCAATCCGCGATGATACCTACGATCTGCTAAAAAATGCGAAGCGTGAGGGAGAAAGCTTCAGCGATGTTATAGACCGCATGCTGGTGAGAGAAAAGGGGGATCTCTCGGCTTATTTTGGTGCACTGAAAGACGAAGAACTTCTGGAGGGGCTGGAAGAGGATTCCAGGAAAATAAGGGAACTTTCGAGGCTCAGGATATGATCGTACTCGACACCAGTACCCTTATCGACTTTTTCAGGGGCGTAGAAAAAACCCGGGAATTCATGGACAAAGATGTGACAACCACTGCTATAAGTTACTACGAAATCCTCTCAGGGGTCAAACACAGAAAAGCAAGGAAAGAAGAGCAGTTTTTCAGAAGGTTTTTCTCCGAAATTGAAATACTGGACTTCGATCTGAGAGCCGCTGAGGAAGCCAGTGATATAATGGGCAGGCTGCTGGGCCTTGGAACTCCGGTAAACAGTGCGGATGTCCTCATAGCAGGCATAGCCGTGGTAAACGGGGCGGAAAAGATTGCCACCCGGGATAGGGATTTTATCAGCATCGGGAAAGTTTCCGAGCTGGATGTATTTGTCTATTGAGCTGCAGTATTTTGTACAGCTCTCCAGTCCTGTGCTGGATTTTTTTTCATTGTTGATTCCTTCTGTCAGGGTGCTTACTTTTGATATATTCTTTCACTCTGGAAATTGTTTTGGGCAGGCCTCGCTGACGCTCGGGACAAGAACGATGGGAGATACCATTCCGGTTGCTCTGGTCAAGTTCACGAAGTTTCCGCCTCAAAAGAGACAAAAATGGGTTACTCAAAAATAGTCGAAATGTTCCCGGAATATTCCGGGAAATCTAAAATCTATAAGGATGAGATGTATTACGGCTCTTTCAAACCATAATGGTCCCATCCTCTAACTTCACTCTTCAATCTTTAAACACTCTTCAAACATTCTGCGCAGCCGAAAATCCATTCCCTTCAAACGACAAAACCTGCTTTGGCAGCTCAATATCCAGTGCCTCTTTCAGGACCTCTTCAATGGTCTCTACAGGCACGAACTTGAGTTCTTTCCTGACATCTTCGGGCACGTCTTCAAGGTCTCTTTCGTTCTCCTTGGGGAGGATGACCTTTTTTATGCCTGCCCTGTGGGCTGCGAGGACTTTCTCTTTTATGCCGCCGACAGGGAGGACAGAACCGCTCAGGGTTATTTCCCCGGTCATGGCAAGTTTGGGGTCAACGGCTTTGCCGGTGATCAGGGATGTGAGGGCGGTAAAGAGGGTCACGCCGGCTGACGGGCCGTCTTTGGGAGTTGCACCCGAAGGGACGTGAATGTGGATGTCGCTTGTGGTAAAGTTGAAGCTGTTTGCGGGGTTTGCAGTGCTTGCGGGGGTTGCAAGCCTGGACCTGGCAAGGCTCATGGAGATCTGGGCCGACTCTTTCATCACGTCCCCGAGCTGGCCGGTAAGGGTGAGCTTTCCGGTTCCGGGCATGAAGGTGCCTTCGATGAAGAGGATGTCCCCTCCCACAGGGGTCCAGGCAAGACCGGTTACCACGCCGGGTATGTTCTCTTTCCTGGCTTCTTCCTGCCGGACCATCTCTTTTCCGAGGACCTCTTTGAGCATGTCGGGCTTTACCACGTAGGGAAGCTTGGCGGTCCCTGAGACGATCTTTTCGGACACGAACCTTGCCGTCTTTGCAAGCTGTTTTTTAAGCTGCCTGACTCCAGCTTCGCGGGTGTACTTTTCGATGATCAGCTTCAGGGCTTCATCTTCGATTTTGAGTTTGTCCGCATCAAGGCCGTGTTCTTCGAGGGTCTCGGGGAGCAGGTGGTCTTTTGCGATTGCAAACTTCTCGTTTTTCGTGTAGCCGGAAATCTCGATCAGCTCCATCCTGTCCAGGAGCGGTGCCGGGATGGTTGCCAGGGAGTTGGCGGTGGCGATGAACAGTACCTCGGACAGGTCGTAGGGGACTTCCAGGTAGTGGTCCGAGAAGGTGCTGTTCTGTTCGGGGTCGAGGACTTCAAGAAGGGCACTTGCCGGGTCTCCTGCGTAGGAAGCCGAAAGCTTGTCGACTTCGTCGAGAATAAAGACCGGGTTCTTTGTGCCTGCTTTTCTCATGCCCTGGATAATCCTTCCGGGAAGGGCTCCCACGTAGGTCCGGCGGTGTCCCCTGATCTCTGATTCGTCCTTGACGCCTCCGAGGCTGACCCGGACATACTCCCTTCCCAGGGCATCTGCAATGCTCTTCCCAAGGCTGGTCTTGCCGGTGCCTGGCGGGCCTGCAAAGAGCAGGATCGAACCCTGTTTTTCCTGTTTGAGTTTCATTACCGCCAGGTGCTGGATTATTCTTTCCTTGACCTTTTCAAGCCCGTTATGGTTGTTTTCGAGCACACGGCGGGCTTCGGCAATATCGATGCTCTTTTTCTCTTCGGTTGCCCAGGGAAGGTCGACCAGGAGGTCCAGGTAATTTCTGATTCCGGGGGCTTCATGGTTGTGTGGGCCTCCGGTTTCGAGTTTCTTCAGCTCTGAGAGTGCCTTCTTTCTAACTTCATCAGGCATCTTCGAGTTCTCAATCCTTTCCCGGTATCCACCTTCTCCTGAAACGGAATCATCGCTTTCATTCAGCTCTTCCTGGATTAGCTTAAGCTGCTCCCGGAGCATCGCCTCCCGGTTTGATTTGTTTACTTTATCGGTAACTTTTTTTGCCATCTCCATCTGGATATTGACATTTTCTTTCTGCTTCATCAGGATCTCAAGGAATGCGAGATACCTTTCACGAACAGATTCGATCTCCAGAAGGGCCTGCTTTTCTGCAAGTTTTATCGGCATATACGGCATAACATATCCGAGTATCTGGTCAATGGAATCCATCCTGTCAATGGGCCGGATAAACTGTTCGGAACCCTGGAAACGGCTGCTGATCTCGTGAACTGTCCTTTTGATATTCTCCATCATTTCTGCCTGAATGCCTTCATCGAGGTCAGGCAGGTCAGGAACAGGTTCATATGCGGCATAGAACAGCCCGTCTTTCCGGTGAAGGGAAACAGCCTCTACCCTCTGGACCGCCCTTGCAGCAATCAGATACCCACCATCGGCAGGCTGTACATACGTGATTTTGAGCAGGTTTCCTGTTTTGTACAGCTTATCTTCGGACAGGTCTGAAGGTTTGGTCCCGCTCTTTACTGTCAGTCCGACAGCATACGTAAATTTGGCATTTTCCAGCTCTTTTGACAGTATTTCTCCTGTGTTTCTGTCAGCCAGGAATTTTGCCCGGCTTCCGGGGTAGACCGCTATCTCAAAGAGCGGCATTACAAGGGTTTCTCTGTTATCTTCGGTTCGTTTTGTATCCATTGTTCGTCGTCCTAATTATTGTCTAAAATTATCACGGTTATTATCGCAATTGTCGTCGAAATTATCCAGATTATTATCGCAATTATCCCGATTGTCGTCGAAATTACTTAGTTTGAATTAACCTAACTATTTTGCAAGTTAAAAAAAATTAGCTAACCTTATCAAGAAGTCTGATAAGGGTGTCCATTTCGTGTTCATCCAGGGAATCGGCCATCCTTTCAATAACCCGGAGCAAGGCTTTCTGTTCGGCGTTTGCTATCTTTTGCCCTTTTTCAGTCAGGCGAATATAGTAGATTCTGGCATCCTCGGGGGATTTTTCCCTGTAAACGCACTCCATTTTGACAAATTTGTTAATCATCTCTGTGATAGTGGGTTTCGAGTTATTGGTGATTTTAGCAAGTTTGCTAAACGTCACATCCCCGTGTTCATCAATGATTTTTAGATATCCTATCTGCTTTACAGTAATATCCGATAATCCGCATTCAGAGAAGATCTCACAAGAGCATTTGCTTTTAATATTAAACAGGTTTTCAAAAACTATCAATAAATGCTCTCTTTTTTCCATCATATTCCGACCCTTCTGTTAGTTAGTATTGCCCTAATTATATTATTTGGTATATATAGTTTGTGCCCAAGTTCGGTATTCCAAAAAAATATGCAAAGGTTTTTACCTATATTTTACAACTCCTTTACCTGTATCTCACAACTTTATTTATGCAATAGGCCAATTGTTCATCGTTCCGGGAGAATTCAAATGATCATCAGAGGAGAAACAGAGAAAGACTTCGACCAGATATACGATCTGGTAAAAGTTGCATTTCAAACCGCAAAAGTTTCCAATGGCAAAGAGCAGGATTTTGCCGTTGAGCTGCGCAACAGCGGTAACTATATTCCCGAACTTGCACTGGTCGCAGAGGAAGACGGCAAGCTAATCGGGCATATTATGCTGACAAAAATGTATATCACGACCGGTAATGGTAAATTTGAAGCCCTTTTGATAGCACCTATTTCCGTCCTGCTGGAATATCGGAACAAAGGAGTCGGTTCCGAACTGATAAACGAAAGTTTCAGGCTGGCAAGAGAGCTGGGTTATACGGTAGTAGTTCTTGTAGGCGACCCTGCCTATTACCATAGATTCGGGTTCAGGCCGGCTGTGACTTTTAGTATCAAACATACACCTGAGATTCCCGACGAAAATGTCATGGCCTGTGAATTAGTTCCGGATGCATTAAATGGATTTAGCGGGATAATTGATTTTAGCTGAAATGGCAAAAGAGCCCGCGAAATAATTGATTGTGCTTGAAAGGGCAAAAAGCAAAAAAGCAATTGAATCTGAAAATTAAGGATAAATAAAATAAATTATGGATAAATAAAGGACTGACACCGGGGCAAAAAATGCTGTACCGCAAACTAGGAAAAACAGGTGAGAAGGCCTCCATTCTCGGCTACGGCTCCATGAGGCTTCCCGTCCTCGACGGGGCGGTTGATAATATCGATGAGGAAAAAGCAATCGAACTCCTCCGCTACGCCATTGACCACGGGGTAAATTACGTTGACGCTGCCTATTCCTATCACGGCGGGAAAGGCGAAGTTTTCCTGGGAAAAGCCCTTGCCGACGGCTACCGGGAAAAGGTCCACCTGGCAACCAAGCTTTCCTGCAAGCGCGTAAACTGCAAAGAGGACATGGACCGCTTTTTAAACGAGCAGCTTGAAAAGCTCCGGACGGACTGCATTGACTTCTATCTCCTGCACGCCGTAAAAAAAAGCTACTGGGAGAAACTGAAAAAGTTTGGGGTTATAGAGTTCCTGGAAAGGGCCCGTGCAGCCGGGAAGATCAGATACACCGGTTTTTCCTTCCACGACGAGCTGGACGTTTTCAAGGAAGTCCTGGACGCCTACCCCTGGGACCTCTGCCAGATCCAGTTCAATTACCTGGACGAAGACTTCCAGGCCGGAACCGAGGGCCTGAAATACGCAGCTGAAAAAGGCATTGCTGTTGTCATCATGGAACCCCTGCGCGGCGGAAACCTTGCTTCAAAAGTCCCGGAAGAAGCCCAAAAGGTCTGGGAACGTTCAAAAATCAAAAGGACCCCCGCAGAATGGGCTTTCCGCTACCTCTGGGACTATCCCGAAGTCAGCGTCGTCCTGAGCGGGATGTCGGAGATGGGGCACCTCAAAGAAAACCTGAGAATTGCGGACGAAGGGCTCGCCAACTCCCTTTCCCCCGAAGAAAAAAACCTGATAGCCGAAGTCAAGGGGATCTACAAAACCCGGATCAAAGTCAACTGCACCGGCTGCAAGTACTGCATCCCCTGCCCTCAGGGAGTAAATATCCCGCGGAACCTTGGTTATCTGAATGACGTTTATGTGCTCGATGATGTGGAGAATGCCAGGTTCCAGTATGGAGTCCTTCTGGCACCGGAAGAAAAAGCCGGGAACTGCGTTGAGTGCGGAGAATGTGAGGAGGTCTGCCCGCAGGGAATTGAGATCCGGAAGATGTTGAAGAAAGTAAGGGAGTATATGGAAGATTAAGGGGCTCATGGATATTAAGGAATTTATGGAGATTAGGGAGTTCATGGAGGAGTGAAGAAGTCATAGTATCATTCATTCAGGTTCAGGAAAGCATTACATCCTGTTTTTTAGGATCAAGTAAGGGCTAATCCCTGCCATTTCAATGGTGGGATACAGCCCGTCAACTTCAACATAATAGCGTTAAATTAATACACACATGGTTACCATATGTATATATTACATGACCGGAAAAGAACACTGGATAAGTGCAAGAGGATGTGCATATAATACAAATTATCATTTCGTATGGTCTACAAAATATAGGAGAAAAGTCCTTATTGGAAAAATAGCGGAAGATTTGAAAGAGCTTCATGGAAAGATAGCAAAAGAAAAAGGTGTAACTCTTGTGACTCAAGAAGTAATGCCGGATCATGTGCATCTTTTCATTGTTATGCATCCAAAGTTCGCCCCTGCCGATATTGTGAAAATATTTAAGGGGATTACTGCAAAGAAACTCTTCGAAATGCATCCTGAAATAAGGAGTAGATTATGGAATGGTCATCTCTGGAATCCTTCTTATTATGTTGGAACATGCGGAGATACAACAAAAGATGTAATCCAAATGTATATTGAAACTCAAAAGGTGAAATGATTGTTGAAAGTGTTACGGTATAGGGTCTACCTACAAAGGCTCAAAAAACAACTATGAATAACACTCTTGAGCTTTGCCGGTGGACGTATAACGAAACACTCGCACTCAGGAAAAACACATGGGAATTAGAACAAAAGAACATAGGTTACTATGATTCTAAGAAAATGATTCCCGAATGGAAAAAAGAAAAGCCCGAATTGAAAACCGTTCATTCTCAGGTGCTGCAGGAAGTCGTCAAGAGAGTAGACCTTGCCTTTGAAGCCTTTTTCCGTAGAGTGAAAAATGGAGAAAACCCCGGTTATCCTCGATTCAGAGGATACGGAAGATATGACAGCTTCACTTATACTCAATTCGGTTTTTATCTAAATTCTGAAAGATTATCTCTTTCCAAAATAGGTGAACTCAAGATCAAGTTGCATAGGCCAGTAGAAGGGGAGATAAAGAGACTTACGATTCGTAGGATGCCTACAGGAAAATGGTTTGTTTTTTTCTGGTTGAAACTGATACGCCGACAAAACTGCAAAAAACCGGATTATCAGCAGGTGTAGATGTAGGCATCAAGAGTTTCCTAACTCTTTCTGATGGGAATTATGTGCCAAATCCAAGGTTCTTTATTACGGAAGAAATGGCTCTGGCAAAAGTACAGAGAAAGCTCTCAAAACTTGAAAAAGGAACACCTGAAAGAGCAAAGGCTTTGAAAGCTGTTCAACGTGTTCATGAAAGAATCGCAAACAAGAGAGAGGATTTTGTACAGAAAGTAAGTCTCAATCTGGTCAGAGCTTACGACTTTATCATATTTGAAGATCTGAATGTTAAAGATATGACCAAAAATCATTGCCTGGCAAAGCATATTGCTGATGCGGCATGGAGTAAACTTGTGACTATCACGTCTTACAAGGCAGAATGGGCTGGTAAACGTGTAGAGCTTGTCAATCCATGCAATACATCACAGATGTGCTCAGGCTGTGGTCAAATAGTTAAAAAAGACCTATCAGAGAGAATACACAGTTGTCCTTATTGTGGTCTTACTCTTGATAGAGATCATAATGCTGCTATTAACATTCTGAGATTGGGGCTACAATCTCTTCAGAATTCTGATAGATGCCCGTAACTTCAGTGATGGGAGTAGTCACTTCAGTCAACAAGACTTCCGTAGAAACTACTGATTTGCAGAACCCCTAACTCTCTCCAGGCGTGAAGTCGGCCGGCCTTTCCTTATAAATTAAGAGACAGAAACGTAGAAATCTGAAAAGTCTAGCTGTGTTCCATAGATAATTTCCCAAAGGATAGCAACTTAAATTCTACTTGATTTTGGAATTTTTATAGAACCAGGGAATTTAAATATGGAACCAGCCACTTAATGCACAGGAAAGTTTAATGTCTGCTTTTTTTCCTTTCATACATCTTTTGAATTTTTTGTTAAAATGCTCTGGCCTCGCTTACGCTCGGGAAATAACGACTGGGGATGCCATTCCGGTTGCTTCGGTGAAGTTCAGCAAGCTAATTAAATGACCAGCAGCGGTGTATATGGCTGTCTTCATGGTTGTCTTCAATTCGCCAGCCTCCCCTATTGACAAAATGACCTGATCAAAGTCGGTAAGGCCGGGTCCGGGGTTTTGAGACAAATTAAAACTGGGATGAAAGCGGATAGATTCGATTTTTGAGGAAATTATTCAGGTCGCTTCGGGCAGTGCATGGAGAGGTGCCGGGACAGGAGAAAAATAAAAAATAAGATTTGAAAATTGAGGTATGTGTCCAGGAACCACTCCACCGCCTTTTTTCCTTATATAAGACTGCTCATGCTTTTCTCTTCTCCTGACGGGTGTCCATCATCACGATCAGGGGCGGGAAAACCACGAAGGTGACAAAAATTGCCAGGAAAACATCAATAACAGTTACCAGCCCGAAATTGCTCAGAATGGGGAACGGGGAGAAAATAAGGGCTGAAAAACCAAAGACCGTAGTGGCTCCGGAAGCTATCAGAGCCGAGCCGGTGGTGGTCACCGCCTGGTTGATAGCTCCCACAGGGTCCAGCCCGTTTTCTTTTTCCTCAAAGTAGCGTTCCATCATCAGGATGGAGTACTCGGACCCCACCCCCAGGATCAGGGCTCCGAGCACTGCAGTCATCGGCGTATATGCAAGGCCCAGCCCGGACATGACAAGGCCTGACCAGCCGACGACAATGAACATGGGAATTATAGGGGAGAGTGCTTTCATGGGGTTCCTGTAAACCACGACCAACCCTATCAGCACAAGCCCTATTCCGAGCATGGTCATAAAGACTCTCCCGCTCGTAAGGGCACTTATTATGTCAATCATTGCCACACTCTGGCCGGTAATGGTGACAGTGACGTCGGGAGGGGGCTGCATCCATTGTATATCCTCCTGAACAATGTCCCGCAGCTCTTTAATGCCCGTGATCTCGAGGTTCTCCATAGCCTGCCCTATATCAAGGTCAATTGTAAGCAGCTGGCTCCCCTGCTTGTATTCTCTGCTCTCGCTTTCCGGGATCTTGCTGTATATTTTCCGTATTTCTTCGGAAGTTTCGGGAATGGTGCCGCCGTTTCTTTCCTTTACAAGGTCTACAATGCTCGTAGCTGCATAGACATGGCCCCGGTTTGCAACTTCATGCCTGCTGAACTCATCCATCCACTCCAGGACCTGCGGGTCACTGTTGTCCTTAACTTTAAGAATGATGTTCAGGTGGTCTCCCATTCCGGGAATTATGTCCTGCATCTGCTTATAATATATCAGGGAGGGCATGTCCTGGGGGATGAAGGAATTCGTGTCGCTCTGGATCGGGACTGACTGGTCGGCATAAAGTCCCGCAAAACAGGTAAGCAAGGAGATCACGAGGATGACCCTGGAATGTTTGATGGTAAAGTCGGCGACCCGGATAAGGACTTTTTCGACTGCTTTTGCTTCCTGCACCTTTGCCCCGGGAGAACTTTCAGGGCCTGTTTCAGTTTTTCCCTCTCCATTTTTCTTTTTGAAAAGCCCAAACGGATTCCTCTTTGCAAGCCAGTCAAAACTGTAAAGAGTTACCAGCCCGAAAAAGACTGCAGAGATGTAACACATAATTACCCCGATCAGGAGCAGTTTTCCGAAATCCCGGATCATGGGGATGGTGGAAGTGAAAAGAGGAATAAAGCCAAGTGCAGTCATTGCCAGGGCTATCAGGACCGCAGGGGCCGTGTGCTTGATGGTACGGACAAGGGCCTGTCCTGAACTCTTCCCGAA
The DNA here is from genome assembly GCF_024372725.1 of Methanosarcina sp. KYL-1. Taxonomy (GTDB): domain Archaea; phylum Halobacteriota; class Methanosarcinia; order Methanosarcinales; family Methanosarcinaceae; genus Methanosarcina. Next base: position 17,221 of record NZ_VOUA01000023.1, read on the forward strand.
CCGGATTTCCTCTTCCATCCTGTTGTGGAACTGGATGGCATAGTCAATCCCTATCCCGATCAGGACGGGAAAAGCTGCCATGGAGACCATTGTCATGGGCACTCCGGCATACCCCATAACCCCGAATGTAAAAAAGACCCCCAGAAGCACAACCGGAAGAGGCAGCAGCCCCCATCTGACATGCCTGAAGACGAGGAGGAGCACGACAACCATCAACAGGGAGGCAACTCCGAGCAGGACCCCCATGCTCTGGCTTATTTCTTTGTTAATGTCAAGCCTAAGGGCGGGAGAACCCGTAATAATGAGGCTGTACCCCGGTGGAAAAGCAGCTTCTTTCAGGGAAGTATCCAGGACATTCAGAATGTCTTCCCGCTGCTGATCAGTCGTACTGCCTGCAATTTTAATCCCGATCATCATATGGGTCCCGTCAGGCATGAGAGATTCAAACAGTTCCGGCTGGCTCTCAAGTATACTCTGGACTTCCCGGTCCGAATCGGGGACCTTTGCCCTTCCGGAAGCTTTGTAATTGATTTGCTTTATCAGGGTAGCAGGGCTTGTGACGGATAGAACTCCCGGAACGGTCAGCATCTGCTGCTCCAGCCTGTCCGCGGCTTTCATCACGGCTGCGGATGTGACTTCATTTCCCTCAACCATCACTACAATGCTTTCAGTCTGGAAGTTCTTTTTAAAAAGGTGGTCATAATCTTTATACAGTTGTGTGCCCTTAGAAACAAAAGTTTCTGTCCCGGAAGCCATCTCGATCATCTGTGCCCCCTGCGAGGACAGCAGGATTAGAAGGAACATGACAGCAATTATGGTCGGACGGTTACTCTGGATAAAAATTCCTAATTTTTCGAATATGTTTTTTATGGCGCTACCCCCTTGGAGGCATAACAGGTATGATTTCTATCTTCTGATCTCAGGACAAACTTCACCTGAAATATTCAGGTTTTAGTCCGGATGCTTAGCAGGTTTATTCCGGATGCTTAGCAGGTTTATTCCGGATGCTTAGCAGGTTAATCCGGATGTTTAGTGTTTAGCAGGTTTAGTCCGGGTGGTAATCATCGGGTGCTTTTCTGATTCATATTCTGATTCATTTTCTGATTCATTTTCTGATTCATTTTCTGATTCATTTTCTGATTCATTTTCTGATTCATTTTCTGATTCATTTTCTGATTCATTATCAGGCCTTATTTGTCAGCAACTTAATCCGGGCAAAAATACATAGCCACGGCTAATCAAAACCGATATCCCATGAAAAATGAAGTAAATCTTTTCCCTGGTAGTGTAATGTCTACTCAGGAAACCTTTTAATGAACTGTGTAAACTTAAAAATCAGGTCAGCATGCTTCTCATAGAACCCCCTGAAAAGTGTTTGCTCAGGTCCCCGGATGCAGGGGACCGAGTTCTGTAAATGTTTTATCAGTGTGATCCGTTAAATCGGGCCGAATGCGTGAACCCGTTCGGCCGGGATTTTTACTGTTCAGGATCTATCTCCTGCCTCCTTTACGGAATCGATTTTTCTCATGATCCGTACCTCTGTTTTAAGGCATTCTTCATAATCTTTGATGTCCTGTTCCTCAAGATGCCCCATGAGAAAAACGTCAACTTCTTCCATTTTCTTATTCATAATTTCATAGTACTTTTTCCCCTTTTCAGTAAGGGATATCAGGACTTTTCTGCGGTCTTCAGGGTCCGTTCTTCTCCCGACAATTTCTTTTTTTTCGAGGGAGTCTATCATCCTTGAGAGGCTGCTCCTGTCCAGATTCATGCACAGGCCGAGGTATGAAGGAATTATTTCTCCTGCCGTGCCAATTATTATGATTGCCAGAGGCTGCTGTTTACTGAGTTTTTCGAGCTCATCCAACCTGGTTTGGGAGATTTTCCGATAGACTTCTCTTTCAAATAATTTGTTGAAAAGTATTGTCCTTTCCAGCATCAACCGCCTGATTTCTTTCCTTCTTTTGTCGTCTAACATGCTTCCTCCAGGACGCCATACATGTAACTGTGGCGTACAGATGCAGGGATTCCATAGCGTATTTCAGCGTCGGTCCGTAAGCGTCTGGGGATTTACATGAAGTTCATTTAATGAAAACTTAATGTTTAACAACTACAAAAGATGCAATTGTTAATAATTGATATTTACAACAAATTGATAAAACTGATATTTAAAATTTTCTATGATTCTTTAGAAAGTAAAGTGCGCTTTTAGAAAGATACAGTGAAAGGTTTCGGAATAGGTTTACAGGATAAGGGTAAGGGGATGAATTAGTTTCATCAGTAACTATTTATGCAATCAGATTTAAGAAGAGATTCGTAATTTAGTTTCATATGTAACTATTTGGCTCGGAATTTAAAATACTCAATCTGAAAACACTCAATCTCAAAACAATCTCTTCACCATTCCCCAAAAATAGAGGATTCAACAATGGAAGACCCAAGAGCAATCTGCGGCCCGATCGCCCACATCTACCGGAGCCACCTGGCTTACATGGTAAAGGAGCTCGAACCTTACGGGATAGGGAGCGGACAGTTTGATTTTTTAATGGTTTTATACCGGAGGGACGGCATCTCCCAGGAAACTCTCGCAAAGGCCCTGAAGGTAAGCAAAGCCACGAGCACGAGAGCGGTCCAGAGCCTGGAAAAAGAAGGGTACGTGTATCGTCAGGTAGACGAAGATGACCGCAGGGCCTACAAAGTTTACCTGACCGAAAAGGGAAAGGAAATGCGGGGAGTGGTCCTGGAAAAGCTAGTGGCTTTTGTCGATACCCTCCTTTCGGATTTCACATCTGAAGAAAAAGAGGACTTCAGGCAGCTGCTACAAAAAGCTTCAAGAAAGCTATTTGAACCCTGTTTTGAGCCTCCTGAACTGGCAACGCAGGAACCTGTGGATGAACCTGCGGATCAGGAGAGAAACCCAGGCAGAGGAGAGGGCAGGGTTCAGGCAAGAGAATCGGCTGAGCTTCAAAACAGGGATGAGGACAGTAAGGAGTAAAAAATGGAAGGAAAAAGTGATTTTCTGGGCAGGGAAGAAATCAAAAAGCTGCTTTTCAAGCTTTCACTTCCAGGTATCATTGCAATGGTAGTCCAGGCTTTCTATAATGTCGTGGACACTTTTTTTGTGGCAAAAGCGTATGGAGCGGATGAGAGTATTCTTGCGATAGGAGGGCTTACGGTTGCTTTTCCAATCCAGATGATCCTTATAGGGATTGCCGTTCTGCTTGGGACCGGGAGTGCGTCCGTTATCTCAAGAGCTCTTGGGGCAAAGGAAATTGAAAGGGCAAGAAGAGCCCTTGGAAATGTCTATTCCGCTGGGCTTGTAATGGGGGTGCTTTTTTTCGTATTGAGCTTCTCAGACCTCTCCCCGATCCTGAAAGCTTTCGGGGCAACGGAAGGGATCATGCCCTATGCCGTGGAGTACATAAAGGTCATACTGGCCGGGGCAATTACCTGCATCCTCGGGATAGCAGTCCAGAACATAGTCCGTGCGGAAGGAAACGCCCGTTTTTCCATGAATGCGATGCTGCTCGGAGCCGGCCTGAACATCGTGCTTGATCCCTTGCTGATCTTCGGCTTCGGGATGGGAGTCCGCGGAGCTGCTCTTGCAACCGTCTTTTCCCAGGGTGTGAGTGCCCTATGGATACTGCATTATTTCCTGGCAGGAAAAAGCGCCGTGCACTTCGGCTTTGAGATGTTGAAACCCGATATCGGGATCTTAAAAGAGATCGCAGCTATAGGGGCAGGGCCTTTTGTGATGGACATTTCACAGAGTGTTACGATGATTTTCGTAAATGCCGCCCTTGCGGTTTACGGGGGAGACGTCGCTATTGCCGTTTACGGGCTTATTTTCCGGCTCTTTTCGTTTGTTTTTATGCCCCTCATCGGCCTGTCCTTTGGCCTCCAGCCGATTGCAGGCTACAATTACGGGGCAGGCAAACCTGAAAGGGTAGTCAAAGCCGTAAAAATTGCGGCCCTGGGAGCAGTTTCTTTCGGGACGGCAGGGTTTCTGGTCATGTTTCTTTTCCCGCAGCAGCTCCTTTCAATCTTCAGTTCCGACCCGGCACTGCTGGACCTGGGAAAAACCGCAATGAGGATTTTCGTCTTTGGTATGCCTCTGGTGGGCATTAATATAATCGGGGCAACTTTGTTCCAGGCCCTCGGGAGGGCAAGGCCTTCTTTTATTCTTTCGGTCTCCCGTCCCATCCTCTTCTTTTTGCCCATGGTATTCCTCCTTCCGCGGCTCTATAACCTCAATGGGGTCTGGGCAGCGTTTCCGGTTGCAGACCTGATGGCTGTTGTCCTGACTCTTCTCTTTCTTTTCAGGGAACACAGGATTTTCCAGCAAATCCCCGGTCCGGAAAATGCAGGAATGGAGAATTCCAGTTAATTTGAATTGGGAACATGACCCGAACTTATATACAAAGATTGCACTTTAATCAGGAACCATAATTTTTCCGTTAAATTTGCAGGTGAACTTGTGAAAGTAAATGTAAACAGATACAAATGCGGATACTGCGGTGCCTGTGTAGGAGTCTGCCCCGGCGGAGCCCTCGAACTCATCGAAACCTGGGTGGAAGTAGATGAGAATACCTGCACAGCGTGTGGTATGTGCGGTCGGATCTGCCCTGTGGGAGCAATTGAATTAGTGAAATGAAGCAGGAAACCTGGCATAGGAAGTAGACAGGGTATGGGAAGGAAACCGGGTATGAGAAGTAGACAGGGCATGGGAAGGAAACCGGGCATGGGAAGCAGACAGGGTATGGTAAGTAGACCGAGCATTGGAAGTAGACCGGGTATGAGATAGTTAAAAAATAGAAGAATTTCAGGTAAAATATGAGGAAATGAAATGAAGGAGCGGTATGACGTCATAGTGGTCGGAGCTGGACCTGCAGGTTCCATTGCTGCAAAAACCGCGGCAGAAAAAGGGCTTGATGTGCTTTTGATAGAAAAGCGCCAGGAAATAGGAGCTCCGGTGCGCTGCGCCGAAGGCGTGAGCAAGGAATTTCTCAGGAAGCACGTGGAAATCGATAAACGATGGGTTTGCGCCGACGTCAATGGGTCCCGCGTATACGCACCTGACGGAACAAAGGTAGAGATGGCAGAAAAACTCTCGGGAAAGGAAGTCGGTTTTGTCCTCGAAAGGAAAATCTTTGACCGTGCCCTTGCAGAACTTGCCGCGAAAGCCGGAGCAGAGGTAAGGGTCAGGACCCGGGCCACGGGCCTTGTCCTTGAAGACGGCTTTGTAAAGGGAATCAGGCTCATGCACCTGGGAAAAGAGTACGAGGTACGTGCGGACATCATCATCGGGGCCGACGGCGTCGAGTCAAAGGTCGGCCGGTGGGCAGGAATTGATACTTCCCTGAAGCCCGCAGATATCGAGACCTGTGTCCAGTACCTGGTAGCAGGAGTGGACATTGACCAGGAATGCTGTGAATTCTATCTTGGAAACGAAATAGCACCAGGGGGCTACGTCTGGGTCTTTCCGAAAGGAGAAGGGAAAGCAAACGTAGGAATAGGGATTCTCGGGAGCAAGGGCGGGAAGTTCAAGCCCAGGCCTGTAGATTACCTCAATAAGTTTGTGGAAAAACACTTCCCGGAAGGCAAAATCGTCGAAATGGTCTTTGGGGGAGTCCCGGTTTCGGGAAACATTGAAAAATTCACCGCAAACGGGCTCATGCTGATCGGAGACGCTGCCCGCCAGGCTGACCCTATCACAGGCGGCGGGATCCTTAACGGCATGGATGCCGGGAAAATGGCAGGAGAAGCCGCTTACAAAGCCATTTCCGCAGGGGACGTCTCAGAAGAGAAACTGGAAGAACTCTACGAAAAGCGGTGGAAGACAGGCATAGGTAAAAAGATCGATACGAACCTCATCGTAAAAAACTGCTTTGTCAGCCTGAGCGATGAAGACCTGAACTCCCTTGCCCACTCTGTCGAAGACGTGAAATTCGAAAGCATGAGGCTTTTAGACCTGCTCTATGCCCTATTCAAAGCCAACAGGAAACTGCTCTGGGAACTCCACGTGCTCTTCAAGGACATAGCCGTAGAAGCAGCAAAAAACAGGCTCTAAACCTGCCGCCCCTGCTAGCCGGGGGTTTCACAATTTTTTCCTGATTTTCCTGATTTTCCTGATTTTCCTGATTTTCCTGATTTTCCTGATTTTCCTGATTTTCCTGATTTTCCTGATTTTCCTGATTTTCCTGATTTTCCTGATTTTTTCCCTGATTTTTCCCTGATTTTTCCCTGATTTTTCCCTGATTTTTCCCTGATTTTTTTCGGATTGTTCATAGAAGAATACTCAGAACCATTGTTTCAAAAGCAGTTTGAATCCGGAATACGTATTTTTCTCATCAATCAAAATCGGTGGTTCAATATGCGCTGTGGGGAATTGAAGAAAGGCCAGATTCTTGTTTGCGGGGAATGCGGATTCGAACTTCAGGTGGTAAAAGAGTGCGGGGAAATCTGCACAACCGGGGCATGCTGTACCGGCGATGTTATGTGCTGCGGAGAGCCGATGAATTTAAAAGAATGAGTTGACCCGGGCCGTTTTAGCCTCGAATTTACCTGAAATATTACCTGAATCTCACGTAAATCTCACATGAACTTTTAGTTGAATTTTTACCCTGTTTAACTTTAGAATATTTTTCCTTGAAAATATTTCAGTGATTGGTTTCTCTATTTCTTCCTTCTTTCCTTTTTTCCAGAAACCCGTGCATCAGCCGGATAAACATGAAGGAACTGACGAGCCAGGCCATGAGGGCAATAGCAAGGGAGATGCCCCATTTTCCCAGGTGCTGCATGCAGAAGCTGGCTACGAAGACGCAGACCGTACAGCCCATCATCCCGGCACTGGCTCCAAGGGCGATGTCTGCGGCCTGCTCCGAGCTCCCGAAGTGCCCGGCCATGATCACGGCTGCGGCCATTACCGCCGGAAAAGCGGCAAAAATCCCCGCAAAGGATTTCCAGGGAAGTATCTGGAGCATGATAAAACAGGCAGCTACGGCAGTCCCTCCGAAGACGAACCTTAACCCCAGGTCCCTTACGTCAGCTTTCATAAAAGGCCTTCGGATTCCCCGATGGCAGGGTTGATTTTCTCTTTCCGTCTCATTTTACCACTGAGTTATTACCACTGAGTTATTACCACTGAGTTATTTTTTTTCAATTTAATTCCTCAAAACCCGAACCACGCGAAATAAATCAGCGGGGCGAGCACAGCCCAGAGGAGCAGAGAGTAACCCAGCCCTTTTTTCCACCCGTACCTGAGGATCAGGTAGCTGGCTGCAAGGGCACACCCGATATCGGCAAGCATCCCCACAAGCGCACCTTTTGAAAGCTCTTCGGACACGAACAGGAGTTCGCTACCTTCATACTCCAGGCTCAGGCCCACGACTGCCGCCAGGTACACCGCCGGAAAAGCAGCAAAAATACCTCCAATCCGGCCCCCGAAAGCCCGTGCAATCAGCGTAGCAGCTACAACCGCACTCCCCCCGAACAGGAAACGCAGTAAAACAGGAAACAGGTCAATGCCGAACATGATGGTTTTGCCCCTACACCGGAATAACCTTTACAGTCATTTGAATGCCCTTTATAGTCGTTGGAATGCCCTTTTCTCCTGGCTTTCAAAGCTGCCATTAAAGGCAAGAGGTATATTTATCTTTCCGGATGAAGAGCATGTTTCTGAAAAATATATTTCCTGAGAGCCGTATTTTTTCCAGGTACTGATTTTCCTGAATTTACAGTTCCTGAATTTACAGTTCCTGACCGTACTTTTCCCTGATCTCTGACTCTTTTAAGACCTGGAGCCCGAGCTTTTCCACAATTTCGGAAATGCGTTTTCTGTCCTCACTTTTCATGGATTTCCGGTCAAAATACACAAAGTCGGCCCCGGACTTTTCGACTGCCTGCCTGATCAGGGCTTCGTCCGTGAATTCGAGCTGGTACTTGGGGAAGTTGTGCCCGAAGGATATTCCGGTTTCCAGCAGCATCCCCGTCTGGCGCATGGCATAGTGCCCGCCTCCGAAGCCAAGGGCTACGGGAACCTTTTCCAGGGAAACGGCCAGGATCGCTTTTGCAGCTACCTCTCCGGCTTCAGGGTCCTGCCACTGGACCTCTGTGCTCCCGATTTCGGTGTAGATGGACGGCACCGAGAGTTCCGTCGGCCCGTGATGGGTCACTTCCAGGGTCACGTCGTATTTCAGGCCCATTTCTCCGGCCAGCCTCTTCATCTCCATAAGGATGGACTTCATAGCAGGCGGGGAAGAGACTGCAAGTTCTCTCGGGCGGCCTCCGAGCCTGGCTTCATCGGAGGGGTTTCCTGTGCAGTGCACGGTCAGGGAATTGACTTCTTCCTTGCTCCTATGCTTGGAAGCAAAGATAATAAGTTCTGCCGGAAGCCCAGCAGCTTCAAGTTTCTTATCAAGCCCGTCCTGAAAAACATGGATCTCCTCAATTTCCACAAGCCTGAACTTCCCGTCTGCGGATTCACGGGCTGCTGAGAACCCGGAGTTTTCCGGGAGTTCCAGGTGCTTCCATTCCCTGAGGGCAAGAAGGTGTTCTTTGATGTTCTGGCTGGCAAGGTCAGGGGCAGAACAGATGATGGTGATTTTCGGGGCGTTTTCTGAATTCAGGGTTTTTCCTGAACTTTTGCTCTGGTTTCCAGATTTACCAGAGCTTTCTATTTTATTTTCTTCTGGATTGCTCGTTCCTGTCATTTTTGAATCAATCCGGGTCTTTTTATCCTGAATTTCTCTGAGTCAAAGCACTATCATTTCTTCAAATTAGATAAACCCAACCCAGAAATTCCGGCTCCGATCAAAAAGCTGCTGTTTTGTCTTTTTGAGCTTCTGGAAAAATTTCGATTCCCGGTTATGGAGAATGCATTTTCGACCCGAAAAAACATTTTTTCTCGATAAAAACTCAAAAGCCTCCGCCAGCTTGCCTGGCACCCCTCTCCAAAAAGATAATTAGAAAATCTAGAGTAATATGACCTCAGACTGTTTTTAAATATTAATCTATTTTTTGTTGTTGTACTCATTTTTACGCTGTTTCTTTCACTTTTCACTCATATTTTTCCATTTTATTCCGGAAAAGCCGGACTTGAGTCCGGAACAGGAACGACTCAATAAGGCTATCCGGTTAAGTCAGTTTTAGTTCAGGAATTCTACTGTAGGTTTACGGTTGTGTTAAAAGTATGGAAAACGTTCCTGAAAAATAGACCAAACAGTCAAATGTAAGTTCATAATCTTGCCCCACAATGCTTACAGAATTTAGCGTCGATGTCATGTCCCTCAAAACTGCAATTTTGACATACCCTTCCTTTAGAGTATTTGCCTGCATAGGTGATCTCGGATGTGACAATGCCTGTCGGGACCGCTATGATGCTGTACCCTATTATCATGATAACCGATGCCAGGGCCTGTCCGAGATTCGTCTCGGGGACTATGTCCCCGTATCCCACGGTTGTAAGGGTTATGATTGCCCAGTAGATGCTCCGGGGTATACTGGTAAACCCGCTCTCTGGCCCTTCGATAACGTACATCAGGGAGCCCAGTATCACCACCAGGTTCAAAACAGTAAACAGGAATAGGGTTATTTTTCGCCGGCTCGCACGTAAAGCTCTTATCAATAAATCAGCTTCACCAAGATACTGAGCAAGTTTGAGCACCCTGAAAACCCTGAGTAACCGTAAACTCCGGATCACCAGCAGGTACCGGCTGCCTGGCAACAGCAGGCTAAGATATGTCGGAAGAATTGCCATCAGGTCTATGATACCAAAGAAACTCGTGGCGTATCGGAGGGGGCGGCCAACACAGATAAGGCGCAAAAAATACTCCACTGTGAACAGTATCGTGAAAACCCATTCCAGGATATAGAACAAATTGCCATATCTAACCGCGATACTGCTTACGCTGTCGAGCATAACGACAATAACGCTCAGCAGGATGCTAAGAATCAGGACTTCATCAAAAAGCTTTCCAGCGGGGGTGTCTGCTTCAAATATTATTGTATATAACGTATTTCGCCAATTACTCTCAGGCGGCCTATTTTGCGGGTTATTTTTCACTGAAGCAGCCATTGTTAACATCCACGCAGCAAGAGTTTGATACGCAATCAAGGTTTTAAGCTTTTGAAGATGAGCTTATGATGCAACATCTTACAAAGCAGTTACGCCCACCTATGTTTCACAAGGTAATAAGTATTTTCTTGCAGTGGCTTAAGGTTATAGTAGGGGAACTGCCTCATTTTTTTGGTATAGTTTTATAAGATGAAACATGTCCATTAATATAACGAAAGTGATATAATATGTCCTGTACTTATATAATATCTCAAGCAACCTGGTTTCTGTATGATTTCAAATTTTGTTTGAGAGGTGTTCCATGAACAGCAACACAGCAGTGAAAAATCTTGGCATCGGACTGGCAGTCACAGGTTTCATCTTGCTGGTGGGATATGCCCTTTATGATTTTTTTACCATAGAGTCCAGCCTGGTACTTAAAATGTCCATCGGGGCAATTGTAGCAGGTATAGTACTGGCTTTATTGGCCCTGATAAAGGAAAAAATGGGTGCTGAGGATAAGGAGATTGAAAGGAGATACTAGGTGAGAACATGATAATCGCAACCACAGATACAATAGCAGGAAAGGAGATCACACGTACCCTTGGAATGGCCCGCGGCAGTACTATTCAGGCCAAGCATATCGGCAAGGACATCATGTCAGGGCTGCGCAGCGTCGTAGGGGGCGAACTGACAGAATACTCAGAGATGCTTGAAGAGGCAAGGGAGAAGGCGATCAACCGCATGGTGGAGGATGCCGAAAAGATGGGGGCTGATGCCGTGGTAAATGTCAGGTTCATGACCTCCATGGTTATGGCAGGGGCAGCCGAGATACTTGCATACGGAACAGCTGTAAAGATAAGGGATAAGGAATAATCATTGTTCATCAGGTAATAAAGAAGTTTTCACTGCGCAGCTAAGTCTTCACAGCGCAGCTAACGCTGTCTCAACTTATTCATCCCATTCAATTCACACAGTCCTTTAGCGGCGGCTTTTAAGACTGTTGTTGAGTATCTTTTGGAGTGAACTTTTCAGACCGGAACTTACTTTCCACTCATCTTTTTACCATTTATTTCGGGAAAGCCGGACTTGCGGCCGGGAGAGTAACGGGTCGATAAGGCTATTCCAGTAAGTTCGGCCTTAGTTCAGGAATCCTTCAATTCAATGGCTGCTAACCCTCTGTCAGGAAACCGCAGGATCGTTTACGAAGACCTGGTTCAGGATCTCGATTACCATTAACGCGTCAGAAATATTGTAAGAATTAAGGAGGAAAAGGAGAAAAAATTGTAAGAAATAAGGAGAAAAATCGTTTTTTACAGGGTTCTGCTTCCTGAGAAGCATGAACCCTGCTCTTTTTTCCCGGTGGAAAAAAGAAAAAAGGTTGTTTGAAGTCTTTACGATATCATCCAATGTGGATGTAAGCGTTCACAAGTTTCCTGATTTCTTCGTTCTTGCCGTAGAGTCTCTCACTGAGCTGGTTGTCGTTAAGGCCTTCAAGATATTTTACGGAGTCGTTAATCATACCTTCAGTAAAGACATCGTACTGCATGAAAACATCCTTCAGGTTCTTCAGGGCCTGAGCAGACTCGTAGCAGGAAGCAGGCAGGTGTTCAAGCTGGGCAAGCCTGTCCTTGTGCTCTTCCTTGAAAATGTTGACACCGATGTAGAGGTTCTTTGCAACCTCAAGAGCGTTGTCCATTTCAAACCCGTGGCGGATACCTACAGCAAAGGCTGCAAGGAGGAGGTAAAGATCAGCCGAGGGATCTGCAGCGCGGAATTCGAAGGTAGATTTGTAGCTGTGGCTCTTGAACTCATCGTCGTAATTTGGATTGGCGGTGGCTATCATCCTGCTGGATTCTTCAGCGAACCAGCCAAGGGGAACACGGACAAGGGCAGAGCGGTTCCTGTCTCCCCAGCAAATATTTGTAGGAGCTTCCTGGTGGGGGACAAGGCGCAGGTAGGATGTGGGGATCCTGTTTCCAAAAGCAGTGATTCCTGATGCAATGTCAAGAAGACCAGCCATTGCACACTTTGCAGTGTCACTAACATCGCCGTTCTCGACCATAACGCTCTTTCCGTCCTTCAGGAGCTTCATATGGACGTGCAGCCCGCTTCCGGCTTTTCCGACAGTGATCTTCGGGGCAAAGCTGACAATTACACCGTACTGGTCTGCAAGCATCCTGAGCATCCATTTTGCAACAAGCAGACTTTCGACACTACTCTCAGGTGAGTCAGTCTCGAATTCGATTTCGTTTTGCTCGTAGTAGTACTCATCGTCAGTGAAGTTCCCGACTTCAGAGTGCCCGTATTTGATTTTTCCGCCAGCTTCGGAAACGTACATCATTGCTTCCTTCCTGAGCTGATCGAATTTGGTAAAGGGATTGGACTCGTGGTATCCTCTCTGGTCAACGGCCGGGAAATTCATGTTGACTTCATCTTTGTTGGCGATGATGTAGTATTCGAGTTCGCCCATTGCCTGGAGCTCGTAGCCTGTCTTCTCGGTAAGAGTCTGGAGAGCCTTCTTCATGACGGTTTCAGACGCGCTTTTGAGGGGGGTTCCGTCCTTGTCGAAGTAGGAACAGAGGATATCCAGAGTGGGGATTTCTTCAAAAGGATTTACGAAGGCGGTCCTGTATTTAGGGAGGACGTAGAGGTCACTTGAATCTGCCTCAATGTACGTAAAAAGGCTTGATCCATCTACTCTCTCACCGGCGGAAAGTAAATTGTCAAGGTGCTCTTCATCTCTGATCACGAAGGTGAGGGCTTTAAGTCTTCCATCCCCGCCAACATAGCGGAAGTTGAGCATCTTAATGCCGTTTTCCTTAATGAATTTTATAATGTCTTCTTTGGTGAATTCGCTTGCTGGTTTGTTGAGGTACTGTACCAGTTTGTTCGGATTAAGTTCTATTGATGATGTTTTCATAATTATCCCTTCTTTTGATTGAAACACGTCCGATTAGAATATTCGAGTATTCAAAGCCTCATTTCAATACCGAATATTTTTCAGGCTCGCTTGTTCCCACATCAATCATAATTTTGTGAATTCTTGCCTGATAGGAAGAAGATAACTTACTGCTGTCTATATAAACGTTTCCTTTGGAAGCTCTTTGTAAAAAAGTGGAAATTAAAAGAAAAGAATCAGGAGGCGGCTTTTTCTAACACTTGAAACAGATACCTCAGGAGGGCCTGCCCAATAGATATATTGGGCGAGTACCATACAGTAATTAAATAAATATACTTGTCGAATGGACAGGCAGCAGCCTGATTTTCAGGCTGGCATTTCTTGCCGTTTCCTGCCGACTCGAGAGAGAGGGGAAAGAAAAGATGGAGAGCTATAACGTTCCCGAAATTGCCGGAAATGTTTTCTGGGTCGGGGCAAAGGACTGGAACCGCCGGCTGTTTGATGCGCTGATCCCGCTGCCCGAGGGTACGAGCTATAACGCTTACCTCGTGAAGGGAGAGGAAAAAACAGCCCTTATCGATACCGTGAACCCGGGGTTTGAAAAAGAATTCGAAACTAAAATTAACACGGTCTCCGGCCTGGAAAAACTGGACTACCTAATCATGAACCACGCCGAGCCCGACCATTCGAGTGCAATCCGTTACATCCTGGAAAAAGCCCCAAATGCCGTGCTTGTCACAACGGAAAGAGGCGTAAAGATGGCCAGGATCTATCACGACATTCCGGAAGAAAGGATCCGGACCGTTGCCGAGGGAGACAGCCTCGACCTGGGGGGAAAGACCCTCCGCTTCATGGAAGCCCCCTGGCTCCACTGGCCCGAGACCATGTTCACCTATCTGCCGGAGGACAAAATCCTTTTCCCGTGCGACTTTTTCGGAGCCCACACCGCCCAGGGGACCTTTGACGAAGAGATCGAAGACCTTATCCCCCTGGCCAAACGCTACTTCGGGGAGATCATGATGCCTTTCCGGAAAATGGGGGCAAAGGCCCTTGATAAACTCAAGGACCTTGAAATCGAGATGATCGCCCCGAGCCACGGCCCGATCTACAAAAACCCAAAGCGGATCATGGACGCCTATGCGAAATGGACGGCTGGGGAAACCGAAAACAAAGCCCTCGTAGTCTATGTAAGCATGTGGGGCTCCACAGGCGAGCTGGTCCGGACTATGGTCGAAACCCTGCTAAAAGAAGGAATCGAGGTCCGCCTGTATGACCTTGCAGTTTCCGACATAGGAAACGTTGCCCAGGAACTCGTGGACTCCCGGGCCGTCGTGCTCGGGACACCCACTGTCCTTGCAGGCATGCACCCGCTCGCCCTTCACGGCGCTTCCCTGATAAAAGCACTCAAGCCCCCCGCAAAGTACGGGGTCCTGCTCGGCTCCTACGGCTGGGGAGGAGGGGCAGTAAAACAGGCAGGAGAAATCCTGGCCCCCCTGAACCTTGAAGTTGTGGGAACGGTCCAGGTAAAAGGCAGGGCCGGGGCAGAAGACCTGAAAAAAGTAGAGGAAATCGGACGCGAGCTCGCTCAAAAAATGAAAGGGTGAACTGGAGGCCGGATGGCCTGAAATTTCCGGGTTCAGGCAATTTAGGAATTCAGGCCATTTCCGCGTTCAGGCCATTTCCGCGTTCAGACCATTTCCAGGTTCAGGCCTTACTTAACATTTGCAGCAGGAGCCGGGCATATCCGTAAATAGGGACTCCGATCAACGCTCCCCAGAAAGGCATGAGAACTTCTATTCCCCACCACCCTTCAAGCCCTGCAAGCAGTAGTGCACCTGCCAGGGAGCTGAGCTGGGCTGCCTGAACCCTTATCGGAGTTAAGGGGCTCCCGGAAAGGTCTCCTTTTGTCCTGATTTTCCGGGAAAAAAAGATATGAGGCAGGAAAAGAAAGGATGCTGCAAGCACTAACATTCCTGCATCCCCGAAAATGACTTCTTTTCCTCCGGCTACTTCTACTGTTCCGGCTGCTCCGGCTCCAGAGAGTGCAAATAGGGAAATGAGAAATGCAGCTCCTGAAAAAACCCTGTGGTTGCGGTTTGGTCCGGGGAGGAAACCGTCCAGGAAAAAGGCCAGTGCAGCAATCAGGCCGAAGATCCAGCTTTCCTGCAGGGAAAGCCAGCCTGAGAGCAGCAGCACCCCCACGGAATCGGAAAGTTTTGCGGGAAGGCCTGTGCTCCTGTTTATGATGCGGATTGAAAGAAGAAACAGGAACAGGGCGAGCAGCCCGGGAGAAGGAAGAAACGGAGAAGGGAAAAAAGGAGAAAGGAAATACAGGAAAAACAGACAGGCCATAAAGGCTGCAGCAAAAGCCGAGAGCTCATTATCAGGATCAATTTCCCTTGCGAGTGCCCAGGCAAAAAAGACAGAAAAACCTGCCCTGAAACCTGAAACAAGTGCCACAGAGACCGGTTTTCCGGAAAAAAGTTGAAAATATGCAATCCCAAAAAGGAAAAGGAGGCTGATTACCGCAATGGCCCTGTTTGTGGGATAGGACAGGTCAATGGAGCGGGTGATGGAACTCAACCTGTTAATTTGCATACAGTGTGTTAGCAGCTTAAAGAGTATAGGTCTTCCGTATTCAATCTTCTTTCGACCTCCATTTAAGAAGGAAACTGAACGCCTGGAAGCAAAATTTTCAGAAACATTGTTTCTCCGGGTATATAATTATCTCCGGGTATATAATTACTTGAATTTCAAATGTAATTCCTGGAAAAATATTGCTCCGGGAGGGCTCAGGAGAGGCTCAGGGAAGAGGCAGGGAAAAGGCGGGGAAGGCTCCGAAAAGCCTGCTGAAAGCCTGCGAGAGGGGGAAGGCGGTAAAGGTTACCTGGGGTTTGCTTTATTATGGAGAGGGGTTTGCTGTGGAAGGGGAGTCGACACTAAAGCGGGAGCTGAGCCTGCCGGAAGTCACGCTAACCGGGATAGGCAGCATTCTTGGGGCAGGGATTTACGTGCTTGTGGGAAAAGCTGCGGGGCTTGCAGGCAACCTTGTATGGTTCTCCTTTCTGTTTGCAGGGGTGACTGCTGCACTTTCTGCCCTCAGCTACATGGAACTTTCTTCCATGTACCCCCGGGCCGGGGCAGAGTATGAATTTGTCAGGAGGGCTTTTGGGGAAAGGACAGGGCTCCTTGTGGGGCTACTGATTATCTACGTGGTGGTTATCACCAGTTCTGCGGTTGCCCTGGGTTTCGGTGGCTACTTCAGTACCCTTTTCGGGGCAGGAATCTTAAGCGGGGCAATCGGCTTAATCCTTGCCCTGGGCCTTATAATGCTTTACGGGATAAGGGAGTCGGCGAGGCTTGCGATTCTTATCACGCTGATAGAGTTTTCAGGGCTTCTGCTTATTATCTGGGTGGGGCTTCCTTATCTGGGCTCGGTCGATTACTTTGAGGCTACGAGCCCAGCAGGGGTTTTTGAAGCTTCGGCCCTGATCTTTTTCGCATTTCTAGGCTTTGAAGACATTGTCCGGCTCTCCCAGGAAACAAAAGACGCCGAAAAGACCACGCCTATGGCCCTGCTCCTTGCAATCTTTTCTACGGTTCTCATTTATGTCTGCGTGGCAGTAGCAGCAGTAAGCGTGCTTGACTTTCGGGCCCTGGGGACTTCAGGTGCCCCACTTGCCGATATTGCGGCTGTGGCCCTAGGAGCTGACGCTTTTGCCCTTCTTTCCTGGATCGCCCTTTTTTCCACGGTAAACACCGTACTTGTCGTGATGCTGGGAGGCTCAAGAATCATCTACGGCATAGCGGACTCGGGTTCGCTCCCAAAAATCCTGGCCAGGGTCCACCCGCGGTTCGGAACCCCCTGGGCCGCAATTTCCTTCATAGTGGTCCTTGCTGTCGCCTTTGTTTTCCTGAGGGACATTGCAACCGTAGCAAACATTTCAAATTTCATGATCTTCATTGTCTTTTTCATGGTCAACCTCTCCCTGATAAAGCTCCGCTATACAGAACCCGAGAAAAAGCGCCCCTTCAGGGTCCCCCTAAACATCGGCCGTTTTCCCCTGCCTCCGGCCATAGGCGCCCTTTCAACAGTATTTTTATTCCTCCAGCTGAGTGCCGAAGTTATGGCTTATGGTTTTACCCTGGCAGGCATTGGCATCCTGGCGGTGTTTCTTAAAACAAGAGGAAGAAAGGAGTGAACCAGAAAGGGAAAGAGAGGAGTGAAGCAGGACGTAAAAAGAGAACTGACCACCCAGGAAAACTAAAAAAACCGGAAAAAGCTTGAAACTTCGTTAGAATGAAAATAAAGGTTAATTCAGCTTTTTTTTTGAATATAACGATTTTAATTGAATATTATGAGGTTTTAAACCTTTTTAAATCCTTATATTCTTCAAGAATTAGTTTTATATACTTAAAACACTATTTGGACCACTTTATCTACGGATTTTTCAAATAATCAATCCAAAACTCTTAAAAATCGATTTAAAGCGATTAAGTACTAAAAATTAAGAATCAGTTTAAGACCGAATAAGGAGTAGATATGAGAAAAGAGGCATATGAGTTTCCACTGGAAGATTTTATCTCCAGTGAAGATTTCAAAAAGATTAAAAAGTTTTCCAAGGACAAAGAGACTCCGTTCCTTATTGTGAATCTGCAGAAGATTGAGCGAATGTACGATGAAATTATCGAGCATATGCCTTTTGCAAAAATTCACTATGCAGTAAAAGCAAACCCCATGGATGAGGTCGTTCTTGCCCTTAAAAACAAAGGTTCCAGCTTTGATGTGGCAACAGTCTATGAGCTGGACCAGCTACTCAGGCTTGGGGTGGAACCTGAGCGGATCAGTTACGGAAATACGATCAAGAAGGAAAAGGACATTGCTTACGCCTATGAGAAGGGCATAAGGCTTTATGTTACGGACTCCGAAAGCGACCTTAAGAAGCTTGCAAAAAACGCACCGGGTTCGAGGGTCTTTTTCCGGATTCTCACGGAAAGCGATGGGGCAGACTGGCCGCTTTCCAGGAAATTTGGGGCTCACCCGGACATAATCTACAAGCTAATCCTGAAAGCCGAATCCCTGGGGCTGGAACCTTACGGGCTTTCCTTCCATGTGGGTTCCCAGCAGCGTGACATCGGACAGTGGGATAACGCAATTTCCAAGTGCAAATACCTTTTCGAAGCTGCGGGTGAAAAAGGCATCAAGCTGAAGATGATCAACCTGGGAGGAGGCTTCCCTGCCAAATATCTCTCCCCGGCCCACGACCTTGAGACCTATGCCCACGAAATACGCCGCTTTTTACACGAGGACTTCGGAGAAGAACTCCCGGAAATCCTTATAGAACCTGGCCGTTCCCTTGCCGCCGATGCCGGCATAATAGTAAGCGAAGTGGTCATGGTCTCCAAGAAAGCCAGGTTCAACCAGTACAGGTGGGTCTTCCTTGACATCGGGAAGTTCGGGGGCCTGATCGAAACCCTCGACGAATGCATCAAATACCCCATCTACTGCGAAAAGAAAGGCAACGCCGAAGAGGTAATCCTTGCAGGCCCTACCTGTGACAGTATGGACATCCTCTACGAGCACCACAAATACGCCTTCCCCCACACCCTTAGGGAAGGAAACCGCGTCTACATCTTTACAACAGGCGCCTACACCCAGAGCTACAGTTCCGTAAACTTCAACGGCTTCCCGCCGCTGAAGGCGTATGTGATTTAAAGTACGTGATTTAAAGGGCCTGTGCGCCCTATTCTATTTTTTATTTTTCTACTGCTTCCTTTGTCCCGATTCTTTTGTACCCGGTTCACATGCACTTTTCCCGCAAGTATAGCAACGAATTGAAGGCAAAAAAAGGACATGCTGCATAAATTACATGCATTGAAGCCTGCAAGCTGGAAAAAATGGCAAAAAGACCCAATATAAAAAAGGCAAATATCTTATGTAAATTTTGTAATTAATTTTGTAATTAAGGTGGATACTTTATATTTGTTGAAAATTTCACTGCTGTGAAAAAATACAATGGGGTCAAAATTTTAGATAACATCAAATATTTTACATCGGTTATGATATATAGCTCTGTGATTATAAAAATAAGTAGATTGAGAGTTAAAGGGTTTCCTCTCGATCACCTGGGTTGGATCATCGATAGGGGCCTTTGACGGGAACCTGGCCCCTGTCACACACTTCTAAAATATACACTTAAAATACTTTTTGTATATTGCGCCTGGTTTTTGAAATGTCCTTCATGATAAATAAAGCTTATGAATGGTCATACTATTTATTCCAGGTTTAATTGTCCATCCGGCATGTTCTTTCTCCCTGGCATTTCTTCTTTTTCCTAACAGTTTTTACGCTTTTTGGACACCTGAGAGTTTCCAATTCTGTGATACTGCAGGTCCTCATAGACTGTTATTTTGCTCTGCATTATCCGCAAGCATCCGCAAAAGTAAGGACAATAGACAAAGAAAAGGAGAGGTAAGAATGACTGGTAAGAATGACTGGTAAAAATGAACGACAAGAAAGAACGACAAGAAAGAACGATAAAAGGGTATCCGTATTTTATATAAAATGCCGAGAAAATATATAAAGCCGTAAAAAGTTTCAACAACGGAAAAATAAGTAACGTGGTTGAAGATTAAAACAACAAATTACTTTTTACATCGATTATGATATATGGGTTTACAACACTATAAAGGAAATGTAGATTGAGAGTTAAAGGGTTTCCTCTCAATCTCAGGGCTAGATGATTGATAGGAGTCGTTGAACGGGAACTCGGCTCCTATCACCTACTTTTGAAATGCCTTTCGTTTTGCTATTTTATTTTTTTAGAGGTATTATTTCTAGATAAAGCTTGTGAAATTCCATGAATGGAAAGGATTTTTAATGTTGAAGGTATGTCGGCATCATCGGTACCATCTACCTGTCCTTCTCCTTTAGTCTCATATTTTTCGGAGGGAAAAAAGACGGCCAACACTCGCCTGTAAACATGAATCAAAGTAAGGAACACTTTACGGAACACTTATCTCATTTTTACTTCCTTTTACATCCTTTTACGTTTTTACTTCCTATCCCTTCAGTTAGACTCGTTTTTACTTCCTATCCCTTCAGCTAGACTCGTTTCTTCAGCCCTCTCAACGGTGTATTTCTTTACTCCGATCTGTAGATGTCCAGCAGACAGGAAACAGGTGAAAGCTATTAAAGTTGCATAAAAGGTTTTGGAGAAAAAGTTGGATTAGAGAAAAACACAAAAATGGCTTTACACGGAATTTTAATGTATAGATAATTATATTAAAGCCGTAGAAAAATTCAATGCCCCTGAAACTTTCAATTGCAGGAAAAGTATAAAGATGATTGAATAATTAAGTAGGGTTACATAATTTTAAACGATTATTATATATAGAACAACATAATAATAAAATACATGTAGATTGAGAGTTTAAGGGTTCCCTCTCAATCTCTGGGGTTAGATCATTGATAGGGATCTGTTATAAACGGGAACCGGATCCCTATCTCCGATTCATAAAAGACTTTTGATTTGGACTGCCTTTTTTTGTAATGTTTTTGCATATTAATAAAACTTGTGAGTGAATTAGATTGAAAGGAGCCTTAACGCTTAATTCTTAATTTTTAATCATTACTGATTAACCCCCGGTATGATGTTTCCATGATGCATCCAACCCTTTGTGACTGAGCCAGTCTGCCGGTGGAAATTCTGTTTTGTTTGCACCATTACCGGCTTTTTGGTCGCTTTTACTTTTTGCCTTTTCTTTCCTTTTCTTACTTTAGAAAGACCGGGCTTACTCCTCTGGACAAAAGATGAACAGAAAAAATGCCGTGAGATGAAGACTTCAGCTTGTAGGAGCTAAAATTCAGGATATTGAGCCAGGGATATTGAGCCAGGGATATTGAGCCAGGGATATTGAGCCAGCTATTTTTCTCTTTACTTGAGGAGCGCTGTGTAAAAGTAGGCGACAGCCATTCATATTCGTCATACATATATACTAATGGAAAACTCCGTCGGTTTCCCAGCCGGTGAGAGTGCAGGCACCTGAAAAGCAATTTGAAAAAGGTTTTATTTATTTCGATTTGATCGAATAAATATCAACTACGTAAATGTAGATGACCGAAGAAATAAACACCGAAGAAATTAACGCCGTTAAAAATTACAATGAAGGCAAAAATTAACATCATCATACAAGATTCCAAAGGCAAGAAATATTTTGGATCGGTTATGATATATATGTACACGTGATTATAAAAAGTGTAGATTGAGAGTTTAAGGGTTTCCTCTCAATCTCCGGGGTTGGATCATCGGTAGGGGCCGCTGGACGGGAACCAGGCCCCTGCCAATTACTTAAGAGTTTATTTTTATCTTGTAGTGCTTGAGAATTTATTTTACTTATAGTGCTTGAGAATTTATTTTACTTACATAGTACTTGTGAATTTATTTTTACTCTTATTCCACATTATTTATGAGGTACTTAACTTTTATAAACCTTATGAGTGGTCCTAAATTTTAAAATTACTTCCAGTAGTTGAGCAGCGCAGGTTGCATTTCTTATCCTATTTTAAGCACAAAATGTTTATTTTCAATGAGCAAGTTGCTTTTTTTGAGAGATCTGACAAACATTAAACGGTTAAAAAATAGTATTTACTGATAAGTAGATTCAACAATCCGATTAGGAAATCTTCATGTATCAGGCCTTTACTCATTTGCGCTATATCCCTGTGGAAAATGATCTTAATGAAAATTTTCCATTTCTATTTTAAAGGGCTAATCCTTTTTCATTTTAATTTATTTCCTGCTCTAACCTCGCTTCGCTCGGACAAAAACAGTCAGATATACCGATTTCCTGCTCCCGGACCCAAATCAAAATCAAATCACAAACCCACCCAGGGAAGTCTTAAAACTCCTCAAAAAACGGACCCCACTTTCCCAAAAATCCACACTTTCCGTGCGCGTTCCTGCATTTAAAACCGCCGTACTGTGTGAGAAAATCCAGGAAATCTAACGAAAGAGGGAAAATATCAAGATAAAAAGTAAGATAAGAGCAAAAAAGACAAAAGGAAAAAAATAAAAAAGAAAAAACTGGAAAAAAAGTAAAATGGGTAAAGAACGGCAAAAAGCAGTTTGAGAGGTGGTGAAAAGCGTTTATGCCGCTCTTTAATTTAAACGACTTCTTACATCTATTTTAACCTTTCTTTTTTGATTTGTGTTAAAAAATTTTGCTGCTGATTTTAAAATGGGGGAAGTGTACGTGAAGGGGAAATTCAAAAAAGAAGGCTTGCAGGCAGATGAAACTTCGGTCCAGCCGCCTGTTTGCCGGTTGAATTAAGAGTTTACCTGAAATTTGCCTGAAATTTGCCTGAAGTTTTACTCAGGCGTTTTCTTTAGCCCACTCTGCCCCGGCTTCCAGGACCATCTGGTTGAAAGCGATTACTTTGGGCTTGCCGGCGAAGTTCTCGGCAAGGGCTTCTTTGAAGGCAAGCTCATCAAGGCCGGTTACTCCGAGGCCCATCAGGACTCCGAGCATGAAGGAGTTGGCGGCCCTTTCGTCCCCGGATTCTTTGGCTTTTTCGGTGGCCGGGACTGCAAAGGCTCTCACGCCTGCAGGGGTCTCGGCTTCTCCGATAGTTGCGTCGTAGAGGATAACCCCACCTTCCTTTACTGCCCCTTCGAATTTTTCAAGGGAGGGGCGGTTCATGGCGACCAGGATGTCAGGGGTGTAGACTGTCGGGGAGCCTATGGCCTGGCCTGAAATCACGACCGAGCAGTTGGAGGTCCCTCCGCGCTGTTCCGGGCCGTAGGAGGGGAACCAGGAGGCGTTGAGGTTTGCCTTGCAGCCGGCCTGGGCGAGGATAAGGCCCATGCTCAGGACGCCCTGGCCTCCGAAACCTGCAATCTTGGTCTGGACAGGAGTAAAATCTGTCCTGGGGGGAATTTCCTCGGCTCCGGCTTCAATGCCGAAGAGCTTGTCCAGAGTTTCTTTTGTGAAGTCGCTGGTCCCGCGGTCAAGGGGTTCGGCTTCTTCGGAGTTGTCCCTGAAGTTCTTGAGCGGGAATTCCTTTTCCATCTCCTCGTTGATGAACTTGATAGCCTGTTCGGCGTCCATCTTCAGGTTGGTCGGGCAGGCGGCAAGCACTTCCACAAAAGCGTACCCTTTGCCGTCGCGCTGGACTTCGAGGGCTTTCCTGACAGCCTTCCGGGCTTTCCTTATGTGGGAGATGTCCGAGACCGAAACCCTTTCAATAAAGACAGGGGCTTTGAGGTTGTCCAGGAGCTCGCACATGTGGAGCGGATAGCCTGCAAAGCGGGGGTCGCGGCCTTCGGGGCAGGTGGTAGTCTTTTCGCCCACAAGGGTTGTGGGAGCCATCTGTCCGCCGGTCATGCCGTATACGGTGTTGTTTACGAAAAAGACAGCGAGCTTTTCGCCCCGGTTTGCCGCCTGGAGGGTCTCGTTCAGGCCGATAGAGGCAAGGTCACCGTCACCCTGGTAGGAAATGACCACAGCGTTATCCTCAGCCCTGGAAACTCCGGTCCCGACTGCAGGAGCGCGGCCGTGGGCGACCTGGATGTTTCCTGCATCAAAATAATAGTAAGCAAAGACCGCACAGCCCACAGGGCTGATCATGACGGTCCTGTCCTGGATCCCGAGGTCGTCAATGGCCTCGGCAATGAGCTTGTGCAAAACCCCGTGTCCGCAGCCGGGGCAGTAGTGGGTGGCTGTGGGAGCGGCTCCACCCTTCCTCGGGAATTCCGCATACAGGGCGTCAGGCCTTTTGATTACCTTTTCATCACCTATGATTTTTGCTGCCATTTTCATGCCTCCCCTGCAACTTTTCTGATTTTGTCCATAACCTGGTCGAGGGTAATCAGGTTTCCTCCCATACGGTTTACGAGTTCCACCGGCTTTGAGCAGTTGATGGCAAGCCTGATGTCATCAATCATCTGCCCGTTGCTCATCTCCACTGAGATAAAGGAACAGCCTTTGTCAGACAGGGCTTTTAACTGCGCCTCTGGGAATGGGAAGAGGGTCTTTGGCCTGAAGAGCCCTACCTTGAGGCCTTCCTTTCTGGCAAGGTCCACGGCAGACCTGCAGATCCTGCTGCTGATCCCGTAGGAGACCAGAACGACACTGGCATCGTCGGTCAGGTATTCCTCGCAGTCGACCTCGTTCTGCTTGATCAGTTCGTATTTTGCCTGCAGCTTTTCGTTAAACTGCCCGAGTTCGTTGAAATCCAGGAAGATCGAGGTGATCAGGTTCGGCCTGGTTTCGGCAGTGCCGTTTACAGCCCAGGTTGTATCGATTTTCGGGACTATGGCTTCTTTTGGGAATTCCAGGGACTCGATCATCTGCCCGAGCACCCCGTCCGCAAGGACCACTGCCGGGTTCCGGTACTTAAAGGCGAGTTCAAAAGCCTTCATTGTGAAGTCGCACATCTCCTGCACGGAATTCGGGGCAAGTACGATGTTCTTGTAGTTCCCGTGCCCTCCGCCCTTGACCACCTGGTTGTAGTCGGCCTGTTCGGGCCCGATGTTCCCGAGCCCCGGCCCTGCCCGCATGACATCCACGAGCACACAGGGGAGTTCCGCACCTGCCAGGTAGGATACGCCCTCCTGCATCAGGCTGATTCCCGGGCCTGAAGATGAGGTCATTACCCTGTGCCCTGCGGATGCGCCGCCGTAGACCATGTTGATTGCGGCTTCTTCTGACTCGGCCTGGACGAATTTCCTCCCGATTTTAGGGAAGTACTTGGAGGCGTCGTGCAGGATTTCACTTGCCGGAGTGATGGGGTATCCGAAGAAACAGTCGCATCCGGCGTACATTGCGCCGATGATTATTGCGGAGTTGCCTTTTACTAGTTGTGTTGCCATCTTTTTTCCTCCTTCCTGCCTTACTCGGTTTCTTCCTCCTTCAGGGGGATATGGATTTCGATTGCCAGGGGTTCCGGGCAGGTGTAATAGCAGTTTGCACAGCCTGAGCAGCCCTCACCTTTATACACAACGTAGTGATAGCCCCTTGCGTTCAGGCCCTCACTCATGGAAAGCACGCCTTTGGGACATGCAAGGAGGCAGCGCCCGCAGGCCTTGCACTCCAGGATGTTGATAACAGGGTAAGGTTCTTTTTTATCACTTTTTGACATGTCGGATCCTCATATGGTTTTATTTCCCGTCTTTTTTCAGGTTCTCCACAGCCTTATATCCCCTTTCCCGGGTTTAAGGGCCCTGTTTTCCGGATTTATCCCTTCCTTTTTGACTTCTATTTTTCACTTTTTCTTTTCCGGAACTATTCATGCCCCTGTTTTTGCAACCGGTTTTCCCTGGAAAGTGGAGAGCCTGCCATTTTTCGGAACTGTGTATATAAATAATCTATAACTGCAAAAAATTAAGATACAGCCATAAGGGTACAGTCCGGGGTCGGTCCCCTTTCAGAGCAAACTTCTCAGGAAAAGTTTAAGGTACTTATTTCTTTCCTTTCCAGACCTCTCTTCTTCTTTTCAGAGCCTTTTTTGATCAGGTCCCTTTTTCCATCTGGCAGGGAAAGATTCCTTAAATTTCCTCTTAACTTAGACTGTATTCCTGACTGTATTATATCATTTTTTATTTTTTATTGTTTCTGATCCATGTCCCGGATTTCCACCCTGCGGATCTTTCCACTGATGGTCTTCGGGAGCTCGGGAACGAATTCCACGATCCTGGGATACTTGTACGGGGCAGTAACACTTTTTACGTGTTCCTGCAGCTCTTTCTTAAGTGTCTCGCTTGCGGTATAGTCCTTCGTAAGCACGATGGTCGCCTTGATGACCTGGCCCCTTACCGGGTCGGGGGCTCCGGTGATTGCGCACTCAAGCACTGCAGGGTGCTGGATCAGGGCGCTTTCCACTTCAAAGGGCCCTACCTTGTACCCGGAGGTCTTGATGATGTCGTCAGCCCTTCCCACAAACCAGAAGTACCCGTCTTCATCCATCCAGGCCATGTCCCCGGTATGATAGTAACCGTCGAACCAGGTTTCTCCGGTCTTTTCAGGGTCCTTTCCGTAGTGGACAAAGAGCCCGACCGGTTTTTGTTCCCTGGTGTTGATTACGATTTCCCCTTCTTCTC
The DNA here is from genome assembly GCF_024372725.1 of Methanosarcina sp. KYL-1. Lineage (GTDB taxonomy): Archaea > Halobacteriota > Methanosarcinia > Methanosarcinales > Methanosarcinaceae > Methanosarcina. Next base: position 43,277 of record NZ_VOUA01000023.1, read on the forward strand.
CCACCTCACAGAGCCTGCCGTCCCGGTCCATGAGTTCAACCTTAAAACCGGGGGTTGGCTTTCCGATGGACCCTGGTTTTGGTTCCATCCAGGGGAAGGTCGCAATTGTAACAACGGTTTCGGTCTGTCCGAACCCTTCCATGAGTTTGATGCCCGTAAATTCCAGGAAGCGGTTGAACACCTCGGGGTTCAGGGGTTCGCCTGCAACGACCGCATACGTCAGGCTGCCGAAGTCATACTGGGAGAGGTCTTCTTTGATAAGGAAGCGGTAGATGGTGGGCGGGGCGCAAAACGTCGTAACCCCGTATTTGGAAGCTTTTTCCAGCATGTTTTTTGCCTCGAAGCGGTCGTAGTCATAGACAAAGACCGCACAGCCGGCAATCCACTGCCCGTAGAGCTTTCCCCATACGCATTTTCCCCAGCCGCTGTCTGCGACCGTGTAGTGCAACCCGTCATCTTCGACTTTTTGCCAGTAGCTTGCAGTCAGGATATGCCCCAGGGGGTAGGTATGGTCATGTTCCACCATTTTCGGGAAGCCGGAAGTCCCGGAGGAGAAGTATACCAGGCAGATGTCTTCATTCTTTGTAGCAGCTTCCCCTGTGGGCCTCTCGAAATCGGGGGAAGTTTCTTCGAGTTCTTTCCTGAAATCGATCCAGCCGTCCCGGGGCTCTCTCCCGACCAGGGCCTTTTTAAGGGGGATGTCTCCGCATTCGGCATGGGCTTCGTCCACCTGCTCAGGGACCTCGTCTTCGGAAATGCAGACGATCATCTTCAGCCCGGCTTTTTCTATCCTGTAGACTATATCCCGGGTTTTCAACATGTGGGTTGCAGGGACCGCTATTGCTCCCAGCTTGTGCAGCCCCAGGATGCAGTACCAGAACTCATAGCGGCTTTTCAGGGTAAGCATCACATAGTCGCCTTTCCCGACCCCGTGATTTGCAAAAAAATTGGCGGCTTTGTCGCTGTAATACTTGAGGTCTTTGAAGGTGAAGATCTTCTCTTCCCCATAATCGTCGCACCAGACCATTGCCCTTTTTTCAGGACAGGCCTTCGCATAGGCATCGACCACGTCGTATGCAAAGTTGAAATTTTCAGGGACGAGGATCTTGAAGTTTTTCTGGAAATCCTCGTATGACTCAAAATCAGTCTGTGAAACAAATCGGCTCAGCAAGGAAGTCATTCTGGACACCCGTTTTAAGTGCTTTCTGTTTGTGCTTTCTGTGAGATTTGAAGCTTGTATGATTCAAGCTTATATGATTGAAGGCTCGTGTGATTCAAGCTTTTATGATTGAAGCCTGTATGATACTCGAAGGCTTTCGGGGCAGTACTCGTAATCGGTATTTATGACTTAATCGGCATTTGATGAAAATTCACATGATTACGGCCAGGAACTTTGCAGGTTTTCCTCCAAGAGCTTCCATGGCGTGCTCATAGTTGGAGTCAAAAAATATGGAGTCACCCTCATTCAGGATTATTTCATTGTTGTGGATGTAGACTTTCAGGCTTCCCTCAAGCACGTAGTTGAACTCCTGCCCGGGATGGGAGTTGGTTCCGGGTCTTATGCCCTCGGGTTTGGGCTCGACCGTAACGATGAAAAACTCTGATTTTTTGTGGATGAACTTTTCAGCCAGGTTCTGGTATTTGTACTGTTTTCTTCTCTCCACACTGACCCCCTTTCCCTCACGGGTGACGGTAAAGATGTTCATCCGGGGCTCTTCTCCCGTAAGAAGGGTTGCCATGTCCACCTGCAGTTTGTGGGCAATCTCAAAGAGGATGCTGGCCGGAATGTCCTCGGTTCCGTTTTCGTAATTCTGGTAGGTTTCGGCCTGTACCTGCAGATAATCTGCCATTTCTTCGAGCGAAATATCAGACAGCTCCCGCAGTTCACGGACCCGGGATGCGATTTCCTTGATTTTTTCCTGCATGCAAGATCTTCTCCAGCTGGATGTATTTAGGGAACTTAACTTGAAGTTTATTTAAAAACCTTTGTACTCTACCGGGGCTTTCCGGACCCTGTTGAAGGAATGGAGCTTTTCCCCGCAGAACATTGAGAATTATAATTAATATACATTACCATTCACGGTTCAGACCGGAAAGAATGTATTAGAATAATTTGAGGGTAGAAAGTGATTTATTTGAGGGTAGAAAGTAGTTTTATTTGAGAGTAGAAAGTGATTTATTTGAGAGTAGAAAGTGGTTTATTTGAGAGTAGAAAGTAGTTTTATCCGGTTTTTGAGTCTTCTCTATTTCTAACAGCAGCCTGCGATCAATGCCACAAGGTTTTCCTGGTGGTTTTTTACCTCTTCTCCGGTGGCATTTTTCAACCACTTTTGCCCTCCGTGGACTGCGTGGTCCCCGCAGATGAAGAAAATGGTGCCTTTTTGTGAATTCTGAAAAACCTCTCCGAGATTTTCGTCCACGGCTTTTGCAGCTTTTTTTAGTTCTTCCCAGCTATCGGCCCGATGGGAGAAGCGGTCAAGAGCCCGCAGGTGCACGGCCAGGATGTCAGGTTTTTCCCTGAGGGCCTGTACGGCGTACTCCGTAATCTTTCGGTCATAGTCCAGGATGTCTTCGGAATCCGGGACCCCATAAAACTCTTTTATCCTGCCCCTGAAACTCTCCGCCCCTTCGGATTCGATCACGGCGGAAGCTTTCATCCCTGCCTGGTAAGCCCATTCCATGATGCTTTTCAGTTTTGGGTTCTCAGGGTCTTTTGCCCTTTCAACATAGATGTCCCCTGTTGAAAATATCCTGTGCTCCTCCGGGAAATAGCCTGTAAATATGGACGCAATCGCAGGAGAGGTGTGGGTCGCAGGGGACTTGCATTTAAACAGGACCCCTTCCCTGGCAAGAGCTTGCAAATTTTGCATTACGGGGCAGAGGCGCCTGAAAAGGGAATAGCCCAGGCTGTCGACAATGATTATTACCGCTCTTTTGCAGGGCTTTCCTTTGGTAAAGGCTTCGACCTCGGGGATCGGCTTCCCTGTGGGAAGGACCATGGGGATTTCCAGCAACTTTGAAATCGTAGGAGCAATGTCAATTGTCCTGCACTCAAAAGTTTCCATGTACGCTCGAATGTATAATCTGGCAGGACGGTTTATATTTGTTTCCTGCAAAGACAGTTTAACAGCTGCAATAAATTATTTTTTTATTTAAAACCGTATTCATGAGACCTATCCTGTGCTTATCCTTTTGCCTTTACACCTGTTTTTTTAAATGATCCAGGCATAAATAATTCCAGAATGATGAACGAATTCGAGAAAGATGAAAAAATGGATAAAGAAGAAACTGAAGGGGAAATTGAAGAAGATGAGGAAAATGGAGGGGACGTTGAAGAAGATGAGGAAAACGAAGAACTCCCTGAAGGAGAAGAATTTTCCGAACTGATAAAATACACCTTGCCGGGTTATGCCATAGGGCTTCTTGCAGGCATTTTCCTGGATTTGCAGGGTTACCAGAGAAGCCCTGTCGGGCAGTGGATCGTCCGGACCCTGGCAGGGGAGGGGGAAAGTATCTTTGAGGGGATCTATTCCGTCAGGCAGCGCTTCCGGAAGGCCGAAGGCAGCATGGCAGAAGCCTACGGCTGGGGTAAATTGTTCGGGCTTGCAGTCCCCTGGGTCATCGATCTTGGAAGCCGGCTGGCAGGGGTAGACGTCTACGGCATCCAGGGTTTTTACATTCCTTACTTCTATGCCCTGAGCGACCAGATAGGAGCTAATATTTCAGGCCTCCTGTTCCTGAGGAGAAAAGAAGGGGCCTGGAAAGCCGGCCTGAACAGGTATGTCCGTCATCCGGTTATGCTGGCAAGCCTTTTCGTAATTACGCTTGTGCCCCTCGGGCTTTTTGCAGCCAGGTTCCTGGGTTTTAGCCCCACCACCCAGACTTTCACCGCCCTTGAGACCATTGCCGCAAACCTTTGCTGGGTCCCGCCGCTTATGGGCTGGCTGCACGAGAAGTACCGCTAAACCCTTTATATAAAATGACAGCTGCGCCCAGGGTATATATAGGAGATATAACTACATATGTAGTATAAACACTACATATGTTGTGTAAGCTATTAGGTCACAGCTCAGATTACTAAGAAGGCATCAAAGCACAAAAATAGAACGGCATAAAAATGAAATTGAACGAAGGTGTAAAAAAATGAAGAAAATAATAGCAATTCTCCTTGGCGCACTGTTGATAGGCACTTTAGGGGCAGCGGTTGTCAATGCCGTAGCTTCGGATGATGCAGGAACAGGCTACGGGTACGGACATATGCGTATGTGGGCTGCAAGAAACGGAGGAGCGGGTTATGGTGCGGGTTACGGTCCCGGATACGGACCCGGCAACTGCCCTGTATACGACTCCTACTGTCCCTATGCCTCCACGGATGAAACTGTAGAACTTGAAGTAGAGACCGCAGACGAAGCCTTTGAAATCGCAAAGAAGAAGATCGATTCCGGTGTTTCAGAGGATGACATCTATCAGATGGGCCGATGGTGGGTAGTTTTTTATGAGAATGAGGACGGCGTTTACAAACAGGCCAGAATCGATGCGGTGACAGGTGACGTGTTTACCGACTATAATGTTCCTGCAGAGCCTCAGGCTGGCGGAAGGTATGCAAGAGGAACGGGTTATTGCAGGGCTTATGGCTACTAAGCCATTCCTTTTTTATTGAGTCCGAGCCCGAGACCCTGATTCGTATACAGCCAGCAAAAACCCCTTTTACCCATCAGTTTTTATATTTATGGCAGTGATAAATGACTCAGGAAAAACCGGACAATATAAAGAGAACTTAAAGAGAACTTGAAAAAATAAAGAAAAAAGATACATTCGGTAAAGGTCTGTTTTTTCGAGGTGAACAGTTTGAACGGTATGGGATACGGCATGTACGGTTCTATATGGGGTTTTTTGCTGAACATTCTCATCATCCTGATCATTGTTGGTGCAGTGGTCGTGCTGCTGAGCAGGTCCGGCTATGCAGCTCCCAGGGACAACGAGAAGCTTGTGAGGATCGAAAAGGATATAGAAGATATCAAAAAGACAGTTGAAGAAATTAAAAATAAACTGGAAGAAATCTGAAGCTCAAAAACATAAAACTCAAAAATCAGAAGCTCAAAACTTAAAGCTCAAAAATCTAAAGCTTAATATGGATAGGACAACTTCAGGAATGAAGGCAATTTCAGGGAATGTTTCCAGGTCCAGCGTCAACAAAAACATGTGAAGGTATTCCTGATGACAAAATCACTTCAGCAAATCGTTGATATCGGCGAGGCCCTTTCTCATCCTGTCAGGTTAAAGTTGCTCTACCTGCTGGCCGAAAGGGAGAGGTACGTATACGAACTCGCCAAAGACCTGGACCTCTCAAGACAGGTGGTGAACCTGCACCTCAAACGCCTGGAAAAAGCCGGATTTGTTGAAAGTGACCTGCGGCTTGAGGATGACGATATGCGGGCCAAGAAATTTTATCGGTTGAAGGAGTTTGAAGTTTCCCTGGGGATGGAAGACCTGGAACGAATTTTTGGATAAGGATGATCAAAGTTAGCTAACCTGGACCAAAAACCGGTCAATCGTCATGCTTTTTTCCCGATTTCTTTGTGCTTCTATTTTGTACTGCTTTTTTGCACTGCTTTTTTGCACTGCTTTTTTGCACTGCTTTTTTGCACTGCTTTTTTGTACTGCTTTTTTGCGTTCTACCTGCTCATTCCTTAAATGCCACAAGAAAGAGCCTGTTAAAGACCAGGTTCACTTCTCCCTGTCCACCGGCCTGCCGGACAAAGGCTTCTTTTACGATTTCCCTGAAAGTTTCCACATACCCGGCGTCAATCTCACTATCGTAGCAGTCTCGGTTAAGGTATCCCGCGACCGCTGCCCCCGAAAATATGTCAAAGACTTCTTCTGGCGTGTGCGCTGTCTTTACGCTCTCTATTTTTGCCAGAAGCACCCGAAAGCCGTGTTTTTCAAATAATTCCCTGTACGCAGCTTCGGTCTCAAGAAAAAACCAGGGGGCTTTAAAGTGAGAAAAGACCTCTCCTGTCCTCGGGTCTTCTGCTACCTTTTGAACCGCTTCTACGAAGTTGGGGCTGTACACCTTTTTAGCAGGCGCCTGCACTCCAAGCTTCCCCCCTTTCCGAAGAGCCCGGGAGCAGTTGTCAAGCGCTCTTTCCGGGTCACTGAACCACTGGAAGGCAGAATTGCAAAAAATCACATCAAAACAGGCTTCACAGTCCAGCTCTTCCGCACTCCCGACCTCATAGCTTATGCCCATCCCCCTGCTTTTTTCTACCGCTTCTTTGATCATCCCTTCGGAAGGGTCGATTCCGACCACTTTCCCCCGGGTAATTTCCCTGATCTTCCTGGTAGGCTTCCCGCTCCCGCACCCCAGGTCCAGCACATCGTCAGCACTCCCTATTTCAAGCAAGTCTAAAAGCAGGTCTGCCGCAGGCATCTGGACCAGGGAATGGGCCTCGTACCTGGCAGCAATTGTTGAAAAGTCAATCTTCAAGTCGTAACCCCCATTGACCTGTTATCTGTTTAATCCTTTATCCTTATTTTTCTCATTCCCCGATGTCCTCGTTCCAGATTTCCGGATATTTACCGATGAACTCCTCCATCATTTCCCTGCATTCCGGAAGGTCCAGATCTATAACCTCCACACCGTGGACTTCCATGAATTCCTTTGCACCTTCAAACGTCCTGGACTCCCCGACCACTACCTTTTTTATTCCAAACTGCACCACGGCCCCTGCACAGAGGTAGCAGGGCATAAGAGTGGAGTACAGCACCGTGTCGTGATATTTTACGATCCTTCCTGCATTTCTCAGGCAGACTATCTCCCCATGAGCAAGGGGGTCGTTGTCCTGGACACGCCTGTTGTGACCTCTACCTATAATCTTCCCATTCCTGACAAGGACGGAGCCGATGGGGATTCCACCCTCCAGCAAACCGGTTCTTGCTTCTTCTATTGCAGCTTTCATGAAAATTTCCATTGCTACTCCTCTTTTATCTTTTCCATTTTTGCGTAGAAGCGGACCAAAAAGAAGAGTAAAGAGGTCTGAAGCCTTTCAGCTCTTCAAATGGGTCCTTCAAATTCAAATGGGTCCTTCAAATTTAAATGGATCACTCGAGGATTTCCTCATTTTCCACTTTCCAGGCCGGCTCGTTTATTGCAAAGAATGTCAGGTTCGTGTTGCCGGTGTTGTGGGTTGACTGGGTGGCATTTGCAGGGATGTACACCATCTGCCCGGGCCTCAGGTCGACAGGAAGGTCTTCAATGTAGATTACCCCTTCTCCTTCCAGGACGTAGTGGATCTCGGGGTTTTTCATCCTGTGGGGGGCAAGGGCTTCTCCGGGCCTGATGATGGCGTGGGCGATGCTGTAGTCGATGTACATGTCCCTTTCATAAAGGTCCGGGTGGAAGAGGTTGCTTATGAAAATGTTTCCTTCCCGGCTGAAGTACTCGCATTCGTCCAGGTTTTTCGTCAGGATGTAGTCGTCGGCGTAGAACCCCGATCCCACAAGGCAGTCCTCGCCGTCAACCGAAACCCCCTTTATGAAGGCGTATTTAAGGGACGGTTCGACTTCTCCGGGTTTCGGCCAGTAGTACGAAACCCAGCCCTCTCCTTCGCCGCTAAGAGCCGTTTCAATGAAGAGCTTCCCTATCGGTTTTCCCCTGGAATCCTGAAGCCCGCTCATATTTTTTCCTTCCCCGCCCAGGTCTGGAGGATATACGAGTCGCATGCCATCGGTTTTCCAGACAAAGACATAAAAGTCGTCCTGGAACCACTCACTCTCGGGCTGCCTGAATTCGGGGAATGATTCTTCTCCCTTTTCTTCTATAAGGGAAGCAGCATCCCTTACCCCGGAAGCAATATACTCTTTCTGAAGCAGAACTTCACTTGGAGCATCACGGAGAGTTCCCACCTGTTCCGCGGCGATAGTTCCGGTTACTTCTTCAGACAGGGAGCCATTCCCCGCATCATCTGCAGGTTTCTCTGAAACGCATCCCGCGGCTAGTAGCATACTGGTAAGTAAAAAAAGAACACAAATTGTTTTTTTTAGCTGATTCATAGATACACCTTTTTAATAAACTGAAATCATTAACTCTTCCACTCTTTTTATATATAAAAGTTAAGTTATTATAATTATATGCATATTCGGTGATTAAAAGAAAACAGAAACAATATGCCCGCTGAATATTATACCGGCGTCCAAAACGTTAATGAACTTTCCCGGTGCCGACAACTTAAATAAAAAAACTGCAAAGTATAAAGAAAGTATAAAGAAATAGAAATGCAGGATCTCCGGTGATACCTACTGATTACTGATTACTGATTACTATTGATGGATTTTCAACAGAAATATATCATAAGACCCCCAAATATCCTACGGGGGTTGTTATGACTGTAGCAGTTAGTGGTGGTTCGGAGCTTTCGCCAGAGTATATTATTGAAGAAATTCTCAGTCTATACCGGAATATCAGAAACCTGCCCGATGAAGAAATCCTGTACGGGCCGTCCGACCGAAACGAGGAATTGTTCCGGAAACTGGATGCCCTGATCACCCTGGACATCGAGAATGATACAGCATGGGAGATCCTGCAAAAGAAAGAACTTGACCCGGTCTTTGCTGACATCAGCAGGTTCAGGAACCTGTACACAGTAAAACTTGAAACCGAGCACGCAAACGAAATCCTTGCAAGCGACTCCCCCTGGGCTTCCCTGGAACAGTTTTATTTTTATGAGAATTACCTCAAGCTGGTCCGCACGGAATACGAAGGTCTTGGGCTTTCCCCCGGAGACAGGGTTTTCTTTCTCGGAAGTGGCCCGCTTCCCCTTACCCTGATCGTCTTTTTCAGGCAGCACGGGGTAAAAAGCACGGGGATCGAGCAGGACTCCGGGCGCGCAGGACTTTCGAAGAGAGTGCTCAAAAAACTGGGGCTTTCCGAAGCTGTCACAATAGTAAATGGGAACCATTTTTCGTTAAACGGAAAGGATTTGAGCTTAAAGCCGGAGGCTGGGATAAAAGCCCTGATGATAGCTGCCCAGGCCGAGCCCAAAAAGGAAATATTCGAACGCCTTCTGGAGGTTATGCCGGTAGGGAGCAGGGTCTCATGCAGGATCTACGAAAAGGGGTTCAGGAAACTGCTGAACAGGGACTGCCTGCTTGATTTGCCTGAGGGCTTTGAGGAACATAAAAGAGTCCAACCGGAGCCACCTGTCTACAATACTGTTGTATTTCTGGAGAAAAAAAGATAAAAACCAGCAGTAACCTGTAGCTCCTTTACAGGTTTGAATTTTCCTGCCTTTATGCTTGAACCGCCGCAGAGAAGGCTATGTTAAAAATAACACCACATTTTTATTTTTAATCCGTTTTTCATTAAGAATCCGAACATATGCCGTCTTAATCCATTTGTATACACAATAGATACACAAAAATTGGTTTTGAAAATTAAAATCGGCATGTTTATATTATAATGGCCCATATACATTTCCTGAATTCCACAAAAGGGGGACGTTATGGAATTCTTTGTCGGGGGTGATGATTGGTGACGGCCGTACCCTGTAACTGACATCATCTGATTTTTCCGGAATGCACCAGAATAATAAGGGGGATTTATTTGACCAAAATAAGGTTATGGATGTTTTTGCTGGTTCTGCTCCTGACAGTTCTCGTTGGGTCGGCTTCTGCAGAGTTGACTGATAAAGAAAAGCTTGGGAAAAATATATTTTTTGACAAAATTTCAGATCCTGACAGTATGTCCTGCGCCGACTGCCATGCTCCGCAAGTCGGCTTTACCGGACCAATTGCTGGCATTAATCTCAAAGGTTCCGTATACCGGGGTGCTGTGCCTCAGCGCTTCGGAAACCGCAAACCACCAAGTGCAGCCTATGCCACCTTGAGCCCCAACCTCTATACTGAACCAGGGGATGAACCAGGGGAAGTTCTGTTCATTGGAGGAAATTTCTGGGATGGTAGAGCCACTGGCGAAGTGCTCGGGAATCCTGCAGCAGATCAAGCCATGGGCCCATTCTTGAATCCGGTAGAACAGAATAATTTTGACAAAAAGGCCGTTCTGGAACAGATAGCTGCATCGAAATATGTCTGGCTGTGGGAACTAGTCTGGGGTGAACCGATAAGTTATGGCGACACAGACGAGATCAATGAGAGTTATAATCGAACTGCTCTGGCGATCGCAGCTTATGAAAGTTCGAGTGAGGTCAACCAGTTCTCTTCCAAATATGATGCCAACCTGACGAGAGGTGACGAGTTGACTGAGGAGGAAGCGTGGGGTCTTGAGCTGTTCAACGCACCGAATAATAACGATGGTATTAAACAAGTAGGTGAAGGTGGAAATTGTGCGGCGTGCCATCCAAGCAACCCGGAAAATGGCGAGCCTCCCCTGTTCACGGATTTCACCTTCGATAACCTGGGGATTCCCAGAAACCCGGATAATCCTTTCTACGACATGGACACGGTATTCGTCGATGGTGAAGCGATCAATCCTGAAGGAATGGACTGGGTTGATCCGGGTCTTGGAGGTTTCCTGGCGACAAGACCAGAGTGGTCAACTTACGCCGCTGATAACATGGGCAAACATAAAGTGCCAACGCTGAGGAACGTGGCCCAGCAGCCTGGAAAGGTTTTCCCCAAAGCCTACGGGCATAACGGGTACTTCAAGAGCCTGGAAAGTATTGTGCACTTCTACAATACCAGGGATTTACTGGATACATGCCCAGATCCCTTCACCACGGAGAAGGACGCCCTGAAGATGAACTGCTGGCCATTGCCTGAAGTCACTGAAAATGTTAATACTGAAGAATTGGGCAACCTGAGTCTGACTTCTGAAGAGGAAGCTGCTATCGTCGCTTTCTTGAAAACTCTCTCAGATGGCTACTACGTTCCTTAATACCCGAATCTTAAGCGTGCATACTCATAATGCACGCACTAATTTTTTGTGTTTCCTGCTTAACCTGTTGACATGTCCTTTATCGAATTTCCTGTATGGCGAATGTCTACGTTTTTACTCCATTGTAGAAGGTTGGAGCCAGCCGTTCCAGGATGCCTGGAAGAAAAAAGGGAGATACCATTCCGAAAATTCCGAAATAAATCAACCGATTAAAAAAGGACTACCCACTTTTTACTACTGAACTATACGGCTTTTCTGTTCATGATGGTAAAAAATGCTGGATTGGGTTTTACCCTTCAAGCTTTCCTTTACCCCTCCAGCTTTCTGATGCTTTACTCACTTCCTTCTTTTATCGGGACCTGAATCTCTGTCACCAGTTCAGCTTCAGGCACCTCGGCAGGATCGTTTAAGTACAGTTCCCTGCTCGGGCCAAAAGTTCCCAGGGATTCCAGGTTGTTTTCTGCAGCATAAGCAAAGATCCGGTTGTAGCCGGCTTCGACGCCCTGATAGGGGCCTCTGTAGATAACGGAAATAGCTTTGACTGCAGGGAGGGTCCTTACTTCCATTTTCAGGTCCTCTACCGAGACCCTGCCCGAAACCGGAAGAGCAACTTCAATATCGGCACCGGTTTCTTTGTATTCCTCGTCGTGGCAGATGAACATGACAGGGCCTGTAACTTTCACGCGGTTCCGCTGGTTTTCCGGGCTGCTTACGCAGGCGCAGATTTCGCCGATGAGCTTTCCGATAGTCACTGCATAAATCCCCTTTTCACGCTTGCTTATTACGCGCATTTCAGGGACTTCCTTGATAACTGGATCTGTAACTGACATCTTGAATAACTCCATAAATTTTCCATCGTGTCTGCAGGCGCCCTGCAAAATGCCTTCGATATTCTGCAGCTGCCCGATCTCCAGCCGGATATCCTCAAGCCTCTTTTTGAAGCAGGCTTCGATGACTTCGCAGTTTCCCGTACCTTCCGCGTCCAGAAGCACGGCAATCTCGTCTAAGGAAAAACCCATGTAGGAAAGGGTCTTTATCTTTATTCCCTGCTCAAGCTGGGAAACCGTGTAGTAGCGGTATCCTGTGAAAGGGTCCTTTGCTTCCGGAACAAGCAGCCCTTTGCTGTCATAGAGCCTGAGCGCTTTCTGGGAGAGGCGGGTCATGAAGGAAAATTTACCGATTGGGATCTGATCTACTGGCATCTTGCTCAACCTTTTAATTGCCCTGAAATTAGATAAACTGCCTCACTTTTCCCCGGGGAAAGGTTTTGTTTTTATGGTCAAAATGCATAATATTATTTGAGATATATATTTTCAGAAGTTCCAGATATTGTTGTTGCATTTTTATTGCATTATTGTTTCTATTTTTGCGGGGGATCCCCGGTTTGCTTGAAGCTGAATTCAAAATGCTCAGGCATCCTTTTTGAGGTCTGTTATGAGGGGGTAGAATTAATGGGGAATGCAAAGAATTCGAAATTTCTCGGATTACTGGCTCTCACGGCGGTCATGCTCGCAGCCGCAGGTTGCGCTGAACCGCCCGAGTCGGCCACGGAGCAAGGCATAGAACAAGGAATGGAGACAGGTACAGAGACAAGTACAGAAGCAGTCGTATATTGGCCCACAGAGGGCTGGCAGACATCAACCCCGGAACAGCAGGGGATTGACTCGGAAAAGCTGGCTGAGACGCTGGATTACATCCGGGAAGAGGACGTTAACATTCACAGCCTGCTGCTCATAAGGAACGGTTATGTCGTGACGGATGCTTACTTTTATCCTTTTTCTGAGGGTTCCATACACGACACCGCTTCCGTTACCAAAAGTTTCACTTCTGCCCTGACCGGCATTGCCATTTCCGAGGGGTACATTTCCGGGGTCGAGCAGCCTGTCCTGGGATTTTTCCCGGATCGCACCGTGGAAAATGTTGATGCGAAAAAGGAGGCAATGACTCTCGAAGACCTTCTTACCATGAGATCCGGCTTTGAGTGTGCCAACGATGAAGCCACACTTTCTCAGATGCGGGAAAGCCCTGACTGGGTCCAGTTTGTGCTTGACCTGCCCATGGCAGAAAAGCCTGGAACCCGCTTTGTCTACTGCAGCTGTAATTCCCACCTCCTCTCCGGGATCATCCGGGAGACCACCGGTATGAGCGAACAGGATTATGCCAATGGAAGTCTCTTTGAGCCTCTTGGTATCTCCAATGTCAGCTGGCCTTCCGACCCTCAGGGGAATAATCACGGCTGGGGGGACCTGCGTTTGACCCCTTATGACATGGCAAAAATGGGTTACCTCTATCTGAACGGAGGTTTCTGGGAGGGTAAACAGGTAGTTCCGGCAGAGTGGGTGTCTGAATCCACTCAAAAGCACGTCTCTCTGGAAGAAGGCGATGGATATGGTTACCAGTGGTGGACTTCAGGTAGTGTCCCTGGAATTTATGAAGCCGTGGGTCGTGGAGGTCAACGCATAACTATCTGGCCTGAGAAAAACATTATACTTGTGACCACAGGCGGGGGTTTTGAGCCCGATGAGCTTGCCCCCTTCCTTCTTGCATCTCTGCAGTCGGATCAGGCCCTTCCGGAAAATTCGGAAGCCTACGGACAGCTTCAGGAAAAAATAGCAGCTGCCTCAACCCCACCTGATCCGGAACCTGTGCCGGCTCTTCCGGAAACTGCAGAGAAGATCTCAGGCAAAACTTATGTGGTTGAGCCAAATCCCTATGGAATAGAAGCCATTTCCCTGAGTTTTGAGGGACAGGAAGAAGCCCTTCTTAATCTCTCTCTGGAAGAAGGTCCACAGATACTGTTGGTCGGGCTGGATAATGTTTATCGCCTATCTCCCGGGGGGCAGTTCGGACCCCTGGCACTGAAAGGGTTCTGGAAAACTGACAACGAATTTGTTTTCTATTACAATGAAGTCTCCAATATTAACAATTTCCAGGTGAGCATGACCTTTGAAGCTGATCAGGTCACAGTCCGCGTAGAGGAATTGACAGGAACTGGCAGCAGTGCAACGTTTGGCGGGAGGCTTGAGGAAAGCAGCAGTGAACAGGACTCGACTGAACCACATAACACTGGCATTTGATTGGCAGACTCTTCGATCATCTTCACCGCCTGCATGCAATTTTAATGCAAAAATGTGTCCTGGCAATAAAAAAGTAGGGATAGGAAGAAAGGGACCGAAATCCATGGGTCTGGGGTTCTGGAATTCGGTCTCTTTGTATTTTGTTTATCTTTTTCATGCAGGAGAACTTCTGTAAGAGGGGAGTAAATTATACAACCCGGGGTTCAAAGCAGTTGTCTTCTTTTTTCCATGTAACATGACCGCATCAGTGTCCAGAGTAAAGTCTTCCTGCAGGCTTATGTTTTTTCCTTGATTTCAGGGTTCAAGGGGAGTCGGATCGGGGATAATCGGGGTTTCCTCCGGAATTTCACAGGTGAAGTACGTAGCCCAGTTCCTTCCCTGGAAGTCAAAACCATCGCCCCAGGCACCCTCTTCAAGGAGTATTGTGCCATCATCTTCCACTACCTCTTTCTGTACAGCGGCATGGGCTGCGATGAATACAGTATCACCCGCTCCAAGGCCCAGCTCTGCAAGAGGAATGTTATAGGTAAATTCTGTTACTCCGGGGAGATGTTCCTCTGAATAGTAGAACTGGCCAGGAATCGGGTTCCCTTTCTTTGTTGTCGGGATTTCTTCAAGGTCCCCTGCAACGGCAAGGTGGGTTTCATTTAAGGTCCATCCGTCTTCTGTTGTGTATTTTATAGAGAGGTTTGCTCCGTCATATGTGGCGTTTACCATTCCAACATCAAGCGTCTGGCCAGCCATCAGGGCGGCCGTCATATCTGCCGAGGCGAGCGGAACCATTGTCAGTAAAACGATTGACAATGCAAGCAATTTCTTCAAAGTGTTCATTATTCACACCTTCTTCGAATTAGTCGGAAAGCTTTTGATTTATTTTGAGAGTATTTGATAATATTTGAAACAGATTTTGTATCTATAAATATATAAGATCAAAGATATCCAACGTAAAATATAAAATATTTAAGTTTAAAGATATATTACTAGTGTTTGAAGTTATATAATTGAACTTTAAAGAGATATCATTGAACTTTAATGTTATAGACTCCCAAAACTCCTAAATTTTTTCCAGCATTTCGTTTAACTTATAGGTATATAAAACTTCTTTTAGGTCAGGTAAAATAGCCGAAAATCATCGGAATTTAAAACTTATTAAGAGCTTATTTTTTCTTAAAAAATTTTATTATAGCTTTAAATCAAAATTTAACCATTAATTAAGCTTTTGCATAAGTTATTAATTATAAATGCTTATTTTAGACATACATTATTGAAAAAAAGTATTAAAATTAATCCAAAGTGTAATTTTAATGAACTAAGAATAAGGATTTATCCATTAGATGCGCGCAACTAGTTTTCGATATTAGTAGATCATACTTAATTGTAAATAATGATTTTATTGATATATTATTAAACTATCATATTAAACATATTGAACTATCAATTAGTCGTATTAAATAATAGCTAAACAAATTATCAAATAGTAGTATACAATTATCGTCAAACAGATGTAAAAAATAGTTACATTCTTTCTCTCTTTTTATATTTCCTAATTTCACTTCCGCAACAACAGGGTTGCCATTTTCAGGAGATTCTTTGCTGCGCCGACAAGCGTCATCACCAGGACAAATGCAAGGCCCAATTTTATAGCGAGCAGTGCACCGGAATTTAAGGCTGGGTTGAAGGGGAAAACCGTTATAACGGCATATATCAGGACAGCAGAGGCAATGCCGAGCACTGTTTCTATGGCAAAAGGTACCCATTTGCTCTTAATTACGGGATAGAGCAGGTTTGCGAGAATTGTAGAAACGATAAGCAGGTTTATGAACGGAAGGATTCCCGAAAATTCCGGGGAAAATAACGACACGATCTCCGGGGGCTTATCTCCCGATAGGTTTACAACCACAGATACTTTCGTCCAGAATAAATTTATCACTGCTAAAAATACCAGGCTCATGCCCGTGATAATTGCGGCCCTGAGGGGCGATGAAAGTTGCTGGAGGTTTGCTGAAAGTCCCTCAAGCTGCCCTCCATACCTGACCTTTAGTCTGGATTCATAAAGATACATTACAAGAAAAATGAGTGCCAGCACACTGATAGCCATTATCATCGCAGGGATGACCGTAATGAAAACGGAAATCATCGGAAGCCCGACCTCCGGTCCCGGTATAAGCAGGATAAAAGTTGCCATAGCAAACGCAAGCACCAAAGCCGCCAGTATATTTATGGCTTCCATGAAACCTCCAAGCCCCTTTTTTCCAGCTGCAAGAGCTTCAGTGTGGTCGGAGATATTCGGTCTTAGTTCTTTTCTCAAGCCATCCCTCTTTTCAGCACCTATTTATCGACCAATCAATCAATCAGTAAGTTAGCATTTTTTCAAGCCTGGGCTTACCATTCTCAATTATGACGTAAGTAAGGTTGTCAATCATATCCCCGCAATCAAAGAGTTTACCATCACCACCTGACGGAGCGTGCGTATGCCCCATTATCAGGTAATCAAGTCCTTCTTTTTTGATGAACTCTCTTGCTTTTTCGTGGATCATCCGATTGCGCAATTCATATTCCGGGTCCGTGATTTTCAGTTCGAAAGGAGTTTTGAAGAATTTTTGATACAGATAGGGGAATTTGTTTACCAGCCAGCCGTATAACCAGTATCCCAATCTCTGTTGTAAATCAAACCGCCAGCCGTGGCAATAGTAAATGTTATTTGAAACAAAGCTATCAGTGACCCTGACAGGTATGCTTACTTTTTTCCAGAGCTTATAATCGTGGTTTCCCCAGATGATCGTTGTAGGTACTTTATCCGCCATCGAGAGTAAAGCTTCATAAGTACTTTTCATCGGTTCTTCATTTTGAATTGTTTCAATGGGACAGCGCCACAAATCAAGAACATCTCCGCAGAGGATAAGCTCGTCCGCATATTCTTTCACTAACTCAAAAAACTCTTTCATTTTTGGATAATTTGCATTTTCGTAACCAATGTGAAAATCGGATGCGCAATATATTTTCATTTCAATTCCCCATTGATTTCAGTCTTAAAGATTTGCCTTCTATTGCTAAAAATAAGGATAGAGGAAGAAAATAAGGATAGAGGAGGAAAATAAGGATAGAGGAGGAAAATAAGGATAGAGGAGGAAAATAAGGATAGAGGAGAAAAATGTTAAAGGAAAAATGACACTGAATGACAATAGTGCATGACAATACACTCCATGGCAATACAGTGCAGCCATTTCCTCCTGAACACTAACACTCCTTTTCCGAAGTTCACTTTTCCCGGGTGTGCTCCGAAATCCAGTCTCCTATCAGCTTTAAAGCATCAGGGGATATAGTCTCTTCAATAGTTGCGTACTCAGAGGGGGACCCGGTTTGGGCGGTCTGGAATAGATGGTTAAGCCCTGGCAGCTCTTTTACGGTATAGTCCTCGTTGCCTCCTGCTTCGAGGGCTTCCTCGATGGCCCGGAGGTTTTCTTCAGGCGGCACCTGGAGGTCTTTTTCCCCGTTTATCGCCAGGACCGGACATTCCACTTTCATCAATGTCGGTTTTGGGTCGTATGTCAGGAAGTAGCGCGTCCAGGGCGATACAAGGGTCCGGACTTCAGCATCCAGGGTTTCTTCAGTGTAGCTGGAATACTGTTTTTCTTCTTCGCTCAGGTTTGCCAGGGTATCCGTTATAAGCCCGCGGATTTCCTCCCCCGAAATCGTATCATTCTCTTCCTCTTTAAGCACGGAGAATATGCTTTTCAGAAGAGCGTCATTTTTGGCGATAGTCTCGTTAGGTACCCCGTCAGTCTCAGCAATCAGCCTGCTCTGTAACAGGATAATTTCCTCCCCGGTCAGGCCAGGGCCTGCCATCAGCACGATGAATGCGACATCCGGGGACCGGACTGCTGCAATCGGGGCAATCAGACCTCCTTCACTGTGCCCGATCAGGCCTATCCGGTCAGGGTCTATTTCTTCGCGGCTCTTCAGGTACTCAACGCCTGCAAGTACGTCCCCTGCGAAGTCTTCGGTAGTGGCCTGCGAGAAGTTCCCTGTTGAGCCTCCCACGCCCCGGTCATCTACCCTGAGGACAGCAATGCCCTGGCGAGTCAGGTAATCCGAGAGCACAAGGAAAGGCCTGTGCCCGAAAACCTCTTCATTGCGGTTTTGCGGGCCTGAACCTGTTATTAGCAGCACTGCAGGGAAAGGCCCCTCCGACCCGGGAGTAGTTAACGTGCCTGCTAACATGACCCCTGCTTCTTTATTTTCATAAACGACTTCTTCTTCATCATACGGGTAGGGTTTTACGGGGTCCTGCTCCCTGCGCATTTCAGGTTTTTCATCAATACGGGAAAGCACAAGTGGGAGAATTGATCCCATCTGTTTCCACTCGCCCTCGATGGTTTTTCCGTCCTCTGTAAGTGTCCCTTCAAAAACACCCCCAACAGATTTCACTCCCAGGTGCAGATTCCCATCCTTAAAGGTAACTGTCTCTACGGGTATGCCGCTTGCCCCCTGGTCAAGGCTGTACATGGTGGCAGTCGGGGAACCTTCTGGGCCGGCAGAAATATTGAATAGAATCCTCAATTCCTGTCCGCCCGGGACCTCCAGGTTCCCCATCCAGAGGCCTTCGATGTCTTCGATGTCTTCGATGTTTCCAATTTCCTCTTCAGACATGTTATCGCCTTCTGAGATACAGCCCGGACCGGCTACAGTCGCAATCACAATCAACAAAAAAAAGCAAACTAAGGTTTTATGATTCATAACAGGCTCCCTTTGAACAATTATCTAGAAAATTTATTGTTGAGTATGGGTTCTTATTTATTTGTGTTACTAAGTGACCTTACCATTTAACAATGTTCATTTTTTATATTGTCGTTGTTCCTGATAATTCTCACCAGGTGCTCCTGTTTCCAGGTGCCTGAACACAAATTGCTCTTATTTAATGCTCTTATTTAATCATGTGACTACTCCCGTCACTGAAGTGACAGGCATCTACCAGAATTCTGGAGAGATTGTAATCCCAATCTCAGAATATTCATAGCAGCGTTATGATCTCTATCGAGAACCAGTCCACAGTAAGGACAACT
>NZ_VOUA01000024.1 GCF_024372725.1 Methanosarcina sp. KYL-1
TAAGGATTTCTGCGAGCCTGTCGATTTCATCGGCACTGAGGTCAGGGATTTCACCGAGGTCGGCAGCGTCAGCCATACCTGCCTGAATCTCCTCGAGAATCTTTTCTTTGGTCAGGAAGACCCTTTTTCCGTCTCCCATTCTCAATAAATATTCAGTTGCCATTTTTTCCCTCGTTTTGTTTTTTCTTGTATTGGTTTTTCTCTTCCTGTTTTTTCTCATCCAGGTGTTTCTCTTTTTGTTTTTCCTCTGTTTTTCAGAATTTGGACACGAAAGTCCTGGCCTGCCAGAGGGCGATTACCGCCAGAATCAGGATCAGGACCATCCACATTATGTCTGCTCCGGGCACGAACGAGTTTGCCCAGTAAGCGTTGTAGGCTTCCATTGCAGCTACTGTCTGTACCATAATCAGCCTCCGTTAACGGTTACACAAATCTCAGGCACGCATCCGAGCTGCGGGCTTTTCCGAAGTCGGTAATCACGTATTTGTGCAGGAGGAAACCTTTTTTGTAGATCCCGGCTTCATCGACTTTCTGTTCCACGTCTTTTAGCATTCCTCCGGACGCCAGTTCGATGATGTCGAAGTTGATGCTGTCACGGTTGTAGTTTCCCTGCATATCGTACTCTTTCTGGATCCGGGAAACGATCTCATAGTTCCAGTGTTCTTTCCCATCCAGCAGGAGTTCCAGAATCCTGAATTTTATGGGGCGGTTTCCACTCACATCAATCACCTCTCAGGGTTTCAAGTTCGCTTGTGTCTTCGGTAAACATAACGAAACTGCCAATCATGCAAAGTGCCCCACCAACAAGAATGGTCCAGTCCGGCACGTCTCCGAAGAAGAGGAATATGAAGATAATAGCAAACAGCCCGTAGAGGTTTCCTATACCCTGGCCTCTTCCGACCCCGATAAGCGGGAAGGACTTGTACCAGCATACATAACAGAAACCAAAGGTAATCCCTGCAAAGATCAGGACCAGCAGGGTCAGAGGCTCAAAGGCCTGGAGCGCAAAGGAATACATCGGGTAGCCGACGAGTGCAAGTATCGGGACAATAATGATCCACCAGATGATGTTTTCTCCGACGAACCTGAGGGTCAGCCCCACATCGGGCTCGGAAATGTCAAGACCTTTTCCTGCGATTGCACCTTCAATGCCCCAGCCTGCAGCAGCCATCAAGCCTCCGAGGTATCCGATCCACTGGACGCTTCCTGAGGAAAGCTCGGTCAGAAGCCCGCCCCCAAAGATCGTAATGCCTCCTACAATAATGACTCCGATGCCGATTGCCGCCCTTTTTGATATCTTTTCCCCGTACCAGTAGTAGGCAAGAATCGAGCCTACTACAGGGTAAAGGAGAGCCGCAACAGCTGCAAATGCCCCGCCGATAAAGCCCATGGCAATGAATGAACCGAGAATTGCCATCGGACCTCCGAAAATCGAGGCAAGGAAGAACCACTTGGAACACGGGTGGAATTCCTTCATGGTCCGGACAAGTTCTCCGAATTTACCGAGC
The DNA here is from genome assembly GCF_024372725.1 of Methanosarcina sp. KYL-1. Lineage (GTDB taxonomy): Archaea > Halobacteriota > Methanosarcinia > Methanosarcinales > Methanosarcinaceae > Methanosarcina. The sequence continues at coordinate 1,509 of NZ_VOUA01000024.1, forward strand.
ACACCGTTCCAGAGCATTAGCGCCAGCATGACCGTAAGTGCATTAAAGGCCGTAATCAGAACAGCAGTTATAATCAGAGCTGTGCCGTCTCCGCCAGCTTCGGCAATAGCGCCGTACATCTCATCAAACGGGTTCAGCACCCACACAACGGTTCCCGGAAGGTACCAGATACCCCAGAACACAGCACAGAAAAGGGCCCACATATACCCTTTACTGATTTTTCTTTTGCTTTCCTGTTTTTTCAAAGCTTTCAAATCCACAAAACTCCCTCCAGTGGAATTTTTTATTTTGGAGAACGGGATGCTCAAATTTCCGGAAGATGCGTGAAGGCTGAGACCCGGGGTCGGTGAAGACCCTGGGTCAATGAAGACCTGAGGTCAGTGAAGACCTGAGGTATGCGAAGCATCAATATCAGGCATTTTTGCATCCCTGCTTCTCCCTGGACCCGAAACGTTTATTTTAGCTGCTGGCATTCATGAACTTGCTCAGGGTTTGCAGGGGCTGTATCTTGCGATACGTCCCTGCGAATGCCTTTTACTGCTTTTTTGGGTTTTTTCGGGTTTGGATTCGTGTTAAGGTAATAATTTCCGGATAGTTTTCCGGATAGTTTGAGGAATTCCTGCAATTTCAGGCAAGAATTGCCTTTACCTTGTTTACGGCATCAGTTGCGTTTTCCCCGTAAATGTCGGCTCCGATCTTGTCAGCCCAGTCCTGGGTTACGGGAGCACCACCTACCATTGTTTTTACCTGGTCCCGGAGGCCTGCTTCCTTCAGCTGCTCTTCGACCTGGATCTGGGAAACCATGGTACTGGTCATGAGGGCGGAAGTTGCCACAACGTCGGGTTTGAGTTCCTTTGCCTTTTCAACAAAAGTCGTTATGGACACGTCCCTTCCGAGGTCCACGACTTCAAGGCCGGCAATCCCCAGCATGGAGGCTACAATGTCCTTCCCGATGGAGTGGATGTCCCCTTCGATGGTTCCTATAATGACTTTTCCCAGGCTCTTGCTTTTTGCCTGCTGCTTTTCCAGTTCCGGCTTGAGCACTTCCATGCCTGTGTTCATTGCCTCGGAAGCTGCAAGCACGTGGGGGAGGAAAAGGGTACCCTGTTCGAACTGGTCTCCTACTTCCTGCATCGCGGCTGTAAACCCGTGCTCAATGATTTCAAGGGGGCTGACTCCTGCTGCAAGGGATTCCTTTGCAGCTTCTTCGGCAAGTTCAGCGTCAAAGTCCAGGATTGCTGCCCTTGCTTTTCCGATAATTTCTTCTTTTGTTGCCATGTTTTTCACTTCTCTGAAAATTACATGCCTCTGAAGGCTTTGTCTGCTTTGTCCACAATTGCCTGCATGTCCCTGAGGATGTCGGAATCGATCTGGGGGACTTCGTGGTTTTTGAGGACGTCTACAACCTTTTCGTGTGCGGCTGCTGCAAGGTCCTTTGAGCCTGCTGCTGCCCAGTCCCCGAACATGCGCCTGTCGATGAGCATGGGGTCGGAGGGGTAGTTCACGAGCTGCCTGGTCTGTTTGAGGGCAAGGAAGTTGTTTCCGATCCCTACCTTCTGGATGGAGTCAACAGACAGGGTCTCTTCCGAGACGGGGATTCCCTGCATTGCTTTCTTGACCATGCTGAAGATGTCGTTGTCAATAACGAGCTGTTCCATGGAGAAGGTCATCCCGAGCTCAAGCATCCCGGCACCGTAGATTGTGTTGGCACCGGCAAGGGCAGGCAGGAGGGTTGTCATGGTTTTTTCGTGCCCTGCCTGGTTGTCCGGGACCTTGGCATCGGCCTAGGAACCTGCCACGTAAGACGGGAGGCCGTAGAACTGGGCAAGCTTTGCAACTGCAGCGCTGATCAGCCCGAGTTCGGGAGAACCGACAGGAGCTGTTCCTTTCTTCAGGTCAAAGGTTGTGGTTGAGCTTCCGTACCAGACTTTGGTTCCGGGCACTGTGAGCTGGGCAAGCACGATTCCTGAGAGGACTTCGGCGTTGTGGGTCACAAGGGTCCCTGCGAGGTAGACAGGAGAAGAGCCGCCGGACATTGCCATACTCAGGACGTTTACGGGGATTCCCAGGCGGGCGCCTTTAATGATGACCTGGCAGGCGTTGACGCTTAACTCAAGCGGGCTTGTCGGGCAGAGGAGCATGGAGAAGATCGGCTTCTTCCTGGCTTCTTCTTCGTCGCCGCCGTAGTAGGCTTTTACGATGTCCCAGTAGTACTCGACATTTCCGCCCACGGGGTCGATGTGGTGGTAGTGTTTTGCAGTGTTTGAAATCGGGGTCAGGGTCTCGTGGACGTCCTGGGCTCCCTGGCCTGCAATGTCCCTTGCGGATACCGGCAGGGAGAAGTAGTCGATGTTTTCTGCCCAGTCACAGAGCTTTGCGATGTCTGCGATGTCCTGTTCCACGGAGTCGACTGTTACGTACCTGCCGTCCTGGTACCTGCAGACCTTCACACCTGTCCCGAAGCATGTCCAGTGAACCTTGCCGCCGCATTCCTGCACGGTATTGTACTTCTTTTCGCGGCCCCAGAGGACAAACCTGGAGGGGGCGAGCTGGAGGGCTCTTCTAACAAGGTATTCGGGGATTTTTACTACCTTTGTTTTTTCGTCGACCTCACAGCCGTTTTCCTTGAAGATCTGCCGGGCTTCCGGATCAGATACCTGGACTCCGGGCTCCATCAGGACTTCCATTGTGGCCTGGTGGATTGCCTTGAGTTCGTCAGTCGTAAAAAGGTTTAACTCCACACCGTTCAGGGCGTTAAAGCCTGCAAATGCATTACATTTTGCCATTTTTCAACCTCTGAATAAAATGAATTTAAAACAGCAGTTTTTACACGATCTGTTTTTACAATAGCAGTTTTTACAAGAGTGGTCCTTACAGGAGCAGTTCTTTTGCCTTTGCAACAGCCTCACTTGCGTTTTCAGCGTAGCAGTCTGCGCCGATCTTGTCTGCCCAGGCCTGGGTAGCCGGAGCGCCTCCGATCATGACCTTCACCCTGTCCCTCATGCCTTCTTCCTTGAGGAGTTCGATAACTTCCCTCTGGCCCTGGAGAGTAGTGGTCATAAGAGCGGAAAGCCCGATCATGTTGGCGTTGACTTCCTTTGCCTTTTCGATGAAGTTCCGGACCGGAACATCGCGGCCAATGTCGTGCACTTCGAACCCGGAGGACTGGAGCATTGTGGAAACGATGGACTTGCCGATGTCGTGGACATCTCCTTCAACGGTCCCGTTTACGATGATTCCAGTTTTTGAGTCCGCAGCGCCTTCGGGCATGAGACCCTTTAAGGAGCTTACACCGGCAGTCATTGCGTCTGCAGCCATCATAACGTGGGGCAGGAAAAGTTTGCCTCTCTCGAAGAGGACACCTACCTCATTCATGCCTGCCGCGAGTCCTTTTTCAATTATCTCGGAGGGATCCAGTACTCCTTTTGCCTTCTCCATGGCAGCGAGCACCACATCCTTTTTGCAGGAAATAACTGCAGCTGAAAGTTCTTGCAGTAATTCTTCTTTTTCAGCCATCTGGTTGATCACTTCTCTATTTTTTAGTTGCATTCAATCGGCAACCGGTATCTTATTACCGGTTAATTATTTAAATAGTTTATGCTCCATCATTTGCAAAAAAGAAAAGTACAATATATATTTTTTGGTTGGCTACCCGATTTCACAAACAGTTTTTCAGAAGCAGAAGAACCCCGGAATCTTAATACATCCCCATAAACCCGGTCAAAGTTCACAGGTTACCGTACTTTCGCAGTAAAGCTCCCTCCTGTGTCCTGGGGCTCTTCCGGGCGGGTAAGCCGGGGGAAGCGGAGCCTTTTGCCTTCAAAAAATCTGCCTCAGTCCCGGAGAGGTGATTTCAGGGTGCAGGTCCCAATTATTTCTGAAATTTTTTATCCTATAAAAGTGAGCAATGTGCCGGAATATCCTTTATCCATAGCAGCTTTTTGAATTTAAGTTCCAATCATGATAAAAAGGGCATCCGGATACATAAAAAAACAAGATGAAAAGAGGAAGATAAGTGAAAAAAGGTTCATCTCCCAGGTTAATTTTCATGTTTCTTTCTGATTTCTCTGGACGACGTCCCATCATCCTCATATTCGTCCATCGGAACAATCTCACAAAACTCAAGGACCTCAGGGTTGACGGACATTTCAACGGATTTCCTGCGAAACACCATGAACCGCACATTCTTTTCCTTAAATTGCCTTAAAATGGCGGGTGTATCCACTGTACCGTCATAGTATTTTGCGTCAAATAACCTATTGAAGGTATCTGCCCCGATGATGAAGACACTGTCCGGGAAAAGGTCGGCTTTTTGCAGGAAGAGCGGCGCACTGGTCAGGCAAACCCCGCCCATGAAGGCTTCGTCCTTGTATTTCCTTAACGAGTCAAGCCTCTGGCTCAGCGAGATAAAATCTATGGGGGGCTTGTCGACGTTAGTCAGGGAAATTTCAAAGTGGACGGGAGCATTGTATTTCTTCGAAGCACACTCTGCCATGAAAACATGGTTCTTGTGGCAGGGGTCAAAAGAGCCGGAGAATACGAGCTTTATTTCTTCAGTTTTTCCGGGTTTCTCGGGTTTTTCGGACTTTATTTCTTCAGGCTTTATCTCTTCGGGAGCTATTGGTTCATTAAGATTGATCCTTGCTAGCCCAGCTGTTTTGCAGGGACTCTCCGAGCTGCAGCTCTGCTGTTTCAGGAGATCACCGACGGGTCCGGAAACCGAAGCATATTTTTCAATAACTTCTTCTTCTGTCCCCTCTTCTCTCTCTTCTCTTTCCCATTCTCCGGTCCCGGTACCTGCCCCGATCCCGCCCGGCAAATCGATTTCAGGAACACCGCAGCGACGGGCGAGCACATTGAAAATCAGGAGCGCAGCAATCTTTTCTTCCTCTTCCCTTGCCCTGTCCGCGGTCAGTTCAAGGGTGCAGACCCCTGTTTCGCAGGCTGCCTGTATGGCAACGTGGACCTCGTGTTTCCTGCCTTCCCGCTCGTTTGCAGCCCGGAGCTTGCAGGTCGCTCCGATCCCGATTACGTCCGGGTCTGCGGAGTCTTCGGAGCCTTCCGAGCTTTCGGAGCTTTTTGACAGTTCCAGGGCCCGCTGGTAGGCAACCATCGCCATCAGCCTTGCGGTTTTTTCCGAGCAGTACTTCTCAGGTTTTCTTCCGAGGAAGCGGTCCATCGCCTCCATACCGTAAGGGACAACTGCATCCAGCACCGTTGCAGAGCCACTGCCGTGGCGGAGAAGTTCCCCGATAATTTCAGCCCCGCCGCCGGTTATTGCAAGAACTACTTTGCAGGGGGATTTGTGGACCTGGAAAATACGCTCAAGTGGTATACTGTTTTCATCTGCAGCCAATTGTCTACCCTCAATAGGGGGATACACTTAATGGGGTTATAAATATTATTATTCGGGCAAAGTCGCTATTATTTCGGAAACAGTTGAGTTTTATGGAAAAACAGCTCAATGTAATCCATAAAGCCTATTATTTCCAGTATAACACGAAATCAATAATAAATTGATGTTTATACAGAAGAATCATAAGTTGATATTTACATAGCAGACTCACTTTATTTTGCCATGCTTCTCATTTTCCATGCTGTCCAGGTTTTGTTTCTCTATATGCAAGTCATTTAGAAAACAGGTGCATTTGAATGAAGTTCATTTCAAGATTGAATATTAACCGGCTAAGGGGCACGACCAATAAACAAGAAAAGTCAAAAAGAGGTATTAAATGGAGAAATTAGCGGAAAATATTTGAGAAATTCCTGCGAAAAATATCATAGGTAAATCGAATTCTCTACCTCAATTTTGCTTCGTCTTCTTCGATCCACTTTTCTATTTGCTCGATAGAATTTTCAATATCCTCAATTCTACGCTCTTCTTCCGAAAGCCACCCATAAACGCGGTCTCTGTAATCATCGCTCCATGCAGAATTTATCTTATCCCTCAAGTCATCCGCATGTGCACGTGCTTTCTCTAGTGCATTGGATGCCTTGCGCAAACGTTCTTCGTTTTTTCTTATGTTATCTCTCACTTTTTCCTGAAATTCGCTGCGCTTTTGTGCACGATGTGAATTATAATTATTCCACCAACAATCATGATCATGCTGCACTTCTTGGATTAGTTCAAAACACTCTTTTTTATGCTCACCAAGCATTTCATGCTTATGTTCAGATAATAAATGTCTTGAACCGCTTAAAACTTTACCAAGGTCCTTCATTTGATTTGCGGTTGTTGGGTCAAGTCCAAACAAATCACAAGGTCTCGCTGTTCTTGCATCTCTCATGATCATATCTCTATAATGCAATGACCAGCTGCGGAAATTTTCATTTTCATTATTCTGTTTTCTTTTTAAATCGTCACAAATTTCACTGAATTTCTCCCAGAGTTCCTGTCTGGTCTCTCCAGGAAGTTTCATTTCTTTAAACATTCCAGATATTGTTTTCGCGTGTTCCCAAAATCCTCTATAATCACGTTTACCAAAGTTGTAGTGTCCATGTTCCAGATTATACAATTCGCTATTCAACTTGTTGATATTACTATCGTATTCATTCGGACTCACGCGTGGCTTTAACGAATTTTTCCTATTATCTTGCATGTTATTCCTACCTTCATCAACAAATTTATGATTGAATATAGTGTCCTAATCGTTCTAATGAAACTTACATCTGTATAAATTAATTGTTTTTGATAAGTTCATATTCATATGTTCTAACTTATGTTCTAATTGTTTAATGAGACTTTATTTGTATTCGGTTAAGGTACTAAACGCCCAAAAGTGTTATTTCAGACAAATACCTGCAGCTTGCTGCGGGGGTGGGCGCTTACCGAGAACAGTTATTTTCGGATACAGGGGCTCTCACCAGCCACGGAGCGCAGAGATGTGGACGGCTTTTTCAGGTATGCTCACAGAGCTTAATATTGTAGCAAAAAAGAAGAAATGTGACTTTGTTTTAGCTTTTCCAGTAAAATACGAATAATTTAAACATTTTCTATTTTGCTGGAAATTACCGATTGAATAATGCAGGAATACTGCAGGAAGCCCCAAAATTTATATTTTCTGGAAAAAATAAACTTAACCTGTAGATATATGGCTGATATCAAAGAAACCAAAGAATTCAAAGAAACCATCGTTCGAAGCAAAAGAAAAAACCAGATCAAAGAACTTGAGCGCTGCAAAGCGATCTACGAGGAAGAAAACACCGTCAAAATCGACCGTACAACGAAGTGGGGAAGCCCTTTTGCAATAGGCAGGGACGGGAGCAGGGAAGAAGTAATGGAAAAGTACCGGGACTACCTGAGAAAGAGACCGGACCTCTTAAGGGCAATCCCCAAAGAATTGCCAGGCAAAGTTCTCGTCTGCTGGTGCTGGCCTGATCCATGCCATGGGGACATACTGGCATACCTGGCTAACAACCCGGACAGGATTGAAGAATTCAGGCAGGGGAAAAATCCTATAAAGGGGAAAGTTCAATCTACTTTGGGGAGTTTTGAGTGAGTGGGGAGAGGCAACCTGATCCTGAAGCTTGTATGTCACATTCGACAGGCGTTTCATATTTGCGGGATAATTTCCCCTGATGCCATTTCTCTGCTATATTTAAGAAATAACATCAAACATCTGTAATTCCATATGCATATTCTTACTGCATGTTCTTACTATACATGAACCGAGATTTCGAGTATATGTAAACATTATCAAAGGTCTTCAGTTAGATATTATTGTTTCAAAAACGGTATCATGAATAATTATTTGGAATATTCGAGATACCTGACGAAAGTGGGGATGAATGCTGGTGGAAAATTTCAGATAATAATTAACTTGACTTTTCAGAATAATGTAAATTTTCAGAAAAGCTATCTCAAAGTAGATAATTTCAGGAGATCTGTTATGCGAGTTCTCAATAGAATTTCTGAGATTAAATTTGCAGGATTATTAGCCGTTATTATTTTAGTTGCTTCGGTTTCGGGGTGTATGAGTTCAGGTTCGGATAAGAACAATTCAAGCTCCAGTCCGGATGCAGAGGTGACACTGAGTCCGGATTCAGGTAAGAACAATTCAAGTTCCAGTCCGGATGCAGAGGTGACACTGAGTCCGGATTCAGGTAAGAACAATTCAAGCTCCAGTCCGGATGCAGAGGTGATCTCTTCAGCACCTGATGGAAATATTACGTTTATTACTACCGGTTCGTCATTTTCGCCAATTATCACAGTTACAGGCAATCCTGAAATTCAATGGGTATTTGAGGACGGTTCAACATCCGATTCCGCGTCTCCTACTATAGATTTTGGTTCAAGGGGGACAAGAGTAAACACTCTGGTAGTAACACCATGGAGTGCAGTAACCGGGATCAATATAGGTTATGATGGTTCGGATGGAGGAGTAACTCCAGGTCCCGATACAATCGAAAATTTAGAACAACAGAATGTAATAGCTGTTACAGGTTTAGAAAATGTTGCACCGTACCTCCAGGTATGGGCTTCGAGTTATAACCCGATAACGGCGCTGGATTTCAGTAACTTCACGGCACTGCATACGATTGAATGTTTCCATTGTACATCATTGGCTACCATCAGTCTCCGTAACGTTCCGTCTCTGACCAGGCTTTGCCTCGAAAGATGCAACATTTCTTATCTTGATCTATCAGAGGCTCCTTCCCTGGCTGATCTTCGCGGAGCAGCCCAGAGAAGTTCAACATATACAATAAATTGGGGCACTACAGGAGCTCATACATGGCATATATGTGTTGGAGCCAACCCGGATATGACCGGCACATTACCATCCGGTCAGTTTCCGATTGTGAAAGATTTCTACGTTTGGAACGGTAATCAAAGCGGGACTTTACACCTGAGTTCTACAGATTTAATAAGAGTTCGAGCAAACGATAATCGTTATAGTGTTGCTGTTCTTTCCGGTTGTTTTCCTGCTGGTAGAGAAGGTTTTGTGGAAATTTATAATAATAACCTCACAAGTTTGGATATTTCCAATGACCCCGGTTTACTTCACTTAAATGCCAGCCGTAATTCACTAAGTCAAACAGCAATAGACGGGGTACTCCAAACACTGGATTCTTATGGTACTGATGCCGGGCGTTTAGATTTAACCGGAAATGCTGCACCATCAATTACAGGAATAGCACATGCAAATAATTTAACTGCCAGGGGATGGAAGGTTCAAACTTCGTGAACTACCCCCTTTGTAAATTTTACCGGTTTTATAGGGAACCCACAAAATACGGAAACAATTCTACTCAAAAACAATTCTACTTTTTTCATTGCCATTAGTTTGCCGCATGGAATCCATATATCATTAGGAGATACTGAGCCCTTTAACTCGGCATTTGAGTGGTGAGAATATGTTGAGGGGTGACTTGCGAATCAAAGGACGTTTTCTACAATAATTGTATTCAGGTAATTGTCTCACCAGTGGTGAGATTTTTTCATCTGCCATGTCAGCGACAAGAGCTCGATTTTTTTGGCAGATAGATTGTGCAGCAAGCCGCTGCACAATTTAGGGGGGACTTTCTAGCAGATGATCTGCTTAATTTTTCAGGCTCAATTGTCTATGCAGTACGGAGACAATCTGCTCATCGAATTGTCGTATCAGTGCAGCGACAATTTTCTGCCCATATTCCCCCTTTTCCCTTCGAGTTTCTTCTGCCAATTTTCATAAGCGGCTAATAAGCAGGAGATTGTGCAAGAGGCTCTTGCACAATTCTCTCTCAACAAGACCGAAAGTTCCCATAATTTGTGGAGTCCTTTCCTGGCAGATGATCTGCTTAATTTTTCAGGCTCAATTGTCTACGCAGTGCGGAGACAATCTGCTCATTGAATTGTCGTCTCACTGATACGACATTTCCTTTTATCTGGTATATGTTCACTGCTGCTGGGAGTAAGTCAGCGCGAAAATGGTATCTGTTAGGGTTCTGCGGAAAGATTCGTTGTCGCTGAACAGTTTGAAAAGCTGGGTGTCGTCTTTCAAAAGGGCAGTCATTACCCGCGCCAGGGCTTTGTCGTGTTCTATCCTGGCATTTTGGGTGGAGTGAGCGTATGCAATTTGATTTTCAGGGTCCATTGTTAAAAATCTATTAAACTGATTTTAGTTTCAGAAACCTTCTCTGAAGTTATAATTCGTTAATTATATAATCCGTGGCATATTTGTTGTTTTGTGATTGTTGTTTTAGGATCGTTGCTTTATTCCTGATTCTACTACTTTATGGGGATTTGTGTTCTGCTTTTTCATAAGAAGTGGGGGTTGCTAATTTATGAAAATAAATGCAGGGATCATTTTTTTGTTGATGTGTATTGTTTCTCTTACGGTTATTGCACCAAATGTAACGGTAGCCGATGCTATATCTGTTGAAAAGTTAACAGCGGTGACATCTAATACCGCAGATGAATGGGACCCTGTCTGGTCTCCCGATGGAAATGAAATCCTTTTCAGAAGGAACGGAGAAATATACAGGATGTTTTCCAACGGTTCGGGAGAAATGCAATTAACCGACACAGGTGGCGGTGCAGGGTACCACTCATGGTCGCCTGACGGAAGCAAAATTTTATACAGCTTTCTTATTGATGACCTGAATTGCAATATCTGGGTCATGAATGCGGATGGTTCGGCAGAAACCAGGTTGACAGGTTTTGAAGATTCGCCTCTTCAATTCGGAAGACACGAGTACGGGACCTGGTCTCCTACGGGTTCAAAAATAGCTTACGTAGCCAGTCTTGATGACATTGAAGCTTACGTTATAACGATGAATGCTGACGGGTCCGATAAGCAGGTAATTGCAGGCCCTGTAGAGATGTGTTACATTAATTATCCGGCCTGGTCACCTGATGCCTCGAAAATTGCCTTTGCAACAGATCCACTTGTTACAGAGCGGTACATCGGAATTGTAAATTCCGACGGAAGCGGTCTTATCACAATCCCGAATGGGTTTTTGACATCCTGTACCCAATCGTGGCAGTCTCAGGTGTGGTCTCCTGACGGTTCAAAAATATTGTATTCTTCTGATGAGTCTGGAAATGAAGATATCTACATCATAAATGCCGATGGGACCGGGAAAACCCGATTGACCACAGATGCGGGAGATGAACATGACCCGCGTTTTTCCCCGGATGGGAGCCGGATTTTATTCGTATCCGGCTGGGGTGGAAACTCTGACATCTGGGTCATGGATGCAGATGGAAGCAATAAAGTGCAGTTGACTACAGATACAGCATATGATAGTGATCCCATGTGGAGTCCTGACGGCACGAAGATTGCTTTTAGTTCTGATAGAAATGGGAATTTTGATATCTGGGTGATGGAGCTTTCTGAAGATTCCGTAGAACCTCCTGCTCCTGAAATCGTAAGCGTAAGCTTTGAGCCCCAGACCGGCGTTTATGCGGGCGAAACAGCTACCATCTCCGTGACCGTAAAAAATAACGGTGGAAAGTCTGGTGAAGGTTATGTCATCGTTTCGTTTCCTAATGATGAAGAAATAATGAGCCTTGGAGGAAGCAGTGACAATGTTAAAACCTATCCGGCTGGAAGTGAAATTTGGGGCAGGGACGGAATAATTGATTCATCGGAATATACTCTTGTTGAACTTTATGAGCCTGAATGGGAAACCGGGCAGGAAGAAACTCTAACAATCGAGGTGAAACCGAATGAAGGTTCGGACGAAATAGTATTCCTGGTGAGAGCAGCGTTGAAAAATGATGCTACAGGCGATTACGAAAGAGCTCCGGAGTCTTCGGATGACCTTGACCAGCAGGGCTGGTATGCGGATAAGTATTCTATTGATGTATATCTTGAAGAAGTAAAATTCAGAGGAAAAATTCTGGAAGATAGACCAGTTATTTCTCTTTACTCCTTTGATGTTCAAATCGATGAAATTTTAGATGATTCGAAGGGAAACTTGAAGGTAGGGGATGTTATTCCCGTGACCGGTCATCGGGACGGGCCTGCTCAAGTGGATGCCGTAACAGTGGGAGAAGAAGTTGAAGTTTTTGGTGAATATAGAGGAGACAAGGTATATCTCAGCGATTTTGATGACCTTAGTTCTGAACATTATCTTATCAAAATCGAACCCGATGAACCTCCTTCTCCGGAGATCACCAGTGTCACAATCGCCCCTCCGGAAGGGGTCCCTGAAGATGGAACAGCCTCCATTAAGGTAACCGTAAAAAACAATGGTGGAAAGTCAAGTGAAGGTTACATAACTGTTTCGTTCCCCTATGATGAAGAAATCTTGAGTGTTACTGGCACGGGTAATGGACACAATGAACTTTACCCAAAAGGCAGTTCCATTTATGGAAAGGATGGTCCAATAGATCCTTCGGATCATCCGCTGGGAGAACTCCAGGAATTTGATTGGGACACCGGGCAAGAGGAGACTCTTACAATTGAGGTGAAGCCGAATGAAGGTTCGGATGAAATCGTATTTCTGGTGAGAGCAGAATTGAAAAATGATGCTACAGGGGATGATGAAAGAGATCCGATTTCTTCAGATGAAATTGATCAGCAGGGCTGCTACGCTTATAAGTACTCTTCTAATGTGTACCAAAGGTCCAATTTGATTATAGAGAATGTCTATGTTCAGGGCAGTGAAATTATATATGAAATTAAAAATGTTGGCAAAGTCACCGCTTCGTCGAGTTATACTTATCTTTACATTAATGATATGAGCAATCATGTTGCTTCTGATCGTGTTGATGATTTAGAATCGGGAGAAGATGCTACCTTAATTTTCGATTATTCGTATACTTATTCTGGAGGCACCGATGAAATTAAAGTTTGTGCTGATGGAAATGGGGAAATTAATGAAGAGAGCGATAGTGACAACTGGAAGAATATAACTTATTCGGGAGAAGAATCCAAAAACATCATCGAAACATTAGGAGCTGATGAAAGCTTTACCACTTTCGTTTCATCTCTTGAAGCCGCTAACCTCGCCGAAACCCTCAGCGGGGAAGGACCCTTCACTGTCTTTGCACCGGTAGATGATGCCTTTGCAGCCCTTCCTGAAGGAACCCTCGATGCACTAATGAGTGACACCGAAAAGCTGACTGAGATTCTACTGTACCATATAGCTGATGTGAAAATAATGGCCGCAGATGCCGGCAGCCTGGCTAGTATTTCAACTTTGCAGGGCGGAGACATCACTGTCAGTGTGGCCGGCGATGGCAGAGTGTTTATCGGGGATGCCGAAATTATCCTGAAAGATATCGAAGCTAGCAATGGCGTGATTCATGCAATCGATACGGTAATGGTCCCGCCGGAAGAGCCGGGGGAAGATGAAGGAGCTACGGTCCTCTATGATGACGAAGTAGCCCTGAAATCCGGAAATTTCACATTCGTACCTGTAAATAACGTTTCTGCAAGCTATAAGGTGGATTACTTTACCGACCTCGGAGCGCTTTATTCCTCAGGACTCGAATTTGAAGCAACAGATGAGTGGCACGATTCTACGGGTGAATTTTACCTTGAAAGTATCGGAGGAATAAAAAACAATCTTGAAACCGGGGCATGGTTCATTTTCATAAACGATGGCCTGGCTCCCTCCGGTCTGGGTCTGAACGGGGTACAGGACGGGGATAATGTCTCTTTCTATTTTGCTCCCTACGAGGAACATACCCCTATTCTTGAAAATGCCATCTATGTGGTGAATCTTGAGGTTGCTTCTGAAAGTGATAACAGTTCTTCTGTTCCCTCTTCCTCCGGTAGCGGCGGAGGTAGTGGTGGTGGTGGCAGCAGCAGTGGCGGCGGTGGCGGTGGAGCCGGCTCTCCCGAACCTTCCAGAAACATTGAAATCAAAGAACTGTCCCAGGAATTCATAACAAACGGAAACCATGCAAAATTCAAGTTCCCGCGGAATGCTACCTGCATAACGCATGTTGAATTCGACCCTAAGAGAACCTTTAGCAAGGTCACCACAATGGTTGAGATGCTCAAAGGCAAATCTGCTATTGTCCCGGACTTACCTGCCGGTGAAGTTTACAGGAACGTAAACATCTGGGTGGGAAATGAAGGGATGGCAACTCCGAAAAATATTGAAAATGCGGTTGTCGGATTTAAGGTTGAAAAGGCATGGATTGAAGCCGGTATCGATGAAGGTTCAATAACCCTGTACAGGTACAGCGATAAGGCCTGGAATGAACTAACTACTCGAAAGCTTGGAGAAGACGAAAATTACGTGTACTTCGAGGCTGAAACTCCTGGCTTCTCACCATTTGTGATCGTTGCCGGGGGAGTGGAGACCGTGGAGGAAGAAAGCAAACCATCAGCCTCTTTCGAGGACTCGGATAGGGATAAATTGGAGTCTGCCGAAAATGAATCCTTTGAAGTTGAAATGACCGGATCGGAGAGCACTGAAGGCGGGATCAAATCAAAGATATTGATGTCAATTGTTTTGTTTTCGGTCTTGATTCTGGTCGGATACATAACTTTGAAGAAGCGGGATTAATTTCTGCTTCCTTTTTCTTTTTTCAGGCTTGTTCGCTCCTGGAGGCTGGATCAGCCTTTGTGTTTTTGGTCGTATATGTTTTTAGATCAATTTCACTCCTTCTAATTCAGGAGAACTATGAAAAGTTCGATCTATGCTTTTTAATTATGCCTTTTTATGGAAAGGCTGGCTGCCTTCGGCACCCGGTGAGAGCCCGGGGTTTTGAATGGTGAAAAACAAAAAAGTGTGCCGGAAAATCAGGAAATCCAATATAAAAAAAGATTTGGGGGGTGCTTGGATTAAAATGGGGATCTTACCGGTTTCATGTCCGGAAGTTGACAAAGAATACTTGGCTGTGGTCAAGACATGAAGTATCCGGATCCTTGGACAACCTCTTTTTTAATTCGTTTCTCTGCTTTATCTATGTACTCTTTAATCTCATCTTCTGAATATCCACACAACTCTTTGTAAGCATCTTTAGTATCAATTTTCTTACGTTTTGCTAATTCTTCCGCCTCTTTTTTGCAGTCACAGATTTTTTCATGAACTTCTTTCGGATTACAGGTTGCCAAATCTTTAATTGTTTTTATATTTGCTATATAGTAAAGTTTGAACGCCAGATCCTTGCCCATTTCGAGTTCTGTGACAAAATTCGATTTGTCTATGCCCAGATACTCCTGGGCTTTATTTATATATATTTGAATTTGTTGTTCTGAATAACTGCCAAGTCTTTCTCTCTGTTCTTTGACCGGACATCCTATTCCTTCACCCAGGTTTCGAGTATCAAGGTTTATTTTCTTTCTAATTTCCTCAGCACTGCAGCTTGCCAGATCTTCTATTGTCCTTATCTTTGCACCGTATAACATATATGCCAGATCTTCATCTAATCCAAGTTTTTTGACAAATTCTGATTTTTCAACATTGTATTTTTCAGTCCTGGATTCTAACTCCTCCTTGTCATGTTCGGGAAGGAGTTTTTGAACCCACAAGTAAACCCATTTTTCTATTGTTTTCGTATAGAAACCCGCAAAAAAAGAAAAAGCGAAGATGAAAGTTTTATTCGTCGGGTCAGCCTCTGTTGGTGTTGAAAAAGGAAGTATATATACGGCTATTAACGCGATAAAGGGTGCAATAAGAATTCTTCTGACATATGACCAGGCAATGCTAATCTTTTTATATTCGGGAATTAACTGCCCAAAAGTCTCTTCAATACTTAACAGGATGTAAGAAAGAGCTCCAATAGTCGATGCAGCTATTATATAAATTGGAAACTCCAGTTTCTCTATTCCATAAAATGTAACACTTTCTATATTGTGCTTATGTAAATAAAAGAGCACCAGGGGCCATATTAAAACTGCAAAAATCACAATGAAATTCCTTACTATATCGTGAAGGTTCATTATCGGGTTGCCCTGATCCACATTTCCTTTTATAATGAACTCCTCGTATAAAATGAAACCTACTATTGGAAAAATTATCAGGCTAGTAAGAGCATAGAGAAGTTCCCTTGATATAGGGATGAATAAAAAGATCCCAAGAATCAATGCTATAAGCACAAACAACACTAAGCAGAAGTTCATTTTATCAAAAAACCGGCACAGCCAGCATAAAAACAGAAGGTAGCCAATCAAAATTGGTAGTATCAAAACCCATTGAAAAGGATCTATTTTGCTTATCGTACTGCTTATTGTTCCACTTACGGTGCCATTTACTGTTCCATTTATGGTGCCAATCACTGTTCCATTAATGGGATCATTTATCGTGCCGTTTATGGTTCCAATTATTGTTCCGTTTAGCGTATCGTTTATTGTGTAATTCAAATTCGTATTTGTTTCATTGCTTTCTTCTGCTGCATAACTCCCCTGAATTAGCAGGCTGAGAATAAAGATCATTCCCAAAAATTTACAGGCTCCGCTTCCCCTCCCCATAAATTATTATTTGCGACTATGTTATATATACTTAATTTTATATATTACACATTAAATATCATTTTAATAAATCTCTTTGCCTTACCTTATCAGCAGCATCCCGGTCCTTTTGCATTTTTGCATTCAATACTCAGACCAGCATAATATTTAAACCAGCATAATCCTTAAATCAGCACGTCCTCAATCCCCGCCCCTCTGACAATATCTATCGCATCCGTCTGCTCTTCCAGGGTCAGGTGCCTTCCGAGGTCAGGGTACTCCATTGCCCGGTAGCAGGGCCTGTACTGGAACATCAGGTTGAACCTGATTTGCGGGATATTTTTTGCGACCCATTCGGCAATGGGCTTAGTGCAGCAGTCCAGGTGTCCGGGGAGGACGAGATGGCGGAGGAGGATTTCTGCGGTCTCGTAGGCGAATTCGAAGTTGGGCTGGACGACTTCCATGTAGTTTTTGACTTTTGAGTACTTGAGGGCGCAGGCGTTATTGCCGTACTTGAAGTCCCCGAGGTAGACGTCTACCACGCCTTCCAGGATTTCGGCGATTTCTTTTGAGTGGTACATGTTCGAGTTCCAGACGACCGGGGTGTTTGCCGACATTTCCCGGACGATTTTCAGGACAGTGTGGGGGTGGGGGGTAGGGGTTACGAAGTTTACGTTCCTGGCCCCGTGGAGCCTCCTGATGTCGATGAGTTTTGCAAGTTTCCGGGGGTCGACTTCGGTCCCGGATTCCGGGCAGGTGGAGATGTCCCAGTTCTGGCAGTAGACGCAGGCAAAGACGCAGCCGGTAAAAAAGATCGTGTGGGAGGGGACGAGTTCGGGCTCTTCTCCCATGTGCAGGAACTCCGAGGCGTAGCGGGAAACGTCGGTCAGCCGGCAGAAGCCTTTTTCGCCCTCTTTCCTGTTAATCCCGCAGCGGCGCTCGCAGCAGTGGCAGCTTTCAAGCATCCTGTCCAAGATTGCGATTTTCAGGTCAAGGAGGGAAGGGGTAGCTTTCGGGAGTTCAAAAAAGGATTCGGTAAACTGTTTCAGCCTGTCCGAAGCATCCGGGTAAGCAAGGGCTTCCATGGCTTCGGTCTCAAGGGCTGCCCTGAGCTTCCGGTACTCTTTGATCCCCCCGGCATGGACCTCCCGGAGCTCCTCAAGCTGCATCCCGGGGTTGAATTCTACAGGGATCCGTTCTGTTAACTTGAAAAAGGCAGGCATTTCATTTCGCTGCACCCTCATGTAGCGCGCCAGGTACTTCGGGGCTGCCATAAAGAAATATTCGCGGGCATGGGTTGAAAGGTTTACGGTGCCCTTCCTGATTTTTACAGAACTCTTTTAAGGAGCCCGGAAAGGAGCTAAAAATTAATAGCTGGCAGGACAATATTAATATGGGATAAAGCCAGCGGGGGAATTAAGCTATATCCGGCTGCTTTCAGCTGCTTCCGGATGCATTCGGATTTATCTTTTCCAGTTAGCTTTGCAAGTACTCTGTAAGTACTCTGTAAGTACTCTGTAAGTACTCTGCCAGTACCCGCGGGCAGGTTTCATGGGGGGATTTTCCTGGTGACAGTTGACAGCACGACCATCAGTTTATGGGACATACTTATCCTTTTCTTCATCCTTTTCTTTCTTTACACCGTCATCTACCCGCAGTCGCAGCTCAAAAAGATCCGGCTGCAGCGCCTTTCCCGGCTCCGGGCAATGGAGAAGCGCTGGGGCAGCCGGGTGCTTACCATGATCCACAGGCGGGAAGCCATTTCTATGTTCGGGCTGCCCGCTTACCAGTTCATCGACGAGGAGGACGCCGAGCAGATCCTGCGCTGGATCCGGAAGTACAGGGACTATCCCCTTGACCTGATCCTGCACACGCCCGGAGGCCAGCTTAATGCAAGCATCCAGATTGCCCGCGCCCTGAAGAACCACCCGAAAAAGACCCGTGTGATCATCCCCCACTATTCGATGTCAGGGGGCACCATAATCGGCCTTGCAGCAGACGAAATCGTAATGGACAAAGATGCCGTAATCGGGCCAATCGACCCCCAGATCGGGGATTTCGTGCGTGGGCTCTATCCTGCAGCTTCCTGGGTCTACGCCGCAGAAAAGAAAAAGGGAGATGCCGGGGACATCACCCTCGTCATGAGTGACATCTCCAGAAAAGCCCTGAACCTCACCCGGAAGGTTGCAAAAGAGCTTCTTGACGGTAAAATCGAACCCGGACCAGGCGGGGAAAACCGCCTGGACGAAGTGGTCGAAAGGCTGGTCAGCGGAGAACTGGTCCACATAACCCCTCTCTCGGCTGAGGAAGCGAAGCAGCTCGGGCTCAACGTGAGCACGGATTTCCCGGAAGAGGTGCACGAGTTCATGCGGCTCTTCCGACCCGTGAAAGCTAGCGTGGAATACGTGGAATAAATATCGCAAAATGAATGCCGTAAAATGAATTCCATTGAGATGAATATCAGTAAAATGAATGTCAGTAAAATGAATGTCAGTAAAATGAATGTCAGTAGAGTTCCCCGGTCAAAAAGTGCTGCAAGAGCCAGTTATGACAGGATGGGAAAATGGTATGATTTATTTGCCAGCCCATTTGAAAAGAAGTTCGTAAATACCGGGTTGCAGAAGCTGCATGCTGTGCCCGGGGAAATTATCCTGGAAATCGGGTTCGGTACAGGCCAGGGTATCTTTGAACTTGCAGGGTCGGTAGGAAATTCCGGCAGAGTATGTGGAATTGACATCTCTGAAAAAATGTGTGCCATTACCCGGTCAAAAGTAGAAAAAGCAGGTTTTTCCGAAAGAGTGCAGCTTGTATGCGGAGATGCTGCAAAGCTCCCTTTCCCCTCTGAGTCTTTTGACGCAATTTTCATGAGTTTCACCCTTGAACTTTTTGACACTCCCGAGATCCCCATAGTATTGCAGGAATGCCGGAGGGTGCTTAAAAAAGATGGGAGGCTCTGTGTAGTAGCCATGAAACAGAAGCATGACCCCACCCTGATGATAAAGCTGTACGAATGGGCTCACGGAAAATTCCCGAATTATGTTGACTGCAGGCCGATTTTTGTCAGGGAAATGCTGGAAGACGCTGGCTTTTGTATAAGGGATACAACCGAAATTAGTAGCTGGGGGCTGCCGGTTGAAGTCGTCGTTTCCGGAAAAGTTTGAGGCAAATCTCCCCTTGAAAAGTTAAATTACATGGCATGTCTAATACATGGCATGTATAATGATCTGTTAGTAATGATCTGTTAGTAACGCCGAAATGTGGTGTTCCGATCTATAACTTTTTCACCTGAAAACAAAAACGTTCGACGCTGTTTTCCCTTTATTCCGTAAACCGTTTTTCAATCCCGGAAATACAGGAAACCCCGCCAGCTTGCCTGGCGGCGCCTTCCCAAAAAGAAATGAAAAAGGAATGAAAAAGAGATGTGGCTAAGAATATTTTCAAGCTGTAAGTGAGAGACACAATTCAAAATGTTTGCTATCCGGACATTTTTTTCTTTCTAACCTAAATTTGACAGTTTCAACTATTTCTTATTTAATATTGGTAGTTAAATAAAAATAGATGCTCTTTGTTTTGTTTTATTCGGTCCAATGAATAAAATCATAAAAATCGGAACATTTCCTACAATACCTAACTTGATTCTCCTTCAGATGAACCGATGTAACTTGATATAAGGCAAGTTCAATAGTAAAAGTTAGAGAGTAATAACAATTTCTGTAACTTTAAAAATTAAAACAGATGCGAGGGGTGGGATTCGAACCCACGAAATCCTTCGATATCGGATCTTAAGTCCGACGCCTTTGGCCTGGCTGGGCAACCCTCGCTCTTTGAAAAAAGCTGGATGTTTTTTAGCCGCAAAAAATCCTTAATGCGGACATGCTTTAAATAAAGTTAAATTATTTAAAGCTTATTCTTTAAGCTATGGAAATTACATTTCTTGGCACAGGAGTTGCGATCCCCCAGAAGGGTCGGGTACAGTCCGGCGTACTTGTGGAGCTTGAGGAAAAGCCCCTGCTGATCGACTGCGGAAGCGGTGTTCTGAACAGGATTCTTGAGACGGGGGTACCGCATACGAAAATAGATACGGTACTGCTCTCGCACCTCCACCTTGATCACGTGGCAGACCTGCTCTGCCTTATCAAGGCAAACTGGCTTCAGGGAAAAACCGATATGAGGATATACGGGCCGGAGGGGACCGACGACTGGTTCACGGGCCTGCTGGGGCTTTACGAGTACATTGAAGAGGAGGTTGATGTGAAAGTCCTTGAATACGCTTCGGGAGACGAATTCGTGCCCGAGGGATTTGACTGCGAAATCAGTTGCGCAGCTGCCGCACACAGCGTGCCCACTCTGGCTTACCGCGTGACCTCGGGAGAAGGGGATTTCGTCTACTCCGGGGACACCGAGCCCTGCCGGGACGTACTGGACCTGGCAGCCGGGGCCGATCTCCTGATCCACGAATGCTCCTTTCCCACAGGCATGAAAGTCACGAACCACACGACCCCGGCTACGCTTGCCGAGATGCTGGAGGAGTACAGGGACGAGATCGGAAGCCTCTGCCTGACCCACTTCTACCCTGAAATGCGGGGACACGAAAAAGAAACCGTATACCGGCTAAAAGGTTATTCCGATGGGGAAGTAATCCTTGCAGAGGACCTCATGGGACTTGAACTGTAAACGTTAACTGAAAAATTTACTCGAAAAAATAACCAGAAAAAATTTACTTGAAAAATTAGCATGGTTAAATGATATCGGAAATCCCCCGCCAGTTCGCCTGGCGGCGCCTCCCAATAAGAAATAAAAAAGAGGCTCCTCGTCCTTTTAAGTGGGTAATTTGTAAGTTTTGCTTTATATATCCCCAAACTCGATTTATAGAGTAACTTCTGAAAACCCGGAGCCGATCTATTCAAATTTGATCATATAATTTCGCTGCTGAGAGGCAGGCAAGTGAGAATATATGAGTTTTTCCGGCGGTGGTTTTAGTAATTGCTGATTTGATCTTTTCCGAAATGACCGGAATGGCATCTTCCAGCCGTTATTGTTCCGAGCGAAGCGAGGTCTTTTCCGGTTCAATTAACATGATAAATTGGATTTGAAATGGTTAAGTGACTGGAAAAAATAATGTTGCTTAATTTCTTGGAATCAGTTTATTGAATAGCTAATATGCATCATTTATTGTTTTCTGATATGAACTCATGCATTTTTTTAGAAATCTCTTTTGCTTCTTCTGAAAGATCATCCCATTGCTGGATATGTTCTAAAGCCTTTTTGCAGAAATTAATTTTATCGTGAATAGTTCCTGAATCAGCTTGGTATTTTCTTTTCCTTTTTCGATTATCACCTAGCTTTTCATCAATAAACTTTCCGAGGAGTTCATTTTTGTAGTCATCTTCTTCAAATTCAACTTCCAGAGTCTCTACCTTTTCATAATCTTTGATAACTTTTAAAAGAATGTCTTTTGCTAGTAAATTTTCAACTTCCCTGCAATTTAGTAAATAATACCTTTCTCCTAGTATTTCGCCGAGCTTCTCATGGCGTGACTCTTTACCTTCATCTCTATCGGATATTAGAAATAATCTGCCGCACAATCTTTCAACATTTATAGTTTCATCACCGTATTCTTCATCTAAAAAAGACCAGTGAGTTATGTTTCCTCCCCCATATTCAACAAAAGAATAATGAAAATCTTCTTTAAACTCTGTGAACTCATTTCCATTTTCCTTTAGATCCATATATCGCTGCAAATAACGTCTAAAGTATAGCCTATCTGTAATCCCTTCTACCCATATTGTGCAATTGGACAAAAATACCGATGAATTCCTTACTCCAAGAAGTTCTAGAGCACTCACATCGCCTTGTGATAAATTTTCAATAGAAAATTTTGGGTCTTTTTCTAGGTTATCCTGATCATCAAGTTCTTTTTTGAGGGTGTATATCGATATCTCCGAAAAATCCAAAGTTATGTCCAAGAAGTGATTTGAATGAGTTGTTATGAAATATTGATAGTTTTCAAATCCTTCTTGTTTTAAAAAAGTTCCAATTAGTTTTCTTTGAAATCCCGGATGCAATAATTTTTCGGGTTCTTCGATGAATATAAGTAAGTTATCTCCTTTATTGAGAAAAAGAGGGAGGGTAAGAATAATTATTGATTGAATTCCATCACCCAACTCATGAATTGGTCTTTCCTTTTCATCACCAATTTTTACCGTAACCACACCGCTTGATTCTGAAGGGATTAACGTGACATCTTTACCTTCATAGAAATTTTTAGATAAATATTCTTCATACTCTGACATTAGTTTTCTTTGATGGAGGTTTCCTAGCAAAAAGCTTCTAATTTTAGCATATGATTCTATCCCTGTAAAGATTTCAAACTCTTCTGGGATTTTTGAATCCTTAAAGTAATCCTCTTTTATCCTATTTTGATAAATATCATCGTACTGAAACTTATTATCAATCTGATTAATAGGTCTTAGACCTCTAAGAATAGGAATATATATTTTTTTAAATTTAGGGAAAGTTAAAGCCTTTTCAAGGTTCTCATCAAAAATTGAGATGTTTTTTTCAAATATTTCCCTTAAATCTTTCCCAATTCTAGAGTTTTGAACCCCATTTGTTGAAGTGCTTGTATTTTCTTCAAAAGATTCAATTGTTTTATTCAAATTGAGGACTTTTTCATGTAATTTAAGAGAATCATTGAAATATATCAAAGGCTCTAGATCTGTTATATTGTTATATATATTTTTAAAATGTTGGATATTAATGTCAATTCTTTTAAAGTATTTTTTGAATTCTTCATCTATACTTTTACAGAATATGTTATAATTACCGAGGATAGATGAGTTTGGTATATATTCTACCCGGTTTGATAAAATATTTCTTATCAATCTGCTTTTACCAGAGTTATTTTCCCCTACAAAAATATTTATTTTCGATAAAAATTTAATTCTGTCTTCTCGAGAACCAATTTCATTTAGAAAAAAATAATTTTCATCAAAGAGTTTAATTTCATTTATCAAATGTGACATGAGTTAAAAGTTGTTCTAACAGATATATAAAAATTGTTAATAAGTAATGTCCATCCTTAAACCAATCCCTTTGGCTGCTTTTCCCCCGGCACAACCGGCAGCTCCATCGTATTGATCAAAATCGGCCTCTCAATATCCTTCGCCCTCTCAAGCACAAGCTCCTTCCCTTTCTGAGTGAGAGCGAAAAGCGGGATCGCAACCGCCACCTGGACAAGCGGCTTTGCAAGCTCCCTTATATGCCTGGAAGCGCAGCTGATTACGATATCCGAATTTTCCAGAAGACACTGAGCTTCTTTCCGGCTAACCCCTGTTACATGGACTGCAATCACGATCAGGTCAAGCCCGAGTTCGGCTTCTATTTCCCTGCACTTTCTTGCGGTTTTGCCGTCTGCAATGGTTACTGCGATCCTTTTGTAGTCGAGTTCAGCGGCTTTCCTGACCCCTCCTGCAGGGTCGATGGCTGCTGTAGAGGGATCGAGTACGGTCCCGCCGTTTTCCCGGATCCCTTTGATGGTTTCGGCGATGGGCTCGGTTTCGATCAAACCTGACATCCTGCCTCCGATTCCCTGGACAAGGGCGGGATTGCTTGAGATCACGGTCCCAGCGCCGTCGCAGGCGGTCACGGTTGTTTCAAGGAAACCTCTGCGGAGGCCGCTCATCATTACTTCGGAGGCGCCGAAAGCCACGTAGGTATCAAGTCCGAGGAGCCGGCGTTTGCCGGTGAACATCCCTAAGTCGCTGATCCGGAATTCGATGTTTTTCCTGATCTCTTCGGGGGTCATCTTCCGGACTCCACGCAGCTTGTCAAAGAGGGGGCACCATTCTACTTCGGGTTCTCCTACTTCCACGACTTTTCCGTCTTTTATGACTACCCTGGCTTTTCCCATTAATTCCATTATGTGAGGCATAATCGACACACCTGTAAGTAATTGAGTAAGTTCAATTCATTCAAAATTTATATTTACATGGATATATATAGTTTTTATTCAGCATGTTGATCTATATAGATCATTGCAAGACATGTATATATAGTATGAGGTCCATATATATTACAAGCAAAGAGTATAAGATTTTTAGTGTTTTCTGGTTTTTTGATTGATTGCAGCTACGACTACTGAAAAATTAATTTATAATATTAGGAGTGTTTTATGGAGTTCATGGATTCTTCAATGACTTTCAGGCAAAAAAATTTAGTAATAAAGTCTCTCAGGTATATGGACAGACATAAAAAAATAACTCAGTATTGCGATGAATGCGGAAAGAGCTGGACTGATTTATCCTTTGATGAGGCAAATAACTTAACCAAAATACTTGATAAGATGGCATGGAAGTAACTGTCCTAACCTCTTATTGAGAAGAAAAAAGGCAGGACTTAAAGCCCTGCTCTCCCGACTATTGTGTCTGCCACCTGTTTTGCATCTTTGAACGGGAAATCCGCTTCAGTAAGCAATTTGCCAGCTTCTCCCGCAGTAACTTCAAGGTCTCCTGCTTTGCATGTGGTGTCTGCACCCGCAGGGAAGGCAGCGAGCAATTCTCCGGGGGTGTTTATGGGAAACTTTGCATCTTTAAGACCTGCAACGATCTGTCCGTGGATTTCATCTTTTACAGCCATTTTCTTTTCCTCAGGTTTTGTCTCTTTTGTCAGTTTGTGGACCTTTTACTTCTTTGCAGTTTGATTTCCTCCGGAGAATTCATCCTACAATCTCCTATTGGTTGGTTATTAATATATACTTAATCGGCATTGGAATGTACTTACTCTATTCCAGTGCACTACAATAACTATTAAGGTTATCTCACTGCCTTTCCAGGGTTTGCATGATTGGCCGCTTGATGTCGAAAATAAATTATTGCTGACAAAATGAAGTGGAACAAGAAGAAATGAGAACAAGAAGAAGAATGGATAAAGTGAATGGATAAAAGAAGCTGTTACTTATTTTCATTTTTCATGGAGTCTCGTTTTCATTCAAATTTTGGAAAAAGCCGGCCGCTGCGGCGGCCGGTGAGAGCCTGGGGTTTGATAGGCAAAAGTAAAACCCCTTCCCTGTTTTCCGGAAAAATTGCATTTTCCTTATTCCTATTCCTTATTCATATCACGAACCCTGAGGTATCTTCAACCATGCCAAGCCCACTGCCGGTTTCCTTCAGGGTTATGACCCGGCCGTCGGTCTCGATCTGGAAATCAACGACATCGACGAGGTTTTCTACATACTTGAAATTGAAGTTTTTCATGAAGCTGAAGGACTCCTTGCAATAGCTCCTCGTGACCATGAACACCCTACCCTCTTCAGCGGTGAGGACCCACCTTTTATCCCCTTTTTCCGAAGGGTACTCGTGGACTTTTGCCTTCTTGAAACGGTGCAGATTTCTGGTCTCTGCATCGTAGAATTCTATGGAATTGTGTATATTGTATTCTACTCCGACAATCTCGATATTCGGGATATAGTAGGTCAGGACCGACCCGTTTTTGAAAATGATTCTTGACCACTTCCAGGGAATTAACGGCCCCACAACAATTACTTTCTGCGCATAGCACTTCCCGGAGAATTCCTTATCAAACAGCACACCCTTGAAATCGAAATACAGGTTAGCGAACCTGTACCCGAATAGGCCTCTGAAATATTCAGACAATTCCGAATTATAATTCTCATCTGCCGGCTCTCCTATATCCAGGCAACAGACCTTCCTGTCACCGTTTGAAATATCGAGCATGTATTTCGGAAAGGACCCGTAGAAATCCGCCTTAATGTCTTTGCTGGAGCAGGTCACCCTATCAGCTTTCACTTCGATGACCCCGAGGTCGTCTGTGATGCTTTTCTGCATCTCATCGTATGCCCAGGAGACACAGTACCCGTCTGTTTTGTCATCTGTTATCCTGCTGTTCTCCACATACCTGCCGTTGACCTCGATATCGCCCGCACTCCTGCCGAACATGAGGAAAAACTGGCGCCTGGACCCGTCATCGGCTGTGAATTTCATGAACCAGTATTCTTTCCCGAAAAGAGGAAGGTCCTCAAAAGAGAATAGAAGGTCGTCGATGCCTCTTTTGGTCTCCTTCTTCACCAGCAGCCTTTCAATTTTACCTTTACTTTCCTTTATACTCTGTATTGACGCGATGAATGCTTTCTTTTCAATTTCAGGCAGGCTTCTGATGTAATCGTTTCTTTCTTTTATGAAACGTAGAAGCCTGTTTTTTTCGGTTATAATTCTCTCTTCAAGCATTCTGTTTTTAGACTCTTTGTCATTTGATATGGCAATCTTGTCATCTGGTATGGCGGTCATTTCATCGCCCCGGGACCCATAAGTAAACCAGGGTCCTTAAGTAATGCTTTTTCGGAAACAGGACATCCATAAGTTCCAAAAAATATAATCTTATCGTAGAAAATCCTTCCTATGAATTCATTGCTGAAAAAAAGATGAGGAAAAAAGATAAGGAACGAAAAGAAAAATGTAAAAGATAAGGAACGAAAAGAAAAATGTAAAAGATAAGGAACGAAAAGAAAAAAGTAATAAAAAATATAAAAGCGGCTGAAAAGCCGTCTTTATAACCCGTTACTATAAGCCGTTTATTTCAGGTCCCTGGGCTGCTTATGCTCAGGCAGAACAGGCAGGGCCATGGTATTGATCAGGATAGGGCTTTTGATGTCCTTTGCCCTTTCGATCACAAGTTCCTTTCCTTTCTGGGTGAGGGCAAAAAGCGGCACGGCAGTCCCGACCTGTGCGAGGGGCTTTACGAGGTCCCTGATGGGCTTTGAAGCGCAGCTGGTCACGATATCCGAGTTTTCAACAAGGGCCTGGGCTTCTTCCCTGTCCAAACCTGTAACATGGACTCCGATTACTATCAAATCAAGCCCGAGTTCGGCTTCGAGTTCCCTGCATTTCTTAGCGGTATCGGCAAAGGCAGCTGTTACTGCGATCTTTTTGTAACCGAGTTCGGCTGCCTTTTTCACTCCGGCAACCGGGTCCATTACGGCAGTTGAGGGGTCGAGCACGATTCCGCCGCGTTCTGTGATTCCGTTTATGATGCCATCGATTGGCTCGGTTTCGACCAGGCCGGACATCCTGCCCCCCATGCCCTGGACAAGGGTAGGGTTGTTGGAAATGACGGTCCCTGCGCCCTCACAGGCAGTTACGGTTGTGTCAAGCAAGCCTCTGCTCAGGCCTGTCATCATAACTTCGGAGGCTCCGAACCCTACAAAGTCCTCGAGTTCAAGGCGGCGCTTATCCGTAAACATCCCGAAATCGCTGATCCGGAATTCCATGTTCTTCTTTGCTTCCTCGCCGGTGATCTTCTGGATCCCGCGAATCTTGGCAAAAAGGGGGCACCATTCGACTTCAGGCTCTCCGACTTCCACGACTTTCCCATCTTTTACGACGACTCTGGTTTTTCCAAGTAATTCCATTACATGAGGCATAGTTACACCTTTACGGGCTGAGCAAAAATATGATTGTTAAGAAATTCAAATCCGGTAAAAATTGCAGGTAAAGTTTAGGGTTGATTGCTTAATAGTTTATTGGTTTTAGGCTTTTGATTCTACTTCTGGCTTTTTGCAGAAATTTTTGTTGCTTTCTCATCTCAGATCAAACTCAAAGACAGTGGTTCTCCATGAGAAAAAATCCTGTGCTTCGTCAAGGATTAAATCGAGTGTTGCGCTGTCTATCCAGATAATTATCGGGTGCCTGATCTTCAGGAATTTATCCCGCATCATATTTAGGAGGAAGAGAGCTTCGGATTTTCCACGGGTGTTTTTCTTTTTTGCGGCATTGTCGAGCCCGAAAACAAAAAATGCAATTTTTTTATTTTCCTCAAGCTTTGAACTGAATGAATCCGATCCGGTGCTTTCCTCCAGAATCCGGAAAAGATCGGTAGATTCCTCACTCATTTCCAGACTGTATATGTGAATTCTACTGCGCACCCTCTCAAGAATTTCCCTGTAGATCGCATCGCATAAGACTGGCTCGTCACAGCGGACAAATGCGATTGTACAGTCATCGGAGAGATCAAGAAGCGTAACTATCTCTTCGATTTTCATTAAATGAGACGGGTCCGGTTCCATATTTTTGCCTTTTTTGTTTTATGCCTGTCTTCCCTTTCGGAAATCGCATTTTTAAGATAAATGGCGGTAAGAACATATAACCTTCCGAGCGACCCCCCACCCCCACAAGCTTCCGAAAATCCCCCGCTCCGTGAAAAAGAAATCAGCCGAAAGACCTGCAAGTGATGATAGAAGAGTGAAGAGAAAAAAAGAAGAGGGACGAACTGAAGCAATAATGAACTGAAACCGGAACCCCTTTATTTATTTCCCATCAATACGCCCGTTCAATTGACGCTTTTTCTGCCTGCTTAACTCATAGCCGGGTTCCCCACCTGCCCTTTCCCCCGTCAGCAGCCCCGTTTGCGAAGCAAACGGTCTTTTCCTTGTTGAAAAACAATATGGAATAGATCAGCCTTCTGCCCCCTCAAGTTCCTTCAATTTCTGCTCGCAAAAGCTAATTATCCTCAGGTCTTCAATCGCCTTTCCTATAGCCAGAGATTCCTTCAAAAACTCAATTGCTTTACTGGGCTCGCCCAGATCACTGTACAGGTTACCCAGATTTCCAAGGGCATTTCCTTCTCCGCACCTGTCCCCTATATCTTTAAAAATTTTGAGTGCCTTTTCGTAATATTCAATTGCTTTTCTGGGCTTGCCCAGATCACTGTACAGGTTACCCAGATTTCCAAGGTGATTTCCTTCTCCGCGCCTGTCGTTCATTTCTCTTGAAATTTTGAGTGCCTTTTCGTAATATTCATTTGCTTTTCTTGGATCGCCCATATGACTGTATGCTGACCCTAGGTTTCCAAGCCAATTACCTTCATTTCGCCTGTCACCTATTTCTCTTGAAATTTTGAGTGCCTTTTCGTAATATTCAATTGCTTTTCTTGGATCGCCCATATGACTGTATGCTGACCCTAGGCTTCCAAGCCAATTACCTTCATTTCGCCTGTCGCCTATTTCTCTTGAAATTTTGAGTGCCTGTTCATGATATTCAATCGCTTTTCTGTGTTCACTTAGATAACTGTATGCGCTTCCCAAATTTCCAAGGTCTGAACCTTCTGCGCGCTTGTCGCCTATTTCTCTTGAAATTTTGAGTGCCTGTTCATGATATTCAATTGCTTTTCTTAGATCGCCCATATGACGGTATGCTAACCCCATATTTCCAAGGGTATTTCCTTCAGTTTGCATGTCACCTATTTCTCTTGAAATTTTGAGTGCCTGTTCGTAATATTCAATCGCTTTTCTGTGTTCACTCAGATTACTGTATGCACTCCCCAGATTTCCAAGCCAATTACCTTCATTTCGCCTGTCGCCTATTTCTCTAAAAATTTTCAGTGCCTTTTCGTAATATTCAATTGCTTTTCCCACAAATCCTAATTGCTGGTATGTGAGTCCAAGCTCACCAAAAACAAAAGACTTCATTTCAATGCTTAAAAGGACTTTTTCTTTGAGAGGATCGGCTGGTAGTAACCGCCTGTACAATGTTATAAGGGTAGTGTACTCTCCCCATATCTCAAAATAAACGTGTAGCTTTGAATGAAGAATAATCTGTGAAGCCAGATCATACATTCCCGCTTCGCATGCATGATGGTGGGCTTCAATTGCTGACTGGAGTCCTTCTTTCGTTCTGGGGTTTTTGGGGAGGGGGATGTAGAGATAATACTTACAGGCTACTGCATGGGCTTCAGTCTTTTTTTCCAAGTCATCGTAGGCGAATTCCCGGACAAGGGGATGGAGCCAGTAACTGCTACCGTGGTTGGTTTCGAGGAGGGACTTGTCAGTTAATTTTTTGACAGCGTTTGCGGGAGTCTTTTCGGTAAACATTATCTTTAGAGCCTTCAATTCTACAGGTTCCCTATAAACGGAGATCCTTTCGAGAAGTTCTTTCTCGTCTCCTGCCAGTTTATAAAACAACTTTCTTGCTTTTTTTATAGTGTCCTCCGTAGATTTTCGGTACATGCTTAGGTCTTCAAGAATGTCAGTTGCTCCAAATTCCTTTACTAGCTCCACAAGCAGCTTCAGGGCAAGGGGGTGGCCGTCCACGCCTGCCGCCAGTTCTTCCAGCTTTCGGGGTTCCACTTTGTCAAGCCCGTTTCTCACAAGGTAGTCAACCGCAAAGTCCTTTTCCAAGCCGTTCAGGTGCTGTTTTTCTTCGTCTTCCACAACGTCGATCAGGCTTTCCCCGTTTTCGAGTACGGGCAGAATCCGGCTTGTTACGATTACTTTTGCGTTATGGGTGCTGTATCGCAGGGAAGAAAAGAGGAGTTCGATTCCCTTATCCTTGAATTGCCTGTCTTCAAGCATGGTGCTCAGGTCATCGAAGATGAGCCAGACCTGGCTTCTTCTTTGCAGTTCGTCTGTGAGTTTGTCCACGTCGGTTTTTCCGGGCTCCCGCCTTTCGGCTTTGAAGGCTGCAATTTCAGGGGCGTTCATGTAGGCGGCGAGTTTTTCAAGGATGTCGCCGAGTTTTGCGCTCTGGTTCTGGTTGAAGTTGAAATAGAAAGGTTCGGGGACGTTTACGGGCCTCAGGTCTACGAGGGCTCTTGCGAGGGTGGACTTTCCCACGCCGCCAACTCCGCTAATAAGTAAAATCCGGTGGTTTTCAAGGTACATGAGGTCTTTTTTTAGCTCATCGGCCCGGTTCCGGGTAACAAATTGCTTCAGTTTATCAGGGTAATGGGGGAGGGTTGAAGGGTTGTAGCGGCTCAGGATTTCCTGGTTTGCGGCTTCTTTTCTCTGCTGATTCAGGTATTCGATGATCTTGATGAATTCGTCGCCTGAAGGGCTTTCAAAGTTGAAAAAATTGTTGTAATTTCCGACTGCAAGTTGACCATAATTTTCAAGATTTTCGATATTGAGATTTATGGTAAATTCTATTTCTCTGGCAAGATCCGGGTTTTCCACCAGCAGTTTGAGGATTTCCTGCTGCAATTCTTCCTTTGCTTTAGGGTCTTCGGAGTTTTTGGACACCTTTGTGAGTGCTTTTCCAAGGGATTCAGTCATTTTTGGGCTTATCTTACTTAGGAGAGCCTTTACTCTTCTCCCGCTTTCGGAACCAAGCTTTTCAATAACTTTCTCGTAGGCCATGTCTTCAAGAACTTCTTTGCCCTTATCTGCTACGGATTTTCCTGCAAGAGTCAGGAAAGGCAGGGCTGGAAGAAGAATATTAGTTGCCTGCTGGGCAATGGTTTCGAGGGTTACCGGATCCATAAACTCCTCCAATTTCTTTTTTAATATTGGTAGCAGGTAAAATAAGTTTTGTCATTTGGGATGTCAAAAAGTGGGAGATTCGGGTTTTTTCGCGATAAAGTTCAAAGGCTGGTGGAAATTTCTAAGCTGCTGCTTCTTTTCAGTCTTCAGGGAAAAGCCGTTCGCCTTCGGCGAACGTGAGTGGGCATGGTGAACGAAATGGACCGCGTACTGCCTAGGCGCAATTCGGCTGGCACGGGCGTTAAAACTGGATGGTTGCCCTGTTTTTGAAAATGAGCAGATTCAATTGGAGCCTTGTTTAAAGAAAATGAAAATTCGAGGCAGGTTAATTTGTAGATGGGAAGAATTCAAGAAAAGGTAAGGCAAGGAAAAAGTTTCCTGAAATTTTTTAAGGACTATTGATTACTACGAAATAATTATTCTTTTTGTTTTATATAACTAGTAATTATATTACTCCTTACACTTACTGGTTGGCTAATTTAGATACGTTACGTTCAAAACTGATAGATTTGATGCTAAATTAGCTACTGGAGGATATGGTATATGAAAAAGTATGTACAGGTCATATTGCTTGGCGTTTTGTTCACGGTATTAACGGGAACTGGCCTTTCACAGAATGAAACAGAGGAAACGAAGGCTTTTCAAGAGGCTCTGGAGCAGGACGGATTCACAGTACAGGAAGGTGAACTGGCTTACTTTGATCTTCTCAGGTTATTGGAGGAAGGAGCATTACCTTCTGCGTACGGAAACAATCCCACCACAAAGTATCTGATATATTTTGTTCCACCGGCGCCTGGTTATGAAGTAGAGGAACGAATTAAGCAAATAACCAGTACACTGGGTGTAAGCGAGAATACAACTCCATTCTGGGACCTTGGTCCTGATGAAGCTGTCGTTTTTGTGGGAAGGACGCCACCGGAATGCAGGTATTTCAGCTACGACCATTACATAATACACAGGACAATTGATGATGAGAGGAGATGGATCTTTGCCAATGTAGAAGATACGGTGAACAACCTGGTTATCAATACCGAAGGGACTCCAAACGGGTCTTCCGGAGATCCTTTCAACCAGACCACGGTAATAATCATCACTGCTGACAAAGGCATTGATCAGCGCATCCGGGCTGCTGCCCAATCTGCAGGATACTCGGATAATATAACCAACACCCAGGTTCTCCCTCCAGCCATTTTGAACCTGGGCCTGGAGAATGATTCCGATACATTTGCCGCATTTATCCGCCCGGCCCTGTTCAATGACACGGAGGCTGGAGATGATTACATAAATAATACACCTGCAACGGTTTTCCGGATTACTCCCAACAACACTACTGAACTTGACCCGTATGATTATCCGGAGCTGAGGGTCCGCGGAACCGGGCAAACAGAATTCGACCTTATGGATGATCTCGAAGAGCTAAGGATTGCGATTCTTGATAGATATAACCAATCCAATGCCACAGAGCTTCCGACCAGTCAGGGAGTCCCTATAGGGAGTGATGCTATCCAGAGAGGAATTAACGCCGTAGGTCCTGATAACGACGCTGCCTATCTCTGGTCAGCAAACCAGACTATCTCTTCGCCTACGCCTCCTTTCTTTGACACCTCGCAGTACTATCCTTTCCTGCGAGACCCGGCAATTACTCTGGGCAACAATACAGATGAGTTCATAATTGTCTATGGGGTCAACCATGTAGCCACAGGAAAGGCAACATACTCGAACTTCTGCATATACGGGGCCGATGTGTGGAATGGTGTTAGAGCAATCACAGACGAAGATTTCAGTGGATCTGCCGAGGAATACCTCCCTGACAATCCGAATGCGAAATACCTGTACGTCTACAAGCTCGCCAGGAACTGCACTGAAGAATACCCATACTGCTATGAGGTTCCCTACGGTGTGGGAGTTCATGGCATAGAGCTTGACCAGCCGCTTTTCATTGGCTGGAGAGCCTATTTGGAGAACTCTACAAAAACCGGACCATCCTATTCAGAGATCGTGTACGACCGGGCTATAAAGTTCGACCCGAAAAATTAAGGCAATAGGTAAAAGGAATCGGGGTATTAAGGTAAATTCAGGCTCTGGCTAATATACGCAACCTTACCCCATCCCTTAATTTTTTTCTATGTACAACGCCAGAGCCGTATTTTGTGACCTGTATAAAAATAATTTCAGGTTTTAGCTGTTTTCAGAGTTCCATCTATAAAATTCCGGAACTTTAGCTTCTTCGTATACCTTACGGAAAAGCCTCTCTCCTTCTTCGAGCGTGGAGTTACCCAGGGTTTTAAAAAGCAACATCTTCAACGTGTCTGCTGTTTGAATATAAGAAATTGAAATCAGGTTTAACGGACGCAAAAAAAGAGTTAAAGGAGAATCAGAGAATAAAAATTCCCTGATCATTTAAGTTACTAAACAGTAATTCTACTAAAGATTGCTTGAAGGCTCAGATCTCCGGCCGCCTGTCGATGATCCTCTTTGCTTTTCCTGCGGTCCTCTCTATGCTGCCCTTTTCGAGCAGTTCGACGTTCGTCCGGATGTTCAGGACGGCTTTGAGTTCGTGCTGAACGTGGTTCTGGACGGCTTTGAGGTCTTTGAGGTCGCCGGTAAAGGCGTTATCTTCGAGTTCGACTTCGACGGTCAGCTCGTCGAGCATGTGTTTGTTGCGGTCGAGGATGAGCTGGAAGTATTCGCCTACCTGTGGGATCCGGGAGATGACATCCTGGATCTGGGAGGGGAAAACGTTGATTCCTCTTACTATGAGCATGTCGTCGGCTCTGCCAAGGAGGCGTGAAATCTTGGTTGTGGTCCTGCCGCACTCACATTCGGACTCGAGGAGCTTTGTCATGTCGCCGGTGCGGTACCTGATGTTGCAGAAGCCTTCCTTGTTGAGGGAGGTCAGGACAAGTTCTCCTTTTTCGCCTTCTGAGACCTGTTCGTCGTTTTCGTCAAGGACTTCTACGAGGAACTGGTCGCTCCAGATGTGCAGGCCATTTTGTTCCTGGCATTCGAAGCCGACGCCGGGGCCGATCATTTCGGAGAGGCCGTAACAGTCGTAGGCTTTGAGGTTCAGGCGCTTTTCAAGCTGTTTGCGGGTGTTTTCGGACCAGGGTTCACCGCCGAAGATGGCTGCTTTTAAGGAGAGTTTGTCTACGAGGTCGAGCTCTTCTGCAGTTTCGGCGAGGTAGAAGGCGTAGGAGGGGGTGCAGTGGACTGCGGTTACTCCGAAGTCGATCATCATCTCGAGCTGGCGGGCAGTGTTGCCTGTGGCTGCGGGGACGACCATGGCTCCCATTCTCTCTACGCCGTAGTGGAAGCCCATGCCTCCGGTAAAGAGCCCGTAGTTCATGGAGTTCTGGATTACGTCGCTTTTCGTAAGCCCGATCATTGTGAGGCTGCGCGCGATCATGTCCGACCAGGCTTCAATGTCATGTGCAGTGTATCCTACAACAGTGGGTTTCCCGCTGGTCCCGGAAGAGGCGTGGATGCGCACGATCTCTTCTTTTTTTGCGGCAAAGAGGCCGAAAGGATAGTTTTCCCGAAGATAGGCTTTGCGCGTGAAAGGCAGTTTCCGGACATCATCAAGGGTCTTGATGTCTTCGGGGGTGACTCCTGCTTCCTTGAATTTCTGCCTGTAGAAGGGAACGTTGTCATAGACCAGCTTTGCGCTGTGTTGCAGGCGCTTTAACTGCAGTCTCTTCATTTCTTCGGGATCCATTGTTTCGTATTTCGGCTGCCAGTAGTTCATTAAAAGGACCTTCTTTTAAGTTATGAAACCTTTATTCAGGTTCTGAATTTTACTCTAGTTTTAAAGTTATTTTTTTCTATTTAAGGTTCTGAATTTTATGCAGATCTATGCCATGCCTCTACATGTCATGATGCATTAAGTGGTTTCTTTTTAGTAGATAACGATTTGTGAAAAATCAATCTGTAGTGTAATTTCCTTCCCACATATAAATATTATTGAATGGGGACCGGGATAAAACAGGACGGGGATAAAACAGGACGGGGATAAAACAGAACGGGGATAAAACAGGACGGGGATTGAATTAAAAGGGTTAAAAGGAAAAGGGGTCTGAGTTTCATTTCCCTGTTTCATTTTCCTTTTTCATTTCCTCTGCAAATAAGCCGCAAGTGGGAACCCTATAAAGGTCGGAATCCAGAACGAAAACATCCGGTAGCTGAGGATGGCCACAACCGCTATCGGACCCGGTACCCCGAGGCCTGTGTACAGTGCCGCCATCGTACTTTCCACGATCCCCACCCCGCCGGGGAGGAGAAAAGCCAGTCTCCCGAAGAGCAGGGGAAGGCCGTATCCCACAAGCAGGATGCTCGGGCTTACCGGATTCCCGGCAGCTATGAAGAAAAAGTAAAGGGTCAGCATATCAAAGCTGGCGGTAAGTGTTGCCCCCAGGGCCGGGCGCTTCCAGCCCCCTTTTTCGAGCAGGTCAAAGGCTGCAAACATACGGGAGACTGCGGTTTCCGTGGAATTGGGGGTATAAGGCATGTGAAAAGCCCTGTAAAAAAGGGCAGCTTTCCTGACAGCTGCAGATGTGAACACCTCACGGTGGCGTTTTCCCCAGCTTACTGCTGCAAGGCCCAGACTTAGCCCGATAAGGATCAGGAGAAAGGCAAGGGCCTGTATGGGGGAAAGCTCCTTTTCTGTCAGCAGGTGGAGCATCCCGGCAACTCCCAGTATTATTAAAATAGTGTTGTTGAAAAGGGTGGGCAGGGTGCCTGCAAGCCCCGAACCTTCGGCACTGACACCCTGTTTCCGCACCCAGCGGTATGTAGCTGCCCCGTTCCCAAGCGGCCCTCCTGCAAGCAGCCCGACGCTTGCTGCAGCAAGGGTTATCAGTATTCCCCTGGGCACCGAGAGTTTCTGGTTCACGGTTGCTGCAATCGAATGCAGGAGATAGCCGCTTCCCATGTAACTTATAGTCTGGGCAAGGGCAGCCAGCAGCACGGCCCACAGGGCCATGGCTTTGATGACCTGCAGGGACTCTTCAACCGAGGCGAGCTGGGGGAGGACCAGATGAACTGCAAGCCCCAGAAAGATGAGGGTGGGAAGGTAGCGGCCTGCCCGCAGCACAAGCGGGGGAGGAGATGCCAGGCTCCTGTGATTTTGGTTTTCATCTCCACCGTTTGCTCCCACTAATTGTTGACCCCGGTTAATCATTAACTCCCCCTGACTCCGGTTAATCGTTTATCGGTCAATCGTTTATTTCCGTTAAGCCTGAGCCTTATTCCCACTAAATGTTGACCCCGGTTAATCCTTTATTACCCTTCATTTTCAGACTCCCCTTCATTTTTATCCCCACTGCCTTCATTTCCAATATTCATTAGTTCCCCTACAGCTTCTTTTTTTGTCTGCTTATATTGGCTTTCGGGTTACTTTTCCCTTTCCTTCAAAATATCCCCCGGAGATGCCCGGTTGATACTCAGCCGATTAAAACCCAAACGGCTTCAGAAGCCATGAATTTTCCGGATAATATCACAGCCTTTAATTATTATTAAAATGAATTCTTTTTCATGACAGATAATGTGTACCTTTTATTTCCCATCTTTTATGCTGTCCTGAATGCAGCTTCCTTTACCCTTTACGGGCTTGACAAGTTCAAGGCAAAAAGGCAAAAGTGGCGGATCTCCGAGCAGACCCTCCTGATAGTATCTTTCTTCGGACCTATGGGAGCCTGGCTTGGCATGCAGCGCTTCAGGCACAAGACCCAGAAACCCCTCTTTAAGTCCCTGGTACCTCTATTTGTAGGGATTCATATCGTTTTTGTGATCTGGATCAACCTCTGAAAGTCCGGAAAAGGTCCTGAAAAAGCGGAACATTGCCACAGTAATTATATATTATGTAAAATGTTTTTTATAGTATTTTCTGCATAAGATAAGGTGAGTCACAGTTTTCATTACTTATCTCTGGTGGGGTTTGGGTTAGTAAAATAATGTTCGGATCCGGGTTACTTAAAACGGCAATGGGCCCGGATTAGTTTAAATAGTGATGGACCGGGGTCAGTTATAGCAACGGGTCAGCTATGGCAATAATGGACCCGCTTAGTCCTGATACAGTCCTGATACATTTTAATTAATTCTACTGGTCTTCGGAACGGGGGAAGTTGGCGCTCAGGGGGCCAGAATAAGGGGGAATACCAGCGGCTGGGAAAGAAAGGATAAAGATTGCAATTGCTGGAGTTGGGAACTGCTCAAGTTCGCTTTTGCAGGGGATCGAGTACTACAGGAAAAAAGAGAGTAAAGACGCCATCGGCCTGATGCACTGGGACCTTGGGGGATACCGTCCTCATGATATTGAGGTTGTGGCAGCTTTTGACATCGACAGGAGGAAGGTGGGAAAAGATGTTTCTGAGGCCATATTTTCGCTTCCCAACTGCACCACCGTTTTCTGTCCCGAGGTACCGAAATGCGGCGTGGAAGTGAAAATGGGAAGAATCCTGGACGGCTGTTCCGAACACCTTGCGGATTACCCCGAGGAGTGCAGGTTCATGCTTTCGGAAGCCGTAGAAGCCACAAAAGAAGACGTTGTGCGCACCCTGCAGGAATCGGGGGCTGAAGTCCTCCTGAACTACATGCCCGTAGGCTCCGAGCTGGCTGCCCGTTTCTATGCCGAATGCGCCCTTGAAGCCGGCTGTGCCTTCGTCAACAACATGCCGGTGTTTATTGCCAGCAACCCGGAATGGGCAAAACGCTTTGAAGAGAAGGGGCTTCCCATAATAGGAGACGACATCAAGTCCCAGCTGGGAGCCACCATCGTCCACCGGACCCTTGCCGACCTTTTCATGAAACGCGGGGTAAAACTGGAGCGGACCTACCAGCTCAACACCGGAGGAAATACCGATTTCCTGAACATGCTGAACCGGAGCCGCCTGAAGTCCAAGAAGACCTCCAAGACCGAGGCCGTGCAGTCCGTGCTAACCGAAAGGCTGGAAAAAGAAAACATCCATGTGGGCCCGAGCGACTACGTGGCCTGGCAGAAGGATAACAAGGTCTGCTTCCTGCGGATAGAAGGCAGGCTCTTTGGGGACGTGCCCATGAACCTGGAACTCCGGCTCTCGGTGGAAGATTCCCCCAACTCCGCAGGGGTTGTTATCGATGCCGTGCGCTGCTGCAAGCTGGCCCTGGACCGCGGGGTTGGCGGGGTGCTCTATTCCCCTTCGTCTTACTTCATGAAACACCCGCCCAGGCAGTATCCGGACGACGAAGCATACCTCCTGACCGAATTGTTTATCGCAGGAGATGAGTAGATTTCGCAGGAGATGAGTGGAGCTTAAAAACAGTTCCAGTAAAAAGCAGTTCCAGTAAAAAGCATTCCCGGTAAAAAGCATTCCTGGTAAAAAATAAGAAAGGGGGTTTGAAATAAAGAACTTGACCTTTAACCAGGTTGCTCCTGGTAATCGAGTCCCTCTCTATGCTTTATTTGGAGAGTTCTTCTTCTACTTCTTCGGCTCCGGCCTCCAGTTCCAGCCCCTGCTGCGGGTCAAAGCGCAGTAACAGTGCCTGGAACTCCCCAACGTGTGTCTTTTCTTCCTTTGCGATGTCCAGAAGAATCGCCCTGATATCAGCGTTTTTGGTCATGTCAGCCATCTGTTCATAAAGGCTGACAGCATCAAGCTCGGCGATAATTCCTGCTCTGAGGATCTGCTTGTCGATGTCTTCTTCCGGTACGTTCTTAAGGTTGATAGGAATCTGTGATAACATACTAATCACCCCTATGCTATAATATGGGTTTTCGATCATAAATAAGTTTATTCCAGTCCTTGAATCCGCTTATCAGGCGTAAATTGGCTTAATTTGCAGCAGACCCGTTTGCAGTGGACCCGTTTAATGCGTAACTTATCCTGTAGATCGCGTTGTTCCTGTCATCCGAGACCAGCAGTGCCCCGTCCGGCATTACCAGCACGTCCACCGGCCTTCCCCAGGCTGAGAGGCCCTGGAGCCAGCCTTCGGCAAAAACCTCATAGCTTACAGGGGTCCCGTTTTCCAGCCTGACCAGGGTTACCCTGTACCCGATCGGAATTTTCCTGTTCCAGGACCCGTGCTCGGCGATGAAAGTCTGGTTCCTGTATTCTTCCGGGAACATCGAACCCGTGTAAAACGTCATCCCCAGAGCTGCTACATGTGGGCCCAGTTTAACTTCGGGAGGCGTGAATTCCGAGCAGTCCCGAAGTTTCCCGTAATCCGGATCCGGGATGTCTCCCCCGTGGCAGAAGGGAAAGCCGAAATGCAGCCCGGGTTCAGGAGCCCGGTTCAGCTCGTCCGGGGGCAGGTCGTCTCCCAGCCAGTCCCGCCCGTTGTCCGTAAACCAGAGCTCACCGGTCTCGGGGTGCCAGGCAAAACCCACGGTATTTCTTATGCCGCGGGCAAAGATCTCAAGCTGGCTCCCATCCGGCTCCATCCGCATGAGGGTGGCGTACCTCTCATCTTTTTCCTCCATGTTGCAGACGTTGCAGGGCGCACCCACAGGCACGTAAAGTTTTCCGTCAGGCCCGAATTTTATGTATTTCCAGCCGTGGGAACTGTCAGATGGAAAACTATCGTTTACGACCACCGGCTCGGGAGGGTCTTCCAGCCTGGCTTCGATATCGTCGTAGCGGATTACCCTGGAAACCTCGGCCACGTAAAGGGAGCCGTTCCTGAAGGCTACCCCGTTTGGCATGGTCAGCCCCTCGGCAAGCACCAGCACCTCGTCGGCCTTATTGTCTTTATCCCGGTCCGGGATCGCATAAACCTTGCCTGCCCCGCGGCTGCCCACAAAAAGCGTGCCGTTCGGGCTCAAGGTCATTGACCGGGCATTTTCAACATTTTCGGCGTAGTAGTCTATGGAAAAGCCCGGAGGAAGCTCGATACAGCCAATTCCGGTCCCGTTTTCATCACAGTTACTCAGGGGCACGGATCTCAGGGCCGCATAAGCTGAAAACACAAGAATTATCAGGGCCATGAAGGTGATCAGGCCGAAAATTATATTTTTGCTCTTCATTTCTTCTCCCCCCTCATCCGAATCAGACTTACCTTAAATTCCCTTCCTCAGAATTCCCTTCCTCAGAATTCCCTTCCTCAGAATTCCCTTCCTCAGAATTCCCTTCCTCAGAATTCTTTTTCTTCCAGAAGAGCTCTTGCGGTTTCGATTAGTTTTTTTCCGGATTCGGGCCCTGCATACCCCTGCCCCTTCCAGCGGATGACCCCTCCGGGGTCCAGCAAAAAGACATAGGCAAAACTCGTGTCCGGCATCCCGAGGGCTTCCTGGTAGCCCGAGTAGTCCCCGTAAAAGGTAACAACGTTTCCGTGCTTTTCTATGGGGATCCCTCCCCGCATCCCGGAGTCGATCATCCAGGAGAGCACCTTCCAGCCCGAACTGATCATGGGGACCTCGTAGACCGCAACCCTGCTGTCCTTCCCGAACTCCCTCTCAAAAGGCACTGCCCAGGAATCGATCATGCTCTGGGCGCTGCGCACGAAAGCCACACAGACCAGGGCCACCTTTCCTTTCACCTCTTCCGGCAGGGTCAGGAGCCTGCCTGCAAGGGACTTTGACGTAATCTCAGGAAAAGGCTTCCCGACAACCTTCTTTTCAGCAGCCTTGTTTTCGGGATTTCCGGCACTCCTGAGATTTGCAGCCAGCCTGTCCACCGAATCGTCAACCGAATAGGCGGCTTCCCGGAAGGCTTCCCTTTTTGAAATGTCCTGCTCTGCTTTCATGAAATTCCCCCCATTTTTGGAATTTGAATCATGAATTATCCTGCCAATTATATATTGTCCGGCTTTGTAGAAAGGTTTTTTCAAGCCCCGATCACTATTTAAATTTAGGGTAAGTTAATATTTTCACACTGATCTGTTAATACTTTCACACAGCTTTCTCAAGCCTTTTCTACGGGCAGCGGTTATTTTAAGGTAATGCCTGCCCCCAATCAGAAAACGAGCGACTTTAAAAAGCGGATAACCCTCCATGTGGACATGGACAGCTTCTTTGCCTCAGTTGAGGTCAGGGAGCGCCCTGAACTGAAAGGGCTGCCTGTGGTGGTGGGCTCCGACCCGAAGGGAGGCTCGGGCAGGGGGGTTGTCAGCACCTGCTCGTACGAGGCCCGCAGGTACGGAATCCATTCGGCCCTGCCTATTTCAAAGGCATATAAGCTCTGCCCTGAAGCGGTCTTTTTGCCTGTCAACATGAAGCTTTATGCGGGGGTCTCGGTAGGGGTCATGGAAGTTCTCAGGGGGTTTGCGGAAAAGTTCCAGCAGGTCAGCGTGGACGAGGCTTACCTGGTGCCCGGGCCCGAGGTAGAAAATTTTGAGGAGGCTGCCCTCCTTGCCCTGCGGATCAAGGACGAAATCCAGAAGCAGCAGGGGATCACCTGTTCCGTGGGGGTCGGGCCGAACAAGCTAATTGCAAAGATTGCTTCGGGTTTCCAGAAACCTGACGGCTTGACCGTTGTCCGACCCGAAGATGTCCGGGAATTCCTTTTTCCCCTGCAGGTCTCAAAAATCCCCGGGATCGGGGAAAAGACCACGGAATCCCTGAAGGAAATGGGGATCTCCACGGTGGAAGAACTTGCAAACTGCGATATCCAGCTCCTCAAGTCCAGGTTCGGGAAAATGGGGCTCCAGATGAAGCAGATGGCAAACGGGCTCGATTTCGGGGAGGTCAGGGAAAAGGAAGACGTAAAGTCCATCAGCCGGCACGGGACTTTTGAGGAAGACACAAATGACCCTGTAAAGGTCTTCGGCTCCCTGGACACACTCAGCGAAAGCGTTCACGGCTCCCTCCTGAAGCACAATTTCCTTTTCAAAACAGTGACCCTGGTAGTGCGCTTTGAGGACTTTTCCACATACACGCGCTCAAGAACGGTTCCTATCTGGACCTCGGACCTCTTTGTTATAAAAAGGACGGTCCGCCAGCTCCTCTCCGAGTTTTTGGGGGGCAGAAAGTTCAGGCTGGTGGGCGTTGGGGTTGCAAAACTCAGGGAACGGGACGAGAGGCAGGCCCTGATTACGGATTTCCTTTAAGAGGCTGTGGATTAGATAGCCTTTGATTAGATAGCTTGTGTATCAGGGTGCTTTAAGGGGATTTTTTCATGGAAAGACTGCCTGCAGGAATGGCCTGCAAGGAAATTAAGGTGAATTTTAAGGCAAATTGTATCGAAATCGAGGCCAAAAGCGCCCTTCACCGGCTTTCCCCGCTTGAAAAGCGCCTGCCCTATTCCTGGGACCTGAACGTCTACAGGGGCTGCGGGCATGGGTGCAGGTACTGTTATGCCGTCTATTCCCATGGGTATATTTGTCAGAGGGAGGGGCAGAGGAGGGCCGAGAAAAGAGATTTTCCGGGGCCGCAAAAGCAGATAAGTGATTTTTTCCCGCAGTCCTCCCCTGAGATTTCCCCGCAAGTTTCCAGCAGCCAAAAGTGCGGCCCTGTCCCTGTTTCAGGCAGCTTTTTCCGTGATATCTATGTGAAAAAGAACATTGCAGGGCTCCTGGAAAGGGAACTTTCCTCCCCTGCATGGAAAAAGGAGCTCATCAACCTGGGGGGCGTTACGGACAGCTATCAGTCGGCTGAGAGGAAGTGCCGCCTGATGCCCGAGGTGCTGGAAGTCCTGCTGAGGCACAAGAACCCGGTGACCATTTCCACAAAATCCGACCTGGTCCTGCGGGACTTTGATCTTATTGCCGAACTGGCCGAGCGGACCCGGGTAAATGTGGCGGTAACCGTTACCACGCTGGACGAGCAGGTCCGGAAAAAGCTCGAGCCCGGGGCTCCGGACAGTGAGAGGAGGTTTTCTGTCCTCGAAGCTTTTTCAGAAACAAAAGCTACAGTCGGGCTGCACATGATGCCGGTCCTTCCGGGAATTACCGACAGTCCCGAAAACCTTGAAGGAATCCTTGCCAGGGCAGGGGAAATTGGGGTGGATTATGCCCTTTCGGGGCTGCTCTTCCTAAAAGGAGAAACAAGAACTGAGTTCATGAGCATTATCGGGGAAGAGTTCCCTGGACTCCTTGCTTCCTATAAAAAAATGTACATGGGTGGGCGGGATGATGAACAGTACAGGGCCAGCCTTTATTCCGAAATCTGCAGGCTTAAAGCAAAGCATGGGCTGGCTGAACACAGGCTGGCTGAACACAGACTGGTTGAACATAGGCAGGCTGAATACAGGTTGGCTGGAGACGCGGATTTTTAATTCAAAACCCGGAAAAAGGATTTTAGCCGGGAGCCCCAATAGAAACACATGCAGATTGAGATCCTGGGGAGCGAGTCTTTCGGGGCAAGGTCCCTTGCCTGCGTCGTAAAAACGGGGGAGCAAAACATCGTGATCGATCCGGGAGTTGCCCTTGCCCGTTTCCGTTCAGGCCTGCTGCCCCACCCCAGGGAGGTTGCAGCGGCTGCCCGGATCAAGGAAAAAATCCTTTTTGCCCTTGAGGGAGCCACCGACATCGTGCTCAGCCACTACCACGGGGACCACATGCCCATGCGGGCCGAAGACCCCTACCAGCTCCCTGTAGAAGCCCTCCCACCCCTGGAAGGTGCCAGTTTCTGGTGCAAGGGCCCGGAGAACATTTCCCAGCTCTCTGCCAGGAGAAGAAAAGAACTCTCAGAATTCTTGGGCTTTCCCCTCCCGAATTCCGAAGGCGGGAATTCCGGAGGCATGTGTT
The DNA here is from genome assembly GCF_024372725.1 of Methanosarcina sp. KYL-1. Taxonomy (GTDB): domain Archaea; phylum Halobacteriota; class Methanosarcinia; order Methanosarcinales; family Methanosarcinaceae; genus Methanosarcina. The sequence continues at coordinate 45,765 of NZ_VOUA01000024.1, forward strand.
TTTCCTCCCCTGTCCCCCACGGGGCCCGGGGTTCGGGGTTTGGCTCGGTGATGATGACCTGCGTCAGGGAGGGACACGAGGTCTTTGTCCACTGTTCCGACATCCAGCTCCTTGACAGGGAAGCGGTCCTTGCCGTGCTGGCCTGGAAACCCACAACGGTTTTTTCCTCCGGCCCTCCCGTTTACCTCTCTCACAGGGTCCCGGCAGCCGGAAAAGAAGCTTTTGAAAATGCTCTCCTCCTGGCCGAAAGCGTGGACACGCTGGTCCTGGACCACCACCTGCTGAGGTCTTTCGGAGGCTACCGCTGGTTAAAAGAGCTTGCCGGGAAGACAGAAAACAGAGTGCTCTGTGCGGCGGAATTCATGGGAAGGGAGCCGGAACTGCTTGAAGCACAGCGAGCCGCCCTTTATGAAAAGGTACCTGTTCCCCCGGGCTGGCACGAAGCCTATGCAAGGGGAGAGACAGGGTTTGGAGGGTACCTTTGACAGGAATTAACGGGATTTTTCCAAAGCAAAAGGAAATACGGGCCCTGCCCGGGAATGGTCAGAAAAATGCCTTTAAGTCGGAAATATAACCTTTAATTTTTTATGCTTTAGTCATAATAATTCGGGTATGCCCATCCAAACAGGAAAAACAATTAATTCTCTTTTACCGGGTTTTTGCCCTTCTAATTCAGACAAGGAAGCGGGGGAAAAACCGTGATCCAGGTCGCCCTCTACGGGAAGGGAGGTATAGGCAAGTCCACGGTTTCTGCCAACCTCTCGGCTGCCCTTGCCAGTTCGAAAAAGCGGGTCCTGCAGGTAGGCTGCGACCCGAAACACGATTCCACTCGTCTGCTCCTTGGAGGAGCGGGCATCCCCACAGTGCTGGACTATGTGCGCGAAACTCCCCGGGAAGCGCAGCAGCTTGAAGCCCTGGTCTTTGAAGGCTACGGGGGCACTGCCTGCGTGGAAGCCGGGGGGCCGAAACCCGGGGTTGGCTGTGCGGGCCGTGGGATCCTGAGCAGTTTTGAGGTCTTAAAACGCCTGGGGCTCAGGGCTTCTTCCTTTGACGTCGTCCTTTATGATGTGCTCGGGGATGTGGTCTGCGGCGGGTTTGCAGTCCCTCTCAGGAAAGAATATGCAGATGCGGTTTTTCTGGTGACTTCCGGGGAATACATGGCCCTGTACGCAGCCAACAACATCCTCCGGGGTATCCGGAATTTCGAGGACGCAGCCCCAAGGGTTGCAGGCATCATCTTCAACGGGCGGGGAATTTTTGCCGAGGAGGAAAGGGTCTTTGCCTTTGCCCGGGCAGTGGGGCTGCCTGTGCTGGCGTCCATCCCAAGGGACGAAGTCTTTTCCCGGGCTGAAAAAGCCGGAAAGACCCTGATAGAAGCTTTCCCTGCCTCTGCTCCTGCAGGTCTTTTCAGGGAGCTGGCAGGGTATGTGGAAACCCTGGAAAAGGACCGGAACCTGCTCCATCCCGCCAACCCCCTCGGTGACCTTGAGCTTGAAGCCCTGGTGCTGGGAAGGCGGGAACGGCCCTTTATAAAGCCTTTCGGCACAGGTCCTGCACCCGGAAAAAAACCTGGTGCTAAGCCTGGTTCCCTCAGCCTGGAAAACAGGTATTCCGCAGAAATCTGCACTGAGATACCTGAAGTTCAGTCTGCAGAACTATCTTCAGGAATTTCCGAAAAGAAGTCCGTAGAAATCCCCTCCGGAATTCCCGAAGCGCAGTCTGTAGAAATCCCCTCCGGAATTCCCGAAGCGCAGTCTGTAGAAATCCCCTCCGTAACTCCCGAAGAAGTGTCCGCATCATCCCCGGCGTCACCTCCCACCAGGCCCCCCCTTTACGGCTGTGCCTTTTCAGGGGCTGTGACTGCGACTTTTCAGGTTGACGATGCCGCCACGGTCCTGCACGGGCCGGGGAGCTGCACCCATATCACGGCCGATGCCCTTGCCTGCTCTTATTTAAGGGGCAGGGGAAGAGCTGTCCCCACAGGTGCGGAAAAGCAGACCCCTGGCCTCCTGCCGACAGATATGGAGGAAGAGGACGTCATCTTCGGAGGGCTCGAAAAGCTTGAGAGGAGAATCGAAGAAGCCCTTTTGACCGGCTGGCAAACGGTCTTTGTGGTGAACACCTGCCCCGGAGGGATCATAGGAGACGACATAAGAGAGGCAGCCTCAAGAGCCGAAGTCCGTTTTCCAGGAGCCAGGGTCATCCCCGTCCCTGTGGAAGGGGTCCTTACGGGAGACTTTTCGACCGGGCTGCTTGAGGGCTGCAAACGGGTTGCCGACCTGATTGACCCTTCCGTCAGGCCCGAAAAAGGCCTGGTCAACGTGATCGGGGAAAGGAGCTTTTTCCTGCGGGGGGAGGAAGACTTCCGTACGGTCGAGAGGCTGCTCAAAAGGCTGGGGTACGGGGTCAACTGCAGGTTTTTAAAAGGGACAGATACCCTTTCCCTTCGCTCCTTAAAAAAAGCGGAAATCAACCTGCTTGCCTGCGACGACCCCGAGACCCGGGCCCTGCAGGCATACCTTTCCGGGCGTTTCGGGCTTGAGTTTTTTGAGCTTCCTTTTCCTGTGGGTTTCCGGGAAAGTTCCCTCTGGGTAAAAGCCCTGGCAGCACGCCTGCTTCCCGGAAAGGACCCCTCCCCCCTGCTGCAGGAGCAGGAAAATGCGTACAAAGCAGGAATAGGGAAATATGCCCCCCATCTCTCGGGAAAGAGCGTGCTCCTGGTGAGCTACAGCGAGGACATTGGCTGGGTCCTGGACACGATCCGGGACCTGGGAATGGAAATCCTCAAGGTCGGGATTCCGGTCTCGTGTTTCGGGAGGGAAAGTCCGGGCCTCCTGTCCCGTGAAGGCTTTCCGGTAGAGAGAAACTATACGGATGCAAAGAGGGCAAAGGATGTCAGGGGCCTCAGGCCGGACCTGGTCCTTTCGAGTTATGTCCCTTCGGCCCCTGAGGAAGGAGTGCACTACGATACTATCCCCTTCTCCCCTCAGGTGGGGTTCCTGAGCGGGCTTGAACTTGCAAAACGCTGGAGTACGCTTCTGCGGCTGCCGGTTACGGAGGGATGGAAGTATGACGGAGGTGATGAAAGTTGATTTTTTCCCCGGACGCTTTTACGGGTTCTATCCTGGCGGTGGAAGGCATCAGGGATGCGGCTGTGATCCTGAACGGGCCTACAGGGTGCAAGTTATACCACAGTTTTTTCTCGGACAGGCAGTTTCCCCGGGAAAGTTCACATGACCCCATGGCATTCCAGGACGAGTTCTATTTCGGGCAGCCCAGGGTCCCCTGCACCTGCCTGGAAGGGGAGGACTTCATCCTGGGCTCCCTTGAAAAGTTTGAAAGGGCACTTGCAGCAGTGGCAGCAAAAGAAACAGGCTTGCTTGTGGTGATTAACTCTCCGGGAGCAAGCCTTGTGGGCGACGACCTGGAGAGTGTAATTAAAAAGGCAGGGCTGCAGGACCGCTGTTTTGTGATGGAAAAACCGGGTTTTTCCCTTCCCGCAGCCCGGGGCTTTGAAAATACCGCCCTTGCCCTGCTCGAACACATGAAACTCCGGCCCCTCCCCCACCCCCAGCCTCTCCATCACTTTGCCTCCCCTAAAAAGGTGAACCTGATAGGGCTTTCCCTGCTCCACAAACACTGGGAAGGCTCGGTTGCAGAAATGAAGCGGCTCCTGGCTTTCCTGGGCCTGGAAGTGGGAGCTGTTTTCCTTGCCGGAACTTCCCTCGACGAAATCCGGGAATCGAGTGATGCAGCCTGCAATATCGTCCTTTTCCCCGAATACGGCAGAAGGGTTGCGGAGTGGTACCGGGAACGTTTCGGGACCCCTGCCGTGTTTTCGCCCCTGGGGGCTCCCCTGGGGTTTGATGCGAGTGAATGCCTGCTGAGGGAAGTTGCAGCTGTCCTGAATATCGACCCTGCCCCTGCCCTTGCGGAAGTCAGGAAAGCCAGGCAGGCCAGTTACCGGCAGATTTCACGTTTCCATTCGTTCTCAGGGCTCCCCAAAGGAGCCAGCTTTTCAATCAGGGCCGAAAGCTCCCTTGCCTTCCCCCTTACACACTGGCTTTACTCCTACCTGGGCATGGCCCCCCTTGCAGTAAGACTGCTTCCCGGAAGCGACCCTGAAGCATCATCATCTCTCAAGGCGTTTCTGGAGGAAAAGGGCTTTTGCGAAGCCTGGGAAAGGGACCCTGCCCTGGAATCGGCTGATATTGCCTTTGCTGACGCCCATACCCTGCAGCTTTTAAAAGCAAAGGGGTGCTGCAAAGCCGGAATCGAAATCGCCCTTCCGGATGGAGGGTACATCCACTTTATCCCAAAAACGTATCTGGGTGTTTCGGGAGCCCTCCTCCTCCTCGAAGAAATCATAAACGGGCTGCGCTCCACCTGAATAGCTGCCGGTTGAAGAGAAGAGAGGAAAGAGAAGAGAGGAAAGAGAAGAGAGGAAAGAGAAGAGAGGAAAGAGAAGAGGAAAAATACCTGCAGTAGCCTTTTCAGCTGTCTGGAATCAGGAGTTTTCCCCGGGGTTATTTGGGAGTTTCACATACACCTGTTCCGACAGCGTTTTCGAGGTTGTTAATTTCAGTGACCTGTTCGGAAAGGTTTTTGTAATACTCGAAGAGTTCTTCGCCCCAGGCCAGGGCTCTGGGGTCAAAGCTTCTTACGTATTTCCGGTCAAAGACCGCTTTTTTCGGGAAGAGGGCTATACCCATGAAAATATCCGTAACCGTAAGGTTTGGGGTCCTTTCGCAGTCCCTGCATACAAGGAGTTCGGTATTTTCCAGATTTATGAACTGCTCGGTTATTTCCCTGTAGTCTTCAATCCACCTTTTCAGAATTGATTCAGGGAGGATGATGGAAACCTGGGCCCCATTTCTGGCAACCTCAATGTAAAAGGAAGGGAAAAGTGGATGAAAATATGAAATTATTGCCTTTATTTTCTTTGCTTTTCTCATATTTTTGGCAAATTCGGGGATCAGTTCGAACATGTGGTCTATTTCAGGTTCGACTGTGGTGCAGTGCCCTAACTCACTGAGTCTTCGCATGAGGGAAGGAGGAATCGATCCCATATCCCTGTCTGCCCAGTAGTCCGCGTTTTCCTCAAGCACGGCAAGGGTTTCCACCAGAGGCTGCATCTTTTCGACCACTATTTTCCCGATATCCGTAAGTTTGTAGAGGTCTTTATCCTGAGCCACAAGGTGCTGTTCCTTGAGCTTTTTTATCTGGGGCTGAACCGCTGTTGGACTGGCTTTAAGCCGCTCTCTCAGTGTTTCAAGGTTTTTTGGGCCTTCCATCAGGAGGAGGAGCACATTCTTTCTTTTATCAGATAAAAATATCAGGTCCAGTAAAGGGGTTTCCATATCCATGCACCGGGCTTTGGCTTATCCTGCATTTTTCCATCTGCACGTAGATATTTAATGATCAATAGGTATATAACATTATAACAAACGGGAATTATAAAGTCTTATAGAGTATTATAAAGTCTTGCAGATGGAATTAGATTATATTTTTTCCTATATTATAAAAATATGTGTGTTTATGTTCCGTTCTTTCTTTTCTGCCTGATACTCCCGGGAAAAAACCGGGTTGATACAAAAAAGCTGCATCCGGGATTTTGATTTCACCCGGATTTGGATAGGACACATGGGGAGATTGCTGGCTTGATCCGTTTGTTAGTTCAATCAAATTGCGTGCCAGCATAGTGAACTACCCCTCCATGCCATTTCCGGCAAAGCCGGAAATGGCGAGGAAAGGGGTCCTCTCGCCTTAAGAGATAAATTCGCCTTGTCAATCTTCTCGCGCGTTTACAGGCTTTAAGGAAAAAGTGTGAATCTGTTAGCTGCCCTATCTCCCTCCTTTTTGTTAACCTATAGATTAATTACCTGGAACATGAGCTATAGTATAAAGTTTGTAAATATAATAATGGTAATATAATGATGTAATAACGGACTTGTGCGGTTGAACCGCCAGATCTCCCTGTATGCCTGATATACTCTGAATCTTTCCGTAAAGAGTCCATGAAAGGATGGGCTCTATTCGAAGTAACGGAGCCGGAGTCGAATAATTGAATCGGATTCATTGGCAGGACTGTTCAATGACAGGGCTGATTCGAAATCATAGAACCGGATTCGAATGACCTGGTTCAAAATAACGGACCGGAATATCAGGTTTCATCAGGGGAGATTTCTACTTTAAAAAAAGAGTGAGGGGAATACATGAAATCCACGCAAGTTGACCATGCCCGTGCCGGAAAGCTCACCCCTGAGATGCAGAGGGTAATTGAAAATGAAAATATTGATGAAGAAACACTGCTCTCGCGTGTGGCTGAAGGAAGCCTCGTTATAATGACAAGGGAGGGCTGCCCTCCGGTAGCCATAGGCAGGGGTGCCAGCACCAAGGTGAATGTCAACCTGGGCACTTCGGCTGTCAGGATCGATCCGGATGCCGAGCTAGAAAAGGTGAGGATCGCAGAAAAATACGGGGCTGATACCATTACCGACCTTTCCATGGGCGGGGACATCCGCGCCATACGTGCAGGCGTGTTTGAGAACAGCAGGCTTCCCATCACCACGGTCCCCATCTACCAGACGGTTGTGGAGTGCGGGATGAAGGACCTTACGGAGGGCGACATCCTCTCATACCTCAAAGCCCATGTGGACGAGGGTGTGAGCTCCGTGGTGCTGCACTGTGTGGAAAAGGCAACCCTTGAGAAGCTGAAGGGCGTGGGGAGGGTGATGGGGATGGTCTCCAAGGGAGGTTCCCTGACCAGTGTCTATATGCTTACAAATAGCTGCGAAAACCCCTTCATAGAGCACTTTGACGAGGTCATCGAGGCCCTCAGGAAAAAAGATGTCGTCCTTTCCCTGGGAAACACCATGCGAAGCGGCTGCATCCATGACCTCAGGGACGGAGCCCAGCTGATGGAGATAGAAGCCAATGTCCGCCTTGCGAAAAGGGCAAACGAGGAAGGTGTGCAGGTAATAATAGAGGGCATGGGCGGGCATATCCAGGCAGCCGAGATCCCGGAACACGTGAATTTATACAAATCAAGGTCAGCTTTCCCCCTCTTCGTTGCAGGTCCCCTGCCCACGGACGTAGCCCTTGGCTATGACCATATCGCAGGTGCGGTAGGGGCAAGCATGGCAAGCGGGGCAGGGGCGGACTACCTGTGCTACATAACCCCTGCAGAACACCTCTCCCTCCCGAACCCGGAGCAGGTAAGGGAAGGGCTGGTCGCTTTCAGGATAGCTGCCCACATAGGGGATTCCATGAAATACGGGATTAGCAAAAAGGACCTGCTGCTTGCGCAGAAGCGTGCCCATTTTGACTGGGAAGGGCAGATCAAGCTTGCCCTTGACCCCGACAGGCCGGGGGACATGTGCCCCAGGACAGGCCCCTGTTCCATGTGCGGCGAATACTGCGCCATAAAAATAATGGGAGATTACCTCGCAGGCGGCAAATGAAACCTGATAATTTCTCGAATAAATGATCCTGAATAAGGACTCTGAATAAGTGATGCCTGATAACGGATACCTGATAACGGATACCTGATAACGGATACCTGATAACGGATACCTGATAACGGATACCTGATAACGGATACCTGATAACGGATACCTGATAACGGATACCTGATAACGGATACCTTATAAAGGTTACATTTATTTTCTTTATTTTTTATACAGAACCGGGAATATTTATTCAGAGCATTTACTCATCCCCAAAGCGGTGGCGAATCGAATCGATTGATTCGATTTCAAATTTCTCCGCACCAACAAGACAGGATCCTTCAAAATCACATGTCCAGATAGGGTATGCTGAATGTTTCTCCACAGTTTCTTTGTGGAACTCCCTTACTGGAAGTGATCGAAGGTTAACATATTTGTCCAGTTTTAGGTCCAGGGTATCATAAAGAATTTCAGTTAATTCGTTCAGTAAATTTAACAGTACTATGGTTCGCTGGAATTCTGGATTCCACAACCCGATTCTTTCTACAATTTCTTTTACCTTGATATACTGCTCATACTCCCACACATCAAGTATATCATTATTGAAATGCCTGGATACTATCTCATAAACGCCTGGAATATTAACTATTGATTGAGGAGGTTCCTCGTTAAGAAGTGTATCTTTATTGAAATTTTTGGATACTATTTCGGAAACGCCCGGAATATTAACTATTGATTGAAGAGTTTCCTCATTAAGACGTGTGTAAAGAATTCTGTCAAAATCGTCCTTTGTCATTTTGCTATAGTTCATGTATATCGCCAGTATTGCGTAAAAATCCTGAAGGAGAGAAGAATGTTGATCTCTAATGAAGTTTCCTTTTTTGAACGGTCACAACATAATATAACAGCTTAGCCTTATGACCTTCAGGAGCCTTTCAGGTTTCCTGTTGATCTGGAAGTTATTATTTTCCTTAATTTTTCCAACCGCATACGTCCGGATCAAACCATTTAAGGGACTTATATCTCTCGTATATGAAGAAATTCTTCCGAAACTTTGTTTCCCAATGCATATGAACTCAGGCAGACAGAAATAAAAGCATAGTTACAGGATCAAAAACAGAGTATCAGGATCAGATTTCGGAAAAGGGCCGTTGAAAAACCAGGAATGGTTACGGAAGACGGCGGCAGTTTTTCTGGAAAAAGTGGACTCAGGAGCTCCCGGATGAAAGGGCCGTACCGGTAAAATGTACCAGGAGCCCTCCGGGCTTTTCAGAGTATTTCAGAGTATTTCAGAGTATTTCAGAGTATTTCAGAGTAATTCCAGGTTATTAGTGGCTTTCAAGGACTTTAAATAACTTTTAACGGCTATTCATGGCTTTTTTACCCTTTCGGTTATGTCCTGGATGATGCCCTGGAAATGGGTCACTTCCCCGTCCTCGTTGCGCTGGATAAAGGTCTTTTCTTCTACCCAGCGGACTTCTCCGGACTTTGTGAGGATCCGGTATTCGCGGGAAAACTCTTTTCCGCCTTCTTCGCAGTTCTCCTCAAGTTCGAGTTCGACAAGGAGGAGGTCTTCGGGGTGGACGATCTTTCCGTAGAGGACCCTGCCGGAGATGAAATCTTCCGGGGTGTACCCGAACTGCCGGACGTTTTCGGACACGTAAAGCGTGGGCCAGTACTTCTCGGCTTTCCAGAGGAAAACGACCATGGGGCTGTTGTTGATCACGGTCTCAAGCGCTTTCTGCCGCTCAAGCAGGGCTTTTTGCTTTTCCATGAGGGCTTTCTGGCTCTCAAGGGCATCTCTCAGAGCTCTTTCGTTCCTGATCTCGGACGTGACGTCCCGGACTATCCCCTGGAAATGGGTCACTGACCCCATTTCATCGCGCTGGATAAAGGTCTTTTCTTCCACCCAGCGCACCTCTCCTTCGCCCGTAAGGACCCTGTAGCGCTGGACGAAATCGTCCTTTCCGAGCTGGCAGCACCTGGTAAGTTCGGTCCGGACCCGGTCAATGTCTTCGGAATGTACGATCCCGGCGTAGTTGATCCTGCCAGTCAGGAAATCTTCCGCACTGTACCCCAGCAGGCTCACATTTTCAGAAACGTATTCAGCAGGCCAGTCCTCTTCCGTCGTCCACAGGAAGACCATGACCGGGCTGTTGTTGATCACGGTTTCCAGGATCTTCTGCTTTTCCAGTGCCCTCTCCAGTACCTGTTCGTCACTTTCAGCTAAATGATTGAAACCCATCGTATTCCCTCATTCTCCAGATCCCTTTTGGATTCAAAAAACCCTTAATTGCCTCAGGCAAAAATGTACTTTTAAAACCTTCAACCTATATGTAATATATTTTGACCTCTTATAAAATGATGTCCTTTCGCACACATCGCACACAGGAAATCTGGAAAAACCTGGAAAAATCTGGAGGAATATTCTGGACTCTGAAAGCACAGCCGGAAAAAAAGAGAATTCCGTAATGACAGAAACAAAGGAATTCCCGGGGGAGACACCCGATATTATCCGGGAAGCCAGGGAAAGGTATGGAAGGTATTTCGGGATCTGTAGCTCGTACCACCACCTGAAAGCCTGCCTCTGCAAAAGTTGCCCATCTTATCCCGGGGGCGCAGGGATGTTCTGTGCCAGGGATAAAATCCCGGGACAGGGAAAAAAAGTGGGATGCCTCTGTGAAACTTGCGAGCTTTTAAAAAAATTCCGGCTTGAAGGCGACTATTTTTGCCGGAAGGAAGAAAAAGCAGGATTTTCCGAAGAAGGACAATGGACTTCCCTGAACCGCTGCATAGAGTCTCAAGAATGTAATGGAGAAACCAGGATGTGTGTATTGAAATAACTTAAATGGTCATCCGAATAACTTAAATGGTCATCCGAATAACTAAAGTGTTTAGTCTTTTTGGCATGTAAGTAAATTTTTCAGTTACTTTTCAGTCATCTGGATGACTTTTTTAGTTAGTCCAATGTACTTCCCGGTCATCTGGCTGCTCGTTTTGCCGTCCGTAAACATTTGGAAAAGCCGGCCAACTTCGCGGCCGGTGAGAGCTTCGGTACCTGAAAAGCAAATCGAAAATGGTTTTTAGGGCACTGAAATATAGATTTTTTTGCCGCACTGCAAGCGGTTGTAGCCAGCTTGCAAGCCTACCTGCCTGCCTTCCAGGAAAGAAAAAAACCGGTTGCTACCTGAATATGTGGAAAGGGCCTGAAAACTATGGAAAGATACCCGTGCCTGGTTGAGAAATACTTATCTTGACCCCGAAAACCATTTTTGGTCCCGGCGGTGCAGGATACCTCCGCCAGCTTGCTTGGAGGCGTCTCCCCTGAAGAAATAAAAAAGAGATATGAAAAAAGAGCAATTAAAAAAGAGATATGAAAAAAGAGCAATTTTCAGGCTGTAGAGTTAATATCTATATAAAATATTTTCCAAACTAGATTCTCTCTTTTTTGTTTACGTCCTTACCAATTTCCCCGGCAGTTTTTACTTTTTACCCTCTCTTCTTTTTGCTTCTTCAGGACTTCGAGTTTTTACTTTTTACCCCAGCCGGGGTATCAATTAATGTGACTGAAAATTTCAACGCCTTTAAAAAAACTCATGTCTTGAGCCCTGCGCATTTGTCCTGCCTTCTCTAGCTGGTCTTTCAGATACTCCTGGTGCGTTCAAATTCCAGGCTTTTTTGAAGAAACAATATGGGCTGGGCTATATAATTAAACCCATATAATATGTATAATCAGAAATTGGATTCAGCGTTGATTTCCCAGATGCCGAATCGGTTTTCTGAAGTAATGGAGGTTTAAAAATGGCAACTAAGGAAGAACTTATTCAGGAACTTTCTAATGCGATTATTTCCTGTAAAAAGGACACAGTGCTTGCTGCTGTAGAGAAAGCAAAGCAGGTTATGGAACCCGCTGAAATCATTGACAAAGGGCTTGCTGCCGGTATGAACCAGGTAGGAATTCTTTTTGAGAGAGGGAAACTTTTCCTGCCCCATGTGATGATGGCAGCCGATGCAATGACTGCAGGTGTCAAGGCCCTTGAAGCCGATATGCCGGCAGGCAGCGGGAGCAAAAAGCTTGGGGTCATCGTGAACGGGACTGTTGAAGGAGATGTCCACGACATCGGCAAGTCCATTGTTTCCACCATGCTCCAGTCTGCTGGTTTTGAAGTCCACGACGTTGGAAGGGACGTGCCTCTTAGGGATTTTATCGAGAAGGCAAAAGAGGTTGGTGCAAACATGATAGGCTTATCAGCTCTCATGACAACAACCCTTCCCGGGCAGAGGGGAGTTATCGAACTCCTCAAGGAAGAGGGGCTCAGGGACAAAGTGAAGGTCATGGTCGGAGGCGCACCTGCAACCCAGGCCTGGGCCGACAAGATCGGGGCAGACTGCTATGCCGAAAACGCTAGTGAAGCCGTAGCAAAGGCAAAGGAACTGCTCCTTTAAACCTTCTTTTTCTAATACGCTAATGGAGGATACAAAATGGCAACCGAATACGCTTTGAGGATGGGAGACGGTAAAAGGGTCTTCCTGACCAAAGAAAAGATTCTCGAGGAGATTCAGGCAGGTATGGCTGACGCTGCCGACCTCGGTGAAATCCCTGACCTCAGTGCCGATGAAATCGACAGGCTCGCAGAAATCCTTA
>NZ_VOUA01000025.1 GCF_024372725.1 Methanosarcina sp. KYL-1
CCCTCCACCAGAGGCAAGTTAGTTGCAGAATAAGAATTCTCCTCATCGTTTACTGCCGCAGAGACACCATTAACAATTACTGAAGCAATGCCTGCCCCTTCTTCAACAAAAGTCCCGTTGATCAGGACGGCACTGGCCGGAGAGGGAACGGGGTCGATGGCAACTTCCGGTGCAATTGTATCCACGAGGAAGTCCAGAGTCCTTTCGCTGGTATTTCCTTCAGAGTCCATTGCATAAACCGTGATACTGTGCATTCCATCATCAAGATGCGGTAATGTAACGGTCAGGTTGTATGTGTTAGTTTGATTGGTTCCGTTATTCCCGTCAAGTACATACCAAGCCAGAGCCGCCGGGTTAAAAGATGCCGGGTTAAAAGTTGCATTCAGCAGAGGAGTGCTGTCATTTGTGATAGCCTGCGGAGAATGTATCTTCACCGGACAAAACCACAGAATAGTGTTATGAAGAATTGTCGGGTAATCTCCAGTCCACTGATAATTATCACCAGGGTATGAATTGACCCCGACTACCGATTCTTTTGTGGCAATAAATTCCTCACCGTCGTCCCATTCAGCTACAAGTTCGGCTCCCGTGGTAAGTACAACGCTGTCCCGGTAATAATCAGACATGGAATTCACACCTTTCATAATGGGGTGAGACGCATCATACGGGCCAAGAGATGCAGTTGAATAGTGATTGCTGTTATCCCCGTCCTGTACAAATGGGCTGTATCCTTCTGATATTATCCTTCCCTGAAGATTCCAGCTAGGTCCGTACCAGGAGAATACCTGAATGATCACGTATCCGCCGCTATCAACATAGTCAGCCAGCACATCACCGAGTGCTACTTTGTCGTTGTACTGGTAATTGCTCCATACTATTGCAACATCATACTGCTGGAGCTCGGCAAGAGTCGGAGTTCCGTAGGCAGTATTGAAGGAGTTCACATTCCCTATATCAGGGAAACCTGTCAGAATAGATGTAAGCGAATTAGCACCGTCTGCCCCTAAAAGTAATACATCCAGCTGTGAACCGGAGCTGCCGACAGAATCTATTTCCAGAGTCCGGGACCCAGGAGCTAACATTTCTGCAAACAAACCCGGATTATTTTCCGGCACCGAATTTACAGTACCGGCACCATAAGCCGTTGCCGTGGTAGCTACGCTCTGGAATTCATCATCAATTTCATCATCAGATACATTCATGCTTATAGCTGATACTGTATATGAAAATAAGGAGATTAACAAAAGTAATGTACAGCAAGTAGTTAGAGATTCATATCCTATTTTTTTAAAACTACTGATAGGGTTTTTACCCATGTTTTTCACCACCTACAGAGATTCTCATTTTTATCCCAACTTACATAAAAGTTTTTCTCAGTTTTCATGGGTTTGTTTATTTCATTGGGTTTTTGAGGAAAATAAGCCGGATAATTTGGGGATCAATTTTAACAGAGGACAGATTTTAATAAATTTTAAAACAGATATTAGAATGAATATAATATAATAGTAATAATATAACATTGGTATATAAAACTTATCAATATAATTAATGGACATTGAAAAATAAAGATATCATAGATATAAAAGATGAGATCATTTTAAGTTCTATGGAGTTGTATAGTATGAGCCCGGAGGATAGCGGAATTAATAGTAAATTTTGAAAAAATTTGAAAAAATGAAAAAACCCAGGGAAACTATTTATTGCAAACAACCGGGTTAAGGGTATAAAAATGAATAGTAAGTAAGAAGGGGATGTGAAAAGAGTTTAATTTTCGAATCCCTTTTATGCATTCAAAAAAGTCGAAAACCATTAAAATTTTTCTGCCTTTTTCTTAAGGGCACTGTTCATGTCCCCGAAACTTCGCATCGTGCCTTTCTCGATGGACCATGAAGCCGTGATAAAGGGGATGGAAATCCCGGAAAAGCTCTCTTTCTGGATAAAACGGATCCTCCTGCCGGAAATCTCTTCGAGGAGGAAACTGTGCTCTCCGTCAAGCAGCCCGGGGAAAAAGAAACTGCCCTTCCAGGTAAGCTCTTTTCTTGGCTCCAGGCGAGTAATCCTTGGGTTGAGGGTTACGCCCTTTTTTTCCCATTCGGGTTTCATGTAAACCTTCAGTTTACTTCCGACTTTTGCCTCTCCGCTGATCTCCTGGATGTAAGGGTTCCACTTCGGATATGCCGCAAAATCCATAAGGATTTCCCAGATTCGTTCGGCTGGAGCGAAGATTTCGATTTCGGTACTGATTTCCTTTTTAAACTGAACGATTGCAATCCCTCTTCCGCTTTTTCCTGCTTATCCTGCGCATTCGGCTTTCCTCTGCGCTTTCAGCTTTTTCCTGAGCTCTCAGCTATCTTATTGAAGGCAAACTTCTTAACCCTGTTTATTTTGACCGGCCGAAGGGGAGTTTAAGGAACAACCAGTCATCAAAAACAATTTCCCTGAAAGACCTTTTCCTGTTCAGGTTTTTCCCAGGAGTTTTTTTCTTATTTTACGCCGCACGCTCCCGGCCATTTGCCTGAGGATAACAGGGGTCGGAGTGTTTTTCCCTGCCGGGGAAACCTGTCCTTCCCGGATTGCCTGCAGCACGGCTTCCACCGTGTTTTCCGGGGCAGCAATTTCGGTGTACGCCTGCCCCACCATTTCCGGGATATGGGAGTCGCTTCCCGCAACCCCCGGGAGTCCGAGCCTCTTTGCCTCAAGGGCAGCTTTCCGGTTTGCGCCGCTGAAGAGGCAGCGGGAGTTGAAGACCTCCACAGCATCGATGTCAAGCCCCTCAAAACTTCCGATCCCGTGGGAACTGCTCTTGAAAGGGTGGGGGACAATCACCGTGCCTCCCAGGGTCCGGGCCCGCCGGATTGTCTCTTCGGGGCTCAGCCAGGGCTCGATGTCCTCTTCTATGCCCAGGACCAGAATGTGCCCTTTCGAACAGCTGACCTCTGTCCCGGGGATGACCGTAACCTCAATGCCGAGGTCCATGGCCCTTTCCGCGCAGGCAAGCCCTCCCTCAACGGTGTCGTGGTCACAGACCGCAAATCCGGCAAGCCCACGCTTCCGGGCAACATCAAGTATGGCGTCCAGGTCCGAATTGCTGTCCCTTGAATAACAGGAATGGACGTGAAGATCGAATTTCATTCAAGGCTAAAGATGCCGGATGAATTTATATAAATTTTGAAACGGACCCTGAAATGGGAATAAAGCACCTGAAAAAAAGAAAACATCCAGAAAGAGGGAGCAAAAAGAAAGAACGGAAATCAAAAAAAGAACGCAAATTTGAAAGTTCATCGGATAAATAGGTAGAAAAAATAGGTAGCGAACGGCTGGGATATGGGGATCTTGGGGATAGTTAATGGGGGTATTGGCTCCAAAAAGAAAAATCCGTCCGCATTTCTATTTAAGTCAGGATATAATAAATACCTTTCGCCAACTTACGAACAAGTTAAGTTTTCTGAGGGAATAGAGGATCCTTGTAGCGTTTTTTGAGAGGTGTTTCAAATCTTCTGGGACACAGCTGGTCCTATAGCGATAACTCAGGCTGCGTCATTTTAAACCAGGTCATATTAAACCAGGGACCTGAAGCAGGTTTAAGCTTAAAAGGCCGGAAAAGCTTCAGAAGCTGAGAACACAGGCGACAAACCGGATGATAGGCAGCCAAAGGCAGTGAAACAGCCCAAAAGCGGCAATAGAAGTAACAATGTAAGCAAAAAACAACAATAGGAGAATTCAAGGCAATTAAGATCTGGCAATTAAGATCTGGCAGTTAAACATTGACAGTTAAAATCTAACCCCCCGGAGAAAGTAAACGGGGGCAAACATGGTTGGAGAAATTGCGAACGGGTCAACAGAGAAAAAATTGGTGTAGGGGTAGTTTAGGATATTAGGAGGGTCTGATGTCATTCAGTAGACACCCGTTCGCAAATAAACAAACGACTTTGAGATATAAATGCCTTTCGTAGATATACGAACAATGTTCCGGGTATACAAAAAATTTCCCGAGAATAAAAATATTGAAAAAAGTAGGAGGAATATTCAGTTGGTTTTTATAAAATTAGAAAAACTTTATATTCTTCCGTCGGGAGAGAAAGTTCCAGGAGTGCCGTTCAGGAAACTTCTGAAGCCGGGAATACCACTCAGTCCCCAAGGGCCTGTTCCAGGGCTCGAGCCCTGTTAATAACCTCTGCTCTGGCTTCGTAGTCAACTAAAATCCTCTCTCCGTACTCCACCCCGTGCACGATCCCCTCTTCATACAGCCAGGAAAGAACCGACATCCCTTTTTCCGAATTGGGGAGGGAAAGGGAACAGGTCTCCCAGGGGGGCAGGTGTCCGATGATCCCGGCTTTCAGTTCAGCAATGCCTGCCCCGTCTTTTGCGGAAACCTGGATGGGATTTGGGGCCAGGTAGCCGATCTCTTCCAGGCGTGTCTCCAGCTCTTCGGGACTCAACAGGTCGGTCTTGTTAAGCACGGTTATTACCGGGACCCCCTGGATCTTATCCCAGAGGGTATCGTGGCAGGTGGTAAGCTTCTGCAGGATGGTTTCCGGATCTTCGCTTACGTCCACCACCAGTAGGATGAGGTCCGAGAGGAAAATCCCGTCCAGGGTAGACTTGAAGGCGTCGACCATCCAGTGGGGGAGTTCCTCGATAAAGCCCACGGTGTCGGTCAGAAGGGCTTTTCGCCCGCCAAGGTCAAGGGCCCGGGTCATGGGGACCAGGGTAGTAAAAAGCATGTTCCTGGCCTCGGTACTTTCGTCTACGAGGGTGTTGAAAAGGGTGCTTTTCCCAGCATTAGTGTACCCTGCAAGGGAAATGAGGGAAAAGCCCTGCCTGTGCCGGAAAGCCCTCAGGGCCTCGTCGTCCTTTTCCGCAGACGCAAGCTCGGTTTCAATCCTGGAGATCCTCTTTTTCAGGTCCTGCTCGTAGGAGTCCTCATAGTCCCCAAGCCCCATGAACCCTGCCCTTTCTTCCTTTTTCAGGAGAGAAACTACAGCCCTGGCCCTGGGGAGTTCGTACCTGAGCCTTGCCAGTTCAACCTGGAGCTTGGAACGGTAGGTTACGGCCCTTTTTGCAAAGATCTCAAGGATGAGCTGGAACCTGTCGATCACCTGGCAGCGGCAGAGTTCCGAGATATTGTAGAGCTGGGTGGTGGAAAGTTTGTTATAAAAAATTACCTTTTCTGCGCCCGTCCTTTCCACAAGTTCAGCCAGCTCCTCGATCTTTCCTCTCCCTAGCTGGTACTTCGAGTCCGGGAACCTTGTCTGGGTAAGTTCACCCACTGGACGGTAGCCTGCAGCTTTTGCAAGCTCATAAAGTTCCAGAAACAGGTTTTCACTGCGCTCGGGGTCTGAACGGGGAGCCGTTCTCTTAACAAGAATCACCCTGCTCTCGTGGCCGGGTTCTGGTTCTGTTTTTATTGCGGGAATTGTCAGGCCTCTATTTCAAGTTCTTTAATTAGTAAGTTGCGGGCGCTTAAAGATATGTGATGCACAAGTTCAATCGCCCTTCTTTCGGCAATGGACTCCTGGTACTTGAAGGGCCGGGAAAACATGCTTTCGGGCACCCACTTGGGTTCGTTGTACATGTCCCCTTTTTCCGTTACAACCATGCCCTCGAAGGACAGCTGGTCAGCCGTGTCCTCGATCAGTTGCACGACATCCAGCAGTTTGGGAGGATAATCAAGCCAGCGGGGCAGGATCTTTACCTGCTTGACCTTCTCGACATGGTCTGCGGAAACCGTAAGGGCTGCAGCCGCACAGACCATATAGTATCCGCCTTTGATCCTGTGCCTGCCCGAAATGTCCGCTGCAATGATGTCCCACATGTTCTACGCTGCCTCCCGGACTGTGGGCCCGGTTTCATGAATCCTTAAGGGATTTGATATGTGAAATTTTATGTACTCTTTTAGGAAGTATCAGTTCAAGGATACCAGTTCAAGGATACCAGTTCAAGGATACCAGTTCAAGGATACCAGTTCAAGGATACCAGTTTAGGGAATACCAGTTTAGGGAAGTATCGATTTACATATGATAAACAAGGGCAGGAGCCCGGTTTACATTTTGACCCTGCCAATATCCAGGTATTCGATTTTTCCTTCTGTCTCAACTGCAAAGAGCATCCTTTTTCGCACGCTGTTTGCAAGCCTCACGGCCCCGGAAAGGACCGGGAGCCTGAACTCGAAGTCCGAAGGGGTGACGTTCACAAGGTACTCGGAGTGGGGGATTTTTTCCACGGACTCGACCTTCCGGTAGACCCTGAAATGGGTCCCGAACTTAAAGCCGGTCTTCACAACGTGCCCGGAGTCCCTTAGGTCCTTATATGCGAGGTATTTCTGGAAAAACGAGCTCTGGAGTCCCGAGGCTTCCTCTACGAATTCCTCAAAGGACATCTCTTTTCCTTTCCTGTCCCTGACCTTTATGACCCCCTCCGAGAGGAGGTAGAGAGACTCCACAAGAGAGAGCTGCAACCTTTCGGAGTCAAGCATTTTCCCGTAAAAGCCCCTTGAGTAGAGTGTTTCGGAACCCGGGGCTTCCCAGGCAATGACCCTGTCTTCCAGGAAAGTCGCTTCGGTTTTGACGGCAGGGTGCGGCTCAGGCATTCCTCCCTTCGGGGCTATTGTTTTGACCTCGTAGAAAGTGATGTCGCTTTCCTCGTCCACAACAGCAAGGACAAGCTCCTTGTGCACGTTTTCTGCCGCAGCCACAGACTCCTGAATGAGCCTTACCGGGAGAGGGTGCCTTTCGGACTGGACGCGGACAAAAATTCTTGCCGCACTTTTCCCGGGGTGGCTGCCCCTGGGGTAGACCCTGAAGTCTTCGGCCGAAGGCTGGACATAGTAGCCCCGCTCTTTCAGGTCCTTGTAAACGATGTATTTCAGTTCGAAATTCGGCTGCCTCAGGGAAGCCTGTTCGAAAAAGGCCCTGAAATCCAGAGGTTTGCCGTCCATTTCGAGCTCAAGCTTTTCCCTGGACAGGAGATAAGCAGCTTCCACAAGCGCAAGTTCGAGCCCTTCGCCTTTTTGCCTCCCGAAATAACCGGTCTTGTACAGTTCGGCTACCGCTTCCTTCCCGGCAAGGACCCGGTCCCCTTTAAGTTTTGCTTTCAATAGGTTCACCTGAAAAGAAAATAAAATGAAAATAAGCTCGTTCGAAGTAATCTGGAAGTTTACCTGGATTAATCTAATCCGGAGTTTATCCGGAATTAATCTAATCCGGAGTTTATCCGGAATTAATGTAATATCGTTTATAGTTTTGCCCTGGCCCTGCTCTCCCGGAATTTCCGGGCAGCATCCACAAGGGAACCTGCAAGCTCCCTGTATGCAGCCCCATGGAGGTGGGCATAGGATCCCAGGGTATTGCTGACGGTAAGCCCGTCCAGGTTGCCCTTTATCCCGGTGCCCCTGGAAAGCGTTATGGAAAACTCCGCATCTTCAGGGATTTCCCGGATTTCGGAGTGATGGAACTCATGCCCCTTGAAGGTATTGCCTTCCTTCCCTATTACGCAGTCCCGGGCAAGGGTCCCGATGTTGTAGCTGACGACCCGGGTCTGCCCCATGATTGTGTGGCCCGGAAGCGCCCCGACCATAAGGTGGGTGGACTCGGGCATGGCGGCATCGTGATATGTGCCTTTTCCAGGGACTCCGGTGCTTATCTTTTCTGTCAGGTACATAAGGCCCCCGCACTCGGCGTAGATGGGCATTCCCGCAGCAGAAGCTTCTTTGATGTCCTGGCGCATGGACTCGTTGGCTTCCAGTTCGGCTGCAAAGAGTTCGGGGTATCCGCCTCCGATATAGAGCCCGTCCACTTCCGGGAGCCGGGTATCCGAAACAGGGCTGAAGTAGACGATTTCCGCTCCTGCCAGTTCCAGCAGGTCGATGTTGTCATGGTAGTAAAAGTTGAAAGCCTCGTCCAGAGCAACCCCGATCCTGGGCTTATCGGTTCCCATCCCGGCACCTGCACTGGCAGCGGAACATGTATTGGAATCAGAACCGGTATTGGAATCGGAACCGGCATTTGCAGCCGGAGAAAAGATGCTGTATCCCGGGGTCTTCAGCGGCTTTGCGCTCTCTGCAATTCCAAGGAATCGGTCCACATCAATCCCGGTGTTGATGATATTTTCAATCCCCTTAAGCCGGGCCTCAAAGCCCCCGTCCCCGAGCCTCCGTCTGCCTTCCAGAGCCGGCATGAGCCCCAGGTGGCGCATGGAGATCTGCATGGAGGGGTCCCGCGGTATGATTCCTATCACAGGGACGCCGGTATAATGTTCAATTGCTTCTTTTGCTTTTTCGGCGTGGCGTCGGCCTCCGATATTGTTTAAGATGACACCCGCAATCTCGACGTCAGGGTCGAAATTTTTGTACCCTCCGACAAGGGCCGCACTTGAACGGGTGATGCTCCGGGCGTTGATTACCAGGACCACGGGGCAGTTCAGGATTTTTGCGATCTGGGCGGTGCTCCCAAGGTCGCTTAAGCTCTCGAAACCTTCGTAAAGCCCCCTGACCCCTTCGATAACCGCAATGTCAGCCCCTCCCTCTGCCTCGCAGGCGTGGGCGTAGACTTCCAGGATCCCTGCTTCGTCCATCAGGTAACCGTCCAGGTTCCGGCAGAACCTGCCCGTGATTTCCGTGTGATAGCTGGGGTCGATATAGTCCAGGGCGACCTTAAAGGGCTGGACCTTATAGCCCCTGGAAGCAAGGGCTGCCATCAGGCCCATGGAAATGGTGGTTTTCCCGGAAGAAGAACGGTCTGCGGAAATCAGGACCCTCGGGATACTCCCTGCTCCTTTTCCGGATTTTTCGTGCTGAGACATGCTTTCAACGCCCTTGAGTTTACTTTGCCGAATTGTTTACTTTGCCAGGATAGTTCCTGTTTATGGCTTACTTTTTTACGGCTTACTTTTTTACAGCCTGCTTTTTTACGGCTTACCTTGTCAGTTCCCTGAGCCTCTCATCGCTCAGGTGGTCTGCCATGGCCTTCTTTTCGTTTCCCATAATCGCTTTTGCAAGCTTGCGGTAGACTTCGGCAATGTCGGAGTCAGGGGCTTTTTCCATTACGGAATAGCCGTCCCGCTCGCAGTCCTGGACGACCTGCCGCTTGGGGATGAAAGCCATAAGCTGGCTCCCGATTTCTTCGGCAAACTTCTGGACCAGTTCCTCTTCCCTGCTTGCGTTTCGGGAGTTGCAGATTACCCCGCTGAGCGGCATCCCTATCTTGGAAAGCCCTTTACATATGTTGTTTGCGGCGTAAAGGGGCATGTATTCTCCCGAGGTCAGGACATAAGCCTCATTTACGTACCCTTTCCTGACAGGGGCCACGAACCCTCCGCAGACAATATCGCCCGGCACGTCGTAAATGATCAGGTCCTGCTCTCTTAAGAGGTCCGCAGAAATGCTTTTTAATTTCTGGATTGCAACGATTATCCCGCGCCCGGCACAGCCGATCCCGGGTTCGGGACCTCCGGCTTCCACACATTTGACCCCGGCGTAACCTTCGAAAACCACGTCTTCTTCTTTTACTTCCACGCCCTCGCGGAGGAGGTCGAGAATGGTGGGAATCCGCCTGCCCCCGAGCAGGGTAATTGACGAGTCGCTTTTGGGGTCGCAGCCGATGATCATGACCTTATGCCCTGCTTCCGCACAGGCCGCTGCCATGTTAGAGGCGGTGCTGGACTTGCCTATGCCGCCTTTTCCGTAGATTGCAATGATCTTTTGTTTTTTCACAGGATCTTCCTCCCTTTCCTCAAGCTTATCCTTCTGGCCCGGCTTTTTCCGGCTCAGGCTTCCTTTAAAACTTCCCTTAATGTGGCCCCGAACTCGGATTCCACGATTCCGCTTACCCCCAGGGTCTTCGGGTGGAGGTCGATTTCAACCACAACGTATTCATGCCCCATTTCTTTCATGGGCAGGACCTGCCTCGGCCCGTTAGTAACGGAAATCAGTTCCATGTGCTTTATGTGTTCCATGGGAATTGCATGCGGGACGCCCGTGATTACCGCAAAATCATAGTCGCTGTATTTTTCCTGGATCAGCTGGCTTACCTTTTCCCCTGCTATCGGGTATTCGTCCATGCCCCCGATAATTTCTTGCACCTCTACACCGTGGGCTTTGAAGTCCCTCATGATATTTTCGGCATGCTGCCTGACTCTCGGGAGTCCAACGTTTTCGTCAATGTTTGCCATGTTGACAAGGTTTCCCTGTTTCCCGAGGGCAGCTGCGGCCTCATTGACCGCAAGGGTGATATCGGCAAACATGTAACCGGTCTCTTTCTTGGCGTTCATGATGGTCAGGCCCTTTTTGCCTTCCTTGAGGAGTTCAAGAACCCGCCTTGCGACCTTGTACTTGACGTCTCCCCTTGAAGGGGCAAGGTACTCCTTGCTTGCAGCCCCGAACCTTTTCTCGACTTCCGTTGCTTTTGCGAGGAGGTATTCCTGGCGCTCAAACTCCTTGTGGTCGATGATCCCGGCATCGAGAGCAGATTCCAGTGCAAAGAGCACGCCTTTGGTATTGTTATGGTAGCCTGCATGCACCTCGACTTCGATTACCGGGATGTCGGGGTTTGCTTCAAGCACGGCTTCGTGCATCTCTTCTCCTATGATCATACTGGCGCAGGTCCCGACCACGCCCAGGATTTTGGGGTTGAAGAGCTCGATTGACTTGTTGATAAGCTCCACAAGCCTGTCATGCCCTCCGAATACGAAACCGCTCTCGTCAAGGCCGGTTGTTACAACATGGATCCCGTCTTCCTCGAGCAGCCTTGCGTGCTTGAAAGAACAGCCCGGAGGCCCGTGCAGAATAGCGACATCGACGTTTAAGTCCCGGAGGGTATAAAGGGCCGCAACGATGGAACTCGGGCGGGGATGAATGATTGAGATCTCTTTTCCAGTCATGACAAATCCTCTTTTTCGGGTTATGGGGATGTGATAATGAATTTCCCTCTGGTGATTTTTTTTCTTCCGGTGAATTTCCCTATGAAGAATTTTTCCCCGGTGAATTTTTCCTCGGTGAATTTCCCTGAGGAACTCCCGGTCTCCCTTATGGATATGGGTCCCGGGCTGGGCGGGAAGAGGGAATTATAAGGGGTTGAATGTTAGGCTGAAAGCTGAACAGGTAATTTCAGATATTAATTCAGATATTAATTCAGATATTAATTCAGATATTAATTCAGATATTAATTTCAGACAGACAATTATAAACAATCAATGGAAACGAATACAGATTAGAAGACCCTGTATAAAATGGTATCATAAATATGCCGGCATAAATGTGCTGAGTAAACCGGAAGACCTTCCCGGGCTCAGACCTCAGGGCCTGAGTTAAGGGCTTTTAGCGGAAGCACTTCACAGAGGAGAGTATTATATCTTCGGGCCCTGCAAGCTCTGATGCCATCGAGAGCCCTTCCGGAAGGCTGGCAGCATACGAGGCGTTTTTAGCTTTTACTGCCTGCATCCGCTCTCCCACCAGGAAGATGTGCCTGCACTTCATGCCGTATTTTTCCACAAACCCCTGCACGTCCTCCGGGGGCAGCCCCTCACATACCTGGGCGGCTTCTTCCCCGAGCACCAGGAAAATCCCCCCCCTCTTTTCGTCCTTTTTTTTCAGGAGGGCATACTCCAGGGCTTTTTCGGCTGAGCGGATGTCCATGCCGGAATTGGAGTTGTCGATAAGGGGAATCCCTGCAAGTTCCTTTTCCTGCATCCTGCCGGCAAGCCCCCTGAACCCTTCGAGCCCCGCAACAACCGACTCAATCCCGGCCCCCAGCTCAAGAGCCGCAGCCGAAGCTGCAACAAAGGCAGTCCTGTAAGCCGAAATGCTGTACCCGGGGCGTAAGGAAGCGGAGAATATTTCCTGCCCCCTTCGAAGGAAACGCAGGCGGGCGCCTGAGGCTGCGGAAGGTCCGGGTGATGCAGAGGATTCCGTTTCGTTTTCCGTTTCCAGCACGAAGTCGGCGGGCTCAGGCTCTTTTCCGGCAGGGCTCGAAAGGAAGGGGTCCCTGAAGGTCAGGACGTTTGCAGGGCTCTCTTTTGCAGCCTCAAGAGCTTTTTTTGCACCGGCGTTGAGGAGAAGAGTGCTCCCGGTTTTTGCGTTCCTGACGAGCTGGAGCTTTGCCTCGCTTGCGAGGGAAGTGCTGTTTGCAATCCCGTAGTCCGGGGCAAGGGTGGTGAGAATTCCAAGGTCAGCGGTCCCCGTGCCCCCTATGGAGATTTCGAAGATGAAAAAGTCCGGCATGCAGCCTGCGGCAAAAGCCATGTCAACAGCGGAAAGGATGCTTCCGGGAGTGATGCTCAGGCCCCTCCGTATAAGGGAAGAGGCGCCTTCGTCCAAGGCCTCAAGCCCCCGGGAGGTGTGGAGCACAACCGCGTATTTGCGGGAGAGCATATCCGCAAGAAGGGATGCCGTACTGGTCTTGGCCTTTACCCCTGTTACCTCGACCGTCCTTATGCCGGCAAGCCTGGGGTCTCCTTTGAGGATTTCCCCGACAATTCCGTGGTGGGAAAGGATCTTTTTCCCCAGGGCCCGGGCCTCTGCCAGCATGGGAGAAGCCGGATCCAGGTGCACAGGGGCCACAATGAGGTCGAAGCCCCCGGCCGGCAGGGGGGTTTTTGAGCAGTGGACACCGTGCTTTTCCTCAAGCTCAAGGAGCATTTCCGGCGCCACGGTCCCGTAGACGTCCACCCCGAAAACCTCATTCCCGAGGCCTGAAAGCTTTTTTGCAATAGGGATTCCGCCGTGGGTCAGGTCGAGCACGGCGATTTTTTTCCGGTACATTTCCGGCACATTTTATGGCACCGGTCCGTAAAGGAAACCGGACCAGGGTATTTTTCAGGAAAATTAAAGGGCTTCCTCGACCCTCTTGAACACAAGGTCTGCGATAAGTTCGTCGGCCCCTAAGGGTTTTGCATAGCAGATGGGCACGTCCTTCCCGTCAATGGAAAGGCTTCCACACCCGTTTTCGTCAAGGTTGAGGATTTCGGGGATGTCCTTTGTGATGTGCACCCCTGAGGCCAGGAAGACCGGCACGGCTGCAACCTTTGTAACTCCTGTCCCTGCAAAGCCTGCAATAGCCTCTTCCAGGGAGGGCTCGCTGTTTTCCATAAATCCGGCCCTTACGACAACATCAGCGTGCTTCTGTGCAATGTAGTCAGCGATCTGTGTAACAACTTCCTTGTTGTAAGGCAGCTTGCTCCCGTGCCCGATGGCCAGGATCCCGAGTTTTTCCGTCATTTTTGAAACCTCATTTTGATTTTAAGATTAACACAATTGTTTAGAATTGTAACATCCTGAGAGTTTAACATACTAAGGATTGATGTAATATAACCTTTTTGAGAAAAGGAGAAGCAGAAGCAAAAAATTTGCAGGGAGATGCTGATAAATAAGAAAGGACTGCCGGAAAAATTAAGAAAAAACCGGAAAAAACCGGACCAGAGCAAAAACAAGAACAGATCAAGGGAAAAAGCAAGGGAAAAGAGCAAGGGAAAAGAGCAAGGGAAAAGCAAGAATAAAGCGAGGGAAAAAAGCAAGGGGGAAAAAGAAGGAGAAAAGGCCAGCCCTGAGACTGAAAAAAGCCCCGAAGACTTTTTTGACCCGGCTTCAGAACTCGATAAGCCCTCCCGGATAATACATGACCCGGGCTCCTTCCAGATAAGCTCCACCGGGGTGCATAAACCCGTTCGACCCGCTCCAGTCCAGGTTTAGCCAGTACTGTTTTTCCCCGTCTGCCAGCTCCCGCTCCGAGTACCAGATGCTTTCCGCGCCGGTATAACGCCCGTACACATAGTACAAAATTTTGTTTGCAGTTTCCTGGTCGTCCCCTATGTATATCTCAGGGTAAGCGTGCCCGTAAGTATCGGTCCTCACGACAACGATCCGGGTATTAAAGCCCATATTTTTCATAAGCGCAGACATGGCTATGGAGTAGTCGTCGCAGTCCCCTTCGTACCCGTCCCTTATGGTCTGGGACGCGCTGAAGAAAAACTCCGCATTTTTGTCATAGCGGTACTCCCAGTTCCGGTTCACGTAATCGAAAACCTTACAGACGTCTTCGGTGTTGTACCCCGAGTCTTTCCCGGTTATTCTGTAAATCTCCCCTGAGATCCCGGAGTCATTGAAATTGATCGCCCGCCTGAAATTAAGGGAAAGCACCCTGTAGTCTTTGGGGTAGACCGAATTTGAAACATTTTCGGAATACTTAGGAATCTCAGGGATTCCGGAGACCTGCCCTCCGTCAGCAGCAAGCTCCCCGCTCTCTTCACCCGAGCCGGAAGCTGAACTTGTATCTGCATTTGCATCTGAACCCGCTTCTGAACCGGGACCTTCATCCGAACCCGCGCCATCGGGCAGGAACTGCTCTACCCGTTCTTCCATAACTTTTTCAATATCGGAAACGGACATTTTGCCCCCGTCTACTGAATCGGCAGGGTCGCCTATACAACCTGCGGCAAAGAGTGGGAAGAGGCAGATAAAACAGATCAATAAAATATTAACAGGGTTTGTGCGGGACATGGAAGGGCGGAAAATGTGAGGACGGGACATGAGATGGAGACTCCTGAATACTCTGATATAAAACTTATAATCAGGAAATATTTGGCTTTTGTCCTCCGGCCCAAAAGGCAAATTCAGAAAAATTCAGCAGATCCAGGTACAAAAAAGCGTCGAGCCACCTGATAGCAAGATCCCGGTAAGGAAAAGGCCAGAGGAGATCCGGGCATCAGACGTGACCATCAGACCTGGTCTTCGGGTCTTGCTCTCGAGTGGTGTAACCGTATCCGTGAAATTCACCCTTTCGATGTTTTACCTCGGGAGGGGGGTCGGTTCGTTTTTCCGGTAAAAATCCTGCTGAAGCTTTTTCCTGACATTCATGATTTACTGAAGTTTCCCAAAAAAACTAATCATCAGGTAAAACATAAAATTAAGTAATGTCAGTAGCCTCAAAGTACGACGGGATCGCATACGTCTACGATTTGATGGATTGGCCCATGGAATTTCTCTTTTATAGCAGGTGGAGAAAAGAAGCGCTTTTAGGTCTCAAGGGAAGAGTCCTGGAAGTAGGGGTTGGGACCGGAAAAAACCTGGAATACTACCCTCAGGGCTGTTTGGTAACAGGGATCGATAACAGCGAAAGGATGCTTGAAAAAGCCCGGAAAAGGGCTGAAGGCATGAATAACGTTACCCTGCTCCTGATGGACGCCGAGCATCTGGAATTCCCGGACAACACTTTTGATTATGTGGTCACAACCTTTGTGCTCTGCTCGGTCCCTGACCCTGTAAAGGCCCTTAAGGAAATGAGGAGAGTCTTAAAGCCGGAAGGAGAAATGGTCAACCTGGAACATATGCGCAGCAGCAACCGCCTGCTTTCCTGGTACGAAGACCTTATCAATCCGCTAATAATTGCCGTAACCGGAATCCATGTTAACCGGAAAACCGTGGAAAACATCGAAATAGCGGGGTTCAGGGTCAAGGAAGTAAAGAACCTTCTTATTAAGGACGTTTTCAGGAAGGTCCGGTCAAAGCCGTGATTTCCTTTTCTTTTCTTTTCCTGCATATCTAAACGGTTCTCGTTTTATTTGACCAGGAAAATGACCCCTGTAATCCCCACCATGACAAACATCCTGAGGGCCTGGGAAATCAGCATGGTTCTCATGCCGAGCCTGGGTCCGAAGATCCCCACGTAATGAGGCACATAAATCCTTAAAGTCCCCAAACTGGTTATGATATTGCCCACGAGCAGGACAAGTATGACTTCAAGGCCGCTTAAAACTCCCTGCTCCATAAGGTTTGAGGCAAGGGTATAGGCTGCAAGGTGGCTTGCAAAAAGGGCTGCAATGACCGGAAGTCCCTCCACTGGTACGGGCAGGTATTCGGATACTGGCTGCAGGTATGTGCCAAGTAGATCAAACACTTCCAGGTCTGTCAGGATGAATACCAGGAGTGTTACCGGGACCATCACGCTGAAAATCCTGTAGATCGTTTTCTTAGCAGGCCCCAGACTTTCCCTAACGGCTTCTTTTAATCCGGGAGCCTCTTTTTTCTCAGTGTATTCGAAAGGGACCTCCTGTGCCTCAAGCAGGAAATGCCCTGCAATGAGCACGATCAGCGTCTTTAAAAGGCCCACGAGAGTTATCAGTCCCACATAGATGATCCCGGTTGTCCCGAGCAGGGGCACAAGCACCGGAAGCAAAGTCCTCCAGTGCATTACAATGGCAGGAAATGAGTTCAATACCGAAGCGATGACCATTTCATTTTCCTTTATCATCCCTCTGTCGTACATGCTTTTAAGCGAAGCATTGGCTGAAGATGTGGATGCAAAAGCCGTAAGGAAAGAAACTCCACATTCTTTTTTAAGATGCCCGAAGTTTGTGATTGGCCGCACCAGGAAGTCGAATTTATCGAACCAGCCGAGGCTTACAAGGATTTCGGCAAGGGCAACCCCAAGGATTATGAAAGGTCCTGTTCTGAGAAGATACTCAATTGAGTTAATTATAGGCGTGAGTAACATTAAATTTTATAAAAATATGAATCTTTAAAAACCTGTCGAAAATAAATTATAAAATTTTTTCTTCAATCAAATTTCGATCGAATCCGACAGGATTAATCCTGCTTAATGAACCTGAACCTTAAATCAAAATCTGTTTCCGAAGATACCATATTAAACGATAACAACTAATTATTTCAGGATGCTGGGGAAAACAAATCGTTACCTCGAAGTTATGCGGGTCCTTTTAAAACACAACCTGCTTCCCGAACTGTACAGGGACCTTCGTACCGATTACATTTCAAACCCCGAATGTACCTGTGCTTATGACCAGGAGAACCTGGAGACTGCAAAAAAGCTCAGGCAGGCGTTTGAGGAACTCGGGCCTACTTTTGTCAAGATGGGACAGACCATGAGCAAGCGGCCTGACCTGGTGCCCCAGCCTTATGTTATTGAGATGTCAAACCTTCAGGACAAGGTGCGTCCCCTGCCTTTCGAGGAGATGACGGATTCCCTGGACCTGGCCTGTATCTGCGAGTATGAGCCGTCGGGTTTAAGAAATAAGAAGAAAAGCCAGGAAGAGATTCTGGCTTCCAGGAAGAGGAAGGCTGAAGCCTTCTTTGAGATTTTTGACAGTTTCAATCCCGAGCCGATTGCAAGCGGTTCCATTGCCCAGGTCTACCGGGGAGTGCTTGACGGAAAACCGGTGGCAGTAAAGATCCTGCGCCCGAACCTTATCGACAGCATCAACACGGACCTTTCCATCCTGGACGACCTGAAGCCTATCGTGAAAAAGGTAGTCGGGCTCGGGAATAAATTTGATATTGACGCCTTTTTGCTCGAAATCCGGGAGATGCTGACCCGGGAGGTGGACCTCAGGATCGAGGCCGTGAACATGCGGCGCTTTGAGGACAACTTCAAGAGTGTTAAAAACGTAGCTGTGCCCAAAGTCTATTCTGACTACTGTTCTGCCAATGTGCTTACCATGGAATTCGTCGAAGGTGTCCAGGTCAAGGATGTTGTTGACATGCCTGTTCCCCAGAGCAAGAAGTCAGAATATACGCGGACAATCACAAAAAGTTACCTTAAGCAGGTCTATATTGACGGTTTTTACCATGCCGACCCCCACGGGGGGAACATGCTTGTCCGGGAGGACGACACTGTCACTTTCATTGATTTCGGGGCAGTGGGCAGCATTGATGACGAACTCAAGAGGAACATGCTGGAGTTCTACTACGCCATCAACAACCGGGACGTGGAGGGGGCAACCCAGGGCTTTCTCAAGATCGGGAGTGCAAAGGCCGGGGAGGTGGATATCCGCAGGCTCAGGAAAGATATGGACAGCCTTATCGCAAACCAGAACTATGGGCTTGAAGGCAGGCAGAGCGACAATTACGCAAAACTAGGCCTGAAATACGACATCAAGCTCCCCGGGGAGTTCTCCACCCTGCAGAGGGCGATCCTGCTTATCGAGGGGGTCTGCCTGGAACTGGATCCCCGGTATAACATTAAAACCATTGCAATCCCTGTCCTCACGGAGGCTTACAAGAAGCTGGGAGCCTCAAAGGGAGCTGGCCTCCATATCGAGTTCAACACCGAGGCTGTGGACGAAAAAGCCGAACTCAGGGCTGCAATCCGGCAGGTCGCCGATAAAATGGGGGAAATGGGGGACCGGCTTGTGGAAAATGAAGAGAAGAAAAAAAGCCGCGTTTTCTCAAAGGAGCTTTATCTTGCGGTCCTGCTTGTTGTCTCTACCTATATACTGCTTTCCGGAGGCACGTTTGCCTGGGTGGGGCTTGCCGGGTTTGCAGGAGCGCTTCTCATCGGCCTGATTGCAGTTCACAGGGCTGATTGAAGCAGCTTTCTGATTAATACTGATAATAGGGCTACCCGGGTATCCGGCAAAAACTCTAATAAAAAGGAATAATAAATAAATTAAATAGCAATTTGCAAAATTAAATTCATATTTAAATAGCAATTTGCAGAATTAAATTCATATAATTAATTTATAGAATATCTTAATTAATTTACTGAGTATCTTTGCAGAAAAAACATTAGAACCATCAAGCAGGAGGGGGAAAGTTCCTGTGCGGGAAACCATAAAAATTGAAGGTATCGCGTGTGAACACTGCGTCATGAGGGTTGGAAGAGCTATTGCTTCTGTGAAGGGAGTAAGGGAAGTGGATGTGAGCCTGGAAAATAAAGAAGCTGTGGTGGACTTCGAAGCAGAGAAAACAAATCTGGAAGAAATCAAGTCCGCGGTCCGGGAAGCCGGATATGAACCCATATGATTCCGTATGATTCTGAGTGCTTAAATGTTGTACTGCCAATGATTAATTGTACAGCCAATGATTAATTGTACAGCCAATGATTAAAAATTTTTACTATGAGGTGCAAATAAAGTAAATGTAATTTACCGGTTAAAACCTTCATTAGAAATGAGCATATTATAAAATTTTCATTATATATTGTGTATAATATTTCGGGATAAATTATCTGGATATTTTACGGAGTATCTACAAAATCAACGTAATATATTGACATAAACATAATATATTGACATAATACAGAGGGTCAATACGAGGAGGCAGAGAGCATAACCCAGGAAACAATAAAAATCGAAGGCATGTCCTGCAAACATTGTGTCATGGCAGTTAAAAAGGCAATCGAAGCCGTTGACGGTGTGCAGAAGGCTGAAGTGGACCTTGAGAAGAAGCAGGCTGTTGTGGAGTATGACGAAAATAAGGCAAAGCTGGAGGATCTCAGGGCTGCTGTTCGGGGAGCGGGGTACGAACCTGTATGATACTTTATGGGACTAACCTGGTTTGAAGGTTTAATCGTGTCTTATAGATTTAATTCGACTGTATAGAGTTAACCTGGCAGTACGGGGTAACTGCTTGCATAAGGTTTACCTGACCCGGGAGGTTAACCCTGCCGGATAAGGTTAACCATAATATTTGGGAATATCCTGAGTTATTGAGGCGGTTTGCAGGGGCAGAATGCCTTTTTACGCTTTTGTTTTTTTCTTTCTCAGGGTATTTTTCTTTCAATACTCGATTTATATAAAGATTCACCGGACAGAACCATTATATACCAAAAAATGTAGAATTTTATAATATAGGCAGCCCGCCTATATGCGTTCAAGCGTTGATGCTTTGGGGGTGGAACGAATCAGGAAGACTACACTTGTCGTGGATGACATGGTATGCAGGCACTGCAAGGACATGGTCACCAGGCTTGTTACCTCGATCAACGGGGTTTCTCGCGTTAACGTAAACGTTCCGGACAGGACAGTAAATGTGACTTATGACAGTGAGAAGACAGATGCATACGTCATAAAAATGACCCTGCTCGAAGCCGGCTACAAACTATAAATCTGGCAAGAGAAGTTTGTCGAATCAAAGTTTTTCCAGGCATTTAAACCGGATGGAAAGTTCAAGTTCCAAAACAGGCGGAATTTATAATGGAAATGTCAATCCAGGTTTATGGCATGACCTGCGGTCACTGCCAGAAAAGAGTAGCGGATGCCATTTCGTCCCTGCAGGGCGTGGAATCTGTTGAAGTCAGCCTTGAGGCTGAACAGGCCGCTGTTAGCTTTGACCCTGAAAAAGTAAGCCTTGAAGACATAAAGGAGGCTGTCCGGAAAGCAGGGTACTCAACCGAAAAAGAAGAAACCGGTGCTGAGGCTCCTGAAGTTTTGGAAACGATTGAAGAGGAAGCAACAGTCAAAGTTCCGGAAGTTTCCGGGGAGAAATTGGAGGCGGAAATAACGGAAAAAGTCCTGGAAACTGGGGCTGAGGTGAGGACTGTTGGTGAGGCAGGTGGCGGCGTTGAGGTGGATGCTGGCGTTAAGGCTGGAGCTGGCGCTGAGGCCGGGATAAAGGAAGCTCCAAAAGCCGCAAGGAAGGAAATCACCCTGAGGGTTTCGGGGATGACCTGTGCGGCCTGTGCGGGAAACATTGAGCGGGTATTAAAAAAGAAAGAAGGCGTGGACTCCGTTGCTGTCAGCCTGGAGCTGGAAAAGGCGAAAGTGAGCTTTGAGCCTTCAAGGGTCTCTCCAAAAGACATCGAAGAAGCTATCGAATCTATCGGGTACGGGGTGGAAAAAGACTCCGTAACTCTTAACCTCCAGGGTATGAGCTGTGCCTCCTGTGCGGCAAATATCGAGAGGGTCTTAAACAAAACCGAAGGAGTAATCTCGGCCTCCGTAAATTTCCCTCTCGGGAAAGCCGTCGTCGAGTTCGATTCTTCCCGGGTTTCGGTCCGGGAAATGATCGCGGCAATCGAGGGAATCGGGTATGGGGCTTCCGTACACGCAGAGACTGTGGAGTATGAGGACAGGGAACGGCAGTTCAGGGAAGCGGAGATCCGGAAGCAGAAAAACAACCTGATAATTGCCCTGGCGCTGGGAATTCCCATATTTTTCGGGAACATGAGGATGATGTTTCCCTTTTTCTCCTTCGTGCCCGCTTTCCTTTCAAATCCGGTCCTGCTTTTTATCCTGGCAACCCTTGTCCTCCTCTTTCCCGGAAGGCAGTTTTTTGTCGGGACCTACAAAGGCTTCACGCACGGCGTAACCGACATGAACCTGCTGATCGCTGCCGGGACGGGGTCTGCCTACCTGATAAGTGTGGCTGCGACTTTCCTTGACCTGGGGCCCGGGTACGACAGCACCTACTACGATACGGTTTCTTTCCTGATCATTTTCATTGTCCTTGGCAGGTACCTCGAGGCCAGGGCGAGGGGCAGGACCTCGGAAGCCATCCGGAAACTGATGGGGCTTCGGGCAAAGACCTCCCGGATCCTGGTGGACGGGGAGGAAAAGGAAGTCCCTGTGGAAGAGGTCGTAGTCGGAGACATTGTGGTGGTCCGCCCCGGGGAAAAGATCCCTGTGGACGGGGTCGTTGTTGAAGGCAACTCGGCGGTGGATGAGTCAATGCTGACCGGGGAGAGCATTCCTGTGGAAAAAAGCCAGGGAGACACGGTCATAGGGGCAACCCTTAACAAAACAGGAGCTTTCAGGTTCCGGGCCGAAAAGGTCGGAGCCGACACCGCCCTTGCCCAGATCATCAAGCTCGTGGAAGCCGCCCAGACCACAAAAGCCCCGATCCAGCGGGTTGCCGACGTATTTGCGGGCAACTTCATCGTATCCGTGCACATCATTGCTCTCTTTGCCTTTTTCTTCTGGTTCTTTATAGGCTACTGGCGCTACGGGGTGGGGGAATCCGAAGCCCTCTTAGGGATCAGCCCCTTCCTCTTCTCCCTCCTGATCGCAATAACCGTCCTTGTGATCTCCTGCCCCTGTGCCGTGGGGCTTGCAACCCCTGCTGCCATCATGGTCGGGACGGGAAAGGGTGCGGAAAACGGAATCCTTATAAAAGGCGGAGAAGCCCTTGAGAGGGCGCACAAACTCAATACCATCGTTTTCGACAAGACCGGGACCCTGACCGAAGGGACCCCGAAACTTACCGATGTGCTGGCAGCCCCGGGCAGGGAAGAAATGGAGGTTCTTTTCGTGGCGGCTACTGCAGAAAAGGGCTCAGAGCACCCTCTGGGGGAGGCCGTGGTAAAAGGTGCGGAAACCCGGGGCATCAGCCTCGGAGAGGCCAGGAACTTCCGCTCGATTCCGGGAAAAGGTGTGGAGGCGTACCTTGGAGGCAAAAGGGTGCTCCTGGGTACCCGTAAGTTGATGGAAGAAAACGGGATTCCCTTTGAAGGGCTGGAAGCTGAAATGCGGGAATTCGAAGAAAAAGGAAAGACTGCAATGCTTGTTGCCCGGGAGTCCGAAGCCCTGGGCCTTGTTGCCGTTGCCGACACCTTAAAAGAGCGCTCGAAAGAAGCAGTCGGGACTCTCAGGAAAATGGGAATCGAAGTTGTGATGATTACCGGGGACAATGCCATAACTGCCGGTGCCATTGCGGCAGAAGTAGGGATTCCCAGGGTGCTTGCCGAGGTGCTGCCTGAGGACAAGGCCAGCGAAATCAAGAAGCTTCAGGGCGAGGGCAAGCTTGTTGGAATGGTAGGTGACGGAATTAATGACGCCCCTGCCCTTATCCAGTCCGACGTGGGAATTGCAATGGGTGCGGGCACGGACGTTGCAATGGAGTCTGCCAAAATCGTCCTGATTAAAAATGATCCGCTGGACGTTGTTGCCGCCCTTCGCCTGAGCCGGCTTACCATCCGCAAGATCAAGCAGAACCTGCTCTGGGCTTTCGGGTACAATTCGCTCGGGATTCCCATTGCAGCGGGGATCCTTTATCCCTTCTTCGAGCGGATCCTGATCTCTCCTGAGCTTGCAGCCGCCTTCATGGCAATGAGCTCGGTGTCCGTAACCACAAATTCCCTGCTCATGAAAAGAAGTAAGATTAAATAAGTTCAGGGCAGATATTTTCGCGGCTTAATAATTTAAGGAAGAATTTGAGGAATTCCGGGATTTACTAAATTCTTGATGATGAGAGGTTTAGCTCCATGCTGAAATTCGGACCTAAGGACAAAAGGACAAGAGTCGTGCTCCTTTCAAGTTTAGCCACCTCACTCTTGTTAATTAACCTGTTTTTGCTCGGGGCGCTCGCAACTAACATGTTCCGGGGAGAAATGGCCTATACCCAGGTAGATATGGCCGCAGGGGCAATTTTCGTCTTTGTGATTACCATGATCATTTCAATGTCCCTCTGGCCAAAAATCATGGACAGGCTTGAGAGCAGGGAAGAAGGCAAAAAAGCCTCCTGATCTTTGGGACTTGCCCATTACCATGCAAATAATTATATCAAGATTAATGATTCCAATCCAGGTGTGAATATGAAAAAATCCATGCAAAAACTGGGGCTCATAGGGGCCGGCCTCTGGGCAATGACTGAAGATAAAATTAATGATCTTGTAAAGGATCTGGTCGAGAAAGGGGACATCAATAAAGAAGAAGGCAAGAAGCTGGTCTCCGAAATGCTCGATGAGAGCAAAAAACAGAAGGTTGACCTGGAAAAGAAAATTTCTGAAAAGATCCAGGAAGTCGTCTCAAAAACGGATGTCATTAGCAGAAAGGAAATGAAAGAGCTCGAGTCCAGAATAGAAACCCTGGAGGAAGAACTCCGGAAAATGAAAAACAAAGAAAAGATGTTTTTCAAGTGAAAACAATCTTTTCTTTTTTGGGTTAGTTTTTTCCCTGTATTGCTCTTTTTCTGTTTTTACATATTTGATTTTGCAGGCGAAATTTCCATTTTTGCAGGCGGGATTACTTTTTTAAAGCTCTTCAATAACTATTTCTTCTTCAAGGCTTGCATTTTCAAGCAGAGATTCAAGTTCTGCCATATCTGCTTCAAGTGCCTGGATTTCTGCTTCGTTAAGTTCCAGTTCTTCTGCGTACTGATCCTCTTCCATTAGCTCAGCAGCATTTGAGTCTATTTTAGATTCCTCTGCATCAGAAGCATCGTTCCCGACGCAGCCAGACCCTGCAAGCCAGACCATTAAAGCTGAGAGAATGAGCAGGTGAGTGAATTTGACCATTTTGTGCCTCCTTAAATCTCGGTTTCTTCACCATCAGACTCTTCTTCCTGCCCTTCTTCGTCAGCCATTTCTTGTTCTTGTTCTTGCTCCTGGGTCTGCAATTGTTCTTGCTCCTGCTCTTCTTCATCGGTCATTTCTTGTTTTTGTTCCTGCTCCTGTGTTTGCAATTGTTCCTGTTCTTCTTCAGTTTCAATTTCGTATTCTTTCAATTCCTCGAAGATTTCTTTTACAATCTGGTTTGCCTCATTGATGTCGCTCAGGGCATCACGCAGGTATTCGTTTGCTTCTTCCAGTTCTTCCGGCGTGGCATCCTCATCATCGTAAATTGCATCGGCCTTTTCCTTGTTTGTTTCGGCAGAGGCTATCAGTGCATTGTAATCGGCTATCTTTTCCTCAAGTTCCGTGGTATTAACATCACTTTCGTTTAGCTTCTCAATTTCAGCTTCAATCTTTTCTGAGAGAGTTTCAGATTTCTCGAGGAATTCGCCAATTCTCTCGCTGACAGTTTGCCCTGCCCCTGCCAGGCTGGCCTTCTGTGCATTATTCCAAGCCCCTCTCACTGAAGTGGTCGCAATTGAGAAGTCTTCAAGGGTGCTATTTTCGTCGAAACCTTCAATAAGTGCCTGCTCTCCCTTCAGCTGCTCGATCTGTTCATCAATGGCTTCAATTCTAGCTTCCGTACCGTTGCCGTTTGAGTTGTTCAGGTTGTACCGGACGTTTTCAAGGTGGGCTATCATGTAGCAGAGGCTTGCATTAAGGTATTCCCTGGTAGCTTCCCTCTCAGGGTCTTCAAATTGTCCTGCCCTGATTTGCTTCCTGACCAGCAGGAAGTTTCCTTTGGCATCCTGGTATATCCTTCTCTGGGACTGGACCTGTTCTCTAAGCTGTTCTCTGGTCAGCTTTCTCTCTTCTTTCATGTCCTGGGCTCTTTCTCTAAGGCGGTCCCTGTCCTGGAGGGGTCTTGAATCGTCATCCGAATCATCGTCCGAGTCATCATCCGAATCGTCCCCTGAATCCTCACCGTCGTCAACCTCGTCTCCACTGTCAGCTCCGTTATCATCTGAACCGGCGACATTTTCCCCTGTATATTTTTCCTGGTTTCCATTACCCTGCCCTGGTGCCCCTTTTGCAGCAAGGGCCCCTCCGGGCAGCACGCTGAGCAACATCAGTACTATGGTAAAATAAGCCAGATATCGCATTATTCTTGATTTTTCCATCTGACGCCTCCTTTTAATCTTCTTCTTTTAATTGATCCTTTAATTGATTATAATATTTTTTTCAGTTGTAATTACTGCCCTATTGGAAAGAGAAAATATAAGCATTCTTTCCGAAAAATGCCTCATGGATCGAAAAGTACGGATTTTAAAGCTTGATTGGGGCTTCTTTTCTTTGAAAAAACTTTATGGTGCCTTTAAATCTCAGGC
Source organism: Methanosarcina sp. KYL-1 (assembly GCF_024372725.1). GTDB lineage: Archaea > Halobacteriota > Methanosarcinia > Methanosarcinales > Methanosarcinaceae > Methanosarcina. The sequence continues at coordinate 25,382 of NZ_VOUA01000025.1, forward strand.
CCCCTCTCAGGATAAGTAAAAGATTTATGTTAAAAACCCGTTTAAGCTTTCGTGAATTTTAATAAGTTCTGCGCTATCGGTTGTTTTTTCTTATTCCTCCTGCTTGCCCCGGGAGGTGCTCTTGCAGCTACAGTGCACGGGACCGTGTACGAGTGGTACAGTTTCGAGCCGCTTAATAATGCCGTGATTAAAGTAAACTCGACCCCGGAACAGTATTTCGTTGCCCCGGATGCGGTGTATTCTTTCAACCTGCCTCCGGGAAACTACCTGATAACGGCCAGCTACTTTGAAGGGGGTACCCTGGTTTATGCGGCTGAGGAGACTGTTAAGATTTCCGAGGACGGGGATTATGTGCTTGACATCCTCCTATTTCCCCCTTACGAAGAAGAGCTCCTGGACCAGAGTGAGCTTGAAGATATTGACCGGGATTTTAAAGAAGCAGAACTTGTAGCAGAAGAAGACTCCCAAAATACCACAGTCATATTTGTTTTCCTTGCCCTTTCCGCCCTGCTCCTTGTAGGTTATTTCTGGAAAGAGAGACAGGGAAAAACTTCTGATATCTCCCCCGGGCCTTTAAATGAGGCGGAAATGGTGAGCAAGCCGCGGCATGAAAATCCCGTAACGGAGGCCAAATCCCCTGAAGAAGTTGAAATAGAGTCCTGGAATTTTGTCGTACCGGAAGAAAGTCCGGAACCTCCTGCACCTGAGGCTCCCGAAGAAGGGGTTAGCGGACCTGTAGTCAGCTGGCCTGAACCTGCAGATGGAGCAGAGGCCCTTTATGGAGTTCGGGCAAAACCTTCCGGGGAAGAGCTTGAAGCCTCCGTAATTCCAACAACAGCCTGGGACCCGAAAGAACCGGTAAAAAAAGTTCCCTGTGACCTTCCTGATGGCCTCCCGGATGACCTGACCAACGATCTCGAAGTTCATCTTCGGGATGATCCCGAGGCTCACCTCCCTGATGATCTAAAAGAAGTTCTGGAACTTATCCGGGCAAGCGGGAACAGGATCACCCAGAGAGAGCTCAGGAAGAAGTCCCGATACTCCGAATCCAAGGTAAGCCTGATGCTTTCCGATCTGGAAGAAAGGGGGTTGATTGAAAAATTTAAGAAGGGAAGAGGAAATGTTCTCCGGATAACTGACGAACATATCCGAAAGCAGGCTGAATATGAGAATAAAAAGGAAGATTGTAAAAGGGAAGATGGTAAAAGGGAATGAGATGGTAAAATTACCTTAAAAAATCTCTTTTGAAAAACTGCAAATAGTAAAATATATAATTAAATTCATCTTCTAAACAGCAAAAAGGGTTAAAAATCTTTAAAATATTTTGATATGCATCGCCCTGCAAAGGGATCGTCTTTCAAACAAACTACCTAACTTATCAATACCCTTTTGCGTTTTCACATTATTGATACGAAATCATTCACTGAAAAGGCTTATAATAATAGTACGTCACCAGGGTGACAGGATTAAAAGAGACTGGTACGTTCGTTACAGAATTCAAGGAACTGCATACATTATGTAATGTGTATGCTATGTAAAAGGACTAGAGACTGGATATTATCGGATATATAATGCTACTTAATTTACTGAGGGACATTATGCGAGTTTCCATGGACATTGAATTAAAGGATGTGCCCGGGCAGATGCTTTTAGCCCTCCAGCCCCTTTCGGAATGCAGGGCTAACCTGATAACTGTTTTACATCACCACCAGAAGAGGACCCCCCGAAACACGGTGCCTGTGCAGCTGGTGCTTGAAATCAGGCCGGAAAGCATTGAAGCCATAAAGGCAAAGCTGGAAGAAAACGGGATCAGAGTTGTAAGGGTCGGAGAACACCGCTTCAGGGAAAGTATAAATGTGGTCCTCATAGGGCATGTGGTTCATACCGGGATTCAGGATACCATAGATGAGATCGACAAGACCGGGTTTGCTGAAGTTGTGGACATTTCCCTCTCCATGCCCGGTATAGACCTGCTTTCTTCAGCCCTCATCAAAATCGATGCAGTGGGAAAAGAGGATATGCAAAAGGCGCTCAACATCCTGAAAGAAGTCTCAGCAAAAAAAGACCTGCTTATGGTCCTGCCAATAGACGTCCAGGCCTGAAAAAGAGATTTAGAGGATTGAGAAAATGAAAACAGTACGCTGTTCTATTATCGGGTTCGGTGCAATCGGACAGGGTGTAGCCGAGGTTCTCCTTATGAAAAGGGAATACCTGGAAAGCATCGGGCTGGACGTGCGTGTAGTTGCAGTCGTTGACTCGAAGGGTGCGACAGTCAACCCTGATGGAGTTGACCTTGCCGACTGCCTGGCACGGAAGCGGGAAAAGGGCACGGTTGCCCTGGAAAAACTAACCGGGCTTGAAGTCATCAAATCCGTTGAGCATGAGCTGGTAATCGAAACAACCCCCACAAATATAAAGACCGGAGGGGCCGGTCTCCAGAACATGCTTGCAGCCTTCGAGATGGGCAGAGATGTGGTTACTTCCAATAAAGGGCCCCTTGCCATGAAGTACCGGGAACTTGTGGAAACCGCAAAGGCAGCCGGCTGCAGGTTCAGGTTTGAAGCCACTGTGGGCGGTTCCATGCCCGTCATCAACCTGGTAAATGAGGTACTTGCAGGGAATAACGTCAGGAGCATCAAAGGAATTCTTAACGGGACCTGCAACTACATCCTGAGCCGGATGATTGAAGAAAAGGCAAGTTACTCCGACATCCTTGCCGAGTCAATGGAACTCGGGATTGCCGAGACCGACCCCAGTTACGACGTGGAAGGGATCGATACCGCCTGCAAACTCGTAATCCTTGCAAACGCAATCTTCGGGTTGGATGCCACTTACCGGGATGTTGGGGTCACGGGAATTACGAAAATCACCCCGGAAGCCCTGGATATGGCTTACAAGAACGGGCATGTGATCAAACTCATCGGGGAAGTAAGCAGGGACAGGATCCATGTTGCCCCCAGGCTCGTGCCCATCAACCATCCCCTTGCTGTTGGGGGTACCCTCAATGTGGCTTCGGTGGACACCGAGCTTGCAGGGGAAATCACAGTTACCGGAAAGGGTGCGGGCTCCATCGAGACTGCAAGTGCAATCCTCAGCGACCTGGTCGCAATTTACAGGGACTGCTGAAAGGGGTAAATCCGGATTTTCAAAACCCCAAATCCGCAACAGAGCATAACATAAAAAAGGCTACTGGGACCATGACAAGCTTCAGGGAATTTGCAGAGACCTGCCAGGCTATCGAGAAGATTTCGAGTACCATCGAGACCACTAATAAGGTTTCTGAACTGCTTCGAAAGGTGGATGCAGAAGAACTGCCCCTGGCAACTCATTTCATCATGAGCGAAGTTTTTCCCGCCTGGAGCGGGGAACAGCTGGGAATAGGCACGAGCCTCCTCTACGCTGCCCTCTCCAGGGCCTCGGGGATGTCGATAAAGAGCATTGAAGCCCTGATCCGGACCACCGGCGACATTGGAGATGCTGCCCTCCTGGTCCTGAAGGAAAAGCGCAAGAACCAGGCCACTTTTTCTTCTTTTATGGAAGAAGAGCCCGAACTCTCAATTACGGAAGTCTACCAGCGCTTCAAGACCGCTTCCGAAGCCACCGGGAAAGGTTCGCAGGACGTGAAAATCAAAAACCTCCAGTTCCTCTTCAATTCCTCAAGCCCAAGGGAAGCTAAGTACATTTCCAGGCTTGCCTTAGAAGAGCTCCGCATAGGTGTAGGGGAAGGTGTCGTCAGGGACGCCATTGCAAAAGCCTTCTCTGTGCCTGCAGATGTGGTGGAGCATGCTTTCATGGTCACGAATGACCTCGGGATCGTGGCTGAGGCTGCTAAAAAAGGCGGCCTGGAAGCCCTTGAAACCCTGGGGATTGAGATCAACCGCCCCATCAAGATGATGCTCTCCCAGATCAGTCCGGACATCGATTCCGATATAAGGGATATGAAAGAAGCCGCAGTCGAATGGAAATTTGACGGGGCCAGGGTCCAGATCCATAAGGACGGAAATTCCGTTACCCTCTTTTCAAGGAAACTCGAAAACGTCACCAATTCCCTCCCCGACCTGGTGGAAATCGTCCGCAAGCACGTGAAGGCCGAGTCCGCAATCCTGGATGGGGAAGCCGTTGCCGTGGACGAAAAGGGAAAGCCCAGGGCCTTTCAGGAGATCCTGAAACGTTTCCGGCGAAAATATGATGTGGAGGAGAAAGCCGCAGGCATTCCCATCCAGCTAAACCTCTTCGACATCATGTACCTGAACGGGAAGACCCTGATCGACCTTCCCCTCCTGGAAAGGCGAAAAGCCCTTGAGTCCTGCGTGGAAAGCTCGGTGGAAGACTCAAAGTCCATTTCCGTGGACGAGCAGGTAATCACTGGCGACCTGGAACTTGTGGAAAAAATATACCGGGAAGCCTTAAAAGCCGGGCACGAAGGAATCATGGTCAAGAACCCGGGTTCCGTTTATTCCCCGGGCAAGCGCGGCAAGAACTGGCTCAAGAAAAAACCTCTAATGGAGACCCTGGACCTGGCGGTCGTGGGAGCCGAATGGGGCTTTGGCCGGCGGGCAAACCTGATAGGTTCCTATACCGTTGCCTGCTACGACCCTGAAACTTCCCGCTTCCTGCAGATCGGAAAAGTTGGCACCGGCCTGACTGACGAGCAGCTCCGGGAACTTACCGGGATGCTTACGGGGCTAATGGAAGGGGAATCAGGCGGGGTTTTTGCCGTAAGGCCTGAAGTGGTCCTGGAAGTCGCCTTTGAAGAAATCCAGAAAAGCCCCAACTATGCCTCAGGTTTTGCGCTGCGTTTCCCCCGCTTCATCCGTGTCCGGAACGATAAGGCCCCCGAAGAAGCCGATTCAATCCAGCGGATCGAGAGGGTATATGCCCAGCAGCTGAAAAGGCTCTAATACCCTTTTCTCGACCTGAAGCAACTTAATTTCCCTGAAGCATCTTAATTCATATCTTTCAGATATATTTGAACAGGTCGTCACGCTTCATTTCGTGCAACCTGTCCCGCAGAAGGCCCTTTAAGGCTTTCAGGTCTCCTTTTTTGGCGCTGATCGGGGCAACCAGGTGTTTCCAGTTCTCCCATGGGGGTTCAAGCCCCAGGCGGGCTGTGATTTCATCAAGGAGAGGGTCATACTCGCTTTCTTTTACTTTGTCCATCTTATTTACAGCTATCAGGGTATCGATCCCGATTTCCCTCAGGAAATCAAACATCTCTATGTCAATTGGGATCTGGTCCCTGGAATCCCAGCGGTCGACGATGTCCGGGAAGGAAGGACCGTCAACTACCAGGACCCCTATCTTTATCCTTTCGGCGTTCTTTTCGATGTAGCGCACGACCTGGTCTTTTACGATGTCCTGTTTCCTGTCCTTGACCCCGCTCATGAAGCCGAAACCCGGCATATCGGTAATGAGGAGGTCCGAGAGGTGGACGTGGATGGGGCGCAGGGTGACCCCCGGGCGCCTTCCGACTTTTACTTCTGCGCCGAAGAATTCTTTGATGAGAGAGGATTTGCCCACGTTGGAGCGTCCGACAAAGAGAATTTCAAGGTTTATGCCGCTTTCAGCCACGGTCTTGCTTGTTTTCATTTGTTTTTACCTCATTTTGCGTCCCCCAGCCTGGCGTCGAAGGCGCGCAGGAATGCCTCAAAGGAGTCATCGGGGATGCGTGCTCCTGCTGCGAGAGGGTGTCCGCCGCCGCTTCCGCCGAATTGCGGGGCGAGGGTCCGGAGGATCCGGTTAACGTCTACTTTTCCCCGGGAACGGATACTAAGGTCGTATATACCTTTTTTATCCCGGTGTTCGGCTGCAACGCCCACTTCCCTCTGGCCGTAGGAGGCTGCATAAATTGCTGCTTTGGAAATGGAGTTATTCGTATTTACAATATACGCGCAATTTTTCAAGACTTCCACATGTTCTTTTACAAAGAGCCGGATTTTCTCTTCATTTAAGGCAGCATCCCTTGCCAGTCCGAGGAGGTCAGGGATCCGTGAGGGAATCCTGTCCCTTGAGAGGGGTTCGAGGAGAGTCCTCTTGAAATCGTAGTCCTTTCCCTTGTGGAGCACTGCCTGGATCAGGGTCCCTGCCTGGAAATAGAGGCTCCTTTTGTCCCAGTCCCTTACCCAGTCCCTGATATGTGGCGTGTTGTCGCAGAAGTCCCCTATGGCCCCGTAGATTGCAATCCTGCGCATGTCCTGGCTAAGCAGGTCTTCAAAGAGCCGGTAGGTCAGTTCGGACGAACAGGCTGAAGGGTCGTGGTAATACCAGTCTTCATAAGTGCAGTTTTCCGGAAGGGGGTGGTGGTCGATATAGTAGAGGTTGCATTCTTCTGAAAGTTCCCTGAGCCGCGAGTAGATCTCAGGGCAGTGCTTTTCATTAATCGCGATATCGCAGATGATGAGAGTTTCAACGCTTTTTAAATCATTCAAATTATCAAGAAGGTTAACCGGGCTCGTAAAGTATACATATGCATCCGGGAAGGCGCTCTTTGCAATTGCACCCGAACAGATTCCGTCGGAATCGCCGTGGGTAAGGACAAGGGTTTTTGATATAAGATGGGTTTGCAGGTCGTTCATGCTGGGTTTCCTATTTTTTTAAGGGGGTCTGCTGATTTTTCCGGGTTTCTTTTTGGAGAGTTATGGAGAGTTTTCTTTTCTTGTTTTTAAATCTTTATCTATTATCCGGAAAGGAGACCCTTCAGGTCAAAGGGCAGGATGAAAAGCCACTGATTTTCGGGAAAATGGAAAACTGTAATGAACAATAGAATAAGAATGTAAACGGTGATTGAAGAGAAGCAGACATTAACAACAGAAGGCCGCTATTAAAAAAAAGCAGACAAATTAACCGCAGAAGGCAGCGATTAAAGAAAAGCAGACAATGATTGAAGAATTGCGGTTAACGATTGAAGAAGAGCAGATCGGCAGTGATTAAAGAAAAGCAGAAGGTAATTGAAGAATAAATGGCGATTGAAATGGGTAATGCTCCCAGGAAATCCGGGGCAGCACCTCTAAAGCCATTATTTCTTACCTTCTTTTAGACAATTTCTTTTCTGCTTTTAGACAATCCCTTTTTTGCGAAGCCCTGCAACTCCCAGAAGCCCCAGGGCTGTAAGCACCGGGCCAAAGCCCGGAGTATCTTCGTCTTCTTCGTCCCCGGTATTCACACTGGATGTGGGCTTTTTCTCTTCATTTGATTCTGTTGACCCCGAAGGGCCCTCACTGCTCCCTTCCAGGGACACGGGAGTGCCTACATAAACTACAGGCGGGGTGCTTGAATAGACTTCTCCTTTGTAATCTTCAAGGTCAAGGAACGTCGCTTTACAGGGAGGCAGCTGGATTTCCCCTTCGCTGTGCATCTGGATGACGTATTTAATGGTCTTTGCTCCGCCGCCGCTCTGGAGCACTCCCTTAAAGTCCTTTTCCCCGCTGATAAATTTTGCCTCCGGGGGCACTGTATCTGTTACCGTTACGCTTGAGTCAACGTTTCCGGTGTTTTTTGCGGTGAGAGTGACTGTCAGCTCGTCTCCGGGGTTGAGCTTGGTTTTGTCAAGGCTCTTGGTCAGGATTATGTTCGGCCCGTAAATTTTTGTTTTTTCCGAATTGTCCGAGTTGACCGTCTTACTCTGCCCGTTTGCAAGGGTGAAAGAGGCAGTGGTTTTCGGGAAGGTGAAATCCCCCGGTTTTTCGGGGATGAGGGTATACTTGAAGACTTCAGCTGCAGCTTCTCCTGCTTTTAAGGAGAGGGTTGTGCTCAGTTCCGTTTCTTTCTCAAGCCGCATGCCTGAGACAATGGAATCCGTAAGTTCTATGTTGTTAATATCACAGAGCCCTCCGTTCCGGACATTTACGGATACGTACACCGGCTCTCCCATATGGCGCTCTTTTGTTGCGCTTTTTGAAACCACGAGGTCCCATTTCTGCTTGATTTTCACGGTCTTGGAACCTTCGTTTTCATACTCCTCGTCTTTGATGTCCTGACATGTGGTCTTGGCGATAATTTTAAAATTGGTGTCTTCCCAGGGAGCGGGCACCTTCAAGGTAAGTGTAATCGGCTCTTTGCTTTCGCCTTTCAGGACTTCTGTATATGTGTACTTTGTTTTTCCGCTTATTACCTCAAGTCCCGCAGTGTCGATGGTAAGCACCACATTTTCGGCTTTTGCATCCCCATCATTCTTTACATTTATCGTTACATCGATCCTGCTGTCTGCTGCGTATTTGGGGTCGTAGGTGTCCTGCTCGGTATCAACGTCGATATCAAATTCTGGTTTTCCTCTTATGAGGACGTCAAGTTCCGCATAAGGGTTCCAGTTCCCGGTCCTGAATTCTATCCCGTCTTTTTTGATTGTTTCATAATTGGGGTCCACTTTCTGGGCATAGACTTTTATCTCATCGTCGTATTCGAGCTCCATCCCTGCGGTAAGAGGTCCGCTTTTAAGTTCTTCCCCATCTTTTGAGATGGTAATGAACACTGCCCCATCTTCATGAAAGTCTTCTGCTTTAATCACATACCCCGTAACTGTTACGGAATCTCCCCAGTAGAGTTTTTTCCCATCCAGTTTCTCTACCCACTCCACATCGTCTGCAGCGAGCGCGGCCGTAGAAAGGCTTGAGAAAATGAAAACAACAAGTAATGCTATCAGTACAATTTTTTTAGCCATGGTTACCTTTCCTGAAATTTTGACGCTGGTTTAATTGGGCCAGTGTGCACGGAAACATAATTTTGCGCTTTTGTGATGCTTGCAGCTGCTATAATATTTTTAATTTCATAGTTAAAAATTTCTTTAAACGATTCCCTTTTGATACCCTCTTCTTGAGAAAGTATTCTCTTCTTGCGCTGCATCGTTTTTGCCCCAGCACACCCAGTAATTTCGTCGTTTTTCATGCCTTTAATTTCTTTATCTTTTCTTTGTACTCCAATTCTTAGCTTCTTTTATATCTTTATTTTGTCGTTTTTCTTATACTTTTCCCAAAATTTCCTTTCTTTAAGTATCCCCATTTTCTTCTCAAAATATCTTTTATGAATATATTTTAAGTTTTGTGGGTGTTTTCAATAAAATTTTTATATTTGATGTTTTTCTGTCTTTTTGAAAGGATGCTGTTTTTCCATGAGGGCCTGGATGGAAAATATTAATGAATAACTGAAATGTTGAAGGAATAACTGAAATGTTGAAGGAATAACTGAAATATTGAAGGAATATCTTTAAGCAGGCTGAGTGCCGGTTTTTTCACCGGAAATTGGCATCAAATCTCGTGAGAGTTTAATGCAGGGTCTTGCTCTCTATAATTTTTATGTTTGCCTGCTCTCAGAGGGTTTTTCTATGGATCTTGAAAAAATAGTAGGATTTCTTGAGGAAATAGCACCTCCCTACCTTGCGGAGGACTTTGATGAAGGCAGGATCGGTTTGATCCTGAACCTGGAAAACGATGTGAAAAAAATTGCAGTTGCCCTGGATGCGAACGCTTATACCCTTGAACGAGCTGCAGAAGTGGGTGCCGACCTGCTGATAACTCACCATACCCTTATTTTCCAGCCAGTTACCATAATTTCGAAGCCACTGGCAGCTTCCCTGAGGCTTGCTCTGGAAAACAGGATTTCCCTCTACAGCATGCATACCAACTACGATCGGGCTAAAGGTGGGGTAAATGACGTACTTGCGGCGCGGCTCGGGCTCGGGAATGTAGAAGAGGCAGGGATGGGTAGAATCGGGGAAATTGATCCCTGTTCTTCGGCTGAGCTGGCAGCTCATGTTTCGAAGTGTTTGAGGGCCCCTGTCATGTATGCAGGAGAAAAGGAAGGGATCAGGCGTATCATGGTAATGGGGGGCAGTTGCTTCAGGAGCGAGTACCTTGAAGTTGCCCGCTTATGCAGTGTTGATGCTGTTATCTCTTCCGAGCTGAAACATGATATCCTCCGTTCCTACGGGGACCTCTGCCTTGTCGATGCGACTCACTATGCCACGGAAAACCCGGGGATGGAAGCTCTCTGCCCCAGGCTGCGTGAACTTCTCGGCCTGGATGTGGTATTTATCGAACAGCCTACGGGGCTTAAAGCAATCAACAGGGGTTGATTTCCTATCAACATAGGGAAGAATCCGACTGAATTGCAAACCACAGAATTCAAAGTAAAATGCCCCTCCCTAAAACCTTCGCCTGATAAAACTGGTTTTTGAGGGGGATGCTTCCAGCTTGCGGAGATAAGGCTTTGAAGTCCGAACATGATCCTGATGAATAGCAGAGGTTGAATACCTGGAATTTTGAGGTGCCGGGCTATGGACAAAAAAAGTTCTGCCGATAAAAAAGAAGAAAAAATTGATGACGATGCCCTGGAAAAGCTGCTTTGCGAACAATGTAATAAGCAGGTCCGCTCCGATTACAGGCGGAGCCTCGGAAACGAGCATCAAAGGCGATATACGGAATAAGCCTATGATGGAATAAGCCTATGTTTTCCAGTGCATGCCTTTTTGTGCAACTCTCGATTTCTCAATGTTTACACTGTTTTCTTATCAGTTCTTTGCTATGCTCTGGTTTTCTTTCCGCTTTTGTAGCTGGAATACTGATACCTAATACTTTTTTAGCTGCATACGATTGCAGTATTGTGCCTGAAAGCAAAACCAGCCATCCGACTGGAAACAGGATCAACAAAAGGCAGTATGCCGAAACCACAACTACAAGCGACTTTCCTGCAAAGCCTCTTACGCTCAACGCAGTCACCTCCGTGCGCTTGTAAAGGCTACTTTCGCAGTAGATCGTCCCCTGTAAGTCCGTGTCATTTCCCGAGTAGATTCTCTTGCCAGTACTCATCCAGTCGCGGGCTTACTAGCTACTTTTTTTCTTCAAGTTTCTGCCGTTATAGGACATGTAAATATCTGTTCAGGACATTATATCAATGTTTGCCAAATTTATAAATTTTCTTATACTATTCCTTCAAATCTCATAGTTTCCGATTTATTTATTATGTTTTTCCAAATAGTCCTCGAGGTGTCTCCTGACCCTTCGGACCTCTTCGGTCCCTGGCAAAGAGGAAATGATTATTTCCAGGTAACGGTGTTTTCTGAGGAGGGCAAAAGTCTCGGGGAAATTGATGTCAAAGACCCAGCTCAGGCGAAGGAGTTTTACATCGTTCTGGTTTAGGACGTCTCTTATTTTTGCCATTTTGTTGTTCATTATATCTTCTATCACGGGGCCGGAACATTCCGGAGTATCGGGCAAGTAAAGTTCGAGGGCAGGGTTTCGGGATTTTTCCCCTGATTCATAGTCTTTACAAATGAGCCTCAAGATGTCCAGTTTGTCGGCATCCCTAACCAGCTTTGAGTGGAAGAGCAGTTCCGGGGAGTTTTTTGCACTTTCGGGAATTTCCACGAGGTTGTGGTACTCCACGGCTTTCAAAATTAGATCCTGCTCTTTTTCGGAAAGGTGAGAAAGAACTCCGGCTTTTTTCAGGATTTTTACCCCGAGAACAGCATGGTTTTCGGAATCCGAATCTTTGAATGTTTTATATCTGGTGAACTGCTCAAAACGGCCCAGGTCGTGGAAGAGGGCGATTGTTTCGGCAAGCTGGCATTCTTCCTCTCCGAGTTTTCCGGTTTTTGCTAGTAAGAGTATGTTTTTGCAGACCCTTTTTGTGTGTTCGGTTTTAAGTTCAATGTTTTCCCGGACTAAAGGGTCAGGTGAAGAAAAGCCTCCCACGTAGTCCAGAAACCATTTTCGGAAAAAAGCCAGGTCTTCTTCGTGCATGCTTTCGAATAGGAAATTTCATAGTATATACTTTATGCAAATCTGCTGGAAAGCTCAAAGTGTTTTTTCCAGGAAGCAGGGATTTTCCTGGATGAATTCTTTTTTTCCTCCGGGTCCATGCTCCTTTTTCCTCTGGCACGTATCCCTTTTCCGGATTAAATATAATCCTTCTTTTTCCGAATACTTTTTTAAGTTTGAGTACCTTGATACTGGTATTGTGTCCTGTTAATTCAAGCTTGATGTTCTATATAAACTGTATAAATTATAGTCAATTTGAGCAAAAAGAATTTATCTTGTCACGTTTTATTCTCAGAATGTTCTAAATTTAAATGTTTCAGAATGCTATATTATATTATGAAGATGTATGTTATGTTCTGAATATTCTCATATACAGTTGCTTTGCATCTTTGGTAATGCACAGGATGCCACATTATGAATAATAAATGATTAATAATTGATAACCTGATTAGTATGTGTTGTAAAATTCTCCAAAAGGAACTCATTAGAAAATCTCGGGGTATTTAATGGGCTCGGAAAAAAAAGTTAATTCGATTGCTAATTCCTTCATTTTATTAAGCCTTATCTTAGTGGTAGTCTCGGCTGCAGGTCCTCTGCCTGCCGGGGCCATTTCAATCCAGGGACTGGTCACAGACGATACTCTGGAGGACGGTGGGGCCCCCCCAACTCTCGGGGAAGTACTTGCGCAGAATCCGACTTCTTTTGAAGGCCTGATAAGCAAGGGCAATACTTTGTATTCTCTAGGGGAATACAAGCTTTCCATCGAATGTTATGAAAAGGCCCTTGATATAAACCCTGATTCTTCCCTCGCCTGGTATTCCAGGGGGCGTTCTATGGAAGAGCTGGGAATGTACAGTGATTCTATTGACTGTTACACCTGGGCTCTTGAAACTTTTCCGGCTTCTTCTGAGAGCTGGTATGAAAGGGGAGATGAACTGTTAGGGTCTCTGAATTATCTTGAAGCGGTGAATTGTTACGAGAAGGGTCTTGCTACGGACTCCTATCTTGCCGAACTCTGGTTCCGAAAAGGCCAGGCGCTTGAAAAGATGGGTTCGGACCAGTCGGCTTTGCTCTCCTATGAAAAGTCAATTGAGTATGGTTCAAATTGTTCGAAAGCCCTCTATATGCAGGGGCAGGCCTATGCAGGGCTCGAAAAATATGATGAAGCAATGATATGCTTTGATAGGGCCCTGAATATCTCTCCTGGAGATTCCGCAATCTGGTATCAGAAGGGGCTGGTTTTCGATAAACTTCAAAATTACGAGGCTGCCGTAGATTGTTATGAGCAGGTTATTTCCATCAACCCGGACTCGGTTGAGGCCTGGTATAGCAAAGGTGAGGACCTTGAAAGGCTGGGGCTATATGGGGATGCGTTAACCTGTTATGACTTTGTGCTACTCTCGGAGCCGGATAACCTCGGAGCCCTTCAGAGGAAAGGTTCCGGGCTCGAGCAACTTGGCAGGTATGCTGATGCGCTTCAGTGTTACGATAAAATTCTTACGTATGATCCCGACAACTCCGATGCCTGGCACAGCAAAGGTTCCGTGCTTAACAAGATGGGGCAGTATGATGCTGCTATTGAGTGCTATGACAGGGCCCTTAACCCCGGTGTCGGAGTCGAGATAGAAGAGGCAGGAGATGCCCTGCTCAATAAATTGAACGCCTACGATGCTTCGCTGGCAAGTTACTCCGAAACACCAGATCTCAGGTCGGAGTCTGTTAAGATCTGGTACGACAAGGGCCTGGCTTTCGATAAGCTCGAAAACTACGAGACTGCTCTGGACTGTTACAGCAGGGTCCTTGAAGAAGAACCCGAGCATGCAGTGGTCTGGTACAGGAAAGCTCTGGACCTTGACGGGCTTGGGAGATACGGGGAGGCAGCTGAATGCTACGATAAAGCCCTGAAGCTGGATTCGGGTTATGCTAAAGTCTGGTTCAGGAAGGGCTTTGATTACGCAAGTCTCGGGAAATACAGGGAAGCGGTGAAAAGCTATGATAAAGCTCTTGCCCTGGATGAAAACTATACCCTTGCGTGGTACAGCAAAGGAGTCGCCCTGACAAAACTCGAAAATTACGAGGATTCAATTGAGTGTTATGACCAGGTCCTTGCCTTTGCCCCGGAGAGCGCAGAGATCTGGTACAATAAGGGCCTTGCCTTGGATCAGCTTGGAAGATATGAGGAAGCTGCAGAGTGCTACAACAGGGCTCTTCAGCTCAGACCAGGGTATGCCCCCGCAAGTTTCAAACTTAAGGAGGCCCTGAAGCTTTCAGATTCCGAAGTTTCAGTCCTCTTGAAAGGAGATAATGCCGGCGTCAATCCTAAAGGGGCGCTTGCTAGCGGGTTCTGGTCTTACCTTCTCAGCTATGAAAAATTGGACTCAAAAACGTATAACCCGGGTTTCAGCCCCAAAAGTATTGAACTCCTTAACCCTGGGTTCAGTTCTGACTCGGCCTGGTACGGGAAAGCTTCAGTCAGCAGAAAACTGGGAATGAATGCGGATGCTCTCAAAGCTTATGAAATGGTCCTCTTGATCAATCCGGAGCTTACGGAGGCATGGTATGAGAAAGGTTCCATTCTGGACAAGCTCGGCAGGAATGCGGAAGCCCTGGAGTCTTATAAGAAGGCGGTGGCTCTTGACCCGCAGTCCAGCATTGCCTGGTACGGAATGGCTTCGAGTGTCAACAACCTTGGGCGGTCCGAAGAGGCGGTAACTTACTTTAACAGGGTGCTTGAGCTCGATCCGCAAAATGCTGGAGCCCTTTACGGGAAAGGTCTGGCCCTTTCAACCCTGGGAAGGTCCGAAGAGGCGGTCTCCTGCTATGATCAGCTCCTGGAGCTTGAACCGACAAATCCGAAGGCTCTGAAAAACAGGGCTCTGGTCCTCGTAAAACTTGGAAGGCTCGAAGGGGCACTGGCTGATTATGATAATCTCCTGAAGGTCGAACCTGCAAATGCTGCAGTCCTGGCTGAAAAAGCCTCCATTCTTGAAGGGCTTGGCAGGTATGAAGAAGCTGTTGCAAGCTATGATGGCATCCTGAAGACCGCTCCAGGCAACAGGGAGGTCATCTACAGGAAAGGCAAGGCTCTGGAGAAACTCGGAGATTTCGAGGCAGCAATCGGCTGTTACGATAAGATTTTGGAGCTGGACCCGGCAAATATCGATTCCCAAAACAGCAAGGGCTTTGCCCTCTACAAGCTTAAGAAGTATCAGGAAGCCATTGCCTGTTATGATAAGACCCTGCAGTATGCTCCAAATAATGCCGCAGCCTGGTACTTCAAGGGGTGCGTTTACTATACGATAAGCAGCCACAACGCTGCTCTGGACTGCTTTACAAAGGCTAGCCAGTTAAAACCCACCAGCATCACTGCCTGGTATAACATGGGCTATATCTACAACGTAATGGGAGATGCCGAGACAGCTATAGAGTGCTATAACAGGGCTCTTACAATAAATCCCAACTCGGTTTCAGTCCTTTATAACAAGCGTTTTGCCCTCTATCTCACGAAGAAATTCGATGATGCGTCGGCGTGCAAGACAAAGCTGGATTCCCTTGATCCGGGCTTTGTGGATGCCCTTGAGGACAGGGGAACAAAGGTTTTCCTTCCCGACACTTACAGGGGTGACCTGGACTACACCCTCCCTACCAGGTGGTATGGGGGTCCAGAAAATCAAACTGGGAACCCTGGTGAGAATGAGGCAGCAGGCTCCCAGCAGTCCGGGAACATTCCAGAACCTCTTGATAGGGAAGTTCGCGACACCGGGTACATCCCCGAGCCCGATGAAGATGTGAATGACGAATGGTACATCCCCGAAGCTCAATGAGGACATTTCCAGCAATGGGTAATTCTCAAAGCTGAACCCTTAAAGAGCCCGGTGAAAGCTGAAATAAATGGGTTTGCCGGATGCCCTCTTTACTGAGGCATCCGGTGAAAATTTTCTTTTTTCGTACGGTTTTTTTCTCTTTTACCTATTTGGACCTTGAACTGGGAGTTTCTTTTCGGTTCTCTTCAAGTATTTTCTTACAATTTTTGCTGCTCCTCTTCTTCCTCTTCTTCTTCTTCTTCTTTTTACAATTCAGCTTTTATAGGGGTTTTCTGCAGCTTGGAGGGGCCAAAGACCGGAAGGGCACGTAAAGGAACTTGACGGAAAAGAACTGGAAGGCTCCATTGAATTCGCTCATTTAAAGTTCACGCTGTCGCACTTTAATAAAATAAAAACGAAAATTAATTAAAAGGAAAAATAGAATATAACTGATATAAATACGAGATAAACAATACACAGTAAAAAAGGCATGTGTATGTGCAGTAAAAAGAAATGCCAAAACTGAAGAAATAATTACAAAGTGTAGTTAAAAGAAAATAAAATGCCCACGTAAAATGATAGAATAAAAAAAAGTGGGTTGCCTGAATGTTGCCAGAAACCGCGGTCTCCTGTTTGCTTTTTCCAGCCCTCGCCTGAACCCGCCTCTTGATTCAGTGGACTTTCCAAATTATTGTCTGGAAACAGCTGTTTCCTTGTTGGTTTCTGACACCCGCTTGAAACCAGTTTCAGATTACAAGAGGGTGGTGCGAATGTTTGCCAGAAGCCTTGCGAACTTCCTTGTTTTTTTCGACACCGGTGCTGGGAGACGAGAATGTTGGCCAGAAACCATTCGCAGGTTTCCTTGTTTGTTTCCGACACCCCTGCCTTTTCTCTCGAGGTTTCAGACTTAAATGTCTGCCCCAAGGATTCTCGCTTCTACACTTTTTTCGGTACTCGGCTTCGCGATTGCGGTCCCGAGCAAGACGATCCAGCCCACAGGAAACAAAACCAGCAGCAAACTGTAAACTGCAATAGCTGTGATTATCGATTTTCCTGCAAG
Source organism: Methanosarcina sp. KYL-1 (assembly GCF_024372725.1). GTDB lineage: Archaea > Halobacteriota > Methanosarcinia > Methanosarcinales > Methanosarcinaceae > Methanosarcina. The sequence goes on from NZ_VOUA01000025.1 coordinate 41,995, forward strand.
CCTTTTTAGAGTCTCCATTGGTACTCCACCCCTGGCGTGGTTGTCTTTATTTGCTTGCGTCGTTCCGATAGTGGGCAATTTACCCAGTCTTACCCAATGTCTTCGATATTGTGCGTAATATACAATATCATACAATACTACGCAGTCCTAACTTATATAGATTTTCCAATATAGTCAACAGTTTCTATATATCTAAGATCAGATAATAATTGCAGTTCCCCGGGCCTGTTTTGTTTTCCTTTTTTGTATTATACTTCCTATTTTTTAATAAATTGTTGAGTATGATAGCTCTTATGCTTTTCGGTATACTCCTTGAAAATTCTCTCTCCATATGTATCCTAGTTTCCCATTTTTACAAAAGCAAAACGGAAGTACTAATGAGTAAGAAATAATTTTTCCCTGAAAGCTTTAAACCACATGCCACCCTAACCCGTTAGTATCCATGAAAGACATTTCTAATGATATTGAATCCGGGCTTAAGCCCGGCACTGATACCGGGGGCGCAAGCGAGACTGAGAATATGGCTGAAAATAAAGCTTCAGGAATGGATTTCGGTTCTAACCCCGCTCCGGCGGGACTTGAAGTTCCTCTGGACGTTATCATTGTCCGTTATGGGGAACTTGCTCTGAAAAGTCAGGGGGTACGGAACTGGTATGAAAGAGTCCTTGTGACGAATATTGCGGCAATGCTGGATTCCAGGGGAATCGAGTATTCCCGGATAAGGCGGGAATGGGGAAGGATCTTTATTGAGACCACTGATGCCCGTGCGGCCGGGGCAGCAGCCGATGTGTTTGGAGTAGTTTCGACTTCTCCTGCGGTGACTGCAGAACCTGTCCTTGAGAGTGCCGCCGGGGTTTGCGCGGCCCTGGGGCTGCGCCTTATCAGGGAAGGAGATTCATTTGCTATCCGTGCAAGGAGGAGCGGGAACCATCCTTTTTCTTCTGCGGAGATAGGGAAAACCTGCGGGGATGCGGTCTGGAATGCCCTGGAAAAAGAGGGAAAGAAGCCCAGGGTTGACCTTAGTTCTCCTGATAAGGAAATCTTTGTCGAGATGCGTCAGAAGCTGGCTTACGTTTACCTGGAAACAGTTCCCGGCGTAGGTGGGCTTCCTCTCGGGACTCAGGGAAGCATGGTAGTGCTCATGTCTGGGGGTCTCGATTCTCCTGTCGCGGCCTGGCTTATGATGAAGCGTGGGGTCATGATCATTCCGGTTTACTGCGATGGTTCCCCTTATGCCGAAGATGCTGCAAGAGAGCGTGCCTTTGACTGCGTCCGCCAGCTCCAAACCTGGGCGCCCGGGCACCAGTTCACGACTTATGATCTCCCCCACGGCTCGAACCTCAGGGCTTTCATAGACACCTGTGACCGGAAAAATACCTGCCTTCTCTGCAAGCGCATGATGTACAGGGAGGCCTACGAGGTCATGAAAAAAGAAGGTGCAAGCGGAGTAATTACCGGCTCATCCCTCGGGCAGGTTGCTTCCCAGACAGCCGCCAATATGTATGCAGAGATCTATCAGCTTGCTGTTCCTGTTTACCATCCCCTTATCGCCTTTGACAAGAGCGAGATAGTGGACATTGCCCGCAGGATCGGAACCTATGATATCTCGACGCGGCCTGCAGGCAGCTGTGCCGCGGTCCCCGAGCACCCGGAAGTAAAGGCTAAATACGACCTTATCCTGCTTGAGGAAAAAAAGCTTGATATCGAAACCATGGTTCAGAAGGCGTTCAGTGCCGCAAAGATTTATCATCTCTGAAGAAGCAGAGGCCTATCATCTCTGAAGAAGCAGAGGTTTTGGAAAGGCAATGGCTCCGAACTTTTGAATGCCCTTTCCGGATTTCCCGGGTTCCTAATTTTTTGCCGGGAATATGCGGGTATCATCCTTTTCAGTACCCTCTTCTTTTTTTGCTTTCATCCTCTCTAAGCAAAATGCTTATTTTTTACTTTTATACCTGGAAAATCGGATACTTACTCTAAATATTTTTGCTGGATAAATTTCAATTTTAAATACATTTCTATTTTATACTTCTATAATTATATATCATTGAAATACTTTATATAATATATATTTTGATTAATATTCAGGGCGTTATACTTTTCATGGAGATTCTCAACCAACCTCCAGTTCAATCCACAAGTTCAATCCACAGGTTCAATCCACAATCACAACTTTTCAAGAATTGTTAACGCCCGCCTTTTCTTTATTGCTTTAATCTTTCCGGTTTTTACTTCATACTTTTTATCAGCATGTGTGTAATTCGGGTTTTACTTCCGGATAATTTAAAAAATTATTTATTTTTTCATGTTGATTTTCTTTTATGAACAGCTTTCCCCGCCCGGACCCGAAGACTTCCAAAACAAGATTGATCTTTCTTTTTTTCACGGTAGGGAGTTTTCTGATAATGACCGCCGGCTCCCTGTACATTGAAATGTATCCCGAGGACCCCTACACCGGTGAGTTTCTAATTAGCACTGCAGGACCTGTTTTCTGGGTCTGCTGCTTCTTATGGATATCCTATAACGTATTAACGATTATATATTCAAGGCGCTGATTACCTTTCTTCTGCCGTGATTCTTTTTCCCGGATTTAGCCTGTTTTTTCCTGGGCGTTTTCCTTACCTTCTTCTCCCTCTTTTCTTGCCCTGTTTTTATGCAGGGCCATCTCGATGTTGCTGTGCAGGTCTTCTTCCTTGAAGGGTTTTGAGATATAGCCTGAAGGTTCGGTCATTTTTGCCCTTTCCAGGGTTTCGCTGTCCGTATAGGCGGTGAGATACAGGACCGGAATTCCGAAGCGGGATTTTATCTCACGGGCTGCTTCGATCCCGTCCATATCGCCTTTCAGCATGATGTCCATCAAAACCAGGTCCGAGCCCGTAAGTTCTGTTTTCCTTATAGCTTCCTCCCCTGAAGCTGCGGTGCTCGGGACGGTATACCCGAGATTCATTAACTTATTTCTTATATTCAGGGCTACTATGTTCTGGTCCTCCACGACCAGAATCTTTGCTTTTTCCATTTTGTTACCCCCGTTTTCTTTTTTCTTTTGACTTTATTTTTTATTTTCAGTTAAATACTTTAAATTTTTTCCATTTTTTCCTTGCTTTTTTCCATTTGTTATTTCAGTTATCGCTTTTCTTTACCGGTTTACTTTTCATTAGATGCTTTCCCTGAACCGTATCACAAATCTGGTACCTGGTTTTTTCTCAAGCTCAATATACCCTTCAATCTGTTCAACCAGGGTATTTACAAGCTGCAGGCCCAGTGAGGCCGTATTCTTGAAATCTATGCTTTCCGGAAAACCCAACCCGTTATCCGATACAACCAGTGAAAACTGAGCTGCTTTATTACGATCCTCATTTTTATTAATTTTTCTGCTGTCAGCCCTATTTTCCTCCCCTACCTGCCCCGTCTTGCGGAGTTCTATACGGATTTCTCCTCCCCCATCAGGGAAAGCATGTTTCAGGGAATTGGAAATAAGCTCGTTGACTATAATTCCCAGGGGGATTGCGGTGTCCATCCCCAGGTGGGCCGCCTCAAGGTCCAGTTCCAGGCTTACCTCCTCATTCGCCACCGGGTACGACCTGAGAAGTTCTGAGGTCAGTTTCCGCAGGTAGGCCGCAAAATCCAGGGTATCGATTTCGCTACCTTTGTAGAGTTCCTCGTGGATGAGGGCCATGGATATAACGCGGTTCTGGCTTTCCTGGAAAGCCTCGAGCACGTCCCTGTCCACGAACGTTTCCGCCTGGAGGCTCAGCAGTGACGAGATCACCTGCAGGTTGTTCTTGATCCTGTGGTGGATTTCCTTTTTGCGGATTTTCTCGGTCCTTTCCAGGGCTTCTTCGGCTACTTTTCGCTCTGTGATATCGTGAATCGAACCCTGAAAATACGTGGGTCTGGCAGAGGGGTCCGGGACGTTCTGGATAACTTCCCTTACCCACCTTATCTCGCCGTCCTTTCTGCGTATCCGGTACTCCAGTTCGGTAAAGAGCTCCGGGTCGGACTTAAGTTTCCTCCTTTTCTCAAGAATCAGCGGGAGGTCTTCAGGATTCACAAGATCGGTCCATTCCAGGTTTCCGGAAAGGAATTCTTCCCTGGAATATCCTGTGATTTCTTCCGCAGCTCCGTGCATAAATCTCGGTACGAAGTCCCCGTCAAGCTGGAATCCGATTCCCCGGAAGTTTTGCATGAATGAATGGAGACATTCTTCGCTCCTCTGCACTTTTTCCACGGCAAGTTTCCGCTCGGTTATATCTTTTTTCACTCCCAGTATCCTGTGGATGCGCCCTTGCTCAGCCTTAAATGCGATTGCGTTATCTTCCAGATATATGTAGTCCCCGTTATTCTTTATAAAGCGGTACACTTCATGGAATTCCTTTCCTTTTTTGAAGGTTTCTTCCATTGCGGATCTCACTCTTTCCCTGTCTTCGGGATGCACGTATTCGTACCAGCTGTCCAGGTTTAATTTCTGGAATTCAAGTATGTGGGCAATGTCTTCCCTGCGAATTCCTGCCCAGTCAATAGTATCCGCGTCCAGGTCATAATCAAAGACCATCTGGCCGGTCTGCTCTGCAACCAGGCGATAGCGCTCTTCGCTTTTTCTCACGGTTTCCTGGGCCCGCTTGTGTTCCGTAATATCAAACATTACCCCTAAGATTCCTTTTTTGTTCCCATTCACGTCTGTATACGGGGCTTTGTTGACGAGAAAGTCCCTGGTCCCCTGGGTGGCGCATTTCAATTTGGCTTCATAACGCTGGGTCTTTTCCTGTCTCAGCAGTTTCAGGTCGTATTCTTCGTGAACGCGGATCAGCTCTTCAGGCATCTCTTTAAAAAGCTCATTAAGGGTTTGTCCGACTATCTGTTCTTTCGGAACCCCGACAATCTCCCTGGAGAACTCTTCGTTGCATATCCTGTATTTGCTTTCGCCGTCCTTGTAAAAAACGGGGGTTGGTATGGCATCGAGCAGTTTTTCCAGGAAATACAGGTTATCCCTTAGCTTTTTTTCTGCCTGTTTGAGTCCGCTTATGTCCTGCATGACGCAGAGCAGTCCGGTAATCTCACCGTTACTGTCTCCGAATGTTGATTTATTTATAAGGAAGTCTCGGGTTTTTCCATCGGCACAGATGTGTCTGCGTTCAAAAATGCGGGTTTCCCCTTTCATGAGCATTTCCTGCTCTTCCCTATGGATTTTCCTGGAATTTTCAAGGAGAAACTCCATGTTGTATTCGGGGCACTTTTTGAGAATTTCAGGGGCAGCCCTTTCCGTAACTTCCTGGGATGTAAAGCCCAGGATGTCTCCTTTTGGAAGTCCCACAATCTGTTTGAAAAAATGTTCGTTACAGTCTTTAAAGACCCCATTTTTATCTTTGTAATATATGGGATTGGGCATCGAATTGAGCAGCTTTTTCAACAATTCTAAGTTACCTTGCAGTGTTTTCTCTGCATTTTTTCTTTCGGCAATTTCCTGGAAAAGCCTTTCATTTGTTGCAGTAAGTTCCCTGGTCCTTTCCTCTACCAGTTTCTCCATCCACCTATCATGGAGCCTCAGTTCCTCTTCGGCTTTTCGGCGTTCAATCGTTTCCCCAATTAAAAAAGCCACGGAGCTCAGGAAAAATACGTCTTCTTCAGAAAAGTCCTTCTTCTTTGTGGAGTGCGCCCCGATCACCCCGAAGGTTTTTTCCCTGCCTCCTATGCTGACACTCATCCCGCTGACAGGGGGGTGATCCGTGACGAAGCCGGTTTTTTTGAAACGTTTTTCCGTTCTCATGTCTTCTACAACGACAGGTTTCCCGCAAAGCACTGTATACCCTGCCTGGGAGTCCGCTCCCCCTTCTGCGACTCCCTTTCCTACAAGCCCTTCATCCGGGCCGAACGCTGCCCTGAGCAGGAAATTTCCATCGGGCAGGAATTCCAGGATTTTGCAGGACTCGACTTCCATAGTCCGGGCAACCAGCCGCATGCTTTCATTCATCAGCGCCTGGAGGCTTTTGCATGAAAGGGTAATTTCTCCCAGCCTTTTGAGAACAGTATACTGTTTTTCCCTTACAAGCAGACGTTTTTCGAGCTCTTTTCGGCTGCTTATGTCATATCCGTAGATGTTTACGCAGCCTTCCTCAGGCAGGGGATACATTGTGGCCAGGTACGTTCTGCCTTCGGCTTCCAGCTCAAGTTCTTCACTATACCCCAGAATTAACGCTTTTTGAACCTGGTTTTCAATATCTAACGGGACTTTTTCCCCTTCCGGGAGCTTCCATTTCTCAAGTAAAGGATAAGCGGCGCTGTTTGCATAGAGCAACTTCCCATCTTTCCCCACACTGAGTACGGGATTCGGGTTCTTTGAGGGAAAAAACTCCAGAAATCTTTCTTCCCCCTGCTTTCCATCGCCCTCAATGGCTTCTGGTTCTGAAATCCCAGCCAGGTCCACCTGACCACCCCTTAAATTTTTATTTTTAACCGCCCCTGAAGCTTCCTCATTTATTTCAGCCGAATTTTAGAAAATCTGAAAGATTTACTCAATTTCGTCTTCTTCTCTTTCAGCCCTGTATTTGTGCAGTGCCATCTCGATGTTGCTGTGCAGGTCTTCCTCTTTGAAGGGTTTGGAGATATAGCCTGCGGGTTCGGTCATTTTCGCCCTCTCCAGGGTTTCATCGTCCGTGTAAGCGGTGAGGTAAAGGATTGGGGTCCCAAAACGGGCTTTAATCTCTTTTGCGGCTTCTATCCCGTCTATGTCCCCTTTCAACATGATATCCATCAAAACAAGGTCCGCACCAGTCAGCTCTGCTTTCCTTATGGCTTCTTCTCCGGTGGATGCGGTAGCCGGTACGGTATAGCCTAGGTTTTTCAGTTTATTTCTGATATTAAGAGCTACAATGTTCTGGTCCTCAACAACCAGAATTTTTGCTTTTTTCATTTTATTTCCCCTTTTATTGTTTCTTTTCCCCTTTTATTTTTATTTTATATCTTTTACTTTTTATACTCTACTTTACAATCCTCTTTCACATTTTATAATCATACCTCACTTTTTGTTTGTACTGAGTTCAGAGTTCCTTATTCGGTTTCCGTGAAACTGATCCTGAATACAGTTCCTCCGTTTCTCTCCATTTCGATTGTAGCCTCCAGCTGTTCCACAAGGGTATTTACGAGCTGCAGGCCCAGAGAATCGGTATTCTTGAAGTTGATGTTTTCAGGAAAACCCAACCCATTGTCTGAAACGACCAGTGTATAAAGGTAACTTTTGTTAATTAAACTCCCTTTATCCTTATTACTTGTGATCTTACTTATATTTTTATTTTCACTGATCTCCTCCCTGCAGAGTTTTATCTGGATTTCCCCTTTCCTGCTTGCAGGGAAAGCGTGCTTAAGGGAATTGGAGACAAGCTCGTTGATAATGATCCCTAACGGGATTGCCGTATCCATTCCCAGGAATGTCTCTTCCAGCTCCAGGTTCAGCTTTACGTCCTCTTTCCTGACCGTATAAGAGCGGAGAAGGTCCGAAGTCAGTTTCCGGAGATAAGCTGAAAAATCAAGAGTCTCGGTGTCTCCTGCCCTGTACAGTTCTTCGTGGATAATTGCCATGGACGCCACGCGGTTCTGGCTTTCCCTGAATGCCTCTACCACCTTTTCCTCTCTGAACTGGTCAGCTTGCAGTTCAAGGAGGCTGGATATTACCTGGAGGTTGTTTTTTATCCGGTGGTGTATCTCTTTCTTGCGGATCTCCTCGGTCCTTGCAAGGGCTTCTTCTGCTTCCTTTCTTTCGGTGATGTCATAGATTGAGCCCTGCACAAACAAGGGTTTTCCGGAAGAATCGGAAATGTTCTGTATGATCTCATTGACCCATCGAAGCTTTCCGTCCCTGTGCCTTATCCGGTATTCCCGGTTAATGATTGTTCCAGGGATGTTTTTAAGTTTCTCGGCGTCTTCAAGGATACGCGGCCTGTACTCTTCATCCACAATCCTGTCCCAGCGCACTTTTCCGGAAAGAAATTCTTCTTCGCAGTACCCGGTTATTTCTTTTAGGAGGCCCTGCGCAAAAATCGGATCAAAGTCCGTAGTCTCCTGGAATGCAATTCCTTTGAAGTTTTGTATAAATGAACGGTACTTCTCTTCGCTTTCCCTTACTTTTTCAAGGGAGTGTTTGATCTGTGTAATGTCTCTATTTGCCCCGAGCATCCTGTGTATGCAGCCCTTTTCATCCTTCAGGAATACTCCCCTGTTTTCCACATAAATATAGTTCCCGTCCTTCCTTTTGATCCTGTATTCTTCACAGTACCTTTCTCCTGTCTCCAGGCACTTTTGATATGACTCGGTTGTTCTTTTGCGGTCATCCGGGTGTAAGAGCTCTTTCCAGTCCTCCAGACTGCTTATATTTTTAAATTCTTCTTCCCCGTAATTCGTAAGCTCTTTGATAGCTCCTGCCCAGCCTATTTTATCTTCCAGAACGTCATAGTCGTATACCAGTTGCCCTGTCTGCTCGGCAACGATGCGGAAACGTTCTTCGCTTATCTGCAATTCTTCCGTTCCTCTCTTTCTCTCGGTGATATCTTTTATCACTCCGATCAGCCGGTATACTCTGCTCTTTTTATCTCTCAAATAAGTCCCGCAGTCTTCCACGTAAATGTAGTTTCCGGACTTTCTTTTGAACCTGTATTCCTGGCAGTAACTTCCCCCGTTCTTAAGGGCATTTCCAAAATATGTTATCGCTTTTTTATAGTCTTCAGGGTGGATGTGCTCTTTCCAGAGCTCACCGGTCGTAAGCTTATGGATTTCCTCATGAGTGTAACCGGTAATATCCTCAATGGCCCCTGCCCATTTCACATGGTCCGAACCGATGTTAAAATCGTATACTAGCTGGCCGGTCTTCTCTGCCGCTATGCGGAACCTTTCTTCGCTTTCCTGAAGTTTTTCCGCGGCAAGCTTTATGGGAGTGATGTCTTTTATTACCCCTACGGCCTTGCGGATCTTCCCCTCTCCGTTTCTCAGGTATATCCCGCTGTCTTCTACCTGGAAATAGTTCCCGCCCTTTCTCCTGAACCTGTATTCCACACGGAAGTGGCTGTCTTTTTCCCGGGATTTTTTGAGTTCTGCAAGAGTCTTTTCCCGGTCTTCGGGGTGGACATGCTCAATCCACATTTTGCTGTCGAATTCCCGGAATTCTTCAACGCTGTAACCGGTAATTTCGGTGATAGCTCCTGACCAGGTAAGCACGTTATTCACGTGGTCGTGTTCAAAGACAATCTGGCCTGTCTGCTCGGCAGCGACCCTGAAGCGTTCCTCGCTTTCCGCAAGTTTCTTCTGGGCAAGCTTCTTCTCTACAATGTCTTTGATAACTCCAAGTGCCTTGCATACTTTTCCGTTTTCGTCTTTAAGGTAGACTCCCTCATCTTCCACGATGAGATAGCTTCCGTCTGCCTTTTTGAGTCTGTACTCTTCGAAGAAATCTCCCCCGTCTTTTCTGCAGCGTTCATGTGATGCCGTCACCCTTTCCTGGTCTTCGGGATGGATCAACCCAAGCCAGCCATTGGCGGTGATTTTCTGGAATTCTTCTAAGCCGTATCCGGTAATTTCGGGGATTGCTCCCGCCCACCCAATTGTCCCGCTCTTATAGTCATCATGATACAGGACCTGTCCGGTATGTTCTGCTATCAGGCGGTACCTTTCTTCACTTTTTTCAAGTTTTTCCCGGGCAAGTTTCTGTTCCGTTATATCCTTTATAACCCCAAGCATCCTGTATATGCGGGCCTGTTCGTCTTTGAGGAAAATCCCTCTGTCTTCCACGTAGAAGTAAGTCCCGTCTTTTCTCCTGAGCCTGTATTCTTCATGGTACTTTTTCTCTTCTTCCAGGGCTCTGTAGTGGGCCTCTACCGCTCTCTTCCGGTCCTCAGGATGGATATGTTCGGTCCAGCATTCTAAATTGAAGTCTTCTAACTCTTCCCTACCGTATCCCGTAAGTTCCTCTATGGCTCCCGCCCAGTCGTTTCGGTTTGCCTCGATATCATAATCGTATACCATCTGCCCGGTCTGCTCGGCGGCAAGCCTGTACCTCTCTTCGCTTTTCTCTATTTTCTCCTGGGCCGTTTTTCTCTCCGTGATATCTTTCATCACCCCTAGGGCTCTATACACCTGCCCGTTTTCATTCTGAAGACAGACCCCGCTGTCTTCTACGTAAAAATAGCTCCCGTCTTTCCTGCGGAACCTGAACTCCTCTTTAAACCTTCCCCCTCTCTTCAAATACTCCTTTATATTTTTGACTACAGACTCACGATTTTCGGGATGTATGTGTTCTGCCCAGGTATCGGGGCTGAATTTCCGGAACTCCTCATAACTGTACCCTGTAAGTTCCTTAATGGCTCCTGCCCAGTTAACTTCTCTTTTTTCCGGGCCATAATCATAAACAATCTGCCCTGTCTGTTCTGCGGCGACGCGATACCTTTCTTCACTTTTTTCAAGTTTTTCCAGGGCAAGTTTACGCTCCGTTATATCTTTTTTTACGCCAACGACCCTGTAAGGGCGTCCACTTTCGTCTTTCAGGACTTTTCCGCTGTCTTCCACGTAGAAATATCTGCCGTCTTTCCTTCTGAACCTGAATATTTCGTGAATCTCATCCCCTGTCTCCAGGGACTTTGCTATACTTTCGACAACTTGTGGTCTTTCTTCGGGATGTATGTGTGAAATCCATTCATCTCTTCTGAATTTCTGGAATTCTTCTTTGCCGTATCCCGTAATCTCTTCAATAGCTCCGGCCCAGTCGGTTATTCCGGTCTCGATTTCATAATCATAAACAATCTGCCCTGTTTGTTCGGCGGCGATACTGTACCTTTCTTCACTTTTCTCAATTTTGTCCCGGGCAAGCTTTTTTTCAGTAATGTCTTTTATTGCGCCTAGCATCCGGTATACCCGGCCTTTTTCATCTTTCAGAAAAACTCCGGTGCTTTCCACATTAACGTATCTTCCGTCCTTTCTCAGCACCCGGTACTCCTGCTGGTACTTCTCTCCCTCTTTAAAGGCATGTTTATAATACTCGATTGCCCTTTTCTTGTCTTCTGGATGGATAAGGGCTTCCCAGGTCCCCCTGGAAGAAATACTGGGGTCTCCATCTCCGTACCCTATGATCCCTTCAATTGCCCCTACCCAGGAAAGCCTGTCCCTTGCGACATCATAGTCATAGACCCCATGCCCGGTCTGTTCAGCAGTAAGGCGGAAGCGCTCCTCACTTTCTTTTATTTTTTCCATTGAAAGCTTTCTTTCGCTTATATCTTTTATTACTCCGGCAGTCCTGTAGACCTTCCCATCCTTATCTTTTATGTAAAATCCGTTGTCCTCTGCGTAGAAATAGCTGCCGTCTTTTCTTCTGAACCTGTACTCTTTATGGAAGTCTTCCCCTGCCTCCAGGCATTTTTTATAGGTTTCAACAGCCCTCTGGCGGTCCTCCGGATGGAGGTGTTCAGCCCAGACCTCAGGGGTAAATCCCTGGAACTCCCCATAACTGTATCCAGTCAGTTCTTCAATGGCACCTTCCCAGGAACTCTGTTTTGTCTTCAAATCATAATCATAAACAAGCTTGCCGGTCCTTTCTGCAACTGCCCGGAATCTTTCTTCACTTTTCTCCAGGATTTCCCTGGCTATTTTCCTTTCGCTTATATCTTTTATTACACCAATAATCCGGTTCATCTGACCTTTTTCATTTCGAAGGTACACGCTGCTGTCTTCCACATGGAAATAGTTCCCGTCCTTTCTCCTGAACCGGTATTCTTCAAGGTATTTCTCCCCTGTTCTCGTGCACCTTTCATGGGCTTCCCAGGCCCTTTCCCTGTCTTCGGGATGGATATGACCCCTCCAGCCTTCCAGGTCTACCTGCCTGAACTCTCCAGGGCTGTATCCGGTAAGCTCTTTGATTGCTCCCGCCCAGTCAATCTGTTTTGATTCTATGTCATAATCATATACAAGCTGCCCTGTCTGCTCTGCAGCAATGCGGTACCTTTCCTCGCTTTTCCGGAATATTTCTTCTGCTTTCTTGCGCTGGGTTATGTCCAGCATCACGCCTGCAATCCAGTTCACGTTTCCGGAACAGTCTTTATACGTGGCTTTGTGGAGAAGGAAGTCTCTTTTTACGCCATCTGCACAGACCACCTTAATCTCGCAGTAGTGGCTTCCTCCCTGCTTGAGAAGCTCCCGGTCATGCAGCTGGTATATTTCTGCGAGTTCTTCCGGGATCTTTTTCTGAAACTCTGCAAAAGATCCTCCGATTACCTTTTCCTTCGGAAGTCCCATAATCTGGCTGGCAAAGGTCTTGTTACAGTTCAGGTAAATCCCGTTTTTGTCTCTCTGGAATACCGGGCTCGGGATGTCGTCAATCAGCGTTTCCAGAAAACTTACGGTATTTCGAAGGGATTCTTCCGTTCTCTTGCTCCGGGTTATGTCAAACCCGTAGAAGTTTACGCATCCTTCCTCGGGAAGTGGGTGGATTGTTGCGGAGTAAATCCTTTTTCCTGCCGTAAGCTCCAGGTATTCAGGATTTTTTTGGGCAAGTACTCTCAGGAAGCTGTGCCTCAGGGCTTGAGGGAGTTTTTCCTTTTCCCGGACTCCCCAGTGTTCCAGCAAAGGAAAAGCCGCCCTATTGGCATAGATGATCGTACCATCCTTTTCCACTCTCAGGATCGGATTCGGATTATCGGAAGGAAACTGTCCAATTGATTCTTCATTTCCCTCCTTTTCGAGCTCTCTGCTGTCTTCGAAGTTTTTCGAGTCCCCCATTTTTCCTCACTTTTCTGCTTTTGTCCCTTTTCTTTGTGGAAACGAGCCCTTTTGCCCTCTGCCCAGAATCTTCGGCTAAAATTAGTTTATACAGGATTGCTTCATTTCACCGTTAATATCATTTGTTTGATACTCCCGGAAACCCTTCATTTAAAAATGTACACATTTGCCCGTTATGCATCCATCATTTAAAAAAGTATATGATGTGTATCGAATTTTTATATAATTTCTGGATATTACTGTTCAAGCCAGGGGGAGTGGTTTATTAACTCTTCATTCGTTTCTCATAGTTGGCCTTAAAAGCTGAGCTCCATTTTTTAAATCTCATGTTCTTCCAAAAAAGGATTCGAGCTAATTATGTGAGACAAGCCTAAGTTAGTCCAATGTTACACGGTTGGTGTTTTGAGTAGAAAAAAATAATGGCCGGTTCGAAATCTTGAATTTTGCCCCATACAACCGTAATTATTCATATCGCCTCGTTTTAAATTCCACCTTCGTACGTTTTGGAATACACTATCAGCTGACTTATAAGAAACCATTCTGCCTCAATAAAAAGAAACAATATTCAACAAAGAATATAGCAGATAAATTAGGGAAAAGAAAACTTAGTGATTAGAAAACTTAGTGATTAGAAAACTTAGTGATTAGAAAACTTAGTGATTAGAAAACTTAGTGATTAGAAAACTTAGTGATTAGAAAACTTAGTGATTAGAAAACTTAGTGATTAGAAAACTTAGTGAT
>NZ_VOUA01000026.1 GCF_024372725.1 Methanosarcina sp. KYL-1
AATTAATGTATCGCACACTTAAAGGTCTTGGTCGCAGAAACTGCACTAACAACCATCAATTCGGTTATTCAGTTTTGCGATAGATTGTAGAACAACCCACCGACCAGAATTAACCGAACCGACAAAAATCCTCGTCAGACAGGAAACAACTCCCGTCTCCATTAAAAGATAACAGAGATTTGTTTGAACCATCACACTTTTGCTGTGTGAGGGATTGCTAACATAGCATTCTTGGTATATAAAGGTTTTGATTCAGGCAATTTTTACGCACAGTTTCAGACAAATTCAGAAGTTCTGCCCGAAATCATGTACTTTGCCTCCCGATCAGGAAAGATCGGATCATGGACCTTTGCTCACACAATTGAGCTGTGTGAGGGATTGCTAACATAGCATTCTTGGTATATAAACCTTCTCATCCAGGAGAAGATCGAACAATTTTAATGTGAATTTTGAAGAGCCAAAGGAATTCAAAAGAGTTGTACTTTCGAATCCATCAATTGGACCGTTTTTATGAGCCGCCATATTCAGGCAACTTATCCAAGTACCTTTTACTTCCGTTTTTTCAATTTCCGTCTTGGGGTACCTTTAAGCTCGTTTTTCTAATTCTGTTTTTACTTCCCGGATAGCTTGTTACGCTCTGAGAAGCAACCCTAGAATGGGGCATCTAGTATATATAGTTTCCTATTAAAAATCAAGAAAGTAAACTTACAGAATCCTATTGAAAAGTTCATTTAAATACTACGTGGCGTTTATATACCAGAAACATACATCCATGTAGATGATTACCATGGATGTAACAACTGAAAGAAGGGATCGATTTTTACATCGAACCCATGCAGAATAAGAAAGTAAGCGTTTTTGACACCACACTGCGTGATGGAGAACAGACCCCGGGAGTATCCCTGACTTCTACCCAGAAGCTGGAAATCGCCCATCAACTTGACAAACTCGGGGTAGACATTATAGAAGCGGGGTTCCCAATCTCCTCGGAAGGAGACAAAGAATCCGTAAGATCGATTTCTAATGCCGGGCTTGATGCGGTAGTCTGCGGACTTGCTCGAGTGCTGAAAAAAGATATCGATGCCTGTTTTGAAAGCGACGTTGGCCTTGTGCACACTTTCGTCCCGACCTCGGATGTACAGAGGATTTATACCATCAAAAAGAGCCGGGAAGAAGTCGTCGAACTGGCTGTAGAAGCTGTCCAGTACATCAAGGACCACGGGCTGAAATGTATGTTTTCTGCTATGGACGCCACAAGGACCGAACCTGCCTATCTCAAAGAGGTCTTCAAAGCTGTCCAGGAAGCAGGATGCGATATCATCAACGTGCCCGATACAGTGGGCATTATGGTTCCGTCCGCGATGTACAGGCAGATTAAGGACATTGCAGCCGAGATAACGATTCCCATAGATGTGCACTGCCACAACGACTTCGGGCTTGCGGTAGCAAACAGCCTGATGGCGGTGGAGGCAGGGGCGTCCCAGGTCCAGGTCACAGTAAACGGTATCGGAGAACGTGCAGGAAATGCTGACATTTCCCAGACCGTGATGGGCCTTACGGCAATCTACGGAGCAAAGACGAACATCAGGACCGAATACCTGGTTGAGACTTCGAAGATGGTGGAAAACTACACTGGAGTCAGGCTTCCGCCAAACACTCCGGTTGTCGGGCAAAACGCCTTTTCCCACGAGTCCGGAATACACAGCCAGGGAGTGCTTGAAAAATCCGAAACCTTCGAGCCGGGCATCATGACCCCGGAGATGGTGGGGCACAGGAGGCGCATAGTCCTTGGCAAACATACAGGCAAACACGCAGTTAAGCAGTCCCTCGAATCTGCTGGTATAAAAACAAATGACAAGCAGCTCGATGAGATTGTGTTCAGAATCAAGGAAATCGCAAACAAAGGAAAACAGATCACCGACGCCGACCTTTACGCGGTTGCTTCTGCCGTGCTCGGGAAGGCAAGCTCTGAGGAAGAGCTGATCAAACTTAAGGAAGTCTCGGTGATGACGGGCAACATCCTGACGCCCACTGCCGTAGTTAAAGCAGATATCGACGGCAAAGAAATAGTAGCCGCAAGAACAGGAGTTGGCCCTGTGGATGCCGCCCTCAAGGCTGTCCGGGATATCCTGGGCGAAAGCAACCACTTCAAACTCCATGAGTTTAGGATCGATGCCATCACAGGTGGGGCCGATGCCCTTGCAGATGTGTATATAGGCCTCGAAAACGAAAAAGGCAGGATCGTAACTGCCAGGTCCGCAAACCCGGACATTGTCATGGCCTCAGTAGAAGCCCTTGTAAACGCCATGAACCTGCTGTATAAAAAGTGAATTAATGAGCAAAAAGCAAGCATAAAACCAGATAAGGCAAGTGCCCTGTTAGTTTTTGGGCCTGTATTCCACAATGAATGTATAAAAAGTAAAATAAAATGAAATGGAATACAGGACCCATGCCTTATCCAATCATTGATTCCCACTGCCATCTTGATTTTCCCAAATTCAACCGCGACCGGCACGAGGTTATCCTCCGGGCCCGGGAAGCCGGGGTTGTCGGAATGGTCAACTCCGGAATTTCCCTGAAGGGAAACCTTATGAGCCTTGAACTTGCGGAGAGCTACGAGGACATCCATGCCGTCCTGGGCCTCAGCCCTGACATCGGAAGGGAAGGCAGCGCCGAAGAGATCGATGCAATCCTGGCCCAGATAGAAGCAAATGCCGAAAAAGCCGCAGGAATCGGGGAGGCTGGCCTGGATTTCCAGGACTGTAAAACAAATAAAGAGCGGGAAAGGCAGACCGCTTCGTTCGAAAAGGTCATCGAGCTTGCAAAAACCCTGGAAAAACCCCTGGTGGTGCACGCCCGGCTGGCCGAAGCTGAAGTCCTGGAACTTGTCAGGGGAATGGACACCGTTATCTACCACTGCTACAGCGGCTCTGTTGAGACCATGAAAGAAATCGTGGACGCAGGCTATTATATTTCCCTGGCAACCCTCGTCTGTTTTTCCGAACACCACCAAACCCTTGCAGCTGAAGTTCCCCTTGAAAACCTGCTCCTGGAAACCGATAGTCCTTTCCTCTCCCCCCGCAAAGGAAGAAACGAGCCTGCGTTTATAACGGACTCGATCCCCGTGGTCGCACAGCTTAAGGAGATGGAGCCGGCAGAAGTTGCAAAAGCCGCAACTGAAAATGCACACAGGGTTTTTAACATCTAAGACTTTAAGGTTTTAAGGTTTTAAGATTTTAAAACGTCAAGAGATTCCACATTGATAAAATGGCAAAAGAGAGGAAAAAAGGAGAAAACCATGGAAGTCCAGTACATTTGCCCTACGGCCTATGATTCCAGCGTCTACCTTGTAAACAGAAAGGTCCTGATTGATGCGGGTATGAACAGCGCACTGATCATCAAAGAACTGGAGAAATACATCAAGCTCAACGAACTTGAACTCATAATCCTGACCCACTGCCACTATGATCACACAGCTGCAGCCGCGTCCATTTCAGAAAAGAGTGGGGCGAAGGTAGGGATCCACAAAGCAGACCTTGAAGGCGTAAACGACGAGTACCTCAGTGTCTCCGTGCTTTTCGGAGAGAAATCCCCCACTGTCAAGCCTGTCATCACTTACGAGGAAGGGGACCAGATCCCAATAGGAAACGGGGAGTTCCTGGAAGTTATCCACACCCCAGGACATTCAAGGGGGAGCATCTGCCTCTACGAACCCGCCTCAAAGAGCCTTTTTTCCGGAGACACGGTGTTTCCCGGCGGAGGGTTCGGAAGAATGGACTTTGAAGGCTCGGAGCCTGAAAAGATGCTCGGCTCCGTGGAAAAACTCACAAAACTCGACGTGAAAAACCTGTACTCGGGGCACGGAGCTCCCACAGACAGGGACGGAAACAAACAGATCATGGCCTCTTACAGGATGTTAAGTATGATGATGGGAGTATGATAGCCGGGAGTATGATAGCCGGGGATATATAGTCGGAGACATATAGTCGGAGACATATAGTCGGAGACATATAGCCGGAGACATATAGTCGGAGACATATAGCCGGAGACATATAGCCAGGGGAAATGACAGGAACAGGAATAAGGAAACAATTAGAAATAGGGACCACCTGAACGGGAAAACTATTTAAAAGCTAAGAAAGAGGTACGGGAGCCTGGAAGCTGATCATGAAAAAAGAAGCAGAAGTTCCGAAGGAAAAGAAAAAGTTCCACAAAGAAAGGTCAAACAGGGAAAAGTTAGATGGGAAAAAACCAGACCGGGAAAATACAAACAAGGGAAGACCAGATAGAGAAAGGCAAGAAAGGGAAACGGGTTTTTTTGTTTCAAGAAAAACAATAAAGAAAACACAGGCACCTGAAACTGAAACAAAAAGAGAAGTAAAAAAAGAAGTTAAAAAAGAGAAAAAGACGGGCCCTGAAACAAAATACGGAGAAAAAACAGTAAATAGGGAGGTAACGAAGCCTGAAAGAAAGCCCGGAACAAAAACCCCAAAATACCTTTCTTCACCCTTATCCACTTCAAAATTCCTTCCCATGAGCCTGGAAGAAGCAAAAGCCCGGGGATGGAAGGAACTTGATATCATCCTGGTCACAGGCGACGCCTATGTTGACCACTCCAGTTTCGGGACTGCGATCATCGGAAGGGTGCTCGAAGATGCCGGCTTCAAGGTCGGGATCATTGCCCAGCCCCGCTGGGACAACCCTGAGGAATTTAAGAAACTGGGGAAGCCCAGGCTCTTTTTTTCCGTAAGTGCGGGAAACACGGACTCCATTGTCAGCAACCTGACGCCGGGACTGAAGCCGCGGGAAAAGGACGCATACTCCCCCGGAGGCAGGCCGGGCCTGCGCCCTAACCGGGCTGTGATCATCTATTCTAACAGGATAAAAGAGGCCTTCCCTGATGTACCCATTGTAATAGGAGGAATAGAGGCTTCCCTGCGCCGCTTTGCCCATTACGATTATCTTTCGGATAAGGTCAGGCAGTCCATCCTGGCCGATGCCCCGGCCGACCTGCTGGTCTACGGCATGGGAGAACTTCAGGTCGTAGAGCTTGCAAAGAGGCTGCAGGCGGGAGAAGATGTCAAAGAGGTAAGGGACATCCCCGGCACGGTCTGGAAAATGGAGGTTAAGGCCTGGAAAGACCTGAAAGTAGAGGGCAGAGAAAGAGATTCCGAAAACTGCATCGAAATCCCCTCTTTCTCCGAGGTCTCGCAGGACAAAGCTGCCTTCGCAAAAGCCTTCCGCATGTATTTCATGGAACAAAACCCTGTCACTGGAAAAAGCGTTATCCAGCCCCACCCGAAAACCGTGGTCGTGCAGAACAGGCCCATGCGCGCCCTGACTGAAGCTGAACTTGACCATGTTTATGAGCTGCCCTTCACAGGTGAAACCCATCCCTCTTACACCGAGACCGTCCCTGCCCTGGAGATGGTGAAGTTCTCCCTTACCACGCACAGGGGCTGCTTCGGAGGCTGCGCCTTCTGTGCCATTACCCAGCACCAGGGGCGCATGATTGCAAGCCGCAGCCCCGAGTCCTTGCTCCGCGAAGCAAGGAGGCTTACGGAAAAACCTGACTTCAAGGGCATTATCAACGGCGTAGGCGGGCCCACGGCCAACATGTACGGCATGGAGTGCAGGACCTGGGCAAAGAAGGGGGCCTGCCTGGACAAAGCCTGCCTCCACCCCGGGATCTGCCCTGCCCTTGACACGAGCCACAAAAAACTGCTCGAACTCCTCCGCAGCCTGCGAGAACTTCACGGGGTCAAACAGGTCTTTACCGGCTACGGGGTGCGTTACGACCTTGCCCTTGAGGACGAGGAGTACTTAGAAGAACTCTGCGCCCACCACATCAGCGGACAGCTCAGGGTCGCCCCGGAACATTTCTCAAAGCGGGTCACGGACGCAATGTGCAAGCCGGACAGGAAAGTCTACGAGAAGTTTGCCGAAAAGTTCAAAATCCTTAACAAAAAGTGCGGCAAGGAGCAGTACATCGTAAACTACCTGATGTCGAGCCACCCGGACTGCACCCTGGAAGACATGATCGAGATGGCCGAGTACATGCGGGACCGCGGCGGGTACACCGAACAGGTCCAGGACTTCACCCCGACCCCGATGACCGTGTCCACCTGCATGTATTATACAGGACTCGATCCCTTCACGGGTAAAAAAGTGTACGTGGCTCGGGACAAAAAAGAAAAAGCCATGCAAAGAGCCCTCATGCACTATAAGAATCCTGCAAATTACGAGCTTGTATATGAGGCCCTGGAAAGGGCAGGAAGGCTGGACCTTGTGGGAAATGCCTGGAACTGCTTGATAAGGAGAAGAGAAAGGAAAGAGAAGAAAGAGAGGAAAGAACAGGAAAGATAATTGCTTCTTAAGTACTTTGCTTCTAAGTACTCACCACGGGATCCGGGAAAATAATTTTCGGGAAAATAATTTTCGGGAAAACAGGATTAACTTTTTTTTGATTTTTGAAAAATCTCCCGGCATCTCCCGCCGCCTTTTCTGGCGGTTTCCCACAAAAGAAAAAAAATAAAAGATCTAAAGGGCTTTTTGGTGAGAATAATTTCATAAAGCCCTGATCATTCAGTATTATTTATTTAGGGCGGGACCAGCCTGATACAGTCACAGCCGTAATAATACTTATAGTAACAGCCATTCCAACACTTAAATACGATGTACAGTTTATTTGCATCCGGAGGGCATCCATAAACGTCCAGGTCTTTAAATTGCACAGTAATATCTTTACCGTACTTTACCTTATAGCAATCGTAATTCAGAGGAATTTTATTTCCATCCTTCAACAAACCCACGGCCACAACTTTAATACATTCACAATCTTGAAGCTCACAATCGCGGTCAATATTAACTGTTACTACGCCGTTGCTGCCAAGGTTGAGCGCATTAGGTTTGACATCTATAGATACTTCTTTATAACATCTATCATTTGAGCCTGTTGCACTGACGTTTGATGCAGAAGCCAGTAAAGCCAGCGCTACTAGCAAAGCTACAGTTAATTTAATCCCTTTCATATTTTTCCCCCTTTTTATAAAACAAACCACTGACCAGCAAGTATGGATTCGGGTTTAAATCCATTTAGAAAACGGTCAGGGGAAGGTTTTTATTTTTTTAAGGATTATAAAATTCGTTTTTATATTATTACAGGCAATAATATTCCCTTTGTATAGAAAAATATGCACTAAACTCAGGTTTGGAAGAATCATTCTGATAATTGATATGCTCATTGAAGCAAAATGAAGTAAATAAAAAATACGCTTCCAGAACTGTAAAAATCAGGATTTTTGTTTTAATACCCCTGACATTCCCTCATGAAAGACCTGAGTTTTCCGCTCACCTGTCCGCAGTAGAAATGCCAGGGCTTTTCCTTGACCTCAATTACAAGATGTTCTTCCCCGTCCCAGCTGAAATGGGCCACTATGCCGTTTCCTTCCAGCATTCCGGAATTTCCCGGCGTGACTTCCATCCCATATACCTGCAATTTTTTCTTCATGCAGGAAAAAACCTCAGGAGTTACGTCCTTAAATTTAATCCCCCGGCATCCTTCCTCTTTCAGTCTCCTTCCGCCCATATCCGGTTTCCTCCCTGTTCTTTCCGCAAATTATCCCGCTTCTTTTGCTGGTACAAAACAAAGTATAGAATTTTATTAATGCTCGGGACTATAAAAAATAATCTTAGACAAACCCAAACCAGAATATAATTTTTGGCTATACCCCCAGAAATCAATAGAAAAGAATTAAACAGATTGGAAGACCAGATTTTGAAGGAGATGCATGAAATTTCCGATGAAAAAAGAGGAGCAGGAAAAGTAAATTTTATAATTTCAGGGGAACTGCCCCCCACTAATTATGGATTTACATTTTCCTGCCTGAATGAAAAATCCTTCAAAAATATCATTTTTTTTGCTTTTCGTTACTATCAAGTTCATCGAAATTTACGGGTGCGAACCTGATTTCATCAAATGAATTAAAGATTTCATCACCGCAACTGCTGTATGCATATACATAGAAACGAACTTCTTTACCCTCATACATAGAAGGATCAAAACATCCAAAGATATCCTGAGTTCTGAATTTCATTATGAGATCTGGACAATCATCGGTACCATCATAATTTTCATAGCCTCTTTCTTCCACAGAACCTACAAGACATGTCACATCTTCGATGTTGAGCTTTAACTTATCAATGTCATTTTCCGTGAATTCCTTCCAGGTTGCCCATTTCCAACATGGCGTCTCAGCATCATTATCATAATATTTAATCACAACTTTAATCATTGCAATGTCATTTTTTAATTCCTCTGCTTCCAAGTTCACCGCTGAACACGCAATTCCCACAGGAATTACTCCATTGTTGCATACGTTAATGGAATTGGGCCATGAACCTGGTTTGACATCAACGAAACAAGCTGAGGCGCTTGGCATGGAACTCAGCAAAACTAACAATACCGCCAAAGGTAAGACAAATTTTATCCCCTTAATATTAAGACCCCCATTTGAATAAATAAAGCACTATAAACATTTTATACAGTGTTTATGGAAAAATACCATCATGGTATATTTATTTATATCACTCGTTTTATACACATAGTAAAATAATACAAATATGTAAAAAAGGATATGGGAAACAAAATTTATAAAAAATGATCCTGAACAAGATTATTTTTTTAAAAAAGATTGTATAAAATTCATTCATACATCTAGAATTTAAATAGCTGATTTTCCTTTCGGTAAGAATTTTCAGATACGTTTTCAGGTGTTACGGGCTTCAGGCTATTCCACACTTTCAGCCATCTTTCCGCAGGCCTTTAATTACCCTGAATCGGGAGAATAAATCCCCGAATTACCCGGGATACAAAAGAAGTAACTTTCCGCAACCCGGGTCCAGAGAATGAGACGTTTTTTAGAGAGCTGTACGTTTTACAGAGATGCGATTTTTACAGAGGCGAGACAAGAGGAATTCCCATACTTAAATTTTCAGCTTAATTTCCATGGCACTGGTGAACGAAATCCTGAATTTTTCCGATCACTGTTCCGCAGCTGATAAAGAAGGGTTTCTCTTTGACCGTAATCGTTAGATTTGTCGAACCGTCCCAGTCGAAATCGGCAACAACGCCCTGTCCTGAAAGTTCACCTTTGTTTCCTGGGGGTACGTGAATGCCCGCAGCCTCAAGTTTTTGTTTCATACAATTGAATACGTCCGGTGTGACACTGTGAAATGTTACTGGAGTACATGCCATAATTCTCTTTCTCCTTCTTATTTTTATAGAGGTTCTTACTTTTATCGGAGGCTCTTATTTTTATAAGGGGCAGATGTTTGGCTGTGCAACTTATAGACAGGAACACTGATAGAAAGTAGAATGTGTTCATAACAATAGCAGATGGAATTCATACCCGGCACACACCCGAACATCTGCAAAATAGTTTAACACTTCTAAGTATAAAAATGTTGCTAACATATTAAAAATAATTCATATTTTCATACGCCTGAAAGGGTGGAAAAGAAAAGGAAAAGAGTAAAGAGTAAAGAGTAAAGAGCCGAAAGGGCAAAGATACGTGCAGGACGCCCTGATTTTTACCTGGTATCAGGCCAGAATCCCGAAACTTCTCTCGGGAAACGTCTCCCGAATTTGTCCTCAGGACCCGTGGCACTCTTTTACGAAGCCCTTTATTTTCCCCGCGGCTGCTCCGCAGCTGACGATAAACGGTTTCTCCGTGATGGTGATGGTGAGGTGAGATTCCCCATCCCACTCAAACTCTGCAGTAACCCCTTTACCTGAAATTTCTCCCCTGTTACCCGGAGGGACATGGATGCCATATTCTTGAAGCTTTTTCTTCATGCAATTAAACACATCAGGCGGAACGTTGCGGAATTTAATCGGCGTACAACTCACGACCCTATCCTCCAATATATTTCTAAAGCTTATTCCCTCTATGATTCAATAAACAAAAGTCGCCTTCCAGAGATAAAAATATAGTGCTGGCAGATGGTGGACATCTTATCGTTGTGTGTATCAAAAATGATAAAAATTATACGACGTTTACGACTAAAAATAATTGAGATTAAAAAACGGAAAGTGCAAAAAAATAATTATTGAGTTTAAATAATTATTGACTTCACATCAGGAAAAACCGCTTCCTGGAGCAGAAAAAGAAATCAGTTAAGCCGGAGTGGGACCAGCCCGAGCCGGCAAAACCAATCAATACAAGGTCAATACACGATAAACCATAGCAGCTAAACTTACATCAGCAGCTAAACTTATTCCAGCGCCATTGCCACAAGCTCGACTATATCGATTACCTCGACATCCCCGGCTGCGTCCCTGAGGTTCCTCACGCAGAGGGGGCAGGAAGTGACGAGGTAGTCCACGCCTTCGGGCACGTCTTCGATACGCTTTTTTGCAAGTTCGAGGGAGATGTCGGGATAGCCGATCCGGACCCCGCCTCCGCCGCCGCAGCAGCGGGAGTTTTCTTTTATGTTTTTCATCTCCTTGAGGGTGCAGATGGCTTTTATGACCTCCCGGGGAGCGTCGTAGACCTTGTTGTGCCTGCCCAGGTGGCAGGGGTCATGGTAGGTGACGGTGAGGGGGAGGCGTTTGAGCTTCAGGTCGCCGAGGTGCTCGGCCAGGAACTCGGGGAGGCTGATTACCCTGAGCTTTTCAGGGTAATTGTTCTTGAGAGTTGTATAGCAGCCGGCGCAGCCCGTGATGATCGTGTGGGCGCCAACTTTCCTTATCTGCTCAAGGTTGTGCTCCATGATTCTTCCTGCGTCTTCCCTGAAGCCTGTGCGCAGGAGGGGAGAAGCGCAGCACTGCTCGTCCGGAAGGAGGGTGACTCCGAAGCGCTGCAGGACCTCAAAGGTCTTCTTTGCAAACTCTGGGTAGCGGTAAGAATCGAAACAGCCCACGAAGTAGACGTAATCGGACTTTTCTGGAAGCCCTAAGCGTTCGGACTCGGGGAGCCAGTGCAGGCGGGATTTGGTTTCCCCGAATGAGTTGCCGCTGGTTGTGACCGCAGACCTTAGCTTTTCCTGGCCTTCCGTTGTGATTCCGCATTTCACAAGTTGGGCGCGGGCAGCTTCCACGACTTCAGGGGGGTTTGCCCCGGCCGGGCATTTGGCGGCACAGATCCCGCAGGTCGTACAGGTTGCTAGGCTTGGGAGGACGTCTTCCGAAGGTTCCCTGCCTTCGAGCAGGCTCTTGATGATAAGCATGCGGCCGCGGGTATTGGCGGATTCCCAGCCCACCACATCAAAGACCGGGCAGACCGAGCGGCAGGTCCCGCACTGAACGCATTTGTAGACCGACCTGCGGTCGATCTCAAAATTTTCGCATAATTTACCTGCCTTCTTTATTTCACCTGCCTTCATTTCTTTTGCCTTCTCAGTTTCTTTTTTTCCTTCGTTTTTCATTCTCTCACAATCCCAGTTTGCCCGGATTAAGGACCCCCTTCGGGTCAAGGGCTTTTTTGATCGTCCGCATCACTTCAAAAGCAGGGCCCCACTGGGCTTCCATGTACTGGCCCCGGGCAGCACCCACACCGTGTTCGGAACTGACCGTGCCTCCGAGTTCGATTGCGGTCCTGTGGATCCTGTCTGCAGCTTTGTTCAGGCGGTCCCACTCGTCTTCGTCCAGGACATCGATAAACAGAGCGAGGTGAAGGTTTCCATCCCCTATGTGCCCGTACTTCATGGCAGGAAGGTTGAATTCCTCGGAAATTTCCTGCGCCCGCCGGAGAAGTTCGGGGACCTGCTTCATGGGGACTCCAACGTCTTCTCCCACGTAAATCCGGGTCTTGGTGGGGTCCAGGCGGGAAACTGCAGCCCCGACAAGCTTCCTGGCCGCCCAGATGTCTGCCATCTCCTTTTCACTTTCCGCAAGCTTGATGGAAAGGGCAAGGGGGGAACAGACCTCTATTATCTGTTCTGCAGCTTCATGCGCCGAATTTTCCGTGCCGTCCACCTCGAAGAGGATAACGTCCCCTTCTGCAGGAAGCACAAGCTTCGGGTCATAGCGCTTCAGGACCTGCAGGGAAACCCTGTCCAGGATCTCGCAGGCTGAGGGGGTGACACCGTTTGAAAAGGTCTTTACAACCGCCTTTCCTGCAAGTTCCGCGCTTTCAAAGGCCGCAATGACCAGTTTCCGGGCCTTCGGGAGAGGGGCGATCTTCAGGCCTGCTTTTGTTATGATCCCAAGAGTGCCTTCGGACCCTATCAACAGCTGGGTCAGGTCATAACCTGCTGCGGATTTCAGCATCTTCGAACCCGTGTGGATGACAGTCCCATCCGCAAGCACCACTTCCAGGTCCCGGACATAGTTCCTGGTAGTTCCGTATTTGACGCAGCGCATTCCGCTTGCGTTGTAAGCGATCATTCCCCCGATGGTGCACATGGCAGAACTGCCCGGGTTAGGGGGGAAGAAAAAGCCGTATGGCTTTAACACGTCGTTTAAGGCGTCCTGGATGACTCCGGGTTCCACGACTACCTGGATGTTATCAATATCGATTTCAAGGATGCGGTTCATGCCCGACATATCCAGCACTATGCCCCCTTTTACGGGGACGGCTCCGCCTGCAAGCCCCGTACCTGCTCCCCTGGCAGTCACCGGGATTTCATTTTCATAGGCAAGTCTGACAATGCGGCTGACTTCTTCCGTGCTTTCCGGGCGTACCACGTACTCGGGCATCCCCTTGACCTGGGATGCGTCAGAAGAATAACAATAAAGTTCCGAAGGCGAGACCGAGAAGCGCACGCCAACGATTTCTCGAAGCTCTGCAGTTATATCCATTATAGACCTCAAGTTTGGAATTCAGATGCAAAAATAGAAACTCTGTCAAAGGTAAAGACAGACAGGAGATAGATAATTTGCAGCACATAATCAAGATTAATAATATATAAGAATATACCATCCTCCTTCCCCCCTATAAGGCATATTACTTTAATGTAACCACTGTAAAACAGATCACTACAAAGAAATCACTGTAAATCATAAACGAAAAAGCAAAACCTCCTCAGGAGAGGAAGCAGGGCAAAGCTTTAATCCGGACAGACATAAGAGGACAGACATGACACGATACTTTGAGGTAGAACAGAGAGACGGAGCAGCAAGGGTAGGAAAACTCCTGCTTTCCTCCGAAATTCGCACCCCCTGCGTCCTGCACACGGCAGACCTGGGAAACCTTGAGACCCCGGGCCCAATTGTAGATGCAGGCAGCTTCTGGAGTGAGAAGTCCCCGGAAGAGCAGGAAGCACATATAAAGCAAATCCGGGAAAAAGCAGGAGAAGGAGCCATCATAATCCTGCCCCACCAGGCCTATCCTCCGGCTGTCCCTGCCGATTCAAGGGGAAAAGCCGAAACCTCTGCCCGGGAAAGCGCCGAAAAGGCGGCAGTAGAAGGACCAACGGGTTCCCTCCTCAGGGCATGGGAAGAGCCCAAAAAAAGTGACCTCTATGTCATGGAAGGGGCCGGGACCCTTGAGAACAACGCACGGAGGTTTCTGGAAACTCTCCTTGACCTGAAGAGCAGGATTCCCCCGGATACTGCCCTCTACGCGCCCTCCCTTGCCCTTCCGGAAAATGCAGCAATGCTTGCCTACCTCGGAATCGATGTCCTGGACGACACCCGGACGGAAACTGCGGCCTATTCCGACCATTACCTGACTGCTGCAGGCAGGTTCTACCTTGATGCCCTGACCGAGTTTCCCTGCAGGTGCAGGGTCTGTGCCTCCACCACTCCCGAAGAATTCCGGGCTCTTCCAAAGGTCGACAGGGCAAAGCTACTTGCAGCCCACAACCGTGACGCACTTGAAGCCGAGCTGGCTCTTGTCCGGGAGAAAATCCGGGCAGGAACCCTGAGGGAATACGTAGAAGGCCAGTGCAGGGTCAGGCCCTGGCTGACCGCCCTGCTCCGCCTGGGCGATTTCGAGTATGCCTACCTGGAAGAAAAGGTCCCGGCGTTCCGGCAAAACCAGCTCCTTGCGGATACTTCCGAATCCCTTACCAGGATCGAGGTGGCAAGGTTTGCAAGGAGGGTACAGGAAAGGTACACTCCCCCCGACCTGGACATCCTCCTGCTCCTCCCCTGCGCAGCCAAAAAGCCTTATTCCATTTCCCAGTCCCACCAGAAGTTCATGCTGGCCCTTGGCAAATACCGGAAATTCGTCCACGAAGTCATCATCACCTCTCCCCTGGGAATCGTTCCCCGGGAACTGGAACTGACCTACCCTGCCGCTCACTACGACACCGCAGTTACCGGGCACTGGGACGAGGAGGAAAAAGCCTGGGTTTCCGGCTGCCTCGAAGCCTATCTTGAAAAATACAGGTATAAGGCAGTCCTTGCCCACGTAGACGGAGCCTACAGGGAAATCTGCGAAATGGTGGGAAAAAAGCTTGGAATCGAGATCATCTACACGGCAGAAGAAAGCCTCACGTCTTTTGAAGCCCTTTCAAGCCTGAAAAATGCCGTCGAAGCCCTCTGCACATCCGAAAATTTCAGCCGGAAGAGCCAGAATTCGGAAGAGGAAAAAAAGAACTTTGTGCGGGCAATTGCAGGCTACCAGTTCGGAGAAGCTGCAGGGCTCCTCTTCCCTGAGGAAGCCGGAAGCCTTGCCGTGAAAGGGCGCTTCCCGAAATACCAGCTCTTTTCCGGGAAAAAACAGCTTGCAACTCTGGTGCCCCAGTACGGGATGCTGGCCCTTTCTCCTGAAGGTGCGGAGCTGATGGTAAAAAGTGGTAACTACGTGGTACAAATTGACGACTTTATCCCAAAAGGCTCTATTCTGGCACCAGGCGTGGTTGCGGCAGACCCCGGGATCCGGCCGAATGATGAGGTAATCATCCTCGGGAAAAGAGCCCTCTGCGTGGGCAGGGCCCTTATGAGCGGGCAGGAAATGGAAAAAGCAAGCAGAGGAATTGCCGTAGCTGTCAGGCATGTTAAAAAGCTCTGAGCCGCTAAAACCCTGGCCCCGGATCTCAGGGAGAAGTAGCACCTGTTCCCCGGTAGATAAGCCTGAACCCGGACAGCAGGTTAAAGTGAAATATAAAAGGCAGACCAGCCTGAAATAAATACATGCAAGCCTGAAATAAATACATTTAAGACTGAAATCAGAGCAACTGGCTTGAAAATTAGGAGATCAGGCTGCAGGAAAGAATGCCGGCCTGGAAAAGCCTCCTGGAATGGGGGCCTCCATTCGAAGAAGTAATTAAAAGGCAGGGACATATATTAAGTTATGATAAGGCATTTCACACCCGAGGACTTTCAGGAAATCGTCGAAATTGAGATGGAGGCTTTTTCGGAACACAACCCCCTGGTGTATATGAATTTTTATGAAATGGTGGGGGATGGGCTCCTTGTCGCAGAGGAGGACGGAAGAGTCGTGGGGTACGTTGTAGGTTACCGTTCCGCAGAAAACGAAGGCCATATTTTTTCTATCGGCGTAAGAGAAGAATACAGGGGAAGAGGGATCGGTACGGAACTGATCTACTCCATTTGCGACCTCTTTGTTGCAAACGGCCTCAAGTACGCAAGGCTGGAAGTGAGAAACAGCAATACAGGAGCGCAAAAACTGTACAGGTCCATAGGGTTCACATCCTGCTGGACCGAAAAAAAGTATTATTCAGATGGGGAAGATGGGATGGTAATGAAAATGCACCTTCACCCATACCGCCTATTGATATCCAAACAAAGATATCTCGAACCGGATTTTTCAAGTAATGAATTCTTTTCCACTATCCGGGGCCAGGTCAGTTATTACCCATAATTTTGAGGGCGGAAGTTATGGTTTCCCTCATCTGAGCAGAGGCTTCCTCAAAAAGGGGATCGTCTCTGGACATCAGATTTGCAAGCTCGCCTCCTAAAATAAAAATTGCGCGCTTGTGATCCGCCTTGCTCCGGTGAATATGGACAGGGCTTATGGACAAAGCCTTGTACTCATCGAATTCTTGCGTTACTCCGTGCCTTTCAAAATATCTCTTCATTTGGGCCATATATGTGTGCAGTTGTATGAGTTCTTCCTTGTGCATAGCGAACAGACCTACAATTTTACAAGATCAATTAAATATTATCTTGATCCGAATAAAAGAATTGCCCGAGGAAAATTGGTTCCTACTTATAATAGATAAGCTTTTCTATATAATGTATATGATAAATCATGATAGATGGAAGAAGATAGTGTGAATTAATACCCAATAGTGTGAAATTATACCAAATCGTAGTGTTACTGTCAGGACTTGTAGCTGCATATGCACAATAAAATAATAATACAGATATAAAGGATGGGGAAGCTGAAAAGAGAAATTAAATATCACTCCCCGAAAAAGTCCCAGTAATAAAAGGCAATTCAGCAAGCTAAAAAAGAATAGATTAGGAAAAAGAAGCAAAAAAGGAATGAAAACAAAAAAAGAATAATAAACGAAGAAAAGGAAGTAAAAAAGGGATGAAGACAAAAAATAAGATGTAAGGAAAAGGGAACAAAAAAGAATGAAAGATAAAAAACAAAACAAAGAAAAAGAAAAATGAAAACTGTAAGGCGGGAATAAAAGGCCTTACAGCATACCTGTTGTCAAAACTTCCATATCTGTGGGAACTTTTGCGAGGTTTCCGATTTTAACCCCTACAAGATTCTTTATGGAGTTGCTGGAGGCGATATCAACAAGCCTCTGGGTAATAACTCCGTCAAAGACCACGCTTTTGACACTATCCCTGTAGGTCTTCAGCCTGCTTGCAAGGTCTCTGACTGCAATTTCTTCAATAACCTTATCTTCAGAGTCCAGGATCCTGGCGGTCAGGGTTCCTTTAAGGGCCTCAGCATGGGACCTGAACCTGGCAGCCTCCGGAGAAACTGCGCGGACTTCCGGAACACGGGCCGGAGCGGAAGATACTTTCACAGCCTCCCTTGGCTGGACTTTCACAGCCTCTCTTGGAGAGACCCTCACGGCTTCCCTTGGAGAAACTTTTACAGCCGAAACCTTTTCGACCTGAGGCTTGCCCCTGGGAACTTTTTCCGGAACGGGCTTTTCAACAGGAGGCCTGAATTCAACTTTTTCTGCCTGGAAGGGCTTTTCCGGAGCTGCTTCTTCCATTTCTTCTTCAGCATGCTCCTCATCATAGAGAGCCGACTTGGAAGAGACCCTGTGCACCTTGACTCTCTTGTGCAGCTTTTTCTCAGCAACCCGCGGAACAACTTCCGGTGCCCTCAATTTATTTCGCTTGGGAACACGTTCAGGAACACGTTCAGGAACACGTTCGGAAACACGTTCCATTCTGCCAGCGCTGACCTGCTCACTTTCCTTTTCCTGCATCCCATACTTCTCAATGATCTGTTCCACAGGAACTTTCCGGCGAAGGGCCCGGATAATTTCTTTCTGGACCAGGTCTTCCACACACTTGCCGTCAGGAGGCCGGGCAACATAGTCGATGTCTGCAACCTGCAGGAGTTCCCTGATAATGAGTTCTCCTCCCCTGTCCCCGTCCGTAAAAGCGGTTACGGTCTTCTTTTTCGTAAGTTCTGCAACTTCAGGGGGGATGTTTGTCCCGCCCACGCAGATAGTATTCTTGATTCCGTAGCGGAGCAGGTTCAGGATGTCAGCCCTGCCCTCCACAATAATAATGGCGTCCGAGTTGACCACGTTGGGCCCGCAGGGAATCCTGGACTTCCCATAGTAAGTAAGTTCGTCAACCCTCACGGACTGCCGGACTTCCTCGGCAAGTTCCTGGGACTCCGGCACGGTATCGTCAAACATCTTGGTGAAGATGAGCTTTGCCCTGTCGATGATCCTCTTGCGCTTCACAGCCCTTACGTCCTCAATCTGGAAAACCTCGATCTTGGCACTGCAGGGCCCCACCCTGTCAATGGTTTCCAGAGAAGCCGCAAGAATAGATGTCTCGACCTTGTCAAGGCTGGAGGGGACAAAGATGTTCCCCTTTGTCTTTCCTGCCTTGGCGGTGACCATCACCTCGATCCTTCCGATCCTGCCGGTCTTCTGCAGGTCGCGCAGATCAAGATCTGCCCCAAGCAGCCCCTCAGTCTGCCCGAAAATTGCGCCGACGATATCAGGCCTTTCAATAACCCCATCGGCATTGATTTTGGAGTGGATGATATACTTCGTGGTATCCGTATTTTGCATATGAATTCTCCTTGGACTCTTGTGAAAGAATTTATCGTGAATGATTTTTGAATGATTTTCTTTGAGATTTTTGAATGATTTTACCGGGATTGGTTTTACGTGTTTAATATTCTCGAACAACCCGGGTATAGTCTTCCGGGGGTCTGGCTTTCGATTGGAAATATCAACTTCAAGGCAGCTTGAAGTACAAACCTAACCCTATTCCGGAACCCGTAAAGCGCCAGGTAATGCAAAAATAGTAGAAATCAGATTTATCAGGCCCTGGCAAAGGAATAAACCCTTTAAGCGGCAGATTTATAGAATCGAAGATATCTAACGACCGGGAAAGTAAATCCCGAATCTGCCGACAAATGTCCATATTGCCTATGACAGCAGGTAGTCCGGCTGACTGCCCCGGACTGCTGTTATTGGGTGAAACCTTTTTTATCTGTGGAGAACTCCGGTCCTGCTACAGACACGGGTTAAAGCTCTTAAAGATAAAGCTGTTCCTGACTTTCGACTCAGCAGTAGAAAGCAGCACCTGCCGTGTTCCGGAGGTTTCTGCACCTGCCCGAAAAAGTCCTTGCCCAACAAAAGCTCTGTATTAAGAACCCTGAAATTAGTTTCTCAGAGCCCAAAGTCAAGTTTTTCTTATGTATATCATTCAATGCAGGATAATACTGAAACACTGAAATTTCCAGAAATGCCCCCCAGGATCGGGGTACTTTCCGGCACAAGCAGCCAAACGATGCCAGGCGCCTTATTCCCCTAAACAAGGAACTCTCAAATGATAAGTGGTAAAGCAATAAATGAACATGTATCAGGTTTATTAGAACGTGCACCGATTTGACTTGTGGTTGATGATGCAATGAATTCTTATATTTTTACATTGAATGATGTACTGCCCTGCGTACGGTGAATTTGTGTAAATCTGAAATTTCTATTAAATTTGCACTTTAATTTGAATTCTTTGAATTCAGCTGTATCTAATTCAGCTATTTGTTAGCTTTACGAATCCCGTGATGATGAATGGATAAAGTTGTTAATTTATGATATGACCTGACAAAACAGTACCCGCCCGACTTCAAAGGAAGTGCGGCAAACTCGGGACCCTGTATGCCATATTTTTAATTTCATATGACTAATGCCTGCTGGCTTTAAGAACTTTGTGGTAATTTAAATAGTTCCGCCAGACCCAAATTTTTGCCTCTTCCCGACTCTTAACCGGGAACTGAAAACCTCCGGAAACTGTAGAAGATTTGAAGGAAAAAGAGCCAGGCACCGAAAAATTTAGAAAAGTATAAATAAAACATAAGAGTTTTAACATTTTGAACGGGCGAGACTTACACACTATTTTTGTGCACTAACCCCCCCACTCCCAAACTCGTCCGTTCGACTAATACTGCTTCTAGCAAGAACTTTTTTATTACTATAAACAAAAAAATGTAGTTTAATCGGCAAAAGGTATGCATAAACATACAAAAAATATTTTTTGTGTCTTACGAAGTAATACTTTGTGAAACAAATTTACTGAAATCGTTTTACTAAAATTGATTGATTGAAATTGATTGATTGAAATTGATTGATTGATTGAAATTGATTGATTGATTGAAATTGATTGATTGATTGAAATTGATTGATTGAAATTGATTTTTGGATTAATCCCACAAAAATACCGGTAGAGAATCCTTGCCGTCCTTTTAAAAAGCCTATAATATGACCTGATTCAATTATACAGGGCATGGGAAGCGAGTTTGGCTCACAAAATACCGAAAACAAAAAAATCCAGATCAAAAGTATTAAGGCTGCAGCAGAAGTCCCGGAAAAAACTCCAGTAAAAGTTATTATTATTGGAGGCGGAGCCTGTGGAATGGCGGTTGCCACCAAGGTCCGAAGGCAGAGTAATTTTGAAATAACAGTGCTTTCCAGGGACTCCCATACCGCCTACAGCCACTGCGGAATTCCCTTTGTCCTGGGCCGGGAAATCGAGAGTTTTGAAAGGCTTGTTGTAAAGCCCTCAGACTTTTTTAAGAAAAACAGGATTAATGTCCAGCTCAACAGTGAAGTCCGGGAAATAGACCTGGCTTCAAAGGCTGTACGGACCCGAGACGGGACCTATCCCTTTGACAAATTGGTCATTGCTACCGGGAGCCTACCCCTTGTGCCGCGAAAAAGCCAGGCAAACATTCTCCCTTACGGCGTTTTTACCCTGAGAAGCCTGGCTGACGGGATACTTTTCGGAAAAGCCCTAGAAAAAGCAGAAAAGGTCTGCATCATAGGGGGGGGGACGATAGGGGTCGAATGTGCCGCGGCCCTGGCGAAGCGGAAGATCGGCACTGTGCTTGTAACCAGGAGCAAAAACCTCCTGTCCCGCCAGCTTGACCCGGATATGGCAGCAATTGTCCGGGAACATCTGGAAGCCCTGGGAGTGGAGATCATTTCAGGGGAACCCGTGGTCTTCCCTGAAGAGTTCAGGAAAGAAAAAACCGTACGTGTCGGGGACAGGCAGGTTCAGGCTGATCTCGTGCTCCTGGCAAGCGGGGCAAAACCCGAAACCGGCCTGGCCAGGGATGCAGGGATCGAAATAGGGACAGCCGGAGGAATCATTGTAAACGAAAAGCTCCAGGTAAAGGCAGGAGCAGGATTCCTCCCCCACGTGTATGCAGGCGGGGAATGCGCAGAGGTTACAGACCTCATAACAGGAAAACACAGGCTCAGCCAGCTGGGCACCACCGCCCGGAGAATGGCGGATGTGATCGGGGACAACATCACAGGGACTGAAGCAACCTTCGGGCCCCTGGCAGATCCCTGGGTAGCCGTAATCGGAAGCCTGCAGTTCGGAGGGGTTGGGCTTAGCACCGGGGAGGCTGAGAGGCAAGGGATAAAAGTTGTCACAGGTTTTTCCCGGGGGCGAACACGGGCTTCCTATTACCCGGGACGAAAAGACCTCTACATCAAACTCATTTTCAGGGACAACTGCCTTGCAGGGGCACAGCTGGCCGGCGGGGAAGGAGTGAAGGAAAGGATTGACGCCCTCTCCCTCGCGGTCAGGAAAAAAGCTACGGTGCAGGAACTCCTGGACCTGGAAACCTGCTATGCTCCCCCCGTTTCCATGCTTGTGGACCCCCTCTACCCTGCAGTAAAAGCCGCTTTCAAAAACATGCAGAAAAAGGGAGATTAATACGAAAAATACGAGAACAACAAAAATAATACAGGGTAAAGCAGGGAAATAAAAGATAATAGAAAGTAATACAGGATAATAAAGGGTAATACAGGGGGAAGAAAGATGATGGAAATCGACGGCTCTTACGGGGAAGGCGGAGGGCAGCTTGTCAGGACCGCAGTGGCCCTTTCCGCAGTCACGGGAAAAGCTGTAAAGATCAGGAATATCAGAAAAAACCGCCCCAATCCCGGCCTGAAGCAGCAGCATATGAAAGCCCTGGAAACCGCAGCCAGGATCTGCGAGGCCCGGGTCTCGGGGCTTTTTCCGGGCTCCACGGAATTTTCCTTTGCTCCAGTGGAAATAAGGGGGGGCAAATACGACGTTGACATAGGGACCGCAGGAAGTATTACCCTGCTCCTCCAGTGCCTGATGCCGGCCCTGCCCTTTGCAAAAGAGAAGGTCGAACTCAGGGTGAGAGGGGGGACGGACGTGGCCTGGTCCCCGACCATTGACTACCTCCGGCACGTAACTTTTCCGGCTCTTGAGCAGATGGGCTATTCAGGCAGGGTTACCCTGAAAGAGCGCGGTTACTACCCGAAAGGAGGGGGAACGGTCTCTGCCTCCTTTGAACCCTGTAAACTCCGGGGTTTTCACTTCAGAAAAGAAGAAATAAGGACAGGAGAAGCCCCGAAGGAAGGAGCAGGAATTCACGGGGTTTCTCATGCTTCAAACCTCCCGCCCCATGTGCCCTCCCGCCAGGCCGAAGCTGCCAGGGACAGGCTCCTTGAAGAAGGCTATCCCGCAGAAATGGAAATCCAGTGCCTTGAAGCTTTTTCCACCGGAAGCGGGATCACCCTCTGGTCAGGCTATTACGGGGGCAGCGCCCTGGGAAAGAAAGGGCTTCCTGCCGAAAAGGTGGGCCGGCAAGCCGCAGAGGAAATCCTCCCGGAACTCAGGGCAGGTGCCGCGGTGGATGTGCACCTGGCAGACCAGCTTATACCCTACATGGCCCTGGCCGGAAACAGTTCCTATACTGTCCGCGAACTTTCCCTGCATGCAGCAACAAACATCTGGGTTACGGAACAGATTCTGGGAGTGAAATTCAGGGTAGAGGAAAAAGAAGGTCTCTTCGAGGTTTCGGTGGACTGAACCGACGGAAA
Source organism: Methanosarcina sp. KYL-1 (assembly GCF_024372725.1). Lineage (GTDB taxonomy): Archaea > Halobacteriota > Methanosarcinia > Methanosarcinales > Methanosarcinaceae > Methanosarcina. The sequence continues at coordinate 22,441 of NZ_VOUA01000026.1, forward strand.
GAAACCGGAATAAACAGGAAAGAAAAAAAGAAGAAAAAGTGAAAAATAATCCGAAAAACGGGAAAAGAAAAACGGGAAAAAATAATCCGAAAAATGGGAAAAATAACAGAAGAGAAGTAATGTAAGAAAAGTAATGTTAGAGAGCCGGAAAAAAGCCCTCAAAAATTAATCCTCGACGACAAACAGGTACTCTGGAGGGATTTTTTCCGCAAGTACGATGTAGTCGGTTGCAAGCTTCAGGGAGAGCCCGTCCGTCCTGGCTTTCTGAGCATCGATTTGCAGGATCACGGGACTTTCAGTGTGGACCAGAGCCACTTCCGCTGCCTTTTCATAGGAAGTGCTGAGGTGAACATAGCGCTGCTTGATCGGGAAAATCCCGTTTTCCAGCAGGACATCAACCTCTTCGGGGCTTGCCCCGTAGTACACATAGGGAAAGTCGCTTTCCCGGTAGTCAAGGTCAACATTGACGGAATGCCCGTAGCGAGCTCTGATCAGGCGGCCCCTTATCTCATACCTCCCCTTTTCATCGGATTCCACAAGGGCGTACAGGTGTTCCTTCCTCATCCACCTGTAGCGGTTTTTCATAACATCACAAAGAGCATTCAGGTCCACCCAGCCGCACTCGTCCATTTCAACTCCCGCAGATGCCGGGAAATGCCGGAGGCTACCTGACACAAACCTGCCGAGCTTCTCCTCCCTGACGTCATCCAGCACGTACCTGCCAGGGTGTTCACACTGCGGACAGCTGCCACCTCTAAAATAGCCGTGCTCAGTGCATTGTCGAATCATAGTATCATGTACATAATGAAACCTAACCATAAATATACTTTGTTAAAAGGATGCAGGGGAAAATCCTGCCCTCTTGAGTCCTGACTGGAGTTCCGCCTGGAGTCCTGACTGAAGCCCTGACTGAAGCCCTGACTTTTCAACTCTCTTTTTTGCGGGCAGCCCTACCGAACACTTTGAAAAGCAAGAAGCCCAGGATAGAAGAGAGGGCAGCCCCTAACATTGTTGCTTCAAAGCCGAAGCTCTGGGAAAAGAAACCTCCTAGCAGGGCCCCGGCAACCCCTGCCGCCCCGATCATGGAGTTGATAAGGCCCGCTGCCGTGGCTTTGTCCGGGTTTAATTCCACAACCCGCCGCGTGGAGCCTACGTAGAGGAAGGACCAGGAACAGGCAATTACGAACATCCCCGGGATGATGTAAAGGTATGTAGGGGCAAAGATGTAGCTGACAAAGCCGACTACGGAAAGCAGGTAGCCTGCCCGGATCAGCTTCTCGTTTTCTACCGAATCAAGCCTGCGCATAATCAGGAACTGGACAGCCGGGTTGATGGCATAGATCAGCCCGATCCAGAAATCGCTTGCTCCGAGCTGCCTGAGATAGAGAGGAAAAATCGTCCAGACCCCCACAGCTCCCGTATGCCGCAGGAAAAGGGAAAAATAAGTCCCGGAGTTTCTAAGCAGGGTGTCCAGGGAAAAGTAGGGAACATTCAGCTGCGGCTTTTCAATGTCTTTGAGCCACAAAATCTGCAGGAAACAGAATACGTAGAAAAGGGACGACAGCAGGAAAAGCAGGTCCATGTGTTCTCCGATCACCCCTGCCACGAAAAAGCCCGCCATCCAGCCCAGGGAACCCAGGGAGATGAACCTGCCCAGGCTCTGCTTCTGGTAATGCACATAGGCTATAAGGGCTCCCGGAAAAATCCCCACACTGAACCCCGTAAGGGCCCTTGCCAGCGTGAGGGAGAGAGGGTCGAGCGCAAAGACTTGAAGGAAGAAGGATAAAGCTGCAAATCCGAACCCGAAGATGAGCACGGTGCGCAGGTGGTGGAGGTCGGCAAGCCTCCCGAAAATGAAGGAAGAGAGCAGGGTTGTTGCAGAGTAGATGCCCACAATAAACCCTATCTCGATATAGGAAGCTCCAAGGGACCCGGCAAAAACAGGAATGAAAAGCAGGGACAGCACATTCGCCATGTTTGAGAGAAATTGTACGTTATTTATCCGCATCAAGCCGATCAGCACCTGAAGAGCATGGGGCATAGGTTATTATATTTTTTCCTATATGTTGAACGCAAAAAATAGTTTCACCCAGCATGCGGTAGTCTTTAGTAGGACGCATCTCATACCGTAGCGGTAGATCTCCGGGAAGAAAACCCAAACTTCATTTCAGGATGAGCTCAATTTCAGGAAGGGCTCAAATACAAAAAAGAGAACTTACAAAGAGAAATTCGCAGATAATATTTAACTACGATAATAACTACGATAATACAGAACTTACCAAATAATATTACCAAATAATATTTAATTAAGATAATCGAGAACTTTTAATTACTATAATAAGAACTTACCAAATAATATTTAATTTACTGAACCATTCTTATTATCCATTCCTTGCAGGGCCTGCCGCACATTTCCTGCAAAACACAGCATACAGGAATATTGCATATACATATAACAAATACCCGAAAAATAAATGCCAGAAAAGGCTTTTAGAACAGGCTTTTGATACACTACGCTTACACTAATAATTATACATTGTCATGCTTGATAACTGTAATTTGTCATGCCGGGACAGGATTTTAAAAGCAAGCATTGAGGGAACACCATGACCGATATTGACGCGATCTATGAAAAGCTCAGCCACGCCATCAGCAAAGAAGATTTCCTGCAGCGCATCCAGGAAAAAGTTGAGAACATGGGAGGGCTCTGCGACGAAGCAATGGCTGCCATGCTGGTTGCTAACGAACTGGGCTTCTCGGACGTAGGCCGGGACAGCGTGAAAATTGAGAATATCACAGCCGGAAGCGGGAATGTTAACTTTGTTGCCAGGGTCATTTCCGCTTTTGAACCAAGGGAGTTTACCCGAAATGACGGGACCACCGGAAGGGTCGGAAACCTGATGGTTGGAGACGAGACCGGAAAAATCAGGGTGACCCTCTGGGACAACATGGCAGACCTGATTAAATCCGGAAAAATCAAGATAGGCCAGACCGTCCAGATCAGCGGGTATGCAAAACAGGGCTATTCCGGGGTCGAGGTCAATATCGGAAACAACGGGGTCCTGGCAGAAAGTGAGGAGGAGATTGAGGAGGTGGCCGCAAGCTCCCAGCAGATAAAGGATATCAAGGACGGCATGGGTGACCTGAACCTCACGGGAAAAGTCCTGGAAATTTCAGAAATCCGGACCTTCCAGCGCAAAGACGGGACTGCCGGGAAAGTAGGAAACCTCCTGCTCGGAGACGCCACAGGCACAATTAGGGTGACTCTCTGGGATGAGAAGACTGACTTTTTAAGTGAAGTAGACTACGGAGACACCGTGGAGGTTATCAACGGCTACGCCCGGGAAAACGCTTTCAGCCAGAAAGTGGAAATGCAGATCGGAAACCGGGGTTTGATCCGGAAAAGTGAAAAAGAGATCGAATACGAAGAGGAGTTCACCCCTATCGAAGACATTACACCTGAAATGAACGATATCAACGTCTCGGGAAGAGTGCTGGACATTTCGGAGGTGAGGACTTTCGAGAAAAAAGACGGGTCTCCCGGAAGGGTCGGAAACCTCCTGCTCGGGGATGGCACGGGTAAGATAAGGGTAACCCTCTGGGATGAAAAGACTGATTTCCTGGACGAGACGGACTTTGACGAGACCGTAGAAATCCTCCATGCCTATGCCCGGGAAAACGCTTTCAGCCAGCAGGTAGAACTGAACCTTGGAGCCAGGGGAGTAGTCCGGAAGAGCGAAAAAGCAGTCGAATACAGGGAAAAGTTCACGGACATTGCCAGCATAGTTCCCGGAGAAAGCTATTCAGTCCAGGGGAAGGTCTCCGACCTCGGAGAACTCCGGGAGTTCGAACGGGAAGATGGGACCGAAAGCGTGGTTGCAAACCTCGAACTCACAGACGAGACAGCAAGCATCCGTATAACCCTCTGGGGAGAACAGGCTTACGTTATCGAGGACCTGGACATCGATTCCGAAATCCAGATCATTGACGCCTATGCAAAGTACGGCCTTAATGAGGAAATAGAACTGAGCGTGGGAAACCGGAGCAGAGTGATCATCCTTTGATCATTCTCCATCCTTTGATCATTCTCTGATTTCTTATCCGATTTTCTGTTTTATTTCATCTCCAATTTTATGTTTTATTTCATCTCCAATTTTATGTTTTATTTCTTATCCAATTTTCTGCTTTCTTTTTATTTCATTGCCCATTTCTCCGTTTATTCATAAAATAATTTGGGACGGAATTCCAGTGGAAACGAGGGGGTTCTGAAAAATTTCCCGGCGAGAAATCAATAGCATAGAAAATATAATTATAGGCATATATCTATAGCTATTTTATAGCTTTTTACATATTATGTTTTTACCTGATATTCGGCCTTTTCTCAAAATATATACCTATTCTCAGCAAAAACCTCCAGTGGAAATAAAGGGGTTCTGAAAAATTTCCGGCCGTACTTCCTTAAACTATTACCAAGGAAGAAAGAAGGCAATGATTCCAAAAACAAATGCTGTAAGGACTTTACGTATACCACTGATCGGCCTCTGAACGACATAGGATCTATCTCCGATTCATCTCCTATTCCTCTCTGTCTCTTCAAAGAAAAGAAATGCCGTTATCATTATGTACCATTGACTCGTATATATTAAGTGTCATAAAAACGTCCGGGAAGTGCTGGAGAGGCACTATCGGGGAAACGGACGTATAGACATATCCGGGATCAGCAGGCTTTAACTGGCATATTAAGTGACATCCAAAATAAAAAAGCCTGAAGTGGAAAACTGCATAAAAGGGGGAAACTGAAAAGAATCTGGAAGGGTTTTTCCACAGGAAGTGTTTCCACGGGAAACTGGGAACCGGTATAGACCTGACGGGATGAATTTTATCTGGTTTTTGGGATGCAGAGAAAATAAAGGGGGAACGGCAGTCAATGGTGGTCAACCCTAAGAGGGAAATGGAAACCGACATTCAAATAAAAGAAATTGAAACTGAGATGTCGGTTTCGGAAGTGATGAACAAGACCGTCGTCACAATGGACATCAACACTGAGGTCCCTGTCATTGCAAGGGAAATGGTCAGGCACGATATAGGAAGCGTGATCATTACCGAAAATGGAAAGGCAATGGGGATCATCACGGAAAGAGACCTTGTGAGGGACATAATTACAAAGGATAAAAGGCCCAGCAAGGTGCATGCAAGTAAGATCGTGTCCACCCCGCTGGTAACTGTAAAGCCTACAACCAGTGTGATAGAAGCTTCCGGAATCATGCTGAAATCCGACATCAAGAGGCTTCCAGTCCTGGAAAACGGAAACATCTTAGGGATAGTTTCGAATACTGACATCCTCATGGTGACTCCGGGGCTCAGCACCATCCTCAAGGACCTTATTGAGATGAACCGGGAATCCCTCCTCGCTACAAGTGAGGAAGAAGGACCGGAATTCAACAGTGGGGTCTGTGAGTCCTGCGGATATTTTTCCGAGGACCTGGAAATGGTAAACGGCAGGCTTTTGTGCCGGGACTGCCGGGACGTTGAAGAGGATTATTACGACTGAGTTTTACGGCTGAATTCTCGATTTTTGCAGATTCTTCCGGATTCTTCCGGCAATCAAAGCCCGGGAGTGTCTACCTGCAACCTTACCAAATAACTGCAACCTTACCAAATAACTGCAACCTTACCAAATAACTGCAACCTTACCAAATCACTACAGTATCAAAACACAGCAGTACTGAAAAACACTACCCAGAAATAGCACAAACAAAGCAGAGAAAGGGTAAACACATGAATGTCAGCGAAATTATGTCAGAAGGGCCCATCTGTGTGAAAGAGGGGGATTTCGTAACTCATGCCCGCCAGCTGATGCGTGATTATTTACTGCGCGGCCTTGTTGTCGTTGACGAAGAGAACAGGCTTGTGGGGATGCTGAGCGACCAGGATATCCTTCGGGTCACTTCCACCCGTTCGAATGTCACAGTGAGCGGCTATGCCCGGGAATGCCCGACAGTAACCCCGGACATGGGCATCATGAAAGCTGCAAAACTGATGGCGGAATCGAAGGAAAACCGGGTCCCTGTGGTTATGTCAACCACGGACCGAAATGTAGTGGGAGTTCTGAGCGATGTGGATATCCTGAAGAACGTGGAGCTTCCGAAAAACGCTCCCGGGACCATTGCAGAAATAATGACAAAGAAAGTCGAGACATGTTCTCCCGACGAAAGGGTTGCCAAAGTGTGGGGGCACATGCTCGAGAAAAACTACACAGGCATTCCCGTGGTGTCCGGGAAAGGAGAACCTATCGGAATGATAACCAGGAGGGACATAATCAAATCCGGTGCTGTGAGGATGGCGGTGGAAGATACCCGGGCCATAAGGCCGAATGAAAGCCCGAAAGTGGAGAAGATAATGTCAACCCCGGTTTATACCCTTACAGAACATGACTCCGTCCTGAATGCTTCGAAGCTGATAACCTACCGTGATGTGGGAAGGATCACCATCGTCAATGAACAGGGTAAAGTCTGCGGCATCGTGGACAGGCAGGACCTTCTGGGAGCCTTTATCAGCGGAGGAAATGAATAAGCTCAGACTGAATAAGCTCAGACCGCGTAAGTTCAGGGACGAATAAGCAGACCGAGTAAGCAGACCGAGTAAGCAGACCGAGTAATCTCAGGCCGAATAAGCTCGGGCTTAAAGTCCTTTAACGTCCTTTTAACCGACTTTCTTTATTCTGTAAATCGGTTTCCGTACTGAACAATGAAGAAATTAGTACCAATTAGTAACTGCTACCAATTAGTGTCCTGGGGCAGCATTTCCCTAAAAGTAGGAGAAGAATCTCACGCAAAAGGGTTATAATGCTCAAAGATTATAATTAATAATGATTATAGATTAAGAAAAAAAGAGGAGTTTTCAGAAAAAGAGAAATTTTCGGTAAGATTCGAGAAAGATTTGCTTAAGGTTTTGTTTTTTCCAGAAGCATATTCCTGCAAGCAGGTGGGAAGAGGAAAAACGGCAGATGAAAAAAAGCAACTAACGGCAACTCGAATTCGGTGATCCAGTTGAACAAAAATACGACATTTGCGTCAGCCGAAAAAATGAAAGTTCAGGCAAAACTGAACAAAGTGAACAGAGGAGTGCAGCGGAACGACCCGAAGATGATCAGCAGTACGGGCACAATGGACAAAGGTCCACTTGATTTCAAGTCCCGCATCTCGGAACATGAAGGGCGCATCCTGCCCCTGGCAACAAGGGACGTGGTAACCCTTCCCCCCACAGCAACAATCATGGAAGCTATCAAGATTATGACCGAGAGAAGGTTCAGGCGCATTCCGATTACTGATGCAGGGACAGGGAGGCTGGAAGGAGTCGTCACTTCCGTGGACATCATCGACTTCCTTGGAGGCGGGAGCAGGAACCTGCTTGTTGAAAACCGCTTTAAGGGCAACCTGCTGGCTGCAATAAACGAGGAAGTAAGGGAGATTATGCAAACCGACGCACCCTACCTTCACGAACATGCAGATCTCAAAGATGCCGTATCAACCATGCTCGAAAAGAAGAGGGGAGGCCTGCCCATAGTGAACGATGAGATGCAGGTCGTCGCGATCTTTACCGAAAGAAACGCTGTGGAGCTGATGAGCGGACTTGTGACGAACCGGACCGTCGAGGAATACATGACAAAGAACGTCACAATGGTATCCACAGATACTCCCATCGGCCATGCAGCAAAAATTATGGTGCAAAACTGGTTCCGAAGACTCCCCGTGGTCAAGGATGGGATCTTTGCGGGGATGGTTACAGCCTCCGATATCGTCCACTTTCTGGGGAGGGGGGACGCCTTTAACAAGCTTGTAACCGGGAACATCCATGAAGCCCTGGACCAGCCCGTAGGTTCCATTGTCTCAAAGGAACTGATCTGGACAGGCCCGGACACGGACATGGGAAAAGCCCTGGAAATTATGCTCGAGAAAAAGATAGGATCCCTTCCTATTCTGGAAGACGGAATCCTGCGAGGCATCATTACGGAGAGCGATTTCCTGAGAGCCCTTGAATTCTAAATCAAACCCCCCGATCAAACTCCTGAAATGGGCCCAGGCCAAAAACAGGATCGAAAGCCAGATTGAAAGCCAGATTGAAAGCCAGATTGAGAGCTAGATTGAGAGCTAGATTGAAAGCCAGATTGAGAGCTAGATCTAAAGCCGGGACCTGTTTTCCAGGCCCGGCATTTCAGGAGATGGAAAAGGGGGAGTGAACTTCCAGGCCGGATAGGCGGATGTGCCCTTCAGAGCGCAGCTGGTTCTAAATATAAAAATCTGCTGTAAAGCAGGCTGCGGTTTTGCAAGAAGTGGGTAGATAAAATATAAAAATTGGGAAGTTTGAGGATAAAAATTAAGAAGTTCACATTCAATTCAAAAACTATAATTATTGATACTTATATATTATAAAAATGAAGGAGGTATTTCATGAATGTGGCGGACATCATGAGTTCACCTGTGTATGTTATAGACGCAGAAGAACCCGTGTCTCATGCAAGAAATCTGATGTTAAGACATAAAATCAGTACGGTGCTTGTCCTGAACGAGGGCAAGATGGTGGGAATTGTCACGAAATCAGACCTCAGCAACCGCCTGGCCCAGGCCGAACCTCTCTGGAGAAGGAGGCCCATAGACCAGATCCCTATCAAGTTGCTGATGAGTGAATCCGTAATCACCATCTATCCCGAGGCCTCGATTTCCCAGGCAGCTTCCCTGATGCTTGAGAACGGAGTCCATGATATCCCTGTGGTAAAGAACGATGTTGTCGGCATCGTTACCAGGACGGATATCGTGCGCTATGTTGCCGAGAAAGCCGAAGAAATAAACACGAAGGTCTCCAAACTGATGAATGAGGATGTCGTTTCTGTCCACAGGCACCACACAATCAACCATGTGATTGATGAGATGAACAGAAACGAAATTGAAAGAGTGATAGTCAAAGATGATGCAGGAAAGCCAGTGGGGATAATTTCCAGGAGAAACCTTGCCCTGAACCTCTTCACCGACAATGAAGGCAAGCTTTCTACGAAAAGCATCAAGATGGCCCGGAAATCCTCCCCGGGTGGCCAGAAGACCTACAGGTACGTAAAAGAAGTGCCTCTTACCGCAGAAGATATCATGTCTTCCCCGATAATATCCCTTGATACCGGTGAAAACATAAGAGAAGCTGCAAGGAAAATGATTGAAGAAGAAGTGACGGCACTGCCGGTAAGTGACGGCGAGGAAATTGTTGGAATAATCAGCAGGACCGATGTCATGAAAGCGGTAATATGAATTACGGCATAAAGTTACAGCATAAACTATAGCATAAATAAAAGGAACGGCAACAGAAAAGCGGGGCAATGCGAAGCGAAAACAGGATGCAGAAAAACGCAACTGCCCGGAAAAACGAAGACACGAAAGGATACGAAAACCAACATTAGCGTAAAACAAGAATGAAAATTCTGGATACGCATGAGGTGAATTGCATGCAAGTTAAAGACATAATGGTACAGCCACACAAGATTGACAAGTCAGACACCATATCCCACGCCCTTGATCTCATGGAGAAAAAGGATACAAAGCGCCTGCTGGTAGTCCATGACGACCAGATGCTGGGTGTCCTGACCATGAGAAGTCTGACAGAACAGCTCGGAACCCGCAAGAAACTGAGCAAACCCGCATCCTCCCTGCATGTTGCAACAGCCGTATCCGACAACTTTGTAAAAGTCCTGCCCGATACCGACATTAAAGACGCCCTGACCCTTATGAAAAAGAAGGGAGGCGTGATCATTGTATCCAACAACGGAGGAGCCCTGGGCTGGGTGACCCCCAAGGAACTCATGGAGACGAACCACTTCACAGGCTTTACCGGGGAAATCATGGAAAGAAGCCCTATAACAGTCAGCCCCTCCGACCGGGTGAGCCACGCCAGGCGCCTCATCCTGGACAACAACGTGGGAAGGCTTCCTGTAATTGAAAACGGGAAACTTGTGGGAATCGTCGCAGAAGAAGATATCGCCTCTGCCATGCGCGCCTTCAGGGACCTGGTGGCAGATAACCAGCAGGATTCAAGGATTAAAAACCTGCTCGTGGGAGATATCATGACCCGAAGCGTGATCAGTGTGCGCACAAACACCCCCATTTCGGAAGCTGTCAAGACCATGCTGGAACACGATGTAGGAGGCGTCCCCGTCCTCAACCTGGAAGACGAACTTGTGGGCTTCCTTGCCCGCAGGAATATCATAAACACGCTCGCGGAATGAGCTAGTGAGAGAGATAAGAGAAAGAAAGAAGCAAGGAAAGAAAAAAGAGTACTTAAAGACAAGTACTTAAAGACAAGTACTTAAAGAAAAGAAGCCTGTCCCGTAAGGGGCAGGACTTTTTTGATTCTCATCCGGCATTCCGGAAAAATCTGAATTTTTTTGTAACTGTTGTCTCTTTTACTTTGGCGATTTTATTGCTGACGGTTTTATCGTTGCTTTTTTAGAATGAACGGTCTCCGCCAAGCAGGCCTCCCAGGAGGTCGTCGCCTATGCCGGCAGCGCCGCTCCGTTCTCCGCGGTTCTGGCGGTAGGCTGAGGCTGCAAAGATCCTGTCAGCGAGGCGGGAGAAGGGCAGGCTCTGCATGTACACCGTGCCCGGACCCGTGAGGGTTGCAAGGACGACTCCTTCGCCTCCGAAGAGGGCGTTTTTGAAGTCCCGGGACCAGGTGATATCATAACTTACGGTTTCGGTAAAGGCAGCCACGCAGCCCGTGTCCACATGATAGGTCTCGCCCGGGGCCAGTTCCTTCCTGACCACCGTGCCACCTACATGAATGAAGGCCATGCCGTTGCCCCGCAGCCTCTGCAGGATGAAACCTTCACCACCGAAGAACCCTGCCCCAAGCTTGCGTGTGAACGCTACGTCTACTTCCACACCCCGGGCAGCACAGAGGAAAGCATCTTTCTGGCAGAGGACGCTGCCTCCGAATTCGGAAAGATCCATGGGGATGACTTTGCCCGGAAACGGAGCCCCGAAGGCAACATGCCCTTTTCCAGAACCCCTGTGGGTAAAGTTCGTAATGAAGAAACTCTCCCCGGTAAGTGCCCGCTTCAAGCCTTTTTTCAGGCCCCCCAGGAGTCCGCCCCCTTCGCCGCCTGTGGTGGTCTGCATCTGGATTCCTGGCCCCATGTACATCATCGCCCCGGCTTCTGCCTGGACAGCCTCCCCGGGGTCGAGTTCTACTTCCACGATCTGCATGTCGTCGCCAATAATCTTGTAATCAATATCATCTGCCATATCTGTATCTCCGGTCACTATATCCGGTCACTGTATCCCGGCCACTATATCCTGTCACCGTATCCGATCTATTTCTTGTCCAAATATGCTTACGTTCTACAGTGAAAATTAAATTTCAATGGGAATTAGAACCCCATACTTAAAAAGATTCTTGATGAATTATCCCACACTTAAAAAAGTTCTTGAAAAAATGTTCTTGACAGATTTTCCGGCCCGCTTCCGGGGAATGATAACTTATTTCAGGGCTGAAAGCAGATAAATAAATATGAAAAGAGAGGGGAATGAGGAAGTGGATCAGGATTTTGCAGCAAAGCTTGCCGCTCATCTGGGATTTGAGGAGGAGAAGGTCAATCACCTTTTTGAGAAAAAATACCTTGCCTGGAACTGGGGAGAACATGAACACCTGCTCCGTTTTGATAAGGAAATTTCCCATATCGAGCGGGGGACCGTGCTTTATGAGAAAGACGGTGCTTTTGAAATGGTCCTGGGTTTTCCGAAGATCCGGAGGGCCATGGTCCTTTATCCCACACTCGAAAAGCAGTTCAGCGGCCTTAAGACAGTAGCCGTGGAAGAGAAGATGAACGGGTACAACGTCCGGGTAGCCCGGATAAACGGGGACATCCTTGCAGTTACCAGGAGCGGGTATATCTGCCCCTATACAACGGAAAGGGCAAAGGTGAAACTGAACCTCAGCTTTTTTGACGATTTCCCGGAACTTGTGCTCTACGGGGAAATGGTGGGGCCGGACAACCCCTACGTCCCGAAAGAGATCTACAATATCGAGTCCGTGGAGTTTTACATTTTCGATATCCGGGAGAAAAACACGGGCAACCCCCTTTCCACAGCGCGGAGGCGGGAAATCCTGGAAAAATACGGCTTTTTTCAGGTAAGGTCTTTTGGGGAAATCCCCCTTGAAACGGCCCCTGAAGAAATCGCAAAAATCGTTAGGGAACTCGGAAAAATCGAGCATGAAGGCGTGGTAATCAAGGACCCTGAAATGGTTCTTCCCCCTGTGAAGTACACCTCATCCCGGAGCAACTGCTCGGACCTGAGGCATGCCTTCAAGTTCTACAACGAATCCGGAAGGGACTACATGCTCTCCAGAATAGTCAGGGAAGGTTTCCAGGCCGTGGAATGGGAGGAAAGCGAAGCCGATTTCAAAAAACGCTGCATGCAGCTTGGGGAAAGCATCCTGGCCCCCCTGCGGGAGTCTGTCCGGAGCGTAAAAGAAGGCCAGAGGCTCTATGATGAGGTCCGGATCCGGGTAAAAACCTTAAAAACAGCCGCAGATTTCGAAGATTACCTGAAAAGGCTTGGCGTTGATGCCATTTTCGAACCCCCGCTTCCGGCAGGAGATGAGTACCTCATAATGGTCAGGAAAGTCAACAAGAGCACAAACGACAAGACCCAGGCTATCTGGGAAGGAGAACTCTGGTGAGTTTCGAAAAGAAATATATTGCAGTGTATATTATACCAGTGACAGGTTTATACCAGTGACAGACTTATACCAGTGGCAGATACCAAAAGTACTGCAGAAAATTAATACCTGCGGCAGATACCAAAAGTACTGCAAAAAACTTGAAACACTTGATATTGATCCACCTCGCATTGATCCATACAAAATCAAGTAAAGGTACTCACCAATAAAGTAAAGGGACCTATCATGACAAACGTTGCAATCATCGGGACAGAAAAAAGCGGGAGGACTACCCTTGCCGCAAACCTGGGGAAAAAAGGGACGTCTTCGGACATAACCCTGTACAATAATGATAAGGAAGACGTGAAACTGGCTTTTGTGGACTCGCACAGCTATCCCAAGACCCTGAAATCCCTGGTTACGGCACTGAACATTGCGGACATGGCAATACTCTGCATCCCTCCCCAGGGCCTGGACGCCCACACCGGAGAGTGCATCATTGCCCTGGACCTGCTCGGCTATAAGCACGGGATCATCACCCTTACGAGGTCTGACAGCACCCACATGCATGCGATAGACGAGCTGAAAGCAAAGATAAAAGCAATCACTGCAGGCACCGCACTCCAGGACTGGGAATGCATTTCCATTAACACGAACAAAAGCGCAAAGGTCCCCTTTGAAGGTGTCGAAGAGCTCAAAGCCAAAATCCACGCCATGGCAGAAAAAATCGCAGCCGAACAGGCCGAATTAAACAGCCTTCCGGCACGGGTCTTCATCGACCACGCCTTCAATGTCACGGGAAAGGGCTGCGTAGTCCTCGGGGTTGTCAAGCAGGGCATTTCCAGGGACAAAGACAAGACTAAAATCTACCCCATGGACCGGGACATAGAAATCCGCTCCATCCAGAGCCACGACGTGGACATCACCGAAGCCCCTACAGGCACAAGGGTAGGTATGCGCTTGAAAAACGTCCAGGCAAAGGACATCGAGAGGGGCTTCATCATCTCCGATAAGGAAATCGTGAGCACCGACTACACCCTGGAATGCACCCTCTCAAAGTTCACCAGAAAGGTTGAAACTGCAAGCGTGCTCCACCTCTTTGTGGGCCTGGAGTCCGAGCCCGTGCGCGTGGAAAAAATACTCGTGGACGGACAGGAAGTTAAGGAAGCAAAACCGGGCACCACCTGCGTCCTGGAACTTTCCGGGAACAAAAAGGTCGCCTACAGCAAGGAGGACCGTTTCCTTCTGGCAAACCTGGACCTGACCCAGCGTTTTGCAGCTTACGGTTTTTCAAAATAATCCTAAAGATTTTCCCCGGGGGCATCTTCATGGAAAACGATTCGGGAAACAATAGGGTTCATGAGAAGGACATGACTCTTTACGGCAGCGTATTTCATAGAAATGTCTGCTGGCAGCGCTCCTACCACCGGGCAGAGGGCGAAGAGCTCATAATGGCACTTTACGGCAGCCTGCGAAACGGCCTCTACAACAGCCGGCGCTTTGACCTCCCGAACAAATCGGAACTCCTGGGGACAACCAGAATTCCGGGATACGCCCTCTATTCCCTCGGCCCCTACCCTGCCATTTACCCTTCGGAAACCGGCTCCGTGGTCGCGGAGGTGCGAAGGTTTTCAGGCAAGAAGCAGATTGAGATTGCGAAGTCCATCGATTACATGGAACTTTTCGGGGGCTACCACAGGGAATACGTTGACCTTGAAATCGAGGGAAAAAAGATAAGGGGCTTCATTTACGTCTACGATGAGGATCCTGGGACGGAAAAAATCGAGCATGGGGATTGGGTAGAACACCTGAAAAAGAAAGAAGAAAGTTGAACCGCCCGAATTGCGCTTCCCGAGTTGCGCCTCGGGAGAACGCGTCCTTTTCACTCACTTCGTTCGCTCAAGAGGACAAAAAGACAGGTGAGGGGATGAGAGTCGAATTAAACCGGGGCAACCGGAATACCTTACCAAACGTGTATTGTCCGCTTGCTTGCAAGCGGCCTTCTTCTTAATGAAGAATAAAAATACGAATCGTAAGAATAAACACGAAACAAAAACCGGATAAAAGCTTTGTAAAAACCGCTACCGCCTTCGAAACCTCAGCATTAGTAAGCATCTGGCCCTACCAGAGGCAGCGGTTCAAGATCTCCTTCTCTTCGTCCGGCGGCTTCGTGCGCTTCAGGACTTCGGACTTCACACGTGTTATCCTTCAATTCCCATATAAAGTGGAAAGTAGAGTGGTAAAGGGGAGGGGTTAAATTTCCCTCAGGACACGGAAACCGAGGTAGTAGATGCGGCGGTCGGGGTCGTCGCTGCCGCGGGCCGCCGACCGGCAGTCCTCGGCGCTGCTGAGCCAGCTGCCACCCCGCTTGATCCGGAAAGAGCTACTTCCATTTTCCCAGGCACTGCCATCAGAAGGAGCGCCGTTATAATCTGAATAATACCAGTCCTGACACCATTCCCAGACATTGCCATGCATGTCATAAAGACCCCAGGGATTGGGCTTCTTCTGACCAACAGGATAAGTCTTCTGATTTGAATTATCCCTATAACATGCATAATCCCCGGGTTCCAATTCACTATCTCCAAAGGAATACATGGTTGTAGTCCCGGCACGGCAGGCATATTCCCATTCGGCTTCCGAGGGCAGGCGGTACTTATCAGTCCCTTCCTTTTCATTGAGTTTTTCAATGAATTCCTGGGCATCATCCCATGATACCTGTTCAACGGGTAGCTCATCACCTTTGAAATAAGAAGGATCGTTGCCCATCACTTCACGCCATTGTTCCTGAGTTACTTCGTATTTACCCAAGTAGTAAGGCTCTTCAATCGTAACTTTATGGACAGGACCTTCGTCATCTCTGTCTTCTTCGCCTGAAGGAGAGCCCATATTGAATTCCCCGGCAGGGACCTTCATGAATTCCATGCCAATGGAATTGGTGTAGTCAGGTTCCGGTTCAATTGAATCATTGTGGTCAGGCCCCGGTTCTTCGGGCTCGGTGCAACCCAGGACTCCGCAAAAAAGGAGCATAATTAACAAGGTACTAAAAATTTTAGTCACTCTTTTAACCACTTTATATCACCATCAGAAGATCCATGTTACAACACAAGTTAGAAGGCTAAGCACCTCAGGGCCAGCAGCTTCGCACGTTTCGGGACTTCATACCCACGCTTGATTTCTACATCCGCCATTTTTGAACACCTACGCTTTTTTTATACATTTAAGCTATAAAGATATTTTTGTTTTACACTTTGTTTGACACAGGAGACGAAGCCGAAAGCTATTAATAAGAAACCCTGAAAGTATTTGATAATGAACAACAACTGAAGTATTCTGTTTTATTGAAAGTGTTAACCGTTGATCGCAGATATTGGGTCTAACCGTTGATCGCAGATATTGGGTCTAACCGTTGATCGCAGATATTGGGTCTAACCGTTGATCGTAGATATGGAGTCCGCGAAGTTGGAAAGGAGGGCTCGTTTATGAATTTTACAGATATTATTGAGTTTACAAAGAAACCGCAAATCTATGCAGAAGGAAATGCTGTCATGTGGACAGATTCCCACATTTCAAAACAGTTGTTGGACATTCATCTGAATCCGGATATCGACCTGGCAAGCCGGAGGAGGTCAAGCATTGAGAGTACTGCAGACTGGATTTTAAATTCGGTCAATATGGAAAAAATGAATATTCTTGATCTGGGATGCGGACCGGGATTGTATGCCGAGATCATGGCAAAGAGGGGGCATAAAGTAATAGGTGTCGATTTCTCCAGGAATTCAATCGAATACGCCAGAAACGAAGCCTTAAAGAAAAACCTGGATATAGAATACGTAAACCGGAATTACCTCGAACTACGTGAGGAAAATAAATATGATCTTGTAATGATGGTTTTTACTGACTTTGGCGTCTTACTGCCGCAGGAAAGAAAGACATTATTACAGAACGTTTACAGGGCTTTAAAACCTGGCGGAACTTTTATTTTTGATGTTCTGAGCGATAAGGACATCGAAATGAAAGTTGCTAAGAAATCATGGGAAATGGAAGAGAGCGGCTTTTGGAAAGACAAACCGTACCTGATTCTTTCAGACTCTTTTTACTACCCGGAAGACAAAGTGATATTGTACCAGCATATCTTAATAGATAACTCGGATAATTTCGATGTATATCGTTTTTGGACTCATTTCTTTACGTCCGATGTCCTGAACAAGATTCTGGGACAGGAAGGCTTTGAGAAAATCGAGTGGTATGATAATGTATTGCCGGATCTCGATCTCTGGAATGGAAACAATGTTATCTTTTGCAAGGCAACTAAGCAAGGCAACTAAGCAAGGCAACTAAAAAGGAATTTTAATAGTGAAAATGGAAAGCAGAGCCTCGAAAACTCACAGTTTCCTTAAAAACTCACAGTTTCCTTAAGAATTCGAGGCTCTTGATCCCTTCTTCAACAGAAGCCATTTCCGTAACAAAGATCCCCCTATAATCCGAGAGCTTTTCCATAACATTTTTCCAGTCCACAGTGCCTCCTCCCAGGGGGAGGTGTTCGTCTTTTTGGCCCATGTTGTCATGGATGTGTACGTGAGAGATCCGGTCTCCCAGCTGGTCCAGAAACTCGTCTGTAAGCCCCACGGTGTTGGCATGCCCCACATCGAAG
This sequence comes from Methanosarcina sp. KYL-1, assembly GCF_024372725.1. Lineage (GTDB taxonomy): Archaea > Halobacteriota > Methanosarcinia > Methanosarcinales > Methanosarcinaceae > Methanosarcina. Next base: position 39,797 of record NZ_VOUA01000026.1, read on the forward strand.
GTGAAACCCACGTTGTGGCTTCCGACCGAATCGAGCATTTCCTGCATTTCGTCGGGGTATTTTCCAAAGATTTTCGGAAAGTCAGGCATGTTCTCGACTGCAACCAGGACCCCGAAATCGGCTGCAAAATCGCAGATTTCCCGGAGGGAGGCAAGGTTGGTCTGGTAGGCTTCGTAGGGGACCTGAGCCCCGTAGGGGGAAAGGTAGCCAGGGTGGACCACGGCAAGGTTGACGTAGCTTGAAGCCAGAGTCAGGTAATGCTTCATCTGCCTGATAACTTCCCCACGGATGGAGTCGTTTAAGCCTGCCAGGTTCATGTCCGAAAAGGGCAGGTGCAGGGTCAGTTCTAAGCTGGTGGTCTCATAGATGTTTTTCACGTTCTGGATGGTCTTGCTGTTCAGGCACTGAGACCCTTCCTGCACGATCTCCCAGCCCGTGTACCCGTGGTCTTCAAGCGTGTAGGCCCATTTGAAAGGGTCTTCAACGGCCGAACGCGACGAAAAACTGATCCTATGAAGCTGCATGGCGACAATTCATTCCTTTTCAATTGATTTTACATAGCTTTTCTACTGGCTTACATAAAGTTGTGGACGGGAATTAAGATATAATTAACTAAGCCTGAATATACTGAAACCGGGCTTCAGATAACGAAACTTCAGTTGACTGCACTTCAGATAACGAAACTTCAGTTGACCGCACTTCAGTTGACCGGGCTTCAACTAACAAAGATTCAGTTAACCGAGCTTCATTCCCTTTCCACGTAGTCCATCCCGACTTCAACAACCGGCTTCCCGTCTTCGGTAAGAGGCAGAAGCCACTCAATCAGCCTTTCCAGTTCTTCGGGAGAATCCGCTTTGATAAGGACCTCAATGGACCCCAGGGACCCTTCTTCCGCAGGAATGCTGGGGACCCCGACAAAGGCTACCTGCTTATTGAGGAAAAAACGGACAGAAAGCCCCTCACAGGACAGGCCTTTACTGAAGACCTTGTTGCGGATGCTATCTATGATCGCTTCCCTGCGAATGAGCTCGTGCAGGGAAAGCAGGAGGTCAAGCCCCCCATGGCCTGAGAGGGAAAAGGAAGGAGACGGGCCTTTTCCGGGCTCTGCTACCCCCAGAGATTTCCTTTCAATTTCGATTCCTGAGAAAAGCTTCGAGATTCCCACAGCAACCTTTTCAGGGTCTTCTGTGGGATAGACAGGTGCTGAAACCTCAACATGTATCATGAATTTACTCCATGGATTTGAACTGATGGCCTTAAGTCGGCAGATATATTAAAGTGAATTCACTCAACCGGATTTTCTCTGGAATAGTTTTTCAGGACCTCAATGACCTTTTCTTTGAAAGCCTCAAGGGTGGAATCGTTTTCAATTTCTGCATTGGAAGCTATTATGGCGTCACCCATTCCCCAGCCGAGTTCACGCTCATCCCTGTTGCGCAGACCGTCTATGCTGTCCATGTCATCACTCCTGCCCCTCTTCTGTACCCTGCCGAAGCGGGTATCTAAGGGAGCGTAGACGGCTATAAGGATAAAACTTTTTCCGAATTCCCGCCTGAAGCATTCCAGTTCGGCAATCCCACGGACCCCGTCAACTACAACAAGCTCCGAGCCGCTTTCCCGGATCTGGGAGACACAGCGTTTGGCAACGGCATCCATGCCTTCTCGCTTCCTGAGATCCGTTGCAACCATCCCTGTGTTTGCGTCGCTGGGCTCGAGCCCCTGTTTCAACACTTCTTTCCTTATCACGTCCCCCATGTTAACCACGGGGACGCCCATCTCAGAGGCGGTTCTGGCAGCTTCGGATTTTCCCGAGGCCGGCATGCCTACAAATGCTATTATCTTCATCAAAAATTACCTTGTAAACTTGAATAATTAAACCTGAATTATGAAACATATGAAGCTGAATTATGAAGTTGAATTATGAAACATATGAATCTGCATATAAAACCATGTGATTTCACATATAAAGTATGTAATATGATCCTAGTCAAACCACAGGATAATATATATTATTTCCTGAAAAATTGAATTTTTTAAAACTGATTCTTAAAACTGATTCCTAAAAAAGGCATGAGCTTTTCCCCAAATAGGTGAAGGCATAGAGGGTCGGACAGGAAGGCCTTCGAGAGGATAAAGGGAAAATATGAGGGAAAAGCTGGCCCTGGCAGGACTTTGAAGGGGAGCCTGCTTTTATGAAAAACTTATGAGAACATCTTGTTAAAGACTGAGGTCTTGAAGTCCACCAGTGGCTTCAGCCTGTAATCTTCAAGAAGCACCCTGCGGGTGTTTTCCACGGGGACGCTCAGGGAGATTTCTTTTGTGCGGCCGTATCGGCCTTTGCTTACCACAACGGCATTGACGATGCCCAGCATGTCAAGTTCGGACATGAGGTCTGTTACCCTGCGCTGGGTCAGGATGTCCACATCGATGTGGTGACAGAGCTGGCGGTAGACGTTATACATTTCCCCGGTGGTGACGTTCTTGCCTTCTCTGCCCCGGTTCCGGAGCATTATGATACTGTAGAGCACGAGCTTGGACTGGGTGGGGAGGGTCCGAACCACTTCTACCACGCGGTCGATTTCTATCTTTTCCTGGGCGCGGCGCACATGTTCTTCCAGGACCTGCGGCTGGTTCTCTCTTTCCGCAATTTCCCCGGAGACCCGCAGTAAGTCAAGCGCCCGACGGGCGTCGCCGTGTTCCTGGGCGGCAAAGGCGGCACAGAGGGGGATCACCATTTCTCCAAGGACCCCGTCGTTGTAGGCCATTTTTGCCCTCTGCTTCAGGATGTCGCTGATCTGCTCGGCGTCGTAGGGAGGGAAGATCAGTTCCTCTTCACCAAGGGAACTCTTTACCCTCGGATCCAGAAATTCCGTGAATTTCAGGTCGTTGGACACCCCTATCATGCTGACCTTGGCTTTCTTAAGGTCCGTGTTAATCCTCGAGAGGTTGTAGAGGACGTCGTCGCCTTTCTTGATCAGCTTGTCAATCTCGTCCAGGATGATGATTATGACCTGGTCCCTGGAATCAATTGCTTCCTTGAACTTCATGAAGACCTGGTCCGTGGGCCACCCGGTCATAGGGACCTCTTCTTCAAAGTGCCGCGCAAGGTTTGCAAGAAGCCGGTACTGGGTATCGATGACCTCACAGTTAATATAGACCACGGAACAGAAAATCGACTTGTCTTCACTTACCCTTTCGAGTTCCTTTCCCACATACCGGGTCACAGCAGTCTTTCCTGTCCCTGTTTTCCCGTAGATCAACACATTTGAGGGCGTTTCTCCCCGAAGCGCAGAGACCAGAATGGTCGCAAGGCTATTGATCTGTTCATTCCTGTGGAGCAGCAGGTCCGGCGTATACGAAGGCCGAAGAACCTCTTTGTTTTTGAAAATGGACTGCCCGTCAAGTAATTTTTCGAACAAACCGTCTAATGATTGAGCTTTAATCATGAATGACCCTCTTCTTACAAAAATTGATAACAAATGATGGAATGGATTCGCACAATTTACGAGACATTAACGTTTTTCCCTTTAAGATCAATAATTTAGATCATAATTTAGATCAATAATTTATATTCACCAATTTCAATAACTGGACGCTGCCTAACTGGAAATCTTCCGTTAGCAAGTTTTTTGGGGCTTCCGGTTACGGAATTTCCAATGGTTATTGCCATCTGCTGAGGACCCGGATACCGGCAACATGAGGCTGCCTTCACATTTATAGGTATATTCAAACTGTTCATTTCACAGGTTACCGGGTTCATACATGGGGGATCGTTGTTGGACCTTTGACTTCCACAATTTTCCTTTTTACGATTTTCTGTGCCTGCTGACCCGAACTCTCTGGACAAATTTCAAGCGCAAGCACAAATTGGAAAGCACACAGATTGGAAAGCATGCATATTGGAAAGCGTGCAAATATAGTTTTCCGAGTTTTATACGGGTTTGGGGGACTACCCCATCAATTAAAACCCTTGTGAATACTGTGGCCTCACTTAATTTTACCCTTCACTGTAGCAGGCTATTTAATTTTCAGCGAAGTTCGGTGAAGGGACAGGTGCATGGCCTCAAGGTCGATAGTCTTAAGGTCGGCGCCGGAAGAGGATGTTCTCAAGCTGTCAAAAGCTATCATAAGCTAATTAGAACATCCCCACAAAGCACTCTTAAAGCACCGATAAAACCTGTCACGTGGAACTACTCTAAACAAAATTCTAGCCCATATGAGTATATAAATCATTGAATTTAGATCATATTTGCAGTAGATGCAATGGAAGTGCACGGTATTAATAGTTATGGTAAAGACCCCTTTATTTCCAGTGGAGGTATTCTATAATATAAATACTGCAGGAAAAATCAATATGATAAGACCCTGGAGAAGAATAAAGAAAATTTCGCAACTCCAGAGCATCTGGAGGTGTAGACAAGACCCCCTTTTTCAGATGGAGAAAATTGCAAAAAAATTAACCCCTTTATTTCCACTGAAAAAAATAAAAAAAATTCACATTTAAAAAAGTTATATCAAAAATAGTGAATAAAAACTGCATGAAAACTGTATAGAAAGTTGTATGAAAATAGAAAGTTGTATGAAAAGTTGTATAAAAAGTTGTATAAAAAGTTGTATGAAAAAGAGTTATTGTGTTTCCTGAGCTACTTTTGACCCCTGCAAAAAAACACGGTAAAATTTCTCATAAAACCATTATATAGATTCTCTATGCAAATTCATTTCAAAGTCATTATGTAAATGATTTATTTAATTACTTATATAGTAAATTTGACTCTATTTCCATGCCTTTAACTTTGTAAAAAATAACATGAAAGTTAATGAAGTTTTCGAAAAACTTATAAAAAATATAAGGGATACAGGAAAGTATCTATTGTATCTAGAATACCTGGTCAGTCAAGTATAAAGTCAAACATTATAGGACTGACAGGACAAGAATTATAAAAATAATAAAGAATTATTGGCATAGTTAATTCCAGCCCTATTTCCTTGAAAACAGACCTAAAACCCTGAAATGAAGGTTCATATGTTCGCAATCCAACCTCAAAAGTAGATTATGTACCTTTCAATTCAGTAATGCAGATATTTGTTATCAGAGCTGCCAGAAATAGAGTGCAATAAGAGTGTTTGTATTAAGTATTGATGCAAGTATTGATGCAAGTATTGATGCAAAGCCCTGTAATGCAAAATTCCCGGACTTCTGTGATCCCCTGAGAGATAAGCGATCTAAAAATGCCCGGAACCCGAATTGCAGGTAAATGCAGAGATAAAAATGCGTTGGAACAAATTGTAAAAAAGTCTTATAGAAGGGAGTTGGAAATCAAGCCCTTAGGGAAATATAAAAGGGAATCGGAAATGAAAACCCCCTTATGAAAAACCTGGAGTTAGACAATGGTATCGGACAATTTTAGCATTATATTAGTTTTTGCAGTATACCTGCTTTTCATGATATCTATCGGGGTTATCTATTATAGAAGAACAGAAAACCTCGCTGATTATATTCTTGGAGGCCGAAAGTTAAACAGCTGGGTAACAGCTTTAAGTTCCCAGGCCTCAGACATGAGCGGCTGGCTGCTGCTCGGGCTTCCCGGGTATGCATATCTGGCCGGAATGGAATCCATCTGGATAGGGATCGGACTGGCTGTCGGAACCTATCTTAACTGGAAATTCGTAGCAAAAAAACTGCGCCAGTACACCTATATAGCAGGCGACGCCATCACCATCCCGGTGTACTTTGAAAACAGGTTCAGGGACAAATCCCACGCCCTCAGAATCATCTCAGCCATTTTGATTCTGGTCTTCTTCCTGCTCTATACCTCCTCGGGACTTGTGGCAGGCGGAAAGCTCTTTAACACCGTTTTTGAAGTCCCATATCAGCAGGCCCTTCTTATCGGGGCTCTCGTGATTATAAGCTATACCTTCCTTGGAGGGTTCATGGCTGTTTGCTGGACTGACTTCTTCCAGGGCATGCTCATGGTCTGCGCAATCGTCCTGGTGCCCGTGGCGGCCATGAAAGGCATAGGAGGATACGGCTCAACCATAGACATTATAAACAACATCGACCCCCAGCTCCTCAACCCCTGGACCGCCCTTGCAGGCGGGGCAATTCCCCTGATCTCAAACCTGGCCTGGGGCTTTGGGTACTTCGGAATGCCGCACATCCTGGTCCGCTTCATGGCCATTGAATCCGCTGACAAGATCAAGCAGGCAAGGCTCATTGCCATGGTCTGGGTAGTGATTTCCCTGCTTTTCGCAGTGGTCGTCGGACTTGTGGGAAGGGCTTACCTCTACCCCGAATTCCTGGGAGACACCGGAAGCGAGACTATTTTCATGGTCATGGTAAACAACATGTTCCCCCCGATCCTCGCAGGCCTTCTCCTGGCAGCCATCCTTGCAGCCATCATGAGCACTGCTGACTCCCAGCTCCTTGTAGCCGCATCCGCCTTTACGGAAGATATCTACAGGATCGTCATGAAAAAGGATGCAAGCGAGAAGGAACTTGTCTGGCTCGGCAGGCTCGCAGTTATTGCAATTTCCGCAATTGCCTACATGATTGCCAGAGACCCCAACAACTCAGTCATGGGCCTGGTCTCCTACGCCTGGGCAGGTTTCGGAGCTGCTTTCGGACCCATCATCCTCTTCTCCCTCTTCTGGAGAAGGACCACCAGGAACGCAGCCCTCGGCGGAATGATCTCAGGAGGCCTCATGGTCATCCTCTGGAAAAACCTCTCCGGCGGGATCTTCGACCTTTACGAGATAGTGCCCGGCTTTGTCCTGTCATGCATCGTGATCTACATTGTCTCAATCCTGGACAAAGAAGGTCCCTCAGAGGAAATCCTCAAAGAGTTCGACCGTGTTAACCACGTTGTCCTTACCGGAGCAACGATCACACACGAAGACATACAACCCGTAGAACTCTAATTCACGAAGCAAAAAGAAAACGGAAAAAGGGAAATAACGAAAAAAATCTGGTTTATCAGTGCAGTTTCTGAACAAAATGTACAAAAGAAGCCTTGCACTGATAACCTGATATTAAAAGTTGTACTACAAAGATTACATCAAGAAATATTCATTAAAAAATACATAAGAAATTTACCTTACGAAACTACGTCACTTTTCTATTCAAAATCGGACAGAATGTGGTTCAGGTCCTTTTGGTTTCATTTTTGTAAATTTATGGCTTCACAAGAACGTCCTTATAATCGGTTAGGAAGGACTATTTTATATCTCCTGAGATAAAACCCTACAATCTTACAGGTAGCTTCAAACCGATTTTGTCAGTAATAGATAAAGAAAATGTAGAAAGTTATCAAGGTTCCTGGCCAGATTCTATCCTAAATTTACCCCGGATCTACCCTGATTTTGGTATTATCTTGTTTTGCTAATTGTGTGATATTACCAGATTCCATGATATTGTCAGTTACCAGAATAGGAATAGATCCCTAAAATATTTTTAATTTCAGACCTATTCTCATATAGTTACTTCTGGCAATTTACTAAAAAGAAGTAGAAAAAATAACTTCTGAATAAAAAGAAGTTTTTACGAAGATTGATAAGAAAATAGAAAAGTTTCAACAAAAATTTAACTTTTTAATAAAATGCATGTTTTGCACCATGTTTTGGCCGCACCGAGATGACCCCCTTATTTCTACTGGAGAGTTTATATAGCACCCAGACCCTATGATTTCCACTGGAAGGAGTTTGAGTTTAAAAGCAACAAAATAAAACAGAGTTTTATTTAGTTATGGCAAAAAAATAATGTTGTTGTGTTATCACATTAATAGTATATATATGTTGTTAAAAATGTACCATAAATCCTTCTTTTTTCCGGACAACTATATTCAAAATTTTCAAATATCCTATTTTTGCTTTTCAGTTTTCTAGCCTTCTCAAAAAACCCCTCCACTGGAAACAAAGGGGTCCCCCTCTGACCCCAAATAAACAATCTCGTATGAAAAATTGAAAATTCTGAAAGTTCTTTGTTTATTCTATCTTTATTCTATCTTTATTGTATTTTCTATGCAAAATTTTTACAGCCTTAATTTGCTAAAATTGTAATGTAAATTTCTAACGTAATTTCTCAGGTAAATTTGTATTGAGTTGTAATATAAATTTGTAATGTAAGTCTATATTTAAATTTATACTGTATCTCCTTTGACTAAATTTTCATTTTTTGCTTCAATATTTTTTTCTTGAACTTTCCCTTCAATAACATTCCTTTGAACAGTTTTATTCTTCAGAGGTGTTCTTCAGAGTTATTCTTTTGAAGTATAGTTCTATTCTTCAGAGTTATAGCTCTGGAGGGTCATTCCATAAGTCTTTTAAATAGAATTGTTTTTACTTTATCTACATGAATGAGCAGGGTCTTTCTGAAAAAGAGATTTTTTCCCTTCTGGAAAAGGCAAAGTCCGAAGATACGGATTATTATCGGGTTTTGAGTTCGATGTGCACTCACCCTCATAAGATTGCAGTGGAGGCTCACAGGCTTTTCATAGAAGCCAACCTCGGAGATCTCGGGCTTTTTGCAGGGACTCACGGGCTTGAAATGGAGGTTGTGAGGATGCTGGGAGAGCTCCTCCACGCTCCTTCTATTGATTTTTCTTGCGATTCCGGGCACAATTCAGGGAATAAAGTTCCGGAGACAGGTTCAGGTTCAGGTTCAGGTTCGGGTTCAGGTTCAGGTTCGGGTTCAGGTTCAGGTTCAGGTTTGGGTAAAGCTTCAGGTGAAAATTCTGTCTGCGGCTACCTTACTACAGGAGGGACTGAGTCCAACATCCAGGCTATCCGTGGCATGAAGAACATGGGGACTGCCGGTATGGGCATGATCGGGATTCCCAATGTTGTTATTCCTGAATCGGCTCATTTTTCTTTTGATAAGGTTGCCAATATGATGGGGATAGAAATTAGAAGGGCGTCTCTTGACCCCGAGTTCAGGGTTGACCTTGCTTCCGTGGAAAGCCTGATAGATGCAAATACTATCGGGCTTGTGGGCATAGCCGGAAACACGGAGTTCGGACAGATTGACCCGATTGAGGAACTCTCTAAGCTCGCTCTTGAAAATAAGCTCTTCTTCCACGTGGATGCGGCATTCGGAGGCTTTGTAATTCCTTTCCTGAAAAAGCCCTATCCTTTTGACTTCAAAGTTCCCGGGGTCACTTCCATTGCCGTCGACCCCCACAAGATGGGGCTGTCCACCATTCCTTCGGGAGCCCTGCTCTTCAGGTCCCCTGCCTTCCTTGCCTCTCTCCAGGTCAAGACCCCCTACCTCACGACAAAGTCCCAGTTTACCCTCACAGGCACCCGGAGCGGAGCTGCAGCTGCTGCTACCTGCGCCGTCATGAAGCACCTTGGAAGGGAAGGTTACAGGAAAAATGTGGATTACTGCATGCAGCTCACCGCAAAACTCGTAAAAGAGGCTCGGGAACTCGGCTTTGAACCCCTGCTCGAACCTGTTATGAATGTCGTTGCCCTTAAAGTTCCCAAACCCGACCTTGTCCGGGAACAACTCCTCGACAAATCTGGCTGGAACGTTTCAATAACCCGAACTCCCAGATCCCTGCGCCTGGTCTTGATGCCCCACACAACACCCCAGGACGTCGAAGAGTTCCTGCAGGACCTTAAAACAGTGACAGAACAGCTCTAAGCCAATTCTTTTCTCTCTTTTTAACCTTCCTGCTCTTTTTCTCTCTTTTTAACCTTCCTGCTCTTTTTCTCTCTTTTTTAACCTTCCTGCTCTTTTTTCTCTTTTTAACCTTCGTGCTCTTTTTTATCCATTTTTTGGTTCTGTACAAGCAAATATCTATAATAGTATTGCCAAATAGTACATGGGGAGAATCCATGTCTTATATTTGCTGTCTTTCTTTGTTTCCTTTAATTGTATGATTTCCTTTGTATCATACTGAGCGTCAGTTACCCATTAAATTATGAAAAAACTTTAGCTATCAAAACTTTAGCTATCATACTGACATTATCTATCATACTGACAGTTATTTACGTACTCAGGTCTCATGATAAGATAATTATACAATCTAAAATAATATTACCTATAGTCATCAGATCCTTTATACAGGTAAGAATTTAGCATTTAAATTAGCACTTAAATTAGCATTTATAAATTCAAGTTTGGAAGTGGAGTTCATAGTTCAATTTTAAGAGTTTAATTTCGCGTTAGAGATCCTAATAGGGGGTATTTCACTTCATGCAATCTTCACTGAAAATAGGAAGTGTAATGGGTATACCGATCAAGCTTCACATCACCTTTCTCCTGATCCTGCCGGTTTTTGCCTATGTCTTTGCAATCAATCCGCAGCCTTTCGGGTTTGCGGGAGTTGAACCGGCGATGACCAGGTACGTGCTTTCGACCCTGACGGCTGTTCTGCTTTTCGTATCCATTCTACTGCACGAGCTTGCGCATTCCTACCTGGCAAAACGGTACGGGGTCGATATTGAAAGCATTACGCTTTTCCTTTTCGGGGGAGTTTCCGCTATGGAAGAGATGCCAAGGGAACCCGCTCAGGAAGCCAAAATGGCATTTGTGGGGCCTCTTACGAGCCTGGTTATAGGTTTTGTATGCCTTTTTGTCTATGGAAACTTCATAGCCCCCAATACTGCGCTTGCGGAAAGCCCCACGTACCTCACCATCTGGATCCTTGGGGCTATGAACGTGGTACTTGGAGTCTTTAACCTGCTGCCCGCTTTTCCCATGGACGGGGGAAGGGTGCTCAGGGCCCTTTATGCCAGGAAGATGTCATATGTCAGGGCTACCCAGAGCGCAGCTGCGGTCGGGAAGTTCTTTGCCATTCTCATGGCGATTTTCGGGATCCTGGTTGGCAACCTCTGGTTCCCCCTGATCGCCCTCTTCATCTATGTCGGGGCATCGGAAGAGGAACGTTCCACCCGGGCCACGGTGACCCTTGAAAATGTCTCTGTCCGGGATATAATGTCCCCAAATGTGGTTTCGGTCTCTTCTTCCATGAGCGTTGAAGACCTTATCCAGTTCATGTTCGAAAAAAAGCATATGGGGTACCCTGTCATGGAAGGCGGCATCCTGAGAGGGGTCGTGTCTTTCACCGATGTCCAGAGGGTACCCATTCTCGAACGCCCCGTGCTGCTCGTCTCGGACATCATGACCAAGCAGATCATATCCGTTCCTCCGGAGGCCCAGGCAAGTGATGCCCTGAAGCTTATCTCGTCCCATAATATCGGAAGGCTCTTGGTAATTGATAATGGGTCTCTCGTAGGGATCCTTTCCAGAACTGATTTGGTACGGACCCTGAGGCTTATGACCGAATGATAACGATGACCGAACGATAACGATGACCGGACGATAACGATGACCGAATAATGACAGATGATAGAATAGCGACAGACGACAGAATGATGATAGATGATAGAATAGTGACAGACGACAGAATGATGACAGATGACCGAATGATTTCTTTCCAGACCATGTGTTGCTTCCTTCAAGGTGACGCTTCCTTCAAAGCGTTACTTCCTGAGAATTATTGTTTTCGGGGAAATTGCGGAAGCAGCAAATTATAAATTGATGGCAGGTAATTACCACGGAGGTAATTATCTGCTTACAGTAAAATTATCTGCTTATAGCTAAATATTTAAACCTGATATTTTTAACGGGCGGCATTGAGGGCATTTGAGGTTCAGAAAGCTGTTTATTTGCTTTATGATCCGCGCTTTCTGACCCGCCGCAGCAGAGAGACTGATAATGGACAAATCTGAAGTCACAGATTCTCAGGATAAGACACCTGAATACCACTTTGAAAGTTCGTCTCAGGAGTCGGTATACTCCGTGGATAAACTTGTGACGGAATCTGCGGAGCATAGCGCTTCCGCAGGAAAGTCTGAACTTTCTGATTCTTCGGATTCAGGGTCAAAGAAGGCCAAGGCTTCGATACTGAAAAATTCGGCAGAAGCCGGTTTTGAGGTGGAAAGAAAGCTTGATTTAAGTTCCGAGCTTATTGCAGAGCCTCTGCCGGACTCAGCTTCGGAACTTCCGGTTATTTTTCCGGGTCAGGCCTTTACCCAGGAAGGGCAGCCTGCCGAACGCCAGCCTTCAAAGCTTGTGCTCATAGGGACAGCTCATGTCTCGGAAAAAAGCGTGGCTGAGGTTAAAGCTGCAATCAGGAACCTGAAACCCGATATTGTGGCCGTGGAACTTTGCCGGGGGCGTTATGACGCCCTGAAGGGCAACGTCCAGGAAACCCAGCTGCCAGTCAAGGAAATTTTGAGTGAAGGGAAAGTCTATTACTACCTTATCCACTGGCTGCTTGCATATGTGCAGAAAAAGATAGGGGAAGACATGGGGGTTAAGCCCGGGGCCGAGATGCTTTCAGCCATCGAGGAAGCCGAAGCTATTGGGGCCAGGGTAGCTTTAATCGACCGGGATATCCAGGTGACCCTTCAGCGTTTCTGGGGCCGGATGAGTTTTATGGAAAAAATCCGGATGCTTGGCTCCCTCATAGGCGGCCTGATCGGAATCGGGAAAGGAGCTGATATCGATATCGATAGCATCACGGAACAGGACGTTGTCACGGCTCTTGTAAGTGAGCTCCGGGACTTTGCTCCGACTGCAGCTGAAGTCCTGATTGATGAGCGGGACGCTTACCTGGCAGGCAGCATACTCAGGGTAGCTGCAGGCGGAAACAAAACAATTGTATCGGTAATCGGGGCGGGACACAAGCCCGGGGTACTAAATTACCTGAAAAACCCAAAGAGCATCCCTCCCCTGAACACCCTCGTCCAGCTCCCGAAGAAGCGGTTCGGTGCCGGAAAAGTCGTCGGTTTAGGGATTGTCGGCCTAGCGATTGCTGTTTTCCTCCTCATGCTCCTCTCAGGCACGTCCCTGAAACTCCTTCTGATAGCCTTTGGCTGGTGGTTTATCATCAACGGGACTCTCAGTGCAGCCGGGACCCTGATTGCAGGCGGGCATCCTTATTCCATTCTCACCGCCTTTTCAGTCGCCTGGCTGACCTCCCTGAACCCCATGATGGCCGCAGGCTGGTTTGCCGGCCTTGTGGAAGCAAAACAGCGCAACCCAACCACTGAAGACATCAAAGCCCTTGCCGGGATCGAGACCTTCAAGGAGATGTTCAAAAACAGGTTCATGCGCGTCCTTCTAGTTGCAAGCTTCGCAAACATTGGAAGTGTGATCGGGACCTTCCTCGGCGTCTGGGTGATGATCCAGGTCACGGGAATAGACCCCAGGGATTTGATCCTTTCAGGATTCAGCGCTCTGGGACTTTGAAAAAGTTCTTTCTGTTTAAGAGGGCCTTGGTTAAGAGGGCCTGATCCACAATTGGCCAGGCACCTTAGCCTCAATAAGGTTTCAAGCATTTGATGCTGAAACCTTTCTTTTTTATAAAGTTTCCCTTTTTACAAAGGTTCGCAGATCTCTGTTATTTCTGTTTTTTCTTTTCTTTTCCTGAAAAAATTCCTTGTTGTGTACACAATCCAGTGCCAGTGAAGTATAAGATGGACAACTATAATAATCGTCATCAGGATCCCGGCTCTGCTGTGTATCCAGACCCAGGTAGCTTTTGTGAGGCCCATATACACCACATACTTGCCCCTTGGAATTCCCGAAGGCATGAAAAAATACATGAGAAGTCCTGTGCCTGCAACTCCCAGAAACAGGGTTGTAAGGATTAAGTCTACTATGTAGTTTAGTTTTGTCCTGTTCAGTCTTCCACTTCCATTGTTTATGATATTACTTCATTTCTTAATCCACAAATAAATAATGCATAATATGGTCACAGAAGCACAATATGATCACAGAATGGAGTAAAGACGGAGAAGAACGAAGCAAAGACAGAGAAGAACGAAGCAAAGACAGAGAAGAACGAAGCAAAGACAGAGAAGAACGAAGCAAAGACAGAGAAGAACGAAGCAAAGACAGAGAAGAACGAAGCAAAGACAGAGAAGAACGAAGCAAAGATGGAGAAAGCAGAAGAAAGTAAAAAATGAAAACAAAAAAGAATAAAAGTAAAAAAGAAAGAAAAATGTCGAGCTCAGAGGAGCTCGTGGAGTTTGAACTGGTATTTTCCAAGCTTTCCGCCGTAGTTTCCTGCGGAGATCTTCTTAATTCCGGGCACTTTAACGGCTGCCTCGATTCCTGCTTTCATGGCTGCTTTTATGCTGGCTTCGTCTATCCCATTGATGACGATTTCATAGACAGCGTTGACGTCAGCCGGGATTTCGGTGTTTTCCACTTTGTCTTTAATTGAGGGGCAGAACTTTTCGTTTGCGGTGGCTTTCAGGAACTTGTATTTGTTTGCCCCTGCTTTGGATCCGCTGGCCACTATGCCTCCCGGGAAGGGGGTGATGGTGCCTTCGAGCTCGGAGATTGCTTCCACGGCAACTTCGGCTGCAGTCAGGGCGCTCATCTGGGAGTCCCCGAAGATGAAAAAGTTTCCGCCTGCAATGCCTGCTACGGCTCCGAAGTTTTCTTCGGTCAGGAAGTCCCCTTCCATGATCGGGATCCTGTATACCTTGCGGCCTGAGATGTCAGTTTCGGATTCCATGCCGTCTCCGAAGAACTTGAGTTTGAAGCCTACGTTGAACTGCTTTTCAGCATCAGGAAGCCCGTTAAAGACTGAAGTTGTAGGGGCTGTGAGCACGCACTGTCCGATCCTTTCGAGAAGCTGTTCTTCCAGAGCCTCGTACTTAAAGGTGCAGATCTGGATGTAAACTCCGGGCCTGCCGTCAGGGGTCTCGCTGGGGCTTGCAAACTTTTCGATACCCGCTTCTGCAGGGCACATGATAACTGAAGTCCCAAAACCCGTAGCTTCCGTAGCGGCCACCTGTGCCCAGTGCCTGGTTGCGCCCGTTATGAGGACCCGTGAAATCTTGATTGGAAACGCTTCTGCATATGTGTCTTCGATTTCTACGCCATTGAGTTCTATAAAAATCCCCTCGTGTGTTTTTTGTTTTAATTTTCGAATCTCAGGGTTCTACTTCAAGGTCTTTATAGGCCTTAAGGTCTTTTTGGCATTTTTTCCTGCTATCGGTCAGATGTCTGTTGCCGTAAGAAAATGTTACTTAATCGCAGGGAATACATTTTAAGTTTTATGATACATTTGGTTTTAATTAATGTCAATTATAATATTTATATCGGATATATAATTTTTCAGGGAAAAAGGACAGATGAATAAATTGGAGGAAAAATCGCAAGACTCAGATAAAAGACTCAGATAAAAGACTCAGATAAAAGACTCAGATAAAAGACTCAGATAAAAGACTCAGATAAAAGACTCAGATAAAAGACTCAGATAAAAGACTCAGATAAAAGACTCAGATAAAAGACTCAGA
>NZ_VOUA01000027.1 GCF_024372725.1 Methanosarcina sp. KYL-1
CGTAGCCGCCGAAAATCGGCATCTGTTCGTCCATGATGATGTCGCTGTTTCCTTTGTAGTGGGCAATTACGGCGATTGCATCGAGGTCGATCTTGAGTTCGTTGAGCTGGGAGACTTCGTGGCTGTCGGTGCTCTGCATCCCGCCGGCGCAGTCAGAGGAAATATTTCCCTGAGCGGACAGGGAGGTCTCAGGGCCCTATATGCCCATTCCCGGGCGGCCAGCCATGGCGCAGGCCTGCTTGATGAGCCTGGTCTCGGTCTTTGCGGCAAGCACTTCGTAGGGGCTTTTCGGAACCGGGGGTTTCCCGCGGACGGAGGTCATGACACCGTTTACGATTGTGTCAACCTCCTTTTCCAGGGCGTAGCTCATGTGGACGGGCATGAAAACGTCTTCGGAAATAGGGGACCCTGTAGGACCGCCCTGGACGATGGGCTTCTTCCTGTCCCCGACTTCCCTTTTGGAGACCCGGACTGCGTCCCTGCCGGTCCCGAGGGTGAATTCCTTCTGGACGTTGTTGATAGCATCCCAGATTTCGGCTTCAGTGTACTTTACGATCCTGTGTGTGTCGGTACAGTAGATACCGAGGTCCAGCAGCATCTCAAAGCCGGCGGAGAAGAGCTTTTCCATCATTTCCCGGTCTGTCGGGATAAACTCTCCCTTGAAGTCAAGCCCGTACTTCTGCTTGAGCTCCATTGCCTTCATAGGGATTTTCATAAGGTCCCAGTCGTCCTGGGTGCACTTCTCTCCGACTTTTGCTCTGTCATAAAAGTCATAGCAATCAAATGATTTTCTGAATGTCATAGTCCCAGCCGTCCCTTCGGGTTACTGCATGATCTCAAGGGCTACCTTTGCAGCCTCTGCCGCGTTTTCTGCCGTGGCATCCGCTCCGATTTCCGCAATCCATTTGCCGGATACGGGAGCGCCTCCGAACATACACTTTACGCTGTCCCTCAGGCCTTCTTCCCTGAGCCTGTCCATGAGGTCCTTCTGCCCGAGCATCGAGGTGGTCATAAGGGCAGAACCCACAAGAACGACCTTTTCACCTTTGTGCTTTGCAGCTTCTTCAACAACGGTTTCATTGAGGACATCCACTCCAAGGTCAAGGATCTCAAAACCGTTTGCTCCGAGCATGGTGGTGACAAGGCGGTGTCCGATGTCGTGGATGTCTCCTTCAGCAACAAAAGTGACTGCAAGCCCGGTCCCCTCGGATTCACCCTTCGTCTTTTCAAGCTCGGGGGTGAGAATCTTCATGGCTGCTTCCATTGCTTTTGCAGACATCATGATCTGGGGCAGGAAAATCTCGGCGGCTTCGAACCTCTCTCCTACTATTTTCATCCCGGCGGAAAGGCCCTTTGTAATCATCTCGAGGGGCGGAATTCCTGCATCCAGGGCTTCCTGGGTCAACTGCGCACAGCCTGCAATATTCTGGCTTGCGATTGCATCGCGTAAATCGTCAAAAATTTTCTGGTTTGTCATCCCATCATCTTCTTTTTTTAGTTTTTTTGTTTCTGCCCGGTACTGGCAGGATTAGCGGTGAACGGAATCTTATTACCTATAAGTAATATATATAACTTTTTATCAGAACTAATAAGTATAAATAAATTTCCATATAAAAAACCGAGCTGTAAACTCCTGATATAAATATAATTTGGAAAAAGGCATAATCAAACGCAGGACAAAAAACAGAACCAGAAGCAGAACCAGAGGCAGGATTAAAAACTGAACCAATTTCCCGGGCAGAACAAGCACCAAAAAATGGAAAATATAAGGGGAGACCCCGGCTTTACCTGAAAAATATGAGAAACATCACAAACGCCGCAATATTGAGTATAAACCCGAAGACACTTGCAGTAAGCCCTGCCTGTGCAACAGGGTCCGGGCCTTTTTTCAGACGGGACCGGGCAAGGACGATGCCTATAAGGGCAAAAGGTATGGCAAAAGATGTAAGAAACACACTTGCTACCCCGAACCAGAAAGACAGGGAAATAAAGACACTGATTAACCCACACACAAGACTTAAGATTCCCGTAATTCCTGAGCCGTTACTAATTCTGCTCCCTCCTTTTCAAAAACTAAACATAAGGACCTACCTAAATATAGGACCTGAGAGTGCCACTCATTTGAAATTAGAGTAATAGTTTATTAACAATTAATCAACAGTTTATTAACAGTTTATTAACAGTTTATCCCTCGATCTTCACCCCTATTTTCCCGGCTTCAAGCTTCCACTCATACTTTTTCAGCTCCAGCATGTCGTTTAAGCATTTCCCTGTCCTGATATCAAATCTCCTTCCGTGGCAGAGGCATGTGAGAGTAAAGTCTTCCAGCCTGCCCCTGTCCAGCGGGCAGCGGGCATGGGGACAGATGTTCGAGAATACGTAAACCTGCCCTTCATTCTTGATGAGAAGCACATCTTTTCCCCCGGCCTCAAGACGCAGGAGTTTTCCTTCCTTTAAGTCGGCTTCTTCCCCTGCGTAATACCAGGGAGGCTCGAAGCCTGAAATCGAACCTGTTTCATTCACCTTTCCAGACGACATATTTTACCACCAACCACATAACCGGAATCTTAACCTCTTGCTTCTTCTTTCGTTCCAAGTTGTTTCTATTAGATTAGCTGGCAAGCTGATAAGTTTTGCCGGATACAGGAAGTGAACTACCCCTCCCTAAAACCTTCGCCTGACGGCTCAGGTTTTTAAGGAAGGGGCTTCCTGCTTCATTCCCCGGAGTAAGCTCCGCAAGTCCACAGGCTCTTCCCCACGTTCCGCAGGTGTCAAGTTACAATCAGATTTTGAGCTTGAAGTGCAAATTTTTTGATATTAATAGCGGCATTTATGTCCCTGTCATGTTTTGTTTTACACACAGGGCACTCCCATTCCCTAACATCCAGAGTTATGTTTGAATTGTGATACCCGCAAACGTTACAAAGTTTTGTTGATGGCTCAAACCTCCCTATCCTTAACAGGGTTTTCCCGAACCATTCAGCTTTATACACTAACTTTGTAATAAAATTGCTCAATGAAGAATCACTTATTGCCTGTGCAAGATGATGGTTTTTAAGCATACCGTTAATGTATAACGTTTCCACAGCTATTGCCTGGTTCTCGCGTATAAGTTTAGAAGAAAGTTGGTGCTGGAAATCGTTTCGCTGGTTGCTGATTTTTTCATGGAGTTTGGCAAGCCTTAATCTGGCTTTTTCCCTGTTCTTTGAGCCTTTCGGTTTTTTGCTTACTCTTTTTTGCAGGACTTTCAGGCGTTTCATAGAGTTTTTCAGGTACTCAGGATTCTCTATTTTTTCTCCTGTTGAGAGAACTGCAAAATCCTTGATACCCACGTCAACCCCTACAGTTGTATCAGCCGAAAATTCCTGTTTTTCAGGCAACTCTTCACCATTATCCACAAGAATACTGATATAGTAGATTTCAGTGGAGGTTCTGGAAACAGTTGCTGTTTTTAGTTTTCCCTCAAACCTCTTGTGGAGAACTGCTTTAACTTTACCGATTTTAGGGAGTTTGACAACGTTATTCTCAAAATCAACAGTGTAGTGTTGAGGGATAGGAAAAGACTGTATGGGGTTCTTTCTTGATTTGAAATTAGGGAAACCATTCTTTTCCCTGAAAAACCCGGTAAAGGCGGAATCTAAGTTTTTCGTCATTCCCTGCAATGACTGAGAATTTACTTTCTTAAGCCATTCATGTTCTTTTTTCAGTTCAGGAAGCCGTTTGTTCAGGTCATACTGGGATAGGGATTTCCCTTCCTGCTCGTAAGATTTGATTTTCTGTTCTAAAGCCCAGTTATAGACGAACCTGCAACTACCGATATGGTTAGCTATCATGGTTTTTTGTTCGGCGGCAGGATACAACCTGAATTTATAGGCTTTTAACATCATATTACCAAACGTTTTACGAATTTATATGTATATAGGCAAGTTAACTAATCGTAGTGCAGGAAAGTGGACGGCTTTCATCCCCTCCCTGCCATTTCCGGCAAAGCCGGAACTAGCGAGGAAGGGGGTCTTCTCGCCTTAAGAGATAAAACGAGAAAGGTTTTGAGAAAAGAAGTGTGAGGAAAAAAAGAAAAGAGAGAAGAAAAGAGAGAAAAAAAGAGAGAAAAAAGGGAGAGAAGAGAGAAGAGAGAAGAAAAAAGATTGGAATCTCTCAAAGGGTGTCTCAATGGAGGTTTCCGTCCTCGTTCAGGATTTTCAAAAGCTCTATTATTGAGTACGCTGCCCGGGTAATCCCCATGCTGCGCCTGTCCGTGTCCGTGCCTGCTATGTAGAGGTTCTTTATGGGAGTACGGATGTCTGCAAATTTCCCGTCAATGGTGACTGCAGCTTTTTCGGGGATCATGATCTGCTCATGCTGCAGGTCGATGTGTTTCTCAATGTTGGGTAGGGCCCGGAAGATCGTTTCGTAGGCTTTTTTGAGTTCGTGCTCTTCACTCCTGTGCTCGTCGATCACAAAGGAAAAGCCCACAAGCTGCCTGCCCTTGGGGGCAAGGGACTGGTCGTAATTGCTTATGGGCATTGCCCAGTAGGCAAAGTCTTTGAACCAGATCTCTGAGCCAATGTAGTTGAATTCCGGAAGCTCCCTGTCCATACCCAGCCAGATTGTCAGGCTCTTGCTGTGGACGATGCCCCCCAGGTCTTCGGCATAAACCGGAGGGAGGTCTTTTATCAGTTTGGGAATCTCGGTTGCAAAGCCGGTGTAGACCACGAGGTCGGCGGGATAGATTTCATCAGCTTCCACGCCTGAGACCCTTCCGTCCTGCACAAGGATCCCGGTCACCTTACACTCGGTTTTTATCTCAACATTTTCCGGGAGGGAATAGACGATTGCGTTTAAGAGGGCTTTTAGCCCTTTCCTGGGGTAGCCCTGGGAGTAATGGACCTGGTTTGTGGCAAGCCTTTCAAGGGACGTAAAGGGCTGGGCGACCCTGGTCATCCTGGCCTGCAGGGAGGCATGGAGGTGGGAGGGAAGAATTGAGGCAAGGATGGATTCGGCAGACTGGCGCTTTTTCGGTTCTATTTTTCCGATCATGGCGTCAAACTGTTCCTGGGTGATACTGTCCCTGACAAAACTACTGCCCGAGAGGATGCGCTGGGCAGAGGTTTCTTTCATAGACTTTCCCGAAAGGAAACCGGAAATGGTGTCCACGAAGTCGCAGGTATCCTTGGAGAGGTTTTTTGGCAGGAAATCGTATACGGACTGGCGGGAGAGGTCAATTCCGAAGGAGGATAACGTAAGGGCTTTCGTAATAGCCTGGGAGAGTACAAGCCTGTCTTTTCTCGGGAGCACGTCAAAAGTCACGAAATCTTTCAGGTTGGAAGGGACTTTTGAAAAAGTGTTCTCGGTCCTCACGTAGTAGTGGCCGTAGTCCTCAAACACGGGCTGGAAATCAAAATAATTATCCATCAGCCTCCGGAGGGGGCCCTCAAGCAGGTGGGTAATTGCATGTGCCCCAGTGTCTACCTGGTAGCCGTCTACCATATAGCTGTTGCAGTTTCCCCCCAGGTACCGGTTTTTCTCAAGGACAAGGACTTTTTTTCCGTGCTTGGAAAGCGTAAGCGCAGCAAGAAGCCCGCTTACACCCGCTCCGACAATAACTACATCGTATTTCTTCATTCCCTAAACTACCTCTATTTCTTTCTGTGAATCAAGCTCCGTTTAATTCATGTCCACATATTTCTCTCAATTCACAAACACAACTCACAACACAATTCCACATGCTGTGGAACTTTGAATAAAATCAAAGTGCTGCCATGAAGCCGTAATTCAGCTTTGAATCAGGGTATGTTAAAAATTACTTTATATATAATCTTACTGACCTGAAGTTGAAAACTTTCCGGAAACCACGGAATATGCGGAAACCGCATAGATATACGGAAAGTTCACAGTAATATGGGATATTTGAAGGGGAACAGTTGAATGGGATATTTGAAGGGGAACAGTTGACCCGGCTGTGCTGCCGGAGTTAGATGCAGGCACTGTAACCCAGGCTGTCCAGGTCCATATTTTTCTGTACCTCAACGACACATTCGGTGCAGAGTTTTTGCCCTTTTATCTTTACCGTATTCTCAACTTCTTTTCCACAGTGTTCACATCTGGCCATTTCCTTCACCCGCGGAATAATTATGCATGTTTTGGTATAAATACGAAGGGGTCAACCAGAAACTTACACCTTTTCCCACTCACCGAGATGGATTTTTAATAAGAGCCGAAATCAAAAAGCATCATCATATTCCATTTCTTTATACTTAATCATAAAAATATCTTAGCAATATAACTGCGGACGACCAACAAAATAATTCAAGAATAAACTAGCCCCAGAATAAACCAACTTTTATAAAAAAAGCACTTCATAAAAACGATAATAGGCTCAGGTTTTTAAGCCCCTCCTTTTACAACAACTTCTTCAGCAGAGGCTTTGTCCAAAAACCTGGACCGCAGGCAAGAATTGCCAGTTTTCTACAGGGCCCGAAGAGATCAGGCCATCCCTTCTTTTTCATTACCAACCAGGGACGGACTCGAAATTCTCAGGGAAATACCTGGAGATTTTGGGTCATACCCATAAAAGGCTGATAATCAAGACAAGGGCAAACAGTAAACCATACGTGCCAACTATCACCTGGTTTTGCTGCATAGGGAACCTTCCGTACCGGATATCTTTTTAAATATATTCGATAGCTGTTCATTTAATGTTAAAGGTTTAATTCTACAATATTAATAATGTAAAATTGGAATAAAAACTTTCCGATTTACAAAATACGAAAAGTTTTTTGGCCAGAATCCGATAAATTTCTTGAACTGAAAAAAG
Organism: Methanosarcina sp. KYL-1; assembly: GCF_024372725.1. GTDB lineage: Archaea > Halobacteriota > Methanosarcinia > Methanosarcinales > Methanosarcinaceae > Methanosarcina. Next base: position 6,815 of record NZ_VOUA01000027.1, read on the forward strand.
ATCATTTTGAAAGTAGGGGGCCCTGAAACCGGGGGAAAACGAAATTTCCTTTTCGTTGTCCTCACCGGCCAGAACCTTTTCAACGATTACTCTCGCAGGTTCACACTTCCTGCATGTCCTGTCCTTAATATATCCAGGTCTTCAAACAATTTTCATGCCTTTAAAGCCCCTCTTTCCACAACATCTTCTTCCCGGGGCTTTTTTCCGGACCTGGTGAAAGTGTAAGGCTAAATCGAGTTCTCAGCTTCCGGGCAGGCCATGTTTCCCGCAACGTCCTCTGCCGTGCCGGCCTTGAGCTGGAACCCCCTGTACGACCTTTCGGAGAAAGCCCGGGAACCTGGGGCTTCCTGCTTATACAGGGTGAGCTTTCAGTAACTGCTTGGAGCCGCAAAGAAAATAACCGGTTCCTTGTTCTTGATAACTTCTTTTCCGAATCCGTGCTTAAGGGGAAGCCGGGGCAGGCCCGGGGAGAAAAAGTTCCACTTATTCAAAAATGGAATTTTTGCATCTCCCGGAACTCCGGACCCCGAACCGCGCATGTTCAGGGTCATACCCAGAACAAACCGATTAACGCTACCACCATGAACAGTACACCGAAAGCACCGATTATCATCCTGTTCTGCTGCATCATTTTGTTATGCTGCATCATTTTATTTTGCTGCATTTGGAACCTTCCAGGTGAGAATATCTCCGATAACTATTTATAAAATAATTTGACAAACCGGAATCCACTATCCTATTATGCGAGCCGAGAATAAAGACCTTTCGATTTACATTCGAACATGAATATGTTTCAAAACATAATAAATATATAATCGAAGATTTTTTTATTCGAAGATATTTTTGGTTTTTATTCCAGAAGTAATCCCACAAATCTCGGGCCCTGGCAATGCTATAGTATATAAGCCGGGGGCACGTATTTTCCTTAATAGGGGACTGGAGAGGGAAGTATGGCAAAAAGGCTGAAGGTTGCAAACCCGGCCCGCTGCATAGGCTGCTACTCCTGCATGCGGGCCTGTGCAAGGACCTGGTACAACACCATATCTTTGAAAAACAGCAGAATTAATATCCAGACAAAAGGCGGAATCGAAACTCCTTATGCTCAAATTGTCTGCCACGCTTGCGTAGACCCCCCCTGTATGAGGGCATGTCCTATCGGGGCACTGACCAAACGAAAAGGGGGAGGAGTTAATTTCAATCGGGAGATCTGCGACGGGTGCGGAAAATGTGTTGAAGCCTGCCTGATGGGAGCAATCCACCTGGATGTGGAAAACAAAGCAGTAATCTGCAAGCACTGCGGTGTCTGCACAAAGTTTTGTCCGCATGACGTGCTTGAAATGATTGAGGTAGAAGACAGCGGAGAAGTAAAAGTAACTGATACAGGCCCTGTTAGCCCTACTGAGTCCCATAAGGAACTTTACGGTAAAAAAGAGGCTGAGGAAGGAGAAAGCGGGAAGGAAAAGGCTGAGGAAGGAGAAAGCGGGAAGGAAGAGGCTGAGGAAGAAAACGAGAAGAAAAAGGCTGAGAGAGGGAGCGGGAAAAAGGAGGCTGAGGAGGTAAAATGACAGCAGAAAAGGTAATAACGACGACAGAAAAGTACGCCATCCCGGGCCTTACAAATGTGCTGTACCTGGACATGACCGACCGGAGCTACTCAATTGTGGACCGGCGGGACCTTTACGAAAAATACCTTGGGGGTTCCGGGGTTGCCGTAAACCTCATGCTCGAAGAGTACAAAGAAGGCACAGGCCCCCTTGACCCGGAAATGCCTGTCATTCTCAGCACAGGCCCCCTCTCAGGCGTCTATCCGACCTGCACGAAAACAGTTGCCCTTTTCAGGTCTCCTCTAAACGGAGAACTCGGGGAGTCCTATGCCGGAGGGCACCTGGCCATGTCCATGCGTTTTGCAGGGTGCGAAACAATTGTCATCAAAGGGGCTTCCAAATACCCTCTATACGTTTCAGTCCACAATGATAAAGTCAGGTTCAGGGACGCGTCTTCGATCTGGAACCTTTCCTCTACCATTGACGTCGGGAAAATCATCCGCGATGTGGAACCCGGGGCCGGCAGGCGGAGCATTATCCGGATAGGGCCTGCAGGAGAAAAGGGGGTCAAATACGCAAGCGTTAACGTGGACACCTACCGCCACTTCGGGCGCCTGGGGCTGGGAGCCGTTTTCGGGGCAAAGAAGTTGAAGGCGATTGTCATTTCCGGGGACCAGGAAATCCGAAGCCCCGACCACACGGCCTACAAGAAGCAGTATAAAAAGCTCTACGATACAATCGTGAAGACCGGGCTTATGGAAAAATACCACAACCTGGGGACAAGCGAAAACGTCCTGGTCTTAAACGAACTCAGAGGCCTGCCCACCCGGAACCTGCAGGGGACTTCCTTCGAGGGGGCAGAAACAATCTCCGGGGAGCATTTTGCGGACAACTACCTGATCCGCCGGGTCTCCTGCGCCGGCTGCCCCATAGGCTGTATCCACGTTGCCATGCTCAAGCGCCCCTTTTCAAAAGCCCACGAGTACGAGACCCTGAACATTTCCTATGATTTCGAGCTGATATATGCCCTCGGCTCAAACCTGGGAGTTGAGGACCCAAAAGCCGTGCTCGAACTCATCGACGCCTGCGAAAAAACCGGGGTTGACATAATCAGCATGGGAGTCGTGCTTGCCTGGGCAACCGAGATGCTGCAGAAAAAGAAGATCTCGACCGAAGAGACCCTGGGGCTTGAGCTGAACTGGGGAGATGCCGCAGCTTACCTCCGGGCAATCGAACTTGTGGTCCGGGCTCCAAACGAATTCTATGCAGCCCTGGGAAAGGGCGTGGTATACGCCTCAAAAAAATACGGAGGGGAAGAGTTTGCAATCCATCTGGGAGGGCTGGAAATCCCTGGCTACCATACTGGCCTTGGAAATATCCTTGGGCTCACCATGGGCGTCCGCCATTCCCACCTGGACAACGCCGGCTATTCCGCAGACCAGAAGGCCTTTAACAAAGAGATGTCGGACGAAGAAATAATCGACATGCTGATCAAAGAAGACGACCTGCGCTGCATGCTCAATTCCCTGACCATCTGTCTCTTTGCCCGAAACGTGTATACATACGAAAACGTGATTGAAGCCCTTGCAGCCATAGGGATCCGCAAAACCGAAGAGGAACTGAAAGAACTTGGCAGGGACACGTTGAAGAAAAAATACGAACTGAAAAAGAAATTCGGCTTCAGCTTTGAAAACCTGGCCCTCCCGAAAAGGTTCTTTGAAACGGCTTCCACCACAGGAATGCTTGAGGAAGAAAGGGTGAAAAAGGCCCTGGAACTTTATAGAAAAAAAAGAGGGCTGTAACAGGGAGCTCTGAAAGAAACTCTGAAAGAAACTCTGAAAGGGCTGTTACATCTCCGAAAAGCGGTTTTCACTCAGTTCCTGGAGTTTCCGCATCCACAGGCGCTGGAACGCCCTGTTTTGGACTGCCCTGTTCGACTTTCCTGCTCTCGTCTTCGAGTACGCATACAGCCCCTTCCATCCCCCTGACTTTTTCGGCTACAGTTTCCCTTTTCTTCCCGACAAAGCGGTCCATAACCACGCAGGTCACGAGGTCTCCGGCAACGTTCACGGCTGTGCGGCTCATGTCAAGGATCCGGTCAACCCCCATAATAAGGGCAATTCCTGTAGTAGGGATGCCCACGCTGCTCAGGATCATTGCAAGGATGACAATTCCCACCCCCGGAATCGAGGGGGTGCCGATAGCCGCCGCAACCGCCATTACCATAACAAGCAGCAACTGCCCGATCCCCAGGTGGATCCCGAAGACCTCGGCCAGGAAGACCGTTGCAACTCCCTGGTAAAGCGCGGTCCCGTTCATGTTGACCGTTGCCCCCAGCGGGATTACGAACTGGGAAATGGAAGGCCTGACCCCCAGCTTTTCTTCCGCAGCCTTTATGGAAACGGGCATTACTGCCGCCGAACTTGAGGTGGAGAAAGCCAGGAGGAGGACGTCCCTTATGGACCTCAGGAACGCAAAGGGGTTTTTCCGGGCAAGGACGGAGATTATTACCAGGTTCATGCCCATCAGGAGCCCCAGGCTTGCAAGCACTGTCCCCACATAAACGGCCATGCCCACAAGGGCATCTATTCCCAGCATGATAGTAAACTTGGTCAGGAGCCCGAAAACCGCAATCGGGGCAAGAGCCATACTCCACTTCACTACAGTCATGCAGATAGCCTGCACCGAGTTAAGCAGGTGGACCACGGGAGCTGCCTGCCGTCGGCTCATGGAGACCAGGGCGACCCCGATGATGACTGCAATTATCACGACCTGCAGCATTTCCCCCTTTGCCATGGCGTCCAGGGGGTTAGCGGGGAGGAGCCCTCCGATTTTTGAAGGCAGAGTCCCCAGCGAGAAAGAAAAACTCATATCCTGTGCCCCTGCCGGGACTTCTCCAGCCATTGCAGCCTGTAACAGATCCCCGCTTATGAACCGGCCGGGCCGGATATAAAGCGCCATCCCGAGCCCGATACAGGTCGCAATGGCAGTGGTCACGACAAAGTAAGCCGCAGTTGAAAGCCCTGTTTTCTTAAGGTCGCTCATGCTCTCGCTTGAAGCAACCCCCAGGATAATGGAAGCAAGTACGAGCGGTATTACGATCATCTTCAGGAGGCCCAGGAAAATGTACCCCGGAAGGGCAACCCATTCCCCTATAAGCTCAGCCATACCGGGTTCAACAAACCCTCCGAAAGGCCCTAGCAGCAGCCCAGCCGCAACCCCCAGCAGCATGCCGAGCAGTATCTTGAGCCAGAGCCTCGATTCAATGAGCTCGTGCAGGTGGTGGCTCATGTTCTTAAGGGAAGGGGGATGCCTCAGGTTCACCGGGCAATAAAGACGGGTGATCCCTTCAGCGATTTCATGTGTGATTTCTTTCGTTTCCTCAGCGATTTCATGTGTGATTTCTCTGGGACCCGGGATATGGTGGTGTTTCTTTTCAGCCATTGGGATCACGTAAAAAACCGGTTCGATTTCAAAATTTATATTCTGTTATTAGAAATTTATTTCAATCTTATTTTTACTTTCTTATTTACCTGCATAATAATGCAGAAAATATAAAAAATAAGTTTTGTATGTAAAACGAAACAGGTCGAACTTTGAAGATAATAAATTCGCAGAGGATACATTTATTCGCAGAGGATACATTTATTCGCAGAGGATAAATCCGTAGAATAGGAAGCCTGCAGGTGATTATTTATGGAATCAGCCCTTTGTTTTCAAGGGTGTTGAAGGATGAAAATCGGGTTCTTAACATTTCTGCTGGTTCTTATGGCAGTAATGGTCACATTTTCAGGATGTACGGAGATCAGGAAAGTTGACCCACTCCAGTTTTATCTGTCAAATAAGGGGATTGAAGCCCATGAGGTCACCGTAGAAATCCTTGATGCCGAAAATGTTTCGATATTCAGCGAGACTTATGAACTTGATCCTGAAGAAAAAGTGCATACAGAAGGAATTGAAGTTGAACTCGGGACTTACACGTATGTCCTGACCCTTGATGGAAATGTAACAAGAACCTATGAAGCAAAGGCTGACTATGCGGAAGACGTCAGCTCATCGGAAATTTTGTACATAGAAGTCACTGATAACCTTTCAAATCCTTTTGAGATAAGTGTCGCAGTGGCCTGATTCAAGTGCCCGGATGGTTACTACACTTTAAGTATTCTATCCTTTATGCTTCGGAAATAACTGCTTCATCACCGGGGCCTAAAGCATGGAGTTCCAAGAAAACCTCATCAAGAGAAAGCATAAAGTCCTCCCTGATTCTTGAGGTCAGCTCCTCAGGAGAGATACGGCTGAAGAGTGTAGGGTTCCCGCCAATGGTCCGTATATACCCTTTCTTTGCCATTCTCCCGAGGACCTTATACACTTTGGACCTGGGAACACCGCTCGCTTCAAAAATCTCCCTTGCAGTCGCTTCTTTCAAACCTGCAAGGGCAGCGTAGGTTCGGGCTTCGTTTTCCGTAAAACCGAGGTTCTGCAGGTTTGTAATGAGTTTCAGAGTCATTCTCATTCCTCCTTCTATTCCTCTTTCTCATTCCTCGATGAGAAAGCTAATTAAAGGTCTCTTCAAAAATATTGGGGGCAAAAGCCCTTGCCCTCCAAAAAACATGATTCCTTAGTATAACACAAATTCCTTAGTTTTGGCAACTCTTCATATTTTTACCATTTGCGGAACATTCAAAGTTCCGATGCTGGTTTTACTCTTTCATGCACACTACTCTATCGTAAATATGCCCGTTCCCCCGCTACCCAGGTTTCGGCAACAACAGGAGGATCTTTCGGGTCAAGGCTGCCCTCAAGGATGATGAGGTCCGCAACCATACCTTTTTTCAGCATTCCGCGTTCTTTCTCCTGCCCGCCGGTGTAGGCTCCCCCTGCTGTGTACATCCAGAGCCACTTCTCAAAAGGAAGCACCTGATCAGGAAAGATAACATTGCCTGCTACGTCGCTCATAGTTGAACCCATGACAGAACCCTGAATAGGGTCACGAGCATCCATAAATCCCCCGGGATCGTCACTGCTGGAAGCCACAGTTACTCCGCCCTTCACAAGGTCGCCGTAGGCATACCACTTTCCATCATCCAGCACAACCTGTTTTGTATTTTGCGCCCTCGACAGAAACTGAGGCTGGATACATGCACACCCGCCCATGGCAGCAAGGCGTTTTATCTGCAGTTCGTTTATGAGAGTTACATGTTCCAGGCGCGGGCGTATTTCAAATCCTGCTGGAGCCCGAAGAGCAGCATTTTCAAATGCCGTAAGTACCGCATCGGTTGTTGCGTTCCCAAAAGAATGGACGCATACCCGGAAGCCCTTTTCTGTCGCTGCAAAGAGCATTTCCTCAAAATCATCCCGGTATCTACCGCTGTTTATAGTCTGCCCTCCGATTTTTAGAGAAAAGGCCACTGTTTCTGCTGTTGCACCGTCAGCGAATAATTTGACAGGACCCACACGCAGCCTTTCATCGCCCGTTCCGGTGACCGGCCCCTGAAGCCGATGGCCCAGCCGGTTATCAAGAAGAGTCTCTCCGTGCGGCATCATAAGCACTGAAACAGGAAGCCGCCCTTCAGCGTGGAGCTTTTTATATGCCGCTTCAGCATCTGGTGTGACTCCGGGATCGTGGACAGCGGTGATTCCGAACTGGAGGAGATCTTTAGCACGCGCCTCGATGAGGTCTGCAAGCGTACCGGTGTCAGTTTCCATTACCAGTTTGAACGCAGGAACCTGAGCAGACTCAACAAGCACTCCAGTTGGTGTCCCGTCACTTTCCCGGAGAATAATCCCGCAGCGTGGGTCAGGAGTAGATTGGTTGATACCCAGAAGTTCCAGTGCCCGGGTATTTACTACGCTCTGATGGAAGGTGGCCTGGATGAGAAGGACCGGCCTGTCAGAGCTGACTTCATCAAGATCTTTTTTAGTCAGGTCAACCCCCCCCATCCTGCCATCAAACCAGCCGAAACCGACAATCCATTCTTTTCCCGGTTCTTTTCGGGCTTGCTTTTGAACAGCTTCCAGTATGGCTTCCTTTTTCGCTAAGCCTATCAGGTTTGCCCAGGCAGGGAAAAAGCAGCCGAATGAGGACAGGTGGTTATGGGAATCTATGAAAGCAGGAAGTAAAACCCGGCCTTTCAGGTCGTAAATTTCTGCATCGGGAAAAGATTTCAGGATACTGCTGTCACCAACTGCAGCAATGCGGTCTCCACTGATAACTACGGCCTCTACATATTTTTGTTCGGAGTCCATGGTGAGTATCCGGCCGCCTGTGAATGCAATAGTTGAATTGTTTTTTACGTCAATGGTGTTTTCCATAATTCATCTCCTAAAAGTCTCATTTTATTGTTTATAGATCCAGCAACAGATGATCTGGTCTTAACAGATGATTGGGTCTTACTTCACTACTGCATGGGCGAAATATGACAGGCAGCATACTGGCCGGCTTTCATTGATCCCATGGAAATAGGCTTTCTTATAATCCTCACTGGTTACATTGCAAGCATGGGAAAACCCCCGCTGGGCAAGGAATGACTCTAACATTCCTTCCTTGATGCCGAATTTATAAGGCTCTCCCTGTTTTGCCATGTCTTTTGTAGCATTCTTAATTTCATTCTGGTCGCATGCCGTACACTGCACGCCGCATATTCCATCTGTCCTGTCAATACTGGATTCGTGGACATAATCGAAGATGATGGCACTCCCTATGCCCGAATTTTTTGCAATAAAGGACAGAATCCCGTCAACGGTTTTCAGCGGGAGGTAGTAGATGAGTCCTTCCATTATGAAAACGGTCTTCTGCGACTTTTCGTATCCGTGTTCTATCAGTTGCTGACCAAAGTTTCCGGCCTCAAAATCAACCGAAACATACTCGACGTGATCCGGAAGTGAGCCGAAGATATCTTTGATCTTCTCCATTTTCACGCTTTGAGTTCCGGGATGGTCGATCTCAAAAACCCTGACCTTACCCCTGAGTCCTTCGATTCGGTATGCTCTGGTATCGTACCCTGCACCCAGGATAACCAGCTGGCAAACCCCATTATCAATAGCCCTGTTTACAAAATCATCAAAATATCTGACTCTTGCTGAAAGTGAGTTATGCACTCCGGGGAACGGGGTCCTGGATGGGTCACGAGCTGCCATTTTCATGAACATCAAATACTGCTGGCTAAGAAATCGGACAGCGTACGGGTCATAACAGATGCGTTCGCCCTCCGGCTTGAGAGATTCGAGAGCTCTGACAAAAGCTACGTTCTCGGCTGTAACACTTGATCCTTTTTTCTTCTCGCCAGTTTCAAGAATTTTGTTTTCGGTGTTTTCCGGTTTTTCCATAATATCTCATCCTTCAGGACCTGCTTCTTCTTTTCTTGATCCTGATTTTCCCAAATTTTCATCTTTTTCTTCATAGTTGACCGGTCCATAGTATCAATAATACTTGATAGTAGTTAAAGTTACTCACTAGTAATTTTAGTACTTCATTGGTAAGTTATATAAGAGTTGAAACTAAAGTCTGAGAAGGTGATTGTGTTGTCGAAGATGCTTCCTGAGTACAGGGAAGAGGCAAAAAAAAGAATTGTTGAAGCAGGGCTGGAGGTAATGTATGAAAAAGGGTACTGTAACACCACAATGGAAGATATAGCCCGCCGCCTTGATGTCAGCAAACCCGCCCTTTACCGCTATTTTAAGAATAAGGATGAACTGGTTATAGAAAGCGCAAATTACCTTCAGAAACAATACCGTGGGATAAAAACAACCCGAAACTCCGATACATGTCCCGTTGACACATGGATAGAAATTTTTGACCAGGTAATGTCACCTGACATTAAAGTACAGGCACTATACTTAGAAATCCTCGGGATGACAGCACACAAACCTGAAGTCCAGAAAAGGTCGATCGAAGGCATGAAGCGCGGAATTGAAGAGCCAGCCCTAGAAATTGCAGAACAACAGCAAAAAGGCGTAATCCCCTCCGGGACCGATCCGCGTACCATTGCAGTTGCTCTCGTGTCGTTATTCAATGGGATGAGGGTTCTTATTCTTCTTGGCGTTGATTGGGATGAGGTCCGTTCTCGCTGGATCGAGATAGTCCTGAATTTATTCGGGATAACGGGAGAGAGAAAACAGGCAGGGTGTCCCAGGGATTGTAAACGATTTGAGGACTGCCATAGTGTTTCAGGAAGTTCCAGGTAAAATTTAAAACAGGAAAAAAGAGTGGGGTTTGGAACAATTCGTTTACTTAAGCGGCTTCACCGGAAAAACCAGGCTTCAAAAGTACTGCTCTGTCGAAAGAAATCCCGGGTTTGGAAACCTGTTTCAGGCCTACGGATCTTGCAACTTCCAGGGTGCTTTCAAAGTCGGATTTTGAGACGTGGAATTTTGGCTCGACTATCAAAAATCTGCCCTCGGGCTTGAGATGGGAAGCGACTTCGCCCAAGAAACTCTTTTTATCCGGAACCTCGTGAACCATGTAAAAAGCAAGGGCAAAATCTACCATTTCGGAGATACCTAACTTTTCCGGTTGGGCTTTATGAAGGACGATTCGAGAATTAAGTTCCTTAAGCTCGCTTTTATTCTTTAATATCTGAAGCATCTCATCCTGAATATCCACTGAGATGACCTTTCCTTTCTCACCCACCAGCTTTGCCATTTCCAGGGAAAAGAATCCCGGTCCGCAGCCCAGATCCAGAACAACCTGGCCTTCTTTTATATAATCTCTAACAATTTTGTAAGGGTTTTGCAAAAGCCTGCGAACCCAGTTGTCAAGAGTCCATGCCCTCTGATAGGGGCATACATCCGTAGATTTGTTCGCCATATTTCTTCCTCCTTTTAATTTTGGATAGTTGGGGAGAGTTACTGAAAACCATATGCCTGCGAATCTTTCCACGTTTATTCAAACATGGGGTATGTCCTCGCTTTTTCAGATTTGATCAATGTTTTTTACATCACAGTATTAACATACTCCTGTTTTCGTTATATTCAACAGACCCTGGAATTTGCCATTCACTTATTGATTGACTGTCAATCAGGAGCAGATTCAAAAAAACATCATTGAAATATTACTAGGAGTTACGCAGTTGGGCCTCAGCATATCGTTTTTAACACTCTCTCTTTTACATTAATTAATTTAATGTGTATAGAGGGTCATTTAAATATGCTGTCACTGCTACTCTTCTAATTTTCATAGCACTTTCAAACCAGGATATTCCACTTTTGACCCTTTGTAATTCCAGTCTGAGAAAAGCTCTTAATGAGAACATTATATGTGCTCTTTGCGACTCTTCCTTTCTTGCCTGACATTTTTCGACACCACAGAATTGCTTAATCCCTCTATGATATTCCTCAATTTTCCATGACTTCTTTGCCAAATCTTCACGTTTTGATTCATCCATATCCTGCACATCTGTAACCCAGTGTTGCGTGTCTCCATCTTTTGAAACTATCCGAAACACCTTTACAAATCCATATGCTTTGAGGTGAACCACAAGTCCTTTTGTAGGAATATCTACGGTTTCAAGTGGCACGTTTCCCTTGTTGTCAGGATTTACCGAACGATTAGTCTTTAACCTCGTAAGGAAGTGCCATTCTTTCTTCCTTATGGCTTTAAGGTTTTTCACACTTGCATACCATGTATCAAACAAAACGAATTCTGGATTAAAACCGCGTTCTTCGGCTTTGTCAAGCATATCGAGGAAATGGTCATTCTTTGTTTTGTCGTCTTCATCAATGTTATAAATCCTAAAATCGATAGGTATAACGGTTGTACCGTCTGTCCAAACTAAGGTGACCAGACCTATCCCCTTTACAGTACGATGATGTTTTCCACTCCACATAGGACGAACAAAAGCCATTTCTTTTGCGTATGGTTTATCTAATGTTGAATCGTCAACAATCAGAAATCCTTCTTTAGGCTTAACATAGCTTTTTACTTCCTCCCATAGCGTTTCCGTGTCTGGAGGTTGCCTTTGAAGTAAGCGAGTAAAAGAGTCATGAGAAGGAGCATTATCTACGATTGGATAACATCTAGCGGCTTCAGTACAACTAAAAACGTTAGAAGCCGCAATGAGAAAATTAATGAATTCAAACTCGTTACACTTGGGTGGATTTATGTCCATAACTCCGTACGTTTTTGGTGAATTACTATAATATAATTATATTTTAAATGAAATTAACTTTTCGGCATTTCAAGTGCGTAAGTCCTAATTACAAAATCAAATCTCAAGGTGGAACCTATAATCAGTGACCCCAAGAACCCTGGATGCTATCTCTTCTAAAGCAGTGCGCATTCTCTCACGAGACTCACGATCCCATGAGAGATTATGAGAAAGATAAAGCGTCGAGGCTATCAAAAATCCAAAAGATTCATCAGGATATTCTGTTTTAAAAATTCCTTCTGCAATACCCCTTGATAATATCTCAGTTACAATGGGCGACATCCCCTCTTGAAGTGCTTTCTCCACTTTCTGGTGAAGCAAATGGTTTCCCTTTTGATGCATTAGCTTCATAATGCCCAGGTCGGAATCGTTAGCTTTTAAAATGCCGTTCAGTATGGAGTTCACCTTTGTTGCGGGATCCTCATTGCCTTTTGCGATATTTCGTACGTCTTCAACATACGGGGCTACAATCTTCTCAGCTACTGCTTCCAGAATATCTTCCTTGGACCTGAAATAATGATAAAATGTTCCCTGCCCAACCTTGACCTTTTTGACGATCTCACTGACTGCCGTGTCTTCATACCCTTTTTTTGCAAAAAGGCTCTCAGCCGCTTCAATCAGCTCCAACCTTCTCTCCGCAGGGTCTTTGATTATTCTGGTCATCTCTTATATCCTCTTATTGACTGACTGTCAATCAATAAAAGTACTCCATCACATAAGAACGTTTTGGAGATAGAGCATTTATAAAAAAGTAAAATTTTTGCCTGAATTTTAAAACGAAAGCCTGAATTGTAAGAAAAAACGATCTGGTGAGGAGCTAAGTCAGATCAAAGAACAGTCCCTGGAGGCAAATAAAACTCAGAGTACAGAGCTGCATCCAGGCTATTCCAGAGAAAAAACATTTACAAAACATCCACAAACTCTGTGATATGAATTTCGGATTTTTGATTTTCCCGGGCTCGAAGAACTTTATCTTGTCGGCCCGTAGGAAATAATATCGCTCTGGAGCAAATTTGCTCAGGGAACCGAGAAATGCCTCATAGTTGCCGAAAATCCCGGTCCTGTAATCTGTAGCAAAGGGATGTCCATTAATCCTCATGTTACTTTCTCGAACTGCCCTCCGCTGGATTTTCCCTCGGTAGGCATTTCTGCAGGAATCGACCTTGCGCTTGCATTTGTTGAATACGTGGAAGGTGAAATATGGCGGGGAAAATTCAGCTCGGGGCCGAGTACTACCCGTCGGGCAGGTCATACGGCATGATGCACAAAACCCCGCAGGCTCCCTAATATTTGAAGAAAAGGAACTGAACACGTCCCTTAGAATCTTTTGAAAAATTTCAAATATTTTAAAGTTTCAGGCAGTTTTCATGCCTTACTGCCACGTCACTTCAAGAGGCTTCCTGCGAGGGATTCCGCATACTTTGTACTTCGGGTTGCCAAACATCATTGCGTAGGCAAATTTCCTTCCCGCGGGCAGGCCGAGTTCCTTCTGGAGAGGTTCGTAGAACATGGAAGCCGCCGCAACAAAGCCGGCCCAGCAGGTGCCGATGCCGAATGCTGGCGCAGCAATATCGAAATGGGTGAGGGCGATTATGGCATCGACCGGTGCGATAGGGTTGCCTTCGGGAATATGGGCGAAGAGCATGTGCGGGGCGTTCCGGCAGATGACATCGATTCCCTGTTCCCAAGCTGAAATAAGTGCAGGCACGTAGCCGCTCATAGGGTGGGAGGTGTTGATCAGGCTCTTCATCCATTCGATGGTGAGCCCGGCAATCTTCCTGACTTTCTCCGGGTCATGGACGACCAGCCACTGGACCGGCTGGCCGTTGGTCCCGGAAGCGGCGTAGCGGGCAATATCGAGGACTTCGAGGATTTTCTCCCTTGGCACGGGCTCTCCGGTGAAGTGCCGGACAGACCTGCGTTTCTTGAGATAGAACGCCATGTCTTCCGGAGAGATAGTACCTGCACCGGCAGGCAGGGGAACTTTTTCATCAGGACGGAGGTTAAGAACGAGAGCCTCAGACGGGCAGAAAGCCTCGCAGTGACCGCAATAAAGGCAGCGTAAAATGTTTTCGTCCTTCACCTGTGGAAGATGGGCCTCACCAGCCAGATCGATTATACCCGAAGGGCATACCTTTACACAAACACCGCATCCTGTGCAGCGGTCCTGATCAACGATAATGTGGGCCATTATATCAAATCCTGTTAAAGGTAGATATATCGACCAGCCTGCATTTATTACTTTTCTTTATTTCTCTACCTGTGAAGCTTCATTAATTCTATAACCGTCCAGGCAAAGAATAAAATGCCGGATGCTTCTCTGTTTGCAGTATGCTATCAAGTTTTACAGCAGGTTTTCATCTGCCCACCTATCAAATATCTTCAATTGCTCTTCCGTATGGAAGTAATGCTCCCCATGCTCCAGGACTTTAACTGTTGAGTGATACCTCTCTGCAAATGCTGAGATCTCGTTCCATTCAGACAGATTATCTTCAGAACCATACAAAATGGCAGTAGGTGCTTTCCATTCAAAACAAATCGGGTTTTCTCTCACATAGCAATAATAGTTCCATTCCAGTGTCTGTCCGATCGGCAACCGGATTTCATGCTCTGCTTTTAGTCTTTCTTCACTTACCTGGAAACCTTCCATCATATTGCTTATGATGCGTTCCATATTGACGACGGGCGAGAGAAATAAACTTTGTTTTATGTTAAGGTCGTGATAGGCAAGCAGACTGAAATAGGCTCCCATGCTGCATGCAAACAAATGAATGTCAGATGCAAGCGACTTTGCATATTCATAAACGGCAGCCAGATCACTTACGCAATTTTCTGGAATACAGGCATATTCCTCATTTACACGCTCACCGTGCATGGGCAGGTCAAAGCTTAATGCCTGGTAACCTTTTTCAACGGCTTTTTGCGCCATCATGGAAATTACGGTATCCTCTTTATTAGAAAGGTTGCCATGAACCTCAATCAACAGCTTTTCACTCTGCTTTCCCCACAGTATGGCAGGAATACGAATTTCATTATTTGAGATATAAAAATGTCTTTTCTCCATTCTCTCACTTATCTACGAGCAAAAAATAAATTTTATTCGCATTTATTCGACTCAGTTCCAAAATCTGGTGATTATAGTTCCTGACTCAACAAATTACACTTTTTATTACATCGGGAGCGCGGAGGGTCACGAATACCCCGTCCTTCAGGTCGGGGATGAAGTGAACCCCCGCACGTTTTTTTGCGCCCCTTTAGATCGATAATCCCTTACTCCCTTTTAAGTTGAGGTTTCTTGGATCATGATTACAGGAGTTCGAATTGCTACTCTAATATTAAGGAAACTTTGTTAAACGATACTAAACACTTCCCAATAAACTGGACTGGGTGGCCGTCAGCAATTTGATTTTTGCCTGAGCCTTTACTTCTGCCTGATGATATTCTTGACCCGCCGGTCCCATTCCGTGGACTCGAAAAGTTCCTTCAGTTCGGGAGAGTCTTCGATAAAGCAGAAGCCCCAGTAGACCGCGGGCAAAAACTCCCTCTTCCACTGCTCTTTTTTCTTTTTGTCGAGGAACTGGTAGGTTTCGGAGGACGAAAGGCGGCTTACGAAGCCCAGGACCTTGACCAGGTCGGGGATCGTTTTCTGGGCTGAGCCGATTTTAAGGCACTTGAGCCTCTGGCTGTCGATCCTCCTGAAGTCGGGTTCAAAGCCCAGGGTCCTGAGGACCCTTGCTTTCTCATTGTAGGAAAGGTGGTCGCAGGCATATTTGAGGGAGTTTAGGGCCTGGAGTTTCAGGAGCCATTCCACTTCCCCGAAGACTTTTGGCTTGTGCTGCCTTGAGACATCCCCAAGCCTGCGGTCCTCATAGGCTTCACGTTTGAGTTTGTTTATCTGGGTGCAGAGCTCAAAAAGCTCTTCCGAATCCGAAGGGTCCCGGACCCTGAACCTCAGAGCTGCCCGCATGAGCTCCCGCTTTTCCCTCTCGAAAGCCCCTATGTCCTTTTCCTCGGTCAGGGCCAGCAGGCGGGAAAAATACCTGGCCCTGAGGGCTGTCGGGGGGAGGCGCACGGGGACTTCCCTTGCCTGCATTTCTTTCCCCTCTCCGGTTCCTTTGCCCTTTCCTCTACTGTCTCCTTTTCCCCTGGGCCTGAAATCGATTTTGCTTATCTCGATCTTTCCTTCCTCGATTGCCCGGGCGGCATCCCCCTCGGAAAAGAGCTCCTCCAGGCGGATTTCGGGCTGGAGCATCTGGATCTGGTCGACCTTTTCCCCGCCAAAAACCCCATCCCCGAAACGCTGGTAAAGGGAGTCGATATTGTCTGCAATCTCAAAGACACTGCCCTTCCTCTTCCCCGAGACCGGAGAAAGCCTTGTTACCCTTCCTATCTGCTGCTCGAAAAGCCGCATGCTCAGGGTTGGGCGCAGCAGGATAAGGGATTCAAGGGCGGGGAAGTCAAAACCCTCAATCAGCATGCCCACGGTGCAGAGGACATAAGGAGGGGTTGTAGTATCCTTAAAAGCCTCAAGGAGGGCTTTTTGCTCGTCTTTCGGGAGCTCCGAGGTAATGAAAGCGGTATCCCTGAATGAACCGTCTTCTGCATAATTATCAAAAGTGGAAGGCAGGACGGGGTCCCGGTCCTTTTCGAACTCGGCTGCCGAAATCTCCCCGTTGAAAACCGAAGCTGCAAGCTTTGCATGAAAAGCGTTGATCTCCTGGCCGGTCCCTGCCCCGTAGACCTGCTTCCGGACGGGGGCGCAGAAGACCAGGGTCTTTGCTTTCCTTCCCTTTATCCGGGAATCGTACACGTCTTTTGCAAGCTGCGTCCGCCGGACAACTTTTTTCATTTTTTCGGCGGTGCTGCAGTCCAGGAAGAGGTCCTGCCTGTCCAGTTCGGCAAGCCCTTTATCAAAGTCGAAGATTTCAAATATGTCCTCCGAACTTTCGGCAATCACATATTTCAGGGGAGCAAGCTCTTCGTCCAGGATGCATTCGGGAAGGGTCTTTGCGTAGACCTCCCGCATATCCCCGGCGATCTCGTCAACGAACTTGACATTTCCGACAACGCCCTGGAAGGGAGTCGCAGTCATCCCCAGGATACTTGTCCGCCCCCCGAACTCGTTCAGGAAATCGTTTCCCCTGTTGTTGATGAAATTGTGGATCTCGTCCACAACAGCAAGGTCGGTATATTCCAGGAGTAGCTTCTTGATGTCCTCACTCTGCTTTCCCAGCACGGTCTGGAGGGACGCAAAGAGTACAAAGCCCTTACCCTTCCCTTCCCCGTGTTTTTTCAACACCTTTGCAAGCTCTTTTCGGTCCGTCTTATGTTCCGAGGAAAGGACCGCACTGTTCGGGAAAAGGGGGCTCTCTTTTTTCCTATCGTAATAGGTCTGGTTCAGAAGAGGGTTGTTTTTCGAAACCAGGAATAGCACGAGCTTTCCTTCCGTGTAGTATTTTTGCATTATGTGTTTCGAAAGGAAGGTCTTTCCCCAGCCTGTCGGGACCTTTATGTAACCCCTCTGGTGCGTCTCAAGATACGCCAGGATATCTTTGAAGATTTTTTGCTTATCTTCCCGTAAAGGCTCAAGCTCGACGGTTTCCATGCCGAGTGCGGCTTCACCTGAAATTGTCATTAGTATGCTGTCCTTATTCTTTTCACAATAAGTGTGTTTAGGTGTCTTTTCAAAGTGTCTTTAAGTGTAATTTCAAAGGGTCTTAAAGTGATTCCAAAGTGTCTTTAAGTGTATTTTCAAAGTACCTTTTCGCTGCTTCTTTAAGCCCGGAAACTGCCATTTAAACAGTCTCCAGCAGCTACCGGAAAATCGGGCAGATAAAGCATGCAGATGGAAAAATGCAGCATGCAAACATAAACATTCTAAGAAGTAACTCCCCTCAACTCAGGATTCAACTCAGGACTCAACTCAGGACTCAACTCAGGACTCAACTCAGGATTCAACTCAGGACTCAACTCAGGATTCAACTCAAGGGTAATTCATCAAAAACCTTCCATCACTGCCTTCCGGACCCTGGGTACGGAAAAATGTATGGATTAAACTGCTTTCATATAAAAGTAAGCCCTTTCAATTATAAGAACTACGGCGATATATATGTTATGTATGAAAATGGAAAAAGCCGGTGGGAAAAGTCGGAGGGAGAGGGCAGGGTTCAGGGCCTGAATGGACCTTTTGCCTCTCCCGGGAAATGTAAAAAGCGGTTCAGAGGAACTTTGGCCTTGCAGAAAGGTATTTTGCCAGAGGCAGCTTCCTGTATGGCTTGTCCCCGATCTCGCCTTTGATCCTTGCATAGAGCTCTTCAGGCGTCATCTGGACTTTCTTTGGCTTGTCCTGTTCCGACTCGGCCCGAATGGTCACGTTGATGGTGCCTTCCTCGACTTCTTTGTCCCCGATGACCACCACGTAGGGAACCCATTCCCTGCCGGCTTCCCTGACCTTTTTCCCGATGGAAAGGTCGCGGTCGTCGATGTCGACCCTGCAGTCCAGTTTCTTTGAAACTTCCTCGGCAAAGTCCATGTGCTTTTCGGAAACCGTCACGATCCTGACCTGGGTGGGGGAAAGCCAGACCGGAAACATGGGGACTTTTCCTTCTTCGGTTTCCATGGCTGCCTTTTCCAGGAGGGCGTAGATGCAGCGCTCGATTGCCCCGCTCGGGGAGCAGTGGAGCACGGTCGGCCTCTCGGTCTTGCCGTCTGGGCTTACGTATGAAATATCGTAGCGCTCAGCGTTTTCCACGTCGATCTGGACGGTGGAAAGGGCGCTTGCCTTGGCCAGGGCGTCTACGAAGTTGAACTCGAACTTGAGCACGAAGTAGAAGAAGCGGGTGTCCCACATCTCCACAAGCACCGGCTTGTTGACGGTCTGTGCCATGCTTACGACCAGGTCCTTGTTGGACTCATAAAAGTCCTTCGTAAAGCGGATGGCTACTTCATAGTCGTCAACAAAGATCCCCATGTTCTCGAGCACGCTGATGCAGAGGTCGTACTGCTGCTTGAACTGGTTAACGGCCTGGTCCATGTCCTCGCAGAGGGTGTGCATATCCGGCATGGTAAAAGCCCTCAGTCTCCTCAAGCCCACGAGTTCGCCCCGCTGCTCCTTCCTGAAACTGTAGCGGGTCATTTCGATCATCCTCATTGGTAGGTTCTTGTAGGAGATCGTCATGTCGTGGTTCATAAGGAACTGCCCGAAGCAGGCTGCAAAGCGCAGGAACATCTGCCGCTTGTCCGACTCGATGGAGTACTGCCTTGCCGGGAAGCGGTCCAGGTACTTCTTCAGGGTCGGGTGGTTCATGTCGTACATCAGGGGGGTCTCGACTTCCATGGCCCCGAAATCGGTTGCAACGTCAAGCACGTAGTTTTCCATGAGGGACTTGACAAGCCGGCCTTTGGGGTAGTAGCGCATGTTCCCCGAGTCGGACCCGGGCTCGTAGTCCGCAAGCTCAAGCCTCCGCATGAGTTCCACATGGGGAGGAGCCCGCTCAACTGCCCTGCTCTTGGAAATTTCGTAATTTACAAACTGCTGGAGTTTTGGGTAGGGGGTGAGGTCAAAGCCCTCGACTTCATGGAGTTCCCCGTCGGGGGTCAGGATGCGCCAGTAAGACCTGGCAGTACCCTCGGCTTTAAGGGCTTCGGAAACCACTTCCTCCTTTTCCCCGGCAGGTGCGGCCTTGCCTGCTGCAGGGGCTGCACCCTCGGGGCTGATGCTTCTGGAGAGTTCGGAAAGGGGGTGTCCCTTGCAGCTGATCTTAAAGGCCTTATACCAGCCGAAAGGTGCCCTCTTGACCTCGTATTTGCCTGAAAGGGCGGTTTCAATGCCTTTTAAGACCTGCACCGCGACCTTCGGGGAGGAAAGGTCCGAACTCAGGTGTGCATACGGATAGAGCATGATGCTGTCGGTTTTGACCTGGGCTGCGACCTTTTCGATTTCCGCGACAGCCTTTTCTACGGTTTCATCCGGGTTGGATTCGTCTACGCTCTCCACAGCCATGAAAGCTGTGAGGGCCTCCTCAAGCCTGCCGGATTTTAAAGACTCTTCTATTTTTTCAGCAACTGGGGTTTGTTTTTTGGTTTCGTATTCAATATAATCAGAGTGAATGAGTAATAACTGCATTCCATCACCTGTGTTACTCCAAAGCCCTGGAATTTCGGTTCCAGATTAAGCAAAGTTCGTTGATTAATTATTTGATTCCCTGCCGCCTGTACCTGTCGGCAGATCCTGTTTATGGAAATGAAAGAAGAATGTATGACAGTCCTAACACCCTACAATGATATAAAGCAATCCCTTTTGCCTGATATTCATTTTTGCCGGGCCCGAAAAAGCGTTAATTTCCATTTATTTTTTCAGGCCCTTTCAGGCTGTCCCTGTATCCTCCTTTGAACTTCTTTAGACTGCTATCTCTTTGAACCTTTTATATCTCCAACCTTTATAGCTTGACCTTTATAGCTTAACCATTATAGCTCGACTTTTATAGCTCAACCCTTATCCTTCACTCAGCTTTCCCTACAGGCTCAGCCCTGCAGGAGCTTCCGGGGTTTGTGAGTTCCGGGTCCTGGTCCCTTGCCTGCCCGGGGCGGATGTTTTCCTGGTAGATCTTGTAGGCTGCAACCAGGGCGCCCAGCAGGATTGGGGCTGCAAAAAAGCCTGCAACCCCCCCAACAAAAGCCCCGCCCAGAAAAGCCAGCATAAGGAGCATGGGATGAATCTTTGACTTATAGCTGGTAAGGAAAGGCCGGAGAAGCAGCTCGGGAGGCCCGTAGATTACAAGGGAGGAAACCACGAAAAAGAGGAGGGCACTGTCAAAACCGTACTCGAAATAGCGCAGCACGGACAGCGGCACAAGCACCATATACCCGGCAAACAGCGGTATTATGGAAGCTATAAAGATAAGGGTTGCAAGTGCCAGCACGTGGGGGAGCCCGAAAGCATAGAGAACCACAACCGAGGTCACGCTTACAAAGAGTGCGGCATAGGCATTGCCTATGAAAATGCCCTTGAGTATAAGGTCAAGGTGGGCAAAATAACGGTTTACGGTGCCCTGGTACTCCCCTGGAACCACGGAGAGCATGGCGCAGTAGAGCCTGTCCCCATCGGCAAGCAGGAAGTAGCAGAAGAAAATCGAGACTATGAAATTTATGGCAAAAAGCCCGATGCTCTGGGCATAGGAAACCAGCCCGATGCTGCCAAAAGCCGGGAGCAGGGAGGAAAAAAGGTTCCAGACAACCGTATTTATCCTTTCGAGGTACATTTCCGGGATATCCAGGGAGCGCACGAAATCAAAGATCCCGCCCAAGACTGCCGCCTGGTGGTCAATAATCCAGGATATCTGGTTCAGGATCTCAACAATCCCTGCCCCGATAATGAATATAATAGGAATGAAAATGCAGAGGCTGGCGACCATGGACCCCAGTTTTTTGCGGGTTTTAAATTTCATGCGGATGGGCCGGGCAATGTAGGCAAAGACGAGCCCGAGCACGATTCCGTCTGCAAGGGGCAGCAGGATCAAAAAGGCAAAATAAAGCAGCACAGCTACTGCAAGGGCCGCTCCGATCTTCCAGCGGCTGGCAATCAGCTGGCTAACACCGTCAGGGGGTTGATTTAATAACATTCTTCAGTTCCGTTGAAAATCTTATTACAATGAAGCAGGCACTTTAAAGTGTATTTCAAGTCAGTGCTTCAAATGAGCATTTCAAATGGGTATTTAAGGCGAGTATTTAGGGCAAGTCTTTCAAGCAAGCATTTTAAGCAAGTGTCCTGCTGGAAAACAATAAGGAAATATAATTAGGAACTATTTAAAAATATCATAGAATGGGAACCCGGAATGGAAATATTTTGTGAGATCACGGGAGTATTTTGCAAACGGCTTATTCCCACCTGAGAACCCGGGCTTTCCACTGTTCAAGCTTTCGAATATTTAAGCTTTCGAATATTTAAGCTTTCGAATATTTAAGCTTTCGAATATTTAAGCTTTCGAATATTTAAGCTTTCGAATATTCAAGCTTTTGACTGTTCAAGTTGTCGAATGCTCAAACCTTTAACCTTGCATCAAAATCAGGCACAAGCTTCTTGAAATACTTTGTCACAACACATGACTCCGTACATTTCCCGCACCTGATACAGGCTTCGCTAACATGAGGCCCTTTTTCATCTATCGAAACCGCTCCCACAGGACAGGCTTTCACACAGATCCCGCAGTGGGTGCAGCGGGAAAGGCGGACCAGCTGTTTTGCTGCTTCCTTAAAAAGGGAGATTGCTTTTTCTTTTGTTTCCGAGCTCACAAGCAGGTTCCCGTTGGAGAAGAACTTCACGGTCCCGGAACCGGTCCTGACCAGCAGCATGCCCAGTTCTTCAGCGTAGACTGCAGGCCCCAGCACGTTCAGGAAGGCGGCAGCTTCTTTCAGCCTTATGCCTCTTACCCCGGCTTCCACGGAAAAGCCTCCGGCCCTGCAGGGGGAAATGCCTGACACAACTTCGATTTCAAAGGCTTCGGCTTTTTCTTCCGGAAGGACGGAAATTCCCAGCTCTTCGGCCAGCTTCAGCATCTTGGGGGGAAGTTCCTTCCAGCGCCAGAACCCGTGCTCGACAAACTTTTCCGAAAGCCCCCTGGCTTTTGCCCAGTCCAGCAGGAAAGCGTCCCATTTAGCATACATCTCAGGGTGAAGTGCCTTAACCCTTTCATATTCGGCAGCCAGGGCCGAGGGGCAGAGCCAGCACCCCACCCTCTCGAAACCCTGGTCGTAAAGGGGGTTGTAGGCAAGCCCGCGCCAGTGGATATAGAGCCAGACCTCAAGCGCCCGCCAGTCCCGGATCGGGAAGATGTTGAGCTGGTTCGGGACAAAGGGATTGGTCTCGCTTGCAGCAATCCTGGCCCTTGAGAAAGACTCGTGCTTCCTTTTCCCGTCCACGGTAAGATAAGCCACTGCATCCTGTTTTTCCTGCAGGTTCTCCTGTCCTTTCTTCTGTCTGTTTTCCTGCCCACTCTCCCCTCCGCGAAGGGTACATGCGCCTTTTCCCGTTTCCAGGTCCCCTGCCGAAGCCAGTTTGCAGACCTTACAGCACCAGCGGAAGTCCTTTGCAGGAGGCCCGAACCTTTCCACGTTCTCCCAGAAAGCAGACCCCGCACCCATTTCCTCGAAGGGAACTTTCGCCTCCCGGCAAAAGCTCCGGGCAAACTCGACCGTCTCCGGGAATTCTATCCCGGTGTTCAGGAAAAAAGCCTTAAACTCCCTCTGCTTGAGGGCTGCCCGCGTCAGGTCGAGCACGACCAGGCTGTCTTTTCCCCCGCTGAAGGAGACATATACCGGAAGCTGGCTGTACTCCCTGCGGAAAGCAATCCCCCGGATGGTGTTGATGGCATTTTTCCCAAGGGCCTGCAGGTGCTTCCGGTTCGCCTCGATGCAGGCTGCAAGGCCAGGCACCTTCGGGTGCAGGGCCGCATCCCCACTGTCAATCTTCCTGATCCTGATGACCTTTTTCCCGGCTTCGGGGGAGTTCTCCGCTTCTTGCGGGACTCCTGCTTTTGAGGAATTCTCCGTTTCTGGCAGGACTCCGGTTTCGGGGCTGGTTTCAGGACTGGTTTCAGGACTGGTTTCAGGACTGGTTTCGATAACTGCAAAATCCCTGCCGTCAATGTAAGAAATCCCGTACCCGCTAAGGCTGCCAGCAACCACCAGGACGAAGTCCCCTGCCCTGATATCTTCGGAAAAAGCCTCAACAAGCCCGGCACCCACATTTTTCCCGTTCAGATGCCTGTTTTTCGCTTTTTTCAGCTCGACTTTTTTTCCTGCCCCATGCTGCAGGAGTAGCTTTGCTCCTTCCACGGAAGGCTCAAACACGTAGTCCATTTTCGAAAGCTCAAAGCGCAGCACCCCAAAATGCAGCCCGTCAACTATGATTTCATCGGTCTTGTCCTCCCCCGGGATTTTATTCAGGAGGATTATCCGGTCTCCCAGGGGGTCGCAGCCGAAATCCGAAACGAGCTTTCCGGACAGGACTTCCTTTTCGTAAGGGGAACAGAAACGGACGTCTGCAGGCTGGGAAAGGGGAAGCGTAACTCCGGCTTTTCCGCATGCCCCGCATTCCTCACCTATCAGGGGCAGGTTGCACTCCCGGCACCAGAAAATGCTGTCGTTTTCATATTCAAAGCGTCCGGAATCCTTTTTTCCGGAGGGAGGCTTTCCGGAAGGAGTCTTTTTAGATGGAGCTTTTCCGGAAGGAGCTTTTCCAGAGAAAGCCTTTTCAGAAGAAGATTTTCCAGAGGAAGATTTTCCAGAAGAAGATTTTCCAGAGGAAGATTTTCCAGAAGAAGATTTTCCAGAGGAATACTTTCCTGAAGGAGTTTCATCGTAGCGCTTTTTTGCGCTGCTGCCCCTGTCAGGCGAAGGCTTTCTTGCCATTTCCGGGGTATTTCTGGCAGAAGCTCCGGAACTTTTCCCTACCTGGGTGTTCTGGCTCTGCTTATTCGGGCGCTGGGCCCTTGAGTTTTCTTTTTTCTGTTGCATGGAAAGCACTGGCCGGTGGTTAAAAGAAGATGGTTAAAGGTGGTAATGGTTTACTGATAGTGGTTAAAGGTGATAATGGATAACGATGGTAACTGTAATAATGGGTAACGATGGTAACTGTGGTAATGGATAGCGATGGTACGGGTAAAGGTGGTATGGTTAGTGGTGGTATAGGTGATTCAAAGAAAATGGTTAAGTATCTTATTGTTCAGTTTTCAGGAAGGATGCGTTTAGCGCTATATCAATATTGTGAAGGTATTGTGAAGGGTGTAAAAACAGAACTTCAAACCCAAACTTGACCATACTTATATTGTATATTTGGATAGACATAATAACCATACTTACATGTATATTAAGTTTTTTCCCAAACCCGCTACCTGAAGGTGATGCAGCATGAATTACGATGTGGTCGTTGTGGGAGCCGGGCCCGTGGGCTCCACTGCCGCCCGTTCTGCGGCAGAGCATGGGGCTAGAGTCCTCCTGCTTGAAGAACACAGTTCCATAGGGTCTCCTGTAGGCTGCACAGGGCTTTTGAGCACCCGCGCAGTCGCCGAATGCGGCCTCAGGCCTTCGGAAGACTTCGTGTTCAATTCCGTGCGCGGGGCTTTTGTCCATGCCTCGGACGGGCAGATCCTGCCGATTGACGGAAAGAAGACAAAGGCATACGTGGTTTCGCGGAAAAGCTTTGACCGCACCCTCGCAGCCCGGGCTGTGGAGGAAGGGGCTGAAATTTCCCTGCGAACAAGGGCTGTGGGGCTTGATAGGGATTTTGAAAGCGGGACCTGCGGAGAAAAAGCTGACCGGAAAAGCTCTCCCACCTCTCCAGTCTCCCCAGCCTCTCCATCCTTTCCAACAAAACTCCGGGTCATCAGGAACGGCAGACCCGAGACCATAAACGCGGCCGTGGTGATAGGGGCAGACGGCGTAAAAAGCCGGGTTGCCCAGTACGCGGGCCTGGGAAAACCTGCAAGAATCCTTCCCGGAGTCCAGATCGAAGCCCCCTACACCTCCGAGGACACCGATTTTGTAGAACTGTTCCCCGGCTCCCCGGCCCCGGGCTTTTTCGCCTGGACCGTGCCCCTTGATGAAAAGGTCTCGAGGATCGGGCTTGCGGTGGAAGCAAACCGCCTAGGGAAAGGAGAAAACCCTCTTTCCTGCCTCGAAAAGTTCCTCAGCTCAAACCCACACCTTAAAGCCAGGTACGGAGGGGGCATGCTCGACTTCGTCATGGGCGGGATCCCCATCGGCCCCCTGGAAAAGACGTATGCGGACGGAGTCCTGGTAGCAGGAGACGCTGCAGGCCAGACGAAACCGACCTCCGGAGGCGGGGTGTATACCGGGGCTTTCGCCGCAAAGATTGCAGGAAAAGTTGCAGCCGAAGCCGCCCTTGAAGGGGACAGCTCCGCAGCCAGGCTTTCAGAATACGATCGGCTCTGGAGAAAGGGCCTGGGAAAAGAACTCGAAATCGGAATGAAAATCCACGACTACATGGGAAAGCTGGAAGACAGGCAGTTAAACGAACTGATAGGTTCCCTGAACACCCCCCGGATACTCGATACCATCACGGAATACGGGGACATGGACCACCCCTCGGTCCTGATGAAAAAGCTCATGCTTTCCGGAAACTCCCTGCGGCTGATGAAGGCTTTCGGCACGTTTGTCAGGACCCTTTTTTGAAAAAACCGGATATTCTGAGCGTATTTTTGCAGAATACTGGAATTAAGGCCTCCTGCCCCGGTAAATACATCCCTTAACCCTGTAAACCGCTTTTCAGTTCAGGCGTTATGGGAATGAACCTGCAGCCTGCATGGAAAAATATTTTCCATTAACCCCGGAAACCGTTTTTCAGTCAAGGTGCAAGAGGATTCCCCCGCCAGCTTGCCTGGCGGCGCCTCCCCCAAAAAAATAAGAAATAAATTCAAAAGGAATATTTTCAGGTTATAATTAAGAGATATGAAAAATATAGTTTAAGTTTTATTCATTCCTGTTTTGTTTACCTCCTATACAATTTCTATCAAATGCTTTTACTTTTTACCTTCTTTGCAGGTAGACTTCGCAGGCAGGCTTCGCAGGCCAGAACACATACCTGTTTTATTTTAAATTAGAATTTCAGGACATTTTTGGAAAACGCCGGTTGCTTCGCAACCGGTGAGTGCTTCGGGGTTCTGCGAAGCGAAGAAAAAAATGGATCACTGGCGACTTAAAAACTAGAATGACACCGGACACCGGGGTTCTGCGAAGAGAAGAATAAATGGGTTGCAGGGAACTGAAAAGCTGAGAATAATAAAGGACGCAGGGGTTCTTCAAAGAGAGGAAAAAGGAAATAAAGTAAATCGGGTACTGCGGGTGAACTGAGAAACTTTTTATAAAAAAGCGGGCCTGGAAAGCGGGGAAGAAAGTTGCATTTCCGGAAGGTAGCGGGGCTGCTTCAGGATCTCTCTTTCCAGAAGGTCACGGGCAAGTTCGAAGTGCTTGAGCCCGATTTTTCCGCAGTAGAGGATTTTTAAGGTTTCCGCTTCCGAGGGCTGGTTTTGCAAGAAGGAGCGGACTTTTTGAAAGCCGCTCAGGTACACGTAATCCTTGGTGTAGCCCCCGGGGTGGGAAGTATCGATGAGCCCCCTTTTGACCCGCTGGGCATGGGTGAAGGCTTTTTCCGGGGGGAAATAGCAGACAAGCTCTTCGAAAATTTTGGAAAATGAAGCTTCGGAGCACATTGCTGCGGCCACGACTCTTGCACTGTATTTTTTAAGGGTTTTGGGGTCAAGGAGTCCGCTCCGGGCTTCGTTGTAAACCGCAAGGCCTTCTTCGGTTTCCGTGTAGCCGGGAAAGCCGGAGAGAAAGAGCCTTAGTGGCTGGCGTTTCCCGTTTTCAGCCCTGAAGACGTGGGTGCCGATTTCATGGCAGAGGTAGCGTTTGACCCCGGACCTGGAAAAAAGGGTGGAAAAGTTGATGTAAATTTCACCGCGGGCAGCACTTACGGCTATTTTTGCCCCGCCGCCTCCGGTGGGCCTGATTTCCCATTCCAGCCCTAAACGCCGGATTTCGTCCTGAAAAAGCCTGCGGACAGTATCAGGTTCCAGGTTTTCCTCTTCTTCCTCAGGAGGTTTCAGGCTCTTCAGGTTCTTTCTTGCCTCCGCGAGCAGGGCTTTGGGAGGGCTCCCGTGAAAAGCGGCAAGTTCGGCCCCAAAATCCGGGGATTCCCTGCGCTTTAAAAGGGCATGGGAATAAAGAAGATAGTCGATTTTCCTGATGTAGTAAGGGGCAAAAACGGAATTTTTGCAGAGTTCAAGCCTTCCCTTTATCCGCTTCAGCTCCCTGCAGAGGCCTGCGACCTCAGGACCGGGACTCTCGTATTCAAAGATAGGGTCATAGTGTTTTCCGGCGGCATACGCTTTAAGGAAACGCGCTTTTTCCCTGC
Source organism: Methanosarcina sp. KYL-1 (assembly GCF_024372725.1). Lineage (GTDB taxonomy): Archaea > Halobacteriota > Methanosarcinia > Methanosarcinales > Methanosarcinaceae > Methanosarcina. Next base: position 34,435 of record NZ_VOUA01000027.1, read on the forward strand.
CGGAATTTACAGGGTTCAGGTAGCTGAGGATATTTATCTGCACTTCGATCTCGAAGAGGCGCCAGTCATATGCCAGGACGCAGCTTTCGGATTTCAAATCGGTTTCGTAAACTCTTCTCACCCCAAAACTCACGTGAAATTTGACCCCGACAAAATTTGAATAACATAGTTTAAAAAGTTTTCCGGCAGCAGGGAAAACGGCAATTCGGGCAGCACCTGTTGCAGTACCAATTGCAGTACCAATTGCAGTACCAATTGCAGTAACCTTGGTAGTACCCATTACAGTACCGCTGCAATACCTATTTAATGACACAAAACCCATACTCCAATGGGGGTATTGATGAGTTCGGAGCCAAACCTTCTTGATGACATAAAGGAGCACGTATGCACCTGTTCTGCAGGCCTCAGTTTTACTCCTGATATCGAAGCGTTCCTGAAAATGCCCATGCGCGAGCTCTTCGTTGCTCTCCCGATCCACATGGACAACGGCTCGGTCAGGGTCTTTAAGGGTTTTAGGGTCCAGTATAACGAAGCCCTTGGCCCTACAAAAGGCGGGATCCGCTTCCACCCGGACGAGACCATTGAGACGATCCGGGCCCTTGCGGCCATTATGACCTGGAAATGCGCCCTGCACAAACTGCCCCTGGGGGGAGCAAAAGGCGGGGTGGTCTGTAACCCGAAAGAGCTTTCCCACCGGGAACTTGAGCGCCTGAGCCGGGCCTACATCCGGGGGGTCTACCAGGTCATAGGCCCCGATAGGGACGTGCCTGCCCCTGATGTTTATACAAACCCCCAGGTCATGGCCTGGATGATGGATGAGTACTCGAAACTGGCAGGTAAAAACGTCTTCGGCGTCATTACTGGCAAGCCCACAAGCCTGGGGGGTTCCGCAGGCAGGTACGATGCAACGGCCCGGGGAGGCTGGTATGCAATAAAAGAAGCTGCCGGGAAGATGGGCCTGGACCTTAAGGGCGCAACGGTTGCCGTGCAGGGCTTCGGAAATGTGGGGTACCACGCAGCCTACATTGCAAAAAAACATTTTGGGTGCAGGGTCGTTGCGGTCAGCGACAGCAAAGGCGGAGTCTATGCCGAAGAGGGACTTGACCCTGAAGACGTTTCCGGGCACAAGATTTCCAGCGGGTCGGTGCTCGGCTACCCGGGAGCCAGAAACATCACCAACGAAGAACTTCTGGAACTGGGAGTGGACATCCTCATCCCGGCTGCCCTGGAAAACGTGATCACAACAGAAAATGCCGGAAGGGTCACCCCCCGGATCCTTGCCGAACTTGCAAACGGCCCCACAGCCAGGGAAGCCGACCCCATTCTTTATACAAACGAGGTCCATGTGATCCCGGATATTCTCTGTAACGGCGGAGGGGTCATTGTTTCCTACTTTGAGATGGTCCAGAACCAGTACAGCATGCAGTGGGACGAGGCCGAAGTCCAGAAACGCCTGGAAAAAAAGATGAAAGAAGCGTACCATTCCGTGTTCGATTTCGCAGAAATGAACAACACAGGCATGCGCCAGGCTGCTTATACCCTCGCTGTCAGCAGGGTAGTTGAAGCCATGCAGCTTCGGGGCTGGATTTAAAGGACACTTCCTTAAAAATCCTGAGACTCTGAAGGGAAAAGGAAAATTGAAATCACCGGTTAACACCGGTTAACACCAGTTAACACCAGTTAATATCAGTTTCTAACGCCTGGCAAACATCAAAGCAATTAAGCAATTGGCCAAACCGGGCAGGTGATTCTAACGTACAGATGCATAAATTGCGGTTACCTTTACAACCCGACCTGCGGGGATTCCTCACAATCCATAGGTCCCGATACGCTTTTCAAGGAACTGCCGAAGTCCTGGAAATGCCCGAGATGCGGAGCTCCCAGGGAAAAGTTCGAAAAGATGCGACCCTGAAAATTCGACAAGGCTAAGAAACTAACGTGAGCATACGGGCTTTATTGCCAACTTAATACAAAATAGAAAAGCGTACATCAGGTACAACATATGCGCATCAATATGTGCATCATATGCCTCATATACAGGATATGAATTCCTATCCCTGGTTCAGGATAAAGAAAGCACGAAAAGAAAAAAATCGAAGAAAAAAATGAGAAAATCGAAGAAAAGACGAAGAAAAATTACTGTATCGGCATCTCACTTTCGTTCATCAGGTTTCTTTCGAAATTCAGGATTCTCCTTACGACTATTTTTTTGGACCCATACCAGAGTTCCTGGTTTTCAGGGTATTTTTTCATTATATATTCCGAAAGTTCTAAAACATCCATGTCGTCAAGTTTCCGCTTGAGCTGATTTAAGTCTTCCACGCCAGATACCTTCCCTCAAAACTCATAATGTTTTCGTAACTGATTACTTTTATTTTCGTATTCAAATTTGGTTTTAATGTTAAGCCTGTAAAAGAATAAACTTTTATGTAATGTCCTTTGCAGGAAAAAATCCCATTGGATATTCAGAATATCCGGTATTTTATATATATCCCGTGCTTGACCATAAGGGCCAGGTATTATCTTGAAGGGAGATAACAGGATACATTTTTAAACAATTATGTAAAATAACGCTGAGAAGTTAGGAAATTGAGGGGTTTCTTTAGTTTGAACAAATAATATAAACGAAGTTGATGTAAACGACTTCAAAACACGGATGTTTTCAGCATTAACGGATGTGTTCAATATTAACCTTACTGGTAGCATGGAAAATGGGAAAGGAGAAAACTGGATGGAAGAATTCCTTTCAGCCAGCCCGAGCCCTATAATCAGGGCTGGAAAAGGGGGGACGGTTCTTTATGCAAACCTGTCAGGTGAACCTTTGCTGGAACTCTGGGAAACCTGCGTGGGAGAAGGACTTCCACCGGGAATTAGGGAAACCGTCCGGAGAACAATCCTCCGGAAGAGGCAGGAGACCCTGGAAGTCAAAGTAGGGGGAAAGGTTTACTCGATTGCATTCATACCTTCAAATGATGGCGAGTACGCAACCCTTTGCGGCTCCGAGATCACTTCCCTGAAACTGATGGAAGAAAAAATGCGCAAGGGAGTCAAAATGCATGAAGCCCTTTCAAGGCTGAGGGAACTGGCTTCCAGGGCCACGGCTGCCGCAGACCCCGAGATTTTTCATAAAGAAACAGCATCCCTTGTTGCAGGTGCGCTTGAAGTGGATTTCTGTGCAATCCTGAAACTGTTGCAAGAAGGAGATTTCAGCCTTGAAGCCGGGACCACACCCGAAACTTCACATTTGGGGGCCATAGTCAAAAAAGAGACAGCGTGCCAGGCCGGGTACACGCTGCTTTCAAGCAGGCCTATCTTCCTGGAACCGCGGGACAGAAAGGAAATTTTCATGGAGGCAGGCCCCGAAAAGTGCCGTGGAACTGCCACAGGGACGAGTACTGGCAGCGGGACGAGTACTGCCACTGGAATGAGTACTGTTATCGGAAGCGTGGAAAAACCCCTGGGGATAATGGCAGTCCACAGCAAGGAAGAAAGGAAGTTCACAAAAGAAGACGCATACTTCCTTTGTTCGGCTGCTGCCCTGGTTTCGGAAGCCTTTGAGAAAAGAAAAATAGAAGAAAACCTCCTGAGCAAAGTCCGTTTTCTGGAAACCCTGCTTGATACGATCCCTGCACCCGTTTTTTACAAGGATGAGAAAGGAGTTTACCAGGGATGCAACGAACTGTTTGCAAGAAGGATCCTTGGGCTTCCAAAAGAAAAAGTGATAGGGTGCTCAATAGACGAGCTTGAGGAAGCTATTCCCGCCGAACTGGGAGACATTTACAAAAAGATGGACGCACAGCTCCTGCGAAAGGGAGGGGCTCAGTTTTATGAGTCAAAAGTGATGTGTGCTGACAGGGTGGAAAGGGAATTCTCTTTTAATAAAGCTACATACAGGGACCTTTCGGGCAAGATTGAAGGGCTTGTCGGGGTGATGCTGGATATCACCGGACGCAAAAGAACCGAAGAAAACCTGCAAAAGAGCGAGGAAAGATACCGCCTCATTGCTGAACAGACAGGACAGCTGATATACGGCTTTGACCTGAAAAACGGCCTGGCTGAATGGGGGGGTGCCTTCGAAGAACTTACAGGCTATAGCTCTAAAGAGATCCAGAATTTTGATTATTATGACTGGGTGGAGCACATTCATCCTGAGGACCGCAGGAGAGTGCAGCAGGTGCTCAGGAAATGCTGGAGCAGCGGAGAAAAGTTTCATGAGGAATTCAGGTTCCTGCGGAAGGACGGGAGCTATTTTTATGTGGAAAACAAAGGGGTATTCACCAGGGATGAAGACGGCAGCATATGCAGAGCCCTCGGAGTGATGAAAAACATTACCGAAATCAAGCTCTACTCGGAAAAACTGAAAGAAAGCGAAGAGCTCTACCGCACATTCCTGGAGAACTTCAGAGGGATCGTGTTCCATGGCAACATGGATTTCACTCCCGTCTTTATGCACGGGACCCTGAAGGAAATTACGGGATACGGGGAAGAGGATATTAACTCAGGCAAACTGAACTGGGACAGGATAGTCCATCCTGAGGACCTGCCGGGGATTATTGAAGATGCAAATGCCCTGAGGTCAGTCCCCGGGACTGCCATTGAACGGGACTACAGGATCATGCGGAAAGACGGAAAGGTCCGCTGGGTTTACGAGATAATCCAGAACATCCCTGATGCTTCGGGAAAACCGGAATTCGTGCAGGGAGCACTATACGATATAACCGAGAAAAAAATTGCACAGCAGGCCCTGGCAAGAGTTGAAGAAATGCGCAAAAAAGAAATCCACCACCGGATAAAAAACAACCTCCAGGTGGTTTCTTCCCTGCTCAACCTGCAGGCCGAAAAGTTCGAAGATAAGAAGGTTGTTGAGGCGTTCCGGGAAAGCGAAAACCGCGTCATCTCAATGTGCATGATCCATGAAGAACTGTACAAATCAAGGGATATGGAAAGCATCGATTTTACCGCCTACCTCCGGAAATTGACTGCGGACCTGCTTCAATCGTACAGGATAGGAAACGAAAGGATACACCTCCATCTGGACGTGGACGACATATTCCTCGGCATTGACACCGCAATTCCTCTCGGGATAATCATCAATGAGCTGTTTTCGAATTCCCTGAAGTATGCGTTTCCGAAAGGCGCGGAAGGAAACATCCTGATTTCACTCCGCAGAGAACCTGAACCCGGAACTCAGGCTCCTAACCCCGGAACGGGCTCCGGCAATGCTGCCCGGGATTCCGAACCCTCGCCCCTTGACTCATCCATTAACTCATCCATTAACTCATCCATTAACTCATCCATTAACTCATCCATTAACTCATCCATTAACTCATCCATTAACTCATCCATTAACTCATCCATTAACTCATCCATTAACCCCTCCATTAACCCCTCCATTAACCCCTCCATTAACCCCTCCATTAACCCCTCCATTAACCCCTCCATTAACTCATCCCTCAATTCTCCCCGTTATAATCTGGTCTACTCGGATAACGGAGCCGGCTTCCCCGAAAACGTCGATTTCAAAAAAACCGAAACCCTCGGCTTACAGCTGGTACACGCCCTGGTGGAGCAAATCGACGGGCAAATTGAGCTTGAAACCGGAAAAGGAACTGCATTTACCATCATTTTTTCCGATCCCGGACAAACTTAAAGACAGAAAACAAACAAAGACAGAAAAACAAACCCCAAAAACATTCTTTTTTGGATCTCTTTTTTATTGGAAGGCACCGCCAGGCAAGCTGGCGGGGGTTTTCATCTAAGGTTTGGATTGAAAATGGTTTCCGGGGTCAAGGGAAGTTTCCAGTTGTATTTTTCGGGGCGGATTATTTCTCGGGCCGGATTTTTTTACACGATTCCGAAACGGCTTTCTATCGGAAGGCCGTAGAAACCGGATGTTTTAGTTTTTTTGCGGTAGCACATCATTGCGGCGTCACATCACACAAATTATTTCTATAGTAAGGTAATTCATTCAAAAAAGGTGAGGATAGGCGAATAGCTAATGTTAATCGGAATTGATGTAGGGGGCACCACCACCGATGCGGTGCTCATCGGGAACGGAGAAGTTTACAGTACCGCCAAGGTTGCAACAGAGCCCCAAAACCTCCTGATATCCCTGCTTACTGCCCTTGATGCGGTCAGCGGGGAAATCCCCCCGGAAAGGATCAAAAGGGTGGTCTTCAGCACAACAGTGATAACAAACCTTATTGCCGAGGGCAAAACCGACCATGTGGCCCTGCTGCTCATCCCGGGCCCGGGCTTAAACCCTGCAAGTTACAACTTTCCTGACAGCTTTTTCCTGAAAGGGGCAATGGACTACCGGGGAAGGGAAATCCAGGCCTTAGACGAAGCGGAAGTAAGGGAAAATGTCAGCCGCATCCGGGACCTGGGCTTTTTAAGGGCTGCAGTCGTGAGCAAATTCGGGCAGAGGAACCCTGACCATGAATTCCGGGTTGCAGAAATCCTGGAAGAGATGCACCCCGAATGTAAAGTAGAACTCGGGCACAGGGTCTCGGGGAAATTGAACTTTCCCAGGCGGGTTGCAAGCACAATGTTTGCCTCGGCCACGAAAGAAAAGTACCGGGCCTTTGTTGCGGAAATAAAAAAAGCCCTTGCGGAAAGAGACATCAAAGCCCCGGTCTACATCCTGAAGGCCGATGGGGGGACCCTGCCCCTTGAAAAGTCCACGGAGTTTCCAGTAGAAACAATCTTTTCAGGCCCTGCCGCCAGCACCATCGGGGCCCTGGCTCTCACCCCCGAAGGGCAGACCTCAGTGGTAGTGGACATCGGAGGGACGACCACCGACCTTGCCCTTATCCTTTCAGGAAAGCCCCTCATGGCTTCCAGAGGCGCAAAACTCGATGCTTTCCTGACCCAGGTCCGGGCCTTTGCCGTTCGCTCAATAGCAGTGGGAGGAGACAGCGCCGTCAGGGTTGCGGAGGCAGGAGAGGGCAAAAGGACAATCACCGTCGGCCCGGACAGGGCGGGCCCTGCTTACTGCATGGGAGGGCCGGAACCGACCCCTACGGACGCCCTCCGGGTACTCGGGCTCATTGAAATAGGAGACCCGGGACGTGCAAAAGAAGCAGTCGCATCCATTGCCTCCCGAATTGCAAAAACCGAAAGCAAAGATGAAGGCAAAGATGAAGGCAAAGATGCAGGCAAAGATGAAGACAGGTTGGGGGCCGATATTGAAGCCGAGTACGATTATGACACCAGGGCCGAAACCGAAACTGCCTGCCGGATCGTGGACATCGCAACGGAGATGATCGCATCTGCTGTCAGGGAGATGTTTCTGGAATGGGAACAGGAACCTGCCTACCGGATCTGGGAAGTGCTGCAGAAGAAAAAAGAAAGGCCTGAAAACGTTGTGGGCGTCGGAGGGGGAGCAAGAGGCCTGATCGCAGGGGTTGCGGAAAAACTCAACGCAAGGCCCTTGATCCCGGAACACGCTGAAGTAGGAAACGCAATAGGGGCCGCCGTTGCAAGGCCTACCCTCACCCTGAACCTGCGCATCGATACCGAGCAGAAGGTGTATTCGGTGGCAGAAGAAGGAGAAATCCTGAGTTTAAACACAACCGACATCAGCAACTTCAATAAGATGCGCTCCGAGGATGCCGAAGCCCTTGCTGCAAAACTCCTCAGGGAGAGGGCGGAAAGGTTCGGGATTTCCGAGTATGCAGGAGAAGCCGAAATCACCCACAGCGAGGTCTTCAATGTGGTCAAGGGCTGGCTTACTGCAGGGCGCCTTTTTGATGTGAACATGCAGATCCCTGCGGGCCTTATCCCTGAATGGAAGAGGAGGGAAAAGGCATGAAGTTCGGGTTTGGAAAAATTAAGGATGCCTTAAAAGGCGTAGCTGAAAAGGAAGAAAGAGAAAAAGAAGACGAAGAAGAGAAGAGAGAAAGAGAAATTTCAGAAGCAAGAGAAGTAAAGGAAAAAATGAGCGAGTCCGAACAGGGACCCGGTACTATCGAGGAGCTCAATATGGAAGCAAAAGAACCCGTGAAACTGAACGAGCCCGGGTCCGGACCCGAACCCCTGGCCCCTGCAGACCGCACGAAAGCCGAAAAAACCGGGCTGATCTTCTTCCCGGCCTTTGACTGGGCCATTTCCCCGACCCATCCTGAAAGGGAAGAACGCCTCCTCTATACCCGGGACCAGATCTTTGAAGAAGGGCTCATGGACCTGCCCCAAATCGCCGAGTACACCCCCCGCCTGGCCGGTTACAAGGACATTGCCAGGGTCCACTTCTGCGTGCCGGACATAAAAGCCCAGGCAACGACTCCCCACCTTATCGCTGCAGGCAGCTGCCTGGTCCTGGCCGATGCCCTCATGGTGGGAGAGGTCAAAAACGCCTTTGCCCTGGTCCGCCCGCCAGGGCACCACGCAATGACCGTTGCCCACGGGAACCGGGGTTTCTGCAACATCAACAACGAGGCCATCCTGGTCGAGTACCTGCGCAGGAAGTACGGGATCCGCAGGATTGCAATCGTGGATACCGACGTCCACCACGGGGACGGGACCCAGGAAATCTTCTATAACGACCCTGACGTGCTTTTCATTTCCTTTCACCAGGACGGGAGGACGCTCTATCCCGGCTCGGGCTTCATGAATGAGCTGGGAGGCCCAAAGGCCCTGGCCCGCACCATAAACATCCCCCTGCCCCCGGGAACCCCGGACGAGGGCATCCTCTACGTGCTCGACTCCCTGGTGCTGCCCATCCTCAGGGACTTCAAGCCCGAACTGGTCTTAAACTCGGCAGGGCAGGACAACCACTACACCGACCCCCTGGCAAACATGCGTTTTTCCGCCCAGGGCTACGCCAGGCTGAACGAGAAACTCGCCCCCGACATGGCCGTGCTTGAAGGCGGCTATGCCATCCAGAGCGCCCTTCCCTACGTGAATACCGGGATAATCCTGGCCATGGCCGGGCTTGACTACTCCTGTGTCCGGGAACCCGACTACACGCCCGGGATGTTCGTCCAGGCCTCAAGGGACCGGAAAGTCCTTGACGAAATCGTCGCAACCCAGCTCGAAAACTGGAAAAACCGGGACTTCCTGGTCGAAGAGACCGTAAAAGGCCTCGGGGACTTCTACCACCGGAAAAAACAGATCTTCTACGACACCGACATGATCCAGGAGTTCCAGGACGAAACCATAAAAATGTGTCCCGACTGCCAGGGCTACGTAACAATCGATTCCCACGCCCATAGGAGCATAAACGACACCAGGGTCTTCGGGGTCTCGGTCCCGATCTACGCCTGCAAAAACTGCCAGGCTGAAGCCCGGGAGGAATATAAAAAGCGCATCCGTGACCCTGTGTATGAGCATGTCTACCTTCAGGACAAGAAAGCGGACGAGTACAGGGCATACGACATGAGGACAAAAAAGGAAACCGTGTATTGAAAGGGGCTTTTTCTTCTACGCCCCGCCCTTTTTTTAAATTCTGTTGACCCTGAAAAACGTTTTTCAATCCAGATGATATGGAGAGATGAAACCCGCCACCTTGCCTGGAAAATATTTCCTTGACCCTGGAAACCTTTTTTTAATCCGATATTATATCAGAAAACCCCGCCAGCTTGCCTGGCGGCGCCTCTTCAAAAGTATAAAAATATAATAAAATAGATGATGATATTTTTTAGGCTGTGGTGGCTGTTACACCAATTTCAAATTGAATCCTGTATTCTTTCTTAACTTATCCTTTCAGTCATCTGGATGCAATTTTTGCTTATTCCAATGCATATTTCAAGTCCTCCTGATAACCTTTTAAGTTAAAATGATTACCTTTTTCAGTTACTGAGATGACCTTTTAAGTCATCCTGATAACCTTTTAAATCATCCTGATAACCTTTTAAATCATCCTGATAACCTTTTAAATCATCCTGATAACCTTTTAAGTTAGAATGGTTACCTTTTTCAGTCATCGCATACTTTTTTTGGAAAAGGCCGGCCTCCTTCGTCGGCCGGTGAGAGCGCCGGTTCCTGAAAAGCAAATTGAAAAATGTTTCATTTATTTCTATTTACTCAGAACCGTGAACCGCGTAAAGTTGGGCGACCTGAAACAGACCTGCCCCCGGCAACAGCGGACGAAAATAAGCTTATAGCCTGCATCCCCCAATTTATAATGCATATTAAAGAATGCATAATTAACAGAAATACAGGGACGGAAAAACATGGGGGATCATGAAATCTTTCGAAGCCTTTGAAAAGCATGCCCTTGAATACGATGCCTGGTACGATAAGTACGGCCCGGCATACGAATCCGAACTCCTTGCCCTGAAACAGTTTCTCCCAAAAAAACTGAGAAAGCTCAGGGCCCTGGAAATCGGAGTAGGGACAGGGAGGTTTGCCGGCCCCCTGGGAATCGGATACGGGGTTGAACCGGCAAGGGCGATGGCAGAGCTTGCAAAAAAACGGGGCGTGGAGGCCGTACTGGGGGTTGCCGAGGCCCTACCCTTTAAGGGCGGAAGCTTCGACCTCGTGCTTATAGTCACTGCAATTGCTTTTTTCAAAGACCCCCTGCAGGGGCTCAGGGAAGCTGCAAGGGCCCTGAAACCCGGAGGGCAGATAATAATAGGGATGCTTGACAGGGACAGTCCACCTGGGCAGTATTACGAATCGAAAAGGGAAGAGGGCAAATTCTCTTCAGGTGCACGCTTCCTTTCGGCAGCAGAGCTTAAGGCCCATCTGGTTAAACTGGGTTTCGAAAACATAAAGACCTGCCAGACAATCTTTAAAATACCGGAAGAGATTGAGGAAATCGAAACTGTGAAACATGGGACCGGAGATGGGCTTCTGGCTGTAATTTCGGCATGGAAACCGGCGGCTGAGAAGTGCTTCCATTGACCCCACAGACCTTTATTCGTTCCAGGCGGTGCAGGAGTTACCTCGCCGGCTTGTCCGGGAAGTACTTCACTTTACCCCGAAAACCACCTTTCACCCCCAAACAATACAGGAGTCCTCGCCAGCAGCCTGCTAAGTACTTGCCATCAACACCTTAAACCGTTTTTCAGTCCGGGTGATACAGGAGTTCCCTCGCCAGCTTGTCCGGGAAGTACTTCACTTTACCCCGAAACCTTTTTTACTTCAATTAATAGGAACACACCGCCAGCTTGCCTGGCGGCGCCTCTCCAAAAAAATAAAATTTAAAAGGGTTTGAAAAAAAATATTTTTAGGTTATGACGGCTAGCGCAATAATTTCAAATTGAATTCGTGTATTTTATCCAAACTCTTCAATCCAGTAAACTTGATTCCTTTTTGTTTATCTCATGTACTTCCCGGTCATCTCGATGACTTTTTTAGTAATCGCAGTGCACTTCTCAATCATCTGGCTACTCTTTTGCTTATCAATATATTATCCACACTTTATGGAAAAGGCCGGCCTCCTTCGTCGGCCGGTGAGAGTCCAGGTACCTGAAAAGCAAATCGAAAAAGGTTTTATTGGTCTCGATTCTGGGTCAGATCTTGCTGCCTTGGAGTCCGCTGCGCTGGTAAAATTGCTTGCATCAGTTTAACTGGTGTCTGTAGTATTGACTTATGTTACATTTGTATCAGTTTCATTGGTGTCTGTCGTATTGCTTACATTGGTTACATTGGTGCCTGTTACATTGCTCACATTGATTTCATTGGTGTCTGTTGCATTGCTCACATTGGTTGCATTGACTTCTGTTGCATTGCTTACATTGGTTACATTGATTTCTGTTGCATTGCTTACATTGGTTGCATTGACTTCTGTTTCATTGCTTATATTGGTTACATTGATTTCTGTTGCATTGCTTACGTTGGTTGCATTCCCATCCGTATCGTTTACAATCGTATCATTCCCAAAACCGCCCGCGGCACCACTTTCATTCATGCCACTTCCATTCACACCGCTTTCATTCATGCCGCTTTCGTTCCCATTACCGTTCGGATATTCAAGCTGAATGGTGAAAGGAAGCATACCTGTGCTGTTATTTTCAGAAAATGTGATAGCTGGGAGGACCGGCCCTGGGGCCATGTATGATAAAATCAGGAATCCGGATATCAAAATGAGCGAAAGGCTGCATGCATAAATTATAATTTTCTTCATTTTTCGGGACTTTTTCCTTTTTATCTCTTTCAAATAATCCCGGCCAAGCCACATATCAAGTTTCCGGACTTCCGTTTTATTCAATCTCGAAGCAAAATCACTGCCTGCAGGACCGTACTCTCCTCCTGTCAGGCCGCCGGTTGTGCCCGCAGCTTTTTCGGGAACCAGGGCTTCAAGCAGGATTCTTCCCCCTTCAGCCGGAGTGTCCAGGACATTGATGGCGTACTTCAGGAAACCGGTTGTCCTGGAATGGCTCAGATCTTTCAGTCCTTTTTTTACCCCTGCCTCAAAAGCTTCTTTTCCGCGACGGTTTCCATAAAAAGAGGTGCCTGCACACATCCTGAGCAGAGAGGGATCTTTCGGTTTTTCCCGGGAGAGCTTTTCCAGCAGTAGCATAAGTTCGGCAATGAAAGTTTCATAAAGGACTTTATTTTCCAGGAAGTGCCGGTGTATCCTTATTTTCGTATCCCGGTCGTCAAGCCCCCGATAAAGTTCTATCAGGAAAGCCTCCAGCCATTTATTTTCAGGCTGCGCTTCCCCGAGTTCCATGATTAAGTCGGCTGCAAGCCCTTTATCGTGGATTATAATGAGTCGGGAGGTAAGGTGGGTGGTAAAGAGCGCGTCTACAATTGCCTTCAGGGCTTTCGGGTTTTTGCGGTACAGCCCGAAAAAACTGTCCATTGCCCCGGCAGAAGCGAAGGCATCGATCGTTTCGGAGGGGGAATTTTCAAGCAGGGATTCCAGGATCCTGCCAGAAACCTTGTCCCGGTTTCCGGCATTATTTTGAAGAAGTTTCCGGAACTCAGGATTTCCCGCAAGCCGGGTGAAACTTCCGTATAAAAGTCCATAAAAGCGTACCGCGTATGAAGCCTGGCCGGGGTCAGGCCGGATTTCGCCGGAGCCAAGATGGAAATCGGGATCAGGTTCCCCCGGGCTTACAGAAACGTCCGAAGGAGAAGGATAGAGGGAAAGGGCAAAGCTGAGGCCAGTGGAATGCAGAGGACCTAATTTTGAAATTAAGCTTCCCATAAAGGAAATCCCGTCCGAAAGCCCGGCTGTCCTGACCGAAACCCTCTGCCCGGAGAGGAGTTTTCCTGCAGGGTATGCCAGGCTTTTTTCAGGGATTCCTACTGCATTGATATCGGTTGCATGAATCTCTTCCAGGTCTCCTGCTTCCCAGAGGCCGAGGACCTGATATTTTAACGTTTCCAGGTTTTCCAAACGGGTTTTTGCCTCCCCGTAAAACCTTTTGATCCAGGCTGTATCAGAAGCAGTAGTAGAAACGGAGGAGGAAGTATCAGCAGAAGTATCAGAAGCAGCAGAAGCAGCATAAGTGGGAGTTGAAATGGAAACAGGGGACGATGTGGCCCTGGAAATTATCTCCTCCGGGGCATAGTTTGCAATGAAGACTGCCCGTTCTTCCCTTCCCATCTTTATTTTTACAAGGAGGCTGCAGCCGAGGAGGATTTCATTCTTCCTGGTCTCAACGTAGAGGGCGCTTCTTTTAATGTCCAGCTGTTTGGCAAGTTCGGCATATCCTTCAAAGCTCTCATTTCCTGCCAGCAGCTTCCCGCTTGAGTTATATACCCCGAAATCAGGCCTGAAATCAGAAGCCGAACTGTGCAATTTCTCCGACCCTCCAGGGATAAATCTGGGTTATCCTCTGCTGTTCTTCTAACGTTTTTCCTCCGTTTGAAAGCTGGGGAGACAGCGTTGCATCCACGCTGACAGTGTAGAAGTAGATCGGGACTTTCTGCGCCCTGTGCATGATCTCCCTGAAAGTATCCATCTGGCTCATGAGTTCGTAGACTTCCTGTTCTATATCCCGGGCATCCTTTGAATCTTCCGGGATTTCGGAGAGCTCTTTGAGTTTATCAATTTTCGTTACCACCAGGGCGTATGACTTCTCGTTTCCCAGGAGGTCCACAAGCCGGGAATAAAGCCCGAACAGGCGGGTTAGTTCCTTTCTTCCCCCCTGCTGGTAGGAAAGCAGGAAGTCCCCGTCCACCAGGAAAATGATTTTCCCGGCAGTTTCCATTTTTTTGTAGATGGAGGCAAGAATTAAGTCGTGGAATTCTCCCCTGAGTTTTTCTGCATATTCGTTTTTTAACAGTTCCATAAAGCTGATAGTCCCTATCCGCCTGTAAACGGTATTCACATTGAACCGTTCGAGCTTTTCCGTGAGGGAATGGACGGCTGAGGCGTACTTTTCTGGGTAGAGGTCTTCCGTGTACTCCCCGCTGTAATCAATGAAGGAAAATTCAATCGGGATTGCCCCCCTTTTCCCGGATAACACATACATCGCCATATCAGCGCGGCCGGTACTCTTTGGCATGTTCCCGGTTTCAAGTTCTGCCAGCATTGACTCGATCCTGAGCCTGTTTTCGTTCACTTTTGAGAGGTTTCCCTGCGTGTCATACGAGAGGATAACTTCCTGGTGCGTACCATGGTGAAAATTCACAAAGTGGTTATACAGGGCAAGCAGGAGCAGGGTCTTGCCTGACCTTGAAGGCCCGTATACGAAGACCTCGGAAATCCGGATGTCGCGTATAAAGTCAGTCGACTTAAAGAGCGCGAGCACCACCAGAAGGGCTGCCCCCAGGTTTCCGGGCTCTTCTGACCCGCTTTCGAATAACTGCCTGACTCCTTCGATAGAGAAAGGGTATATTAGTTCCAGCAGCTGGACCAGGATGTAAACCGCCAGGGCAAAAAAGAAAATCCTGGACCCTGCCCTTGTGTATCTTACAAGGATATTGAAGCTGTTACTCCTAAGGGCCTGTAAGTCCAGCAGGCCCCCTGTCACGAGGCCCAGGAGCAGGCCGTTTATGCTAAAAACCTCCGGGTCAAAGGAAAGGGCATAAAGGAAAGGCAAAAAGGCTGCAAACAAAAAGAAACTTCCTTTCCTCGACTGCTCATGTAAAGCCAGCCCTAAAGCGCTTGCAATAAAAAAAGCCGGCAAAAAACTCAGCAGGAACGCCCCTAACCAGGAGGTATAAGGAAACCCTATTGCCCTTACAAACCTGAAAAAAAAGAAGGATAAAAGCAGGACAAAAGCTACTGCCAGGAGTTCAAAGAACAGTTTCCTGTTACTGTGGATCCTCATTTTTCAAAGCCTCTCCCCTCATTATTCAAATTTTCCCCTTCATTTTTCAGACTTTCTCTTTCTTTTTTCAGACTTTCTCTTTCTTTTTTCAAGTTTTCCCCCTCATTTTTCAGGCTTTCTCCCTCATTTTTTAGATCCTCATCCTCATTTTTTAGATCCTCATCCTCATTTTTTAGATCCTCATCCTCATTTTCGAAATTTATCGACTCATTTTTCAGATTCACATTCTCATTTTCAGAATCTTGCGCCTCGTTTTCTAAAGCTGCATCCCACTCATTTTTCGAATAACTTCCCTCACTTTTCAGCCCCTCTCCCTCATTTTTCAAATGTACTTCCTTTTTTTTCAAAAGCACATCCCCTAGCACATCCTCTTTCTTCAGAGCCTCCCTTATGTTCTTTTCCTCGTACAATTCGCTAATCCTCGCCCCGACGTTTATCCCTTTCTTTTCCAGGTTTGCAAGTTCCCCTGCTTCCTTAAGGTCAAAAAGGGCTTTTCGGGTCACGTACTTTCCTTCCTGGAGCTTCAACACGTGGTGCAGCACGTTATCTTTCTTGTTTTCGTATATCTCCCAGAAGCCTCCTCCTGCGGTAAGGGGAGAGATGTTGTCCAGGAAACCTGCAGATGAAAAGAAGGTAAGGGCAATGTCCCAGGGCTTTGTGTGGTTGTGGGTGGCAAGCTTTGCGTCATTGCTGTTGCTCAGGGCAAGGATCCCGTTTATCTCGTCTTTGATCGTATCAGCTATGGGTTCGCTTGCAATCCGGCTGGAGATGTACGAGGACCTTGAGGAAACGACAAGGGCGGCTTTTCCGAAATTCCAGCGTTCCGTGGTGCTGATCGGGATCATCAGGTTGTGGATCCCGAGTTTATAGCTTTCGATCAGGTTTTTGTACGTGACCAGGACTTCATCAATGAGCTTGTCAAGTTCCCGCTTCCCGCTCTCGTCCCAGTCAAGGTCCTTCATATCGGAACTCGCGTCAATCAGGGAGAGGATTTTGGGATTTATGTCCCCGAACTTTGTCAGGTAAAGGCTGCTTAAGGTCTTGCTGCCCGAAGGTTTGATGTCGCTGATCTTCGTAACATCATCATAAAATTTATCATATTGCCGGTTGAGGTCTCTCCTGTACACAATTGTTTCTTCGGTCAGGCCTTCGAGCTTCTCAAGCATAGCAGAGAGGGTATTTTTTTCCTCCACGCTTTCTTCCAGCGCATGGAAGTCCGCCTCAATCGCACCCAGTTTCCCGAAATAGTTTTCCTTTTGCAGGTAGTTCCGGGTAAGGACCTCCCTGAAGAGGCTTCTTAACTTTGGCCTGTCCCCGGACTTAAACGCCTGGTCGATTTCATCAAAAGCGGGATCTTTTTCGTCCATGCCGGGAAAAACCGAAGCCAGGATAGTGTTTTTAAGTTCTTCGGACTTTTTGTTCTGGCTTTCACTCAGGAAATTTTCGCGGACAAAAAGCTCAAAAGGAGCGTTTATCTGGATATACTCCTTTCCCGAAGTTTTGATGTAGTCTTCCATACTCCTTTTCTGCGCTTCAAACTTCCTGAGGACCTTCTTTTTATCCCCTTTTATGGCCCCGACCAGTTTCTCTTTAAACCCTCCCTTTTTGACCCTGTCGATCCTGTACTCATAATAGTAGTAAAGGGCGATTGATTCCATGAGCCTGGAAAGGACCTGGAGGTCTATTTCGAGTTCGTGCGAGAGGCTGTCGATTTCTCTCTGGATTTCAGGGACCCCTGCCAGGCGCAGCCAGCTGTCCTTATCCCCGGCTTTGACGTTTCCGGTTTTTAAATTGCTGATGAAGAAGTCAATTTTTGCTTGCAGGCCCTGCTCATTTTCCTGGATGCTTTTCAGTTTCTTCTTCTGGATAAAGTACTGTTCAAGGTCTCTGTCGTTATCGTCTAAGGTTTTGTCAACAGCCCTTTCAACCCGGGAGTTAAGCTGCTTCAGGGAATCCTGTTCGGCCTGCTTACTTTCGATCACGGATCTTAGTTCCAGGCTCTCTTCCTTGAGGGCCCTGGACTTTGCATTCAGGCGGTCAACAGAGGATACGAGCTCCTGTTTGCCTTTCAGGACATTGATAAGCACGCCTCTTGCTGCTTCTTCCTCGATGCCAGCAACCCGCTTGAAAAGCTTTGCCGTGTCTTCGACACCCAGAAGAGCCTCGGGGATCAGCCTGAACAGCTTCCTGTCGTTTTCGTCTTTTAATTCGTCCTCCTTTACACTGATTGTGAAAGCTTTTACCTTTGAGATGAATTCCAGCAGGGAATCATAGCTGGTGATTTTTTCGATTCCTGCATCCGTCGAGATGTTGTTCTGTATGTAAAACTCGACAGCTTCCGGGCTCTGGTAATTGAGAAGTTTACCGATTTCGTTTTTCCAGAGCTTTTCAACGTTTCCGTATTCCTTTTTGATAAACTCGGAATCTGCCCTGGTGGGAGGCATCTCCCTGAACCGGTTGAAATTGTCCAGCAGGGCTTTTACGGCCCGGTTGATTTCTTTCCTGGAAGCGGTGATATTTTCAAGTTCCAGGATAATTTCCTCAAACTTCTTTTTCAGGCTCTTGAGCTCTTCTACCGGGTACTCGATTACATGGGCATCTGCAAAGATAAACGAGGAATACAGGCGTTTTGAGTCGCTGAGGTTGATGTCCCCTTTTTCGATATGGAATAAATTTGTCAGGATGTGAGGGAACATGGCGTCGAATTCATGCACTTCCACCCTTGCCTCTTCCCCTTTTTTATAGCCCGTAGGCCCGAGGGATGTGAGAATTACGTAGTTGAAAAGCCTCTCGTTCAAATTCAGGTATTCGAGCTCGGTAAGTGCAATTGCGGCGTTTAGCTGCTCCTTTTCCCCTTCTTTTGTGGTGGGGATTACTGCAAAGAGCCAGATCTGGGTAGCCTCTCCCCGGAGAGCCCGGATATACCTGGCAAGGTCGATAAACATCCCCGACCCTGTACCGCCCCCGAGACCGACAATGATTGCCGTTGTCCCGATGCTTGGAAAGGTCGGAAACCCGCTTGCCTGCCCCTGGCTCAGAACCTTATAAAAAATTGCTTTGGAAATCGCCCGCCTCCGGTGGACCCCGCCTCCGAAATCGTCAATCAAAAAGGGGTCAATGGTCCTGAGTTCCTCAAAACTCAGGCCGGAATCCCCCCGGTCGTTCAGCCACCAGGTCTTAACCATGGGGTCCGATTTCCTTTCTTTTATCTTTACTGCGACCTCCTGGCTTGCAAGGTCCGAGACCTGGTTTATATTTGCAAGGGCAGGGAGGTAATAGTATTTGTATTCGATATTTCCCCTTGCCCCGATTTCCTGGATCCTGGCCTTAATATCGCTTCTTTGCACCTCATCTTCCACTTTCTCATTTGCGTCCGTGTCCATGGTATAGATCCGGAGCCTTCTTCCGGAAGCAAGATAATTGCCAAGGATCCAGTCATGGTTGCAGATTTCCCTGCACAGGCGTTTTCCGCAGCCTCCAATCCCCACGATGGTCAGGTCAGTAGGGAGCTGAAGCGCAGAATAACTGCTTTCCCTTGCGTTCATTCCTCTTCCTCCTCCTCCTCAGAACCGCCGGTCCTTACCCCCAGTATAAAACTCACAGCCGCAATGGCGAGCCCGATGATAAGATAGCTCCAGTTAAAAGAATTTTCTTCTTTTTTGATCAGGTAGTCCGCAATTTCGTTTGCCTCGGTAACAAGCCCCTTATCAAACATGTCCTGCAGGTACGCATTAAAAAAAGAGTCGTCGACAAGCGTCATTTTCTGTTCAAACGCCTCGATTTCGGGGACCACGATCGAAAACGTGCGCGTATCGCTTTCTTTTATGGGGTTTCCGTCTTCATCGGTCAACCTGATCCTGTAGTGGGCATATCCCGTAAGCTTCGGGTTGTATTTTACCAGGGTAAGCTTATCACACTGCTTCACCTCGCTAATTTCAGGCACCTGGCCGTTCAGCAGGACAACGATTTTTCCCTGTCCGCCTTCAACAGGAAGCACATAGTGGCTTTCATTACTTTGAAGTCCCAGGCCCGTAAAATTATATACCGGCTGGTCTTCAGATTTTATCAGGTCCGTATCAAAATATATAAAATCGGCAGCACTGGGAATGCTGCTTATCGTCAGGACGCTGCTTATTACCTGCTTTTCCTCAACCTCTGTCGGCAGCTCCCCCTCCACCTGGACCTGAATTGCTGCTGCAGGCCCCGGAAGCATGAACAAAATAAAAAATAGAATACATAACGAAAATAGAATACATGACGTGGTCACTTTAAAGGCCCTATGACCCGCTTTCATACTTGTACCCCCCAATCAAAATGATCCTGAAATGATTCTGAAATGATTCTGAAATGATTCTGAAATGATTCTGAAATGATTCTGAAATGGTCTTGAAATGGTCTTGAAATGGTCTTGAAATGGTCTTGAAATGGTCTTGAAATGGTCTTGAAATGGTCTTGAAATGGTCTTGAAATGGTCTTGAAATGGTCTTGAAATGGTCTTGAAATGGTCTTGAAAT
>NZ_VOUA01000028.1 GCF_024372725.1 Methanosarcina sp. KYL-1
TCATAATGAAGAAGAAATAGAGTCAGAAATATTGAATATGGAGGATATTCACTGGAAGATACTGAGGCTCATGGGAGAGAAATATGAAAATATCTATCTCTAATTACGTTAACCTGCCGAAGGCAGGATAAAAGTAATCGGGGACTATATATAAATACAGCAATCGACGGATAAGAGCCGAGCAAATTTAAGTATCACGTGGGAAAACATGAACGGAAGAGCCGGAAACGATGATTTTGTTATCTCTAGAAATCGACTGTTAAGGGACATTGCCGATTTAGATGCAGAACTTAAAGATAGATTGAAAGGTAAGCGTTTTAGACCGCAGGAAGGCGATATGATAAAAATACAATATATAAAAACTCGCCTCGTGGCTATGCGTTTAATCAATGATGTGCTAAAGGAAATCGAGTTATCAGATCTGGAAAAGGAAGTAATAGAACTCCGGGAACTGATCCTTAAGCAGCAGCAGAACCCCGGGCAACCCTGGCACCCCGGGATAGAGGCGATACAGTGACCGCTACCCTATCACAGTTGAAAAGGGAGTTAATCGAACTCCGGAAGCTTGTGGACAGGCAGAACCCTGGAATAGACCCCATTATAATTTATGATCCCCTGAGAGGAAGCCCCGATTTAAGCGGGCTTCCTGATGCCGTGTATATCTGCCTTCCTGCTAAAGACGGGGAAACCCTGGGGATCTGGGAAGGCCCTTACCTTCTTGCTCAGGCGGTGGTGTGATGGCCACAGCAGCACAATTAAGGCGCGAAATAGAACAACTCAAACAGGCATACAAAGTGACCCGGGCAACCCTGGAACCCCTGATTAAAATATTCCATCATGACGAAGGGGAAGATAACACCCCTGAAATTGAAGAGTACCGCCGATCACATCCTGGAACCCGGATTCTAAACTTTATAGATGCAGATTGCGGAGAAGATTAAACCCTTTCCCCGATTCTCTTTTTTGTGAATACAAAAGTAAATAGACTATTAATAACATAATAGAAAGTAGTTGAAAACATAATTATTCTCTAAACTATAGAGGAAGTGCTAGATATTGGTAGAAGTCGGAAACATTAGAATAAAATTGGGGATAAACTCAACCCTAAATACTGACGTTTCAAAGGCAGGAGGGGCACTTGAAAAGCTCAGAGCGAATGCAAAAAAGACAACCTCGGACTTTAAGACCCTGAATGCTTCCCTTGTGGACACTTCAAAAAGCTTATCCCTCAAAATATCTGCCCCTATCCTGGCTTTGGGTGCAGTTATGACCAAAGGGGGCGAGGATATCGAAGACTACAGAACCGTGTTAACTAATTTGTACGGCGATGAAGTCCGGGCGGGGAAAGCCCTTTCCCAGCTCCAGCAGTTTAACGATAAAACCCCCTTTGAGCTTCCAGGGATCATGGACGCGGCGGTCAAATTACAAGCCTATGGAATAGCCTGGGAGGACACTCTAAGGACCGTAGGGGATGCCTCGGCGGGCATGGGGAAACCCCTGATGCAGGGAGTTGAAGCCCTGGCAGATGCACAAACGGGCGAATTTGAACGCATGAAAGAGTTTGGTATCAAAGCCGTTGAACTCACAAAGAGCAACGCGGAAGCCCTGGGCGCGTCTCTCGGAGATGTTGGAAGAACGGCTTTAACCTACACGGATAAGGCGGGAAATCAAACCCTGCAGGTAGTTGATAGAAATAACCGGGCCATGGTCCAAAGTACTATTCTGGCTATCTGGAATGAGAAGTACGCGGGTGCCATGGATCAGCTTTCACAAAACATGACCGGGATCTGGTCAAACATAAAGGACAACATCACGAAAGCTTCCCTTTCTGCCCTGGGATGGAATCAGCAACTCGGAAAATTCGGGGAAAATAGCGCATTTGAAAAGATAAAATCATTTGCCGCGAGTGTCAGGGACGTAACCGCGGGAATTGCCGGGATGGACGCCCGGATACTTCAGGCAGGCGCGGTCCTGGCAGGCTTGGCAGCCGTACTTATCCCCCTCCCATTTGTAGTGGCGGGACTTTCGGCAGCGTGGGGAGTGGCAGCCGGAGCAATGACAGCCACAATTATACCGGCACTTGGAGCAGTTATCCCCCTGCTTTCTACTGTGGGCTTACCCGTGATAGCCCTTGCAGGCGGGCTTTACATTTTAGAAAAGAAATTCGGGACGGTCACAACCGGAATAACGTTTTTTAAGGATACCCTAACCATAGGGCTTGATGTTGTGAAAAAGGCAGGTATAGTCATTAAGGATTATTTGGCGGAGAAACTGGAAAAGGTAAAGGAAACCATAGCAAAAGTTACCGAAGGATTTGCTTCATTATTTGAATTTCTGGAACCTCTGGGCGGCGACCTGGGCGGGAAAATTGGGGAAGCGTTGGATAATTGGCACGAAAAAGCCGAAGCCATACGGCAGGCCAATCAGGGAGTAACCGCAGGGATCAAGGAGCAAAAAAGCGCACTTGATACTCTTTACAGCACAACCCCCCCGGATGCAGCCGGAGCAGGTGGAACCGGTGGGAATATCCCAGATTACGCAGGGAAACGGGCTTCATATGAAATGATTATGGGAGTAGATGCAGCCAAAAACGCGGGTCTTGCCGGGTGGTATGGTTCAGCCGGGCAACCAACGACAACCACAGGAGCCGAGCAGACAGCCGTAACAATGGCAGCAGTGACCCCAGCAGCGCCTACGCAGGGGAAACAGGACAGCATAGAACTCGGGAAAATATCTGACATCCTAAAACAGATCACGGATAGAGTACAGGAAACAAAATTAGACATCGTGAAGACCCTCAAAGAGGAACCCCGAAAAATAGAAATCGAAACCACTGTAATAAATAATGTTGCCGATATAAAAGAACTTACTAGGAAAATAGAACAGGCGGGACGAACTAGTGTGATGTAATGGCGGGGGACTCTACGGAAAAGGCGAGATGGTATAAAACATGGTTTTTATACGATTAAGTGGAGAGTTTTGAAGAATTTAATAAAATACTCTTAGCAAATGGAACACCTAGAAAAAAATCGAAAAATTAAAGACACTTTGAAGAAATCACTTGAAATATCTATAAAAAATAAAAACGTTTGAAAGATTGAACTGTTATCATGACAGTGGGTGTGATTCTTTGGATCTAAAAATATCAAAAGTGATAAGTATTCTTTTAGTCATCACGCCAATTCTTTTCTTTTCCGGGTGTACCTCTTCGTCTGGCGATCAGAACGGCGCGTTGGCGGACCCCGAGAGTGCCGTAAATCAAACCGTGGAAGAATTAGAAAACGTGGAAGATGTCACAGAAGAACCGCTTGGTGTCCCTGAACTAAAAATAATGTCCGTAACACAGATTGATGGAAATCTAAACATCAAAGTCAAAAATGTTGGTAATGGTACTGCAAAGGATGTATATTGCGGTGTTATCGTACTCGACGGTGACTATGTAAAACCCAATCGTTTCGATGGGACGGCGGACAGTGGGATATATTTAAGCTATATCCCAGAAGACGAATATAACCTCGCCTATGTGTATGAAGCGGCAGTGATGGCGCTTGATTCCCCCACTCCCGTGTATGTGGATACACAGAATACCACAAATACCTACTACGGTGACCGAGCCTTGGTGATTAGGGGTGAAGTCCTCACAAAAGATTATCTTGGTGACGTCGCCCCAGGAGAACTAAAAGAAACTTCGATGGGGATTGTGAGTCCACACCACGCCATATTCGCTAAAATGGCATGGACAGACGACAAAAGCCAGATCGCCTTTTACTAAAGTTGAACTGCTCCGAACAACTTTAGTAAGTGAGTAAGCCTACAAAATTTATATATCATCAAATACATATATAGAAGTGCTGAAATCTAATGAGAGATGAGCAAAAAGTATATTTCCGGCTTTCCCTGGGGACCCCCCGGCAGTCCCTGGGGACCACTTCCAAATTACTGTTTTTCCATGGTGTAACCTTTTTCCTTGTTTACGCATAGTACATGTCGTTCATCTAGTTCAGCTTCTCTTGGGTCTCTACCTGCTTTTACAGCTTCTTCCTTGTCATATATTATTAAATCTCCTTTGAACATCGTCTTGCATATTGAGAAATTAGCTCGCTTGACGTCTTTGCTGTAGTATTTTTCGTATATGTGATCCTTTAACTTCACGGCATCCAACAACCATTTAAAAACTTCCATATCCCCTGGCGAGATAGAAGGGTACTTTTTACGAAGCAGCCCTTTTATTTCGGCGTTTATTTCTTCCTGTTCTTTTTGCAATTGTTCTGTATGTTCGATCAACTCTTTTATTCTTGCAACGTCTCTCTTTTCGGTTTTAGCTGACATCTTAATCTCTTTCCTGATCTGGCAGCCTGAACCCCCAAGCCTTGCCCTTTAATTCCCCTTCCAATTTACCTTCTTCTTTCAATTTTAGCAGCCGGGCCTTTGCAGTCTGAGAGCTACAGCCGAGGATATCTTTCACTTCATTAACTGAAACAGTGGCTTTCCTTAAGGCTTCTTCAACTGCGTTGATAAAATCCTCATCGCTCCATTCCTGCGCGAACCTGGCGCCATTCTCAGTTCTTTCCATATTGTCCATAAATAACCTGTTCTCTATTAAAAGTAATCTGTTAACAGCAATCAAAAAAAGAAAAAAGATTATTCGGAGACCGGAAAAAGAAAAGCTGAATCCACTTTGCAAATGTCCCCGTCATCGAATTTTACCAACGTTTCAAAAGTTCCCTCGGAAATCACGTTACCTTTTCCTCCTACGTTGCCGAACTTTACCCTTTCGCCTGATTTAAACATCCTTGAAACCTCTATTACTGTTATATGCTTACACATAACAGTATGTTACTAATAGTATTTAAACTTATATCTGTTATCTATTAATTAATAATAGATAATGATATATAGGATGAGGTATATACTGTTATTTGTGGAAGGGGGCTGAATCCCCCTGATACAGGAGGTGAAGACGTGGAAGAATTAGTCGGAAAAATTGAAGCCCTTGAAGCTGGAAACCTGTTTTTCCTCGGGCTGGATGTCTGCGGAGTCACAGCGGCGACCACTACGGAAGACCTGACGCAATTCAAGGCCATGGAAGAAGAAGGGAAGCTAAAAATCGAATGTGAAAGACCCGCAACACTTGCGGATTTATGGATGCTATATCCCGACGAAATGAAGGCGGAAACCGGGAAACCGGTACAGTGGAGTTTGACCCGGGAAACAGGAGAGCGACCTAAAAACAGAGCCCCGGCGGGCATGTAATCGAAGTAACGAGCGACCTTTTAAATTGGAGTTGACGCAGGGGAAAAACGGAAGAGCGACGAAAAACGGAAGCGACCACTTTTTTATTATTCCCTGGTGGGCGTTTTTGCCTTTCATAAAGGAAGTGTGAAAATGCTGTTTAGATGCGATTTAAAGCCCTTTTCGATTGGGAAAGGGGAATGTATGGCAGGCAGAAGAACGTCAAACTGTGGGGAAATTATGCAGCCCTGCGGGGAGTCTATGACATGTGAGGGGATAGCGTGAGGAAAGGAGCGCAAAAGCTCACACTCTCAAGAGCTCCGGACCTTCCGGGAGTCCTTGATGTTGTGGACGTGGAACCCTGTGGTATCTTTCTTTTAGGCGTGGAAGATCCCGGCTTCATCTATCCGGGAAGCTGGATAAGAGAAAGCGAAATAGACACGATTAAAGCCGGGATGCCCTGGCTTGCGGTGGAAGTGGTGGCATGAGCGCGGAGAAGTTCACAAGCCCCCTTATGATCCTTGAAAACGTGGACCTTGCGGCAATCGAAGCGGCGGCCCTGAAACACCTAGGCGAATGGTACCCACGTGGTTTACGGGGAACAGATGCCCCGAGCGGCATATGCTGCTCAATCCTGGAAACGGCTGGAGCGATTGATAGGGCAGAAGCTGCGGTCCTGGAGAAGTTCGGGGAAGAGATTAAGCCGGAAGATTACCCGGAAGCTGTCCGGCTTGCGCTTGCATATTTCAGAGGGCTTTAAGAGGTCCTCTACTTCTTTCTTATGTGTTTTTATATTTTACAAAGATTACTTAAAACTTTTTTTACCTATTTTTTAAGCCGCATGATACTGATTACTCAATTACTCAAGCGTTTTCGGAAAAGTTTTATTTTGAAAAGATGGGAAGTTTCCCTTCCTTTCTTCATCTGATTGGATCTCCTAGAAAGATCCATCTTCCTTTTTAACCTGGATCATCGTGCAGTTGTGGTCATGATCTCCGGGGAAAGTCCTGTTATCAAGTATATTCCTTGCACATTTCACAGGACGGGGAACTATACAGGATAAGGGCAACCCACGAGAAGCCTTAAGAAGCGAATTTAAAAGACCTATGAATCAAATCATAAGCATCCTTTGAAGAAAACCGTTTGTAGGGGAAATCTGAAAGCCTGCTTTTTTACAGTGAACTGATAAAATTTAAGCAGTAAAATGTATATAACAATGCTGAAAACATTTACTTTTGTTAAAAGGCGTGGATGTTGAGAACTATGAATATTCAGCCCTTGGGGACATTGACCTAAAACAGGAAAATTCACAGTGACTTTGAAAGAGGTAAGAAGAAGGTGGAAGCCGGTGAAAATTACAGTGTATAAAGATTGGATTAAGAAATTTGAAAATGAAAGTTCACCTATTGGAGACTTGGCCCGCGACATAATTCACGACAAAAATTTCCCTAAATCCAAAAGCAAGTCATACATATTGAGATATTTGTATAACAAACCTGCATGTAAGGACGCGATTGACACATTTACAAAATCTTGGGATTTATATAGAAAAGAAAACTGTGGGGAGGGGGGCGCAGACATGCCTTTATCACAAGCTCTTGAATTTATTAAAAAATGGAACCCTGAAACAGGGACAGTGTGCGATTTAGAAGGTCCTTATACAAGTGCATATATGAAGACCCGTAATCTTTGCAAAAAAGAGAATACTCCAGAAAATGAAGCCCTGCTAAGAAAAGTTGTGAAATATCGGAAGCACATCCCCAATCAAGGAGTGGCGGATTTAAATCGTCGCTTGTATCGGGAGGGAAATATTCTCCGTGCTAATAGAATAATTGCATCGGACCACCAGGGGTATTGTTTGTTACACAGAGCGATTGACGAGGACGGCAGACCTAAAAATACGCTGTTTCAAATTTACACTCTTAAAGAAGTTGAAAGAAGATTGGACAATCGGAGGAAAGCTGAGTGAATTGGTATCTCGCGGCAAAACTTTTTTTGCCATTTTTCAAGCCTCTTGATGACGATTACTTAAAACTTTAAGTAATCATTACTTAAAACTTTTCAGCCGCCCGTTACTGATTACTTAATTACTTAACCATTTTCCAGAAAGTTTTTTTTTGAAATTTTCTATAGGTTTTCACTTTTTCGGTCAATTTTTTAAGTAATCGATAGCATTAGCCGGTTTTTCACATAAGTAAGTTTTAAGTAATCAATATCAAGAGACGTTATCAAGTTTTAAGTAATTCCTTAGATTTTCTCTTTAATTTCTAAGTAATTGCCAACTCATAATAGAATTTGCAAGCGTGAAACCAAGTTTCTTTTTTTCGTACATAACCCCCCCCCCATCTAAAAAATTGTGAGAACGTTGCCCGAAATCCACTCAACTGTCTAAATTAAAAATTATTAAAAATTATGGTGTCACGTGCTGATTATGAGAAAATATTAAAGAAAAAATCAATCTAAAAATATCATATATACATATTAAAAGGAGTGGATATAGATATATATATATGTATATCTTACTTTATTATTAGTTAGTATAGGGGATTTTTGAAGATTATTAATTAATTCTTTTTCTCTCCCTATCATGAGAACTGTGATATAAGTTCATTTTCCCATTTGTGAACGATGATTTAGGAATGGTGTATCCTGCGGCAAATAAAAAAATTGAATCACACAATCGGGTTGTTTAGTGCGGGAGAAGGGATTCGAACCCCTGAACGCCTGCGCGATACGATCTTGAGTCGCACACCGTTGACCGCTTGGTTACTCCCGCATGTTGTTGAATTTCTTTTTTTGTCTAAATAATATCTAGTCTTCCTGATTATATCTTGAGTCTGCCACCGTTGACCGCTTGGTTACTCCCGCGCTTATGAAAACAATATGGTAAGGATGGAACTAACATATAAAGGTAATCCTGTGGACACTTAATTCGAGAGCTTTTTTCCTTTTTTGCAGGTTCTCCGAGGAGAAAACGGAGTTTCTCCTTAATTCACTTCCGCAATATTCTTTCTTAACTTTGTTCTTTACTACTTTTCCTTACTACTTTTCCTTACTACTTTTCCTTACTACTTTTCCTTACTACTTTTCCTTACTACTTTTCCTTACTACTTTTCCTTACTACTTTTCCTTACTGTTCTTCCCGTTTTTAGCCGAAATTTCTTCACCCTTAGCTTATGGGGCCTCTTCTCCCGAACTGTTTACCTGCACCCAGTCAAGGTACTCCGGCTCACCTTCGATTTCCCAGAACTCTATGGCAGGCAGTTCGTAAGTATGAAGAGCCTTTACAACTTTGCATATCTCCTCGAAGCGTGAGATGTCGGTTTTCACGATCATGGCGATTTCGTTTCCTTCCTCGATCTTTCCTTCCCACATGTAGACAGAGGAAATCGGGAACATGTTCACGCAGGCTGCGAGTCTTTTTGAGACCAATTCCCTTGCAATTTCAGATGCGTTCTTCATATCTCCGGCTGTTATGTATACGATCCCAAGCATTCGACAGAAACCCTCCATAATAAATTGTCAGGTGATGTTAACAGACAGTTCATATCAAAAATATTGATTGGAAACAATTTTTAACCAGTAAGCCTCATTTACTCTGTAATAGAATGGCGCGAATTATAAAAAAGGACGTCGATTCTAAAAAATAATCTGAATAGGGCTGAGCGTTTATATCTATAATTACATATGGATTTTTATATAATTATCATGTATTAATTTACAGGCCCCTGTTAATAATGAAGCCGCCAGTACTGTATCAAGGTCTGGCCTATAACATAATATAATAAAACGGTTTGATATAACATTAAATTGTACGGCATTAATGAACGCTACCTTTTTAAGACAGCAGCATTCATCTCAACATTCAAAATCAGTCAGCTGAATATTTTCGGAGAATTTCCTTGAGTGGCACAAGCATTGCATTGGGCATTTTTTTACTGTACTGGTTCCTCGTCTCCATTCTCGATAGGCGGGGTATTCTGGAAAAGTATAATATAAGCACTTTCGGTCCTTTTCCCATCCTGATGATCAGGACCACAAAAGGGCTCAAACTGCTGGACATCCTGGCCCGCCCGCGGTTCTACTGGCGGGTTTTTGCAAACCTCGGGATCTGGCTTATGTTCGCGGGCATGATCGCCATGTTCCTGATTATTGTCCTCTCGGACATTGCGATGTACACTTCTTTCCTGAACAACAATGTTCCCGAACCCAGCAGGTACAACGCCCCAAGGAACATCCTGCTGATCCCCGGCTTAAACGAGTTCATACCCTTTACCTGGGGAGTAATCGCCCTCATAGTGACCCTGGTCGTGCATGAGTTTTCCCATGCGATCCTCTGCAGGGTAGAAGGTGTCCGGGTCAAGTCAATGGGTATACTGCTCGCGCTTGTCCCCATAGGAGGCTTTGCGGAACCTGACGATGAACAGCTCTTCGGAAAGAAGGAAAGAGCAGTAGAAAAAGAAGAAGAGCCTCCCCTTACCGCCACCATCGAGGAAATTGAAGAATGGGAGCGGGAAGAAAAACAAAGGACAGAGCTGCAAAGGACAGAGCCGAAGGCTCTTAAAGTTGAGGAAGAAGCAGGGCCTGTAAAAACCGCAACACGGAACCAGAGGGCCAGGATCCTGGCAGCCGGGGTTATGGCCAATTTCTTTGTTGCCTTTGTTGCCTTCCTGCTTTTCTTCGGGCCGGTGCTCGGGGCAATTGCCCCCCTGAGCGATGCCATGGTTGTCGGTGTAAGCGAAAATTCTCCGGCCGGCCTTGCCGGGATCCAGGAGAACATGGTCATCATACAGATAGATGACACGAACATTACAAACGCAATGGAGGTCCTTTCATACCTGGAGACCGTAAAACCCGGGGATACGGTGAGTATCCATGCGCTTCAGGACGGAGTTGCCTCGGTACATGAAGTAGAAACAGTGTCCCTTCCCGAAGGCTACATTAGCGGCGTGCTCGTGGGCGGGGTTGTACCGGAAAGCCCGGCTGAGGCTGCAGGTTTCGAGCCCGGGATGGTCATGCTCCGTATCGATGGCAGGGAAATGCACAGCGCAGCTGATTTCGTTGAATACATGGAAAGCACCCGGGCAAACCAGACAGTGAAAGTGGAGCTCCAGCCTTCTGAAAATTATTCCGGCACCCTTACGGAGAACGGCACGGTTGTCCTTGATGTAAAGCTGGCCCCGCATTACTCAGGAAGCGGACAGGGTTTCCTTGGGGTAAGCTATGGGCAAAACGGAGTTGTGGAATGCCCGAAGCTTGGTGTTTCCCTCTGGATGCCCCAGTCAAAGTTTTATCTTGATGCCCTGAAGCAGATCCCTTCCATGCTTACGAACATAGCAGGCTGGCTGATCCTGCTCGGGCTTCCGATCTATGGGTTTGCAGGAGAAGGTTTCCGTGGCTTTTCCGGGACCATAGCCCAGTTCTACCAGCCCGTGGGCTGGGCCGAACCCCTGGGAGTCGGGATCTTCTGGATTGCAAATTCCCTGCTATGGATAGGCTGGCTGAACTTCTACGTGGGGCTCTTCAACTGCCTGCCTGCCGTACCCCTGGACGGGGGGCACGTTTTCAAGGACTATACCTATTCCCTGGTATACCGGTTTACCAGAAACGAAGCAGTCTCTGCAAAGGTCTCGAATTCAATTTCGGCAAGCTTTTCAATGCTGATATTGCTTTCGTTTATCTTCATGATCTTCGGGCCTTTCGTAGGGCAGTGGGTTTAAAGGAGAGGGCCTGTTAAGGTACGCCATTGAGAAAGGGTATACGGTAAGAACGGGATACAGTAAGCGGGATAAAGTAAGAACGGGTATAAGATATTATTATAAGATATTCCCGCTTACTATATAAGAAAAAATAAGGGGATAAAAAACCAGGGGATAAAAAACCAGGGGATGTAGAGATGTTGTCCTACCTTTCAAGAAAACCCGGCGGCAGGGCAAAGTTCCGTAGAATTATGCACAGGAGGCCCCATGCAGCATACAGGTTTGCGACTTTGCTCATGGTCCTCATCTACATCCTCCTCTTTGAGTACCTGATGATCTGGGAAAACCAGCCCGAAAATGCAAACGCGATCACGGCTATTTACTGGGCCACCTCCACCATTGCAACGGTGGGCTACGGGGATGTTGTCTTTCATTCCCAGATCGGAAGGCTTTTTTCAGTGATCGTGCAGGTGGTCGGGATCATCATGATTTCGGGTTTTCTGCTGTCCTATATCGTAATGCCCTGGATGGACAGGACGATCAAGTTCAGGATGCCCCGGAAGGCTCCTTCGGGCATGAAAGAACACATTATCATCTGCGGGTATAACCAGCTGGTAGAAACTCTTATCGACGAGCTGGCCGAGCAGGAGATCATGTTCGTAATCGTTGATGATGATGTGGAACTGGTCAGGGAACTTGTGTATAAGGACATCCCCTGCATTTCGGGAAATCCCAGCGATAAACAGACCCTTATTAATGCCAGCGTCGATAAAGCCCGGCTCCTTATTGCAAACAAGTCCGATGAAAGAAACGCAAACATCGTGCTTACGGCCCGCGAGTTTGCCCACCTGAGTATCATAGCCATAGTCGAGGACCGTTCCAATTCCAAATACCTCAAATACGCAGGCGCCGATACTGTTGTTTCCCCAAAATCCATGTTCGGGCAGTTCATCGGGAGAAAAGCCATGGACAGGCTAGTAAGCAGGGTTACGGGGGCTACGGAAATCTTTGAAGGGGTCCACATAACCGAGTTTCCCATCTACCTCAAAAGCCCCCTGATAGGCAAGACCTTAAGGGAGGTCTCCAGCCAGCACGTGACCGGCGCCCGGATCGTGGGTATCTGGAAAAGCGGAAGCCTCTCCTTTGACCCTAAAGAAGACGACGTAATCCGGGGAAATTCCGTCCTGCTGGCAGTGGGCACCCCTGAACAGCTTTCCAAGCTGAAGAAATTGACCCATTAATCTGATCCATTAATTTCGAAGTCATGAAAATAAACAGAAACTGCATAAACCGAAACTGAATACAGAGAATGCATAAGTTATTCAAAAAGGATCTGCACTAAGAAATCCGGAAAAATTCGGGACTCGGGAGAGGAAAATGGAAACAAAGGGGCATCTGGTCGTACTCGGATATGGGGATGTAGGGAAAAGTATAGTAAAAGTGCTCAGAGAATGGCCTTTTCGCTTTGTTGTTGTGGACTCGGAAGAAAGGGTTTTCGAATCTGTGGACTTCGAGCACATCGTAGGCAACGGTGCGGATGAGGAGGTACTTATCGCCTCCGGGGTAAAGACCGCTTCCTTTATTTTTGTGGCCCTTAATGACGACACTAATGTCATTTTTGCGACCCTTATCGCAAGGAGCCTGAACCCGGAGTCCACCATTGTGGCCAGGGCTAACTCCGTAAAGTCCATTGACAAGATTTACAAGGCCGGGGCGGATTATGTAGGTTCCCTTTCCATCGTGGCAGGCCAGATGCTGGCCAAAATGACTGCAAACTGTGTGGGGAAATCCTGCAGGATCGATGAAGATATCATGCTCTACGAAGGCATAGAGATCGAAAAACACCGCGTGGAAAAAGGTTCGTCCCTGGACAGGAAATCGATTGGGGACCTGGACCTTGAAAACAAAATCGGGTGCACCGTTATAGCCCTTGAGCGCAGAGGGCTTGTGATGACCGACATCACAAAAAAGACAATAATCCGGGAGGGAGACGTGATTGCTGTTGTCGGGAGCAATAAACAGGTCTCCGAGTTTAAGGAAGAGTACCTTAAATGATCTTCTGGTTTTGAGGAATGAATATATCTGCTTTAAAGATGTAAATGAAAACAGATCAACATTCAAAAAATGTATTACTTTCAGGATATAATGTCTTAAAAATATAATATTTGACAGATACTATGTTCTAAAAATACTATGTTCTAAAAATATGATATTTTAACGATGTGATAAAATGGAAAGCTTACCTACCGGGATAGAAGGGCTGGACGTGCTGACAGATGGCGGGTATCCGAAAGGAAAAAGCATAATGATAACAGGCCCGCCTGGTTCGGGAAAAACGATACTGGGGCTTCACTTCCTGCACAGGAATTGTGTGGAGGGCAGGAAATGCATGATGGTCCTGACCAGGGAACTCACAGAGGACGTCATAAGTCAGTCCAGAAGCCTTGGCATCGATCTGGAACCTTTCCTGAAGAACGGACAGCTTGGTATCAGGAATATCTTCGAGGACAAGATAAACAAGCTTAAAAGTGTCTCAAAATTTGGAAAGGGATTATGTGCCGTGGATATGGACATCATCGAATACCTGACCTCCATGTCCTCCGAAGTCGATGTGGTCGTCATTGACAATATCGGCGTGATGGCTATTGATCACGATATAAGGGAATTTGCTGACCAGTTCAGTTCCATCAGCATCATCCTCATGAAAAACGGTTGCACGAGCCTTTTCATTATGGATGAGGATTCCTACGAGCTGACCCACAGGCTTACAGGGTATATGGTTTTCGGGCTGATCAGGCTTACGGTGCAGGAAAACCTCAGTGCGGGAAGGACCAGGCAGTACCTCTACATTGAAAAAATGAGGAATAAGCCACTTCCGGTTAAGTATTCCCTTTTTGACATTACCCCTGAAGGGATAAGAATCATAAATGGCATGAGGTGAGTGGGGACAGGAGAGGCAGCCGGAATTTAACAGGCATTTCCGGATCTGTCTCTTTGCCAGAGGCGGAGTCCTCCTGAGACTGCATCCCTAAAATACAGAGGGGTCAGTATAAGATTTCCAGGCAATGTAAGATAGAGGAGTCAGTATAAGATTTCCAGAATATGCAAAAAAGGAGATCTGTATAAGGGATTAATTTACTGTTAGGGATTAATTTACTGTTAGGGTTTAATTTACTGATTGTTTTTTCCCTTTTTGAATAGATCTCAGTTTCATTACAAATATCGTCCCTGAGGGCCTGTTGTCCTCAACAGTAATGCTCCCTTCGTAGCGGTCTACTATTTTTTTGACGATGTAGAGCCCGAGACCGCTATTTCCGGTTTCTCCGAATTTGAATCCCTCTTCAAAAATCTTTTCTTTAAACTCTTCCGGGATCCCCTTTCCGTAATCAGCAATGCGTATCACGCAGAAATTGCCTTCATTTTTGATAGAGATATCAATCCGGTCTGTTTTGCCGTGGATGATGGCATTTCTTATGATGTTGTCCATCAGGGACGGAAAAGCTTCGTCAACAAGGGGCCTGCATGAGCCTTCCACCTTGAATTCCACGGGGTAATTTTCAATCAGCTCCCTGATAACTGCTTGAATATTGCAGGGATTAAGCCTTCCTCCTCTGGAAACAAGGTTCTCCATTTCCCTCATTTTATTTATTATGTCGGCACTTCTTTCAGTGGCTTTCAGGGCTTTTGAAACATAGCGCTCTTCTCCTTTCATCTGGAAGAGTTCCAGGGACATGGAAATCACATTAAGTTCATTGCTTACGTCGTGCCTTATAATTCTGTTTATAACCTTGAGAACGTCGGAATACTGTTCCAGCATTTTTCTGGAGCTTATGACTTCATGGTACTTCCGGGAATTTGAAATAACAAGTCCGCAAACTGCTGCAATGTCCACAGCAAGGCTCAGGTACCTGTTAACGTATTCGGGAAACAGGATTTCTTCTGCCTTCAGGACCCCGATCACCTCACCTTTATCCCGGATCTTGACCGAAAATCCTTTCCTGTCTCTAAGACAGCAGTTCTCTGATTCAAGGAAGGTTGTGTCGATTTCTTTCCAGAACCCGGCTTTGATTTTCTCTCTTTTCTCCCCTTTGTCCTCTGGGATGTTTTTTTCACAGACAGCCCCGGTTTCTTCCTCTCCGGTTTTCGGGCCGTACTGCTGCTTTTCAAGGACCTTCCCTTCTTTTAGGGAAAAGTATGTAATTTTTCCCGGGGCAAAGAGCAGGTTGAATATTTCACTTATCCCGTCGATAGCTTCGCTTTCATCTTTTGCTTCCAGCAGCTGTCCGAGGACTTCAAAAGCGACAGCATAAGAGGCACTTTTTGCTTCTGCCTTCTTCTTTTCTTTCTCAAGGCTGGCAGCGCTGCAGGAATACAACAAATTTGCAAGAAACAGCTGAAAATAATCAAGGTCCACATCCAGGATTGTGCAGGCCAGCCCCGAAACCTTCGAAAGTTCCCGGGCCTTTTGCTCTATTTCAGGGCAGAAGCCGGAATTCAACAGAAGGATTTCGGATGCCGGGAAAGGGGTGTAATCGGCATTCCTTTCCGCTTCTTTTATCTCCGGAAAGGGAATAAGGGGTTCCAGTTGGGAAGGAAGAGCAGGATAGGCCCCTTCCCTGAGATACCTCCGGACCGCCGAGGGCCCTAGCAGGGCTTCTGCGCAAGAACCCAGCCTGTGGATATGAACCCTTCCTTTCCACTCTTCAGGAATTTCGGGTTCGTTTCCGGGGCAGAGCACGAGGAATTCCTCATATTCCTCTCCTCGCGTCTCCAGAAGTTCAAACAGGGTTTTACCGTCTGAGTTTTCCGTTTCGCAGGAAAGGATGCCGGGAAGATTCAGCCCTTTTACGTCGATGTTTTCAAGTGCGGCTTTTGATTCAGCTATCAAGGCTTTCGGGACAAGCAGGCAGAGTCCTTTACTCATTAGTTTTTTCCCCCGGGTACCGCCCCCATTTTTTTACTGCTTTTGAGAGGTCCATAAGGACTTCGTGCGGGACCTGCCAGGGGATTTCCCCGTGGTTATCTGACAGGATAAAGCCTCCACCTGAAGCTGCTTTTGAAATGGCAGTCCTTACCGCACTTTCGGCTGTTTCGGGGGTCCACCTGCACATCTCGATTGCGTTCAGGTTTCCCATAACAGTTACCTGTTTTTCACAGGCTTTTTTCACTTCGGCCAGGTCTTCAAGGGTGCTTGTCCCTACTATCGAAGTTCCGGTTTTGATCAGGTCTCCAAGGATGGGAAGGGATCTTCCGGAAGCCATATGGGTTCCCGTTGGGCCCTTGATTTTTGCAAGGGTCCTTTTTGCAACTTCAAATCCGGTTTTAAGGTACATTTCCCGGGGCATGATTGTGGTTGAGGATACGGGGTCAAAGTAACAGATAGCCGTTGCCCCGGCTTCGAGCTGGGCATTTGCCCATTCAACGCAAAAATCTTCATTTGCCTGCATCAGGGCTTCAAAATGTTCGGGAGCTTCGTAGATCAGGTCAAGGTAGCTGGAAAAGCCAAGCTGCATGACAGGCAGGGAAAAGGGGGACATGACAACGCCTATGATAGGAATCTCATCCCCGACGTTTTCTTTCAGGATTGCAGTAGTCTCCAATACTTTCTGGAGTTTCCGGGTGTCGGGGACAGAGGGAGCCTCCAGGCTTTCTATTTCTTCAAAACTGCTGATTACTGGCCTTCCGGCGTTTGTCGGGCCGTCCTCATAAAATATTGCTTTCCCTCCCCAGGCTTCCAGTTCCAGGGCTGCGTAATAAAAAGAATACAGGCAGTCGTGCCCGTAGCGCTCCTGCATTCTAAGCTGTGCCCGTGCAACGTATTCGGGGTTTGAATAGTACTCCTTGATGCTCACCCCGACTTCCCTTGCTCCCTGTACGGTAAGTAGAAGGAAAAAAGGAACGTGGTCAGGCTCTTCAAAC
Organism: Methanosarcina sp. KYL-1; assembly: GCF_024372725.1. GTDB lineage: Archaea > Halobacteriota > Methanosarcinia > Methanosarcinales > Methanosarcinaceae > Methanosarcina. The sequence goes on from NZ_VOUA01000028.1 coordinate 16,851, forward strand.
GAAAGTGTGCTGAGCACACGTTCCATGGGGCTCATCTCTTCTTTCATAAGAACTTCTCCTCTGCCGGAAGGGAGGCACATCTCCATCCGTTTATGTGCTTTACGATGTCTGAAGAGTTTATGGCCATGGCATCCGCACCTATCTCAAGGTACAGCTGAGGGTCGAGCTGAAAGGGGGCTCCTCCGGCAATAATTTTTGTTTTCAGCTTTCTGCTGTCTATAAGAGCCCTCAGTTCCTTTACCTTAAGGGTCAGGTTGAGCATTAAAATCGAAACCAGAAGGATGTCTATTTCTTCTTCATCCAGTTTTTTGATCAGGACGGCAGGTTCGTCCGTGCCGAAATCAACAACTTTAAACCCGAGGGACCTGAGAAAAGATATTACCATGCGTTTTCCTAAAAGATGGTGGTCTCCCAGGGTTGCTACTCCGATTTTCGGGTTGCGAGCCCTTTCAGGGGCTTCAGCGGGAAGAATGCTTTCTACGATTTCTTCGGAGATTTTGCAGGCCATATAGTTCTGGGCAAGGGCAATCTCTCCACTTTCCCATTTGCTCCCGATTCTTTCCAGGGCCGGAGCAATTATTTTTTCAATAATTTCAAAAGGAGAACTGAATTTAACCTCTCCGCCTATAAGCTTCCTGGCAGCTATCCTGTCAATTGACAGCAGGGCGGATTCAAAGTTTTCCGTATGTTTTTCATAAGAGACCAAGTTTCTCTTCCTCTTTAATTATTGGTATATTTCCAGTTAAGTTTTAGTTTCCTGAACTCTGCGGTATCAGGATTTTTTAGCCGGGAAGCTGTCTATTAGGCAGGAATCGGTTTATCCGGTAGTGAGTATGGTCAACTTCCTCTAATTTTTATTTAGTTGGTAATAAGTGAGCTGGAACTTATGGATGATTAAAACCGGTTAATAAATCATTTGATGGTTTTGGAAAGTGAACTATAAATTTTTTCATTAACTTTGAGGATTTCATTAACTTTGAGGATTTCATTAACTTTGAGGATTTCATTAACTTTGAGGATTTCATTAACTTTGAGGATTTCATTAACTTTGAGGATTTAATTAATTTTAAAGTGTATTTCAACGGGTTCCGGGCCTCTAACTTTCAGAACTTCCAAAAATATATCAGTTCTTTATATCAGGCATATTTCTATATTATTATAATAATAGTTGATTGAATATATTTGTATATTAGTTTACTAACTTTATATCGTATAAATATTTTATAGAATACCGATTATGTAAACATGACAACATAATATTTATCATTAAATATTTTTAGTTGTTTGTTATGTGAGGGTTTTTGGAACGGACAGGAGTATTGATATTGGTGAAAAAAATTCTGCTCGTCGACGATAACGAAGATCTAATAGAGCTTCTGAAGGAGGTTTTGGCGGACTTCGATGTCGAAGACGCTAATAACGGGGTAAAAGCCGTCGAGAAATTTAGAAAACAGAACCCTGACATTGTCCTGATGGATATAATGATGCCTGAAATGGATGGGATTGAAGCCACCCGAGAAATTGTTGGAATAAATCCCGGAGCAAAAATAGTAGGGCTAACTGCTTACGGATCTTGTAGAGGGGACCAGATGCTCAGTGCAGGGGCCTGCAGAGTTCTCTCAAAACCTGTCAAGTATACCGAACTCCTCCAGTGTATAACAGATGTCCTTTCTCAGGGGCAACCCTGCCCTTAAACCTTTTTTCAAGGATTTTGTGGACCTTTCAGGCTGTCTTCCAGTTCTTCTGAATTTTTCCACTCTGTGTCAAGTTTGTTGAGAATATGTTCTATTTTTTCTATTTGCTTCAGGGATTTTATTGAATTTTCGGATTTTTCCAGTTCTGCAAGCAGCCGGATCACAGTCAGGGGATTCCTTATACTGTCAAGGAGAAAAGCAAACTGTTTCATGTTCCTTTCTAGCTGTTCCAAAGCGTGTTTATTTATTTCTTCCATCTCTGCCTGGTGGGTTATCTCGTACCTGGTCTCAATTGCCCCTATAATTTTTCCTTCCCGGTTTTTAAGGGGGCTGGACTTCACATGCCATTTTCTCCCATCAGGGGTTGAAAAATCGACTGATCTGGGCTTTAGAGTTTTAAACACTTCAGCTGCAGGACAGAATGTGCACCTGCTCTCAAAACCATGCAGGACTTCATAACAGGGTTTGCCTATTAAGTTGCTGAGAATCTCTTTATAGTTTTCAGGGCTCCCCAGTCTCATTTTTTCAAAAACAGCCCTGTTGGCCCAGAGCAGGAGGTAGCCTGTATCGATTAAAACCAGGCCCTCATTCAGGGCATCAAGGATAATTTGTCTTTCCCGGCCCAGGTTCCGGATTCCTGCTCCTTCTTCCTTTAAATCTTTCACTTCCCTGGCAACTGCAAAAAAAACCGTTTTCTCTTCCCATCTCCCCTCCGAGAGACTGATACTTACGGGAATTTCTTTTCCGCCTTTTGTAAAGAGGGACCGGGAAGTTTTCTCTATCTCCGGGTTAATAACATCCGGATTAATAGCATCCGGGTTAATAATCTCTGCCCGGTCCGGGAGCCCGGACCCGCACAGGAAGGAAAAATCCATAGCTTCCAGTTCTTCCCTTTCATAACCCAGTTTCATTGCTGCCCTGCTCGCATAAAGTAGCCTTCCTCCCTTTCCAAAAACAAAGACCATCTCTTCAAGAGCATCAAAAAAGGGTTGAGCTTCTTCAAAATAGCAGGATTTCTCTTTTTTACAGTTAATGCCCCCAAAGAACAGGTTTTCCCCGGAAATTGTTGTCATTTCAGGCAGGTAAACCCGGATACTTTGAAGTATTTTTTCCCTCAGGCTTTCTAGATTCAGGGAAGCTGGGAGGCTCATAAATATTATTATTTAATGCTCTCTTATATTAGACTTTTTCTAAAGTAGAGAGCAAAAATTTCAGTTTTCCGAGCATGAGGGGCATTCAGAGTGTTTTTAAGAGGAACTCACAGCAGTCGTTCCTGTTCCCTATGGTTTTCATCGCTTCCAGGTCGCAGTGGGGTTCAACCTTCAGAGCTATGCTCGAAAAGATTTTCCTGGTAAGGGTGCACAAAATAGGGTTTTTGCGGGCTTCTTCCCCCCTCCAGGGGCACCTGGTTCCTTTGATGACGTAAATAGCTTCATTATCTCCGTTTTTCGCAGTAAAATTCCCTCCAAGCTGGTTCATAATGTCAGCACATACCTTACTTGCGCTGGATATGTCCATCTTCCCGTTCTCAAAGCGGTACATGTCAAAGAGGGTCTTTTCAACCATTCCTGTCATCTGGTTGATAATTATTTTCTTCTGGTCGGGGGAAACTTCCTGGAGAAGGGTGGGAATGATTGCGGTCAGGATATTCTGGACCCTGTTCTTTATTTCCAGGCTGTCGCGTTCGGCCACTAGCTGGTCGTGGAGGCTCTTGACCCGGAGCAGGGATTTAACCCTGGTTTTGAGTTCCAGCCTGTTTATGGGTTTCGTAAGAAAATCATCAGCTCCTACCTCGATGCCTCTTATCCGGTCTTCGAGCTCCGAGAGGGCTGTAAGCATCAGGACCGGGATGAAACGGGTCTCAGGGCCGCTTTTGAGCAGTTTGCAAACTTCGTACCCATCAATTTCAGGCATCATAACGTCCAGGAGGATAATGTCGGGTTTTGCTTCTTTTGCCAGCTGGAGAGCTTCTTTTCCGCTGTGTGAGGGAATGACCTCATAGGGCTCCGACATGAGATAGGCTTCCATCAGTTCTACATTTTCCGGCAGGTCGTCGACAATGAGGACCTTCGGTTTGCTTTCTTCACTCGACAAGACTTCCTCCTCCTGGCCCCTGGACTTTGATCCCATCCGACGTGATCTCAAAAACTGACATCTCGGGAGAGACGGCTGTGCTGCGCATCTTGGGGATGTTCAGGTAGCGTTCCATTTTTCCTAAATAAGAGTTTTCTTTTACCAGAAGACGGATAGACCCGTAAACCGAATACTCCGCAAGCTGGTGGGTCATATTATGTGCGGCTTCATCCATTATGAAAAGGGTTGTGCAGCCTTTTTTCCTCAGAAGGTAGCTCAGTCCGTCAAACTGGTCCCTGAACCTCCTTGCCTGGATCCGGATGGCAAACACTCCTATATTATCGATGACAAGGCATTCAATGCCTTCAGGCACAAGTTCTATGAGTGTAGGCAGTTCGATATCAAAACTTTCGGGCTTGAACCCGTATCTGGTACTCCCTATTTTTTCCGAGCGTTCCTCAAAGAGCTTTTCGATGATGAACTGTCCGCTTTCATAGTAAGGTTTAAGGTCACGCCCCAGAAACTCTGCCTGGTGCAGGAGGTCTTCAGGGGTTTCTTCGGTTGCGATCATCATGCATTTCCTGCCTTCGAGACAGGCCCGGTAAAGGAAATGAATACCGAAGATGGTCTTTCCGCTCCCGGCTATGCCAGTGATCAGGGTTACTTTGTTCATGGGATAACCCCCGCTTAGTTTTCTGTCCAGCTCATCAATACCTGTTGAAACCCTTTCCATTTTTACACCCTTTCACCTTACACATTGGCCTTTCATTCTTCCCGCACCCTTCACAGAAACCGAATCGTCTGCCTTCCTACTAGGTATGTCAAACTATAAGTAAATATTTAAATACACTTCCCTAATTTAATTAAAAATAATCTTCCTATTTAACTTTGTTGATTTGCCTAACATTATATTAATCATCTAATTTTTATTTATTCATAATAAGTTGGCCGCATATAAATTAGTTTAATTCTATAATTTCCCTGTTGTAAAGTTATTCCACCAGGCTTTGAGGCCTTTCCGGCTCTCTTTCCTGTCCCCTTTTCCTGCCGCGATTTCTCTTCTTACACCCCTTTTCTCCCCTTTTACTCCATTTTCTCTCCCTTTTCTTATATTTTAAGAGAAACCTTTAATATGGATAGATCCTATCACTACTGCTGCACCGCGGGCCCGTGGGGTAGCCAGGATATCCTAATGGGCTTCGAAGTAAGTCGCTTACGAAGACACCCATTGACTCGTGTTCGAATCGCGGCGGGCCCGTTCCGTGTTTTTATTTTAAAATTAACTTTTATTCTTTTTTTTGTTCTATATTTTTTGTTCTATATTTTTTATTCTGTGTTTTTTATTCTGTGTTTTCTATTCCGTGTTTTCTATTCCGTGTTTTCTATTCCGTGTTTTCTATTCCGTGTTTTTTTATCCTGTGTTTCTTATCCTGTGTTTTTGGTACATCAACTTCAAATTAAATCTTCTTTTGTGTTTATTTTTTACGTCAGGTCCTTTTGAAGTTTTCAGTTTACTCCCCGGAATCTGATTTCTGCCCCTCCCGGATATTATATTGAAAAAGTATTTATTCCGCCGGGTTTTTTTCCCTGGGATGTCAGGCTGCAAAAATAACAGGGAAGAAGTTCAGAAGTTCGAACCAGGACATGAACAAGAAACAGGTCCCCTGCTCAGGGTCAGATGGACCGACGGGAACTGTGCAGAAGCCCTGGAGGATGCCTACCAGGTTCGCAGGGAGGTCTTCATTAAGGAGCAGGAAGTTCCCGAAGAAGAGGAGATCGACGAGGCGGACTTAAGTTCCCACCACGTTATAGTGTATGAGAATACCAGGCCAATAGCAACAGGCAGGCTTGTCCGGGATGAAGAAACCTGGCTCATGGGCAGGATTTCCGTCCTTAAGGAATACCGGGGAAAGCAGGTCGGCAAACTCGTGGTCGAAAAACTTCTGGAAAAGGCCGCGGAGTTAAAGGCAGGAGAAGTCCATATTCATGCCCAGACCCATGCTGTGGGCTTTTACGGGAAACTCGGTTTTGTATCTTACGGGGACACCTTCCCTGAATCGGGGATCGAACACATCTGCATGAAGAAAAAGTTGTAACCCGGAAGGCTTTAACTGAAAAGGCTGCAATTGGAATGGCTGTAATCAACTGCTAACGATTGGCAAACTGTCAAAATTTTGTGCATATGATACTTACTTATTGCCCGAAAAAGAGTTCTTATTATGGGCTGGTATAGCATAGATGCGGTTGACAGGGCTTTTTCAAGGACAAGAAAAGCTCTTTTTGAACCTTTTGACTTCTGGAAATGGGCAAAACTTGCGCTCATCATCTTTCTGCTTGGCGGGGTAAGCTCCAATTACGGGGGCTCGGGCACGAACTACCGGATGAGTTCCGAAGATTTCGGAGACACTTATCCCGGGATAGGCCCGGACAGGATGCCGGAACTGCCTTTTGATGCGAACGGGTTTGACCCGGCCCAGATGCAGTTTCCCGAAATTGCCGGGTTTTTGATTGCGGGAATAGTTATCCTTTTGCTAATCGCCCTGTTTTTTTCCTATGTATCCAGCGTAATGGAGTTTGTATTTGTGGAGGCCCTGGTGAGAAACGAAGTATATTTCTGGGCATATTCGCGAAAATTCCTGAATAAAGGGTTTTACCTCCTGCTTATCCGCTTCGCCCTGGGGCTTGTTTTCCTTGTTCTCTTCGGGATAGCCCTGTTGCCCCTCTTTCTCAGAATGCTTGAAAGCTCTCAGGATTTTTCCTGGCCCGTCCTGGTCGGGGGAATTTTCTGGTTCATCGGCGTAATTGCGGTGCTTGCCCTGCTCGGGTCGGCGATCAATTCCTTTTTGGGCCTTGCAATTCCCGTATCCATTTACCGGGAGACCGGGATACTTTCGGCTTTCAAGCTGGTCTTCGGGAATTTCAGGAAAAGCTGGCAGGAAGTCCTGGTCTACTGGATTGTCAGGTTTGTTCTGGGGATAGGAGTTGCCATCCTTGCCGTAATCCTTGTCGTGCTACTTATGCTGGCTTTCGGGCTGGTCTTCCTTATCCTTGACGGGGTCCTCTATTTCCTCTTCTCGGCCTTCCTATCCGGCCCTCTGCTCTGGGTGCTCCTGATCCCTTTTGTCCTGGTAGAACTGCTGCTGGTATTCATAGTCCTGCTCCTGCTGAACGTGCCCTTTGCCACCTTCATTAAATATCACATGTTGAGCTTCCTTGATATGTGGTATGCGGAAGCAGGAATTCCTTTCTTTGATAAACTTTCCGTAGAGCCGGAATATGAGAATAGTTTCTGAGTCCCCCTTAAAGGGGACTTCATGTTTTGTTTCGGTGTGAAGCTATTCTCAGAAACTCTTCTCAGAAACTCTTCTCAGAAACTCTCCTCAGAAACTCTCCTCGGAATCTATTAGCAGGAACTTTGTTTTTACAATATATATCTGGGTTGATATTATATTTGATACGGAATATAACTCCCTAAGTCCTGACGTGATCTCATGGGGGTTGTAGCATCAGGGGGTGATAGGATTAAACAGGAATTCATTGAGAAGTATTATCTTGGAAAGGAAGTAGAAATCGACATTGGCGGAAGAAATACATATCGTGGGATTGCTGCTGAGTGCAAGGACGGAGTCCTGAGCCTCAAGTGGAACATAAAAGAAGAGGGTTATACCCACATCAATATCGAGAGTATTGCCGCCATGTGGAAAATCCTGAAATGAACCTTTAACAGGATTACGGTTATAGCTAGATCCCAACGTTTCTAACCAACAGCTCAAGGTTCCTTATTCACTCAAGGTTCCTTAAAATCTTCAAAGCTTTGATTTACGGTCAGTTAAAATCGTTCGGTACCTGGCTATGACCAGTAAATTCAAGGTAAAATGGAGTGGGAAATATGAAAAATATAGTAGAAACAGCGATTCAGGCGGGAGCGTTCAATACCCTTGTTCAGGCGATAAAGGCCGCAGACCTTGTCGAAACCTTGAGCATTGAAGGGCCTTTTACGGTTTGCGCCCCGACAGATGAGGCTTTCTCAAAGCTTCCCAGCGGGACCATAGACAGCCTCCTCAAGGATAAAGAGAGCTTGAAGCAGGTTTTGCTCTATCATGTAGCTTCAGGGCAGGCCATGTCCCGTGATATTGTGAAGCTTAAGTCAGTCAAAACCCTGCAAGGGGAGGAACTCAAAATCGACATCACACATGGGGTGAAGGTCGGGGACGCCCAGGTAACCCAGCCGGATATCGAGTGCTCGAATGGGGTTATCCATGTAATAGACAGGGTGTTGATTCCCAAATCCGTGCATATGCATGCTGCACCTCGCTGAAATCTCTACTTAAGGAAGGGAAACCTTCCTTTTAAAATTTAACTCCGGATACAGGAAGCCCAACCTGGTAGCCTGGAAACCTTCTGCAATTTTGGAGTAAGGCATGGATAAAAGTGAATATCTTGTATTCCAATTTCTCATAGGGCTGTTTATATTCTTGGTTACTGTCCTTTTCGTGCGGATGCTTTTAACTTGAAGTGCTTTTTTTGTTATGCAGATGCTTTTTCCTGAAGACTGCTTTTTCCTGAAGCTCGAAAGTGGCTCGGAAAAGCTCGAAACGGCTTATTCTGGCGTCTCAAACTTCCTGCCATTTTTCAAGTTCAGATTTCTGAATTTTTTCGGGTAAATACTCAAAAAAGGCCCCCATCCGGGATGCGGTCCTGAGGCTGTTAAATACGCCTTTTACCGTCGATTTTTTGACGTAGGCTTTGCTGTCTTCCATTTCAACGATCTCCCAGAATTTCCCTTCAAGGGTGAAAGCCTGGCCGTCCCTTATGCAGTTGACCGGGAGCTGAACTTCTCCGATTTCTTTTCCTGTCCGGGCGTTTACGGCTTCAATGGTCCGCACAGGAGAGATATTGGAATGAAGTGTTCCTTCCTCTCCGAGGTTCATGATGAATTCCGAGGCATAGATTTTCCTGTTTCTGGAGCTTACCAGGCCGGCTGCCAGCAGCTCTTCTATAATGCTTTTCAGGTCTTCGTACGCACAGAAGTTGTTAAACAGCCCGTACAGGTAGTCTTCATTCACTCCCCTGGGGCTTGAGTACAGGACCGAGAAAATTTGCTGGACTGCAACGGACAGGTCCGGGGAGTAAACGCTGCCTTCAAGGTGGGCCTGTTTTGTATAATCCAGCAGGAGTTCGAACAGGGTTTTTAACCGGCTGTCACACAGGAAAAATACGTTCACGAAGCCTGTCCTCCTCCCGGCAGTCCCTATCCTTTGCACGAACGAAGACAGGTCAGGGGGAACCCCGCCAAAAACTATGGCGTCGAGGTCGCCTGCCTCTATCCCTATCTCCGGGGGCATGGCTGAAACGCAGGTCCCTCTTACGGAATTTTTCATAAAATTCTCGGCCTCGTCCCTTTCCCATTTCGAGAGGCCTTCGTGGTGGACAACGACTTTGGAAGGGCCCGGGAGTTTCCCGAGAAGGGCTGCAATTTCCTCTGCTTTCTCCCGGGTGTTGCAAAAAACGAGCACTTTTTTCAGCTGCCTTTCCCTTGAGAGTTCAAAGATTTCCTCAAATGAAGCCGTATATGCCGCATTTACTTCCCTTTCCCCTCCAGCCCGGAGGACCTGGAAATCGTCCATGTACCTTTCCCCAGGCTGTATCGCGTCCCCTGAAACGGCTGAAAAGGCATAGACGGAAAACTTTCCCGCAATCTCCCTCAGGCGCTCGAGGAGGAGGCGGACCTGGTCTCCCCTGCAGCTTCCGTCGATACTGTGGATTTCATCAAGCACTACAGCCTGCAATTCTTCAAAAACCCCCGGATGCCTGCAGAGCAGGGAGTCCAGGGACTCGGGGGTTGTTATGAGGATGTCCGGGGGGTTTTCTTCATTTATGTCCGGCCGGGTCCCTGTTTTTTTCGAGACACGCAGGCCGGGCCGTGCATTCTGCTCGCGGAGCATGTTAAAGATTTCACCTGCAAGCGCTCCTGTGGGCACAAGGTAAAGCACGGCAAGTCCCCTTTTCCCTTCCTCAAGGAGCTTTTCACACAGGGGGGCCAGGACAGCTTCGGGAATCCCGCCGGCTGCAGGAGAAACGATAAGCGCATTTTTTCCCTCAAGCACAGGCAGGACCGCCATTTTCTGGGCCGCAAGCAGGCTTCCTGCCTGCCCGAAAAAAGTGCTCCATGTCCGTCTCAGGCGCCTCTTCAAGTCCTGGTTTTCCACCTTTTCAGTTCCGGCCTGCACATTTCCTGCAGGGCCGGTTTCCGGATTCTCATTCATATTCAGGGCTTCAGCTCCTTCTTTATCTGAGGACATCATCCGGAATGCTTTCGGGATGGTAGCGCAGGAGGTCAAGCCCTTCCACGGCAGCTTTGACAAATGCCCTGGGCCTTTCAAGGGGGAGATAGGAAAAAAGGTCTCTTTCAACCGAAAAACCGTAGGCTTCGAAGTAGATTTTTTCTATGTTCCCTAGCAGGGCCTGCAGGGAAAGCTCGTCCAGGGTCTCAAGTTCTATCCTGTCCAGGCCTTCTAAAAGAGAGGCCATTTTTGAGTACGGTTCCAGGGATTCCAGCATTTCCGGCACGAAAGAAAAGATGAGTTTCAGGCCCGGTTCCCTCTCCCAGAGATACGGGACGGGCTGCTGCGTCATCTTGCTGTAGATCAGGCCGCTTTTCGTCCCCTTGTTTTCAACGTCCGGAAGGTCATCCAGGAGGGAAGCGTCGGAATTGCTAACCAGGACGAGGCCCCTGAAGGTGTTGAGAGCTTTGTCGAATTCGTAACCCGTATACCAGTAGGGGTCAAGGGTTTCTGCTTCATCAAAAAGGACCAGGATCCCTTTTAGCCCCAGGACATTTTTCGCAGCCCAGCCGAACCCGCTGAGCAGGTTGCTGTAAATGTTTGCTGCGGTCTGGTGCTCGTAAAGGGCAGGAAAACCTGCCGGGGCTTCCCTTCTCCCTTCGATCCATTCTAAAAGCCACTCCCTGTCCTCTCCGGCATTCCAGGCCTGCAGCAGCCTGCCGAGATACGGGTGGGCCCGGAGTTTCTCTACTTTCGAATTTCCTTCCTCGTTCAGGCGGCTCATAAGGCGTTTCAGGAAGGCCCTGAAATTCAGTACGGCCCCGTTTTCCGTGCAGCGGAAATTGTTCACGAAACTTTCGTACAGTTTATGCGGCTTGTGGAAGGGTGATTCCTGCTCATCGATTTCGATCCTGGCAACTCCCCAATTTTTACTGAGTGCGGTTTCCGAGACCAGTTCCAGGAAATGGGTTTTTCCGCTCCCGTACTCCCCGGTGACTACCAGGGAGCCCTTGCCTGAGTCCAGCCATCTGCAGGCCTCAAGGAATTCTTTTTCCCTGCCTACCGAAAACTTTTCAACCTGGGACGGAGGCACTCCTCCCAGGCGGAGGGACTCAATGATCCTGCGGGCTGCAACTACCGGCTCAACAGGCTCCACATAAGGGTTTACCTTTCCCGCCTCCCTCCAGGCTCCGGAAATATTTTCTTTTCCCATATCCCCGGAACCACCTGTTCCCATAAGGTGAATTTCCCTGGCTTCGCCTGTAATTTCAGCAATCGATTTCAGAAGCTGGTCAGGGTTTGAATTGCCTGATTTTCCGGGTTTTTGTCGGAAATCCCGCCCGGAAAAACTTCCTGGCAGGGAATGATTTCCTGATAGAGAAGGGTTTCCTGGTAGAGAAGGGTTTCCTGATGGAGAAGTACTTTCAGAAGGATTTCCTGATTGGTTCCGGTTTTCTTCTTCGGGGCCTGTGAGAGTGTCAATCAAACTTATGGAAGCAAGTAAATCGGAAATTCCTGCAGAACTTTTCTTTACCTCTGTTTCCTCAGCTCCTTCCGGCGCTTTGCCTTTTATGGTATCCGGGGTATTCAGCAGGTCCAGGATCTCTGCCAGGACCGGGGGTTTTTGCTGGCTCTTTGAGTCCTCTGCTTTCTCTGTCTTTTTGGGATCTGATGCCCCAGGTTTCGGAGCCTCTTTGGGGCCTGCTTTTAGAGGCTCTTTCAGAGGCTCTATAAGTTCCCCGGAATTTGTAAGCTCAGGGAGTTTCAGGGTTTCTACGGAGCCCGTGATTTCTTCTAAGTCCACTTTTATGGCAGTCCCTTTGTCTCCGGAATCCGGAACTCCGGCTGTACCCGTATTATCTGCAGGGATTTCTTTTGATAAACCCTCTTCTACTGAGTCTTTTACCTTTACCGGGTCCTTTATCCGTACTGTATCTTTTACTTTTTCCGGGTCTTTTGCTTTTATCGGGTCTTTTGCTTTTATCGGGTCTTTTGCCTGTAAAGTGTCCTTTTCCTGTATTGTGTCTTTTACCTCTACCGGATCTTTTACCTTTACCGGGTCCTTTACCTGTATCATGCCCTTTACTTCTTCGGGCTCTCTTTTATCCGGCTCCTTGTTACCCACCTGGTCGGCGGCTTTCAGCAGGTCCGAGATCCCAAACAGGTCGGGAGTTGCTTTTGGTTCAGGTTTTTCCGTAGAATCAGAGGTTTCTGTCAGGTCCGGGACTCCAAAAAGGTCCGAAGCTGCTTTCAGGTTCTGGAAGCTCATTCCAGAAGATGCGGTCGGGCGTAAAGCAGTTTTCGTAGGGAAGCTGATTTTTTCTGCTGCGCAGCCTTCCGAGTCCAGAAGGCTTGTCTCCGAAGGGAGGGGGACAGATAGGGTTTCAATTGTTTCTTTAAAGGACTCAACTTTCTGCCCAACCTTTGGTTTTGCTCCCCCTTTTACTTCAGGGATCTTTTTTGCTTCAGGGGCGATTTTTGTTTCCCTCTCAGCTTCTGCCTTCGAAGAGCCCCTAAAAATCCATCGGCTCAGTTTGCTAAGGGTCTCAGTGATTTTTCCAAAGTCAATGAATTTCTCAAGTCCGAAAAGTTTTTTTCTGGCCACGGCACCACCCGAATGGTCGTAATGTTAAAAGCTTAAAATTTAAAGTTTGATTTTTCAAAATTTCAGGGTTGATTTTCCCATAATTTTATGGAGTTTATTTTTCAGAATTTTGGAGTTTATTTTTCAGAATTTTGGGGTTGATTTTTTTCAAAATTTAACGGACGCTTTAACTTTGCTTATTAACTTTGCTTATTTTCTCCCTCACTTTCCCTGCTTTTTGTTCTCAGGGCATGGAAGGAGGGGACGATAAGCTGGACAAAGAGGCGGTTGTAGGCAATTTCCCCGTAGCTCTCCTGGTCGGCCTTTTCAGCTGCTTCGCGGATTGCTTTTTCCAGTTCGACTTCGTCGAACTTTACGGCATATGCGACTTCATAGATTTTAGCCAGCTTTGCCCCGATTTCCCTTAGGAGGTCTACGGGGTCTTTTGAGAGGTTTTCAAGGTCGATCCTGACGCCTGTGGGGTTGATTTCCCCTTCAAAGGTGGTTGAGAGGCGCTGGTTGAGGGCTTCGTAGACGTGGGTCCTGCCTTCAAGAAAACCCTCGTCAGGTACGGCATAAAAGACCATGGTCCCTTTCAGGGCTCCCCGGCTGCAGGCGTCCACAAGTTCCCTGAGGTTTTGCAGCAGAGTACTCCGCTCTCTTGTGCTCATGCTGGGGGTCTGTTCGGCTTCGTCCAGGAGGACCACAAGCCCCGAATACCCGAGTTTCAGGACCCACTGGACCAGGCAGCGCAGCATCCTGAAGGCAGTAGACCTGTCAATTTTTTCGTATATGTGAAGTTCGCCAAGCCGGGCTGAAGAGGGGTTTTCTCCTTTCAGCCACTGCACGATGAGGTCAAAAAGGTCTTCATTTTTCCGGTAAAGTGCAAGGAAGGCGTTCTTAATTGCATTCTGGAAGCTGGTGCTTTCAAAGGGGCCGAGGCTCCGGAGGTAGCTTTCTACCTCGGCGTCCAGCCTGTGGACGGGGATCAGGGCCAGGCCGCTCATGGACTCCCTGTGCCATTTCCTCAAAACAGCCTCTATTCCTTTTTCAGGCTCGTTCAGGAGGGCAGCGGGTTCCTGGGGGTAGATCAGGTTGGAGACAACGGCCCTGTATACCTCTTCCAACTTGTGGAAAGGAGCGGAGTTGGAACTCAGTTCGATGTAGGAAGTGATGTAATTGTGTTCCCAGGCTTTTCCCAGCACGTTATACAGAAAATGGGTCTTTCCGCCTCCGTAGGCGCCGACGACCATCTTAAAAGAGCTGCCTCCGCATTTTATGTAGTCTTTCAGGTACTCGGCTTCGATGGTTTCCATGTACCTGTCCAGGCCGGCCGTAAAAAACTGGTACCCGTACAGGGGAGGCTGTCCGGTCCCTCCCACCTCGTTGATGATGCGCTTCGCTAAGGTCCTGTCGAGACTTCCAAATTCTATTTCACCAGACATTTTTTTGCTCCCGTGCATTCAGTCCTGAGGCCAGGTGATGTGAGCTAATGCAAAATTCTTCTTTTTCCCTGAAATTCTTCGGTTTTTATGAAATCACCCGGTTTCCCCGAAATAATTCTGTCTCTCTGAACTTTATTCGGTTTCCCTGAACTTTATCCTGGATACGGACTCGCCAAGCCCTTTCCCGGAACGCGGAGGGATCCAGAGGAATGCCGACTTTTTCTGGGTTTCCGCCCTGGTTGCGGTAATCAGCCTGAGTTCGAAACCTTCGGTCTTCCGCTTCTTCAAACGGAAGAGGTCATAACTGAACATTATGCGGCTGTACTCACCATAATATTTCTTCAGGGGGTTTTGCAGGAATTTCTGGTCCTGGGTTACAAAAGAATAAGCCGATATGAGTTCGGAAACCGGGATTTCGGAATCATTACTCCTGTTACTCCGGAGCAGGCAGATCCTGTAAGCCTCAAGCAGCTTGCCCAGGAACTCTTCGTCATCGAAGGCTCTCCCGGTTACGGCCCTATCAAGGTCCAGCAGCTTTGCTGCAACCACTTCAGGGCTTGCCTTAACCGTTTCCATTTTCTCAAATTCGGGCCCGTAGTAAATGTCCACCTTATTTGCATCCAGTTTTACCACAAAGGTATAGAGGGAAGTCCTGAGCCGCGGGTAATGCCCTTCCAGGGAAAAACCGTGTTCTCCCAGGTTTTCGGCCAGCTTTCGCCCGAAATCCGCCTTCACCCGGGTTTCAAGGTCTGAAATCTCCTTTTTGAAAGCTGCAAGTTCCGCATTTATCCTGGCCTTAAAAGAAGGGTCAAACAGGCAGTTTTCCATGTACCTGTCCATCTTTTTCACTTCATCTTTCAGGATGCTCAAACGCCTGGAGGGATTCTCTTCCGGTTTGCCAATTTTTTTCAGGGACAAACTCATGTTTTTTGCTAATGCGGCCTGGCTTCCAAGTTGTTTGATTACGTCTTCCATTCAAACCCTCGCGTCCTGATCTCTCAGCAAGTTATTTTTGATGCTGTACATAAATCTGTCTATATTTTTATCCAATGTTAATAATTCAATTATATTTATATTATCTTGTACTGTTTTTCCCCTGGAAAATCATAAATTCACAAACTCCCGAATCCACAAACTCTCGAATCCACAAAACCCCAAATCCACAAAACCCCGAATCCACAAAAGCCTGAATTCACAAAAGCCTGGATCTGCGAACTCCTTATTCCCGCTGACTGAATAAGTACATTGGAATAACTAAAAAGGTCATCCCGGTGACTGTGAAATCTACGGGATAACCAAAAAGGGGCTCCGTAGAAATCCTGTTATGTTTCTTGAAATGGCCCTTGTTTGTGATCGGTCTCAACCCAGATTTCAGGTTAGGTCTTTATCCTTGATCGTTCCCGGGGCCCTCACAGCTTTAGAAGAAAGCGGCGTTTTCCAAAATCACTGAAAATAGGTCGTGGGGTGAGTTACTAAAAACCGTAAGCACTCG
Organism: Methanosarcina sp. KYL-1; assembly: GCF_024372725.1. Taxonomy (GTDB): domain Archaea; phylum Halobacteriota; class Methanosarcinia; order Methanosarcinales; family Methanosarcinaceae; genus Methanosarcina. The sequence continues at coordinate 32,423 of NZ_VOUA01000028.1, forward strand.
AACTCTGCGCACTTATGAATAAACATGGAGCATGGTTGATGTTTGCGTTTTTCCAATTTGATCAATGACTGACCCCCCGACCTGAAAATAAATGATTGCAAAATAAACAGCTGACGGAGTTCTACACTCTGATTCGACATACATTTTCAATGACACTCATAATTTGAGAAAAAATTCTACAAAAACGAAAAAAGTAAAAGCGCTCAAAAAAACGGCAAGGGTTCAAAAAGCAGAAGCGAATACAGCCTGAGAATATTCTCTTTTAAATCTCTTATTCATTTCTTTTTGGAGAGGCGCCGCCAGACAAGCTGGCGGGGTAATCCTTCTTTCAATTGGACTGAAAAACTGTTTTTGGGTTATGCAAGTGCTTCCCAGGTAAACTGGCGGGGGATTACTCTATCGCCTGGCTTGAAAACTGTTTTCGGGGTCTATGCAAGTATTTCCCAGGCAAGCTGACGAAGGATTCCTCTATCGCCCGGACCGAAAGACGGTTGCCAGGTTCAAGGAAAGTACTTTTCGGGTCAGGCGGTGTGTTTCTCCGGAGTATTCCGGTTCTTTTCATCGAATCATATCTGGTTTTGTTTGCTTTATTCTTTCCTGGCTGGCAGGCAGGTCCCTGATGCATGGTCCCGGACACGTGCGGCGGGGGGAAAGAAACTCAGTATTACTATTTACGGCCCTGCCGGAATCATCTCAACCGATTAATAAGGAAACACCAGAGTATCAACATCCAGGCATCAACATCCAGGCATCAACATCCTTAAAATTTCTAACATAAAGGACCGGCCCGAAGCCGGATTTGCGGCGTTCAGCAGGCCTTTTTACCGGGTATATAATAAAGCTTAAATTGAGTGCCGTAATTACTGGATAAACTGTGCTGAATAAACGGATTATGCAGGCTGAATAAGCTGGTTATGTCAGGGCGGGTTCGTTTACTCGTTAGATATTAGTTTAACCTCAGCCGTTCATATGCCTGTCAATACGTTAGAATGCCCTTTCTCTCTCCGAAGAGAGCAGATTAACCGGCAGCTTACTAACTCAAAAGCTTAACTCAGCGGCTGACCAGGCAGCTTATTAACTCAAAAGCTTGACTCGGTGGCTGGCCCGGCGGCTGGCCCGGCGGCTTACTAACCTTATACCTTAAATTTATCGTTCACAGGGAGACCCCCACATGATAAAAGAAATTACTGCCAAATACGATGCAGACCAAATCGAGCAAAAGGTAATGCAGTTATGGGACGAAAGCGATGCGTATCGGAAGACCCGGGAGCACCGCAAGACCGGAAAGAGGCTTTTCTTCGTAGACGGCCCACCCTACACCACAGGGCACATTCACCTGGGGACTGCCTGGAACAAGATTATTAAGGACTCCATTCTCCGCTATTATTCCATGAACAACCGCTACATCATGGAGCGCCCTGGCTGGGACATGCACGGGCTGCCAATTGAGGTCAAGGTAGAGGGCGTTCTGGGCTTTAAGTCCAAGAAGGACATCGAGAGTTTCGGGGTAGGGAATTTCATCGAGAAATGTAAGGAGTTTGCCATAAACCAGAAGCAGGCAATGACCGAGCAGTTCGAGAGGCTCGGGGCCTGGTTGCAGTGGGAAGACCCCTACATGACCCTCAAGGACGAGTATATCGAAGCTGCCTGGTGGACCCTAAAACAGGCCGAGGAAAAGGACCTGCTTGACGTGGGCAAGCGTGTGGTCAACTGGTGCCCCCGCTGCGAAACCGCGATTGCCGACTCTGAAGTCGAGTACGCGGACAGGACCGACCCGTCCATCTATGTCAAGTTCAAGGTAAAGGGAGAGGAAAACACCTTCATAGTGATCTGGACCACAACCCCCTGGACCATCCCCTCAAACATCGCAGTTGCTGTCCACCCGTCCTTCGAATACGCGAAGTTCAGGGCAGTCCGCCAGGACGGAAAGGAAGAAATCCTGATCGCAGCAACCCCTCTTATTGAGAACGTGCTTCGGAAGGGCAGGTACACGGACTACGAAATCCTTGAGACCATGCTAGGAGAAGACGTCGCGGGCCTGGAATACGAGAGCCCCCTTGCGGACCTGGTCCCGCGCCAGGCTGAATTCAAGCACAATGTCTACGAGGCCGAATACGTAACCGCAGAAAACACCGGCTGTGTGCACATTGCCCCCGGGCACGGGATGGACGACTTCAATGTCGGGGTCAAAAACGGCCTGCCGATTTTCTGTCCCGTAGGCCCGAACGGTTCCTACACCGAGGAAGCCGGCAAGTATGCAGGCATGAACATAAGGGACGCAAATGCTGTTGTCATCGAGGACCTCCTGGAGCGCGACAGGCTCCTTGCCGAGGGGACCGTGGCCCACAGGTACGGGCACTGCTGGCGCTGCAAGACCCCGATCATCTACCTGGCAACCGAACAGTGGTTCCTCAAGATTACCGATCTCAAGGAAAAAATGCTCGAGGAAATCGATGCTGTTGACTGGTACCCCGACTGGGCAGGCTCGGCCCGCTTCAGGACCTGGGTGGAAGGCGCAAGGGACTGGTGCATCTCCAGGCAGCGCTACTGGGGAATCCCGGTCCCGGTCTGGAAATGCCGGAAATGCGGCAAGCTCGAAGTCATCGGGACCAAGGGAGAACTCATTGAAAAGTCAAGCAACGCCGGAGGAGAAATCGAACTGCACCGCCCCTACGTGGACGAAGTGGTCATCCCCTGTGAGTGCGGTGGGGAGAAAAAGCGTGTGGAAGACGTCTTTGATGTCTGGTTCGATTCGGCAGTCGCTTCCTGGGCAACCCTTAAGTTCCCCCAGAGCCGGGAAGCTTTTGACGAATGGTGGCCCGCCGACTTCATCACCGAAGGGCACGACCAGACACGCGGCTGGTTCTACTCTCAGCTGGGCGCCAGCATGGTGAACTTCGGGCGCGCCCCTTACAAGAGCGTGCTCATGCACGGGTTTACCCTTGACGGGGCAGGAAAGAAGATGTCCAAGAGCCTTGGAAACGTCATCACCCCGCAGGAAGTAATCGACAGGTTCGGAGCCGACACCCTAAGGGCCTACGTGCTTTCCGCAAGCGCTCCCTGGGAAGACCTTAAGTTCAACTGGGAAGAGGTCGCAACCGTCAACAGGTCCATAAACATCCTCTGGAACGTTTTCCGTTTCCCGCTGCCCTACATGGCCCTGGACGAATTCGACCCCATGAAGGTGTCCCTGGACTCCGTTAAAGATGCCCTCAGGGAAGAAGACAGGTGGATCCTTTCAAGGGCACAGTCCCTGATCAAGGCCGTGGACGAAGCCATGAGCGGGTACCTGCTCCACAAGGCGGTCCGTGAGATCCTTGAGTTCACGCTCGAAGACCTTTCCCGCTGGTACATCCAGCTCATCCGCCCGAGGACCTGGACCGAAGCGGACGACCCGGACAAGCTTGCAGCATACTGTGTGCTTTACGAAGTCTACGTGACCCTCACAAAGCTGATTTCTCCCTTCATGCCCTTCCTGGCCGAAGAGATGTACCAGAACCTGATAAGGAATGCAGACCCGAATGCCCTCGAGTCCGTCCACATGGCCGACTGGCCCAAAGTCAACGAGGCTTACCTTGACCCCGAACTCGAAGCTGCCATGGACACCGCCCGCTCCATCGTGGAAGCCGCATCAAACGCCCGCCAGAAGGTCGGAAGGAAACTCAGGTGGCCGATTTCCCGGATTGTCGTAAGCCCGGAAACCGAAGCAGCCGCAGCAGCAGTCAAGATGCTCCGCTCCGTCCTGATGGACCAGACCAACTCCAAGGACATCGTCCTGACCGGAGTCGGAGAGAGCTGGGACGAACTGGGCCTCGAAGTAATCCCCGACCCCGGCAAGATCGGCCCCGTCTTCAAGAAGGACGCCGGAAAAGTCGTCCCTGCCCTCAAGGAAGTCGACGGTGTAACCCTGAAGAAGGCCTTTGCCGAAGCCGGCGAATACGCCCTCACCCTTGCCGACGGCAGCACGGTGACCGTAACCCCCGGAATGGCAAACTTCAACGAAACCCTCCCCGAAGGCACAGCCAGTTCCGAATCCGACGCAGGCCTGGTCTACGTGGACGCCAACCTGACCCCCGAACTCGAAGCCGAAGGCTTCACCAGGGAAGTCATCCGCAGGATCCAGGACATGAGGAAGGAACTCGACCTCGTGGTAGACGAAAACATCATAGCCCTGGTCCAGATCGATGACGACAGGGTCCTTGACCTGGTCGACTCCCTTGGCGAACTCCTCGCAGAAGAAGTCCGGGCAAGCTTCCTCGAGATCTCCAACGAAGACGACATCACCGGAGACCTCGTTAAAGACTGGGAAGTCGAAGGCATTGCCATGAAGATCGGAATCGCAAAGGCCTGAACGGGATCAGGCAACTGAAAGAATAAGTAACTAACAGCAATTAACAGCAAAATGGAAAATTGAGCAACCGAAGGAAATTAGCAAATTGGAGAGTGATTAATCTGGACTTTGCTGCCTGGGAACCGATCTACGAGCGAATCCTGGACGATTTCGGCTTCGACCGCACCGGTGATGAAAAGGCAGCCCGCTTCCTATCCCAAATGCTGACCGACTCAAACACGGCCAGTCTCTCCGAACTCGAAGCCGCAATTTCCAAAAAGCCCGTCCTTGTCTGCGGAAACGCTCCCAGACTCAGGACAGAGCTTTCGGAACTCGACCTCTCCTCTTTTGTAATAATTGCAGCTGACGGAGCCGCCGCCGTCCTTACGGACCTCGGCAGGGTTCCTGAAGTCATCTGCACCGACCTTGACGGCAATTCCGAAGCCGATATAGAAAAAGAGATCCTCGCCTGCGAAAAGGGCGCTCTCGTCCTCATCCACGCCCACGGGGACAACATGGATAAGCTTGAAAAATACGTGCCCCGTTTCAAGCGCTTTATAGCCACGACCCAGGCTGAGCCCTTTGATAAGGTGTACAATTTCGGCGGGTTCAGTGACGGAGACCGTTGCGTCTTTGTTGCAAAGGAATTTGGTGCAGGGAGCGTCAGGCTTGCGGGGTTTGATTTTGAAGATCCGGGGGTTAACCCGATTAAGAAGATGAAGTTGAAGTGGGCGAAGGAATTGATTGAGATGTGCGGGATTTGCGGGATTTGAGAAAACGGTTGGTCTATATGTCTTTTAATCGCTTCTTCTTTTTTGATTCTGCGTTTATGGTTTGTTTTGTTATTCTTATCCGATACTGCCGTAATGGCGTATTCAAGCCGTTTTGTCTCGCTCTTTTACGAGCGCCCTCTACTTGTTTCTAACCACATATTGATTTCCAATTTTGTAGTTGACGGAAATTATAATAAAAATAACACGTTTGTAACCATTCGTATCTTAACCGAAGGCAAATAGATTTCTGTTACCTCTAAACCGTGGTCATAAAATAGATGTCCTGAAAACATGTGAAGTGATCAACGATTAGATACTTATTCCGGCAAAGCCAATGAAAATCTATTGAAGACCATATTGGTCAATAGGGTAAATATCAACTACTTCCACCTGCTAATTCCGGCAGATCGGAACTGTTGAAGATGGGGTATCCTGCTTAGTAGGCTTATTTTTGACCCTGTAGCCAGGTGGAATCTGTGGGGATATGTGACTGAAATGTTGACTGCTGAAGTAATCCCGATAAAAGAGAAAGAGATTATTGGCATCAAGCTTCAGGAAGCCGGGTTTAATATTGTTTCCATCGGGGAAACGATTACAATTGGAGGCACCCCGGAGCAATTTGAAATCTTTTTTAACATGAAGCTTGAAAAAACATCCCGAGCCGTGATCCCCGACCTCAGTAACTCGGCAAAAATGGAGTATTACAGGCCGCTTACAGTTCCTACAATCCCAGAGGATTTCAGGCCCCTTATTAAAGAGGTCTTATTCCCTGAACCTCCTGAGTATTTTTAAAAATAGATTCAGGTTTTAAAAATGGGCAGGAAAGAGAGCCAGAGAAACCGGCACTCTTGCATGTGCACACCTTTATTTTTTTAAATCATTTGGGATTCCTCACGCCGGCGGTGGGATGGTGAAACGTGACCTTATCTGAACGGAGCGGGCGAGTTTGTAGGCAGCGTAGGCATCCACAAGTCCGGCCCCTGTTGCACTGTCAAAGCCTTTTCCGGCCCTGTCCCCCATCTGACTCGAACCTTTTTTCACGTCCCTTGCGGAGGCGACCAGAATTTCTTTTACCAGGGCGGGCGAAAGGCCGGGTTGAACCTGTTTTAGCAGGGCGCACACTCCTGCTATCTGGGGAGCTGCAGCACTTGTACCGCTTATTACGGCCCAGCCGTCTTTAGGTTGTGTCATATCCCCGTTCGGATAGGTTCCCCCGGCAAGTCCCTGGTCGATAGAACAGCCCGGCTGCAGAGGCAGCATTATGTAAATGCCTCTGGGCGTCATTCCCACCAGGCCACAGACGTCTGGAACTTTCCTGCCGGGATATACGTTGCTGGTGAAGCTTGAAGAATAGTTGGAGGCTTCAAGTTCCAGGTCCTCGCCTGCGAGGTTCTTGTGGGCATAGACCCCCCCGGCAGATATGACCTCCGGCATCTGGCCCGGGAAACCATATTGGCCGTTTCCTGCCGAAAAGACGACGGTTATTCCCAGGTTCTTTACCGCATAAATTACCGCGGCTTCAAGGGGCTTTAAGGTGTTTGGCAGAGGGCCTTTCTGGATGCTCCAGCCCCAGCTGCAGGTGATGATTGCCGGGTTGAGGTCCATGGCTTTCTTGAAACCCAGGGTCGCATTCGGGCCCATCTTGACACCCACGAAGTCAATATCGGGGGCCGATGAAAATATGTTTGCTGCTTCCGCGGTCCCGTGGCCGTAGTCGTCACTTTCCAGGTCCACTGCGTCTTCGGCTATTGTTCGGTTATAGCTGTACCCCCGCCATTTATAAAACTCGTGGGCATAAAATCCGGTGTCCGGCATTGCTACCATCACTCCTTTTCCGGTAATTCCTTCCCGGTTTACCTTTCCGGCCCGGAGGACAAGGGACACGTCTCCGGGGACATCCAGATAGTGGTAGGGTACGCTGGGTGGCAGAGGTGACTCATAGAAGTTCGGAGGTTTTTGCGGATAAACCCTCTCCACGAGTTTGGATAGCTTCTCAGGGATTTTGAATGGCGCCCCTCCTTTATGATAAAGATAGGTCCTTTTCCCTCTATCGGGGTGGTTCTCGTTTATTATCTCAGTAACACTCTCTACTTCCGTTCCAAAGGTGCTCTCCCAAAGATGTCGGGGGGCTTCCCCACTGATGCTGAATACTCCTACATGTAGGATCCTGAACCCCAGGTCCTGGAGTATGTGCGCTGCTTCCTCGGCGACTCCCCCTTCGGGAATAAAGCTCTCGATATTTTCCGGGGTCAGGTATTGCTCCGCTTCAAACATGGATTTCCCCGTCTTGCTTTGGACAACAGCTTCAAAACTGACTACTTCTCCTTCTTTCGTTCCGTCTCTGCGCATGGACGGTTTTACCGAAATTTCTTCTGACGTACTTGGTTTCCCCCTTCATAATTTATTCAGATTAAATATATGTTCACTGGAAAAAAACGATTTTTATAAACATACATATATATATTCGGGTTCAAAATATACCTTTTGGACACAAGATTTCTTACCATTAATTCTAATGACAAATCCGCATAAGTAATCGAAATTTCATGATGTGTTTTTAGATTACCACATTCACTACCTGGTATAAATTATAGCAAAGTTACTATTGACTTTGGAGGGCTGGCCTGAAGGGCTTGATTTGAGGACCCTTACGTGAACCGAATCTGAAAATAGAATCTTAAGTTGGCGAGAATTAATTGAGATTTGCGAGATTTGAAAATAGAGGCAGGTTTTTAAAAAATCTTTTCAGACTATTTTTTCGGGTTGGTTTTTAACTCTCTATTTTCGTATTCTTTTTCGGGGCCGCTTTTAACTAATCTTTTCAAACTCTTTTCAGGGGCTGCTGAATATTGTATTCCCGTCGTTATTGTCCGCGCGAAGTGCGTCTGTGCAAAACTACACTAAATTTTTAGACAAATGAAAATTAGTTTACACAACCTCTGAAACGTATCATTTCCAGTCAAATGCAAATAATTTAACCGTTTTCTCTATCCTACGTTCGGCAGGTCGACATAAGAAATTAGAATATTTTTCTTGATGCCGTTTTTGAACATTAGCTAACTATATATTAGGTTTAAAGATAGTTAACCTGTGGCTCAACTCCCAAGACATATATAAACACTAAATCATTTTTTCATTAAAGTTTAGTATGAGAGCTTAATAATTAGACATATGTAAACCGAAAAACTACACATAATTATAGAGCATCATTTCAAAATCGCAATCATCAAAATTATTAGAATTTAAATGTCGACCTGCCGAGAGTAAGATATGAAAATATCTATCTCTAATTACGTTAACCTGCCGAAGGCAGGCTCTATTTTCTGGAAAAACGATTTTGGCTCTTCGTCATTCTCTATGGATTAGGTGATTTTCACTTCAAGCCCATATTTGTTTTTGTGATGGCTTCACACACAAAACAACGAAGAGCCACGATTTTGATAGAAAAAATTCGGTTTATTTTTCTGCTTTCATCCGATTTCAAATGGTTTTTTGTCAACTTCTCTTTTTGCATGATCTCCTTTTTTATCAGGAAAAGACCGGGCATGTGCCCGGAACAAGACAGGTTCAAGAAGGCTAATATGGTTGCTCCGGTTTAAGTCCGGTACTCGTAACTCTTTCTAAAAACCCCGTTTTTATTCCCTTCTCCCAAGCACAAAAACCGCCCCTGCAACCGTTGCAATCCCCCACACCAGGCCAACGAAAGGAGCGCTTTCTGATTCAGTATCTGAACCCATATCTTCTCCTCCTTCTTCCGGCTCGCCTGCAGTACCATCATCGTCTGGCTCATCTCCTCCCTGCCACTTCCCCTGCACTTTCAGTTCCTCAATCACAGCATCCCTGTCGGACACCGGGCGCTTTCCGGGAAAGCCCACGAAGACGGTGAAGAGCTGGGCTTCAATCCGGGCATCTGTGCCGGTTTAGGTCCGGGATTTGATATATTAGGAACTATTGTTCGAAATATATTTTCTTCAACTATTTTATTGATGCATTATTATATTTTGTTATCTATTAAATGCGTTGTAATGGTTACTGTTAGTTTTAGTCAATACTTGGCGAAGTATGTCAAACCAGATGAGGCGAACATATGGACAAAATTATAGAAGTGAAAAAAGCAACATGTGAATCGGCGGTCAAGGCAGAAACGAGTGATGGGGGCGAAATGGTCTTGGTCAGGGTGCCGCAAGGTTACGATGCGAAAATCAACATTCGCATAGTTCCGGGGCATGATATCCATTTAACCCCGCGTATTCCTAGTTGCCAGCCCCGGCAAGGAGCATCACGCCGTGACATCCAGCCTGTTGCCCTGCCGGAGAGCCTTGCCGTTAAACTGGCCGAGGCCGACAAAATGGTCATCAACTGGCTCGCCCAGGATGAGGCAAACGCTAAACTATACATGGAACAGCCGGTCGAGAGCCTAATCAAAGCGGGAGTCAAACTGACCCGCTCGGATCAAAAACTGCTCAAAAGAGCCCACAGCATGGTAGAGGAGTCCAGTGTCGTCCCTCCAGGGGTTAAGGTTACGGACTTTTATGCCTCGGCAGACCCTAAGGGTCGTGTGGACGAGCTTGCACTTAGACCAATATTTAAAGATGGCGAAAGCGAAAATAATTGCAGTTGCAGACCTAGGAGAAAGGAGTGAAAGAATGGCACTCGATCGAACATCCGGTTTTGACCTGCTCGTTCAGGTCTCTGAAAATGAGCTGAATAACCAGCTTGCCACAGCCTTCCTTGCAGGCGATGTTTTACCACCATCCATGAGCGCCCCGGTCGACAGAAGCGGCGTCGTCGGAACGTTTGACATGAACTTCAACACTCCCGTCGCCGACCTGGACCGTCCCCGGCCTTCCATGGGCCTGACCGTTCCTTTCGCAAATTCGCAATTCCGGGTCACCGCACCGATAACGCTCACTCTAGCGCCACTAGGTGGCACAATTACCATCGTCGACAGAATCGAGATGATCACCCAGGGCTCGAACCAGATTGCCACGATGGACTTTAATAACGGGGCGCCAACTGTCATGGTGGCTTTTGATACGGCCTCGCAAGCAATACTGACTCCGGTGCTGGATGTCACCGGTCTGACGCTTGAGCAGGTGCAGAACATGATGGCAGGCATCATACTTCAGCAACTTCAAACAGGCGTAGGCCGAATAGATTTAACACCGCCGATTCCGGTTGTGAACGACACCGATCCTACCACGATCTTCGATATCGACGTCACAACTGTCAACGATACCACAGCCACCGACCGTGACTGTATCACCTTCGGCGTGCGCATGGCTAATGACTCCGGGGGCAACATTAATGGGGTCACGACCAGCTTCATTCCGGCAGGCAGCCAGTCTCTTGTCATGATGAGCAACTTCTGGCTTTTGGCTCGCGTGATGCGCCCGCGTTTAGCAGCGTCTCTCGGCCGGCCGGTGACTGATTTTGACACTCCACTCCGGCTGAACAGGAGTATTCCTGCACCAGGTGGTCAGGGAACGCTTACCCAACTGGAGGCGCGCGTAGAAGGGAACCGCATTCGTGTGAACGGTCAGGCCAGGGATTCCGGTACGGGTTGGTCGGCCATGTCCAACTTTACTTTCTTTATCGATATCGCACTGGTCGACGGCTCATTAAGCGTTACGGCCACTACGCCCACAGTCGACACCAACGTCGACCTCGAGTGGTGGGTGTGGCTGCTGACCCTGGGGCTCGGCGCCCTTTTTGGAGGAATCATCGGTACCATCGTGACTGCAATTGTGCTGGCCATCGTAGAGGCGGTGGCCGAAGGCATCATCGACAACCTGGTTGGCGGTGGTATCGGCGATTCCCTTGGCGGCCTGCCGGCAATTCCTCTCGGTCCTATCGGAGGCGGGTTGACGCTCAGTACAGTGGTTCTCGATGATATGGAGCTTCGATGCTCGATTACCCGGTCTCTTTCCGTCCCCGTGAAAAACCAGGGGTCACATCTGTCGTCCACCGGTTTCAATGTCGATCTCGACACCGGCACTATCCGCAGCAGCGTTCTCCCTGAAACCGACCTGGTTTGGAACCCTTCCCGCGGCCTATCCGCAAACGGCCCTACCGGCTTGAGTGTCATAGGGACTTCTTTCAGTTCACTCACACCGGTGCAGGTCTCGAATCTCCCGCTCCTGAGCCGTGAGATTCCCCTGACGCTCATCCCGTTCACCTATCCTCCGTCCACTCCATTTGTCGAGCACGATGAGGTTGTATTCGGCGTACGGACTACGGATGGTCGTTACGCAAAAGCACGGGCCTGGAGGTCTTTAACCGCTGGAGGCGCGTTGCAACTGAGCTGGGTTACCTACGATACACCAGTGCCCAGGCTCGACATCGCAGCCCGCTGGTGGGTGATAGAGCGCGGGGAAGTGACCGAGTTCATTAGGCCGGACTGCTCGGTCTGCCGCTCTAGTCCGGTTCGATGGTGTGGCATGTTCGAAGCCTGGCCCAGACTGATGGCCTTCCCGATAGACTACCAGTGGTGCCTCTGCGGCAAGGTGCTGGAAGAAGGTGAGGGCAGTGTTTCCACACCTCACGGGCCGCTCGCCTACAAGTTAACGGGCCGTTGTCTGTGCATCGAAACGGAGATGGAACAGGACGTTGACTGCGAGCTGTGCGTAAGTGCAATCGACAGCCGCGGACAAGAGCTGTTCACCTGCACCCGGCTGGTGCAACAAGGTATCGAGACTCGATGCATGAAGTGCGTTCCCAAGGCACCTTATATGAAACTTGAAGTCATTCCAGCCGACCCGGCACTCAACGCATGGCGCCCTCTCATAGCTGCCAGAACGATGAAGACTCAGGACCAGGACAGGGTTGAGAAGGCTAATACGGTTGCTTTGGCTTAAGTTCATCCCCTCTAAAAACCCGGTTTCATCCCCTTCTCCCATGCACGAAAACCGCCCCTAAAACCACTGCAAGCACCCATAAGGGGCCAATGAAAGGAGCGTTTTCCGATTCCGGGGATGGAACCTCCTCTCCATCTTTTTCTTCTCCTTCCGATTCGCCTTCAACCCCATCTTCGTCGGCCTCATTTCCTTCCTGCCACTTCCCCTGCACCTTCAGTTCCTCAATCACGGCATCCCTGTCGGACACCGGGTGCTTTCCGGGGAACTCCACGGACAATTTGAAGAGCCGGTCCTCCAGGTCTATGTCCCTCAGCATGAGGAGCACTTCTTCATTTTCCTCGAACTCGGCCTGGTCTTCGGTCCAGACGCCTGTGCCGGTTTCGGTTCGGACTTTGATGGTTTCGGTGGGCAGGGGGTTGTAGAGCCATTCTTCTACTGTGATTGTGAAGATGGTGTAGTCGTAATGCGGTTCGATATCGCTGACCGTTCCGATTGCTATGCGGTCAGAGTTGTTGACCTGGTAGGGGATTTCAGAGGCTTCCTGGATCAACTCGGCTGCAGCGGGGCTTGCCGACAGGGCCAGCAGGGAAAGCAGGCATAGGGATAATATGCTTAAAATGACAGGTGACTGTTTCATAAATATCTCCTGGATAGTTCTCGGGCTAATTTTCCGGGTGGTTCTCTGGAAAATTTTCTAGATCCTGTTATTGGTTCTTTTACCGGTTAAGTTAAGTATTCTCTACATCCAACTTATTTATCGTTTTTTTAAGGTACGGTTTAATTCGCAGTTAAGGTTTGCAGTATTCCGGGGAATATGGGAGTAGTAAGGGAGTAATAAGGGAGTAATAAGGGAGTAATAAGGGATCTAAAAAAGGGATCGAAAACCGGATAAAATAATGGTCAAAAGAAAGGATGGAAAGTTAACTGGGTTACGGATTTATGGATTTCCGTGAGTTTTCAGGCTCGCTTTCAACTTTGAAAAAAACGAATTAAATATATATTGCTTGTATAATTGTTGAATATATTGAAAAGGAGAGTTAAAACGTGTCTGTCGAAATGACATCCAGGGAAAGAGTCCTTGCAATGCTTGAAAGGAAGCCCGTGGACAGGTTTCCCGTGATTACGGGGTCCTGCATGGTTGCGGAATACATAAATCGAAGCGGGGGGTTCTGGCCCGAATACCACAGCAATGCGGAAATGATGGTCGATGTGGCCGGCATGATGCATACGGATGCCGGAATGGATAATATTGTCGTGCCTTTTGGCATGTTTGTGGAGGCTGTTGCCCTCGGGCTTGAGGTCAATATGGGAAGGATCACTATCCAGCCCTCGGTCAAAGGTTTTTTCAAAAGGCCTGAGGACGTGAAATGCGAAAGGTTCCTGAATGACCCATACGTCCGGACCACTCTCAAGGCAACAAAGCTTGCGAAAGCAAAGTTTCCCGATGTTGCGGTTACACCTTTCCTCGTGGGGCCTGTCACTCTTGCAGGCTACCTTATGGGGGTAGAAAAACTCTCCGAGATGAGTTACAGGTGCCTGGATGACGAAAAGCTCATGGACGAGATTGTCGAGTGGTTTTCCATAGCGCTTGAGATCAACCGGCTTTATGCCGGGGCCTGCATCGATTCCGGGGCTGACGCCCTTTATTACTCCGATGCTTCGGCTTCCCCCAACCTGGTCATTCCCGATTTCTACTACCGTGTAGGCGTGCCTGCGGAAAAGGAACTCGGGGATTTCATTCACTGTCTCGGCTGTCCCTGGGAACTGCACATCTGCGGAAACACCATACCAATTATCGAAGGCATGGCCTCCACCGGGGCAAACTGCCTGAGCGTTGAACAGGCCGTGGATATGAGGGAAGTTGTCGAGATCGCAGGAGATGTGCCCGTGGCCGGGAACGTAACCCCTCTCATGATGGTTGAAGGCACGGAAGAACAGATCATTGCAGAAACCCGGAAGGGACTCGATGGGGGAGCAAAAGCAAGTATGTTAGGCTGCGGTACTCCTTCTCTCAGCACCCCGGACAGGCTCAAGTTATGGTCCGGAGCCGTTGCGGAATGGTCTAGAGAAAAACTTGGTTGAAGAACCGGTGAAAAACTATAGTGAAAAACCATAGTGAAAAACCATAGTAAAAAACCATAGTGAAAAACCATAGTGAAAAACCATAGTGAAAAACTGCAGTGAAAAGCTCAAGTTTTTTTAGGCTGTCTGCAGTTTCTTCTTTTTATATAAACGGTGTGAAGCGAGGTTGGCGGGTAAAGGTGGAAAGGTTCTAAATCACTGAAAAGCAGGATGCAAACCACTTTTCATACCTCTTATTCCTTGAGTGCCGGATTCCAGAGGCTGAAAGCGCGTATCCATTAGAGCCGCATAAACATTTGAGGCATTCGCTATACGACACTTGAGGCTTCAGGATACAGAATTACTCCAAACTTCCTTCAGTTTACCTTTCCACCGCATCCAATAAGGCCTATGGGGCCTTATCTACCACTTTCTTATACACCAATTGCCCAATTTCTTTTAATCTTCTTCGCCAATCAAAAGAAACGACCCACTCTTTAAACGCCAGGGTGGAGTGATGATCGTTACGATATGACGAAGAACTTTCCTTTGTATTTCCGCGCCCGGAAATACAAACAAGATTGGCTTTTATTGTTATAAATATTTTTTCCACATTTGAATTTTTATGAACTCAATTTAGCTTGACTTTACAAAATCCTTTTTGACAGGATAAAATATTATTGCACACTCTGTAATTTTTAGTATTCCGTTCGATTGATTCCGGCTCATTGCATATAGAATTTTTGAATTTAACTCCTGAAATAATAAAGGAAACGAGGAGTTGTAAGAGACGAAAAATAGTTACGGGGGTTAAAAGTCACAGGAGATGAGGGCTAAAAGTCGCAGGAGATGAGAAAAGTTGGGAAAATGGGAATATAGTTATCTAACTGGAACTATGCAAGATATGGAAAAGAAATGGGAAAGGTCTGAAAAATAGTACCGCTGAAAGCAAACTCTTCTTTTTTGAAAGGCTTGCCAGCTTTGAGGCATCAAAGGTGCTGCACAGCCTATGAGGCATCGTTGAAGAAATGTTTTCGTTTGCTTTCCTTTCTATTTTTCTTCCCGCAGGCAAGTTCCGGCTTTTGCTTCTCTACCACAAAAAGCATTAAGCTTATGCCTGTTTTTCTTTCCCAGTTCTTTGCCCATAGCCAGAACTGACACACTCTCAGTTACGCCAGGGGGTGTGAATATTCAGGATATGAGTGAAAGAACCTTTCGTATTCCTGCACAGCAGAAACACGAAGGCTCATAGATATTTCAGATATATATAGTTTTTTATAAAAACGACATTTTATAAAGTTACGTGTTACTCGCCCCCTCTCCGGAGAGTCTGTAAAACCGGTCCCTTTTCGGGTTTTGGAATGAAAAAAAGAATGAAGTGGAAAGGTCGAAAAAGCAAATACAATAAAGGCAAAAGCAGGTCGGTTTTCAACCCGAATGGTTCAGAAAAAATTTATGAAGCAGGGCTGAAAGTCCGGGATCTTTGAACTTGCTGTACTGTTGGGAGACATCTTTTGTTGTACCGCATGCTGAGGCATCGTTCAGGAAAAGATTCCGTTTTGCTTCACGTCCTTTTTGTTTTGCCTTTCCTCCCGGCCCCATCAGGTCTGCAGGATCATGTGAGGCATGTCCACTCTTATGTTCACTCTTCTATCACTCAGAGTGCCTGATGGCCGTTTTTTCCTTTCCTGTCCCTCGCCCATTACCGGAAAGACTCCTCCATTAGCCAGGGCGGAGCGATGGTCGGGTGATAAGGCGAAGAACTCTTCCTGCATTCCTTTATATTCGGAATACAACATCTTATTTCCTATATCTAATATATATAAATTTACAGAATAAAAAAATCCTAACCAATTTACCCGGGTCAGCATTAACGCTTGAACGTTTTCTCTGCTGGGTGGCTTTAAAGTTTGGGCTTTAAAGTCTGGGCTTTGAGCTTAAATGCTGAGTTGCAAAAGAAAGGAATGTTTAAAGGGAAGCTTTAAAGGGAAGCTTTAAAGAGACGTTTTTTGGGTTCTTCGCAGCTTTGTGTTATAAATTTTACCGGTTTGTTTGTTGTGGAAGGTTTATTGTGGATACACAAGGCGAAGAACCCCGCATCTTCCATTAAATCGAAAGAATACGATAGCTTCTTTCCTACTTATTTATATATATAAATTTCGATCTGATTTTTATACCTGAGCCGGAGTCCCCTCTGTCAGGGCATAGCACTGGCCGAAGAAGTAAGGAAAAAGCGCGAAATGAAGTTTCCATCCGATCATGGGAACAGACGAAATGCTTATGAACGTTTCTTGCAAAAGTGCCTGTACTCACGTCTCACGGGAATAACATGAATACTGAAAAAGAACGTATTGACATCTTCTTTCGGGAAGCAGAAATAGAAGACCACCCTCAAATCCAGGCCTTCATAGAACTCGTGGACCCGGAGTTTTATCCGCCCCTTTCCGAAAGGCCCGGAGGAATTGACGGAAGGATCGAAAATTCCCTCGCAAAACCCGATGCGAACTTCCTCATAGCGGAAGGCAGCTCAAATTCAGAGCCCGGCCCGGTGTCAGTCTCCCACCCGGACAGAACCGCAGGACCTGACAGGATCGCAGGCCTCATCAGTTACGAGCGGCAGTGGGAAGGGGAAAATAATGCATACATCTCTTTTGTTGCAGTGAACCCGGAGTTCCGAAACCTGGGGATAGCCTCAAAACTCATATCCCTGCTGGAAGAACAGATGCAGTCTGCCGGAATGGAACGAATGTACGTCTGCACCTGGTCAACGAACCATTCTGCTCTGGCACTTTACGAAAAAAAAGGTTTTTCAACGGACAGGGTCATAAAAAATGCCCGGGGGCCTTTTGTTGATACTCTGTACCTGGTGAAAAGTATAGGTTGAAGAACATCGTTTTATAATGTGTGAACATTTTTCCACATAATTCTGAATTCCACGTGGATACAATGCAAAAGCCCGAACTCCTCCGCATAATCCTCTCCCAGCAGTCCTTCTTTCAAAAGGAACAGGACATTATCCCCCGCGACCTGAAAATAGACTCCCACCTGGAGGGCAACGAGACAGTCATGATCTGCGGGATCAGAGGCTGCGGGAAAACTTCTTTTCTTAAGTGGATAGCGGACAGGGTGGATGGGATAAAAGTTTACATTAACTTTGAAGACATCCGGCAGGAAGATTTAGAACTCCGGAATATTCAGGATATTCGGGATGTTAAGGATATTTGGAATTTTCAGGACATTTTGGATATTGTTTCAGAGCTTTACGGAAATTTTGGAAAAGAGATTGAAGAGAGTGAAGAGAATGGAGAAAAGCAGGTCTACTATTTTCTGGAAGAAATCCAGCATATCAGGCTCTGGGAGAGGTGGCTGGACAACCTTTATGAAGACGGCATAAAGGTTTTTGTTACCGGCTCTAACTCAAATTTCCTTAACTCCGAAAACGGAACCTTCCTTCAGGACCGGGCCAGGCAGCTCAAGCTTCTTCCCTTCTCCTTTAAAGAATCCCTGCGCCTGAAAGGAATCGAAATACCTTACCTTGACTTCCCTAACTCCCCTAACCCCCCTAACCCCCCTAACTCCCCTAACCCCCCGGATTCACCGGGCTCCTCTGACTCCCTGGACCCGTCCGGGGAAGATGGAATCTTCTCCCTGTTCCTCCGTTATTTCGAAAACGGCGGTTTTCCGGCTGTAATCAAAAATGATGATGCCGGACTTGCAGGGAAATATTTTGAAGAAATTCTTCAAAAAGAGGTCATTGCCCGGTATGACATTGAGGATCCCGGGGGGTTAAGGGAGCTTGCAGTGTTCCTTATTTCAAACGTGGCTTCGGAGTATTCTTTCGAAACGCTGAAAAGAGTGAGCGGGATCGGGAGTGAGGGGACTGTCAGGCGCTACCTGGACTATCTGGAGGAGGCTTTTTTGCTGTACCGGGTCCCGATGCTCAACCATTCGCCGGAAAAAGAGGGATCAGGGATGGCAGTGGGACCAGGGGCGGCAGAAAAGGCGGCTTCCCGCAAGGTCTATGCCGGAGACACGGGTTTCTTTAAAGCAGTGGCTTCCAATTACCCGGACAGCCTGGGGCTGAGGTTTGAGAACCTGGTGTTTCTGGAACTGCTCAGGCGGAGGAAAGAGGTATCCTATTTCAGGGACCGGAAGGAATGCGACTTCGTGGTCAGGGAAGCAGGAGCTGCGAAGATCACAGAGGTGATCCAGGTCTCGACTTATTTCGGGAACCCTGCTGTCAGGGAAAGGGAGCTTGCAGGGCTTCTGGGGGCGATGAAGGAGTACGGGCTTGGAGAGGGGCTTATCCTGACCCTGGCTGATGAAGAGGTTCTGGAGCTGGAATGTGAGGGTTGGGGTGGGAAAGAGAATAGGAAAATAGTGGTTAAGCCGGTGTGGAAGTGGATGCTGAATTGAAATAGGATATGGGCTGGAATAATAAACTCATCATCCCATGTCTTTTCGAAAAATATTCGCTTTTAAGTATCTTTTTCATTTCTTTTGGGGAGGCGCCGCCAGGCAAGCTGGCGGGGGTATCCCATAAAGCCAGGATTAAAACCGGTTTTCGGGGTCAATGGAAGTACTTTCCAAGCTTTCAGGCTCTCAGGCCAGGCGGAGTATTTCTCTGTAATATTCAGGTTTTCTCCACTTAAAGAATAAGAGATGCCATCTAAGGATACTTCGAAAATATCAACAGTTTAATGGAGGACACATGGAGGAAACCGGAATTTTCCAGGGCACAAAAAATAAAAGCAAAGATGTAGAACAGAAAGAAGCCCGGAGCACTTTGTGATCCGGGACACAAATTCGGGGTCCGGACCTGTCCCTCTGGACTGGTGGAACTTTCCGGGGACATTTTCGGACCTCTTCGGCTGAAATTCTTCGCGCAGAAACCCTCCGCGCCAGAGCTCTCCTTGTAGAAACTTTCCTTGTAGAAAATCAGGCGCTAATTTCGGCAAGAACAGCTTCTTTTTCTGAGACTCCTTTTTCTACCCTGCTTTTTGCTTTTGCTTCTCTCTGGGAATAGAACCAGAGGGGGATGTAGAGGCAGAGCACGAAGAAGCCTACGCCGGTCGTTGCCCAGCCGAGTTCGAGGCTGTTGAGGTAGATGATTCCTATCAGGAAGAAGGGGATGTTCAGGAATGCGGTTGCCAGGGCTACGTTTTTCCAGCCGCGGGGGGCTTTGAAAGGCCTTTCGAGCTTTGAGAGTTCGGGGTCATTTCTCACCTTGACGTAGGTATAGAGGCTGATCCCGTTTGCAAAGATGTACCCTATTGCGGAAGCCGCCAGGATTGCCGTTGGGGTCCCGAGCAGGATCAGGAACATGTTGAACATGGCATCTGCAAGCATTGCGTTCATGGGGTGCCCGTGGGAGTTCAGTTTGCTAAGGACTGAAGGGAGGTTGCCTTCAACTGACATCGAGTAGATCGACCTTGCTGAGGAGAGGAAGGCGGTCTGGATGATCAGGAGCATTGCCCCTATCAGCATGATGATTGAAATCGAGGCCCCAAGGCTGCCCAGCGTCATGTTGGCAATCGGAAGCATCGGGGAGACCGGTTCGGCAAGTACGCCTTCGACTCCCAGGGTCCCGATAACCGAGGTCTGGACCAGCACATAGAGCACAAGGCAGATCCCCCCGCAGACCAGCAGGGCTTTTGGGGTGTCGGTGTTGGGGTTCTTATACTCGGGCCCGTAGATTGCTGCGGTTTCCCAGGCGCAGGCGCTCCATTCGGCCATTGCGAAAATCCCGAAGAGGATCAGGATATGTTTCATGTCCCAGGTCCAGTCAGTCGGGAACCAGGAACCGGTAATGTTGGCCAGGTGGAAGTCTCCCGTAAGGAAGGGGGCAACGGTGATTGCCAGAAGGGGAACAAGGGACACCACTGCAAGGATATATCCGGCCGTTGCCCCGTTCTTGAGCCCTTTTGAGTTTATAACGGCAAGGGATCCGAAAATCACTGCCCCGACCGTAAGGGAGAGCAGGGTCTCGGGAATGGCGGAAAAAGAGGGGATCAGGCCGTGCAGGTAACTCCCTATGAGGATTGCATAGATCGCAAGCACCGGGCTCCAGCCGAACCAGTAGCTCCAGGCACTGAAACCACCGATGAATTTTCCGAACTTGAATTTCCCTCTATTGTTTTTGTCGGAATTCGAGCCAAAAACCGTTTGCGTATAGCCTGGCAGCCCCGAAGCCTTCGGGAAAACGGTTGCAAGCTCCCCGAATGCAAAGTTCTGGAAAAATCCCAGGAAGATGGTCAGGACCCAGACAATAATAGAAAAAGCCCAGACATAACTGGTAAAATAGCCTATGGAAGGCAGGATCAGCAGCGGCACACCAAGTGCTATTGCCAGGCCCTGTTTCCAGTCAATACTCCGTTCCAGTTCTTTCGGGTCGCAGCTCGCCCGGCTGCATTCCGACCCGTGCTGCCAGTCTACCTGCGAATAGGGAGGATGGGTATCTTCGTCCATAAAAATCACCTTTTTTATACTTTTAGTTTTTAAACCAGGATTGTTCAAAAAATGAATATAAAATGGGCCCGGTCCCTGGAAATATTCCAGTACCCGACACCGTTTTAAAAAACAATACTCTTTGAAAGTAATCTCCACGAATACTTTTTTCAAAAAGCTTTCAATCAGCCTTTTTCAATCAGCCTTTTTCAATCAGCCTGTTTTTAAGCAGTCGGCTTTTAAGCAGTCGGCTTTTAAGCAGTCTGTTTCCTGAAGAGGTCGCAGGAGTTGATGTTGATGTCGAGAAGCTTTTCTATGTTCATCTTTGCAGCAATGCCCTTTGCAGCTCCCGGCACGGAAGTGATCACGCCGATGTCAAGCTCCTCACGGAGTTCGCGCATAACGTGTTCGTCCGAGAGGTCCATTGTGTCTACATTGAGCTTCTTTGCCACGTATT
>NZ_VOUA01000029.1 GCF_024372725.1 Methanosarcina sp. KYL-1
GCTCTTAAAAGGCAACCCCGAATGGGTAATTGATGCCGGCAGGTCTCCGATAAAAGGTGATGAACAGGGCTCGGTATGGGTCAAGGTAGAGCATTTGAGCTGCTATTCTTTGACCGGGTCACTAATTCCGGATTCAGTCCCGAATGAACCTGAAAAGCATAACGGGGGATCCGGGTTTGGTCATGCTGTCATTATCAGAAAAGGTGAGGTTTCGGACGCAACCGGGGAGGATACGGGAACTGCGGATGGGAAAGGATCCGGCCAGGGCATTATTCCGGAAGAACCGGTTCCGGTAAATGAAACTTTGGGAGATGAAGCTCCCGAAAAGAATACTCCGGTAGAAGGGGAATCCGAAGGTTCTCCCGGATTCGGATCAATATTTGCGGCTGCAGGCCTGGCTCTTTCGGCCGTTTGCTTGAGAAGGCGGATGCTTTAATAAAAAGCATTCCCACCTCTCTTTTATTTTATATTCATTATTATTTTCTTTGGCATGAGAGTACCTCGGTACTTTCATTTTTTGTGCCTGTAATTCAGGAATCTCATGTGCATTTTTTCAGCTTTTCTTTTTAAGTTCATAATTTCCAATGTATCGAAAGTAATTTAAGCATTGAACGTTTTAATATTTTTAACTTGTAAGAGAATTAATTTTCCTGTGTTTCCGAGGTAGAGGGTATGGGAAAGAAATCATCAGGAGAAGAATTTTCATCCTTTATTGGCAACACTTCTGCCTATATACCATATGCGGTGATCGGTATCTTCATTGTCCTTGCTGCAACCTTTACCTCAGCTTTCCTGGTGAATATGGACAGTGAAGTTGCCGAGACTATTTACACCACGGAGAAAAGCGACCCCCGGCAGACGGCAGTTAACCTTGCAGCCTCGGACCTTGCCCGCTGCCTGAACTATGCCGGCATGGAAGCCCTGGAGTGGCAAGGGGAGCATCCGGTCATCCAGCCCGAGGGAGTGCCGGTTGAAAAGCTTTCCGAAGACGGGTTTATGGTAAACCCGCAGGACCAGGACCTGGAAAGGGGCGATGTGCTGAAGATTTCCGTAAACATGCCCTCGGACGTCTGGGGGAGAGTCGAAGCCTTGTGGAAAAACATGGACGTCGTCCTGGTGGTAAAGGACTCTAAGGGAAACGAGCTTGAACGCGAAAACTACGGGCAGGCAACCGGCTTTCTCAGCAAGGTCTCCTTTGACGAATACGTGGAAATCCCGGAAACTGCGGAGTCAGGTTACGCATCGATCGAGCTCTACTACGGAAACGAGCTGAAAGCCTCCGACTGGTTCCGGGTTGAGGTAAGCCCGGTAAAGGACATCACGGCAGACGGGCTGAACAGGCTGCTTGCCGCAAACTACCAGGGCAACATGCATACCTTCATGGAATTCGCCGTAAACGTGGAGCCTGAAATAAAACCCGAGGAGATAAAGGTCCGGAAAGTGCAGGGGACGCTTGAGCGGGAGATAAATCCCTCGGAAAAAAACTACACGATTTATTATATCTTCGAGGTCCCTGCCCTTAACTACACCCTTGTGGACCTCGAATCGGGAGAAGTGTATAACGGCAGTATGAACCTCTCCACCCTGGTCACCTCCAGAGAACCGTTACTAGAAGAGCTTGTAAGGGAATACGAGACCGAGCTTAAAAACTCGGCAAGCCCGGATTCGACTTCCAATCTCGTGCTCGGGGCAATGAACCTGAGGACCTTCATCTACGGCCCCTGGCAGTACTACGCAAAAGGCCCCTTAAATATCCTGACCAACCCGGCTCTCGCAAGTTCCGTTAACGGAGCCACCATCTACACCCAGAAAAAGGTTTTCGATTCTGTGGACCCCCTTGCCCTTACCTACACCACGTACTACAACGGAAAAGTGCTGTACGAAGACGCCCTTGCCTCAAGGGATGTAAAACAAGACTCAGAGGGGCTTGAATCCGATTCTGGTTCAGGTTCTGGTTCAGGTTCCGGTTTGAACTCCACAAATTCCAGCGTTTCAAAAGATAGGTACGAGCTGGATAAGGGTGTAAACCTCACGACTACCTATGATTCCCTCTCGCAGGACAAGTCCTTCAACCTTGATGTGGAAGAGGGAATTGATGAGTCCCTCAAAGAGGCAAATACCTCCTTTGAAGAGCTCTCCGAATATTCGGAAATAAAAGTTTCGGCTTCTGACTACACCGAAGGAGTGCTTGACGGCTGGGTCTTCAACGACCATGTATGGACGGATGAAAACCCGGACCTCATCCATGATGTCACCGATAGTGTTTATATGGCTCCCGTACAGGGCCAGGTCATAAGGGACGGTTTCTGTTCCCCGGATCCCCTGGTCTCAGCGATTGCAGCGGATTTCGACCGGAGTTCGGTTTCTTACAGCGGGCATACAGTCAACTGGGCCTCGGACTACCTTGCTTCGGGCACACATGCGGGGTCGCTTGTACCGTCCTATGCCTGGAGTGATTCGACTACGAATTCCTATTCCGAGACCATGTCCCCATCCATAAGGCCGCCTCGGGGGCACGTCTCAAGCTGGTCGATTACAGGGGCTTCGGTTAGCTTGAAGTCCGTGGAAATCACTGACGTAAAAGTAGTGCCCCACTATGAGTACAGAGCTAATGATCGGCTTATCGCTGAAAACAGAACCGACGGCTATCTTGACCTGGAAGACCATGTTTTTGATTGGGGTATCCGCTATGATATCTCGTATGCTATAAAGACGAGCTGGAAAATCGATTATAATTATCTCTACACTTACATCTGGCACACTGCCGTCCCTAATCCAAACGGAGGCCATACTATAGTATCACACTCCGGCACGTCCAGCGGCTCTGACTCCGAAACCACGAGCAAAACCGATTCCGAATTCCTCTTTCACACCGAAACCGAATCAGAGAACCTGACCATTATCTTCCACAAACGCCCTCCCACAGGCGGCTACACAGGCCTTTCAACCTATGCAGACCCAACCGAAAGGGAATACAGGGAAACGACTGTTTATGCAGATGGGGCAGACAGGTTTGACCCCTGCTGTTCGGATGCCGCCGATAAATACAGGGACGCCCACGTTGACCTGAGGGCTATCGAAAGCATGTTCTGGGCCTACCCTGACGGGCAGTACCTGGCAGAACACTCTGTCCCCTGCGACATCCCACCCTGGCTGCACAGGGTAATGGCCGAAGAAGTACTGGCAATGCTTTCCGAAATAGAGGAAGACAACCCGACCTTTTCCTATTCCCTTCTTGAAAACCCCGGCCAGGACCCTACCGACCTGCAGGTGGAAACCGCAGAAAAACTCGTTCTTGACCTGGAAGCTTCCCGGAAAAACTACGTAAACAGGAAGCAGCACCTCACCCACACAGGAGAAATGTACAGCTCAAGCGACTCTGCCCGCTACACAGCCAGGAACGAAGCCTACAACAAACTCCTGGAGGACATCGAGCAGAAAAACAAAAAGCTGGACTCGAACCTTGACTCCTACATCCTCGAAGCCCTTGACAAAAAGGGGCTCGACACCGGAATGCTGGACGATGTGACTTCAGGCACTCTCACCCTCTTCAACAACCCCGCAATGGAGCGGGCCGCCTCCGCCCTCGGCGCCGAAATGGGCATCATCTCCACCATGACCGTTACCGGCCAGCCCGAGAGCAAATACAGCTGGGACGAAAACCTGACCCTGATCATTGATCAGAAACCCAACTACCTCTACCACGACCCAGACTTCGACCTGAGGGGAGAATACGAATGGACCGACCCCATGACCGGGAAAACAATCTACCCCCTGGGTGTCCGGAACACCTGCATCTTCACCACCGGCCTCTCCGAAGAAATTGCAGACGCCATAGCCACAAGCGGGGAATACGTAAAGACCGAAACCGCAGAGCAAATCAGCAGGAGCATTGCCGTCCTGAACGAAGAAGTCCTCCTCCTCGAAGAAAACCTCAGCGAACAGTCAGTCTCCCTTGATACGTCATCCCTTGATCTCGAAGTCTACAACCTGAAGCGTATCTATGCGAAGGAAATGAAAGTCCGGGTTACCAAAGAAATCGCAGCCGAAGTAAGCTCAAACCCCGGGATCTCCGACTGGATCTCAGAAGCCCGGGTCCGTACGATCACATTCGGCTACCTTTCCAGCCTCTCCGACGACAAAATAATAGAAAAATCCACCACCGAAGAACTCTCCGAAGAGCTTGCCACCATCATAAAAACCGAAATCCGAAACTCAAACCCGACCATCGGACCCGACGAACTTGAAGCAGTCCTCAACCGGGTCGACACCGACGTCCGCATCGGCGTTGCAGACGGCATCTGCGCCGTCACCGTAAACAAAGGGGAAGTCCTTGATGCCTGTTTCGGGAAGATTGATGACGAACTGAAAAACCTGGCAGACGAAACCGTGGACAGATATTCGGGAGAGGCAGGCGATCTGGTTTCAAAGCGGCTGGATAGGGTTATGGCAGCTGTCCCGTGCGGGCTTCCAGTGCTGCCGCCTCACTGGGTGTTTACGGTGAATGTTTGGACGTATGAGGTTGTGGGGAAATATCAGGTGTTTACTGTTATCGATAATGATAATGAGGTGATTCCAAAGCCTTATTTCGGGCATAAGGGGCAGCGGTATGTGAGACAAGATGAACGTGTAAAGCACCCGTGTAATCAGAATAATGATGGAACTCCAATAATAATTGGAGAAAATCTACCAATAAAATACAGATTTAGTGGATATGCTTCAACAATTGTTGGCCCTGGACCAAAAGGTGTTGGAGATAAAGTTGGCAGTAGTACCGAAAAATCAGTAGGATATGATAGTTTGATTTTAGAAATTGGGGGAAATCCATGAAAAAAATAAGTTTCGTTACTTATGGAGTTTTGTTTCTTTTTATGGTAGGAACAGTTTCTGCCAGTAGCCCTTATGGAGACATAGATGTATACTACAATGACCAATTATTACCTGATAAAGAAATTGCAAAATCCGTTTTGAAAATTGGGGAACCTTTTAAAGTTAAACTTGATTTCTCAGTATATCAAAGATGCTATGTTTCTGTCAAATTAAGCGAACTTGGGGAAAATAATTTTGTTATTATAGATGGGCCAACTTCAAGAATGGAAGAATACTTTGGGAAAACTATGGAAGAGAATTCAACGGAAATTTTTGAATGGACCGTCAAACCAACCGAAAATTGGGCAGGAGGAAGTATGCCTATTGATTTCGTGTATCAAGTTGATGAGTTGGGTGCCAGTGGAAAAACTTTAGTAAAAGGTGGCTTCACCGTCGCCTACTGCACCATTTCCAACGAATACTACGAAGGCAAAATCCCTGTCTCCGAACAGCCAGATTCGGAAACCGAACCTACCACTGAAACTGCTCCTTCCTTCACACTTCCCGGTGCCCTTTCAGTTCTGGCACTTGCTTTTGCCCTGTTCCGCAGGTGAAATGCCTGCGGAAGAGGCTTATTTTTTGAGCCTATCCTAAACCAATTATGCGGTAGATAGAATCTGCTGCTAAGAATTAAGCCGATGTAAGATAAGCCTTTATCTGAACGCCGTAAATTTTTCCTTTAAAGCATTGCAGATGGGGCATCTATCGGGGGTTTCCCCTTCGAGGGTATATCCGCAAACTTCGCAGACGTGGACCGGGCCGAGCTCGACATCTTTTCCAGAATTGACCGACTCGAATGCTTTTTCAAAGAGCATTTTATGCATTTTTTCGGTAGCATACGACCATTCAAAGCTTCTCTGTGCAATTTTTTCGGCCTGGAATTTTGCTACTTCTATGTATACGGGATACATTTCCTCGATTTCAAATGTCTCGCCGTCGATGATCAGTTTAAGGTTTTTTATTGTGTCCCCCGGACCGAAGGCTGCCATGCTGTTTGCGACAAATCCCCCGTCAAGGTGTTTTAAAGCCCGGTAGTGGTCGCCTGTATGTATATATTCAGCGTGAGCGATTGCTCGAAATAAGCGGGCTACGCTGGTGAATTTTTCTTTTTCGGCCTGGTTTGCAAAATGCAAATACCTCATATGGACCTGGCTTTCTCCCCCATTATGTCAAAAATACCAAATAGCAGGCTGTATCAAAACTCAACCCATTTCTACAATTGGATAAGGGGTAATAATGAGTTTAAATTCAAACAGATAATTATTCTGAAATTCAGATATCAATTAACCTTGAAACATAATATTCTAGCCCAATTGTAGAATCAAATGTAGTTTTGAGACAGCCTGATGAATTCAATTCATAGGTTTACCTGGCCGGATTTCGTATACAATTTCTGAGAATTCTAAATTTACGTTTCAACATAGTATTTATTTTTGGATGGCTCGCCGTCCTTACTTTCAACATCTTCTAATTGTTTTATCTTTTTATTTTGCCAGATCAAAAGGGCAAACACGGAAATCATTAAGCCGGAAATTATGAACATTAAGGCAATTCCTCTGCCTCCTCCCACTCCAATAATAGAACCGGCCGTTTCAGCCAGTAACCCCCCGGGTTCCAAAAGCGGATTGAATACTTTGTCTGCTAAAAAACCTGCGACTGCATAAGCTATGATGTAGCCGAGATAAGTAATCATAGAAATAATCGACCATACACGCCCCTGTTTACTGTTATCTATATTTTTTCGAACTAAAACTTCAAGAGATGTATTAATAAAAGGCAATGTGGCAAAAAACATAAATCCTGCTAAAGTGACAAAAGCTATATTTGTTGAGAGTCCGAGGTTGGCAAAAAATATGCCTGAAATGAATAGTGAGATAGATAAAGTTTTTACATGTTTGTTTTTGCTGCCAAATACCCCGATAAACAGGCTTCCGATAAGTATGCCCGATGCACAGATCGATTGAATGATTCCTGCTGCTTTTACTGTTGTTAAATTTAGCAGCATCGGAATAATAAGAGATTGGAGCAATCCCACAAAAAAGAGCACGAGCATGATAGTAACAATCAGATTGACCACGCCTCTATTTTTCGAAAATTCCCGGATGCCT
This sequence comes from Methanosarcina sp. KYL-1, assembly GCF_024372725.1. Taxonomy (GTDB): domain Archaea; phylum Halobacteriota; class Methanosarcinia; order Methanosarcinales; family Methanosarcinaceae; genus Methanosarcina. The sequence continues at coordinate 6,978 of NZ_VOUA01000029.1, forward strand.
TCTTTAAGGTCAGCCATGTTGTTTTGTTCCGATCTCGTTATTTGGGTTCTGCCCAGGGTATTTCTTATCCATATAACAATGGAGCTGGCAATTACGAATGTGGTAACATCAATTAAAAAAACAAATTTGATATCCATTATTGTGAGTATAATTCCGGCTAAAAAAGGAGAAATTAAATATTGAGCTGAACTTGCTAATTGCACCAGTCCGCTTGCTCTGGCATATTGATTTTCAGGCAGGAGGTCCGTAATCAGGGCTTTATAGGCTGGTTCCTGAAAAGCTGAAAAAATTGAACTGATTGCAATCCCAAGATAAATTTGCCAGAGTTCAATGTTGCCTTTCAGCATCATAAGAAATATGAAGAGAAGCCCGAGCGTTGATCCAAAATCCCCGAAAATCATCATTGAACGTCTATCATAACGGTCTGCCAGTATACCTCCATAGGGCTTTAGCAAGAAAGGTGGCACAAAAGCACACATGAGTATAAAGACATAGCTTGAAGCCGTACCGGTTTGTTGGTATACGTATACCCCCAGGGAAAAAATAGTAAGACCACTACCTATTATTGAGATGAATTGTCCAAACCAGATAAAAAGGAATTTGGAATAGTGGTCTGTAGAATTATTTGTCACTCAGTTAACTCCAGTGGTCCTGTCATTTTCGGTAACTCGCCAACTCCAGTAGTAAGATGTTCTTTCGAAAAAGCCATCTCTTTGTCTAATATGATAATAATGGCAGCAACGACAGTAACAACCACAGATTCAATGCACTTTGCAAATTGGGTCATTTGCAGAGCTTCCTGCGAGAAATTGATGACAATGTGAATGAGAATCACTGCCAGAACACTTTTTCCATTTTTTATATAGAGCCAGCTGATAATCACTCCCATAGGGATGATGCTGACAAAAAAATTCACCGCATACCAGATGTTTTCGTGGAAAATCTCATACTGATACATGTCCTTGAAAAAGATCAGCGGGAAGTGCCAGAGCGACCAGAGTATACTGAAAACAATCGATGCCGTAAAGAAAGTGTACCGGCTTTGCAGACTTTCAAAGCCGTATCCTCTCCATCCAAGCTCTTCAAAAGCTGAAGCCAGGATAAGAAGAAGAAACGCAGGGACAAAACCTGATGAAAAAGAGAACTGTTCTGCAATTTGAAATTGAGAAGTCGATCCACCAAATGGAAGAGAAAGAAAGATAGATACCAGAACAGTGAGTGGCATTATTAAAAAAAATGCCAGTAGCACTTTTGGCCTTATTAACCTGAGATTGATAAGCCGGTTGATAAAATCCTTTTTTAGATCCGAATTTTTAGACGTAAATATCATGAAAAGTGAAACAAGAAAAGGTGTCATCATTCCAGCCAGGAGTAATAACGTATACAGTTCCCTTCCATCATCATGAAAACTTAAGTATGCCCCTACAAACAAGAAAACATAGGTTATAATAAAAGTCGCAATAAAATAGACTCCGGGTTTGTACTTATAGTTAGGAATCATCTTATTCACCTAAATTTTAAATGCTTTGGTATTGACCTTATATTTTGTACTTATATTCATTTTGAATAGCCTAACGTATAAAAAATTTATTAATTATTTATTAATTAGATAAAAAAGTGCACAAAAATTATAGAAACTAGTTAAATACTATTTAATATGTTCTTAGCAGTAGAAGCTGGAAAATTTCTATAGTTAAAGTTGTCCTTTAATGAATGACACTCTATTTTAGCCATGGATGAGTATTCTTTATTTAATTATAGTTCTCCAGTTCCAGAAGTGCCTATGCTAGGAAGGAAATGGGAATGACAATTTTTCCCCAGATTGATATACACTTTTAGCCATGGGTCTGTGGAAACAACTTAAATACTAATATACAAATCCCTATAGCATAAAAACTAGAGACAGATGAAACTATGGACCGGGAAATAAGGATACTCCATACGGCAGACACTCACCTGGGTTACAGGCAATACCACAGTGAGGTTCGGAGGAAAGACTTTTTTGATGCTTTTGAGGCGGTCATAAAAGACGCTATTGAGATGCAGGTGGACGCTGTCGTGCATGCGGGAGACCTTTTCGATTCCAGGAACCCGACTTTGGAAGACCTCCTGGATACGATAAATATCCTGGGCCGGTTGAAGGCTGCAGATATTCCTCTGCTGGCAATTGTAGGGAACCACGAGAGCAAGCAGAATACCCAGTGGCTGGACCTCTTTGAGGAGATGGGAATCGCGGTCCGGCTGGGAAAAGTGCCCTGCATGGTTGGGGATGTAGCTGTCTACGGGATCGACAGCGTGCCGAAGTCAAAGATCCCTATTTTTGATTATTCCGGGTTTGAGCTGCCTGAGCTGCCTGAGGTGCTTGAGGCGTCTGAGGTGTCTGAGGTGTCTGAGGGTGTTTCGGAAAACGGGAAGAAGCTCCTGGTCATGCATCAGATCATGACCCCTTTCCCCTACGGGGAATGGGACTGTGCCGAGGTGCTGGAAAATATTCCCTTTAAGGTGGATGCGATCCTCCTTGGGGACTACCACAAGTACGAGAAAATTAAGGTTGGGGAGACCTGGGTTACGTACTCGGGGAGCACTGAAAGGAACAGTGCGTCCGAAAGTGAACCACGATCCTACAATATTATCACGCTTTCTGCGGAGGGGGTGGAGATCAGCCGGCGCACCATCCCTACCCGCAAATTCCTCTTCATTTCCGCAGACCTGAAAGGGGAAGATAAGCCCTATGAACAGATTTTTGCCGCCGTAAACGAGTATGAGGATGACCTCCCTGAATCGGTTGTGTTCCTGGAAATTTCCGGGGATTCTGGGGATGTCCTTTCTTTCAGTGATATTGAGGAGTACCTGCTGAATAAAGGGGTCCTCGTGCCGAGGGTCAGGGACCTGAGGGTCAAAGATGCGGTCCCGGAAGAGGTCGTAAAGGTCAGTTTCGCAGACCCGGACCACGCGGTTGCCGAGGAGATCAAGCGGATGAGCCTGACCGACGGCGGGCTGATCGTTGATGAAATTGTCCGGAACCCTAACGTTGCCAGGTCAAGGGTGGACGAAGAAACCGAATCACGGCTTTCGGAACTGATTTCGGCAATCGATTTCAAGGACCCGGATTTCATTATTGAGGTGCCGGGCAGAGCTGAAGAGGCCGTAGATTCCGGCTATGCCGAAGGTGCCGAAGAAGTTGAGCAGCCTGAATATGTTGACTCTCCTGAACATGTTGAGCTGGCCGTGGAAGCCAAAGAAATAGAGCTGCCAGCGGAAGTTGAGGTTCTAGCAGTCACTGGAAGTCCTGAAATTGTCGTGAATCCTCAAGTTGAAAGCCCTGAAGGCATTGACACTACTACAATCGATGAAAATGCCGGACCTTATGAAAGTGCCGGCGTTCCCGGACCGGTTGAAGAAGCCGGCATTTCTCCGGTTGCTGCAGATGATTTGCCTGAGGGGCCGGAGAGAAAAAGCCTTGAGGGCAGGGTTCTGGAAGTTGAGAACACGGTGGGGGCGGAAAACGCAGAAAAAGAAGAAGGTAAAGACAGTCCTGTGTTCTGGAAAGCCCCTGATGTCCCGGATGCCCCCGAAAAGCCCGCTTCTCCGGAACAGCTCGCCGAAGAGCCCACCAAAGAACCCGCAGAAGAAGGGAAAATGGATAAGATCCCATCTCCAGTCGTTTCATTTTCAAGAAATACGAGCCATGCGCCCCCTGCAATGAGCCTTGACAGTTTCAAAACGGCATCGAGTATGATTTCTCCTCAGAAGCTTTCTGAAACCCCTGCAGAAAGCCCTGCAAAAAGTCCTGAGGATATTGATTTCTGGAAAGATGCTGACAACAGGCCGGATGTGGAAAACAGGGGTGGAAACCTTCCGGAAGAAAAACCGGTAAAGTTAGAAATGCCTGATAAATTGGAAAATACTGAAAAATCGGAATCTGAGAAGGCTGAATATCCGGAAAAGGCTGAAAAGTCGGAATCTGAAAAGGCTGGAAAACCGGAAATAGCTGGAAAGCCCGAAAAAGCCGGGCAGAAAAATGGGAAGGGCAAGCCTGCAGTGCCCAGGCAGTACAACCTTGGTGATTACTTATGAAGCTGAAAAACCTGCACATCGAAAACATCCGGAGTTACAGGAAGCTGGACCTCGCTTTCGAAGACGGGGTGACGGTGATTTCCGGGGTCAACGGGAGCGGGAAGTCGAGCCTGCTTGAAGCCTGTTTTATGGGGCTTTTCGGGAGCAAGATACTTTCAAAGGACTTTGTGCTTGCGGACATGATCTTCAAGGGAGCGGAAAATGCAAAGCTTGCCCTTGACTTCGAGCACCTGGGGAGAGAATACCGGCTCGAGCAGGCTTTCCGCTACTCTCCGAAAAGTGAAAACGCCTCAAATTCGAAGTGCGTGCTCTATGCTGACGGGGAAAGCATGGTCGACCAGGCCACCCGGACCTACGAAGAGGTCTGTGCCCTCCTGAATATGGATGAAGAGGCATACCGGAACTGCGCCTACATCCGGCAGGGGGAAATCGATGTGCTCATCAACGCAAAGCCGAAGGACAGGCAGCGGATGATCGACGACCTGCTGCAGCTCGGAAAGCTCGAGGAGTACCGGGAAAGGGTCCACAGCGCAAAGACCGGAGTCAGCAGGCTTGAGCGGGATACAAGGACCAGCCTTGCGGACATGAAGGCCGAAATAGAAGGCATCGAGCAAACAGGGCCGGTTGCTGCCCTGAACGGGCTTCGGCAAAAGGTGAAGGAAAGTGATGCGGCCCTGCAGGAGCTTTCCGAGAAAAAAGAAGCTGCAGCTTCCCGCAAGCAGGAACTTGACAGGATGATTGCGGAGCACAGGGAACGCCTGCAGGAAATCGAGAAGTTGAAAGGGGCTGTCCGGGAGTCACAGGAAAATAAAGCAGGCTGTTTCCGGGAAAAAGAGAGCCTTTCCGGAGAAATCCAGACGCAGAGGGAGGACCTGCTTGAACGAGGGGAAGAAAACTCCTCCCTCAGGGAAGAATGCGGATTCGGGGACCTTGAAATTGAAGCCCTGCTCCTGCAAAGAGAAAAAGAGGAAGCCCTGGCAAAGGAAAAGGTGAACAGCGCCTCAAAGGAACTTGCCCTGCTCCTGAAGGAACAGGAAGCCAGGGAACAGGTCCTTGCCGACCTTGAAAAAGACAGGGGAGAAAACAACCGCGCCCTTCTGCAGTGCAGGTCGGATATCGAGGCTGCAAAAAAGGAGATTGAAGCTTATAAGGAAAATATAAAGGGGCTTGAAGAGGAGAGCAGGGGACTAAAAGAAAAAGCCGGCTTTGGAAATACGGAAGCTGAACTCGCTTCTGCGATAAAGGAACTGGAAGAGAAAGAAAGCCTGCTCAGGGACCGGAAAAATGATATCGCTTCGAAGCTCGCCCTTGCCCTGAAGGAAAAGGAAACCGGGGACGGGAATTTACTCGAACTTGAAAAGGAGCTGCAGGCCTCCAGGGCTGCAGGCCGGAAGGGTAAGACCGAAGTCGAGATTCTTGAAGAAGAACTCCGGGAAAACGCAAGAGCAGTCCTGGAAGTCCAGGAGCAGAAGTCTGAGGCCCAGGCAGGGTTGCGGGGGCTCGGGTTTGGTGCGGAGCAGCTCGAAAACCTGGAGGATTTCAGCGAACTTTTGCTTGAGAACAAAAACAGGCTGCACGGCCGGGAAAAGGAACTTGAGGCTGTTGTCCGGGAACTTGAAAAAAGCCTCCGGAAAAACCGGGAACTGCTTGCCGAAGGGAAGTGCCCGACCTGCGGGCAGGAGCTGAAAGGGTCCGAAATCGCATGCAGCACGGAAGAGTCAGAACAGAAGAAAGAAAAGCTTTCCGCAGAGCTCGTGGACACCAAGGTCCAGCAGGCGGAGATCGAGAAAAAGCTTAACCGGCTCAAGGACGCGAAGAAACTTGAAAAGAAGATTTCTGACTACGACCTTGAAACCGAAAAACTCAGGGAAAAGGCAAAGGCTTCGGAAAAACTGATGGAGGCCCATAAAGCCCGGATCGAAGAGGAGAAACTTAAACTCGAAACCCTTGATAAGCGAAAGCGAGAGCTTGAAGCCGGCCGGGAACAGCTCCTCCCGGACATCAAGGCCCTCAGGGGCTGGGAAGAGGCGGCGCAAAAAACCCATGGGGAGAGTGAAAAAGCCCTCCGGGAAGCCAGGGCATTTGAGAAAAAGCTTGCCGAAAACGCTTCGGAAACCGAGAAATTGAACGGGAAAATCCGGACTTCCCTGGCCCTGATTGAAAACTACGGGCAGAGGGCCGGGGAACTTGAGGAAAGGTTAAAAGAGCTCGGGGACCGGGAAGGCCAGGTCAAGGAAAAGCTGCAGGCCCTCGGGCATGAAGCCGGAGCCCTGCGGAAAAAGGAAGAGGAGGCAAAAAAAGCCCATGAGGGAAGCGAAAAGCTCCTCTTGCAGGTAAAAAAGCTTCAGTCAAACCTGCTCCGCATGGACAACATAAAGCACAAAATTTCCGAACTTGAAACCGGCATAAGGAACCTTTCCGAAAAAGTCGGTTTCTTTGACCGGGAAATCCTGGAGCGCAGTGAAAGGATAAGGCAGCTACAGGAAAAAATGGAAGGAAGCGACCTTCAGGAACTGCAGGACAAACGCACCCTGTTTGAGGAAGCCCAGGCAAATATCACTAAGAATATCCAGGAGATGGCCGCTGCAAAAGACGCGCTTTTAAAAGAAATTGGCATGGCAGAAAACAGCTTAAAGCGCTTAAGAGAACTCAAAGACGAACTCCGGGCTCTCGAAAACAGGCGGGCATACCTTGAAGCCGTGTACAGGAACGCCGAAGAACTCGAAAACACCTACATGCGCATCCGAGCAGACATGCGGACCCGGAACATAGGCGCCCTTTCCACCCTCTTAAACGAGATGTTTTCTTTCATGTATGCAAACAACGCCTATTCCCGCATCGAACTTGACTCCGAGTACAACCTGACCGTCTACAGGAAAGACGGCACTCCTCTTGAGCCAAAACTCCTGAGCGGAGGCGAACGCGCCATCTTCAACCTCATCCTGCGCTGTGCCATCTACCGTCTGCTTGCCCTGGGTTTTGGCGGGGACAGGGCCGACGGGCTTCCCCCCATGATCCTGGACGAACCCACAGTCTTTCTGGACAGGGGCCATGTCAGGCAGCTCCTCAAACTCATTGACACGATGCGCAACATAGGGGTCGGCCAGATCATAGTAGTCTCCCATGACGAGTCCCTTATAGATTCCGCAGACCACGTATTCCAGGTCGAAAAAGACCCCCTGACAAACATGTCCTCAATTAAGAGGGTATGAAAAAAGAAGGTAAGAAGAAAGAGGGTCTGAATACAGGAAGTCTGAATACAGGAAGTCTGAGCTTTTCGAAGAGCTTCAGACTAATTTAAAAATTCTTTGGATTGACTTTCTGAGCTTCCGTCAGGTAATCATGATAACTTCAAAAGCCTTCAGGCCAACGTTCCGGACTTCCGGGCTAGCCTTTTGAAGTGCGTTTACAGTATCCTGAGGCGTTCCAGGTGAGGCTGAGTTACCAGTACACGAGGTAGTCGAAAAGTCCTTTGATCTCCTCTCCGTATTCTTCAAAAAAGCTGTAGTCTTTGACCAGGTAGCCGTCGGCGGGGAGGTCATCAAGGCAGCCGTACCAGTAGACGACCATGCCTTCCCCGAAAATCTCCGAGTATTCTTTGAACTGTTTTTTCGAGTACTGCTGGTGTTCGAATTCGTCCCCGAAAAGGGCTTTGCTCTCTATCCACTTTATCGTCATGCCTTCAATGCACACCGGAATTTTCAGGACAAAATCCGGAGTCTTACCCTCTCCCTGGGCCCGGATTTCGGCTTCCGTACAGTAGGGAATTTCCCTGTCGTCCAGCCATTTCTGGATGACTGCTTCTCCCATTTCGCCTTTTTTGCACTGCATTTCGTGGGCTTGCGGGGAGAAGAAGTGGTCAGCTTCCAGGGCTTTTTTTATCTCTTTTCTCAGGCGGGGGTGCTCGATGGAATCGGGGTTTTTGAAAAACCAGTTAACGGTTTTTTTGGGAAAACCGAGGTTTTTCATGATAAGGGACGCCATAAGGGTCGGGGGGAAATGGACATACTCCGCAAGGTCCAGGACCGGACGGCCCTTCCTCCATTTGAAAAAAAGTTCTTCCTCCCTGGAATACACTTTCCTGTGCCTGAACCTTGTCATTTTCACAATTTTCTGGTTGAGGATCGTAGCAAGCATGCCGACAGGTTCGGAATATTGTTCAGAAAGACGGAATACGTCCTTAAAATCGTACAGCGAATCGTATATCTCACGGTATGTCTCTCGGTCCATGCTTGATCATCATACCTCTGGCCTGGTAATTTTCCCTGGGGTTCCCGTATGCATCTTCAATCCTTAATTCTTTTCCGTTTTTCCGCTGCCAAAGGGCAATTAACTCCAGAACTCCTCTTCGTAGTTGTCCGGGAGATCCAGTTCCATGAAGTCATCGACCTTCTTGCGTTTTTCCCTGAGTTCGGCAGGTTTTTTGGGGCTTTCTTCTTTTCCGGCGGGGCAACAGGGGCTGTTCTCGTTCCCATCACAGGAAGCGAAGATTGTGGTGTGCTTGTCTCTGGAGATTACTTTTTCCTGGACCTTTGGCTTTTCCTGTGCCCTGGGCTGGGGCTTTGCATAAATAATTGGATTTTCTTCCACAGGCTCTTTTTTCAAGCGGGATTCAAGCCTCATGGAGGCTACTTCAGCTTCACTGGAAACGCCTTTTCCGTTCAGGCTTTCACCGGGGCTTTCCCTGAACCTTCCTTCAAGGCTTTCCCTCTGCTTTCCTTCAAGACTTTCCCTGAGCCTTCCTTCAAGGCTTTCCCTCTGCTTTCCTTCAGGGCCTTCCCTGAGCCTTCCTTCAGAGCTTCTGCCAGGCTCTTCCGGCCAGGCTCTTCTGGTCCCTCGAAGAAGGTGGGTTTCCTCTCTTCTTTCAGCCGGCTTTTCAGGGGGTCTTTCTGCCATCCTGCTGGGAGTCCAGTCCCCGTTTTCCGAGCCAGTCCTTCTTTTAGGGAGAGGCTGCCGTCCAAGTTTGTTGAAGGTTTCCTCGGCATAGGTATCTTTTTTACGGTCTGTCCTGCCGGCCGTTGTTCTGCTGGTCGCGCCGTAGCCGATAAGGCATATGGGCTCTTTTGTTCTCCATTCCAGGCAGAAGAGGTGACAATCCAAACCCTTGCATTTTTTGGAACTATCCAGGGGGCAAATATCTGGGAGCGTCATAGTACTAAGAATGTACAGAACATTAAAAAATAGTTAACGGTAAAAAAAATAGAGGTGGAGGGTCAGAGGCCCTTCAGGGCATCTGCAATGAGGGGGGCCATGCTCACCCTGCTCTCAGCTTTTTCAAGGGTATCGCTTGCGATAATGTCTTTTACCCCTGCATTGAACAGCCTTATTGCGGCGTTTCTTGCAAGGACAGGGTGTACGCAGGCCAGGTAGACGTCGGCAGCGCCCTGCCCCCTGAGCATGCGGATGGACTCGGCCATTGTCCCGCCGGTTGCGATCATGTCATCCACAAGAACGATGTGCCTTCCGGTTACGTCAACGGTCTTTGTCTTGATCTCAACGGTATCCCCACTGAGCCTGGTTTTCTGGAGGTAGTCGCAGGCAAAGCCGAGGTCGGAGGCAACGTTTTTCACAAGCCCCTGGGCTCCTGCGTCCGGGGCAACCAGGAGGGGGTTTTCAAGGCTAAGGGTCGCAATGTATTCCCCGAGGAGTTTTGCAGCGTCCAGGTCTTCGGCAGGGCAGGGGAAGTGCCCGAGAACGCTCTTTTCATGGATATTGATGGTAAAGACCCGGTCAGCATTGATGCAGCGGGCAACTGCCCTGGCGCTGATAGGCTCACCGGGCTTGAACTTCTTGTCCTGCCTGGCATAGCCCATATAGGGGATCACGACATTGATTTTGGCCGCCCCTTCACAGGCATCGATAAGCTGGATCAGGGCCACCAGGTCCGAGTCCGTGGGGGTACTCTGGATCAGGGTTACATTTTCGTTTTCCGTTTCTTCGGCAATCCGGAGGTAAAGTTCCCCGTCAGGGAAGCTGTTGAATTCGCAGAGCGCAGGCTCTGTCCCGAGAGCCCGGGCCGTGCGGCTTGCAAGTAATTGTGATGCTGGTCCACCTATGATCTTCAAGATACATACCTCAGTTTCCCGTCTTGATATATTCCATCCTTTAAAAATCTTCTTTTAGCGGACCCCCTACTTTTCCGGCTTTCAGCCTTTAACCTTTTCAAGCACCCTTATGTTCCTGATAGCGGTGTGGGGGTAGTTCCCACTCTCATCTTTTTCCGCCGATTTTACCATGTCCCAGACCGTCAGCAGGGCAGCCGAGACTCCTGCCAGGGCTTCCATTTCCACCCCTGTCTTTCCGACAGTCCGGACCTCCACCACAGCCGAAATTGCCTCTTTTCCGATCTCAAAATCCACATCTATCCCGGTGATCGGGATCTGGTGGCACATGGGAATGGTATCGGGCGTCCTTTTCACCGCCAGCACGGCCGCAACCCTGGCGGTTGCAAGCACATTTCCTTTCTCCACCGTGCCCTCCCTTATCTTCCCGATAGTGTCTTCCGAAAGCACAATATCCCCTGCCGCCCGCGCCCGCCGGGAAACGTCAGCTTTCCCGCTAATATCCACCATGCGGGCCCTGCCGTCTTCAATATGTGTAAACGTCTTCTCCAAATAATCACCACGTTTTTTAATGTTTTCAAATTTTGATTTTTCAAATTTGGGTTTTTCAATTCTTCCTGACCAGTTAGTCCGGATCAGTTGGTCCAGATCAATCAATCAATCAATCAATCAATCAATCAATCCTTACCTGTTTTCGCTTTGAATAGTCCTCAATAGCCTTACCCAATTCATCCGAAAGTTCCTCGGCTTCTTTCAAGGTGAGCTTTATGATCTGCTCATCCTCCCCATGAAAAATATTGATCCTCACCCTGTTCCTTTCGATTTCTACTTCGATTTTCCTGTCAGCTTCCTGTGTCATATCCCATACTCCCCATTTCTTACTGAAGGTTTGTCTACGGTAGTTTTCGGATTTTTATCTGCTTTATTCGCTTTATCCGTATTTATCCTATCTCCGCCTCTTTAATGATTGGGGGGATTTTTTCCAGCACATCCGTTGCAAGCAGACCGTTTCCGGCTTCCTTAAAAGCCAGGTCTCCTGCAGCCCCGTTTATGTAGGCCGCACACAAGGCGGAAAGAAAGGCGGGGTTTCTGGCAAAAAGGGCTCCGGTAATGCCTGCCAGGACATCTCCGGTGCCTCCCACGGTCATGCCGGCATTGCCTGTCCTGTTAAGGAGGGTTTGCTTTCCGTCCGAAATGATGTCGAGCTTTCCCTTAAGGAGGGTTACCACCCCGTTTTCTTCCGAAAATTCCCTTACGGCTTTCAGGCGGGTTTCCGGGTCTCCGGGGTTTTCCCTTCCCCGCAGGCGAGCAAATTCCCCGGCGTGGGGGGTTACGATCATTTCGCAGCTGCCCGCAAGGGTTTCGAAGAGGGGGCCTGAGAGGGCCGAAAGGGCGTCGGCGTCCAGGACGGCTTTCCTGCAGAAGGGCAGGATTTTCCGGACAGCCTCGAGGGTCTCTGCGGCTTTTCCGAGTCCCATCCCCATCACAACCACGTCATGGGAGTTGATGAGGTCCAGAAGGAAGGGCAGGTCTTCGGGGCAGAGCAAGCTTGAAGACAGCTTCCGGACGATAAGGTTCGGGGAATAAGCCGCAACAATGCCTGCAACAGGCTCCGGGACTGCAACGGTTACCAGGTCCGCCCCTGTCCTTAGGGCTGCAAGGGAAGAAAGGGCAGGAGCCCCTGAATACGGCCCTCCCCCGATAACGAGGACCTTTCCGGAATCCCCTTTGTGCCCTGCCTGCTCCCGCCTGCAGAGCATCTCCAGGTCCCCCGGGCCCACGTAACGTTCGGCATCCGCGCAGACCCCTATCTCAGCAACTCTGACAATGCCTGCATATTCCCTTGCCTTCTCGTGAAAAAGCCCGGTTTTCATGCGGTGGAAGGTCACGGTAAGGTCTGCTCGAACTGCTTTTTCAAAGTCCCCTCCGTCCGGGTCAAGCCCTGAAGGGATATCCACCGCAATTACGGTTTTTCCGGCTTTTCCGGCTTCGTTAATCAGGTCGATTGCCGTTGACTCGGGTTCCCTTAAGCTTCCTTTTATGCCTGTCCCGAAAACGGCATCAACCACAAGGTCTGCTTCGGAAAACCAGCCCGAGGCTGCAAGCTGGCTTGAATCCCCTGCTTCAAGCACTCCGACGTCGCTGAACTTAAGGAGGGAAAAGTTGTGGGCTGCCTCTTTGGTCCCTATTTCCCGGGCCTTTCCGAGCAGGACCAAACTCACCCTGTAGGCAGGGAGGCCTGCAAGGTGCCTGGCAGCAACAAAGGCATCTCCCCCATTATTTCCCCGGCCTGCCACAAAAAGCACTGTCCCGCTTTCGAGCTTCTCCCTTACGCTCTGTGCTACCCCGGCCCCTGCATTTTCCATCAGCTGCAGCGGGAGCAGGCCCAAATGTGCACAGTTTTTATCGATTGCTTTCATCCGTGAAGAACTGATGTGTTTCATGGTAACTGCCTGCAGGTCTAAATTTTATGATGTTTAGTTATAAACTTAATAGAATACTGTGATAAGTAAGGAGGGGCAAAAGAACCTCCAATATTTATGTGCGAATCTTTATGCACTTTTCCCGTCCCCTGGCATACATTCATTTTATATTTTTATACAGAGAAAAACTTATTTCGTATCACCAACTATATACGTTACATTTCAATATAACATTGTATACTAACTAGTTTAATGGATGAATGTTAATTTAATGCACGAATGATAAGTTAATGCAGGAACAGCAAATTCAAAGTTAACGACAACCGAAAGGTGCATTGTAATGCAGTATACCTGTGGAGGTCCGGGAAAGGCCCCGGAAACAGGTGATTTGCAGGTATGTACCGCGTTTATAAGGAATGAACTTGCGTGAATAATATAAATAGTAACTCCGTAATATGTAGAATTTTGATCGAACATCTGCTCTCCTTTGAACGTGTCCATACGTACATGAGACAGGGAGGAACTGTTTTTGTCTAATTTTTCAAAAGATCCGGATAGTACCCTGAAGAACGTAGTTAAACCCAGATATTTGATTCTCGGCAGTGGAAGTATTGGTTTTGCGCTTGCAAAAGAACTCCGGGAAAGCAATAAAGTCGTAATCATTGTGGACAAGGACGAAGCCAAGGTTGAGACCCTCCGGGAGGAAGGCTTCGAAGCAATTGTCGGAGACATTTCCGACCCCGGTCTCGTGAATACGATTGACCTCCGAAATGTTGTTGCCATACTCTTCCTCAGTTCCAATAATGAGGCGAACAGGCAGGGCATCGAAAATTTCAAAAAAGTGATAAGCCCCGATGTGCAGATTTTTTCCCGGGCTTCCGACATCATCAACAGGGAAAAGATGGAGGACCTTGGGGCAGATTACGTATTTATGCCTTCCCGGGTAGTGGCCAGTTCCCTTTCCCGCTCCCTTGAGAGGGCCGAATCTGTCCACAGGGGCAACAGGCTCTCCAGATGGCTGAAAGGGATCAGAGACAAGAGGCTTGCCATCGTAATTCATGACAACCCTGACCCTGACGCCATATCCAGCGGGCTTGCTTTAAAAGAAATTTCAAAAAGCCTGGGAGTCGACGCAAATATCCTCTACCACGGGAGGATCGGACACCAGGAAAACAAGGCCTTCGTAAACCTGCTGGGGATTGACCTGAGCAAGATGGAAGAATATGACCTGGAAGACTTTGACGAAATTGCCCTTATCGACTGTGCCATCCCCGGTGTAAACAACATGCTTCCCCCCAACTCATATGTGGGAATAGTAATCGACCACCACCCGCCGGGAGAATCCGAGATCAAGGCAGAGTATATTGATATCCGCCCGAACTTCGGGGCCACGGCCACCATTATGACGAAGTACCTGCAGCAGCTCAACATCAATATCTCAAAGACCCTGGCAACGGCCCTCCTCTACGGGATCCGGACCGACACCCAGGACTTCAAGCGAAAAACCGACCCTGCAGACCTTTCGGCAGCGTCCTACCTCTACCCCCTCTCGAACCACGACATCCTGGACCAGCTTGAGCGCCCTTCCATGGCTATCGAGACCCTGGAGGTGCTCGGGGAAGCCATCCGGAACCGCCAGGTCATTGGGAGCTACCTGCTCTCCAACGTCGGGAACATCCGGGACCGGGACACCCTTCCCCAGGCAGCCGACTACCTTCTGAGCCTTGAAGGAATCTCGACAACGGTCGTCTTCGGGGTCACCGAAGAGAGGATCTACATCTCGGGCCGGAGCAACGACATCAGGGTAAACCTGGGAGAAATCATGCGCCAGGCCTTCGGAGAAGATGCAGGGGGCCATGCAAACGCGGCAGGAGCCCAGATCCCCCTTGGGGTCTTCAGCTCGACAAAAGACCGGCAGACCCTTCTCAGGCTTGTCAACGAGGCTGTTGTAAAAAGGTTCCTGAATGCCGTAGGCGTGGAGGAGTCAGGGGAGTAAGTTTGGAGAATAAGTTTGGAGAATAAGTTTGGAGAATAAGTTTGGAGAATAAGTTTGGAGAATAAGTTTGGAGAATAAGTTTGGAGAATAAGTTTGGAGAATAAGTTTGGAGAATAAGTTAGCAAGTTTGAAGAATAAGTTAGAGAATAATCTTTTTCAGTGAATTTTCAGGAAAGAAGAAGTGTTTTTTCTTCTTTTCCTTATCCATTTCTTTATTCCTACCTTCTGTTGCGTATTTTACCTTCTTGATTATTTATTCTTGATTATTTATTCTTGATTATTTATTCTTGATTATTTATTCTTGATTATTTATTCTTGATTATTTATTATTTGTAGAAAAGTCAAGTTCTATTTTGTTCCCTTCCATAACGTCTTTTTCCGTAACCTGTATCCCTAAGGTGCTGTTCTCTCCTGCGGTCAGGGAGTAGGCTGAGACTGCATATACGCCGGTATCAGCGTTAGCTGCAGTGTTCTCTGTCGGGTAGGGCACGGTAATTTCAAAGTATCCGGCCTCATCGGCAACTGCGCTGTTGTAGTAGGTAAAGTCCCGGCTTCCGGACTTGAGTTTAAGCTCTGCACGCACCGGCTGGCCCGGGCTTGAAAGGCCCGAAAGGACGGCTCCGGGCACGTATTCGAATACTTTTACCTTGTTTTCCCTGGAGTTTACAGTCCTTTTAGTTTCAAGGTCCTCGTCTGTGCTTTCATGGATGAGCCGGAGGTTTCCCAGGTTTGCCCCGTCAAGTTCATGGAGTTTATATATCTCGGTGTCCAGAAGTTCCTTTTTCGGGGATGCATACGTTTGAAGTCCCGCATTATTTCTTACCGTTTTTATATCGTAATAGTCCTCAATGGTTTTTCCTGCAAACCCGGCGATATGCCCGAATTTGCCTCTTGCCATGTAGGTGTCCGTTATCACGTATTTTACGTTGTGTTTGTCAAGGATATCCCTTGCTTCCTGCTCGGAATCACTTATTAAAAAGCGTGCTGAGTCTTCAACTCCTGTCTGGAAGTTATTTGAGACCGCTGGCCTTTTTGCCATGTATACGATCCAGTTTCCATAATCCCACCAGCTAAGGACTCCGTATTCCGGAATCTCGGCAGGCTCCTGATAATAGGAAGTTTCGGGGCTTGAAGCCTCGAGCCACTGCAGGGATTCCTGCCATTCTCCTTCAACAACAGTCGTTTCCTTTGAGTACCCGGAAACTATCCATACGGAGGGGCCAAGCAGGATGATGACAAGTGACAGTGCCGAGATAAGCTTGAAATAATCGGGATTTGAAGCTTCAATTTTTGATTTTTGGGCTTTGATGGCTCTGGATTTTGTTTTAATCTTTGCTTTTGCTTTTCTTCCGGCTTCCCTGACAGGTTCAGGTAAATCTACGGGCGCATTTCCAGGCGCATTTCCGGTCCTCTTTAAGGAACTGAACAGTTTATGCACTTCATTTTCGAAATCGAGGGATTCGAAAAGCGTCATTATGAAGTATGCATTAAGGAATGCCACATTTACGGAAAAAAGGTATGAGTAGCGTCTCTGGGATAAGGTAAGGTATGCGGCAAATACTGTCCAGAGAAGGAAAAAGACCCTGTCGGACCGGAGTTTTTCACCTTTCCATGCCAGGAGCAGCAAGAAAAACGCTACAAAGGCAACCGGGAAGCAGAGCCAGAAATTCCCGAGCATCGAAGAAAGGGTGAACTTCCCTTCCGAGGTAAAAAAGAGGGGTTGGGCTTCGGAAATTGAGCCGGTGAATCCCCCTATTCCGGAGAAGTATTTCACCGCTTCGATTACCAGACCGTAGGTTTCAATCGAAAAGCTCCTGAGGAGGAAAAGCCCTGCGCCTGAAGCCAGCAGAATAAGGGCCGGATAGTACCTCCAGTCCTGGCCCTTTTTTGAGACGTATATGGAAAATCTTCCCAGCAGGACTACCCCGGCAAGCAGGGCAAGGATGTAAAAAACCTGGAACCAGGAAAGGAACATAGCACTCATTTCGAGTCCCGGGCGTACGGCTCCGGCACAAATGGGGATGGAAACCAGGAGTGCTGTAAGCAAGCTTGCAGCAGAGCAGATGAACAGGTATTCGGATTTTTTGCCGGTTTTCAGGTCAATTGTGGCCTGCACGAAGAAGTAGAGAAGGATAAATCCGATGTAAACGGGAGCCCCGATCCAGGTAAAGACCAGGAGCGCAAAACAGACACCAGAAGCTCCTGCAAAGGCCACCGGTTCCATGAGCTTCTTTTCTTCAGGAAGGCCCTTGAGGGCTGCAAGGGAAAGGGATGTTTCCTTTGCCCTTTTCAGGGCAAGTATGAAAAATGCATAGGCAGCCGTTGAGAAAAGCACTTCTGCTACGTGGTGATCAGCCGCCCCGAACTGGGATATATATATGTGGACCGGCATAAGCGCAAAAACAGCAGCACTGAGGAAACCTACCTTTCTGTCGAAAAGGGCCGATGCAGCTACATATACAGGAATAAGGGTCAGGATTCCCAGCAGCACCGGCAAAAGCGCTCCTGCAAATTCTACGGTGTGTGTATCAGGGTTTCCTGCTCCGAGGACCAGGGCAAGCCCTGCCCCAAGAAGGTCATAGAGGGGAGGCCAGCTGATTTCAAAACCAAAAGGATAGTTAAGATAGGAGTCAAAATGGAGGTAGTCTGGAAAGTTTGCTGCACTGTAGAGGATGCGCCGCATGTGGTAGAATGAGTCATAGCCTGCAAAGGTGATGCCTCCGTTTGCGGTGACTGAAGAGTAAGAGAGCATACGCATAAAGAGGGCAATTGCGAGAACTACAAACAGGGAAATAATTCCAGGTTTAAATTCATGGGTTGAAAGCTTTGACTCCATATGCCTAGTATGTTTGTTCATGACGACCACCCCGATATGTTTTTTAATTATTCTATCTGCATTTATAGTCTCACTGTATTTTATAGTCTTACATGCAAATATTTTGTTTAAATTCCCAGGTTGAACCTGAAATATTATTCTCCAGACTACTTATTTAATCTGCCCGATTGTCAAGTTCAATTCTTTGCGTAAATGATTATATCTGAACTTTCAGTGTAAAGTAAAATCTGTATAGTCGGGTTGTTATTATCACTTAAAATATTTTCCATGGTTTGTTTGACTGTTTTGAAGTTTATATATATTTGTTCTATTTGTACTTGTTCTGGATCTAAGGAATCTCCCGTTATGTTAATAAATTATCATTTATTATTTAATAGAGGGAAATATTAAATGGGGACTCCATTATGTGTATTTTTTAATATCTTTGTGAATTTTTCAACATATTTATAAACTTTGAATCTAAAGGGATATTGAATAAATATGGCACAGATCAGGTGTTTGGTTACTGGTGGAGCCGGATTCATAGGTTCTCATATTATAGAAAATTTACTGAAACTTGGGCATGAGGTTGTCTGTATTGACAACTTTGACGTCTATTACGACCCGCAATTGAAAAGGAAAAACATAGATTCATTCATGGGAAATGAACTTTTTGAACTTGTAGAGGGGGATTTCAGGAACAGGGGCCTGTTAAAAAAGGCTTTAAATGGGGTGGAATATGTTTTTCACGAGGCTGCTCAGGCGGGGGTCCGGATCTCCGTTGAAGCTCCTATGAAGCCTCACGAGATTAATGCCACAGGGACACTGAATCTTCTTGAAGCCGTCCTTGATTCAGACGTCAAAAAAGTTATAAATGCCTCTTCTTCTTCTGTTTACGGCAAAGTGGAATACCTTCCTTTTGATGAAAATCACCCCAACCAGCCCGTATCTCCTTACGGGGTTTCCAAGCTCCTTGCTGAGCATTACTGCAGGGTCTTTGAGGAACTCTACGGCTTAAAAACCGTGTCTTTACGCTATTTTACCGTCTATGGCCCGAGAATGAGACCTGACCTTGCAATAAGTATTTTTACTAAAGCCGCCCTGAAAAACAAACCCATTACAATATTCGGGAACGGAGAGAAAACAAGGGACTTTACCCATGTAGATGATATCGTGAGGGCAAACCTGATCTGCATGGAAAAAGGAAGCGGTGTCTATAACATCGGCGCCGGAAATTCAATCAGCATCAATGAACTTGCCCGGAAGATTATCGAGATCAATAAAAGCAAATCAACGATTTTTTATGCCGACCCGGTAAAGGGAGATGCCGAGCATACCCTTGCAAGTTCGGAAAAAGCCTGGAAAGAATTGGGATGGAAACCTGAAGTTACGGTTAAAGAAGGGCTCGAGAGGTATGCTAAATGGATGTCAAACTCCCGGAAAGCAAATCAAATGTTGTTTATGCCGATCCAGTAAAGGGAGATGCCGAGCATACCCTTACAAGTTCGGAAAAAGCGTGGAAAGAGTTGGGATGGAAACCTGAAGTTACGGTTAAAAAAGGGCTTGAGAGGTATGCGGAATGGATGTCGAACTCTCAGTTGTAATTCCCGCTTATAACGAAGAAGAAAGCGTCGTTCCCTGCTACGGGGAAATTAAAAAAGCCCTTGACCCTCTCGGCAAAATCTATGAAATCATTTTTGTGGATGACGGTTCTACGGATTTAACTTTTGAAAAGCTTACCGAACTGAGCAAAACCGACAGCCTGTTAAGAGTCCTTAAATTAAGGAAAAATTTCGGACAGAGCGCTGCATTAAGAGCCGGTTTCGACCATGCTAAAGGCAGGTATATTGTTACCCTTGATGCGGACTTACAGAATGATCCCGGAGACATCCCTGCCCTCCTCCGGAAGCTGGAAACAGAAGACCTTGATGTAGTCTGCGGCTGGCGTTATTCCCGAAAAGACACATTCTCAAAAAAGATTAACTCTAAATTTGCCAACTGCCTCCGAAAAAAACTTACCAGTGAAAAGGTCCACGACTCAGGCTGTACACTCAGGGTCTACAAAAAAGAGTGTGTAAAGGACCTCGAACTCTACGGGGAACTTCACCGCTATATCCCTGCAATGCTCGGCTGGAAAGGCTACAGGGTAGGGGAAATCAAGAGCAACCACAGGGAAAGGAAATACGGGACCAGCAAATACGGGTGGAAACGGCTGTTCAGAGGTTTTTTGGACCTGCTCGTCATTACCTTCTGGGAGAGGTATTCTGTGCGGCCTATTCATGTTTTTGGGGGTACGGGTCTGATTTTTGGTTTTGTGGGATTTGCAATATCCATGTACCTTGGGGTTATGAGATTGGTTTATGGAGTCAGCTTGAGTGATAGACCTCTGTTTCTTGTCGGAATCTTCCTGATCATTGTCGGCGTACAGTTTCTGGCAACAGGGATTCTTGCGGATATCCTGCTGAAGATCTATTACGGGCAGAACGGAAGGAAGAACTACTTGATTTAATGGTGTGTGTTCCCGAATAGTGGAGGAAGTCTCAGATCATAAAAGGGATATATGTGGTACAATGAAGATATTAATGTTGAATTATGAGTATCCGCCTCTTGGGGGAGGGGCTGCAAACGCCACTTATTATATGCTTAAAGAATTTTCCTTAAGAAATGATATTGAAGTGGATCTAATTACGAGTTCGGCAAATTCAAAATTTGAAATCGAAAAGATGGGAGCAAATGTTGTTATCCACAAACTTCCGATAAGCAAGAATAAAATTCATTATTGGACACAGAAAGAAATTCTGTCGTATTCCTGGAAAGCATATAGGTATATAAAAAAGCTTAATCTTAAAGAATATGACCTTGCTCATGCTTTCTTTGGGATTCCTTGTGGAGGAATTGCCTGGGCTTTCAGAAAAAATCTTCCATATATAGTGTCACTGAGAGGTTCTGATGTTCCTGGTTTTAACAATAGGTTTTCATTTCAATATGTTTTTTTGAAGCCAATTATTAAAAAAGTATGGAGAGACTCTGGAGCTGTTATTGCAAATAGTAAAGGGTTAAAAGAATTAGCATTAAAAACTGAAGAGTATGTTGATATTGGGATCATTTTCAATGGGATTACTATTGATCAGTTCTTTCCAAAAGTAGATTCTCAAAATGAGCACTTCACAGTTTTAACGGTAGCTAGATTGATTGAGAGAAAAAGGATTGAGGACCTTATAAAAGCTGTTAGTCTTCTTGTTAAAGACAATATTACAAATATAAAGGTAAAAATTATTGGTGACGGAAATATGAGGGGACAATTAGAATCTCTCGCTCAAAATTTGAACGTTTCTGAATATATCGAATTTTTAGGATATATCCCTCATGAAAAATTGCCTTCCTATTATTCATCAAGTGATTTATTCGTTCTGCCGTCCAAAAATGAAGGAATGTCAAATACTATTTTGGAAGCAATGGCTTCAGGTTTGCCGATAATTACAACTAATACTGGTGGAACTCAGGAACTGATTAGTGGAAATGGGATTCTGGTGGGCGCAGAGAACCCAAAATCAATCAAAGAAGCCTTGAACAAATATTTTGATAACCACGAGTTGTTAAGGGAACATGGACAAAAATCCCGGGAAATCGCAGAAAATATGAGTTGGGGAAAAGTTGCCCAGGATTATTACAAAGCATATCAGGCGATTCAATGAACTGGAGAAAACCGTTGATCTATACTCTATTATATCTTACAGGAAGCAAGATCCCTAATATATTGACAGAAATTGGATATGTAGATGGATTATCTGCAGAGAAAATAAAAGAATACCAAAATGAAAAACTGAAAAATTTATTGATACATGCATATCAGAATGTGCCTTATTATCATAAAGTTCTCCCTGAAGCAAAGGTGATAATAAATGGCGAAGTCCATCTAGAGAATTTTGAGAATATGCCCCTGCTCACAAAGGATATAATTAGAAAAGAAAGAGAAAATCTCTATTCGCACGATTATGCAAAAAGAAAACACTACAAAAACACTTCTGGGGGTTCTACGGGAGAACCAGTTACGTTCCTTCAGGACAAACAATACGATGAATGGAATATTTCAACAAAGATTCATGTAAATAAATATCTAGGTAAGGATCTAGGGAATCGAGAAATAAAGTTCTGGGGCTCAAGTCGGGATGTAATTGAAGGTACATTGGCTTATAAGGAGAAAATAATAAATTATCTATATAACAGAAAATTTTTCAATTCATACAATCTTAATAAGGAAAATGTTGAAAAACTTGTTTATTTAAATAATAAATTCAGACCTGATGCATACTGGAGTTATGCTGATTCTGCGCTTGAATTTTCAAAGATAGTTCTTGATAAAAATATTGAATTTCATCCCCCTAAATTAATGATAACAACTATTAATCCATTAAATGATACTGAGAGAAATATTATCGAAAATACATTCAAATGTCCTGTGTATGATGAATACGGTTCAAGAGAAGTTGGGTGGATTGCGTGCCAGTGCAAGGCTAAGGGCGATCTTCATACATTTCCATGGTTTAATTATGTAGAAGTTCTGGATCAAAAGAATAACATTGTCGGAGCAGAGGATGAAGGCAGGATCATCGTAACTTCTTTAGAGAATTACTCTATGCCCTTAATCCGTTATGACATTGGTGATGTGGTTGTTTCTGGTGGGTATTCAAAATGCAGCTGTGGGAGATACGTATTTTCTTTGAAAGAAATACACGGTAGAACGCTGGGCTATTTCAAAAAAAGAGATGGTTCTCTAGTTCATTCTCATTTTATAGTTGAGCGCCTCTTCTTCAAGGATTGGATACGGAGATTCCAAGTAATTCAGGAAGATTTCGAGGATATTCTCATAAGGGTCGAAAAATATAAAGAGCCAAAAAATGAAGATTTTGCTGAAATCTCAAATAAAGTAAAAATAATCATGGGTGAAAACTGTCTTGTAAGGTTTGAATTTGTGGACAATATAAAGCCGACTGAGAGTGGGAAATATCTTTATACCATCTGTAAAGTTGCGGATTGTTAATATTTGATTGTGCAATATAGTATGGTGGTAGATCTGGATGAATATCCTACATGTTATTGATAAAATGGGTCTTGGTGGAGCACAAAAGGTTGTAGAGGGAATTGTAGGATACTATGATAGTCAGGACTATGTCTATTGTTATGCATTAAGAGAAAACTCCTTTTCAAGCAATTATAAAAAAATAATAACCAGAAACACGAATAGTAAATATGATTTAATGTCAATTCATGAACTTAAATCTATTATTAAAAAAAATAATATTCAAATATTACACTGCCATCTTTTGAAGTCTTTTTTTATAGGGTATGTGGTAAAAAAATTATATTTTAAAGATATTAAACTAATATTCCATGAACATGGGAAAATCTTTAGGAATCAGAGTTATTATAATTTTTTTTTAAATTATGTTCAAGGGGATGTAGATCTATTTATTGGTGTGTCCAGAGCAACTAAATATAAACTTATAAATTATGCAAAAATACCTCGGGAAAAGATAAAAGTACTGTATAATTTTGTAGATTTAGAAAACTTAAATCTACAATTTTTGGATGAATATGAGAGTGATAAAACAGTATCTTATAGAAATGAGAGCGGTTTTATCATAGGGTTTGCGGGTCGGTTGGACAGTATAAAGGGGTGTGAATACTTAATCAAGGCAGTTTCTTATCTTTTAATTCCAAATGTTAAATTGTTAATTGCAGGTGAAGGAAAAGAAAAAAAGAAATTAATGGAATTAGCTGAACATTTGCAAGTTAATAAAAATATAATCTTCTTAGGCTATGTAAAACAAATGTTGAATTTTTACAAAAAAATCGATGTCTTAGTTGTCCCTTCTGAATTTGAATCTTTTGGTATAGCAGTCATTGAAGCTCAAGCTTGTGGCGTTCCTGTAATTGCCAGTGATGTTGAGTCCTTGAATGAAATTATTAAGAATGGAGATGACGGATTATTATTTGAGTTTGGAAATGCAAAGGATTTAGCAAAAAATATAGACTTAATTTATACAAATCATCACCTGAAAAATACATTGAGAATTCATGGTATTAACAATGCCCAAAAGTATTCACGAAGATACTACATCTCTACATTGGAGGATATATACCAAAGTTTATTTAACTAATATAAATGGAGTTTTATATATCTTTAAGTATTGACATTTGAGTAACTTGTTATATTTGGGGCATCAGTGGTTTTTATGGTGGAATCTGACTTAGTAGAAGATTATCGAAATTCGCATATATCTGATGAGATCAGCCATGATTATGAATACAAGATATACTCTAAAAATAGTTACGATTCAATAATTTGGAATTTTGAGAAAAAAATCCTTGCAAAATATTTCTATTTATTAAAGGATCAAAATGGAATTATTGATTATATGGATTTCGCTTGTGGTACTGGGAGAATCATCTCATATATAGAAAGTTTGTCAGCTATTAATGAAAATCTAGTTGGGGTGGATGTTTCAGATTCAATGTTAAAGATTGCAGAATCAAAACTCACTCACTCAAAATTAATTAATGCAGATTTGACTGTGGATGATGTATTGGAAATGCAAAAATTTGATTTAATCACATCTTTCCGCTTTGTGTTAAATGCACAGCCTGAGTTGAGAGATCTGGCGATAAAGCTGATCCATGATAAACTAAAAAACAATCACAGTTTCCTCATATTTAACGTTCACGGAAATAAATATAGTTATAGGTTGATCACTTATGTTATAGCTAGGTCACTGTGGGGGAGGAGGCTCAATCATTTGTCCTACTGGGAAACTGAAAAAATTGTGGAAAAATACAATTTGAAAATTGTTTCTTTTTATGGGATAGGTTTTGTACCTAAGGTTCTGTATAGGTTTTTTCCTTCAGGGATACTTTGTCATGTCGATAGTTTATTACAAAGGATTCCTTTTATTAAATACCTAGCATATGATCTGGTGTTTATATGTCAAAAACAGAATTAACTACTTCTAAATATATATGTTTAAGGGGTGGGAAATATTTAGTAAGAAACGATTATAATGCTTTTTCCATATTTTACAATTATTTCTTAGACACCCCTCATGTAAAAAGTACCATGATTAAAAAATTATTTACTATTTTGAGGTCATTATTTTTAAAAATCATAAAAATGTACTTTACATTAAGACTTAACCGTTATATTAAATGTGTCTGTAATAATTCCAATTATTTAATTTGTAGAAAAGGTACTGGGAACTATAGTAATATCATCTTTCTGTGCGAAGAAAATCATAATCTCTACATATTGAAAAAGAATAGTAGTTTTGATTTTTTTAAACGAGAACTTAAATTTCTCGATTTTTATTATTTGGATATGCAAAATTTAGATCTTCAGATCCCGAGGTATTCTATTGAGTCTTACGAAAAAATGATTCTAAGATATGACTTTTTACAAAAAGCTTCTTTTATTAGTGAGATAAGGAATGGAAATCTCGATATAATAGATTCATTGAATATATATATTAAAATCTGCAATCAATTGAAACATTTATATAAGGATAAGTTTGCTTATGTTCATGGGGATCTAACTCCTACAAATGTTATTCTTGGTGAGGAGAAAATATTCCTTATTGATTATACTGATTCAGAATATTTGCCTACTTTCTATGATTATCTATGCCTTCTTTATAGTATACTAATAGAATACGAAGAAATAAATCTGAATGAATTTTTTCCATATTTAGAAAGCGATGGTTACTTATCTTCAATCCTTTGTGAGGTCTTGGATGGACCCTTAAATACTGATATGAAAACAGAATTTCTTAAGTTATATTCTGAAAAAAAATCTCTCAAACACGGTAATTCAAACACGGTAATTCAAACACGGTGATTATTCGTAATCCAGGTTAATATCATAATATATTAGCAATTTCTGATTGCTCTTGTTTAGAACCATTCTACTTTAAACATTTATTATATGTGTAGTTTTCAAAAGTGTATATAGCCTCTGACTTACATGTAGAATTTAGTAGGATTCAGGAAGAACACGATGATTGATATTCAGAGTATACGTTTTAAAAGAACAGATTTATTTAAAAATAAAATGTTCAAAGAAACAATGTGGAGTTTTGCTACAAAAGGCATGGCGTTCGGATTATATTTTATGTTGAATATATATCTCGCCAGAAACTTAGGTGTAGAAAAATTTGGCACCTGGTCTTTATTTTTTTCAATACTCTCCATAATACTTCTAATATCTTATTTTGGTATTAATGCCTCTGCAATGAAATTTATTGCTCAATATAATAATACTGACAAATTATACTCTGTATTAAAAAGTTCCTTCAAAATAAGAATTGTATTGAGTTTTGGATTCACATTGCTCTTTTTTTTGACTTATAAACCCTTGTTAACCTTCATAGACAGACAAGACTTAGAGTTTCTTTTATTAATTTCTACGCCTTTGATTTTTCTTTGTGGTTTAGTAGAATTCTTAAAATCAGTGTTTATTGGATTGCATCGTGTTAAATATAATTTTATAATAACTAGTTTAGAATATGGTTTAAAATTTGGAATTGTTGTCCTATATACAAATCTTGCAATGAGCTTTACAGGCATTATAAATTCCTATCTTATTGCAACTTTTATTACCTCGCTATTTGGGATCTTTATCCTATACAATAACTTTTTTTTACATACTTCTAACAAAACAGACTATAATCTTTCGACTGAAATTTTTCGATACGGCATCCCTTTATTTTTTGTAAGTATTGGATTCCTCGTTGCAACTGAAATAGATACGATAATGTTAGGTCTTTTGTCAACAGATGGAGAAGTTGGAGTTTATGCTGTTGCGAAACAAATTGTTATAAAAATTCCTCAAATCAGTATGGCCATTGAAATGGGTACAATGCCTATATTTGCTAAATTGAATCAGGATAATAAAAAAAATCTCAAAAGAATATTCGATAAGTTAGTGAGAGCAAATGCTGCAGTAATGTTTTTTATTATTATAGGACTCCTGATGTTTTCCGGGATACTCATCCCGCTAATTTTTGGACCAGAATATACAGGTTCTATATTACCATTGAGAATATTAACCTTATATCTTGGATGTGTATCTATATGTGTATTTTTTAATTCATTTTTGAATTATCAAGGATTAGCAAAGAAAAGAGCAATTAACTTTTCAATAGCTATAGTATTGAATATTATCTTAAATTATCTTTTGATTCCTAGCTATGGAGCCGTAGGTGCCTCTATTGCTACATCAATATCATATATACCATATTTTGTTTTGAACTGGATTGAAGTTAATAGAGTATGGGCCCATTATTGAATATTTAGACTCTTCGCCATTATTTGTGGGTAAGACTAAAGTTTCAATTAAGAAGTATTTGCTTTTGTGAGTTACATCCAGAGTAGCGAAGAGCCAAAAAATATAATGTTTTTCGTGAGATGTCTTTATAAATTCATTCGTGGATTAGATTGTAAGTTGTTTATATACACTATTCTGTGGTATTTCCAGGAACTGCATTAAAAAGTAATACTTTGCTGTATCCATCAGGAGATTCATAAACAACCTTATCCATATTTTTTTCCAAAAATTGAAGAAAATCTTCCCTTACATGAACGGTATACAATACGTGAATACTTGCTCCATTTACAAGCAACCATACTTTTTTATCTTTGTTGGATTCAATTATTTCATAAATGTCGTCTGCTTTATTTATTAAAAGTGATCCGTCATCAGTGTATATAAAATTTCCATTATCAAAAATTGAGTACGTATTCCATCTATCATTTTGATTTAATGTGTAATTGGGTGTTCTCCCTAAATAAAAATATGGAGCTTCCATAACAGAGATTAAAATATCCTCATTGTTTATTTTTTCCGTAATATATTTAGAAGTAGTTTTGTAGTCGGCTCTGTACGCTGCTACATTAGTAGTCCTGAACGGATCGTTTGTTATGTCATCACCATAATCAAGTGTTAATATCTCATAAAATGAAGGTTGGATTGAAAATACAAGAATGATTACAATGGATAAACTAAGAAACTTTACATAAACCTCGTTTTTAAACAGGATTCTTAGAATTATATATATGCTCGACATAGACAATATTACGAAGAGGCCATCTAAAAACAAGTACGTTCGTGGACCTATTACATTCCTGTTTGCGATTTCAAAACCAATAACCGATAGAATGAAAACTAAAGACATATATTCAAAATATGAACATTTTTCCTTATTTGATCGGATTATTGGCATTAGTGCGGGAACTATACAAAGAATCGCAAAAAGGGGAAAAAGATAGTATTTTGCTGAAAATTCAAAAAAAGACCATTCTGGAATTTTAATTAACGGATATGATTTAGGAGCAAGTGTGGGTAAAAGCTGATATGCGAATGTATAATGAACACTAAGAAATTTGTTAAATAAATTGCCAGAGAGGCAAAAATAGGTTGTTAAACCCAATAAGAAAAAATTGACAGCATTTTTCCTGAGAACAGGCATCTTTTCTTTAGACCTTAGAATGATAAAAAATTCATATACAAAATAAGTACCTAGAACGAATATAAATGAGCTTCCAAGCTGAACAGTATGAACCATTATGATACATATCACTAAGGAGGCAATCTTATATTTTAGATCATTCTTAATAAATCCTTCATATACTGTATAGATTGAGAGCATGTACAAAAAAGAATTCATAATATAAAATCTTGCAAATCTTGAATATTCAAGATTATAGGGAGAAAAAGTTAAAAATAGAAGGACCAGTAAACCTACAAATTTGTTCACTTTCCTACCATAATAAAAAGACAGAAATATGATTCCCATACCAAAAATCACACTTGGAAAACGAAGCCAAAATTCATTCATGTCATAAATAAATGAAAAAACAGCGACAATATAATGGTACGCTACTCCTCTCCAATAGTAATTAAGTTCAGAGGGATATAGTGGAGCTCCCTCTTCCAAAATTCTTCTAATGACCATCCCTGTGATTCTTTCGTCCCACCAGAGGGAAAGGTCTCCTAACCGATAAATTCTCAAAATAAATGAAATAGTTAACAATATAAGTACGGAGGAGCTATACCACCATCCGTCCTTATAACCCCATTTAAGCAAATTGCTCAAAAAAGGGATCTTACCAATCTTTGGAAATTTTTCATTGAATTCTTTAGTTCTATTCGACTCTTCTGTTTTTTCGACATCATTATTCTCTAGAGTGGATAATCTACTTAAGTCATCTCGGTATAGGTATAAGGTCAATATTCCAATAAAAGTAGTGATAAAAATGAATTGAGTTGACACATCAGACACTTAAATCTCCACTATATTATTTTAAAAATATATGGCAAAAACAAGGGTATATGTTCGTATAAACTTTTTGATTTTTATTCCTGAAATAATTTCGGTTTGACCTATAGACATACCTTTCTACACAATCTAATCAGCTTAATATCTCTAGTGCATTTTACTCCTCCTTTTTATCTACCTTTGTTGACCCTCCTCTTTATTGACCTATCTCTTTATTGACCTATCTCTTTATTGACCTATCTCTTTATTGACCTATCTCTTTATTGACCTATCTCTTTATTGACCTATCTCTTTATTGACCTATCTCTTTATTGACCTATCTCTTTATTGACCTTCCTCTATGTTCTTCTCAATATTTCTTTTGTTCACAGGTATATTTGACTTTATTCAAGAAACCACAACTCTTCCCTAAATTATATTAATTAAAGGATGTATTTTACCACAACCATGAAAAGCAGGAAAGATCTCTTTATTCTTATTCCTCTTTCTATCTTCTTAATTCTTGCTTTGATAAGGTTCCTGCGCCCCCTGAACTTCCAGGTAGATGAGACATTCTGCGTCTTTGCAGTCTAATACAAAGATAACTCCTGATCCTCGGGTTTTTCGATTATCCCCGCAAAGACCGTCCCTCAATTTCATTCTAACCTGTAAAGGTACCAGTTTCCAATTGTTTTCTCCAACACAAAGTATTGATCCGGTCTATACTGATTGTAATATTCATCCATATCAACAGAATAGTACTCTTCTTGGCCTATGACAGAAAGTATCACATCTGTTCTAACCTGAGGGCTTTCCTCAATTTCATCGACAAACAGATATGTGAATTCCTCAAAGTTACCTTCGCCCTCCGAAAGATAATATTTAACACCGCATTGGCTAAAGGTTTCAACGAATCCTGTATCTTTGATACTTTTCTTTATGGTGGCCTGTTCATCTCCATAAAAGGCATGTCCGCATACCTTTGCGTTGTTATATAAGGAAAATATCCTTGGGGTGGTTTGTGTCCTTAAAATAACATCATTTTCCCCCAGGTTTTTTTCCAGATATCCGGACATCTCCCTGGTGCCTGGAATATCGTGGTTGAGTGTCTCTTTTGAATCACTATAGGAAGGTAGTATCAAGAGAAGCACTACTAAAAAAAGGACTAGATTTTTGGAAATTTTGTTAAGCCTGGTTTTTTCGATCAAAAGCAAAATGTAAAGGGAATACAGGATAAGGACCACAATAAATACATGTTTGTAGTAGACATGGAAATATATTGCTTTAGAAGCTGCTATCAGGTAAATTGCGCTGGAAAGTGCAAATGCCAGAGTCTCTGTTCTTGCCTTCTTATAAAATATGCTCAGCACCAAACCGGCGGGAAATACATAAAATAGAACTGCTGGGACGTCTCCTTTAACCATGTTTATTATTTCCAGGTACACCCTCCAGTTGAAAATCAGATTTTCATCCGTCAAAAAATCAGCTGCAAGTCTGGTGATCGGATCCTTGATAAGAAAGACTAAAATTAGCGGTAACAGAAATATCAAAATATATCTTATATTTTTGCTAATGTTTTCTGCTGCCTTTCTAAATTTGTCGTCGTGTTTTTTTATTAAGTCATAGATTACATATATCAAAAAAGGCATTAGAAGCAATCTTATAATCCCTTCGATAGGGGTTGTAACAGGAATCGGGTTTATAAGGATTCTGAATAAAAGGGTTGGAAGAATGCTCAAAAATCCCAGTTTGGCTAGACTGTAAAGGTCACTTTTCTCTTTGAAGAGAATTAATAACGCCAGGGTCGGGAAAATGATCAGCAAAAAGGAATATTTCATCAAAACCGATAATCCGCAAAAGAGGTAAGCCAAGTTTTCTTTTTTGTCGAGGTACAGGTTTAGGGCAACAAACATGAATATCAAAGAGGGCAGGTCCATTACCGTCACATAAGTCGTTAACTGGAAAACCGGGTTAAAAGCAAGAAGTAAAGTTCCGATTAATGCAATTTTTTTAGTGAATAGTTTGTTGAAAAATCGATATATAAGATATAGTAGTAATATGCCTAAAATAGTCAACAGGTTTCGGATCAGGATTTCAAGTGGAATGAATTCCGAAAGGGGCATAAAAGGCAAAAAAGTCCATTCAAAAAAAGGGAAGTAACCTAAACTTCTGGAATAAGTATCCAGGCCATTGAAGATTGAGATGTAAGAGTAGTTCTGATTTAAAAAAGGATTCAAGTATTTATACATATTGATGAGATTTGGCAAGTGTGTGGCGTATTTATCACAGTGGGCAACCCCTGCGAAAGAGTAGTTCATATATGGAGCCCTCACAGCGGCAAATGCTGTGAATACTGCAGCCAGGCCGAAAACAGATGAGCCTTCTTTATAGAATTGTCTTGCCAGAAAGTTTATTATCGGAATTTTGTTCATTGAAGGGTGTTTTACTTCAAATTTTATTGCTCTTTGTTCTTCTTCCTCTTTTTCTATATCAACTTCATCCTCCGAATTGTACAGCTTGTCCAGTTTCTCACGGTAATGATAAGAAATCAGGATGCTCAGAAGAGTTATCAGTATGATAATGATAAAGGGGATCGTCGACATTCCACGTCTCCGGGGGTTTGCTGTAGCTTGTTTATTGAGTAAGGCTTATAAGTTGTTTTGGCTCTATAATACTGTTGAACTATTTATAGTCTTAATGTTCAAATTTGTCATGTTCAAATTTGTCATGTTCAATTTACATTTGTTTGTTCTTTACAATGGAGCAGTGAATGCAAACCCAAAGAATAATAGAGCTTGACTATCTTCGGGCCTTTGCCATACTCGCAGTAATCAGCATTCATACACTTGACTATTTCAGGTATATACCCGAGGTTAACGCTCTGGTTATCTCAAGTCTGATCTTATATGTATTTGTAAGGTTTGCAGTCCCAATGTTTGTGTTTGTATCGGGTTTTGTCCTGGCTTTGAAATACGGAGACCGTTTTTCAAGGAAAACTTATTTTGTAAAAAGGGCCAGGGCAGTTATACCTCCATATATGGTATTTTCTGCAATTTATCTCATTCTTCCCGATTATTTATTTAACGGGCAGTTGAAGTTTCCTTCCGTGGGAGAATTTCTTGTAAATCTTTTTTCAGGAAATAGTTATGGACACCTGTGGTTCATTCCCCTGATTCTTCAATTTTATGTCCTGTACCCGGCTACGATAGGTATATACCAGAGGTTTGCCGAAAAAAGGAACCCTCTGTTACTTCTGGCTTTAAGCGCATTTTTTCAGGATATATGGATCGTTATGGCTTCTCTTTTCAACCAGTACTCATATGCCACAATTAATGTTATAATGGATAGAGCATTTGTTTCTCATGTATTCTATTTTCTATTTGGAATCTACATATGCAAAAATTACGCTGATGTCAGGAAAAAGATTTTAGGTTTAAGAGGCAGACATCTGTTAACTTTAGCCCCTGTGACATTATTCATGTCAAGTTTCTGGATATACGGTTTATTGCGGTACGGGGACTACTTCAAAATTCCTAGCTACTATGTGGGTATACCTCACATGTTGTTCCCCATATATTTTACACTTATTTTTGTTGTGTTGTTTCGGCTTGGCCTTATACTATCAAAAAATAATAACCTTTGTTCGAACTTCATTTTTCAATTGGGTAGAGAATCCTTCGGGATTTATTTGATCCATGCCCTGTTTTTACATCTTACTGTAAAAATGATATATCCCGGACTTAATATTGAATATACTCAGTGGAAATTTTATCCTTTGTTATTCCTGTTTACAGTTTTATTGAGTTATACCTCAGTAAATCTTTTTAATCATTTACCTTTTAGTGAACTATTCTTCGGGCATAAATGAAAACTGTATTCAAAAGATTTTAATAATTCCGGAGTTTTGTGTGATAGCTCATGAAACAGAGCAGTGAAAAACTGGGACTCAAGAAAATTGGGATCAATTCCTTTCAGACGATTACACGCCAGAGTCTTTCCATCGTTTTCGGCCTGGGCCTCTACATCCTTCTAGCCCGCATCCTTGGCCCTGAAGGTAGTGGCCTGTATGCTATGGGTTTGCTCCTCCCTTCTACTCTTGCAACTTTTCTAAATCTTGGCGTGACTTCATCAAACGTTTACTTCATTGCTTCAGGAAAAGTTACACCGGTGCAGGCTGCGAAAACGAGCTTTCTGCTATGGGCCGTGTTAAGCTTAATTGGCTGCCTTGCCGCTTCTGCGGTAATCATCACTCAGGGTGAAGTCTGGTTTCCGGGAGTGCCGAAATTCTTGCTGTGGCTGGGGACACTGGCATTTCCGGTTATCCTACTCCTGGCATTTTTGGAGGGTTTCTTTCAGGGAGTCCAGGACTTCAAAAGCTATAATATGTTTCTTTTGCTTGTTCCGGGGTTGACGCTTGTTTTTGCATTAATACTGGTCGGAATCTTAAGGACGGGAGTTATGGGAGCTCTACTCTCTTTTATCGGAGGGAACGTAGTTGGACTCCTGATCGGGCTGGGTATGCTGCGGTCTCATATAAGGAGAAATAAACAAGAAGTGATAGGTTCCGGGTCAAAAAACTATCTTCGGGAATGCCTGAATTACGGCTGGAAATCCCATTTGAGCAACATGCTGGCTTTCGTAAACTATAAAGCCGACATTTTTTTAGTAAACTTTTTCCTGTCTCCAGCGGCAACGGGGATCTATTCTATTTCAGTTCTGATTGCGGAGAAATTGTGGATACTTTCCTATTCCGTAGGTGCAGTAATCCTGCCACACCTCTCGGAACTCCATCAGGAAGAGCAAAAGAGAAAACAACTTACACCTCTGATAGCCCGATGGGTGCTTTTTGCATCCTCTTTGGGTGCGGCAATTATTGCATTGGTGGCTTTTCCGTTCATTAACCTGCTTTTCGGGAAAGAATTCGCTCCAGCCTTCGGAGCACTCCTATGGTTGCTTCCCGGTGTGGCAATATATAGCATGGCCCGGGTGCTCTCCAATGATATCGCTGCTCGCGGAAAACCTGAATTGAATTGTTACAATGAGCTGGTTGTCGTTACCGTAAACGTGCTGGCCAATATAGTCCTGATTCCGAGGTTTGGGATCAAAGGTGCGGCAATTGCTACAAGTATAGCCTATATCCTGGGTGCAATTACGAAACTGTGGATATACTCGTACGTGAGTAAAAATGAATGGTGGAAACCCATTATTTTTGATTCCTACGATAGGTCTTTTATCAAGGAAAGTATTAAATTGGTAATAAAAGCATTTGCCCGATGAAGCAAAAATAGTAGGGGAATTTTTTGGTTTAATTGAAGTAATTATTTTTGGTTTAATTGAAGTAATTATATTTCTACAACCTGTTCAATATAAATTTTTAATGGATTCCGTCAAGTGTACGGAATGAAGTAGGAGATATGAAAATTTGAAAGTTGCTTATTTCTTAGATACTTTTCCCAAAATTTCGGAATCATTTATTTTAAATGAAATTACTGAACAGCTAAATGGTGGTACTGATGTCTTAATATTCTCGATGAATACCCCTCATGAGGAAATTTTTCACGATGAAGTTGAAAATTTCGATATCTTGAAACGAACATATTATTTTGATATCAGGAACGTTTTTACTTTAAACATTGTTCAATTTTTATATTTTCTTTCCAGGTCTATTTTTTATGAAATACACGACTTAAGGCTTCCAAAAAGCTCATTAAAAATAGCATACTTTGCCACAATAATTGAAAAAGAAGATGTAAAACAAATACATTCTCACTTTGCTAATTTTGGGATTTATACTAAAGAGTTAAGCTGCCTGCTAAAGATTCCTTTTACTTTAACAACTCACGCACAAGATATTTATTTTAAACCTGATTTCAAAAAGCTCAGAAGTATTATGGACGATGCAGCTGCAGTTGTCACTATCTCGGATTACAATAAAAAATATTTAGAAGAGACGATTCGACTAAAAAACAATGTAGAAGTTATTAGATGTGGAATAAATCCGGCTAAATTTGATCCTGGAAAAGGACAAAAAGGGAATGATTCAACAATAAATATTCTTACGGTTTCAAGACTTGTCGAAAAAAAAGGTATCGAATATTTGGTAAAAGCTATTCCTTCAGTTATTGAGAAATTTCCTGGCTGTAAATTTACTATTATCGGTTCAGGCTACCTGCATGATTCACTAAACCAATTGGCCATGGATCAAAATGTAAAGGCATATATACAGTTCAAAGGAGATGTTTCCGACTCAGAGTTAAAAGAAAACTATCATAAGGCAGACATTTTTGTCCTGCCCTGTATTGTGGCTGAAAATGGTGATCGTGATGGTATCCCGGTTGCGATGATGGAAGCAATGGCAATGGAAATTCCTGTAATTTCAACGGATGCTTCCGGTATACCTGAGTTAGTAATAGATGGAATTTCCGGAATATTGGTTCCTCAGAAAAATGAGACCGAAATTTCGAGAGCCATAATTAAACTATGTGAAAATAAAGATTTACGTAATAATATGGGAAAAGCAGGAAAACATATTATTATAGAAAAGTATAATCTAGAAAATGAAGCTAAAAAACTGGAAAATTTGTTTCAATCAGTTTACGGTTCCTAGTCAACTTGAAATTCTTTTATCCAGGATTCTTTTTTAAATTACCAGCTCAAGCCTGGTTTTTACCAGGTTTTTCAATTCCCTTATATTAGTTTCAATCTTAAACTTCAAGGCATGGAATTCGGCTTTTTCAGAGTATTCCCTATATTTATTTTCGTCCTCTAGCAGGGAGATCGCATCTATCCATTTCTCGGGGTCTCCATAGTTTTCAATAAGTATTCCTCCTTCTCCTACTGCTTCAGGAAGCCCTCCGATTTGGCTTGCAATCGAAGGAATCCCGCAAAAGGCAGCTTCCACGCAGACCCTCCCAAAAGGTTCCGGCCACAGGGAGGGCACGAGCAGGATTTTTGTTTTTGAATAGAAAGTTTCGGGATGATCTGCCCAGGGCATATATGTGATATTAGGATATTTTGAAAAATCGATGTATTCTGGGTTATGCCCCACAACCAGGAATTTCTTTTCCGGAAGTTTTCTAACAATTTCTAAAAATGTCTCGATTCCCTTGTGCTTTGAGGCATTGATCAACGTGATGTATTCAGGGTTTTGCTCTCTAACGCTGATCTCCCTGACGAAAGGATAGATTACGTGGGATTCCACACCAAACCAATCTTTTACAACTGAAGCCATATAATGACTGTTCGAAAGAATAAGTGATGCTCTGGGAATCCATTCTTTTTCATACCGAAAAACAGCGTTAACAAAATACCTGTAAGGGTTTAGGGAAGAGTAACCATAGCAAACCGAACAATTCCTGTTGCAGTTGCTTTCAGGGTTTGCGCAGAGACAGATATGCTCGTAGTTCCGCATGAAGACTATGGAAGGTATCTTTTCTTCATAAGCTATTTTTATTGTCGGGGCTGCAAAGTCCTGTTGTGTAATAACGAGATCCGGGGAAAAGTTCCTCATTTTCCGGCTTAAGGAACGTTCAAGCTGTTTGAATACGAAGTATTTGTTTAGCATATAGGTATTTGTTTCAAAAAGGGGGATAGAGGATGAGGGAAACGGTACTGCATGAGGGTTTTTTACATGCTTTCCGACTGTAAGCACTTCATTATTTATACTGAGCCCGGATATGAGTGTTTCAAAAGAAAGTTCTCCTCCCCCCAGCGGGGTAAGGAGATTTTCTTCTGACGCAAAAATTTTCATTCATTTGGCTCCTCATCTGAATCTTCAAGCTTAAGGAAGAAGGCTTTGTTAAGCCCGTAGACCATTAAAGCCACAAGAATCGCTACAGGAATCATAATGATGCCAAGCCTGGTGAACATCACAAGCATGATCCCACCCACAAAAATGGACATTGTTACGTTTAATTCCTTTTCATTGCTAATACTTAACAGCAGGAGGAACATCATCAGGCCTACACCTGCAAGCATCCCAGCAATAAGATAGGTTGCAATGCCTATTTCCGCAACATAAGCGGAAATCATTGCAACAAGTGACCTGTAAATTATATATGAAAGCATCAGCACGAAGATGCCTGCAATAATTTCCCTGGGAATCCTGAATGAAACGGTGCTATTCCCATCTCCTGCCTTCTTCTCCGTTGAAGAATTTGAAAAAGAGGAGGGACTTTTTCTGTTTAATTTGAATTCTATCCCATTGTTCGACTCAGAAATGCCAAAGGGAATGTTCCTGATTAATGCCTGAAGTCTCCGATTAATTTTTATCTTTATTGTACGCCTTCTGAGAATCATCAGAACGAAAAGTACAAAACCGAATAATGAGATCCCGATTATGCTTGAAAAGAGACCGTAGGCAAGCTTTGTTAAATATATAATCTTAATATTGTTCTGTGAAGTTTCAAGCTGTATGACCTTAAAATCGCCTTCGGAATAAATATTTTCGTTTTCAAGGAGGACAGGGCCATTAAGATAGAGGACCTTCTCTGCGTTTTCAATGCTTATGGTTACATTTTGTTTCCCTTTTTCAGAAACACGGGGGTTTGAAAACTCAAGCGTAAATAAACCGTGGCCCTCCGGTCCGGGACTCATGAAGAGTGCATGTAGTTCATTTCCATTTTTAGCGGCCAGAAACTGGATCCTTTCTTCAGAAACGTTGATCACGGCGGCATCTGACGTATAGGATACGATATCATTTCCATTCTTATATAGTTCAAAAGAATTCCCCAGGTCAGTGGCGAAGATTTCTCCTTCCCCATACCAGTATCGATTTACGTCCCCTATATCTTCCTGATAATAATTGATGCTGATATTTTCAGAAGCTGAAGCCGCCGAAATCATCATGGATAAAAGAATCAAACCACAAATCATGACAGAGTATTTCTTCATGTACGGACGACCTCGACAGGTATTTTATAGACATAGGGTTCACTGAATTCATTATACCTGACTTTCAGTACAATTGTAGTTTTGACGTATCCGTATTCATCGTTTAAGTTCCGGCACAGGAAGTTCAGGTCCAGATTCTCTCCGGGGCCGATTGTGAAGTTACTTTCAAAGGGGACCACAACGTCTCTAAGAATTTCCGGAATCTCAATGGACCCGTACACAGGACTCTTATTGTTTTTATTTTCCAGGGAAAATTCCACAAAACTTATTTTTCCGTCTTTAAAGGGAATGGAAAACTCGGAGGGCCTGTATGACAATTCTTGCATTTCCTCATTATCTTCAGATTCGATGTAATTCAGGACAAGATACAAAAGTTCTCGATTTTCATTGAACCTGTAGTTTGTAAGAAAGTCCTTGTTCCCGAGAGCAATTACTTTTCCTTGCCGGAAATTCTTTGCCATTAATATTGTATGTTCTTCCCCAATTCTTTCTTCTTCAAAGAACAAATCTTTTGAAATCTCGGAACTACCATTTAATCTAAAAGGATTTTCCTCAAATGCTGTAGACTCCGTATAAACTTTCCATTCTTCCAGGGGGATAGAACAGCCTAAATTTACGGATTTGTTCTTTGAAATGTTAACGTGAGTATTCAAAAGATATTCTCGTTTGAAATAAATGTCATATGGGTCAAGAATCAGATTGGAATTGAATATGGATTCAGGCGAATCACATATCACAATCAAATTTCCTCCGTTTTCAACAAAATTCATTAAGTTTGAGGTTTCGGTATTTTCCAGGCTTCTTTTAGGATTAATAATTACAACGAGGTCAGATTCCTGCAAATTCGATTCAGCTAAATAGCCAAAGTTAGAGTTAGTCATAGAATTGTCATTTACAACATACCCTAAACTTTCAAGACCTCCTGCAAGTTCACTGAAACCGGCCGGTCCTGAGTTTTGAAGCCCGAAAAAACCTTTTGTTGAAAGATCAAAGAATATATGATTTCCTTCTTCTGAACCAGCTATCACGGGAGAAGGGATCAAGAATATGATGAAGATTAGAAATATGGACCTCTTTGTCGTATTCATCAAACACCCCACGAGGATCAGCCTTTATTTTTACAGGAAACTTATGCAATTCTCCGGTGGAGAATGCCATTTAATGTCAGGTCATTTATTTAATGTCAGACCCCTTATAGTTGTTATTCACCTTATTTATAGCTTCAAGCATCTTTGCAATAAATATTGATTTATCGAACATTTTTGCCCTCTCAATACAGGAAGCCTTATACTTCTCAGGATTTTCAGAAATAACCCTGATAGCTTCAATTATATTTTCGACATCCGGTATTGTCAGTACTCCTGTCTCCCCATTGACCACGCTTTCGAGGTATCCACCCTCGTTTACTGCTACTACGGGTTTCCCTGCTGCCATGGCTTCAATAGCTGTCATACCGAAATCTTCATTCATGGCAGTTGTAATATGCCCTTTACATCTGGAGTATAAATCCAGCAGTTCTTCTTCCGAGATGCTTCCTATCAAGCTTACGTTCCCCGGAAGGTTTGACATCAATTTGGATTCGTATTCAGACGCTTTATAACCATTTACATAGCCCCCCACAATAATCAATTTTTCATCGGGCATACGTCTGAAGGCTTCGATCTGCAGTTCCACGCGTTTTTCAGCATACAAACGGTTTACAGACAGCCAGAAATCTCCGCATTCATTAAAAGTAAACTTTGAAGTATCAACCGGAGGATAAATTACAGTTGAATCTCTTAGAAGATATTTCTTAATCCTGCGCTGGGTATTGAGGGAGTTTGTAGCAATCATGCATACATTGGATAGAGATATTTCATATAACTCCCGATTTATTTTTGCCCAAAATATAAACGGCAGAGAAGACAAAACGGAATACTTTTGCTTGAAAAAATCGTAAAGATCATAAAATATTCTTGCCGGAGTATGGCAATAAAAGATGTTTGGTTTATGCTTTCTTGCAGAGAAATGAGCCCAATTTCCGGAAAAAATAAAAAAATCGTATTCCTTTGAAAAATCGCACATTGAATACTTAAATAGAGCCACGGTTTGCTTAAGGCCGGGCAATTTCGGCGTTTCTCCCAGGCTTATTATGGTTATATCTTCGTATCCCATTTTTTCAACGGCTTCAGTATCCAGGTCCGTAGTAATAACGTCTGCATTAAGTCCCCTTGCAAGTGTGAATATTAATTTTTCACCACCACCTATCGCGCCGACAAAATCATGGAAGATTGCAATCCTCATCCGGTTTCCTCACAATATATAGTTCGGTGTATCTCTTCACATTCATACCTTTCGGCTTCAATCGATATTTTATACCTGTAAATTAATTTTCAACGTTTTTTTGCAGATTCTGTAAATAGTATAAAATAGTAGTTTATGGTATTTTATAGAGTGTAGCTAAACCCGGAGTGCAGCAAGAAATCGGAGAAATGTTATGAATGTTATTTCATTTTTTAAAAACAGATTAAAAGACCCTGAAATCAGGTATGCTCTGATCCTGTTCTTCACCACAAGGATTTTCCTGACACTCATCGGTGTATTATCCAGTATTGCACTGAAATCTTTTCATAAGAAGAAGTGGGTTTATTCAGAACACCTCTGGTTAGATATCTGGGGAGTCTGGGATACCGGCTGGTATATGAGCATCTCTCAAAAGGGCTATCCTGCAATATCTCCGGATGAACTGGCCCGGCATTTTACGGAATTTGCATTTTTTCCTTTTTACCCTCTGCTCATGAAACTTATTGGTTTCATTCTTACGGATAATTATATTGCAGGCCTGCTGATCTCCAACGCCTGTTTAATCGTATCCTGCATTTATCTGTATAAGCTGGCAAAACTGGATGCTGACGATGCCAGCGCTCTCAGGTCTATAAAATATCTATTATTGTTTCCCGTTTCTTTCATCCTATCGGGAGTTTTCACCGAGTCCCTCTACCTTATGCTGGTTTTGATGTGCTTCTATTATGCCAGGACGGATAGGTGGCACCTGGCAGGAGGACTGGGTTTCTTCCTGGCCCTTACAAGGTCTTTAGGGGTCCTCATCGTTTTGCCCCTGCTCTATGAAGGCCTTCAACCTCTGTTTAGTAAGGGAGTCAGCCTGAAGAATTTAAAAAGCCTGACAAATTTAATAAGTTTCAGGAATGATCTTATCCCCATTTTATCACGGCTTTCATACCTCCTGTTAATCCCCCTGGGCCTGGCTGTCTTCATGGCTTATAATTACTATCTTACCGGGGATTTCCTGGCTTTCGCCCATGCCCAGGCAGCCTGGGGCAGGCATTTCGGAAGCCCACTGCTTACGCTGCTAGATGCCTTTGACTCAAACATTAACTCTAAATTCGAAGCCGTTTTTGCGGCAGTCTCTCTTTCCGTTTTTCTGTTATTTTATAACAGGATTAGGGTTTCTTATTGGATCTTCGGGATATATTCAATGTTAGTTCCCCTTTTTACGGGAATAATGTCCATGCCCAGGTTCATCCTGGTAATTTTTCCTATCTATATTCTGCTGGCTGACCTGACTGAAAAACGCGTTTCAGAGGAAATTGCTATACTGTCTCTGGCCCTGTTGCAGGGCTGCTTGATGGTTTTCTGGAGCAATGGCTTTAACCTGATTATCTGAGGCAGAAATGAAACTCAGGGGCAAAAAATGAACACTGAATACGGAATAACGGTAATTATCCCCACTTTCAATGAAGAAAACAATATAGCTTCGATCATCCATGCAGTTAATTCAAGCTTCTCAAAAAGTGGAATTTCCGGGGAAATTCTGGTCGTTGACGATGAATCCCGGGATGAGACGATTGAAATTGTCCGGAATATCTCCAGGAAATGCGGGAATGTAAGGATAATTGTAAGGCATGAGGACCACGGACTTTCCCAATCCGTAGTTGAAGGCTTTAAACAGGCGAATTCGGAACTTTTTCTGGTTATAGACGCAGACTTTTCTCACCCTCCCGAATTGATCCCGCGCTTTTACGAAGAAATAAAGAAGGGACATGAAGTAGTTGTCGGAAGCCGGTATATCCGGGGAGGGGGCATAAGGCAGTGGCCACTGAAGCGCCGTGTCCTGTCCCTCGGGGCCACAGGTCTCGGAAGAATCCTTTTCCCTGAAGTTACGGATCCTGTCAGCGGCTTTTTCGCCGTAAAAAAAGAGGTTGTAGAGAGAGCCCCCCTCAAACCCAGGGGATATAAGATCTTAATGGAAATCCTCGGGAAGGGGAGATGGGATTCGATATCAGAGGTTCCCTTCACCTTTAGCGATAGAAAGGGCGGGGAGAGCAAATTATCTCTGAAAATAATTCTTGAATATATTGAGCAGGTCCTCAATATCACGAAGTATTCCATTGATGTGCGGGATAATTCTGTCTGGAATGAATGGAAGAGGTTGTCCAGGTTCTGTTTTGTGGGGCTGTCAGGGATAGCGGTAAATATGGGAGCCCTGTATTTGCTGACAGAATACTCCGGTTTTTACTTTCTCACAGCCAGCGCAGTTGCAATAGAGTTATCGATCATAAATAATTTTATCTGGAATGACATCTGGACATTTAAGCCGCCTGAGAACCTCTCTCCGCACAGGGAAAGCAGATTTCACCGTTTCCTGTCTTTCCAGTGCGTTTCAATTGCAAGTCTCCTGATAAACATGGGGATACTGTACTCCCTTACCGACTTTCTGGGAGTATACTACATGATTTCGAATTTTATCGGGATACTGGTTGTTTTCTTCTGGAATTATTTTGTTAATAGGAACCTTAC
The DNA here is from genome assembly GCF_024372725.1 of Methanosarcina sp. KYL-1. Classification (GTDB taxonomy): domain Archaea; phylum Halobacteriota; class Methanosarcinia; order Methanosarcinales; family Methanosarcinaceae; genus Methanosarcina. The sequence continues at coordinate 49,346 of NZ_VOUA01000029.1, forward strand.
CTGGAAACTGCAACCTTTTGACCGGGGCTGTGAAGAAATTTCTCCAGAAGATTTCAATTGAACGTGATTTCTTTCTCTTCTTCTTTTTTTATTTAAATTCCTCTTATTTCAACTAATTTTTCCTTATTTTTGCTCCTTATTTTAGTAAACTTTTCCTTATTTTTGCTCCTTATTTCAGTAAACTTTTCCTTATTTTTGTTCCTTATTTTCAGTAAATTTTCCTTATTTTATCCTTATTTAGGCAAGTTTTTCCTTATTTTTGTTTTTATTTCAGTTAATTTTCCATAGTGTGAGAGGATTTTTACAAAAGCCTCGTCCCAACCATATTTTTCAGCCTTGAGAAAGGCAGAAACAGACATTTCTCCATATGATGAATTTCCCTCATCTCCCTTCATCTCATCTCCCTTAATTACTCTCTTCACCCCTTCTGCAATCTCTCTTTCCCCCAGCCCCACAATAAACCCGTCAACGCCATCTTCTACCAGCCCCTGCGCTGCGTTATACTTCTCCTTAACCGTCACCACCGGCACCCCGCAGGCAAACGCCTCGATCACCACCATCCCGAAGCCCTCCCTGGAAGAAGGCAGCACGAATACTTTTGAGGCTTTTATTTTTCCTATGAGGGCTTCATACTCCTGAAAACCCGCAAACTCCACAATCTCCTGCATGCCGGTTTCATCCGCAAGTTTCTCAAGCGCTGCTTTTTCAGGCCCGTCCCCCACAATGCAGCACCTGAGAGCCGGAAAGTCGTCTTTCAGGAGAGCTACCGCTTTGATCAGGACACCGACGTTTTTTTCTTTAATGAGCCGCCCGGCAAAAATGACATCATAACGTTTTCCTTCCTGCTCAACAGAAACCCGGCATCTTTCCGTTCCAGCAGAAGCCCGGCATCCTTTCGCTTCGATCCCGGAAATCCTTTTAAGATCGATCCCGTTTGAGACTACCTTTATCTTATCCTCAGGGACTCCAAGAGTTTCAAGCCTTTTCTTTGTCCAATCAGAAACCGCTATATTATCCGCGGAAATCTTTGCGACCGCGTATTCTACCATTTTTCCGAAAAACCCGGCTCTTCCCAGGTATTCATACCAGTAATCGTCCCAGACTTCATGCCAGGTATAGACTGCAGGGCTCTTTTTTAAAACCGAGACCGCTTTTACGGTAAAACAGGAAAAATAAGGAAAGACGCTCACATCAATAATATCGAAGTTTTCTTTCCGGAGAGGGTAGAACAGTTTTGCGGCAAACAACAGGGCTTCGGAAATAGAACGCTTTCCACCAACGTAGAGGTCCCTGGCTTTGCAGACTCCGTGCAGGGTCATGCCCTCATATTCAAGAACATCTTCGCCTTCCCACCACTTGATTCCGAAGAGGTGCACTTCGTCCCCGCGGGCTGCCAGGCGCTTTCCAAGCTCATGAATGCGCATTTCTGCGCCGCCTTTGACCCAGGGGTAGACAGCGTCGTAGACGAAGGCGATTTTCATTATTTCACCAGTCGGCGTCCGTATCAAGGAGCATTACGCTTACAAAGATTGCAGAAAAAATCAGCTGGAACCCAACTGCCGCAAGGACCATTGAAATAACTGCGGATTCCACCTCTTCAAGAGACCCGTATCCGGAAATAATCCAGTTGTAGGCAACTTTCAGCCCGAGGATGAGGCCGGAGCCCAGGATAAGGGAGCCTCCAAGCAGTTCTTTTTCAAGGGAATGGTAGCTCAGCCATTTTTTAGAACTGCCGTTATTATTCTTGTAGATCCCGTGGATCAGGCCGTATGTTTTCATATACCCGCCAGTGGCCAGGATTTGCCCGCCAATGATTAAGAGCATGCTGCCTAAAATGAAGGAGTGAAGCCTGTTTACGACGGCGTTTCCTGTCAGCAGGAGGGTTGTAGTTATGAGAAAACCGAGGATGAAGACAAAAGCTCCGGGAAGGTAGAGGAAAGGTATCGGGCGGTACAGCATCATGAACCGTACATGCCGCCATCCGTCCCGGAAGGAGCGCAGTTTGGAGGGGGCTTTTCGTGAGTAGTAACTTATAGGGACTTCCTTTATCCTGAGCCCGCTTTTTGCGGCTTCTATTATCATTTCGGATGCCAGTTCCATGCCGTGGGTCTTGAGGTTCATATTTTCAAGGGCTTCTTTCGTAAAGGCCCTCATCCCACAGTGGGCATCCGAGATCTCTGTCTTGAAAAGCAGGTTAAGCATGCCTGTGAGGAGGGGGTTTCCGATGTACTGGTGCAGCCAGGGCATGGCTCCTTTCTTGATATCACCTTTGAGCCGCGTACCTATTACGAAATCCGCTTCACCTTTCATAAGAGGGTCCAGAAATCCCGGCAGCTCCAGCAGGTCATAGGTATTGTCGGCATCCGCAATAGCTATGTAGTCCCCGCTTGCATACGCAAGTCCCGTTAGATACGCATTCCCGTACCCCTTGATAGGGCCGAGCACCTTTGCCCCCATGGATGCCGCAATTTCGGCGGTCCTATCCGAAGAATTGTCAGCAACAATTACCTCCCCTTCAATCCCATATTTATTGAATACTGTATGGGCTTTTTCTATGCATGTCCGGATAGTTTCTTCTTCATTCATCGAAGGCATTACGATGGAAAGGGAGGGCATGTCGATTTATACAGCTTATTGCTTAATAACTATTTTGATGTAATTTATTTTAAGGCAGGCTGCTTTTAAGTTCATTCCCGGGATTCCTGAGACTCCGGGTTGAAAGGCCTTTTGTAACCGGTAGAGAAAATCCTCTTTAAGCTCAAATATATAAAGGATAAATAAAGTAATTTTAAGAAGGGGCCGTCCGGAATTTTCCGGGATTTACTTTTATTTTTAAGTTCTTTATCGAAACAAAGTTTTCAATAAAGTGGGGATCATGGTCAAAGTAAACGTCATATTCTATAGTTATACGGGCACATCCGTGAACTACCCCTCCCTAAAACCTTCGCCTGACGGCTCAGGTTTTGAGGAATGGGCTTCCTGCTTCATTCCCCGGAGTAAGCTCCGCAAGTCCACAGGCTCTTCCCCACGTTCCGCAGGTGTCAAGTTACAATCGGATTTTGAGCTTGAAGTGCAAATTTTTTGATATTAATAGCGGCATTTATGTCCCTGTCATGTTTTGTTTTACACCCAGGGCACTCCCATTCCCTAACATCCAGAGTTATGTTTGAATTGTGATACCCGCAAACGTTACAAAGCTTTGTTGATGGCTCAAACCTCCCTATCCTTAACAGGGTTTTCCCGAACCATTCAGCTTTATACACTA
>NZ_VOUA01000030.1 GCF_024372725.1 Methanosarcina sp. KYL-1
CAACCTCATTTTAAAAAGAAGCAATGTTTTATCAATTTAAAGGAGCACAAAAAATGTGCGAGGGTTCACTTCATCCCCGACCTAAAGGACGGGGTATTCGTGACCCTCCGCGCTCCCGATGTAATAAAACTGGAAGATAAAAACCATGCCAGACGGGAAAAAAGACAGTGAAGATTTTGAAGCAAGGGCAAAGGAACTGGTAGATGCAGGCTATGAAGCCGTAGAAAAAGCCATAATTGCCTGTACACGGTGCCCTCTCCATGAAACCGCGACCAACAGGGTAATAGGAAAAGGCTCTCGCACCCCGAAAGTGCTCTTCATAGGGGAAGCCCCCGGAAAAAACGAAGACGAAAAAGGAATTCCGTTCTGCGGGAGGGCAGGAAAAGAACTGGACAAAATGGTCGAATATATGGGCCTTTCGGAAAAAGACTGGGCTGTGATTAACACCGTCAAGTGCCGCCCCCCGGAAAACAGGAACCCGAAAAAAACCGAACTTGAATCCTGCAAACCCTTCCTGCTCGCCCAGATCACCCTGCTTGACCCGAATCTAATAATCCTCCTTGGCAACACTGCAGAAAAAGCCTACTGCCCCGAAAAGAAGCTAGAATGGGGAGTTCCCGAAAATGTGGAAGGGCAAACGGTCCTTAAACTCTTTCACCCTGCAGCCCTGATCTACACTCGCTCAAGGACCGGGACCCAACACGAACTTATCGACAGGAACAGAGGACTCTGGGAGTAAGGCACAGGAAACCCCGGGGGTAAGGCAAGGGAGGCCCTGGCAAAAGAAAAATCTGACTGAGGTAATTTATTGTTCACAAATTATAAATAACGCGATCCAGCTATTATTATTTAGCTTATTCTGAAATTCAGAAAGGGGGTATGGATATAGCAATGGTAAAAATGTCTCCTGACGTGTTTTCATGTTCGGACGAACAGGGAAAACTGGACATTGAAATCGACCTGCCAGGAGTAAAAAAAGAAAGTATAGAGTTAAAGATGGTTGAAGACGGCTTCTTCATCAAAGCAAAAAGGGAAGAAACGGGAGTTGAGTACGTGGGGACCTATGCCTTCTGCTGCGATGTCGTCCCGGAAAAAGCCGCTGCAAAATACTCAAACGGAAAACTATACGTGACAGTGCCTTACAGGGAAAACGTAGAAACCGTAGATGTCAAAATCCTGTAAAAAAACAGGTGACTTTGTAATCTGATGTAACAGATGACTTTGTAATCTGAGTTTCACCTGTTTACTGAAAATCTAAAATCCGGGGGGAAAAGAACGTATCCGAAAATCGATTATAAAAAGTGTACCGGGGCTCTTGCCTGCTATGAGGTATGCCCGGCAGACGTCTTCGATATAGAGGAAAAAGAGGGAGTCAAAAAAGCTGCAGTAGTCCGCCCCGATGACTGTATCGAATGTGAGCAGTGCGTGGATGCCTGCCCGGAAGACGCCATCGAACTTGTTGAAGATTGATAAAAGCGAACAGGGAGGAAAAGGTGTATCCTGTAATCGATTATGACAAATGTACAGGATCCCTTGCCTGCTACCTGGTCTGCCCTTCCTACGTCTTCACTACCAGGAAAAGAAAGGGCATAAAAGAAGCGGTGGTCTCCCATCCGGAAGAGTGCATCGGATGTGAGCACTGTTTGAGGTCCTGTCCGACAAAGGCAATTGAACTGGTAGAGAAATGAAAGCTGAAATTTAATTATTCATGTCAAGTAAAAGCTGAAACTTAAAGAAACAAAATAATCGGGGGTAAGAAATGTATCCGAAAATCGATTACGAGAAATGTGTGGGGTCGCTTGAATGCTACGACGTCTGTCCGACGGAAGTATATGACGTGGAAGAAACGGATGAAGGAAAGAGGGCAGTTGTTGCCCGCCCGGACGACTGCACCGAATGCGAGCAGTGTGTGGATGCCTGCCCGACAAATGCCATAGAACTGGTAGAAGATTGAAAGGGACGCACAGGCAAAATTCCTGGGATTTTTCTTCAGGGATTTTGTTCCTTGTATTTTGTCCCCATTATTTTTGTTCCCGCTATTATTCTTGATTAAGAAAGAGGGGGAAAACCGGTGGACTTGCCCGCTGCAATAATACTTTTTATTTTATTTACATCTATTATCGGGGCAGCCGGGACCAGATTGGGCAGGACTGCGGACCAGCTTGCAGACCTTACGGGCCTCGGGGAAGCCATGGTGGGAGGAATACTCCTCGGAGCGATTACGTCCCTTTCGGGAATTGTAACCTCGCTTACTGCAGCAAGCCAGGACCACCCGGAACTTGCAGTCAGCAATGCCGTAGGGGGAATCCTTGCCCAGACAGCCTTTCTTGCCCTTGCCGACATCAGCTACAGGAAAGCAAACCTCGAACATGCGGCGGCATCCTACCCCAGCCTGATGCAGGGAATGCTCCTCATAATCCTGCTCTCCTTTATCCTGCTGGTGGCATTTTCTCCCGAAGTTTTCGTACTCGGGATCCATCCGGCATCGGTTTTCATAATACTTGCATACGTTTTCGGGATACGCCTTATCTGGAAAGCAAAGCAAAGAGGTATGTGGGCCCCGAAACACACGGCCTTTACCGTGGAAGACAGGGTACGCTACTTTGAAAGCGAGACCCTGAGCAAAAAGGGCGTTTCAGCCAGGTTCATTATACTTGCGGCTGCCGTAGCCGTCTCCGGATATATGGTAGCACAAACGGGAATCGTCATTGCCGAAGAAACGCGGCTTTCGGAAACCATCGTGGGCGGGCTTTTTACAGCTGTGTCCACTTCCCTTCCGGAACTCATTGTCACCTTTTCGGCGGTAAGGGAAGGAGCCCTCACCCTTGCCGTAAGCAACATCGTGGGAGGAAATACCTTTGACGTTCTTACCGTGGCTTTTACGGACTTTGCTTATTCAGGAGGTTCAGTATACCATGCCCTTACAGGCGGCCAGACCTTCATAATCACCCTGACCCTGATGCTGAGTGCGATCCTGGTCCTGGGACTCCTGGACAGGGAAAGGTACGGCATAGGAGGCATAGGCTGGGAAAGCTTTTTGATCCTTGTCCTCTTTGTGGGGGGCTACTTTGTCCTTATTTTTACTTGAGCCGGTTTAAGGCTTAATTCTACCAAGGCTTGATTCTGCTGAGGTTTAATTCAGAACCTTTCCGGGCCGACAGGGTTCACCCCCGGCAAAGTTCACCTCTAACTTCCTCCAGAAAGTATGAAATAGAAGGATTTTCATTTGTTTTTGCCCCGGGAAGCAGTAAAATTGGCTGCTCCGAAGGAGTGTAGACTTTTATTTTACGGCCTTTACAGCTCCATCTTACCACCTTTACACGGATCAGGCCAGCTTCTTCCAGTGCGTCAAGGTTGTATTTTAGGGTGTTCAGGCGCAGGCCAAGTTCTGCTGCAAGCTCGCTTGCAGACATCTGTTTTTCCCGGAGATGTTTCAGGATTTTCATCGAAAGGGGCCTTGAAAGAGCCCTGGCAAGCAGCGGCACCTCATCCGGCAGCGACAGGACCTGCACGGGTATCATATCCTCAGTTCCTTCCAAACCTTTCAGCCTCCTTTCCAGTACCCGGAAGCAAAGAACTCAAACACATTACAATTTCCCCATTCTCATTCAGCGTCTCATTCTCTTTTTATTCCGGAGTTTCAGGCCCCACATTTCTTCCGGGGCTCGAAACTCTGCAGCCTTACAATTAAGATGTACATTTGCTTCTCATTGTGATACATCTCCATAAGTCCCAGTACCACGAAGTAGGCGATCCTGTAATTTTTCCAGTGGACTTTACTGGTTCATTTCCGGAAGTGCCGGATGAGGATAAATCTGTAACCGAAGCATCATCAGCGGCTGAAGAATTGTCAGTAACCGAAGCGTTGTCAGCAATAGAAGCATTTCCGAAAACAAGACTTCCAGGGTTAGATGCATCTACTCCGCTGATGATTTGTTCAAGTGTGAATTCCCCGTATTCATCCCCGATATTGAGGGTCATGGCATTTGCATAATCAATAAGCCAGATCCCATCGATCCAGACGATTCTTTTTTCCATGCCCACGAATGACTGCCTGACATGGACTTTCATGACAACAATATCGTTTTCACCCTGAACATTGTCAAGGACAACAGTCCATGTCTTGTTGTCCTCGGAATCAACCGAGATGTTTCGGTCAGCGACATGTTGTCCGTCCCTGGTGAATTCTAGCCAGACCTCTCCACTATCAATATTATCAACAATCTGCCTGGCTTCGAGAGCATAACCATGGCCCAGGTCAAGTTTTTCGCCTTTTTCGAGAGTATGCGTTTCATTACTGTCAAGAACCAATCCGGCAAGCTTGTTCACGTGCGCGTCCCGGAGATCATCGTTATTGGCGAGCAGCGGGACATACTTCTCTCCGAATAGATCGATTACAGGATACCGTTCATCGGACCAGCTATCGCATTCATAACCGGTATCGGTAACATTACAAGTGACGGTTCTGTGACTAACATTATCTGCTGCACTTAAAGTGCCTGTCACACTTGCAGTGCCTGCTGCGACTGCAATTAAGACAGTAAGAGCAGCCAGTGAAACTACCGTATATTTCTTCATTTTGTTCATTCCTCCGTATTTTTTTGAAACATTTGAGCATTTTTTAGAGTAGAGTATTTTTTTAGAACATTCAAAAATCTAGCAAAGCCTTCGCTAATTGTTGACCACAGTCAATCAAAAACCGGGAACAGAGAACAAATTGTCTTTCAAAGATCCCGAACGTTTGCAGTTATTGCCAGACCAATAAAAACATAAAGTAAGGAAATTGTTTGCTTGTTTCTTTATTTCTTTTATACTTAATTTTATACTCAGTTTGAACTCAGTTGCATTCGGTGTGTTTCCCGAGCCAAACGCCTCGATTAAGAAGGAGAAGAGGTATTCACTGCTCCTTCTTCTCCCTTGAGCTTTCCAAGTGCCTCTTCTGCAACAGTCCTCACATTACGGTACTCTTCCATATCCGTACTGATCCGGCTCAAGCCTTCGATGGCCTCCGGTCCTCCCAGCTCCCCGAGAGCCCGGACCTCCTCAATCCTGACATCCCTTTCCCTTTCGGTTTCGAGAGCCTTGAGAAGGGGGCCAACGGCTCTCCGGTCCCCAAACTTTCCCAGGCCCTCTGCGGCACTTCTCCTTACCCTATAGTGTTCATCCCCAAGCAGCGAAATCAGAGGATCAACAGCCTGCGGATCTCCGATTTCTACAAGGGACTGCACAATCCCCGACCTTACTAACCAGGCCTCATCCCCAAGAAGGGCAATAAGAGAGTCAACAGCCTCAGGGTCTCCGATATCTCCCAGGGCCGCAACAGCAGCAACATGGAGGTTCTGGTTCTTATCCTGAAGGAGTTCTTCGAGGGATGGTACTGCTTCTTTGCTTCCGATCTTTCCAAGAGAGCGGGCAGCAGCTTCCCGTACCTCGGGTTCACTGTCTCCAAGGGCATCGATCAGGGGTTGTTCTGCCGGGGCAGCTTCTTCAGGCTCAAAATGTCCAAGGTAATAAGCGGCTTCCCTTCTTACCCCAGGAGACCTGTCATCCAGCATTTCGACCAGAAAGGGGACAGCCTCAGGGTCCCGGCCATTCCCAAGTGCGGTTACGGCGTTGGTTCGGGTTGTGGGATCCCTGCTGTCCAGCAGCACAGTGAGCTTTCCAAAAACCTGTTCACTTTCAAAGCGGCTGAGGATGTAGGCTGCGGAAGTTCCGAGCTTTTCATCAGCTAACAGGTCCAGAAGGGGGTCAACGGCCCCCAGATCTCCGATTTCTCCAAGGGAATGCATAGCTTCACGGCGTACATCGAGACTTTCACTATCCAGGACTTCGCTGAGAGGTTCGACAGCCCTGGGATCACCCAATCGCCCAAGAGCAATCACAGTATAGCGGACCACCTCTTCGTCTTCATCTTCCAGGAGCCCTATCAGAGGCTCAACAGCTTCCGTGTCTCCAATCAGACCAAGTGAATAAGACGCATTCATACGAACCTCCGGGAAGGGATCGTCGAGAACCTCCAGAAGAGGGTCCGCAGCTTTTTGGGTCTTTATTTCCCCGAGAACACGAGCAGCAAGGCTGCGCACCTGCGGATCATCGTCTTTCAATGCCTTTATTAAAGGATCCACTGCGGGTTCCCCAATATCCGCAAGCCCATCAGCTGAGGCATAACTGATATCCGGGTCCTCATCCCCAAGACCCCGGACCAGTTTTTCCACCCTGGCTTCAAGAGGATCCTGGCCAAGGCAGACGGCACAGATTCCGAAAAGTAAAATCAAGAGAACCATAAGTTTTGCATGCCTGCAACTGAGAAGTTCATATCGCTTAATCATACGCATCACCTGTTTCCTTTCCCGAAGGAAGCAGCAATTCGGCAGAAACTGCCTGGCCCTGCCACGTGGAAGTTACATTAACCCTGAAGCGGTCTTCGCTTCCCCCGATCACCACATTCTGGACAGGCATATAGGGCTCTTCTAAGGGGTTTCCATGCGCAATTTCCACAATTGCATAAGGGTAATCCGGCCAGGTCCACAGGGCACTCTTATCATTTCCTCTCACATCGTAAGTCCTGGAAGATGTAAAGACCGGTTCCCCTGTCCCCTCCTCTGTCACCGTCAGGTTCGTGGAAACATCCAGCGCAGAACCGGTTCCTTTGTTGATCAGGTATCCGTAGATCCTGTAAACATCAGAAGTATTCCTGCGCCCCATTTCATATTCCAGCTTCAGGTGGATTTCTGGAGGAGGAGTCTCTACAAGATAGGTGCCTTCATCAAGGAGCCTGCCGTTCTCAACAACCTTCACATTTACCGGGTATTTTCCCGGAAGTGCATACCCGATCCATACGCTGACCGAATTGTTTCCCGGAAGGAGGTGAATCGGCTTCTGAAGAGATACAAATTCGGCATTCCACGGATCCGCAGAGTCATTGGAAATAATCAGCCTTGAAGTGGAGCGAGCCTCTCCGTTCATGTCCACAAAAGCATTCTCGACTTCAAGCCACACATCCACAGGTTTCGAACCGTTGTTCTGAAGCACTATGTCCAGTTGTCCCGACTCCCTGACCCCGATGGGGGAAGAGCTCATATCCGCGATATGCACGTCAGCCCCGGTTCCATACAGCCAGAAAACCCCCAGAAGCAGGATCAATAAGGCAGCTGAAACCGAGATTATATTACCTTTCTTCATTTAATTTCCCCCTTGAGCCCTGTACACTCTTTAAGCTCGTTAGCTATCGAAATACAGTTCGTAAGCCCGTACTTTTTCTTTTCAATTATGCCCCTTCGTTCCAGATTCATAAGGACCCTGGATACCTTGGCCTTGGAAAAATCAAGGGAATTTACAAGTTCGTTTTGAAGAATTCTTCCTCCTTTTGCCGTAATTAATTCCACGGCTTTTCTTTCATCTCCTTCAAGGGCCCGCAAAAGGACGTCCGTAGGGTCAACGTTAGCCCTGGAAGGCTGAAATTCTTCAACAGGGGGATTCTCAGGGGAAGATTCTGAATTCTCATGAAGGTACCCCGAATGTTCTTCCAAAACTGCCTCTGCTGCAAGATTGATTGCCTTAACCTGACCTAATGCCGTAACCTGCCCTGCAGGCCCCTGTACGGGAAAAACCGGACCAGAAAGCCCCAGAGAATGAAGAACCTGGGCCAGTGCCAGCCCCCCCAAAAACCCGGAAAAAAGGAGAACATACGCCTCTTTTACCGTATACACATACGGGATATCCACAACCTTGAAAGTGTCCCCTTCAAGCTGGATTACCACCGGCGAATCTTCAAGCAGGAGATTGACGGCTACAGTGCTCGAAAGAAGCAGGATACCCACAGCCAGCACGAATCTTTTCCGTTCCTGGGTCGTATTATCACCTCGTTTGCTACCCTCAATATGTGCGAAACAAATGTTATAATTTTAGTCGGACCTGAGCCTGAAACGTCTTATAATTCCGAAACCACCGGCAAATGCTAACGAAAAATGATTGAGGCCAGCATATTTGAAAATTAGAGGATCTGACGTGGACGGAATGAAAAATATTCTGAAAGCAGTGAATAGGTCGCCCCTTAAAATAGCGAATAGGTCGCCCAACGTTATGCAGTTGATGCTTTTGAGTAAATAGAGAAAAAGAAACATTTTTCAATTTGCTTTTCAGGTACCGACGCACTCACCGGTCAGCTTGCTGACCGGCCTTTTCCGTAAAGTATATTTGCAGAACTATAAAAGAGAGCCTTGTGACTATAAAAGTTAGACTGATGACTATTAAATTTCTACTGATGGTTAAAATATACATTTGAATACCCCAAAAGAACAGAAAAATGACTGAAAAACAGAGAAATGACTGAAAAGTCCATTGAATTCTTTTTCACTTCTTTTTAGGGGAGGCGCCTCCAGGCAAGCTGGCGGAGGATTCCTAAATTACCGTGAATGAAAAAAGGTTTGCAGGGTTAATTGAAGTACTTTTTAGGCAAGCTGGCGGAGGTATTCAATATTGAATAGACGAAATCAGTCCTTCTTCAGCACAAGCCGCATGTCCACGGCCAGAGCGCCCTTTCCCCTTTCAAAAACAATCATCGGGTTAATCTCGAACTCTTCGATCTCCGGGAAATCGCAGACGAGCTGGGAAATTCTAATAATGGAGTCTGCAAGAGCTTCAATATCACTCGGCTCTGCCCCCCGGACTCCAGCGAGCAAGGGGTAGGTCTTTATGCCTGTGATCAGGTCCCTGGCCTCAGACTCGTTTACCGGGGCAATGGCAAACCTGACGTCTTTTAAGATTTCCACGTAGATCCCGCCGAGCCCGAACATGAGCATGGGGCCGAAGGTAGGGTCGCGGACCATCCCGATGATGACTTCCCTGCCCCCGGAGAGCATCTGCTGGAGCTGGACGCCTTCAAGGACGGCATCAGGCATTTTTTTCGGGATTGCCTCCATCATATCTTCAAAAGCAGCCCTTACCTCCCCGGCGTTTTGCAGGGAGAGTTTGATCCCGCCAACATCGGACTTGTGGGAGATCTGGGGGGAGACGACCTTCATTACCAGGGGATATCCGATTCTTTCGGCTTCCCTGACAGTCTCCTCTACGGTCTTTGTAACGGCTGTGCCCACTGTCGGGACGCCGTAAGCTTTCAGGACTCCGAAGGATTCAAGGCCCAGCGTATACCGGCCCTCTGCCCGGGCAGCTTCGAGGATGCCTGCAACTGCTGTCCTATCAGTGTCGAATTTCAGTGGGGTGGGGTTCTGATCCGTGATCATACGCAATCATGAAAATAGTTTTTTTGAGTAAGGATGTCTTTGATCGATTAAATAATCTGGTTTTTAATTCCCGGTTTGTGGAAGTTTGGGAAATTCGAAGCCTTATCGGAATGGATAATCGGAATGGATAATCGGAATGGATAATCGGAATGGATAATCGGAATGGATAATCGGAATGAATAATCGGAATGAATAATCGGAATGGATAATCAGAGTGGGAATAAGAGTGATAAATCTGAGCGAAAAAAATCGAAGTGAAAAAACCGAGTGAAAAGCCATAGACCTAACTAAAAAGATAAAAAATAGTGAAAAAAGGCAAAGGAGAGATCTCCTTTACCATTCAGACAGATATTGAAGCACCTAACTTTTCGTCGACACAGACCAACTCTTTGGTTTCCCTTGCGATGGCAAGTTCTTCGTTGGTCGGGATGACAAGGACCCTGACAGAGGCATCGGGTGTGCTGATGTCGATTTCCTGGCCCCTAATCTTGTTCTTCTCGTCGTCGATCGATATGCCCAGTCCCTCAAGGCCGGTGAGAATTCTCTTCCTGATGCTTGCGCTGTTTTCCCCAATGCCTGCAGTGAAGACAATGGCATCGGCACCGTTGAGCACGGCTGAGTATTCCCCGATGAACTTCTTGACCTTGTAGGCGAAGATTTCCAGGGCAAGTTCGGCTCTCCTGTTTCCTTTGGAAGCAGCTTCGTCCAGATCCCTGAAGTCGTTGCTCAGGCCGGAAACTCCGAGTACACCGGACTTCTTGTTCATCATGTTGTCTATTTCCCTGGTAGTCATGCCCTCTTTGTCCATGATGGTGGGAACGACTGCCGGGTCAATGGAACCGCACCTGGTACCCATTGCCAGGCCCTCGAGCGGGGTGTAGCCCATGCTGGTTTCCACAGACTTGCCGCCCTTTACTGCAGTGATGCTTGAGCCGTTTCCGAGGTGGCAGGTGATGACCTTAACTTCCTCCTGAGGCTTGCCGAGCATTGCAGCAGCCCTCATGGCCACATACTTGTGGGATGTCCCGTGGAAGCCGTATTTCCTGATGCTGTACTTCTCGTAGAATTCGTACGGCAGAGCATACATGTATGCATAGTCAGGCATTGTCTGGTGGAATGCAGTATCGAAGACAGCAACCATCGGGGTGCCTGGCATGATTTCCTCACATGCGGCGATACCCATCATGTTTGGCGGGTTGTGCAGGGGTGCCATGTCAAAGCAGTCTTTTATGGCCTGCTTAACATCTTCGGTGATTACGGCCGAAGAGGTGAACTTCTCGCCACCGTGGACAACCCTGTGCCCTACCGCATTGATCTCGGACATGTCACTTATGACACCGAATTCAGCGTCAGTGAGAGCCTTGACGACTTCTTCGAGAGCAACTTTGTGGTCAGGAAGATCAGTCTGCTTCTCCAACTTTTTCCCATCAAACTTTTTCTGGGTAATTATTGAGTTGTCAATGCCTATCCTCTCACAGAGACCTACTGCAAGAGCGGATTCGTTCGTCATGTCAATTAACTGATATTTGAGAGACGAGCTCCCTGCGTTTATTACCAGTACTTTCATGTATAAACCCCAAGTTCAATCCTTTAGTTCCGATCACCTATTCAGTTTTACGGATAAAAGATACTATGTATGGAATTTGATAAAACGCTTCCGATTATTTATCCTGTGCTGCAGCCTGGACACAGGTGATTGCAACGGCACCGACGATGTCTTCGTCGCTGCAGCCTCTGGACAGGTCGTTAATGGGCTTTGCAAGTCCCTGGGTGATAGGGCCATATGCTTCGGCCTTGGCAAGCCTCTGGGCGATCTTGTATGCAATGTTTCCAGCGTTCAGGTCAGGGAAGATAAAGACGTTTGCCTGGCCTGCAACAGGGCTTCCGGGGGCTTTTGAAGCTGCGACTTTAGGAACAATTGCTGCATCAACCTGGAGTTCACCGTCGATTGCAACGTCAGGAGCGAGTTCCTGTGCAAGCTTTGTAGCAGCGATTGTTGCTTCGGTCAGCTTGCTCTTGGCGCTTCCCTTGGTGGAGTAGGAAAGCATTGCAACCTTTGGCACGTCCTCGACCAGCAGTTCGAAGGTTTTTGCAGAACTCACGGCAATGTTCGCAACATCTTCTACGCTTGGAATTTCGACCATACCCGAATCAGCAAAGAGGAATGTCCCGTTTGACCCGTATTCGCAGTCAGGTACGGCAATGATGAAGAAAGCGGATGCGAGGGCTGCACCCGGGGCTGTCTTCACGATCTGGACTGCAGGTCTCAGGGTGTCTGAAGAAGAGTGGGCAGCGCCTGATACTACTCCGTCTACTTCCCCGAGTTTTGCCATCATAACAGCGAAGTAGACGTAATCGCTCATAATTTCAGCTGCACTTTCAAGTGTGACGCCTTTGTGCTTTCTCAACTCGTAGAAAGCATTAATGTATTCATCTTTTTTCTCATAGGTATTAGGATTTACAATTCTTGCTTTTGAGAGGTCAAGGTCTCCAGCGAGCGCCTTAATATCGGCCTCATTACCGACAAGGACAACTTTTGCAATACCTCTTTCAAGGATCTTGGCAGCTGCCTGGAGGGTTCTTATGTCTTCAGTTTCAGGTAAAGCGATGGTCTTGTTAAGTTTCTTTGCTCTTTCACTGATCTTATCTAAAAATGTTACCAATCAACCAACCTCCTATATAATTAGAGTAATTTAACTTACTGAGTTTTGATATATAAATTTACGTAAAAGGTATAGAGGAATATATAAAAATTGGAAATATATATGTCGAGAAGTTAATATATAACAGTGCCCGGATATTTTTTCCTAAATTATATAAAATCCAACATCAGTTTACACCAAATGTGTAATAATTTTAAACAATTATTACTGAATATCAATGATAAATTAATATAAAAGAATTCCGGAATGATACGAATGCAAATATTAGGGATTTCAGGCAGCCCCAGAAAGGGCCAGAACTGTGAAAAAATGATCGAAACCGCCCTGGAACTTGCAAAAGAGAGGGGCTTTGAAACTGACATAATTTTTCTTTCTTCCGCAGAGCTTGCCCCCTGTAAAGCCTGCGGGGCATGCAGGGAAAAAGATTCCTGCGTAATTGAGGATGACATGGAAGAAGCCTATGAAAAAATGAGAAAAGCCGACGGCATTCTCGTGGCTTCTCCCGTGTATATGGGGAATTACCCTGCCCAGCTCAAAGCCCTTTTTGACCGGAGCGTCCTCCTGCGCCGCAAAAACTTTGCCCTGAAAAACAAAGTGGGAGCTGCCCTTTCAGTAGGGGGTTCGAGGAACGGCGGACAGGAAAAGACCATACAGTCCATCCACGACTGGATGCACATCCACGGGATGATAGTTGTCGGAGACGATGCCCACTTTGGAGGAATTGCCTGGAACCCGGCAGAAGAAGACGCCGTGGGAATGCAGACGGTCCTTGATACGGCAAAAAAGCTGTGCGAGGTCCTGGAACTTATCCAGAAAAAATAAAAAATGCAATTAAAAAATGCAATTAAAAAAGGCAATCAAAAAAGGTTAAAAAAATCAAGATAAATAAAGGAAGAAATATGAACTTCAGAGAATAAAATACCGAAACTCACAGGACTGCAGCGAATAAATGATGCAAAAAGACATCAAACAATAATTAGAAGGGATAAATTTAAATAAATGCTCGAAATCCTTTGAGCGAAAAAGGTTTTTCAGGTAGAACTGAAGCTTGAAGACCTGAATATTTATTTTTAGCCAAAAAAGAGCGAAGCATAAAAAGTCCTCAAGAGGCGCTAGCGTTTGGAAGTTGGTCCAGAGTCCAGGTATCGGTTCCACAATATAACAGAATACCATAAGATAACAGAGCATATAGCCCGGAGGTTTGATACAGAATCCGCCAGGGTGAACTCTATTGCCGTCATCATAGGCATTCTTACGGGGCTTGTAATCGGGGTGTACGACCGCGCCCTCCGATACAGCAGTGTTTTGTTCGGGATGCAGGGCAGTGCCCAGATGCACGATTTCCCACACTATTATATAGTGTTCATGCCCGCCCTGGGAGGGCTGCTGGTGGGAGCAATCTCGTACTTCCTTATAAAACACCACTACGGTGTGGAAGGGCTTATCGAAACTGTAACTCTCCGGGGAGCCAGGGTTAATCCTTTCTATGCGTTTCTTGAAGTCTTCACCTCAATTATTACGATCAGTTCGGGAGGTTCCCTCGGGAAAGAAGCTCCCGGAGTCCTGGCCGGGTCAGGGGTAGGAGCCCTGGTCGGGCGAGCCCTCAAGAGTTCGGAAAGGCAGCTCCGGATCTTTCTGGGCTGCGGGGCTTCCGGTGGGATAGCTGCTGCATTCAATGCCCCTCTTGCAGGCGTGGTCTTCGTCGTTGAAGTGATTTACGGGGAACTTGAAACCAAGACATTTATCCCTATCGTAATTTCCTCAGTCTTCGCAACCCTGGTCTCAACCACTGTTTTCGGGATAAAACCCATCCAGATATCTTCCTACCAGCTGGTCAGCCCCTACCAGGAACTTGTACTCTACCTTGTCCTGGGGCTCCTTGCAGGCCTGGTCTCAACGGTGCTGATCCGGGCACTTTATTTCACAAAGGAAATTTTCTCGAAAATCCGCATCCATCCCATTTTCAAGCCGGCCCTGGGAGGGCTCGGGGTAGGCTTAATCGGCCTTTTTTATCCAGAGATCCTCGGGATGGGTTATTCCGTAATTACGGACGCCCTGAACAACCAGTTCCCCTTCAACCTGCTGTTAATCCTGCTCGTCTTAAAGATCGTCGCCTTTTCCCTGAGCCTGGGCTCGGGAGGCTCGGGTGGGACGATCGTCCCCTCCCTTTTTGCAGGTGCAATGCTTGGAGGAGCTTACGGGACAGCCGCAAACATGCTTTTCCCGGGAATCCCGGCAGAAGCCGGAGCCTATGCCATGGTTGGGATGGGAGCGGTCTTTGCCGGAACTGCAAGGGCTCCCCTTACCGCCATCCTGATCCTCTTCGAGATCACACGGGACTACAACCTTATCCTTCCTCTCATGTTTGCCTGCGTGCTGAGCAACGTGATGTCAAATGCCCTCTACCCTGAGTCCATTTTCACGGAAGGGCTCCGGCAGAAAGGGTTTAAAATCCGCAAGGGGAGAGAAGTGGACATCATGGTCTCAATGCTCGTAAAAGACGCCATGGTCAAGCACGTCCAGACCGTGTCCGAAGACAAAAACGTCGGCACCTTAATTGCCCTCATGCAGGCAAGCCGCCATGCCGGTTTCCCGGTCCTGGATTCAAAAGGCAAACTCTCAGGCATCGTAACCCTCTCCGACCTTCGCGGCAAGGTCAAGTACGGGGAAGTGGACAGGAAAATAGGGGACATTGCAAGCCGGGAAGTGGAAGTTGCATACCCTGACGAAAGCCTTGACGTTGTCCTCAACCGCCTGGCCGTAAGAGACATAGGAAGGCTTCCGGTTGTGGACCGGGAAGACAGGACAAAACTCCTGGGCCTGATCACTCGGAGCGACGTCGTGAACTCGTACAACAAGAAAGTCGTCGAAAAGGTCAGGGACAGCAACGAAAGACAGTAAGAAAGGAAGTAAGAAAGGAAGTAAGAAAGGAAGTAAGCTGCAAAGGTCCGTGACACGAAAGAAAGGCAGTAAACCGGAAGGAGAAGTAAACCGAGAGGAGAGGAACACAAAATAAAAACAGTGAACCGAAAGGTCAGGAATATAGGGCAAAAACGGTAAACTAAAAAAGGTATCCCGACAAAAAGAGATGAATGCAACGGGTGAGTTGCGGCGACTCTTTGTAAAATCGGGTAAAATAATGGGTGCCTTATGTCTCTGAAAGGGAGTGTTCCAGAGAGTGACCTGGAGAGTGGTCCGGAGAGTGGTCCAGGCGGAGAACCGGAGAAGTACCTGAGAGACATAATCCTGGATGCCAGTGCCAATGAAACGGGAAAGTATTATACTGCACCTCCGGTCAGGGAAATATTACCAATCACTCGCCGTCTTTTTGAAGAAAACGTCTGCCTGGCCCGTGAATTCAATATCCCCAAAATCATGGAAAAAGAAAAACACCTGCTTATTTACGGGGAAGCAGGTTCGGGAAAGACTGCCGCCCTTAAATGGCTGGAAGCCTCCTATGCCAGGAGATGCCTTGAGAAAAGTGAAAGGTTCGTTCCCGTTTACGCAGCCCTTGATTCTTATGTTAAAGGCCCTTTTTACGATTACTTAAAGACGAAAGCAGAACAAAAAGGAATTTCAGAAGCCTGTTTTAAGAAACTGCTTGAAGGAAAAGCCCTGCTACTTTTCGACGGGCTTGACCTGCTAACACCTTCTGACAATTTTCATCCATTTGAAGAAATTTCCGATTTCATCTCCGAGTACGAAGCCTGCAGATACGTAATTGCCTCAAGGCCCGGGAGTTTTGCGATCATAAAAAGTACTTTTGGGGCTTTCGAACTTGAAAAGTTCACAGACGAAAATATCCGGGAATTCATAGAAAAACACATACATGAAGAGGAAGAAGCAAAAATCCTGACCGCAAAAACCCTAAAAGAAGCCCGATCAAATCCATTCATCCGAAATCCCCTGATGCTTTGCCTCTGGCTTAAAATTGCAACGGGTCAAAAAGAGACAGCTCGTTTTGAGCCCATTAATCCCGACCCCGTTAATCCCGATTTCCTTAATCTACCTTATCTTAATCCGGATCCCCTTAACCCCCTTCCGGTCCCTTCCAGCCGGTCGGATATTTTCCGGGTTTTTATATTTGAAAGGGCTGGACATGATAAGACGGGATCGGAAATGAAGGAAATTGAAAATGTTCTTATTGACCTGGCTTTCAAACTCCAGTGCAAGAATAAGCTCTCATGCGAATACCTCTATGCCCTTGATATAGCGGAGAAACACTTAAAGGACAGTCCCTCCGGCAGAATGGAGGCCAGGGAGCTTATTCAGGCCTGTACCGAAATAGGGCTCCTTACAAAAAAAGGCGCCGAGATAAGAATCGGAACTGGCAGGTCTTTTCAGGAATATTTTGCAGCTTTAAAGCTGAAAACGTACTTCGAAAACGGAAAGGACATCTCTGAGGCATTCAGGCATCCTGGATGGGAAAATGTGCTCATGCTCACATCCGAGCTTGTTGAATCTGCCGATGAACTGGTAAATTCCATTATTACAGGTGGAGAGCTGTGGCTTGCCTCAAAATGCGCCGGGAAAGCCGGACCCGAAACAAAGGAAAAATTATGCTCACTGCTGGCCGGGAAACTCGAAAGCAGATTTACACCGGAAAAAATAAAGGCTATTCGGAGCCTTGAGAAGCTTGGGAACTGCGGGATTGGCGCGGCTGCCGGGGCGCTTCATGATGAAGAGGTCCTGGTGCGAAGGGAAGCAGTGAGGGTGCTTGGGGAAACAAAATCAGAGGCAGCCCTTCCTCCGCTTACGGGCGCCCTTGGAGATGAGGAATATTCGGTGAGGAGGGAAGCTGTGAGAGCTCTTGGGACGCTTGGGTCCGGAAGAGCTGTCGAACTGCTCACAAAAGCATTTGAAGATGAAAACCGGGCTGTCAGGCTGGAAGCTACCGAAGCCCTGGCACAGGTCGAATCCGAAAGGACCTTCGAAATCCTTGTCAACGCACTTACCTCGGACGACGATTTCGTCCGGCTGGGAGCCATAGGGGCACTTGGCAGGGCAAAAACCGGAAAGGCCGCAGACCCCCTTATAAAGGCATTTCAGGAGGGGGACAATTTTGTGCGGCTTGGGGCTGCAGAGGCCCTGGGCCGGATGAAATCGGAAAAGGCCATTGCCATACTCACGGAAGCCCTGGAAGACGAAGACAAGCTCGTGCGCTGGATGGCAGCAAAAGCTCTCGGGGAAATAGAATCCGAAGGGACTCACGAACTCCTGGTCAGCGCCCTTGTGGACGAAAACCACTGTGTCCGGAGAGAAGCTGCAAAGGCGCTCGGGATGATAGGCCCGGAGTCCGAAAAAGCCCTCGATTCCCTTATCTCGGCGCTCACTGATGAAGCCGAATCCGTAAGAAAGGAAGCCGCTGAAGCCCTGGGACTGATAGGGGCCGAAAGAGCTGTCGGGCCCCTGATAAGCTTACTCTCGGACAGGGAACAGTCAGTCCGGCTGGAAGCCGCAAGGGCTCTTGGAATGATAGAATGCACAAGAGCCGTTGACCCGCTTCTCCTCGCCCTTACAGATGAAAGCCACTTCGTCCGGAAAGGAGCAGCAAAAGCCCTTGGACAGCTGGAACTCGAAAAAACCCTCGAACCTCTCATCCGCGCATTCGGGTCCGGGGACATTTTTGTGAAACGGGAAACAGTAAAAATCCTGGCCCGGATAAAAGCGGTGAGTGCATCAGAAGATATATCGCACCGGATCCTGGACACCCTGATTACTGCCCTTGTAGACGAGGACGAATTTGTGCGCAGGGAGGCAGCAAAAGCCCTCGGAAACATATCCGAATACGAACCTGAAAAAGAACCGGAAAGAGAATTTGAAAAAGAACCGGAAAGAGGATCTGAAAAAGAATTTAAAAAAGGATCTGAAAAAGAGACAGAAAAAGTCCTTCAGCCTCTTATTAATGCCCTTAAAGACGAAGATGAGGAGGTCCGGAAGCTTGCATCCGAAGCCCTGGGCAACCTTAACTCCGAAATAGCTCTTTACCCCCTGATAGATGCCCTCAAGTCCGAAGACGGAATGGTCCGAAGGCTTGCAGCCGAGGCTCTGGGCCGAATAAAGTCAGAAAAAGCCCTCGAGCCCCTGATCGAACTCACCCTTGGAGATAACGTGGATTTTGTCCGGGGGGAAGCTGCAAGAGCCCTTGGAAAAATAAAGTCCGAAAAGGCCATCGAACCCCTCATTACAGCGCTCACGGACGAAAACAACGGAGGCCGCTGGGGAGCCGCCGAAGCCCTCGGCCGGATGAAGGCGGAAAATGCAGTGGACCCTCTCATCAATGCCCTTTATGACTATGACGATTTTACAAGATTGGCAGCTGCAAAAGCCCTTGGAAGAATAAAACCGAAAAAAGCAATTGAGCCCCTTATCGATACGCTTTATGACTGGAACCGCTTTGTAAAAGCAGAATCTGCAAGCTCCCTCAGCGAGATCTGCACGAAGGACGATGAAGCCCTCCTGAAGGTCTTACTTTCCTCGGAAGATAAATTTACTGCAAACTTAGCCTTTGAGATCCTGGAAGGAATTGAAACGAGGGAACGGTCAAAAGCCAGGTTGTTCCGGAAATGATTGGAAAAAAATTGGAACTCCATTGAAAAAAAGTTGGTAAAAAAAGGAGCCAGAAAAATGGAAACAAATCTCAGGAAAAACTTTCTTAATGCCCTGCATGGAAAGCCCGTCGAAAGAGTCCCGGCCCTTTCGGTAACCCAGACCGGTACCTGGAAACTTATGGACATGACCGGTGCCTCCTGGCCCGACGCACATTCCGACCCGGAAAAGATGGCAGCCCTTGCCCTTGCCGGACACGAAATTGCAGGCCTTGAAGCCGTCCGCTACCCCTACTGCCTGACCGTGCTTGCCGAAGCCCTGGGCTGCGAGGTCCGGATGGGCACAAAGAGCATCCAGCCCTCGGTCCTATCCCATCCATTCTCAAAAGGTCCCGAAGGCCTCAAAGTTCCCGAAGCCCTGCTGGAAAAGGGAAGAATTCCCGTCGTCCTCAAAGCAACCGAAATCCTGAAAGCCAGGACCGGGGGAGAAGTCCCCCTGATCGCAGGCATGGAAGGTCCCCTGACAGTCTTTTCCCACCTCGCGGAAATAAAAAGCTGCCTCATCTGGATGATAAAAAAGCCCGATTATGTCGCCCAATTCATGGAAACCTGTACCGAAGTCTGCATCGAGTACGCAAATGCCCTCCTCGACCACGGCGCAGACGCCCTCTGCATGCCCGACGGCGGGATAGTAGCTTCCGGAATGATGCCCCCTTCAGTCCTGGAAGACTCCGTCAAACCCTTCTACAAAGAATTCTGCAAAAACCTGAAAGGCCCCAAAATCCTCCACATCTGCGGCGAAGTAGGAGGCTCCCTGAAAACCCTCTCCGAGTGCGGCTTCGATGCCATCAGCATCGAAGAAAAAGTCAGCATAAAAGCCGCAAAAGCCTCAATAGGAGACCGGGCAAGGTTAATCGGAAACATCTCCCCCTCAGGTACCCTCCTCTTCGGGACCCCCGAACATGTGAAAGCCGAAGCAAAACAGTGCCTCTCGGACGGCGTGGACATCCTCGCCCCCGGCTGCGGAATCGCTCCTATGACCCCGCTTGCGAACATGAGGGCGATTGTGGAGGCAAGGGACGAATGGTATGAGGAGAAGGGTAAAAGAGTGGTATGAGGAGAAGGGTAAAAAGGCGATAATTAAGACAGGGCAACGGGATACATTTTTTGGGAACAAATAAGACAAAGCAACCTTATTAGCCGAATCCTGTGGTTCTTGCCCGCTCGCTTGCGAGCGGTCTTTTCCATGAAAAAAATAGAAGACTCAAATAAATAAAGAAAAGAACTGCCAGTGAAGTTCAAAAGTGTTTAAAGGCGAATGGAAAACAGAGTGAAGCTATCGAACGCAAACACAGCATTTAACATTCCGAGTTCTCATTCCGAGTTCTGAACTATTCATTTAATCCATCGAGAAAAAAGTGTTGACTTTAAGTCAGAGTTTCTTATTCGATTTCAAGTCTGACATAAGAAAATAAGTCTTTTATTTCTATTCATATTCGGAAAAAGCCGGTCAGCAAGCTGACCGGTGAGAGTGCCGGTACCTGAAAGCAGTTTGAAATTAAGGATATGCAGGCACCTAAAGGCAGTCCAAAAACGTTATTTTGGGAGCGAATAAGCAGAAAACAAAACTGAAAATCACGTGATTAGAAATCATTTCATGTGGATTCTGTTGATTTGCTGATTTTGTTACTATTCCATCAATTCCGTATCCTCATGTGCATACCCCGGCGCACAGCAGCAGAGAATTTTCAGCTCCTTTTCACCGGTATTTCTGATCCTGTGTGGGGTTCCCGGCGGGATGCAGACAGTATCCCCTACCCTGACTTCGAACTCCTCATTGCCGAGGGTCATTATCCCGCTGCCTTCGGTGATGTGATAGATTTCTTCAGCCACCGCATGTTTATGAAGGATCGTAACTCCTCCCGGCGGCACCGTGGCTTCGGCGAGGCTCTGGTTTGAGTTTCCGTGGACTGAGGGGTGCATGAGTTCACGGATTATTGAGCCGTCTTTGGTGGTGTAGGGTTCGACTTTTTCGTATTCGGTTTTAAGGGGCACTCTAATGACCTCCGGGATAAAAATTGATAAGCTCCCGGATTACAGAAGAAGCCAAAATATTTAATTGTGCGTCCTGCAGATGCCGGCGAGCAGGGGGCGGTTTACATCGCTGCCGGGGCTGATGGTATGGACGGTGATGTTGAAAGCGTATTTCCTTAATACCTTATCTAACCTTTATTGTCCCGCTCGTTTACGAGCGGCGTTTTCCATGAAAGACACGAAGACACTCGGTGTAAAAAAACGCTGCCAATGACGTTGGAAAAGCACAAAAAACACACTGAAATAAAACAATGAAACTATCAAAAGAGCACACAGAATCAACAGCCAGGAATGAGGAAGTTTGCTCTGATTTGTTTTTCGCAGGCTGTGGGAAGCAAGAATCTTCATTTTTCTTTTTTCATTAGGAAAAGGCCGGTCGCAAGCGACCGGTGAGTACGCCGGTACTTACAAGCAGTTCGAAACAAAAGGTGCATTGGAAACGGAAAACAGCTCTAAATGAATGATGCACTGGTATCCGAGAACGATTTGAAATGAAACGAAATGAAAAGAAATGGAACGAAACGAAATGAAAAGAAATGTACGCCGGCACAAGAGAACGGGTCGAAACAAACTTACGCCGGCATCCAGGGACGGGAAAACTCATTCTTCAAGCAGTTTCCCCAGGAAATACCCGGGCTTTGCAGCTGTAATTTCCACGCTGGCGTATTCGCCGGGCTTGAGGTTTGAGCCGCTTATGACCACGGGGCGGTAGGAGTCGGTGCGGGTGAGGACGTCTCCGAGTTCGGTGTATTTCGAGACAAAGACCCTGCCTTTCCAGCCGATCATCTGCTGCTTGGACCCAAGTTTGATCTGCTCGCAGACTTTGTGCAGGTCGTGGGAGCGCTGGACGGGAATCCGGGAGTCGAGGTTCCGGAAGGTGAAGGCTTTCGTGTGGGGGCGGGGGGAGTAGCGGGAGATGTTGACTTTTTCTGGGCGGTATTTTTTGACCCATTCGACGGTTTCTTCGAAATCCTCGTCGGTTTCATCACAGAAGCCCACGATTATGTCGGTGAAGAGGGAGAGGTCGTCGAAGCGGGAGCGGAATTTTGTTATGATTGTGTCCACGGCGTCCATTTTGTGCAGGCGGTTCATGCGTTTCAGGACGGAATGGGAGGCAGACTGGATGGGAAGGTGGAGGAGTTTGAAGATCTTGTCGGAGTCGAAGGCGTCCACCAGGTCGTCGAGGATGGGGAGAACGGAAAAGGGGTTCATCATGCCGACCCTTACCTTGAAGTCGCCGGGGATTTCCGAGATCAGGCGCAGGAGCTCGGGGAGCTTAAAGCCGGTGTCCATGCCATACTGGCTGTCGTCCTGGGAGGTGAGCCAGATTTCCCGGCAGCCTTCGGCAACGGCGGAGCGGATGTCTTCGACTATGGCTTCGGGAGGGAATGACTGGAGCTTTCCCCGGGCGTGCCTGACTATGCAGTAGGAGCAGGCGAAGTTGCAGCCCTGGGAGATCTGGCAGATGTGGATATTGGGGTTTGAGCGCTCGCGGGGGACGTTCAGGAAGCCCAGGGGCTCGGAAGTCCGGATCTCCAGGCGCCCGGCTAGCAGGCCTTCCTTTTTCCTCTGCTCGATTGAGGCAAGGAGGTCTCCGAGGCGGGAAACTGCATTTACGCCCAGGATATGGGCTTCGGGGTTGGCGTGCAGGATGTCGTCTAACTGGACTTCGGGCATACAGCCTGAAACAACCACTTCCAAACCCTTCTCGCCCATGCTGCGGATTTTGTAGAGGATCTTCTGCTCGGTGGTGTACTTGACGGTGCAGGAGTTGCAGATATAGACCTCCGCCTTTTCCGCCTCACCGGAACACAGCAGTTCATGTCCTAGCCTCTCCACAGCTGCTTTCATTATCTCGCCCGATGCCTGGCTTGCCGAGCAGCCAAAACTTTCAAGATAGACCTTCATATTCTAACGGACCCTTTTTGCTCTGAATTTTCACATAAATTTCCGGACAATAAATTTCCGGACAATATATTTCCGGCATGCATTCGTTTTTCCGGTTCTTAACCTTTTTTCAAAAAAGAAGAAAAAGAAGGAAAAAGAGGAAAAAGAAAAGAATGTTGAAAAAGGTAGTAAAGGTAAAAAGGATTTACAGGTAGAGGGGAGTCTCCCGCTTATCCTTTATGTATATGCTGTCCGTGAACCTGACGGCACCTGAGGAGCCCATGGAAACTGTGTGCACCCTGGCATCCCCGTTGCCGAAGAGGTTGACTTCGCGCAGGAAGTGGCCGGGAGTTACGGCTGTTGCGGAAAAGATCACATCTTTTCCTGGGACCAGCTTATCCGTGTCCAGGACTTCGTTGAGGTTTTCTAAGGTAATTCCCATCCTCTCGAGCCTGGGGAGCTTTTCTTCGATTTCTTCCTCGATCTTATCCTTTGGCTTCCCGTTTGCAACCGTGGGAAGCACAAGCCTCCCCAAGATCTTTCCGCCCAGGATCTTGATTGCAGCTGCCGTGAGCACGGCTTCCCCCGAGCCGCCTGCACCCATTACCATGTGGATGCCCGAGCCGCGGACTGCGGTTGCAACCCCTGGCATAAGGTCCCCGTCCGTGATCAGCTTGACGCGGGCTCCGGCTTCCCGGATCTCGGTTATTTTCTGGGCGTGCCTGGGCCGGTCAAGGATAACGACCACAAGCTCTTCAACGCTTCTTTCCAGGGCCTTTGCGACGATCTCAAGGTTGTGCCGGACCGGAGCGTCCAGGTCGATCTTTTCACCGGGGTGTTCTTTTTCATACTGCACAACCTCGGGCCCTACAACGATCTTATCGATATAGATGTCAGGGCCGTGGAAGATCCCGCCTCTTTCGGCCATGGCCATGACTGCGACAGAGCCGGGAGCCCCGTCAGCGGTCAGGTTTGTCCCTTCCAGGGGGTCGACGGCAATGTCCACCTCAAGGTCACCCTTGCCGGTCCCCACTTCTTCCCCGATGTAGAGCATGGGCGCTTCGTCGCGTTCCCCTTCTCCAATCTTGATTATGCCCTTCATGTCCAGCCTGTTCAGCATCCTCCTCATGGATGCAACCGCCACCTGATCGGCAAAATGCTTGTCTCCGCGCCCCATCTGGTAGGCTGCGGCAATGGCAGCGGCTTCCGTCACCTGGACGAGCCTCGGCAGTAAATCACACTCAATCGGGCCAGCACACTCGATCATTTCTTCTACAGTCTTTGGGTGAGGCATGATAATCGACTCTATTCTCCTGCTTCCTGATAATGAAATTCTATTTTTAAAGTAGAATTAATTTTTGGTAATGAAAAGATTCATTTTTAAGAGCTGTTCTTCGCCTTTTTATGTGACCTGTTGGCTTAATCTTATATTAAGTCTATTGCTCCACCCCGGTGTTTTATACTGGAGACAAATATTTATCAAATGAAACGTTTATCGCATGAGACCCTCCAGGCAATATATTCTTTTGAAAAACAAAAAAAACCTTTCATTGTCCGTTCCTCAAGGTGAAACCCCCATGAAAATCCACTGTCTCCAGCACCTGGAAAACGAAACCCTCGGAAATATCGGGACCTGGATATCCCAAAAAAACCACACGCTCACAAAAACCCTGCTTTACGGGGAAGCCCCCTCCTTTCCGGACCCCGAAGAGTTTGACCTGCTCCTTATAATGGGAGGCACGATGAGTGTCTACCAGGAGGAAGAATACCCCTGGCTAAAGCCTGAAAAGGATTTTGTCAGAAGGTCTATCGAAACCGGAAAACCGATTCTCGGGAGCTGTTTCGGCGCCCAGATGCTTGCAGAAGTCCTGGGCGGGAAAGTCACCCGGAACAAATACAAGGAAATCGGCTGGCACAGGGTAAGTTCAGTAAGAGAGGTGAGTTCAGTAACCAGTGAAAATGTGAATCCAAGCCTTCCTGCCCCGGGCCTTCCTGCCGGCATGTTCCCTGGATTTACCGCCTTCATGTGGCACGGGGACACTTTTGAGATCCCTGCAGGGGCAGTCAAACTTTTCGAAAACGAAGCCTGCCCGAACCAGGGCTTTATCTACAACGGGAACGTGCTCGGACTGCAGTTCCACCCCGAAGCCGACAGCCAGTGGATAGAGAACCTTATAACTGACCAGGGACACGAAATCGTGGAAGGAAAATACATCCGGCCGGAAAAGGAAATCCGGGGGCAGGATCATTTCCTTGAAAGCTCCAGGGACCTTGCTTTCGCCCTTATGGACTGGTTTGAGGAAAAAGTAGAAGGAATGGTAAAATTTCAGATGAGAACCGGAAAGGAAGTAAGAGCTGAAGACTCATTTTGAGATATCTGCCAGCGCCACCCTCTCAAGCACAAACTCGGGAATCTTCTCTTCTCCTGCAGCCTCAATTTCCGCAGCCGTGATCCCGAAGAGGGCAAGTATCCCTTTTCTTTTGGACTCAGAGTAGGCGAGCAGTTCGGGACACGGCTTTTCTTCAATTAGCTGTTTCATTTCAGAGAGAGAGGAAAGTACATCGTCCCTTTTTCCGAGCAGCACGAATGCAGCGCTGTTCTCCCCTTCATGCAGCCCTATAGAGAAACTCTTTTCAATCTGTCTTTCCCCGGCCGCATAGCGCATGATCTCAATTCCGGGGTCTTTTGCCACGTTCCTGCCTGCAGCCACTGCCCGGAGAGCCTTTCCTACAGCAAAATGGAGGTGCCTCTCACCTGCAATCAGATCAGCATTCAGCCCCTGGATTACGACGTCATGCCCGGAGGCGATGGAACTTACCACCTTCAGGAATTCCCGAAGGACAGGGACCTGGACTGTCCCGCAGAGAATCTGGATTTCCCTTTGCATTTCCATACCCCTGCCATAGCCCTGAATTTACAATAAGGATTTCGGTTGAGGATCTCTTGAAAAGAAACAGGGAAGAGAGAGGGGGAGAAGAGAGGGGAGAAGAGAAAGGAAAGGAAAGGAAAGGAAAGGAAAGGAAAGGAAAGGAAAAAAATGATAGGAAAGGAAAGGAAGAGTACGTGATGAACGGAATCATCACGGACTTCCATGCCAATAGAGTAGAATCCCGGGATTTCAGATCCCGAGCTTATTCCTCTTTTCCATTATGTGCTGTTCTATCCCGTCGGCTGCCTTTACGGCATCCTTTTCCACGCTCAGGACTCCGCCTGTCACTTCTTTGCAGTCTTCGGTCAGCAGTTTGACCAGGGCCGGGCCTCCGGTGACGGTCGGGACAGGGTTTACGTAGGTGTAGAGCCCGAAGGCAAGGGCAAAGATGGCGTCAATTGTGGCTTTCTGCTCCATGTACTCGGGGGCAGCGGCAGCTACCGGCAGGGCTGGGACAGGAGCTCCCAGGACTGCGGAGATGGCTCCGAGGAGGTCTGCAAGCCTTCCGGTGTCGGTGCAGGTCCCGTAGCTGAGCACGGGCGGGACACCCAGGGCTTCGCAGACTGCCTTTAAGCTGTCCCCGGCAAACTCCCGGGCTTCGGGAGAGCAGAGGCCTGCAACCTGCATTGCCCCGTTCCCGCAGCCCAGGGAGAGGACCAGGATGTTCCTTTTAATCAGCTCTTTTACAACTGCAACGCTGTGCGTGTCCTGCCCGGAGTCCCTTAAGGTGGTACAGGAAACCATGCCGACCACTCCTTTGATTGCACCGCTTTTTATGGCATCAAGGAGGGGGTCGAGGGTGCCTCCGAGGGCTTCAAGGATGCTTTCGGTTGAAAAGCCGACAACTGCTTCTTTCATCGGGAGTTTCAACAAGGGTTCTACCGAGCTTTTCCGGTTTTTGAAGTTTTCAATTGCCATTTCCAGAAGCTTTGATGCCTGCCTTCCAGCTTCAATCGGGTTGTAGTTCAGGCGCTCGGTAATGCCTTCAAAGGCCACGAGTTCGCTTACTGGCATGAGTTTGAACCCGTATTTTTCGGCGTAAAGGGGAGCGACCGGAAGCGAGCAGTTCATGTCTGCGGCAAAAAGGTCCACACTCCCGCTTGCAAACACCGCTTCCTGGGAAATCCAGTTCCCGGTAAAACCGTAGAAGATATCGTCTTCCTCCCACCTCTGGATCATTTCCTGCCCGGTCTCGATGCTGGCAATGACCCTCAGGCCTTTTGCTCCTGCAGCTTTTGCTTTCTCCTGCCACTCGGGTTTTCTTGCGAGCTGGACCATGGCAAAGCCGAGGAAAGGTTCGTGCCCGTTCGGGAGCACGTTTACATACTCCGGGTCAAGTACCCCGAGGTCAACCCTCATCATGTGGGGCCTTGGGATTCCGAAAAGGATGTCCTGGCAGTACTCGTTTACTATCTGGCTCTGGTATGCCATTGCCACGCCCAGGCGCATGGCTTTTAAGGCCAGGCTCACGTAATACCCGTCCACGTTTGTCAGGCAGGAGCTTGTGGAAAACATCATCTCCCCGTAGATCCCCCCCGGGAATATGCCCAGCTCTTCCCACCTTTTCTTTCTTTCGGGAGGAGCAAGGGCTTCCACAATCTTGCTGGGCTCGTAGGCAGGCCTGTTAAAGTCCTTCTCCACAAATTCACAGAGGCGAAGGGCAATTTCCGAATCAGTCCCCAGGGTCTCGACCCCCAGCCTGCCCGCAAATGTCCTCAGTTTTTCCGGCTCTTTTATGGAGTAAGGGGTTTTGCCTTTTGCAGTTTCCCGGAGGGTCCGGATTGTCTGGTCCGTGTGGTACTGGTAGGTGGATGCCCCCATCACGTTCCGAAGCAGCATCATCCGCATCGCCATGCCGTCGGCTGTAATCCCGCATACGCCTCTCTTGTCTTTTTCGGCATCCGAACGGCAGGGGCCGTTGGAACAGAGGTCGCAGCGGACTCCTTCCATACAGAAAGTACACCTGCGGTCAGGAACCCCACCCAGGCCCTGGGCCTCATAGCGGTCCCAGACGTTGGTCATATTGTCTTTTTTAATTTTCTCGTACATTTTCCGTACGGACTCGTGGTAGGAAATTCTCTCTTTTTCCATTGGTTTTCACTCCCCTTTTCAGGTTCAGTTTCAGCATGTTATGAATTCGGCATGTTATGAATTCGGCATGTTATGAATTCGGCATGTTATGAATTCGGCATGCTATGAAAAGCGTTGATTTTTGCATCATTTTTGAAGGTTCTGTCTTCCCCGCGGCTTTTAACCCGCGCCCCTTTCAGACAGAACCCCATATATGACTATCCCTGTAAACTCTATTATGCTTCCAATAGTAAATAATCCTGCATGCACGTTTGAAAGAGTAATTCGTCTATTCCCGATTTTACTTTTTTTGTCCTGTCTGTTTTTGATTTTTCAATATCGTTTTTCAATATCGTTTTATAGCATTAAAATAAATTCGCGGGCATGAACATGAAGACAAATACGAAAACGATCCCTCTTGCTTTCGGCAGTGGGGTAGTGGAGCTGGAAATCCCCGAAAAAAACCTTTCCAGCGTCATACTGCCATCGGAACCTGAAGCCAGGGAAGACGAAATATCCATCATCAAAAAGGCGCTCCTGAACCCTGCAGGCAGTAAGCGCCTCTCAGAGCTTGTGGGTCCCGAATCCAGGGCCGTAATCATTGTAAGCGACATAACCCGGCCCACCCCCTCTGCGAAACTTTTACCCCCTCTCCTTGGAGAGCTCCGGCTCGGAGGGGCCAGGGACGAAAATATCACAATCGTCTTTGCCCTGGGGCTGCACCGCAGGCAGACCGAAGAGGAGTGCAGGAAGCTTGTGGGGGATGAAATCTACGAAAGCATCCGCTGCATCCAGCACGATAGGGAAAAGTGCCGCCGCCTGGGTGAGACAAGTTTCGGGACCCCGGTTGAGGTCTTTGAAGAAGTAGCGGCCGCAGACCTCATTATCGGCACGGGGACCGTTGAGTTCCATTATTACGCGGGCTACGGCGGCGGGGGAAAATGCATCCTTCCGGGAGTCAGTTCGGAAAGAGCCGTGCTTTCCTTCCACGGTTTTTACAGCAAACTCTTCGAAAGCGAACCCCTTTCGGGAAGAGTCGACAGCCCTGCAAGGCAGAACATAGAAGAAGCCGCAAAAATCGCAGGCCTTGCCTTCATCTTGAACGTGGTTATCAACAGCAGGAAAGAAATCGTTGCAGCCGCTGCCGGGGATTTCATCCAGGCCCACCGGAAAGGGGCAGAGTATGTGGATGCCATGTACAAGGTTCCTGTGGAGCCTGCGGACGCGGTCATCGTTTCCTGCGGGGGCTTTCCGAAGGACATAAACCTTTACCAGGCGACCAAAGCCCTGGAAAACGCCGTCCCTGCCGTAAAAGAGGGAGGCTCGATTGTCCTTGTAGCCGAATGCGCAGAAGGGCTAGGAGACGAGGTGTACGAGCGCTGGAGCCTGGAATGCAAAACCCCGGATGAGGCGGTTGAAAAATTCAGGCACTGCTTTGAGTTCGGAGGGCATAAGAGTGCCATTGTAGGAAAGGCTGCCGGACAGTTCAAGCTCTACATGGTATCAAAACTTTCCGAAGACATCAGCAGGAGCACTTATTTCATCCCCATGGAAAGCGTGCAAAAAGCCCTTGATGCAATCCTTGCGGAAAACCCGGATGCGAAAATCCATGTGATGCCGGATGGGGGATGGACTCTGCCTGTCCGGAAATAAGCCTGCCGGACCACTATAATTTGTGTGAAATATTAAGCAAAATATGAAATTTTGTGTCTGATGGTATTTGCAGTTTTGAACTGCAGTTTTGAGGTGCAGGGCCCTATTGTTTACCTATATGATTTTATAGCATCAGTACGAAATGACCGGCCATGAACATGAAGACAAATATAAAAAAGATTCCACTCGCTTTCGGCAGCGAGAAATTAGAGCTGGGTGTTCCTGATAAAAACATCTCCAGCATCATCCTGCCCTCGGAACCTGAAAACAGGGAAGATGGGGCTTTTTTAATCAAAAAGGCGCTTGAAAACCCCATAAACAGCCGGCGCCTCTCCGAACTTGTAAACCCCGAATCAAAGATTGCTGTCATTGTAAGTGATGTGACCCGCCCGACCCCCACCGCAAAAATCCTTCCTCCGCTCTTTGATGAACTCTACCTTGGAGGAGCAAGGGACGAAAACATAATTATCGTCTTTGCCCTCGGGCTGCACAGGCAGCAGACCGAAGAGGAGTCAAAGAAGCTGGTAGGAGAGGAAATTTACGGCAAAATCCGCTGCATCCAGCATGATACCGGCAGGTGCAGGCGGATCGGAGTAACATCCCGCGGGACCCCGATAGAAGTCTTTGAAGAAGTCCTGGACGCTGATGTTGTTGTCGGGACCGGAGGAATCGAGTTCCACTACTACGCAGGGTACAGCGGCGGTGCCAAGTCCGTCCTCCCGGGCGTAAGTTCGGAAGAGTCCGTACTTACCAACCACAAGATGATGATTGAGGAAAAGGCAGTTTCCGGAAGGGTAGACAGCCCTGTCCGACAGGACATGGAAGAAGCCGCAAAAATCTTCGGGCTTGACTTTATCCTGAACGTCGTGCTCGACAGCAAAAAAGGGATCGTTGCTGCCGTTGCCGGGGACTTTATCGAAGCCCACAGGAAAGGGGTCGAGGCCGTAGATTCCATGTACAAGGTGCCTGTGGAGCCTGCAGACGCTGTTATAGTATCCTGCGGAGGCTACCCGAAGGACATAAACCTCTACCAGGCAAACAAGTCCCTTGACAATGCAACCCAGGCCGTAAAGGAAGGAGGTTCCATAATCCTTGTGGCCGAATGTGCCGAAGGGATAGGAAACCAGGTCTACGAGTGCTGGAACAGGGAATGCAGGACGCCGGATGATGCTATCGAACGCTTCAAGCACTGCTTCGAGTTCGGAGGGCACAAGAGCGCAATTGTCGCAAAAGCCTCAAAGAGATTCAAGCTTTACCTGGTCTCAAAGCTCCCAGAAGAACAGACCCGTTCGGCATTCTTTACCCCCGTGGCAGACATACATGAAGCTCTTTCTGCAGTCCTCTCGGAAAATCCTGACGCAAAAATCCACCTGATGCCTCACGGCGGGCAAACCCTCCCGGTAAGAAAAGAGGAGTGAAAATTCTCTCTTATTTTTCCTCATCTTTTCTTCTTCATCTTTTCTTCTTCATCTTTTCTTCTTCATCTTTTCTTCCTCATCTTTTCTTCCTCATCTTTTTCCACAAAGAAATCTCTGATAATTAGAATGAGGTGCATGACTCAGGATTTTAGAATCAATGCCTTGAGCCGCGGCTTTTCGCAAAATATGTATGCTTTTTTTGAGCGGTGCAATAGAACATGAAGCTGGTTTGTTCAGGTCCTGAAGTTTTTTTCTGTATTTTTAGGGAAAGGCCGGCCGACTTCGCGGCCGGTGAGTATTCGGGGTGTTGCTAAGTAGTGAAAACCATGAGGGAGGCTGGTTCACTAAAGGAAAGGTGAAATACAGATGTTTACGGGGACGAATGTTTACGCGGAGCCGTATTCAATCAGGATAAAAAAAGAAGAACAGAGTAGAAAAAGAACAGAGTAGAAAAAGAAAAGAGTAGAAAAAGAAAAGAAGGGAAAAAGAAAAGAAGGGATAATCCCTCTCTTAAGCCGCCGGGCAGCCTTAAATGCTTGCCGTATCGGCTGTTGTGTGTGCGGGCTGTCCGAGGGCGTCTTCATCATCGTCTTCGGGCCTGAGACTGTAGCATTTTTCCAGGAATTTCTCCGGCATTGGCTTTGTTGCAAGGCTTACCACGACTGCCACAAGGAAAGCAAGCGGAGTTGCGATCAGGATCGGGTCCACAAGGGGCCAGGTGCCTGAAAGCAGGGTGGCTTTCCCGAAGATTGCCTGGCAGATTCCCAGGGGGACTGCTTCTTTTGCGTGGACGAAGGTTAGCCAGAAAAGGCTGCTCACGGACCCGACGACCAGGCTTGCCACGGCTCCTTCCCTTGTTATGCGCTTCCAGAAGAGTGCCCCCATGTATATGGGCAGGAAGGCCGAGGTACAGAGGCCCATGAACATTGCAGTTGCCCGGGCGATGATGCTTTCCGGGAGGATGTAAGCCAGGATGACCGAGAGCAGGATGGAAAATGCCATTCCGATCCTGGTGGCGTGGATGGTGGTGCCCCTTGACTTTCCTTTCATGATACCTTCCTGGTAGAAGTCGTGCCCGATGGCCGTACCCATTGCATGGAACTGGGCTCCCGAAGTGGACATGGCAGCCGAGAGCAGGCTCAGCATGAAGAACATCACAAATAGTTCAGGCATGGCGCTGTTCAGGTACGCCGGCATGATAAGGTCCGTGTTGCCTCCTGCAACCTCAAGGGCGATCTGGCCCGTGGTCCTGTAGAAGTATACGTTGGAAAGGGCTCCCACCACGTAAGCCACGCCTGCCATCATAAGGATGAAGGGGCCGCCCACGAGGACTGCCCTTTTTAAGGAGCGGTCGTCTTTGACAGTCATGAACCTGACTGCGAGCTGCGGCTGGGCGAGCACACCAATTCCGACTCCCAGGAAGAGGGTCGAGACCATTGTCCACCAGAGCGGGGAGCCGAAAGCAGGCATTGCTGTCCAACCCTGGTGCCCTATGTCGACGAGGGACTGCGGGACCAGGGGTGCCATATCGGTTAGCGCCTGGTGGGCTCCCACAACTCCTCCGAGTTTTATGTAGGTAAAGATAAGCAGGAAGGCCATTCCGAGAAACATGAGGGTGCCCTGGAAGGCATCCACGTACATGACGGAAAGCAGCCCGCCTTTGAGAACGTAGGAAGCAATGATAATCGTGAAGATAAGAAGAGCGAAGTTGTAGTTGATTCCCAGGGTCGTCTCAAGGAAACGTGCAGCTCCGATGAGTACGCTTCCTGCATATAGCGGCATGAAAATCCCAATCAGAAGCCCGGAAAAACCCTGGATGAAGCGGGACTGAAAACGCCTCCCAAGGAATTCCGGAAATGTAACTGCTCCCAGGTTGAGCCCCATGCGCCGGGTTTTAGGCCCGAAGAGCACGAAAGCGATGAAAATGCCGAAAAAGATGTTCATAAAGACAAGCCAGAGAAGCCCCATACCTAAGGAAGCGGCCACTCCTCCGAACCCTATGATCGCAGAGGTGCTGATAAATGCCGCCCCGTAAGAAAGGGCCATGATGGCGGGGTGCACCTTCCGGCCGGCGAGCATATACCCATCGGTCTGGGAACTCTTCCTGTAACCCATGCGGGCGAGGTAGAAGATGCACACGAGGTAAATGAGAACAAGAAAGATTAGCGTAGAAGTACTGACTGCCATAAAAATCGTTCCGGAATAGTTTCAAAAAGCTGTTTTTTCGAAGGCATGCCCGAAAAGTGCGGGCTGGCACCAGGACCGGTTCACTGGTCCTGAACCGCTGCTCTCGAAGTGCTGCTTTTTACTGTCTGCTCTTCTTCCCCGCCTTTCCAGTTCAGTGCTCCGTAAACCATGCATCCGAGCGCGCTTAATACACATGAAACGTATGCAAGCCAGATTTGAGGATCATCGATTCCTAACATCTCTACACCCTTCACAATTATAATAATTTTAATCTGCTAGTGGCTAACATGACACTTGCTAGCATAGTACATAATAGTTTTTTGTTATTTAAAAGTATTGTATGAGGAATGCCGGACTTAACAAATTTATAAAATGTAATGCGGAGTAATAATACGGAGTAATAATACGGAGTAATAATACGGAGTAATAATACGGAGTAATGTATCAGTTAATTCAATTAGTTAACTCAATTAGATGTTAAGCCTTGAATTTAATTCGAGAAACTTTTACTTTCAGTTTTGTAATTTTCATTATCCCGTCTCCACATCCATTATAATGGCTACATATCCATTACACAGTCTGTGAGGGTGCGCTTACGGGCAAATTGATGGAAATCAGCCTTATTGTCCTGTTTTTGATTGTCCTGGGAATTGGGGCGTTGAATTACCATACAAACAAACTTTATGAGGAGAGTTTCTCGAGCAGCTATGAATACGACATAACTCTGGAGACTGATTCGGAATTAAGGAACGTGACCCTTTATCTCCCTCTGCCTTTGTATGAGGGCGAATCCGCAATTGGGAATGAACTCACAGGCAGAATTTCTCAGGAAACCAGAGGAGGGGATTTAAGCATTGAGGATACGGAACATGGAAAAATGCTTTCACTGAGGACTGATAAATTCGTCCCTGGATTGCGCCTTCCCCCTGAAGCCATAAGCGATGCTCCGGAGGTAGCAAAAGAACTGACTGAAACCGGTGATACGGAAGTGGCAGGGCAAAGTCCAGAAGAAGCCCTTCCTCTGGATGAATACTCAGGAAATCTTTCAGATGGCGGGGACGTAGTTGTTACACATTTTCTTTCTTAGAGTTGTTCCTGCATTGCAGATAGTCTAAAAATCGCTTAACTGCAAGCGATGCAGATTTTTTATCTCTCATTGCAAGACCAATCTTACGGTACGCCGGTATGTCCAGTTCCTTTATTACAATTCGGTATGGAATACGCTGCAAAATAAGCTCCGGCAAAATACTAATTCCCAATCCACTTTCGACCATTGACATGATGGCATAATCATCCCATGTTGTAAAACGTACTTTTGGTTCAATATTACATTTTTCAAATATTTCCGATATTTCAGCCTTAGCGCCTTTTTCTAAAAGCATGAAAGGGTAATCACATAGCGCCTTTACAGGAAAGTATTCACAGTCGGCCATCGGATGATCTTCCGGCAAAACAACAAGCAGCTTATCCTGCTCCAAAAATATCGTTTCAAACTCCGGGTGTGTAGGAAGCCGGAGGAAACCGCAATCAACGCGCCCCTCGGAAATCCAGCTTTCAATTTCCGTATAGTCGCCCAACAGAAGCTCGTAATCGATATTAGGGTAGTCCTTTTGAAACTCTTTGATGATATTCGGAAGCCAATGGGTCGCTACACTTGAAAATGTACCAATCCGAATTAGCCCCGATTTCAAGCCGTTCAGTTCGTCCACTTGCACCTGCAATTTCTGATATTCGTTACATACATTTTGAGCAAACGGCAATAGCTTTAATCCGTCGGAAGTCAGGCGCACACCGGCGCGCCCACGTTCAAGAATCGACACGCCCCACTCCTTTTCCAAGTCGTTAATCATGCGGCTGATGCCGGATTGGGAGTAGTTCAATACTTCTGCCGCCTTTGTAAAGCTGCCATATTCAACAGTTTTGACAAAAGCCATATATTTTTGAATGTTCGTGTCCATGCGATTCTCACCTGCTTTACATCTGAATATGTAATGTTAAGTGGTATAAACATTCGCTTTCGTAATCCATAAATACATGATACGTTATAAATGCAGACATTTCAGGTGAAAGGAAATTGATTATGTTCTTTGTAAGTGATATTTATACAACAGCGCCGTCCGGGTTTAAGACGGAGCTCCAGGAAAAAACATTTAGAGTATTGCAAGACCTGCATATCCCGTTTGAGCGCGTCGATACCGACGAGGCAATTACGATGGACGATTGCGTTCAGATTAATAAGGCGCTAGATATGAAAATGGTCAAGACGCTGTTTCTGTGCAACAGAAAGCAGACAGAGTTTTTCCTCTTTGTTACCACAGCAGACAAGCCGTTTAGCGCAAAGGAGTTCAGTAATGCGTTGGGTGTTTCCCGCGTTTCTTTTGCTCCTGCGGACTTGATGGGAAAGATGCTGGGAACAGAGATAGGTGCAACGACTGTTTTCAGCGCCTTATTGGATAAGGAGAATGGGTTACAGATTGTTTTCGATAAGGATATTCTTGCGGAAGAATGGTATGGGTGCAGCGACGGCACGACTACCGGGTTTATGAAAATCAAAACATCACAAATCTTCCATGATTTTCTGACGTTTACAAAACACTCTCCCAGGATTATTCACGTGTAGCGAAAGAAAGGTGAATAATTTGAGTTTGTATCAAAACAGAATTGTTGTCAAAGTAGGAACTTCTACCCTGACAAATGATATCGGGAAAAGCGATCTGCGTTCCTTTGACCGCATTGCCTGTGTACTGTCCGATATTCATAACATGGGCCATGAAGTCATTTTAGTTTCATCTGGCGCGATTGCTGTGGGCACGAATAAGCTACAAATGAAAACACGCCCAACGAGTATGCGTTTGAAGCAGGCTGCCGCTGCGGTAGGACAATGCAGCATTATGCACTTATACGACAAATTTTTCAATGACTACGACAAGACTATCGCACAGATTTTGTTGAACGCCGAGGATATGGAAATGGAGGAAAAGAAGGAAAATCTGATAAACACCTTTGACGCATTGCTTGAAATGGGCATTATCCCGGTTGTGAATGAAAACGACTCTGTTAGCTATACCGAAATCGAATCGGAAGATAGACTATTTGGCGATAACGATATGCTCTCTGCGGTTGTCGCAGTATTGTGCAGAGCGCAAAAACTCGTCATTCTGTCCGACATTGACGGCTTTTATGACAGTGATCCTCGCCTCCATCCCAACGCAATACGGATAGAGCGTATCAACGCAATAGACGAGGGCGTGCGATCATTAGCCGGAGGCGTGGGTTCTCGGCGCGGTACAGGCGGTATGAAAACTAAACTGCAAGCGGCAAAGCTGGCAACAGCGCAGGGGATTGATACTATCATTACAAACGGCAAAAATCCGTCCGCTCTGTATGAAATCATCAAAGGGGGCAGCGTTGGTACGCTTTTTGTCGGTAAACGATAATTTGTGGAGACTTCAAAAACAAAATCAAATCTTCAAAAAATCAAGTTTGGACTTTACCTCCAGATATTCGAGATCTCATTCCTTCGATCATATCTGCTATTTGGTTGAGTCTTTTGTAGATGAAATGAATTTTATTGAATTTGAAATCAAGTACAATGTCCTGGGCACCCTTCTTATCATCCTCGCATATTATGCAAGATTTTGATTCAATCGATGCTTGATAGAGTACGAAGGTCGCGAGCGATAGCTCGCAATGTTCGAGAAAATGTATTTACATGTATTTGGCTGGAAACCTGAAACCCGATTTTAGAATAATCAGTGACTTTCGAAAGGAAAATGGAAAAATGATCACCAAACTGTTCAAAAATACAGTTGCGGCGGCTAAAGATCATGGAGTGATAGGTCTTGAGCAACTAAGCATAGATGTATCCATGGTAAAAGCTTCTGCGTCAAATAACAGTGCTGTTATAGAAGACGTTTTGAAAGTTATTGTAGAGATTGCTACGTTATTACCATCAGTAATTGTCGGACAGCATGTGAAGGACGGGGTATCCGTGACCCTCCGCGCTCCCGATTTAATGAATTGAAGAAAAAAATAGAAAGGAAAAGGGAAATAAAAAAGAAAAAATTTTGAGCTTATTTTCTCCTTTACTTTAGTGTGCACTCAGTGATTTCCCCGCTGAGGTCGTTTTTAAGCATTTCAACGGCCTTTTCAAAATCATCGGTCTGCCCGAGTACCCACATAAGCTTGACAAGGGCGGTTTCGGGAAGGGTGTCTTCCCCTTCTACTGCTCCGGCTTTTAACATGTCGCGGCCTGTGTCGTAGACGCGGTCGCAGATCCTGCCGTTCAGGCACTGGGATGTGACCACCACGGGCATTTTTGCGTCCACTGCTTTCCTTAGCATGGGAATCCATTTTGTGGAGACGTGACCCAGCCCCGTACCTTCAAGGACAAGGCCTCTGTATCCGGCATTTATATAGTAGTCGAGGACTGCAGGGTCTGCACCGGGGGTGAACTTGACGAGGGCGCACTTTGCTTCCATGCCGGGCTTGAATTTAAGGGATTTTTCCCCGCGTTTCGTGTAGTCCACGATGGTTGTAATCTCGCGGGTGTTGTAGTCAACGGTCCCTATGGGCAAGGAGTTGACGGACTTGAAGGCGTCCCTGCGGGAGGTGTGCATCTTCCTTACTTTTGTTCCGCGGTGGATCTCACAGTAGTCGTCCGAGGTCGTGCCGTGCATGACCAGCGAAACTTCGGCAATGTCGCTTATTGCAACCAGGGCTGCACAGATGGCGTTCATGGCGTTGTCGCTGCTCGGGCGGTCGGCACTCCTCTGGGAACCAACGAAGACGATTGGCACCGGGGTTTCGATCATGAAGGAGAGGGCTGCAGCCGAGTACATCATGGTGTCCGTCCCGTGGGTGATGATCACGCCATCGGCTCCGGCTTCGATCTCTTCCACAACAGCCTTTGCGAGGTTTTGCCAGGAGTCGGAGTCCATGTTCTCGGAGAGGATGCTTGAAATTACCCTTCCCTTGAAATCCGCAATTTCCTTAAGTTCGGGAATTGCCGCGAGGATGTCGTCGGCGGTGAACTGGGAGGTAACGGCTCCTGTCCGGTAGTCGATCTTGCTGGCAATAGTCCCGCCGGTGGAAAGGATCGCGACTTTAGGGAGTATCTTCCCGGCCCCGGCCGGAGGCTCACCCCCGGCTTTGCATTCTTTTACCCCTTTTCCGTTCTTTGGGCCTTCTTCCCCGTTGCTTTCAAGACGGGTTATACGGACCCTGTCCGTAGAAAAGCCGGCATTGTACCCGCTCTTCATCTTGATAGTGATGTACCCTTCCATTGAAGGCATCACCTTGCCTTCATACACTGTGCCGTTCTTTTCTATGCTTACCCGGTCGCCCTGTTTGAATTCCATGATAATTCCCTTTTTCCTCTGTTGGATAATATGATCTTAAAATT
The DNA here is from genome assembly GCF_024372725.1 of Methanosarcina sp. KYL-1. Taxonomy (GTDB): domain Archaea; phylum Halobacteriota; class Methanosarcinia; order Methanosarcinales; family Methanosarcinaceae; genus Methanosarcina. The sequence continues at coordinate 38,097 of NZ_VOUA01000030.1, forward strand.
CCCTTTATTCCGTAATTTTTCTGCTTTACTATGAGGTCAACGTAATATTAAAAGGTTAGATGTGAAAGGTTTAGAAATAAAAGGTTTAGATGTAAAGGTTAGATGTAAAGGTTAGATGTAAAGGTTAGATGTAAAGGTTAGATGTAAAGGTTAGATGTAAAAGGTTAAATGAGGTATTAAAACCTCAACCTCCGTTTTAAAATTTTGGTTTAAAATTTTATTTTAAAGCTTAGTCCTTCCTGTATTCCTCGACCACCGAAAGCAGATTTTCGAAAGCCGAGTCAATAGAATCTTTCAGGGTTGCAATTTCCTGTTCGTTGAGTTCCAGGTCAGCCTGCCGCTTTCCCAGGTAGCGCTGCATTTCTTCGGGGGCCGGGCCTCCCGGAACCTTTCTCCTCTCAATATTCGAGACCGGGTTGAGGGCTTCCCTTACCATCTTTTCCGTAAGCCCCCTGTCCGAAAGCGACTCTCCCAGCACTACTTCGGCTATGGAGTCTATTTTTTCCAGGGTGGGCTTTTCGCTGTCCCTGGCCAGCACCCCTACGAGCTGGTGGGCAGTCCTGAAGGGGATCCCGGTTTCCCGGACAAAGGTGTCTGCAAGTTCGGTAGCTGTGGTAAAGCCCGTAACCGACTGGGCTGCAAGCACATCAGGGTGGACTTTCATTGTCCTTGCCATCCCTTCCATGACCCTGACCGAAGCCCGGACGGTTTCTGCGGAGCGCCAGATGTTGGGGGTTGCTTCCTGCAGGTCCCGGTTATAGCTCAGGGGAAGCCCCTTACAGATCGTAAGGAGAGACATAAGCGCACCGGTTGCAACGCCTGTTTTCCCGCGCATAAGTTCTGCAGTATCCGGGTTTTTCTTCTGGGGCATGATCGAGGAGGTGGAGGCATACGTGTCGTCCAGCTCGATGAAGTTGAATTCCGAGGAAGACCAGACAACCAGCTCTTCAGCCATCCTGCTCAGGTTGATCATGAGGTTTGCAAACACCGAAGCACATTCGATCAGAAAGTCCCTGCTGCTTACCGCGTCCATGGAGTTTTCAAGCATGCCTGCAAAGCCCAGGAGTTCCTGGGTCCGCTTCCTGTTGAGGGAAAAGCCCGTGGATGCAAATGCAGCAGCGCCCAGGGGGCACAGGTTCACCCTGGAAAAGGCATCCAGCACCCGGTCAAAGTCCCTGGAGAGTGCGGATTCGTGGGCGCTGAGGTGGTGGGCGAGGGTGGTAGGCTGGGCATGCTGCAGGTGGGTAAAGCCGGGCATGAGGGTTTTTGTGTGCTTTTCTGCAAGGGCAAGGAAGGTCTTTCTGAGAGTGAAGAGTTCCTCAAGGAGCCCGAGCAGCTCGTCCCTCAGGGCCAGCCTTATGCAGGTAGCAACCTCGTCATTTCTGGAACGCCCGGAGTGCATCCTGCCCCCAACTTCTTCCCCCACCATGTCGATTAAGCGGGATTCCAGGGAAATGTGGATGTCCTCGTAGCTGAAGTCGAGCTTTTCCATCCCCTCTTCCCGGACTTTCAAAAGCCCGCTCAGGATTTTGCTGCAGTCCTCTCCCCTTATGATGCCCTGCTCTTTCAGCATCACGGTATGCGCAAGGTCAACTGCAATATCAGCGTAGAAAATCCACCTGTCAGCCTCCATAGAGGAGGTATAGCGTAAAATTTCCTCATCCGGGGCAGCTTCTAACCTGCCTCTGCGTAAAATGTTGCTCATCAGGGTCCCTCATGTGAGATTATAAAGTAGGCTTGTGTGATGTGATTGGTTCTATGATGTGATTGATAAGATTGAGAATATCTGTAACCGGTTATGTGTGTAATCGGCAACTAATACCTTTAATACGTCTATCTTTAATACGTCTATACGTCTGATTGATGCCTGTGAGTGATTTATTTTTGCCCGCCTGCTCATAAATAGGCCGAATACCGGAAAATCCGTAGCGTGGTATTATTCCATAACACTTAAATATGAATCGGTTTTCCGGATGTTGCAGTCCTTGTTTAAGTGGATCTTGATCTCGAATCAACCGGAAGGGCGAAACTGCCGCCCAACGGCTGGCGTTACCGGCAAGGGAGGATTTGGCGGGAAAAACCACCAGACGCCAAATCCGCCGTTGGGGCAGAATCCCGAAAGTACGGGCGAATTCCCGCACCTGTCCGTTGCACGCGGTGTTGGGAGGCTTAGAATCAAACTGCCGCCAAACTTTCACCTGACCATTCGAATGATTATGATAATTAAGAATGCCACCAATCCGCTCAGGTATATCCAGCGGATATAAATTCGCCGATTTGCTATTCTCGAGTCCAGCAATTTACTCGTTGAGTACAGAATAACCGCATCCATCAGTAAAATGGGAAACAGATAAATCCACTCTAACCAGCCCAGGAAAAACGGCAAGCTACTTGCAACAATCACCAGTAAGAAAATCGCTCCGCTGATTTTCAAGGCGTTTTCGCGACCAAGTACCAGAGCTAAGGAACGGGACCCTGCGAGACGATCGCCTTCAATATCCATAGCATCTGCCGCAATTTCTTCTCCCAGGTCTACAAGCATTACTATGACCGCAAAAAACCAGACTATGATTTCAAATGGTCTGCCTGCTGCCATACCACCAAAAACAAAAGTCATGCCTACCGAAAAGCTGACCATCAGATTTCCTATAAAACCAGCCTTTTTGAACCTCCAATTGTAAAGAAAACCCACTGCCCATACTAAAATAACTATAAGCAAAGCCTCCAGGCTAATCAGGTAGCCTGTGATAAATCCAAGCATTGTCACTACAATGGAGAGCAAAACAACATCCCGCCCGGTAACAAGCCCTGCCGGGAGCGGCCTTTCCGGGGCGTTTATTCTGTCGATTTCGATATCAAAATAGTCATTCGGGATCAGAGCCGCAGCCGAAATAAAAAAAAAGCTTAGAAACCCCAGTACAATTTCTGTTGTGGCGGGGAGTTCGCCTAATGCCAGCAATTCCCCTAATATCACGCACACTCCCGCAGCAAATGGCAGTTCAAAACGGAATAAGCGAAACAGACCTGGCATTCTTGTTCTGAACATAACAGTATTTCCTCACAATTAACTCAATATTTGCAGCCCAAGTATTGAGTATAACGGAGTGTTTTAATCCTTGTTTTTTTAATCCTTGTTTTAGTGGATTTTGCCCGTGGACCGGATCCCCTCTGTTATTTCCTGGTTGATGTTACTGTCGTCTGGACACTTTTTTGTTGCAGCGGAGCTTGAGATAACCTTTCCAGAACCATTCAGCGATCAGGTAGACGGCCATGGAGCAGAGGATGCTGTTTACGGCAGTGATGCCGGGCAGCAGCCTTGCAGCCAGTACACCGGAGATCCAGGCCGCAACGGCGGTCCCTCTGAGTTTGCTGAACCGGTGCACATCCAGCGTGGCGTAGCTGCGTTTACGGAGCAGGAAGTAATCGGCAATGATCACTCCCCCGATGGACGGCAGCATGGTATTGAGCAGACTAAGAAAACCAACAAAGTTGTTGTAGAGATACATGGCACTGACAGTACCCACCAGTCCGTTGAACAACACCATATATTTCTTGGGCAGGCGGGTAATGTTGGAGAAGCCCAATCCCGAGGCGTACAGGGCATTGTCGTTTGTGGTCCATATATTCATTCCCAGCACGAGCATGGCAGGGATGATCATCCCTTGCCTGAGCATCACATCAGAGATGTCACTTTGCTTATAAAGTGCAGCACCCACGGCACCGAAGAGGAACATGAGGCTATTTCCCACGAAAAAAGCGATGACGGTGGTCGATACGGAGATGGACGGCTTTTTTGCAAAGCGGGTAAAGTCAGGGGTAAGGGTCCCGCCACTGATAAATGAAGCCACACAAATCCCAATGGCGGTGGTCATGGCCATGGGGTTATCGGGAGTAAGGGCAAAGAGCCCTTCCAGCCCCCCGGCAGCCTCCACCCCCCTGGCCACGGAGGCACTCCCCAGCAAAGCTATAGACGGCACAGCAATAAAGCTAAGGGCGGTGAGGGCCCGGATCCCAAACCAGGCGGTAAATGTCATAAGCAGTCCGGCCGCCCCTATGAGCATATAGATATTGTCGCCGGTAACCCTCTGTACCGGCAGGGCAAACATGGCCACTCCCACACCGAACCATCCCACCTGTGTGATACTCAAAAGGAAAGAAGGCAGGTATGACCCTATCTCCCCAAAAGAGTATCGAGTGAGCAGGTGAGTGGACAGCCCCGTACGTCCGGCAATATAAGCCAGCAGACCGGTATATACTCCCAGTATCAGGTTCCCTGCCAGTACGGCGACGATAAAGTCCCGGACGGTAAGGCCCATTCCCAGTGTCCCTCCCGACCACATACTGGCGGAAAAGAAGGTGAAACCCAGCATCACCACCAGCATGGACCAGAAAGGTTTCTTGTGGGAAGGGGCTACATGTTCCAGGGAGAAATCGGTGTCAGGAGTAGAATTTTGTTTCGTCATGTTTTTCCATTTTGCTTTTGTGTTTCAATCCTTGTTTTAGTGAATCATGCAATAGTTTCTATATAGATTTTTAAATTGAGGAATACACAGTTTTTATCTATAGTTCTATTCGGCAAATATCTGATAAATAGCAAAACAACCTGAGAACAAAAACATGTTGAATAACTTTTTATATTTTCTCGACATCACATGCCATACTATTGAAAGGGGTTCATACTGTGACAACGAGACGTATTACTAAAATCGGTGTGTTATCACTTGGAAAAACCTTTGGAGCGATTTACGCAATAATGGGCTTTATATTCGGAGCTATAATGACTCTCATGTCCCTGGGAATGGGTTCTTTGATGGGAAACGAGGGAGCGTTAGCAGGCCTGCTGTTCGGGGTCGGAGCCATCATAACAGTACCCATCTTCTACGGAATTTTAGGTTTCATTGGCGGTATAATCACAGCGTTGATATATAATGTAGCAGCCGGATTCATTGGTGGCCTGGAAATAGAAGTGGAATAAACCAATAAAGTTTAAATCCCTGTTTTTACGGACCTTACCCGCGAATAGCTTTGCTTGGAGATTTAAGGGAACCTTTTACCCTTGTTTCAATCCTTGCTTTAGTGGATCTTGCTCGCGAATAACGTAAGGCCTCAAGATTTATTCTAGTTAAAAATACCTAAAAGAGACTCCCCTGAATCCAATAAGAGACCTAGTTCAGAACTGTAATCAACACTCGCAAATATCATATCGGAATCAATTTCTATCTGGTTGTTATGGATTAGTTTTTTGTATTGACCGATACTTATCGAAACAACATATTTCATAGCTTCAAAATATCTTTTATTTTCAATTTCCTCGAGATATTCGAGTTTAAACTGGGTTGGAACAACTTCAACAGATTGATACAGGTTATAAAACTCTTCCTGATTTTCTTTTTCATTCATGAAAGGAAAAATTTTGCTATGAAACTTTGGAAAGGTTTTTTTAACCATCTCTAAAGAAGCCAGATCAGAACCCTGATATCCATTTGAATAAACTTCGTCTACAAGTTTTTGAATTCTGCTTTCTCCTAGAATACTCTCTTTACTTAACAGTTCAAGACTCTTAGAGACTAACTCCTGGTTTTTGTAAACATATGTGTCTTTTTCAGACCCTTGTTCAAAAACATACACAGGCTTGATTATTTTTGCTTCCCATCCTTTTCGGTTAATCCTTCCAAACCGCTGGACGAGGGCATCGATAGGAGCTGGCTCAGAGAAGAGTACATCATAATCAATATCAAGAGAAACCTCAATTGCCTGTGTGCCAACTAGAAGGTTCAGATTCTTTAACTTGGCCTCAATTTCTTCTCTGTCTCTGAGGATAAATCTTCCATGAATTAATCCCGAATTATCTACTTCTTGAGATAGCAGTTTATATACATTCTGAGCCTGAGCTACGGTGTTACAAACGACAAGCACCTTTCTGTTATCATCGATTTCTTTTTGAATAAGATCCAAATTGTCTAAGATGCCCCCTTTAAGAACATAAACCCTGTGTCTTGTAAACTCATTCAGTTCAAGTTCTGTAAAAGAGATTTCTGTTGTTATTCCCAGTTCCTGCTTGAACATTTCTTTAAGAAAAGAAGGGAGAGTGGCGGACATAATCAAAAAATTGGCTTGATAACCTTTCAAGATTTTCAATGTTTCAAGGATGAGAGCAGTTGTATGAGAATCATAAGCGTGAATTTCGTCCATTATGAAAAGAGCATTGGACATTTCTGCAAGATTCTGTTCAAAACCTCGAATTCCAAACATTGATTTAAGAATCTGATGGGGAGTCGCTATTTTATAAGGTCTATAAATTTTATCAGTGAGGTTTTTTACTTGTTTTGCTTTTTTAGTTGCAATCAGGTAATCTTCTTCATCCTCAAAGCTTCGGTACAGATAGTACATAGCTTTTCCATGTTGGATACCAGTCAATTCAGAGTCTTTAAAGTCCCTTTGAAGTCGTTTATACATTGCATTTATACTGGCAGTGTAGGGAAGCAGGTAAAAGACCCTTTTATACTTGCCAGGATTCTGATTTGCATGACTCCAGAACAATGAAGCTTCTGTTTTCCCACTTCCAGTAGGTGCTATTAAAAAGGCATCACCTTTTGTTTCGGATGCTTGACTCTGCGTTTTTCTCAGTTCGGAAAAGTTATATACAGCTCTCATGTCTTCAATTCCACATAACAAGCCGTATTTGCCCCCCGATGCAAGGTGATCGCAGGCTGTTAAAAATCCTTTTAGGAATATCCCATACTTACCATGTAAACTTGTTAATTCATCATTTTCAAGCTGGTTTTTATAAGGTAGTACGGCACTTTTATAAGAATCAACCATTTCCTCTATTGACCCTATTTCTCTAAATTTATTTAATTCAAAACCCAGATACTTTTTGCTGATTTCTGGAATTTTTCGTTGAATCTCCTTTAATTCTTCAAAGTTAGGAGTTAGTTCCTGTAGCTTTTCAAAATACCGTTTTTTGCCAACAGGACTTGGGTAAGTCTGATACATTTCCCGTAAATAAGACAAATCTTTGTGATGTGTAATTATTGCCATGGCAATGGCTTCTTTAGAGAAGTCTTCGTACTCAAGCCCAGAAACAAAACCTGCAGAGAGAATTTCATGTCTGTACTTCCAGTTCTCCTTTCCAGAAAGAGCTTTTTGAAATCCTGATGCGGCTTTCCCAAAGTCATGGAAAAAAATAGAGTAGAAGAGATGATCCCAGAAGTCCGGAACTCCGCAGACCTGGGGAACTTCAGGGTACGCATCTTTTATGCTTTTGAAGACCATAAGGGCTTTTTCTGTATGTTCCAGCAGAGTTTCATCAGGATCTTTTTTTGCAAGAATTACCATACTTCTTCCCTACTTTACCAATCAATTCTCGTGAAGCCAGACTGCCCAATTCATTTCCGGATCAAATAAACACTTTTCAGGATAGGTGAAGAACTCGTCCATCAGAAGATATGGTTTTACCCCTACAGCTTTTCGGGGAATGGTATCAGTAAAGTGACTTGGAAGTGCCTGCACAAGACCATATGCACCTTTAATTCCAAAAGGAAGGATAGTTTTACCCAACCTCTTTCCAGCCTCTTCTTCAAGATTCAGTCCCTTTGTTTCTGAAACTTTTGCCAGATCTCCAGATCTTCCAAAAAGAAGGGGATAATGAGGTTTACGGAAATATTCCTCAAAATCGGGCTTGTCAAGATATAGGTAAAGTTTGGGATTATACAGGAACTCTCTTTTCACGACATTTGATTTTGCAGAAAGTCCTGGACTTAATTCGTAGATTGTTTCAAGGTCTACAGCTTTACTTTCAAATTCAAATACGTAACCAATATTTACATCATCAGGAGTAGTTAACTCTCCTCTTGCTGCTGAAATCAACCCATACACAGTACTTACAGGAGGAACTGGAAGAGTGGGCTGGAATCCGCTTATAAAGCTAGGATACCTGAAAGATGCGGTCCAGCCCTCAATTTTGACCCTTAAGACTTTCATCTTACCTCATCAGCCCGGGAATCGTTTGCACAAAAGAATCAACTATTTCGTTTATAGAGCCATAGATTACTTTCCGACTGTTGCCTGCATATTTTTCAGTTAGAGCTTTAAGTGCAGGATCGAGCTCTTCCATGAAACCTTTACGTCTTCCGATATAGATATCAGTCAACAGGATATCAGAATAATCAGAAATCACGTCTTCAAGAGCTTCCATGTCTACAAGGGCTTCCCCATTTTCTTCTCTGACAAGATTCATAAATAGGTGATTCCCACCGTCTATCCCTGCGAGTATGAGAAGTTTTGGGGAGACATCAGTGAGGTGGGACGTTTGTTTTGCACCGCCTGTAAGATATGGAAGAGCTTTTAACACATCTTTTGCTCTCCCTATTCTGACTTCGGCAGGCATTACCCACTTACTTTCGATCTTTTCAGCCCCATTTTTTTCTGCAATTGCTTCGAGTTCAGAATACATATTTTTATATCCTGTTTTCTCGCTCTTGTAAAATACACCGATATTGTCCAGGTCAAGGGAAAAGATTCCTTTCAAAACCGTGGAATAAAATTCGTGCTCATAAGGAACGGGGTCACCTTCATGGCGTGCCATCACTCCGAAATCTTCTGTAGGAACTTGGCCTGCAACAGAAACAAGAGGAGAATTCTTCAGAACTGATAGCCTTGTGACAGTGCCACCGTCTGCTTTTTTGAGAGCTCTCATATATCCGAACACATCATCATCATCGTATTCAACAGGATTAGCACTTGTAAATGCTATTTTCTTCTCGCGCTCTATAGGGGAGATTTTCCAATTGAATTTTTCTTCCAGAGTAGAGCGCCACCAGTACCTGAGAGCCTGACCCGAAACATAGGGGTACACTTTCCTTCCTTTTCTGATCGCCTTCACTCTGACAACATTTTCTGTCCTTTCACTGCTGTCATTTCCTGCATTGTTAAGTGCTGAATGAGGAGCATCGATAAGCATGAAACCATTTACTGTACGTGTCACAATTTATTCCTCCATAGAGATTTCCGTTTCTTCATCCTCGTTAACAAGTTGAGATTTCAAAGCATCCTGTTCAACCAGCCAGTTGTGCAGGTTTTCGTAAATTCTGAAAAGTAAAAGGTCCTGAGTCTCTTTCCAGCCTATATTCCCTTCAGGGAAGAGGTCTTCCATAAACTCTTCAAGGGTAAATATAGAGCCTTGAGAACCTCTTTTAATTCTGTCTTTTTCGATCAGCCTAAGTACAGTACTTCGCTAAAAATCTCTCCTCCATGTCTCCTCTCCATTCATTTACCTCAAACACTCCACCATTAACCTGACCTTTAACTTTCTTCTCAGCCATTCCTCAATGAGAAGTATAAACATA
>NZ_VOUA01000031.1 GCF_024372725.1 Methanosarcina sp. KYL-1
CCATATTGTCAAGACTCTGGGCTTCCTCACTGGTCTTACCTGCCTGGGAAGCATAGTCGGCAGACTTATGGGAAGACTCACTGAGTTTTTTGAAAATTTCAGCAGAAGCTTTTACATCGGAAGCTGCCGTACCTGCATGCCTGGAAAGGTTCTCGGAACCGGTGGCGATCTGCTCTGCAGCTGTTGAAATTTGCTGCATGCCAGTATTCATCTGGGAGACGGCTTCTTCGGACTGACGGGCTTCTTCCAGAGTTGTAAGCATGTCTGCTATAGTATTTTCAATGATTGACTTCAGCTTAATTACAAGCTCATTTAACTCATCGAAAGTATTTCCAAATTCGTCATCCTTGATTTTTTCCAGATTAACGTCAAGATCCCCCTCCCCAATTCTTCTGATGCCTTCTCCAAGCTCTTTCAGGCAACTGTTAGTGTAATCTAAAAGGCCCTGAATTTCATCTTCTTTCTCTTTCATCTCGGTCATATCAGTTAAAACCGTGAGACTACCGATAATGACGCCATCCTCATCTTTTATCGGTACTGAAGAACATACTACAAATAGCGCTTTATCTGCACCCGTAAGTTTAACAGATCCTTCAAGGTTATAAACTGCTTCTCCGGTTTCCAACACTTTTTCAGCAAGAGATTTAGTTTTATTAGTACCTTTGGTATTATCTACTAAAGTACTACTTTCTACGATTTCAGAAGGGGACAGGCCGATGAAGTCATCCGCACTTTTAAGGTTGCAGACTTCTACAAAATAATCATTGAGATGTTTTATCTTTCTAGATGAATCTACAAAATATGCAAATGATGGCTTTGGTATGCCATTAACAATCAACCGTTGAGATTCTTCTCGTTGTTTTACATGCCGAGTTGCGTCTAAAAACACCCCATCAATATAAGCCAGGTTTCCGTTATCATCATTCACTAAATGAGCCTGTTCATGAATGAATACTGTATTACCGTCTGATCTTTTGATTCTATATTCAACTTGATAGGAAGTGTTGCTTTTCTTTGCTTTCTGCACAACCTTATCGATTATTGGGACATCCTCCGGAAAAATAAGATCGGACCATGATAATTTTTGGGCAATAAAATCCATTTTAGAATAACCGGTTAGCCTCTCCACATTTTTACTTATATAAAGTATAGCCCATGACGACTCATTCGATACTCTAAAAATAGTTACCGGAAGGCTATCTATTAGCCAGCTTACTTCTTTTGCCTTTGAATCCATATCCTCAATCAGATTTTGGGATGATTTTTTTTGCTCCCTCTTTTCTACATCAGAACCCATTGAAACCATTTTTGATACATCTCCAGATTATTATTATAATCATCGTAATAATAATTAGAATAAATATATAAATGTGTAGGTGATGTGAAAAAACTTCCAACAAGTTGGCATCTCAGATACTATCGGATCAATTCTTCAATTTGTTATGAAAAAAACAAACGAATGAATTCATTCATCTTCTATTGACATGAACAACTCTTATTTATGGAAAACAATTAAAAAGGAAAACAATTAAAAAAACACTAAATACTTATGTGAATTTTTTAGTGATACTGTTCCAAGTTATTCAGAAAAGATTAACCTAATAACTAACCCAATAACTTCAATAATTAGTAAATTTTTATACACATTAGTGGCATAGAAATTAATTGTGTTTAATTTGCCGCCCTACAACATTCAGGTTTCTATAACATTCAAGATATAATTTGTATATAACTCGCATAAAGTAATTTCAGCTTTAATTTTATAGCTGCATACTACCCATTCCTCTATACGATTACAAGAAAATTATACAATTATATATTCCCAATGTGAAACTTTATATACATCCAGGTAATCTGTTTCAGAAAAGTATTATTCGGACCTGGGGTTCTTATGACAAAAGTCGAAAAGGTATTGCTGCTACTCAAAAACATGGTATATGAAAGCACAAGCCCGCAGGAAACTCTCAAATTTGCAAAATATTACCGGAGTAAGGGGCTTGACGTTCTGGTCATCCTCTGGGGGCCAATGGGGGTACTGCTTGCAAAGAAAGACAAGACCAGAGGGTCACCAAAATACGACGCCATGATTCAGGAATGTATAGAGATTGGGGTCGAATTCCGCTGCTGCCAGCTTGCCTCGGACATGATAGGCCTCAAGAAAGAAGAACTGATTCCAGGGATTGAATTCATCTGCTCCAAGGACGTAGCCGAACTTTTCCTTACATACCAGGAAGAAAACCAGTTGATCATAAACTTCTGAGCTTTCGGAACAAAACTCAATATTTTAACTAAAGCCAATAAAACTCAATAATTCACTGGAACTTAAAATTCACTGGAACTTAAAATCTACATTACCCCCTTATTTCCCCTCATCCCTAATTCAGCCCCCTAATTTTCGGGAGAGAATTCCCATCCTTTTAAAACTTTTCAGTACATTGCAGCAACAAATTCCATCAATAGATTCCTATCAATAGATTCTTATCAACAGGTCCCCCAAATGTTGGCCAGGCTTTTCAGCACATTGAATCAACAAGTTTATCAAATTCTTCCCAACGTTTATGTTACATTCAGCCCTTGTCGGGGAAGAGACCTTCTTGCTTCTCCACCAGCACTCTGCTTTTTCCAAACCGATAAAGTTTTTTATGTTTGCGGGCAACTCTTCATTCCCGGTGCAAAAACCAGCCAGAAAATCCGCTTTTAAGGAATAAATTATATGCCAATATGTATATAATTAGCATAAAAGCACCATATTTGAATTCTTGTGCCTTATTTTAGCATTAGAAGGTAATTTATAACTGAAACAAGCAAAGGACCAAAATCTCGGTGATTCCATGTCTTTAGAAGCCTATGAACTAAATGATGAGGAAAAACTTCTTTTACAGAAAATCCTGGCCGGAGAAATCGCTTTTCGCAAAATTGAAGAGGTTTCCGACCCTGAAACTGCCGTAAAGCTCCGGAGGCTTGCCATCCAGGAGTTTGCAAAACTTGAGTTTGAGCACATCCAGAATTTTTCCCTCGATGTGGAAGCTGCAACAAAGAAAAATATAGAAAACATGATAGGAGCCGTGCAGATCCCGCTGGGGGTTGCCGGGCTTCTAAAGGTAAACGGGGAATATGCGGACTCCGAGTACTATATCCCTCTGGCCACAACGGAGGGAGCCCTTGTAGCCAGCGTAAACCGCGGATGTTCAGTCATCACAAGATCAGGGGGAGCAAACGTCCGGATTTTCGAGGATGAAATGACCAGGGCACCCGTATTCAAACTTGAGAGCCTGGACCGCACCAAAAAGTTTTATGACTGGGTCAAAAACCCCGAGACTTTCGAACAGATGAAAGAAGTCGCCGAAAAGACAACCCGTTTCGGAAAACTGCTTGGCGTGCAGCCCTTCGTGGCCGGGACCTACGTATACCTCAGGTTTTCCTATGACACTAAAGATGCAATGGGCATGAACATGGTCACCATAGCCACGGACGCCGTGCTCCACCTGATAGCCGACGAGTTCGGCGCCCAGCCGATTACCCTTTCAGGGAACATGTGCACCGACAAAAAACCGGCTTCCATAAGCACCATCCTCGGGAGGGGAAAGACCGTCGTCGCCGAAGTCACCATCCCTGCGGAAATCGTCAAGGAAACCCTGAAGTGCACCCCTGAGACCATGGTTGAGGTTAACTACAGCAAGAACCTGCTGGGCTCGGCAAGGGCAGGAGCACTCGGTTTCAACGCCCACGCAGCAAACATCATTGCAGCTGTCTACCTGGCCTGCGGACAGGACGCGGCCCATGTTGTCGAAGGCAGCACCGCGATCACAAGCATGGAGCTTACAAAATACGAGGAAGTTCACTGTTCGGTCACCCTGCCAGCCCTGCCGGTGGGGACCGTAGGAGGGGGCACCACCCTTGGGACCCAGAGGGACTGCCTGAACCTCCTGGGCGTTGCAGGCGCAGGAGATGTCCCCGGGACAAACGCCCGGAAGTTTGCAGAAATCGTAGCCTCTGCCGTGCTTGCAGGAGAGATCTCCCTGATCGGGGCCCAGGCCGCCGGACATCTCGCCCGCGCCCATGCCCAGCTCGGCCGCGGGAAGTTCTGAAACCGCCGGAAAATGCCGGGTAAATGCCAGAACCCGGCATCCGGAGAAAAGTAAGAATACAAATTTTTCCCTTTTTTGCATTATTTTTTCCTTTTTCATATCACTTTCTTTCTTTTTTGCATACAGCAATTTCTTTTGATGGTTTCTTTTGACAGTTCATGACCAATCGGGTGGTATTAGTCCAGAATATCCGAAAAAGGAACTGTAAACTCATCGTTCGGACATGAAAACCTTTTTTGATATATTTTTCAGGTACCTTCGTTCTCACCGGGGCCTTCACAGTCTGGATTCTCCATAAATTGAATTGGAATGACAAAAAAGATCCAAAAAAGAATATTCCTGCATCGATATTCTTTGACATTACCGTCAGGAATTATGAAAAATATAGAAGTTATTATACGCCCGTTATTATTAAATTTTTGTACAAAGTAGAAACGCTTATTATTGCCTACACTTCTAAACTTAATATGGTGCCATGCATGAGCAACCCCGTGGACATTCTGGCCTGTGCGGTTACTTCCGCAATTTGCTTTTTAATCCTGTATACCATCCTTCAGATGGATATACTGATACTTGGGATTGTGCTGGTAGGCTGCATACTTTTTGGAAAGACCCTTTACCTTTTCTAAGATTTTTTTATTTTGATTCATTGAGGCCTTTTCAACCTATTTTATAGTCAGCTCACCGTATTTGTCGTCGGTTTTCCTGAACGGATTCCGTAAATACAGAGATCGTCCGGATAGGAAGACTTCCGTGTAAAAGGGAATTTCTCCCGCACAAATTACTTAAAACTCATCTTCGTCCTCGTTTTCAAGGAAATAATCACTTATTGTAAGGAAAAATATTCCTATCACGACCGTGACTCCACCCAGTACTTTATTAATCGCAAACAGGAAAGCTCCTAAAAATATAAGAGGGAAACCTAACAATACCCCCCTGCCTTTAAGAAAGAAATTTTTTATTGACTCGTGAAGTGACATTATGACTCATCTCCTCTCTGCCCGGATAGCCGTGTTAACACCGTTAAGACAATTCTCCGATAAAAACATTCCTTTATTTTACGGGTCAGGAAACCTGAGCAAAAACGCGGATTTTATCCCGTCTGCTATTCCACTGACCCTTATTTTCTCTTATGATTGAGAGTTATTCCTCAACTCAGGTATTTGAATATCACATTTTTTCCGGAATTATTTCCTAATTCAATACCGGGAGCAAGATTATATAAACTTTGATTTTAATATATGATTGGGGAGAATATAAGCTTTTTACGTGTGTAAGTTTTTCCGGAACCTTATCAGTACAAGGATATTGATATGGATGAAAAACTGAAGGAAATAAGCTGAACTCAACTCAAGAAGAGAACTCAGCGAAGGAGAAGAGTACGCATACCGCACGCATATCTTCAGGGTTTCTGAATTCCAATCATAGAAACCTCCGGACCTGAATGAAATATAGTGCCAAAAAATACTGGGGGAAAAATTTCTGGACTATACACTTCGAATAGGGGGAGAAGCCGGACAGGGGCTGCAGACCATAGGAGGAGCACTCGCAAAGGCTTTTTCACGTAAAGGTTTTCACGTATTTACGCACCAGGACTATATGTCCAGGATCCGCGGCGGGCACAATTTTTACCAGATCCGCTACTCCGACCGCAGGGTGACGGCTTCTAAGGATTCAGTGGACATCCTTGTTGCCCTTGACCTGAACACAATCGAAATCCACAGGAAAAACCTCGGGGAAGAGGGGATCATCATCTATGATTCCGAGAGCATAAAAAAGACATTCGAAAGCCCGGAATTCATAGATGTCCCCTTCAAGAAAATAGCCCTTGATGTAGGGAAAAACAGGGTCATGGAAAACACCGTGGCAACGGGAGCCGTGCTCGGCATGCTGGGGACGGGGTTGGACGCCCTTGAGGAAATCCTGAGAACGGCTTTCAAGAAGAAAGGGGAAGAAGTAATCGAAAAAAACATCGCCTGTGCGCATGCAGGCTACGATTATGCCAGGGAGCACTGCCCAGGCTGCGAAAAATCAGGGCTTTCAGAGCCGCAAGACAGGAAACTCATGCTCATAAACGGGCTCCAGGCAATAGGGCTCGGAGCCCTTATGTCAGGCTGCAAGTTCTATTCAGCCTACCCGATGACCCCGTCGACTGGGGTAATGAACTTCCTGGCATCAAAGGCAGAAGAATACGGGATAATCGTCGAACAGGCCGAAGACGAGGTTGCAGCCATAAATATGGCAATAGGAGCCTCCTTTGCAGGGGTGCGGGCCATGACCGGGACTTCAGGCGGGGGGTTTGCCCTGATGGTAGAAGGCCTCTCCCTGGCCGGGATGACCGAGACCCCGATCGTAATTGCAGAAGTGCAGCGCCCCGGGCCGGCTACGGGCCTTCCCACCAGGACGGAACAGGCGGACCTCCTCTTCATCCTCTACTCAGGGCACGGGGAGTTCCCAAGGGTGATTTTCGAGCCGGGAAGCCCGAAACAGGCCTTTTACCTCACAAACAGGGCTTTTGAGATTGCGGAAAAGTACCAGGTCCCGGTGTTTATCCAGTCCGACCAGTACCTGGGAGACTCCCAGTGGACCTTTGAGGACTTCGACCCCGAAAAGCTGCTCTACAACGATTATAGGCTGCGGGAAAAAGACCTTAAAGGGGTTGAGGAGTACAGGCGCCATGCCCTCTCGGAAACCGGCATTTCCCTCCTTGCAGTCCCCGGGGAGGCAGGAAAGCACCTGGTAGTAACCGACAGCGACGAGCATGATGAAGAGGGCCACATCATAGAAGATGCCGAGACCCGGATAGAAATGGTAAGGAAGAGGCTCCTTAAAAAAATGCCCCTTATTAGAAAAGAAATCGAAGCCCCACTGCTCTACGGAGCCCCCTCTCCAAAGGTCGTGCTCGTGGGCCACGGCTCGACCTACGGCGTTATGAAAGAGGTTGTGGACCTCTTTTCGGGGGAGCAGGAGATTGCCATGCTGCATTTCAGCCAGGTCTATCCCCTTCCAGAAAGGGACAGGTTCGATTACATCGAACTCCTGGAAAAAGCAGACCTTGCCATCTGCATAGAAAACAACGCAACAGGGCAGTTTGCAAAACTTATCAGGGCCGAGACAGGCTTCGGTTTCGTACACCTGGTATCGAGATACGACGGGAGGCCCTTTACAGTTGAAAACCTGAAGGAGGAACTGCATGCCTACATTTGAAGCCTATGAAGGCCAGACCCCTACCTGGTGTCCGGGCTGCGGGAACTTCCAGATCCTCTCAAGCCTCAAAAAAGCCCTTGTCGAACTCGGGATCGAACCCTGGGAAGTCCTCCTGGTCTCCGGGATAGGGCAGAGCGGAAAACTGCCCCATTACATGAAGTGCCACACCTTCAACGGGCTGCACGGGAGGACGCTTCCCGTTGCCACGGCTGCCAAACTTGCCAACCATTCCCTTCACGTGATCGCAGTTGCCGGGGACGGGGACTGCTACGGGGAAGGCGGAAACCATTTCCTCCATGCCATCCGGAGGAACCCGAACATCACCCTGCTGGTCCACAACAACCAGATCTACGGGCTGACCAAAGGACAGGCATCCCCCACCTCAGCCCGGGGCACCCGCTCAAAAGCCCAGCCATTCGGCGCCGTTTCGGAACCCATGAACCCTCTTGCCCTGGCAGTCTCCCAGGACTGCAGTTTTGTTGCCCGGGGCTTTTCAGGGGACCAGGAATACCTCAAAGAGCTGATGAAAGCTGCAATCACCCACAAGGGCTTTGCCCTCCTGGACATCCTCCAGCCCTGCGTAAGCTTCAACAAGATAAATACTTTCAAATGGTACCGGGACAGGGTTTACAGGCTCGAAGAAGACTACGACCCCTCAAACCGCCTTAAAGCATTCGAAAAGGCCCTTGAATGGGGAGAAAGGATCCCTAACGGCATTTTCTACAAAAACAACCGGGAAACCCTTGAAGAACTGATCCCGGTCATCCGGGAACAGCCCCTCGTCAGGCAGAAGTTTTCGGTTGAAGAAGTAAAGCGGGAACTTGAAAAGTTTTATTAAACCTTCAACCTCCCCTCACCTTCATTTTTAGCTAATGTATATGAATATAAAAGGAGTTATAATATAGATAAGCCCTTATCTTTTTTAAGAGATGAATAACCGCACGAAAATATTAAAACCCGGATAAAATTTGGATACCCGGGTCAGGAACCAAAAACCTGCTCCTCAAAACCATCCCGGGAATAATTGACCCCTGGCAAGGACATAATTCCCAAATAATTTTTCACAGAAAATTTAAACTCTTTTTAAAAATGTACATTAATAAAAACTTGGTAATTTTTTGGGAAAAGTTAATAAATTAGAAGAGTTATACTATCTCTTGTAAGATTATGGGTAGGTATAGAGGGGTCATTAAATTAGAAACTGCATTAGATTAGCTTTCAGGTTAGATTTCCAGACAGCTACAGCTATATGGGGTTCTTTTGACTTTTCTATAGACATTTTAAGAAAATTAAAAAAGAATATGAGGAGTGAAGCAAAATGAAAGGAATTTTCAGTACATTCAAAAAAGACGAAAAAGCCTTCACAGGGCTTGAATCCGCAATCGTGCTGACTGCCTTCGTAGTGGTGGCAGCAGTATTCTCTTACGTTGTCCTCGGGGCAGGGTTTACCACTTCCGACACTGCCAAGAAAACTATTGATGAGGGTGTCAAACAGACAACTTCCTCCGTTGAACTTTGTGGAGACGTGATCGCAAAAGGAACTGGTTCGACAGATATAGATTATATTCTTGTTACCCTCCAACTTACTGCCGGTCAAGCCCCCGTGGACATTGGAGCAAGTAGTACTGCGGGACTGATGGTGGTATCTTATACTGATAACGCCACCTATGTAAATTCAACAACCTGGACCCAGCACTTTATAGGAGCTGGCGATGGGGACAACGTACTTGAGCAACATGAGAAAGTAGAGCTTAATGTTACCGTTCCTGCTGGCTCAATGCTGAAAACTGCGGCTACTGCAGTTAACAAGGAATTCAGGATTGAGATCAAGCCATCAGTTGGTGCAATCGTTCCGGTATCAAGAGTAACCCCACCACAGATTGACGCTGTGATGTGCCTGAAATAATCTCTAAATAGGGGAAATTATCCCCACCCCCTCTCTTTTTATTACTTTCATTAACTTGAGGGACCGGATGAGGGATAATTACCTTTTTTCAGGTGTTTAGCATGGAACTGGATCGAAGAGTAAACGACCTTGAAATCGAACTCAAAATAGTAAAAGGAGAAGTAAAAGAGTTACTCGTGGATATCAGGGACCTGATGAACAGGACGGAAAACCCGTTCTGCAGCATCCAGAACCAGGGAGCACCGGGGATAAAGGCAGTAAAAAAAGAAGCTTCAGCGGGTAAGGATACTGCTGAAAAGGAAACTGAAAAACCTGACACACCTCCCGAAAATGTTCCGGAACGGATTTCCCCTAAGCCGGAAATGCCTCCGTGTGAACCTCCTTTGTCTTTCAGGAACGGGATAGATACTTTCATGCTTGTGGAACTGATGCGCTGGGTGGACTATTCGGTAAGGACAATCGGGCACGATAACCTGAATGAACTTCTTAAGCTCTATACAATTACAGGACAGCTTTCCGACAACGTAAGGGACGTGATCCAGAATATCGCAGAGCTTTCCACTGAAGAGCCTGCCGAGGAAAAAAAAGTCAGCATGAAAGACAACATAACGGTACTTTCACAGTTGAGTGCAATCCTGAATCCGGGAGAATCCAGGAAGAGAATCCAGCAACTCTATGAAGATGATGCAGGCTGGAACGGGGAAGAAAAAGAGATGAAAAAGGGAATTACTTTCAGCTGAATTAAAAACTGGAATTAACCGAATTTCTGGAATTAACCGAATTTGGGAGAAAACAGAAAAATAAAGCGGGGGGTCGCTAATTGAGTGGGGATTCAATAAGCGCTGCAATTCTAACAACAGCGTCTGTAATCTGTGCTTGTGCATTTATTTCAGCGGTATACCCTTCCGTCATTGCTGCCGGGGACCCGATAATGAGCCGCACGGATGTGATGGGGGACCAGATCCTGACCGACACGAAGATCCTGCATGAAGCGGCCAGTGCTAACGATACGGAGCTTTACGTCTGGGTCAAGAACGTGGGATGCAACCGGATATCCTCGGGTCTGATCCCTGAATCGGACCTTTTTTTCGGGACGTCGGATAACTTTGAATGGATACCCTATGACGAAAGCGGGAGTTTGTCCCCTGGCTGGAGTTATTCCATAGAGCAAAGTGAAGATGGGGACTGGGACAAAGGGGAAACGCTGAGAATCAAAATCAAACCTGTAGAGGCGCTTGTAAGCAGGGAGAAGTACTTCTTCAAGTTCAACGCATACAACGGGGTTTCGGAAGAGGCCTATTTCACGGTGTCATAATGGGGTTCGGGTCGATAATTTCAGCAATGGTTTCGGTTGCAGCCATCCTTCTGGCATCCTACGTCTGCTCAAAAGGAGGTTTTTACATGACAGACGTGCTTGCAGATTCGGTAATGGAAATGCAGGACAACAAAAACGAGATGCTGAAAACGGAAATCGAAATAACGAACATCACAACGGATGGAGTCGACATCCTGGTATCCCTCAACAACACGGGATCAGTAAAAATCGGGGACTTCGCTTATATGGATGTAATCGTCCGGTACTGTAACGCCTCCGGTACAACAAAAACCTTCTGGGTCCCTTACCTGGAAGGCAATGACCCTGCAACGAACAGATGGATTGTAAAGGACATTAATCCTGACCTGGTAAACCCCGACATCCTTGACCCGGACGAGGAGATGGAACTGCAGATCCGGCTGAGTGCCGAAGACTCTCTGGAAAGCTCGAGCACGAACTGGCTTCAGGTAACTGCTCCGAATGGGGTCACGGATTCAGGATATTTCAAAGGATGATTCAGGCATATCTGAAGAAATTAGAGAAATTCAGGCAATTTAGAGAATTTCAGGCAATTTAGAGAAAAAAATGTAGGGTGGAGAAAGTATGAGTGAGGGGGCATTGATTGAAAGCGAAGAGTTCTATGGGGAAATATTCAGTGACCTGGAAATAGAAGAGAAGGTCTCTGTTGAGGTCATATCTTCCGGAAACCTGGAAATTGACCGAAAACTGGAAGGGGGAATCCCTGTTGGCTCCCTTGGGCTGCTAGAGGGAGGAAATGACAGCGGGAAATCTATTTTTCTGCAGCAGATCATGTATGGAGCCCTGGAAAGGGACAAAAAGGTATTCACTTTTACTACAGAAAAATCGGCTAAAGACCTGCTGAAGGGTATGGAAGAGCTGAGCTTCAACATTTCAGATTATTTCATCATCGGAAGGTCCAGGATATTCGAAATTAATGCAAATTATATTGAGGAGAACCCCAGGCTGAGCGAAAACCTGCTCCAGGTACTCCTCGAATGCATCAAAAAGAGTGAAGAAGAACTTATACTCATTGATTCCCTGACAGTTTTCGTTGTGAATTCCTCGGAAAATGCCGTGCTAAACTTTTTTACTGAATGTATTAAGCTCTGCGACGGGGGAAAGACCATTCTCATAAGCGTGCACGGATACGCATTCTCCCAGGCACTGCTCCACAGGATCCGGTCAATCTGCGATACCTATCTTGAACTCAGGATCGAATACGTAGGAGATAAGTGGATAAAGACCATGGAAATCCAGAAACTGAGAGGTGCAAAGAAAATTACCGGAAACGTGCTGAGTTTTGATGTGGACAACGAAGTCGGGCTGAAAATCATCCCGGTTTCAAATGTAAAAGCCTGATTCCGGGAAAAACGGGAATCCGTGGAAAACCAGAAAGATACCCGGGAAAAAATGTGGGACCCTGGAAAGGAAAACGGAGCCCTGGAAAGGAGAAGGGATCCTGGAAAAGAGAAGGGACCCGGAAAACAGGAATGAATAGAAGAAAAGTGAAAGTTCCGGAAGAAGCGAATGAAGCATTTCGGCAGCCAGAAAATGAAAAACCGGATGGGGAATTGAGATGGAAGCTCTGCCTTTTGACCCGCTACCTGATCCGGACAACGGCGGGCGTTCCCGAAAGGAAGTATACGCCAGACTTTCAACTGAAATGCAAGAGTTCGTGGACCGGGAGGAAAACAAGCATATCCTTGACTACGTCTGCAGGCTTCCGCTCGAAGAAATAGGGATTCCGGAATTCCACCCATATATTTCAAGAGCCCTTAAAGGCATGAAACACCCGAATCTCATATATCCCATAGGGGGAGGACTTGCCGTCCACATCTATCCTGACAACGATGATTTAAGAGACTATTACATCCCCATCGAACCCTGTATTTTCCAGGACCTGGAGAGCACCCTTGAAGAAGTGGAATGGCTGCTTGTAGACGTTGTACAGGGCCTGGAAGTTAACACAAAAAATCCGGAAGAAAGGAAAGAACTGTTAGAAAAAGTGCTTGAAAAAATCTGCATCATAAAGAAGAATGCGGAAAGAAAGAAGAAAAAAGGCACAGAGACAAATGAGGAAGATCAGGAAGAGGCCGACTCAGGCCGATTTAAAATCCTCAGCCGGCATTTAAAAGGAATTAATAAAATCTACAAAAATTCAAACATGCCGAAAATTTTGATAACTCCTGAGGAATTCAGGGCTATCAAATACATCATGGTCAGGGACAAGGTAGGGATGGGGGTGTTGCAACCGCTGTTAATGGACAGCAATATAGAAGACATAAGCTGCAGCGGGCTTGGCCGGACCTTTGTCGAACACAAGGTATTTTCCGCCCTGAAGACAACAATCTCATTCCAGGAGATGGAGGAACTTAACTCTTTTGTCATACAGATGTCCGAAAAGGTTGGAAAGCCCATTACCTACCGGGACCCGATAGTAGACACGGCGCTGCCGGACGGGTCCAGGATCAATATCGTCTTCGGGGAAGACGTTTCCAAACGCGGGAGCAATTTCACCATAAGGAAGTTCATGGGAATCCCCATTTCCATCCTCGAACTGATCGAATTCGGAACGCTTGACTACACCATGGCGGCGTATATGTGGATGATGATGAAGGCCGGGATGAACTGCTTCATCTCCGGGGAGACCGCATCCGGCAAGACCACCATGATGAACGCAGTGACCACTTTTCTCCCTCCGAATTCCAAGATTGTTTCCATCGAGGATACGCCTGAACTGCAGGTCCCCCACAAGAACTGGACCAGGGAAGTTACGAGGACCACGCGGGAAGACAGCGGGTCCGATGTTTCAATGTTCGACCTGCTGAAGGCAGCCCTGCGCCAGCGCCCCAACGAGATAATGATAGGAGAAATCCGTGGTGTGGAGGGAAACATAGCTTTCCAGGCCATGCAGACAGGGCACCCTGTCATGTCCACCTTCCACGCTGCCTCCGTTGAGAAGTTGATCCAGAGGCTTACCGGAGACCCGATAAGCGTTCCGAAGAATTATGTGGACAACCTGAACGTGGTCCTTATCCAGAGTGCGGTAAACATCCCTGGAAAGGGGTTCGGAAGAAGGGTCCTGAGCATAAACGAGATCGTAGGCTATGACCCCATTAACCATTCTTTCAATTTTATGGATATCTTCAAGTGGGACCCTGCAACGGACACGTTCAAATTCACGGGAAAGAACAACTCCTACCTGCTGGAACAAAAGATTGCACCCAGCATGGGCATTCCGGAAAAACAGGCCCGGAAAATCTACGTAGAACTTGACAAAAGGGCAAAAATCCTCAAGAAAATTCACCAGGCAAGAGTCATTAATTTCTATGAACTGTTTGAGATGCTGATCCGGGTGGAGGAGGCAGGGGTGATCCCATGAAGCTTATGGAGAATATAAGGGGTGCAAGGCTGGGGGATCTGAAGCCCGAAACGATGAGATGCCTGGAGCTGATAGGGAAACTAAGGGACGTGAAGGTAGTTGAAAGGATCAGCGATGACATGCTATTCATGCTCACGTATATGGCAGCTGTCTCCACCGCGGATATCGAGAGGGATAGAATCTTTGATTACGCCGGGTCCCAGAAGGAATATGAAGCCTCTGCATATTTCAAGCAGATCCACAACCTCGCCTCAAAATGGGGTTATGAATACTCAAAGGCCTGCAAGTACATCTCCCGGAAAGTGACGGACTCGTACCTATCGAAATTCTTCGGAAGAATGGCAAACACCCTCTCCTCCGGAGAGCCGGAAAAAAGGTTCCTTAAACACGAAAAAATCACACGGGAGGAAATATACTCCAACGAATATGAACGCGGCGTGGAATCCCTGAAGAAATGGACCGACGGCTACACTGCCCTGATGGTATCTGTTACTCTCGTTGTCACGATCCTCCTGGTGTCTGTCATGATCTACAATATAAGAAACCTGGAGACCATCGCTTCCATGACAGTCCTGTTAGTCTTATTTGTCTGCGGGCTCGCACTATTTATAATATATAAGGCAGCTCCTGCCGAAAAGAAGGTCCACGGTCTCTACCATAAATCAAAGGAACAGAAGAGAATAGAGGCCTTGAGCCGGGTTTTGCTCCCTCTCGGCGCAGTTACACTCACGTTTCTCATTTCACTTGAAACAGAACTGGAAATCCTCCTGCTGATAGTACCCCTCTTTACGCTTCCCCTCGGGGTCCTTGCAATGATCGATGACCAGAAAATCGATGAGAGGGACAGCTGTTTCCCTGCCTTTGTGAAAACCCTGGGCACTCTTGCCGGGACGACCGGGATTACTATCAGCAGTGCAATGGAGAGCCTGGACAAGGAAACAGTGGGCTGTCTCGAACCGGTAGTTGAGAAACTGTACGTGAGCCTTTCCCTGGGGCTCAAGGCAAGACTCTGCTGGGAAAAGTTTATAGGGGAAACCGGGTCCGAACTGATCAACAGGTGCTCAAAGATCTTTACCGATGCTGTAGAACTTGGAGGGGACCCGGCTGAAATCGGGAGCATTGTCTCGGCTTCAAGCCTGGTAATCGTCCTGCTCCGGATGAAAAGAAAACTGGTAAGTTCCGGTTTCCGGGGGCTTGCCATAATCCTGCACGGGGTTATGGTGGGGCTCCTTATCTTTGTCCTGGAGATAATCACCAAATTCAGCGGCCTCATAGACAGGATGGCAGAGTCACATTCCGCGCTGCAGGGGGGAATGAACGGCATGTCAGGCATGGGGATGAGCATGTTCAACGTAGGGGAGAGCTTACCCTTTCTCTGCAAATTCACCTTTGCCGTGGTAATTATCCTCACTATTTCAAACACCCTGGTCGTGAAGATCGTAGAAGGGGGGGGAAATTACAAGTTATTTTTCTATGGGGGAGTGATGTCGGGGATTTCAGGAATTTGCATGATTATTATTCCGCCGATAGTGTCAAATGTATTCTCATTTCAGATATGAAAAAGAAGAATTTGGGGCCTGAAAAAGAAGCTTTCGGAATCATGAGAAACATAAAACATCTGAGAGGATGAAATGAGAGGATGAAATCAAATGAATGCGCTAAAGAACCTTATATTCGGGGTAAAGCAGAAGAATGATAGTGAAATTGGGAAGTTGATTCAAAGGAAAAAAGAGATCCAGGTAGAGATAAGGGGACTGATGAAGGACAGAAGGGAAATCGAAGTTACCATTGAGAAAGCTCTTATAAACAGGGAAGAAACAGGACAAAAAGGGCAAAACGAGGGAAAGTTGCAAGATAAGAAAGAAGAGATCACAGGAACTGCAGGCACCCTCCGAAAAGAAGGAACTGTCTCCTCAATTCCCACTACCGGGGAACCAGGCCCTTTCAACACCGCTGAAAAAGAAAAGATCTTCCATTTAGGCAAAGGGCTGGAACTTTCTGGAAAAGAAGGAAAAGAAGGAAAAGAAGGAAAAGAAGGGAAGATAGCAATAGCAAAAGAAGGGAAAATAGGGAGAACGGGAACTGGAGTGAAATTGGAAGGAGAAAAAGAACTTATCTCCACGACCATGGAAAAAACAAAGCTTCCAAATACCTTTTTATCAGGGACTGCCGCCGAAAACAATCACTCTCTTCAGAAGAAGGGCAAACCTGAAGAAGAAAAATCTGCAGGAAGCCTTTTTGGGAATAACCTTCTCGAAGAGCTCCTGAACGATGAGGACCTGTATACTGAAGAAGAACAGAGTATTCTGAAGTTTCTTGAAGACGCGGAGGCTTCCGAACTGGTGGAGGACTTAAAAGAGGTAAAGAAATTCCTTGCAGGAGAATGTCTCTGAAATTGCTCCAGAAACAATGAAAAAAATTACAAAGTGATGATTACAAAGTGAGGAAAAGAGATTGTGAACTACCCCTCCCTAAAACCTTCGCCTGATGGCTAAGGCTTTTGAGAAAGGCTTCCTGCCTGTGGAGATCAAAAGCAGGGATGTGAAGGGAAAAGTTCCTCTAAAGAAAAAAGAAAAAACAGGGGGTGTGAAGGGAAAAAGTTCCTAAAGAAAAAGTAAAGGACTAATATCAGATTCGTTGATACTTTCGTTTTTAGTCAAGGTGGAAAAGCCCTTCTTTCGCCTTTCTCAGGTGTTCGTTCGCCTCATCAACTTTTTTGGAGGCCTCAAGGATTTCCTCAGCAGCGTCAAGGAAGCCATCCTTCTTGGCTTTCTGGGCCCATTCTACGAAACTTTTATTGTGGCTTTCGTTGTGCTCGATCCAGTGTTCAATCAGATGTGAAAGCTTCTTTGTATTCAGCTCTTGAGACATATCTATTCCCTCAGAACTTATTATGCAGTTCATTGTATAAATTCCCGCTGGATGTGAGTCAGATCTTCACGCTGTTAACTTTAAACGAAAAGCACGATACAGAAAATGGGAACTGGTTTTCAAAGAAAAAACCTCGGGACTTGACGTCCACCCTGGAAAAAAGGAAAAAGAAGAGAAAGAGGGAAAAAAGAGGGAAAAAAGAGGGAAAAAAGAAAATGAAAAAATCAGGAGGGATTTCAAGCCTTCCTGGGATCCGTAATTTCTCCCGTAAGTGCGGAAGCTGCAGCTGTTGCAGGGGATGCGAGGTAGATGAAGCCGTCTTTTCCCATCCTGCCCTTGAAGTTCCTGTTTGCGGTAGAGACGCAAACTTCTCCTTCCCCGAGCACGCCCTGGTGGGCGCCGAGGCAGGGCCCGCAGCCCGGAGTCGCAAGAGTAACCCCTGCTTTCAGGAGGATCTGCATGGTCCCGTTTTCGATTGCCGAAAGCAGGGTAGTACGGGATGCAGGGATTACGATGGTCCGGACTGCAACCTTTTTTCCTTTAAGGATTGAGGCTGCCACCTCCAGGTCTTCGAGCCTCCCGTTCGTGCAGGTCCCGATAAAGACCTGGTCCACGTGCGTACCTTCAACCTCGCCCACGGGCTTTACGTTATCAACCTGGTGCGGGCAGGCTACCTGGGGCTCGATATCCCCGGCGTCATAGGTGAACTCTTTTGCATAAGCAGCGTCCTGGTCGGCGTAGACCGGCTCATAGGGAGCAGCTGCCCTGTTTCTCAGGAACTCAAAGGTCTTTCCGTCCGGGGGGACGATTCCCGTCTTTGCTCCCATCTCGATTGCCATATTGCAGAGCGTCATCCTCCCTGCAACCGAGAGCCTGGAAATCGCAGGCCCGTAAAACTCGACAGCCTTGTAAGTGGCCCCTGCAATCCCGGTCTTTCCGATCAGGTAGAGGGTCAGGTCTTTTGCATAAACCCCTTCTCCAAGCTCCCCTTCCACGGTCATCCTGAAGCTTTCCGGAACCTTAAACCAGAGCTTGCCCGTGGCAAAGATCTCGGCCATATCGGTTGCCCCGACCCCGGTTGCAAATGCCCCGAAAGCCCCGTAGGTGCAGGAATGGGAGTCAGCCCCCACGACCAGCTTTCCCGGCAGGGCAAACCCGTTTTCAGGCAGCACCTGGTGGCAGATGCCCTCCCCCACCTCGTAAAAGTTGGGGATCCCCTGTTCCTTTACCCATTCCCGGATCTCTTTCTGGAGGGTGGCCGAAGTTTCAGTATTTGCCGGCGAGATGTGGTCGAAGGGGATGACGATCTTTGACGGGTCCCAGACCTTTTCCAGTTCCATTTCCTTAAAAGCGTTTACCGCCAGCACGGAAGTGCCGTCGTGGGCCATTGCATAATCCACGTCCGCCAGCACGAAGTCGTTAGCCTTTGCCTCTGTTCCCGCTGCCCGGGAAAAGATCTTTTCGCTGATTGTTCCCAAAAGTGAATCTCCTCTATAATGAATGGATGATTTGAGTGAGAGTATTGAAGTGAAATTAAGATTCATTTCGAATCGTAAATAAGGTTTCCTGAACTCACAGTAACGGAATATAAATAATTAATGGATTTTTGTGCTGGAAATCAGGCTTACAAAAAACAATGAAAAAATGGGCTCCCCAGAAATCCGGCCCGATCGCCGGAAAAGCCCGGAGTGGGATAGATTCCGGACCCCGATTAAGGCAGGTCTTTATCTTCATATCGTCCCCCGCATTCTCATCATCCGCATCAGCGGGCGGCCTTTTCCGAAATCACTGAAAAAAGTTGCATGCAAAATGAACTGATGAAGAGGAAGCCTTTCACTCCGATTTTTTCTGTCTTGCTTTCTATATCCTGCATTCTACACCTTAATATTCAGCCACCGGAAGGAACTTTTTAGGGATCTAGCTGTACTTTTTCGGTCACTATAATAATCCTTTTAAGTATCCAGCTGTCCTATTCCGGTCACTATAATGACCTTTTTAGGCATCAAGCTGTACTTTTTCGGCCCCCCCAACACTATTTTTATTTATGCGATGTAATCTTTGGAAAAGGCCGGCCTCCTTCGTCGGCAGAGTTGCTGCTCTGCAGTACGCAGTCCTTTTCGGTCACTGCGCTCCCTCAAGAGGACTTGAATTTTAAAATCTGGTCATTTATATTTTATAGGTGGACGGGAACCCGGTGAGAGTGCCGGTACTGAGAAGCAAATCGAAAAAAGGTTTTCAGGGGTAACTCGTATAAGGGATAATCTTCAGGCAAAGTTTTAAACATTCCCACGACTAATATTTATTGCAGATGTAATAAAGCTCTTTCCCGGGCATTACTTTCGGACAGGGAGGCCTGCTCATTCAATTTTTCAGGGGAAGGGTGAAAAAGAAGTTTGTGATAGGGGATTTGATATGACGTCAAAATTGATGGACTACTTCAACAAGCAACCGAGAATTGGAGTTCTCAGCACAGCGAGTAAAGATGGAAAGGTAGATTCAGCCATTTTCGGCTCACCCAATATGATCGATGAAAAGACCGTTGTAGTTGCAACAGGTAAGAACCGCACGTTTTCAAACCTTCAGGAAAACCCTTACGCGATATACCTGATAATGGAACCAGATACGGAATGGAAAGGGATCAGGGTTTATATGAAGATGAAGGAATCTGCGACTTCCGGGGAAATGCTTGATACGATTAAAAGCCAGATCGCAAAAATGGCCGGGGAGGAGGCTGCGCAGATGATGAATGCAACGGTTACCTTCGAGATCATTGAGCTGAGACCTCTCATTGATATGGGACAGGGCTGGGAGAAATCGATCTGAGTTTTCAGAAGTGATGTGAATCAAAGTGAACTCCCCCTCCCTAAAACCTTTGCCTTGCGGCTCAGGTTTTGAGGAAGGGGCTTCCTGCTTCATTCCCCGGAGTAAGCTCCGCAAGTCCACAGGCTCTTCCCCACGTTCCGCAGGTGTCAAGTTACAATCAGATTTTTAGCTTGAAGTGCAAATTTTTTGATATTAATAGCGGCATTTATGTCCCTGTCATGTTTTGTTTTACACACAGGACACTCCCATTCTCTAACATCCAGAGTTATGTTTGAATTGTGATACCCGCAAACGTTACAAAGCTTTGTTGATGGCTCAAATCTCCCTATCCTTAACAGGGTTTTCCCGAACCATTCAGCTTTATACACTAACTTTGTAACAAAACTGCTCCATGAAGAATCACTTATTGCCTGTGCAAGATGATGGTTTTTAAGCATACCATTAACGTTTAACGTTTCCACAGCTATTGCTTGGTTCTCGCGTATAAGTTTAGAGGAAAGTTGGTGCTGGAAATCGTTTCGCTGGTTGCTGATTTTTTCGTGAAGTTTGGCAAGCCTTAATTTGGCTTTTTCCCTGTTCTTTGAGCCTTTCGGTTTTTTGCTTACTCTTTTTTGCAGGACTTTCAGGCGTTTCATAGAGTTTTTCAGGTACTTAGGATTCTCTATTTTTTCTCCTGTTGAGATAACTGCAAAATCCTTGATACCCACGTCAACCCCTACAGTTGTATCAGCCGAAAATTCCTGTTTTTCAGGCAACTCTTCACCATTATCCACAAGAATACTGATATAGTAGATTTCAGTGGAGGTTCTGGAAACAGTTGCTGTTTTTAGTTTTCCCTCAAACCTCTGGTGAAGAACTGCTTTAACTTTACCGATTTTAGGGAGTTTGACAACGTTATTCTCAAAATCGACAGTGTAGTGTTGAGGGACAGGGAAAGACTGTATAGGGTTCTTTCTTGATTTGAAATTAGGGAAACCATTCTTTTCCCTGAAAAACATGGTAAAGGCGGAATCTAAGTTTTTCGTCATTCCCTGCAATGACTGAGAATTTACTTTCTTAAGCCATTCATGCTCTTTTTTCAGTTCAGGAAGCCGTTTGTTCAGGTCATACTGGGATAGGGATCTCCCTTCCTGCTCGTAAGATTTGATTTTCTGTTCTAAAGCCCAGTTATAGACGAACCTGCAGCTACCGATATGGTTAGCTATCATGGTTTTTTGTTCGGCGGCAGGATACAACCTGAATTTATAGGCTTTTAACATCATATCAGTAAACGTTTTACGAATTTATATGTATATAGGCAAGTTAACTAATCGTAGTGCCGGGAAGTGGACGGCTTTCATCCCCTCCTTGCTATTTTCCGGCAAAACCGGAAATGGCGAGGAAGGGGTCTTCTCGCCTTAAGAGATAAAAGATTAAAAAAATCGGAATAAAAAGATCAAAAGAAAAAATGACCGGCTAAAACCTTAAAATGGGGATTAACTCAGGTTTTTAGATTATGCCGGCCTTTTCAAGAAAACCTTCCAGAGGCACGGAATGGGTCTGGAAGCCGCAGACTTTGTATGGGTCCGCACCCATGGAAAGGGCCACGAACTGGGCGATGTTCATGTGCACCATATCGTATTCCACGCCGAACTCCCGCTCAATCACGGGCTGGTAGCGGTCGTACTGGATGTGGCAGTTCGGGCACATGTGGAGCATGAGCTCTACCCCGGCTCTCTGCAGGCTGTCGAGTTTGGTTTTGGTAACCTGAAGCGAGGTATTTTTGTTCAGGTGGAGCTGGGAAAAGCCCATCCCGCAGGTCAGGGTACGGTCCTCGTACCAGCGGACAGGGAAAGCTCCGCAGGCTGCGGCTATAGTGTCTATGAGCTGGGGGTTTTCGGGGTTTCCGACGACGTCCAGGTACTTTACTTTATAATAATGGCAGGCGTGGTGGGCGGCTGCGCGGGTGCCGGCGAAATCGAGCTGCTTTTCTTCCCGGATTCGGTCGGCTTTGCTCAGGAGGATTTCGACGGCGTGGTAGAAATTTGTCCTGGGGTTCATGTCGCCTTTTTCGTAGACCAGGTCATCGAGGCCCTGTTCTCGGAAGACGGAGTTGACTTTGTCCCGGACTTCGTCGTTTGTGTTCAGGAGCTCGCAGGCTTCCTTATTTACGGCATAGCAAGTGGAGCAGAGGCAGGTGATGTTAGGATAGCCGCACCTCCTGGCAACGGCGAAGTTGCGGGCTGCAATGGCTGCGGTGGTAAGGCCTTCAAAGAGGTCTGTGTAGTGGCCGATCCCGGTGCAGCAGGACTGTTCGTCGTTTACCAGGTAGTCTATGCCAAGCCTGTCAAAGACATAGCGTGTGGCACTCTCTACCCCGGGGTACTCATGGGAGACCATGCAGCTCTTAAACAATAAAAGCTTCCTGTCCGGGATATTCTCTATCAGTTTCAAAGCCGAATTCTCCGCTCTTGTCTTCGTTTTTCTCACACCGTACATTCAGGAACTCATGAAGGCGTTTTTCCTGCAGTTTTCCTTTTATCCATTTCTCCCTTTCAAAATAACCTGTACCCTCAAGGATAGCCCGGACTTCCCCGTTGGTGTTCCTGACATCTTTCGGACCGAGCCCGAGTTCGGCCCGGATTGACTCCAGGTTCCGTTTAAACCCTATCCAGTGCTCACCAAGGTCTTTTTCCATGTTCCTGACGCCCGGACCCGGGACTTTGCTTGCCCCGTTTTCTGCCAGGACCTCCCCGATCTCCATAAAGTACTCAAGCCTCTCAAGCCCGATTCCTTCATTTATGGCCATCTGCCTGAGCACCTGCACGATTGTTACCGGGCTGTTGTTCCTGGGACAGCGCAGATTGCAGGAATAGCAGTAGAAGCAGGCCCAGATCATTTCCGACTCAAGCACACTGCGGTCGTTTTCCTGAACCTTCTTTACGAGCTGCCGGGGGTTGTAGTCCGTAAAGCGGGCTGCAGGGCAGGACGCCGTGCAGGCTCCACACTGGATGCAGCGGTCCAGCCCCAGGGAGGTAGGGGTCCGGATGCTTTTTTTTGCGGTCTCTGCAAGGGTTTTACACTCCGGGGTGTCGTATCCGTTTACGTGCGGCATCAATGGCATCATTTGATCATCTCTCCTTCCCGGGAAAGGGTGGTAAAAGTGCCTGCAAGCCCCTTAGTATTCGGGACGTAGGCTTTCTTGAAATGGAGCCTGGAACCGTCTGCTCCGAGTTCCTCTTTCAGCTTTTCGAAATGGCTGGCAACAAGAGGATAGATTATTTCGGCTTTCGGGTTATCGGGGGGGTCTTCCACAAAAAGGACCGAAGCAGCCCCGTGCCTGAAGGCATGCAGCAGCAGGTCCCTGTCCACCACAAGGCCCGTAGGCACCCTGACGAGCTTGACACTTGAGGGGTAGTTAAGCACACTGTTTCCGATGTTGTCGCAGGTAAGGGCAGAAATCCCGCTGTTTACGAAGCTCAGAAGGTCTCCTTCTTCGAGGACCCCTTCAATTTCGGCTTTTAGCTGGGTTTTGGTAAAGCCTGCAACCTGTATTGCTCCGGTTTCACAGTGCCGGGTGCAGTACCCGCAACCTGTGCAGATCAGTGGGTCAACGACCACCCTCCCGCTTTCGGAAAAAGAAAGGGCCTCAAACGGGCAGTCCAGGCAGACCCCGCAGCGGGTGCAGAGTAGCTGATTGATGGCTGCCAGCTCATTCTCAAGGATCTTCGGGCTGTCCGTAATGAACGCCCTGGCCCTGACCGCAGCAAGCCCTGCCTGAGCGATGGCATCCGTGATGTCCTTCGGGCCCTGGGCCGTGCCGCAGACAAAGATCCCGTCCACCGAACTGTCTACAGGCTTCAGTTTGGAGTGCCTTTCCTTAACAAAGCCGTTCTCATCCTGGCTCAGGTTTAAAACACCTGCAATTTCCCTGGTTCCGGGAGAGGGAAGCATGGCCGCGGAAAGCACGACCAGGTCGGCCGGGAGTTCCAGCCTTTTCTGGTTCAGGGTGTCTTCGACCCTCACGACAAGGCTTTTGTCCGGCTTTTCCACGACTTCGGCAGGCCTGCCCCTCACAAAGGAGACACCCATGTCCTGGACTGCACGGTAATAGTTCTCGTAAAAGCCAAAAGCCCGCATATCGATATAGCAGATCGTAATTTCAGTATCCGGATGTTTTTTCGTTATAAGGCTTGCATGTTTCAGGGCAGCCATGCAGCAATACCTGGAACAGTAAGGGCTTCCTCCGGCTTTTTCGTCCCTTGAGCCCACGCACTGGATCATAACTATCCTTTTCGGGACCCCGGCAGCAGGTAAATTATCATTTTGATTCACACATGCACCTGAAACAGATGTACATGAAACAGATGAACCTGAAACAGAGGCACCTGACGCAGAGGCACCTGACCGATCGGCATCTGAAAGCCTGCCGGAATCGGAAGGCCTGAGCAGTTCCCCTTTTGTGGGGCCATTGATCCCCAGCACCCTGGCAAGTTCCATCTGGGTCAGTACGTTTGAAAAAATCCCATACCCGTACTGGGGTTTCTGGGAGGCGTCATATTCTGAAAAACCTGTAGCAACAACGATGGCGCCGACATTTATTTCAAAAAATTCATCCTGCTGCCCGAAGTCGATTGCCCCGCTTCTGCAGGCTTCGGCACATTTCCCGCAGGCTTCCCCATCGCAGGCTTCCCCGTTTAACTGAAGGCAGTGTTCGGGGTCGATGCAGTAAACTTTCGGGACGGACTGGGAAAAGCGCAGGGAAATTGCCTTTTTATCTTTATGCCCGCAGTTGAACTCGTTTTCAACGACAACAGGGCAGACCCGGGTGCAGCGCCCGCAGGCTGTGCAGTTGTCCCGGACATATCTCGGCTTTTTCTTCAGCAAAACTCTGAAGTTTCCGGCACTTCCATTTACCCGTTCAACTTCAGTCCAGGTTAAAAGAGTGATTTTGGGGTGAGCTGCAACCTCGTTCATAAGAGGGCTCAGCGAACACATGGCGCATTCTTCCGCAAGCTTGTCGGGGGAAAAGATCTTGCCGATTTTTGCCATCTGCCCCCCTATGCTTGAGTCTTTCTCAACAAGGAAGGTGGAAATGCCGTTATCCGCAAGGTTCAGGGCTGCCGTAATTCCGGATATCCCCCCGCCGATTACAAGGGCCTGAGGGGCGATGTCCACTTTTATCTCTTCCAAGGGCTCGACATTTTGCAGGCGCCTTAGTTTTCCCCGGAGCAAGGAGATTGCTTTCTCGGTGGCTTCGGCTTTTTCGGGGTGGACCCAGGCACACTGTTCCCTGAGGTTTGCAATTTCGAGCATTGCCCTGTTCAGCCCGGTTTCCTGGATGCACTTTTTAAACAGGGTCCCATGTTTGGAAGGAGTACACGAGCCAATCACGATTCCGTCCAGGCCTTCTTCCGAAATCTTGCCTTTGATCAGTGCCTGGCCCTGGCTCGAACAGAGGTACTCGTAATCAAAAACGGAAATCCCCTCGGATTTCAGGGTTTTTTTCACGGCACTTATATCAACATGTTCGGAAATATTCCCGCTACAGTGGCAGATGAATACGGCGGTTTTCTCCGGGGATGCTCTCATCAATTTAGAATCTGCCCGGGATTCGTATTTAAGGGTTGCCAAAATAGAGGAGGTAAATATCCCATAAAGGACAGTTCCTTGCAAAGATTTGCAACATAAGGACATATTTTTAGGAAAAGGATATTTCATTCACATTCACACCTGATTTTCTCCGCACCGGGAGAGTTCAAGGCAGAAAAGGAAACATAAATTTATGGAAAAAGAAAAACCAAAAAAATTCCGATTTCTTAAACTATTTTATTCCGTTTGAGCTTATTTTGTAGCTCGGAGAGAAGAAGTTCACGCCTCTCCATAGTCAAAAAGTTTTTATGGGCATATAATTATATATATGGAGAGAGAGTATTATTAATAAAATTAGTTGATCATATGCAGCTTTGCGAGAAGCACCGCGTATCCCGGCTCGCGACAATAGAAATATATTATATATGACATAGTACCTGATTATAGTAAGTACATGAGACAGAGTACGTGAAATAGTATACTTCTATTGACCTAACTGGATTGACTGTATACTGGATATAATACTGGAGACATCCGGTATAAACGGCAGATGATAGTTGTGGCAGAGAATGGATTGACAGTAGAGGAGAGCGATTTTAAAATGGAAGATGTCGAATATGAAATGGTTGAGTTACTGAGAAGGCTTAATATCAACAGGCCCGTGGCTCTCACCCTCGCATGCCTCTCGAAAGGAGAGGAGATTTCTTCCCAGTGTATCGAAATGGTATCAGGCCTGAGACAGCCGGAAGTCAGCATTGCAATG
The DNA here is from genome assembly GCF_024372725.1 of Methanosarcina sp. KYL-1. GTDB lineage: Archaea > Halobacteriota > Methanosarcinia > Methanosarcinales > Methanosarcinaceae > Methanosarcina. Next base: position 25,948 of record NZ_VOUA01000031.1, read on the forward strand.
CGCTACCTTCGTGAAAACGATTGGGTGGATATGAGGGAAGAAAAGAAAAACCAGGGCAAAGGCAGGCCGGTCAAACTGTACAAACTCACAGTCTCGATGGAAACAATCATCAACACAATTGAGGAAGACGTCCTGGCAGAAAGCAGGACAGTACTCCAGAATATAGAACGCCTCAAAAACCTCTCCTGAAACCTTCCGGTAAAAGCTTTCAGCATGATTCTCAAATAATATTCAGAAAATATCCGCAAATAATCAAAAACCCCCCAACAGTCAAAAATTCAGACGGATCAAACCCTCTAAAACCTTTTTTCTTACGGAAAATCCCCTTTTCGACTTCATTTCCCAAACCTTTGGACCGAGAGAAACAGGACAGAGGAAACAGGATAGAAGGAAACAACACAGGAAGAAAAGGGACACAAAACCGGGGACATAAAACCCACAATAACTCAAGTATTCATAGGAAGAATCACTTCGCCTTCCTGAATACAGGCCATACCCCCGCAAGACTTTCCTCCCAAACAAAATATCAATCTTGCGGCATTTTCACTCCTTCTTAACTGTAATTCTAGCGTCATACCTTATTTTCGTCCTGTGTAAGAATTCACCGCCGGCGTTAGAATTTACCTACTTCATCAGCACCCCCTGATACTGTTTTTAATCACCCCACTCCTGCCGCACTTCCAGAACTCCACCAGCAGACCCTGTTTTTCCTGAAAAAGAGATCCAGACAGACCTGTAAAGTATCTCCCGAATCCGGGAGAGGAAAATGTTAACGCACACCAGAATAGATAAAACAGAATCAAAAGACCTTAAAAATCATTTGTTAACCTGGCCGAACAGTCTAAAATATAAATATAAATCGATAAATATTAAAAATAAAACATAAGCAAATATTTATATTAATTTACTCCATAATACTTCTTCGGGTGATTTAATGGTAGATGAAAGTGGTTTGAACATAGAAACTACTGACATAACGGACGAAACTCCCATCATAATGGGAACAAACGAATATGAAATGATCGAATTATTTAGAAAGATCAACGTCAGCAGGCCCATTGCTCTTACCCTTGCATGTCTTGCAAAAGGAAGGGAAGTCTCTTCCCAGAGCATAGAGATGGTAGCGGGCCTGAGACAACCGGAAGTCAGCGTTGCGATGCGGTACCTCCGCGAGAACAACTGGATTGACATCCGGGAAGAAAAGAAGTCAAAAGGTAAGGGCAGACCGATCAAGCTGTACAAGCTCACCGTCCCCATGGACAACATTGTCAGCACGATCGAACAGGAAATCATACACGAAAGCAGGCTTGTGCTCCAGAACATCCAGCGTCTGAAACTCATTGCCTGAAAGTGTGAAAAGGGGATTGGAGCAGGCAGGGACGCAGGCCATAGTCCGTTCCAGGACAGCGCCTCAACCCGATACTTTTCAAACTGTTCTATCTTAAAGGGGATACCACACCCCCCACCCCCAAATTTTTTCTCTTCAACAGCTTTCCTCTTCAACAGCTTTCCAACAGCTTTCCTCTTCAACAGCTTTCCTCTTCAACAGCTTTCCTCTTCAACAGCTTTTCTCCCATAGATATTTAATCTTCAACCCATCAATGGACCTTATTTTAGCGTGATTCTGCAGACCTATTATCCATATTAAAAGACCACTAAACAATAGTGCTTGAGGGATAGACAAAATCACTCCAGGAAAAGAATAGAAAAAACAGAAAAAGAAACCCGGAAAAAAAATGAAATTGCAGGAGAAATGAAATTTCAGAAAAGTAAGAATACAGGAAAAAGATATTAAAGAAAGTATGGTGGGCCCGCTGCGATTCGAACGCAGGACCTCACGGTTATCAGCCGTGCGCTCCACCAGGCTAAGCTACGGGCCCGATATGAAGGCTAATTTGCCATTGTTGTAAAAAAACCTAGTGGTTCTCTGAAAAGAGACTATTGGATTATGGTGGGCCCGCTGCGATTCGAACGCAGGACCTCACGGTTATCAGCCGTGCGCTCCACCAAGCTAAGCTACGGGCCCAGATGTTAGGTTTTTTTTGAATTACCGGAGTTGAAAGGCTTTTTTCGGGAAAGCATCCCAATCCGACAACACTTCTAATACGCAAATTACTACTTATAACTTTTGCTCGAATTTCAGGGCTCCCGCAGGTTCAAAAAATTATTTATACGAAACCGACCCATGAGGGCGACAGTTTTATATACGATACTGTGATTTAAAGGAAATGCGCGTGGCGCAGTAAATGTATGGGCCGGTAGATCAGGGGAAGATCGCTACCTTGGCATGGTAGAGGCCTCGGGTTCAATTCCCGACCGGTCCATAAAAATTATGTTCTATTTCTTTTCTCTGGTTTTCTTTGTTTTTATCCATTTTTTATCCAGTTTTTTCTGCTCTTCTCTGCTTTTATCCGGTTTTTTGTTCTTCTCTGTTCTTATCCGGTTCTTATCCTGTTACCCCATATGTTTCTGTTTTTTGTATTTTCCCTGGTTTCTTACCTTAGAAAAATTACGCGGCACGCAAAAACACTGCCTGACTTTTAAATACCCGATGAATCTTAACTATTTACATGCGCAAAGCCACTCTTGCAACTATAGGCCTTGTCCTTCTTTCTTTCATTCTCTCAATCTATTTTTACCCCGTCGTGCCCGAGCAAATGGCCAGTCACTGGAACGCAGGAGGAGAAGTAGACGGGTACATGTCGAAGTTCTGGGGGCTTTTTTTCATGCCGCTTATGCTTGCCGGGCTTGCCCTGCTGTTCCTCGCAATTCCCAGGATTGACCCGCTGAAGGAGAATATAGAGAAGTTCAGGAAGTATTATGACGGGTTCATCATCCTTTTCCTTGTGTTTATGCTTGCCGTCCATACACAGGTGCTGCTCTGGAACATAGGGATAAGGATCAGCCCGAACGCGGTGCTTCCGGTGGGGATTGGGCTTCTGTTTTATTACATAGGGATCCTTACGGAAAATGCGGAGAGGAACTGGTTCATTGGCATCCGGACGCCCTGGACCCTGAGCAGCGACAGGGTGTGGAAAAAAACAAACAGGCTGGGAGGAAAGCTCTTCAAGCTTGCAGGGTTAGTGGCACTGTTAGGGATCTTTTTCCAGGAGTTTGCCGTATATTTTATCCTCGTGCCTGCACTATCTGTTGCAGGGTTTACGGTTGTTTACTCGTATCTGGAATATCAGAAAGAACTGAAAGGAAATGAATTGGAAGCATCCGGAGTATAAACCGGGCCTGGAAACAACAGGACCTGGAAACAACAGGACCTGGAAACAACAGGACCTGGAAACAACAGGACCTGATAATCAATATTTTCAGCACCTACGTTGCCCATATAAAAATAATTCCTTATTTCCGGCTCTTCCAGCCCCCGGGGATTGATTTTGAGCCGGTTTCCGGCTCTTATTTCATCAGTACGTTTATCTAACATGCTCTCGTTTTGAATTATTGATTTTTATGGTAGAAGACATCAGAAACGATTCCAGCAAAACTGTTGAAAGCGGGGATACCATTTCCGTTGACTATGTGGGAGAGCTCGAAGACGGGACAGTTTTCGACACATCCGTAAAGGAAGTTGCCGTGGAGGCGGGGACCTACAACGAGATGCGAGGCTATGAACCTCTCACGTTCACCGTGGGCGCTGGCCAGATGATAAAGGGCTTTGACGAGGGCGTTGTCGGGATGAAAGTAGGGGAAGAAAAGACCCTGAAAATCCCTCCCGAAGAAGCTTATGGGGAGTACAGGGAAGAATTTGCCAGGAAACTCCCGGTTTCAGCCGTGGATTTCACACCCGAAGTCGGGATGCAGCTTGCCACGGATAACGGGCTCAGGGGCACGGTTACCGAGGTAGATGAAGAAAGCTTCATGATTGACTTCAACCACGAGCTTGCAGGCAAGACCCTGATTTTCAAAATAAAAGTCGTCTCCGTGGAGGCTTGAGAGGGATGAACAGAGGGAGGGGGGCGATTTTCTTTATATGCATGCTTCTTGCGGGAAGCATGCTCCTTGTGAGCGGGTGTACGGACACCGGAAACGGCGGCCAAGCCGGGGAAACCGACGCAGTCAAACCCGGGGATATTGTCCGGGTGGACTATGTGGGAAAGCTCGAAGACGGTACTGTCTTTGATACCTCAATAGAAGAGGTCGCAACCGAGGCCGGCATATACAATGAAAATAGGGACTACATCCCCCTGGCGTTTGAGGCAGGGGCGGGGCAGATGATCAAAGGCTTCGACGAGGGCGTAATCGGGATGAAGGTAGGAGAAGAAAAGACCCTGACCATTCCTCCGGAGAAAGCTTACGGAGAATACGACGAAGCAAAAGTCCAGGCAATTCCCCTTGAAGATATGGGACTTCCCGAACCTCCGGTAGCCGGACAAAAGCTCTCTACGATTTACGGAACGACAGTCACGGTACTCGAAGTTAATGAAACCCACGCTAAGATTGACTTCAACCACGAACTCGCAGGCAAGACCCTGATTTTTGATATTACCCTTGTTTCTATCGAATCAAAATGAATTTCCGGCAGCCTCTGCCACGAGGCGGCTTTGTTTTACCGTATGCCCATACAGGAACGGAGCTTTGGAGGGGCACCGGCGAGATTGAAATCTGAAAAATTAGCACCGGCGAAATTGAAACCGAAAGTTTGAAAACGGCAAGATTGAAACCGAAAGATTGAAACCGGTAAAATTGGCGCCGGCATAACAGAACGCACGGAGATGAAAAAGAAATGGAAAATTCTCAAGCCGTTGAAGCAGGAAATTACGTGCTTGTGGATTACACGGTGACATTAGAAGACGGAATAGCATTCGATACCACCGTAAAAGAGCAGGCCCTCGAAGCAGGCATATACGATGAGGAAAAGAAATACACCCCCCTGTTTTTCAGGGCGGACGCAAGACAGGTCATAAAAGGCCTGGACAGAGGCGTTCTGGGGATGAAAGAGGGAGAAGAAAAGACCCTTATAATCCCGCCGGTCGAAGCCTACGGGGAGTACAAAGCCTACCTGGCACAGGATATCCCCCTTGAGAGGCTGGAACTTCAGGCACCTCCCGAAGTGGGCGAGGAAATCACTACCCCCGGTGGAAGGGATGTAAAGGTGCTTGCTTTAACCGACACCCACGCTACCCTGGACTTCAACCACGAACTTGCAGGCAAAACCCTCATAATGAAGGTGAAACTGGTCTCGGTTATCAGATAATTAAAAAGAAGGTAGTTAAAAAGAAGGTAGTTAAAAAGGTCTGGATATTGAGAAAGGTGGCGGGTCATGGAAAAGGAAGAAAAAGTAGTGGTAGTGCTGCTCATCATGGCACTGTCCTCCCTTTTTGCAGCATACCTCTGTTTCGGGCCCGGAATTGCGGGTATGGGGAAAAGCCCAGGTGGGGAGAGCTGGCAGTATACCCCGGAAGCAGGGGAAGGGGAGAGGGTATCCCTGGAAGCCGAAGTGTTGAGCAAGCGCTTTACATACACCGGAGAACACCTCCTATTAAAAGTTGACTGCGGTTCCGAAGTCCTGACAGTCTTTGTCCCCAGCGAAGCGGGAGCCGGAGCCCTGGAAGAATCAATAAGTGAGGGGGATATTCTGAGCATAACCGGCGTTGTTTCGGAGTATGAAGGAGAAAGGGAAATAAAAGTGGCGAAAAAAGAGGATATTTCCCGAATAACCGTTATCAATAACCCTGAAGACAATAAAAAGTAGATCGCTAGTAATATATCCATAGACAACATTTGAGAAATTATGAAAGCATGTATCATGTGCGGAGGTGCCGGGACCCGGCTCAGGCCGCTGACCTTCAAGCACCCGAAACCGAGCATTCCGATTCTTAACAAGCCTTCCGTCCTTCATCTGATTGAACATCTCTCAAAAGAGGGATTCAATGAGATCGTTATGACCCTCGGGTATATGGGAGAGCATATCGAAGAGCAGCTAGGGGACGGGCATATGTTCGGAGTCCACATTGATTACGTGTACGAAAAAGAAAAGATGGGAACTGCGGGCGGGGTCAAGAACGCCGAGAAATACCTCAAAAACGGGCCGTTCATAGTGCTCGGAGGCGATCACGTCCTGAACCTTGACCTCAGGGAGATGTACCGCTTCCACGAAGAGAACGATGCCATCGTAACCATAGGGCTCCTTTCCATTGACGACCCCAGGGAGTTCGGGATTGCGGACATGGACATCAACAACAGGATCCACCGCTTCCTGGAAAAGCCGAAATCCGGCCAGATTTTCAGCAACCTTGCAAGCACGGGCATATACGTCTGCGACCCCGAAATCTTTGATTGGATACCGGAAAACACGAAATACGATTTTGCAAAAGACCTTTTCCCGGCCCTCCTTGCCGCAGACGAAAAGATCAACGGGATGCTAGTCCGGGGAAAATGGACCGACGTGGGCAGCTCTGCAGCTTACAGGCAGGCCCAGCGCTGGATGCTTGACGCCCTCCCCGGGACCACAATAGAGGGGAACTTCACTACCCGGAACGCAAGGATAAGAGGCCCCCTGTCCATAGGAAACAACGTGTCCGTGGGCTCGAATTCATCCCTTGTAGGGCCAATCGTCATCGGGGAAAACACAATTATAGGTGACAATGTCCTTATAGGGCCCTACAGCGTAATAGGCGCAAACTGCATTATCGAAAACAACGCAAAGATCCTTTCCTCTTACCTCTTCGACCATGTGCGCATAGGGAAAAACTCCAACATCTCGGGAGCAGTCGTGGCAGATGACACAATCGTCGGGGAAAGCTGCAGCCTGGAGAACGGGACCGTTATCGGGCACAAGGTCATTATAGGAAACAATTCCACCATCCATTCCGGAGTCAAGGTCTGGCCCGAAGCTATTATCAGCAAGGATTCCAGCATAAAAGAAACCCTCATCAACCCTGAATATGACACAGCCAATGAAGGGTCCTGAACACCGGGTCCTGAATGCTATTTAAAATAGATTCTTAAAAAATAGGTTCAACCCAAAAACAGATTTCAATTAAAAATAGGTTCAACCCAAAACAGATTTGACTCAAAAAGGATTCAAAAACCCCAACCGATTGGCATGAACAGGTACAAAAAATGGTTAGCCGCCTCACTGCTCATAAGTGCGGTATCGATTGCAATAGTCCTTGGTTTTACCTTTGACCCGGAAACTCTGGAAGCCCTGAGAAAGATCAAAACCGAATACATAATCGCTGCCGCCCTTCTGCATGTGTTTTCTTATATTGTATGGGGTTTTCGGACCCGGACCCTCTGCAAAGCCCTGGGTTACGAAATCGCCCCCTTAAAAACCATTGAGATCGTAATTTCAAGCGTCTTTGCAGCCGGAATAACCCCTTCTTCGGCAGGTGGAGAACCTCTCAGGGTCCATATGCTGCACCAGAATAAAATCCCTCTCGGGCGAGCCACGGCAATAGTTGTGGGAGAACGCCTTTTAGATGCTTTTTTCATCTTTGCCTCCCTGCCTTTTGCCCTTTCCATTTTCGGGGATATGTTTTCGAACTATGAATTCGACGCAGCTTTCCTGACCGCAAACACCCTTGTATTCATCATCCTTGCCTTCTTTGTTTACGGGGTCTGGAAACCTGAAAAAGTGAAACTCATGACCCACCGTACCGTAGAAAGGCTTACCCCTCTTTTTGGGAAACGGACCGATGCTGCCATATCCCATCTCATGGAACAGGCCGACCGGGAAATAGACCATTTCCATGACAGTGTCCTGGTCTTTCTCTCGGAAGGAAAAAAAGGGCTGCTCTGGGGCGTAGCCTACACATTCGTGTTCTGGGTAACAGAATTTTCCCTGCTCGTCCTGGTCCTGCTGGGCCTTTCCCAGCACCCCTCAATCCCCACGGTCTTTGCAGCCCAGGTACTCCTGGCCGTGATCATGATCGTGCCCGCAACCCCCGGAGCAAGCGGAGTAGCAGAACTGGGAGCAGCCTCCATCTTCTCTGTCTTCGTAAACTCGTCCGTCCTGGGGATAACCGTCATTGCCTGGAGAGCCCTGACCTACCACCTTAACCTCCTTGCAGGAGGCTTCATGAGCCTGAAAGTCCTAAAAGACATGGACGTCATCAAAAAGCTGGTCGGAGACCCTGCGGAAGCCCCGGAAATCGCCTGAAAAATTCCCTTGTAATTTCCTTTCAGGCTCTTCCGGCTTAACCTTTCTCCTTCTTTCAGCCCTCTAACATATACTTTATATCTGATCCTGCAAAACTTCTTCTACCATGTCTTCCGGAGAAATCCTGTTCGAAATCCTCAGAAAAAGCGTGCACCTGGTTTCAATCCTGATCGTGCTCATTTATGAATTTTTAGAAAAAGAAGCGGTTCTCTGGGTGCTCATGCTTTTCCTTGTTATCGTCCTTGTCCTTGACTACTTCAGGCTTGAGCACGGCGTGAAAATCCCCTTTTTCCATACCATGTACCGGGAAAAGGAAGAGTGCAGGCTTGGGGGCCACATCTATTTTGCACTTGGGTCAGTTGCCGTAATATGCCTTTTTTCCAGGGAAATCGCCTATGCCGCAATCCTTATGACAACCTTCGGAGACATGACCGCCGCCCTGATCGGAAAATCTTACGGGAAAAGAAGAGTATTTCACGAAATATTCAATAACGACAAGTCCCTTGAAGGCTCAGTCTCCGAATTCATAGTGGACTTCCTCGTAGGGCTCCTCATAATCGGAAACCCTGCCGTCTCCCTGATCATGGCCTTTTTTGCAACCCTTTCCGAAACCGCAGTTAACCATATAGACGACAACCTCGTGATCCCCATCTTTTCAGGCTTTTTCGGCCAGGTAACCTTCATCCTGCTGGCCTACCTGTAAGCCCCACCTGCGAAACCTTCTGTGCTGCCTCAAAGAGCCATTAAAAGCCATTAACAGCAAGCCGGCCAGAGATATTCTAATCCTGAATACCCAGGCCTGAATACCGGGCCTGAATACCGGGCCTGAACCAATCCTGAATACCCAAAACAGGCAGAGAATTCAAGCAAATAATTTTGCAAGGCTATGTAACGAATAAACGGAAGCTGAAAGTAGGGATTCATTAGCTGAACAGAAACAACCGGAAGATGCAAGCATGAGTTTATGATAGAAACCAAAACAACCGGAATAATATATTCAAACCGTTTTTGTTCCGCTCGCTTGCGAGCGGCGTTTTCCTTAAAATAGTAGAAGAAGATGGTACTGAACAAAAAAAGAAATCATAAGAGTAGACTGAAAATGCACTAACTGAAGATCTGCCAACTGAAGACCTACAAACTGAAAATATAAAGTCTGAAAATATACCCTGGATATTTTAACGTACTTTATAAATATTAAATCACATTTAAAGGTTATTGAAATGCACTTTAAAGTGATTCCAGTAAACATAACAGGCATTTGAATGCACTTTTTCTATAGTCCAATGACTGAAGGACACGAACAATACGCATATCTATTCAAGTATCGCAGCCATCATGTTATGAAAAACTCAATCTCTCACAATTCCCTGAAATACAATCATGAATAAGTCTGGATTTAAGCGGAAAAAATTCCTACCAGGCCATCTGTGGAAATTTCTTGCACTTTTTTAGTTTTCAGGAAAAGGCCGGTCGTCACGGACGACCGGTGAGAGTCCGGGGTTCTGCAAGCAGGTACGAACTCCGGTTACTTTTTTGCTCAAAAAGGAGAGAACTGACGTCTTATCCCTGAAATTGAGAAGAAGATTTTATTCTCCTTCCACTGCCGATTCTGCTGCCGGCGTTTCTCCTGTTCCCGTAGCTGCCTGCATTTTCCTGAGCCGCCTCATTTCCTTTATGCGCCTGACGATGATTTCGCTGAGGTAGAGGAGGAGGGCTGCGAGGAGCACGTATACTTTCAAGCTTACGGGCTCGTTTACTTCCCTTTCGGAGTTCTGGCGGGCATCTTTCAGGAGGAGGGCTCTTGCTTCCCTTGAATCGTAGATCTTCCCGCCGGTCGCAAGGATGAGGGGCTCTATATCCCTGTTGATCCCCACGTCCCTAAACTCCAGAGGGTAGTTTACGGCAAGGGGATAGCCTGAGATATCGTAGATCCTCATTTCGTCCGGGTTCACGGTGGCTTCGTAAGTGTTGCGTCCGGTAAGGGCAAGGTTGATAGGCTCCCCGTCGATTTTCAGCTTAGGGACGCCTTCATCGTACATTACGAGGGTCAGGTCTGCAGGGGTCCCGAGCCAGGTGTCAGGGGCGTCAAGGACGGCTCCTTCTTCAGCCCGGGGGTTTCCTATAGCCCAGTTGGTCATGCCCGAGATGAGTTTGGCATTCTGCCCGGTATAGAGGACAGGGCTCCAGCGGCTTCCCTCGCCTTCCCCGTTGTCCGTGGAAAGGGCTGCAACCCTCCCGAGCCCGAAGCGCCAGGTGGTGAGCACAGGTTTTCCGGTAACCGTGATGACAAGGCGTTCGGACCCGGCTTTCGGGGTCACGTCATTGTAGCCGGTGATAGTGCCGGAAACGTTCCCTTTCAGGTTTTTCGTGATGAAATGGTCAGGGGAGTACACGAGGAGAGGGTAGGCGTCAAGCTCAATTTCTTCTTCCTCGCCTTCCTCGGGGAGCTTTTCGATCTTCTCGAATTTGATGTTTGCCCTTTCTCCCTGCTCGATGTGGAAATAGTTCTTCTCCAACTCCAGTTCCTGCATCAGCCTCTCGGCATAATAGGTTCTGGTAGTGAGATCAGTCTGAGAAGGGGCAGGAGAGCGGATATGAATAAAGTAAATGTTTACCCCCATATCCTGCAGATCCCTTGCAGCTTTAAGGCTCTGGTCATAAGATTTCTCTATACCTCCGTCCGATATTACAATGGCATCCAGCTCGCCATCTTCACTTTCTAGCATCTCTTTTGCGGTCTCAAGCCCCTGGTCCAGGGAAGTCTTGCTCTGTTCGTCAGGGGTCAGCTGCGAGATTTTATCTTCCAGTTCCGCCAGGTTCCGGGGCTGCCCGAGGAACACAAACCCGTCAGAAACGTCTACTCCCTTGCTCCCAAAAGCAATAACGCCGGCATTTGCATCTTTGAGGTTTTCGTTCCTGAGGATGTAGATAGCATTACCAAGGAGATCTCCCAGGGTTTCGTGCTTTTCCGTGCTCGGGGAAATGTCCAGAATAAGGACGATATTCCTGCCTCCCTTAAACTCGGAAGGCTTCGAGACCACAGGCAGGATTTCTTCTAAGGAAGAGTTGAGGTAATCCCCGTAGTCGTATGCCTTTTCCCCTCCCACGACAATCAGCCCGCCTCCGTCGCTGACGTATTTCTTGATCTCTTTTACCTCGGCTTCGGAAAGGGTGCTTATGAGCCGGTTGTCAAGGACCAGGGCCTTGCTGTCTTTGATTTTTGCAATTCCGGGGTAATCGGACACTACCGAGACATCATAGAGGTTTTTAAGGACCAGGCCCAGGGGAGCTGAGGGTTCGCTGCTTACGAGGGTGAGCTTGGGTTTCGGGACCACGTAGAGAGCTTTTGAAAACTCGTTATTGAGGTCGTTTAAGTCTTCTCCCGAGGGGGTGATCCTTACCATTATGTTGTGGGCGCCGAGGGAGTCGAAAGCCCAGGTGATAGGGATAACGTTCGTCCTTTCCTGCTGGGAAAAGCTCTTGCTCCTTTCAAGATTCCCGTCCACGTAGAATTCAAGGAAGTAGCTGACGCTGTCCTCTCCGGCTTGCTGGACAACGATTTCAAACTCATTTTCGTTTTCCACAACAACGGCCTTGTCCCCCAGCACCTCGACACTGAGGTCGTTTACCTCGAGTTCGGGCTCGACCAGGTAGACAGGGGTATCGGTTTCTTTTGCAAATTCCAGGGCATCCACAAGGCTTTTTCCGGCGTTGTTGTTCCCGTCGGTCACGAGCACGACCTGGGTGCCGCTCCCGGCGTACTGGAGGACAGCGTCGCCAAGGCTTGTCTTGTCCCCGGTAAGCTGGATGAAAGTGGTGGGGGTCTTTGCGGTAAGGGCTTCGTAGAGCTCGGTTCCTGTCCCTTCCTGGAAGATCCCCATGCTCGAAGTCTCGTCCGAGACCACAACAAGGGACGGGTTATCCTCACTTACAGTCTGCGGGGCCGTGGTAAAGGGGGAGGCCAGGGCCAGGACCAGGAGGAAGGCAACAAGCATCCTCCATTCCACAAGCTTCGTCTTTGTCTTCCGCAGGAGGTAAAAGCCTGCAATAAGGACCGGGATAATGAGGAGGAGCATCTCGGGGTGTGCAAGGGAGACGTTCACAGCTCACCCCTCCCGCGCACGATCAGGATCTCAAGCAGCATGAGCAAAAACAAAACTCCGATCAGGTAGTTGGTGATCTCTTTTTTGGCGGTGTAGGAGTCAGCCCGGACCAGCCTTGGCTCGTCGTTTGCCACAGCCCGCTGGATCAGTTCCGATGCGTCAACTGTAGTATCGGACTCCCTGTCGTCGTAGAGGTTGACTGCTATCTTCTTGCCGGAAATTGCGTAGACTCCGGCTTCGTCAAAGAGGATACGGTTTCCAGTCAGGGTTTTAGAAGGCGTCTGGATTTCCTCGGTCTTCGAAAGGGAAGTCAGGGTGCCGGTTTCCAGGTTGTATTCGGAAATGTCCCCCGTGCCTCCGAGCCACTCAATGAGCTTTATCCAGAACATGGGATACTCGGGCAGGTTATGGAAGTTGTTCCAGGCCCCGTCCCCAAGCTCATCGTTTAACCCGAGGTAGAAGACGGTCCCCTCTCCTACCTGCCAGTAGCTCATAACCGGGACATCGTTTTCAAGGGCTGCCAGGGTTGTGGAGCCGGTCCTCTCTGTTGCGTTCAGGTACTTGCGGGCAGAAATCTCTTCCACTTTCACATCCTGGGTAATGCTGCTCTCCGTGACTTCTTCGACCTCAAGCCCGTCTTCGGCTTCCTCCACTCCAATTGGTTTTACCGGCAGGAGCTTTATGAGGTCAACATCCGTCTTTTCCGGGACAAGGGCGCCGCTTGCAATGAAAACGGCATTTCCTCCTCCTTTAACGTAGTCTTCGATCCTTCCTACTGAACTATTTGCAATCGGAGTCTCTTTCTGGGCAAGCACCACAAGGGTGTAATTCCCGAGGTTTGAAGGCACGGATTTCCAGACCTTTATGTCACTGTTGGGGAGCAGCGAGAGTGCGGTTTTGGAGGGCAATTTCCCGTCATCGGTAATAAAGAGGATCTGCTGCCTGGCAGTTTCCGGGATTGAGATGTAGGCGCTGTTGTCCACGGGGAAGTCGTCCTCCTCCGCAAGCTGCACACGTGTGATCCCTGGCCCGAGGTCCTCGAGGGTAAACTGGTTGGTTTCTCCCGCAGGGACATCAAGGGTAAAAGACTTTGAGGCGCTTCCGGTAATTCCCCTGCCTGTTTCGAGCTCCACCTTCCGGTTCGTGTCCATGTAATTCTTGACCACGCAGGTATAGGTGTAAGCCCCGTCCACGGCTTCGATCCAGCCGTTGATGATACCCACATTGTCTGCAGGCTTTCCGACCTTCACGAAATTGACCTGGAGCCCGTAGGACTCGGCCAGGTTTTTCGAGGCAACAGGGTCATCCCCTTCCCAGTTTGTGAAATCCGAAATTACGATGATCCTACCCCCTTCGTTAGACAGGAGGCGCATCCCTGCGCTGATCGAGGCGGAAAGGTCGGCAACCCCGGCTCCGGGCCGGACATCTTTAAGGATATCCTTTGCAGCCGAAGAGCCTTCGCCCTCCAGGACCAGGAGGGGCATGTTGGAAGCCAGGATGATACTGTTTTTCTTGCTCACGTACCCGTCGGCAATGTCCACTGCATCTTCAAAGCGGGAGTCCACCTGCATGCTTGCCGAACTGTCCAGGATGAGTACCGTATGCTCCCCGCTCAGGGGCTCTTCTGCAGTATAATAGTACCCTGCGGCTGCAATGGAAAGGAGGATAAGCATGAGGAGCTGGACAAGGAATAGGGGGTCTTTTACGATCTTTGTGATCGAGGCGTAGACCCGTTTTCGCTCCCTCTCGAGTTTCAGGACGAACATGAGGGAGGGAATAGAAAGCACCGAAGGCTTCGGGCGGAGCATGTAAAGGATGATAAGCGGGATTACGCTCAGGAGAGCGGCAAGGGCAAAGGGGTTTTCTAAAGGCATTTTTTAGCGCCTCCTTCTCCTGATAGTATGGTAGAACGCATCAAAGATAGGGGTGTCGCTCGTAAAGGTGTAGAACTCGGCCCCGACCTTCATGCAGGCTTTTTTAATCCGGGCGCTGTGCTCATCGAGCTTTTCCGTGTAGCGTTCCTTGAACTTTTCACTTACGTATGTCCTGACCTCTTCCCCGGTCTCAAGGTCAATGAGCTTGCTGTTTCCCTGCAGTGGAAGCACTTTTTCCGTGGGGTCGAGCACCTGGATCAGGATCAGGTCATGGTCAGAAAGCCTGTATACGGCCGTTTCTATAGCCTGCGGGTCCTGCAGGAAGTCCGAGACCAGGATGACAAGGGAACGGGACTTGATTTCCCGGCTGTACTTCGTGACGCACTCGTCAATGGCAGTGCCCCCGGAAAGCTCGAGTTCGCTCAGGCGGTCAATTGCCCGCATGAGGTTCTTCTTTCCCCTGCGGGGCTTGTTGATGTCAAGCTCCTGCGTAAAGGTGGAAATGGCAAACCTGTCGTTGTACTTGGTTACCATGTAAGCATAGCCTGCCGCAAGCATGGCTGCGTATTCGAACTTGGAAATCCCCTTCTCAGGGTAGTCCATGCTTTTGCTGGCGTCCAGGAGGATGTGGGTGGTAAGGGTCTTTTCTTCCTCAAACTGCCGCACGTAGAGTTTTTCAGTCCTTGCATAGGCTTTCCAGTCGATGTCCTTCAGTTCGTCGCTCTGGTCGTACTCTCGAAACCCTATGGTATCGATGCCGTGCCCGCTGCGGGTGGACGGGCGGTTTCCGGCATAGACCGTAGACACCCTTTTCCGGACCGAGAAGGTAAAGCGGTCAAGCTGCCTGAAAAAATCCGTTTCGATTTTCTGTCTTGTGCGGGTCATTCTGGATCTTCAATTAAAAAGCCCGGTGCCTTCCCGGGCCCAAAAACCCTTAAAGGGAACCTTATTTCCTAATCCGGCCTCTTGCTTTTAACTCAAGCATTCGGCTTTACAGGATCAATCCGACTTAACGGGACCACTCCGGTTTTATGAAACCAATCAGACTTAATGGACAAGTCCGATGTTACCGGACAAATCAGATTTTGCCGGACCTGTCAGATTTTATTTGACCTTCTGGAGGATTTCCCGGACAGCCTCGTCGGTGGTCATTCCGCTCCTTTCGGCTTCGAAAGTGAGGATGAGCCTGTGCCGGAGGACCGGGTATGCCATGGTATCGACATCCTCCTTGCTCACAAAGTTCCTGCCCTGGATCAGGGCCCTGGCTTTTGCGGCGAGGATGAGACCGATGGAGGCCCTGGGGGATGCCCCGTATTCAATGTTCTCTTTGTCTTTCCGGGTCATGGCCACAATGGAAAGGACGCGCTGTTTGAACTCATCGGAGATGGGGACCTGCCTGGTGAGTTTCTGCAAATCGAGGAGTGTGGTTTTATCCAGGCCCCGGGAAATCTCAGGGGCTTCGGACTTCGTGTAGCGATTTATGATTTCCATTTCCTCTTCGTAGGAAGGATAGTCCAAAAGGATCTTTAAGAGGAAACGGTCGAGCTGGGCTTCGGGCAGGGGATAAGTGCCTTCCATTTCAATGGGGTTCTGCGTCGCAAGGATGAAGAAAGGTTTGTCAAGGAGATAGGTATCATTGCCCACGGTTACCTGCTTTTCCTGCATAGCCTCAAGCATTGCCGACTGGGTCTTCGGGGATGCCCTGTTTATTTCGTCCGCGAGCACGATGTTTGCAAAGACCGGCCCGGGCTCGAACCTGAACTCTTTTCCCTTTTCCCCTTCCTCGATAACATTGGTCCCCGTGATGTCCGAAGGCATGAGGTCAGGGGTACACTGGATCCTGCTGAATTTCAGGTTCATGGCCTTTGAAATGGTGGAGATCATGAGGGTTTTTCCAAGCCCCGGGTTGCTCTCCACAAGGGCGTGCCCTCCGCAGAGGATTGCAATCACGATCTGTTCCACTGCTTCCTTCTGGCCTACGATCACAGTCCCTATCTCTTCAAAAAAACTTTTAAAAATTCGGCCCGCGTTCTGGTAGGTCACGGAGGCCTGCTCCGAATTGATGTTATTCTCGTACATTTATGCTTCACCCTTTGCACTTCTGTTTTTCCTGCGGGTCCCAAAAACCCGCATCCTCTGAACGTTACCCGCTCCAGTACAGCATACAACAGTTTGCCGTTCAAAATACAGCCTGTTTATCAAAGCCTGTTAACACAGCCTGATTATCAAAGCCTGCTAATGCAACCTGATTATCAAAGCCTTTTAACACAGCCTGTTATTCAAAAATTCCGTTCTAATTATTCCGTTCTATAATTCCGTTCTATAATTCCGTTCTGATTATTCCGTTCTGATTATTCCTTTTTGATGAGCATGATCAAACTAATAACAATAGATAAACCCGAAACTTAGATAAATTTTTCATTTCACTCTTCTGCCAGTTCCTCGAAATAACTCTGGATAATACTCCTGTACCCTTCCGGAAGGTTCTCATAATAAGCCTGGGAGGCGATAGCTTCAGGGTCGTAAGCTTCGGACTGAGTGAAGGTCTCGTTCCTCTCTTCACCTTCTTCCCTGATGGTAAAGCCCTGCCCTGCCCCTGGCGGAATCTTCAGGTCCACTTCCGTGCCTTCCACAACAATGACTGCGGGCTCTCCGAAGAGGTCTTCTCCGGGCTCCTTCTCCCCGGCAGTCCCACCGTTTTCCCCAACCGGGAAAAGTTCGGACCCACCCGGGAAGGGGATGTCTTCGATTACCTCATCCAGGTCCGTGGGGCTGAAAGGGGGCTGATATCCGGTTTCTGCAACGTATATCAGGAGGGAGACCGCAAACACGATTACAAATAAGTTTTTCGCAAGCTTCTTCCGGTTGAGCATTGCCGAAGACTTCACAGGCTTTGAATCGGTCACGACGCTGCCTATAAGGTCCCGGACAATAATATTGTCCTCTTCCCGATTGTCGTAGGCGGTCCTGAGCCTCTCCCTGAGCAGGGGATATTTTTCTTCGATAAGAGCGATTGCATCCTTCTTTTCAGCCCGGTAATGCCTGATGGCCGTGAATGCGAGGGAGAGGATAAAAACCACAACAAGCAGCCCGAGGGTCTCAAAAACAATTTCAAAACCGAGAATATCGTATTTTGCACCCGTATAGGGCTCAAAAAAAGTCAGCATTAAAAAGATGTCCTGCATATTGAGGAGCACGAAGAGGGAATACAGGACCATGAACGTTGCAATCAGGTCCGTAAGGACATAGAAGCCTCTATATTTCTTCAGGGCCGATTCGTATTTGTTTACGACATTATCGATTTCCAGAGCCATCTCCTTCCTCTTTGCCAGACAGGGTACACCTTTTCCGGATGCAGCTGATTAGAACCTGATTAACACCCGATCAGCATCTGATGACATCCGATTAGAACCTTGATTGGAACCTTGATTAGAATCTTATTAACATCTTATTTGTTTGAAATCCTTATCTTTACACCTGATGAATTTGAAATCCTTAAATTTATCCGATCTACAGGTATACGGTCCTTATTTTTCTACTTACCTATACCATTTTCCCTGGACATTTCCAAAACATATATGTTTTTTTAGGTTTGTTGAGGTCCTGCCAGGCTCCTCCGAAGTCTCGTTAAATGCCAGCAGTTCATGCCTCAAGGCCAGGATTTTTGAAAGCCGGATAAGAACCCAGGACCTTTAACATATCAGCTTTTCCCTTTATATCTTCTAAGGCATCTTTTATAAGTGCATCGCTGGTATGTCCCTCGAAATCAATATAAAAGTAATAGTCTCCGAGTTCCTTCTTGGAAGGCCTGGACTCGATTCTGGTAAGGTTGATCCCCCGCTTTGCAAAAACCCCGAGCAGCTCATAAAGCGCCCCAGGCCTGTCCTTTTCGAGGTAGACGATAAGGGAGGTCTTGCTGGGACCGCAAGCCGGAGAGCCGGACTCCTGCAAACCGTGACCATAAACCTGTAAGCCGGAGCCTGAATCTTTTAAACAGGAGCCTGAATAGTTTAAGCCGGAGCCTGAATCCCGTAAACCGGAACCTGATCCCTGCAAGCCTCTTTCTCCGGGACCCTCAGCCTGTACGACAATAAAGCGGGTATGGTTTTCCTTCCGGTCCTGGATGTTTGAGACCAGGATATTTAACCCGTAGCGCTCCGCAGCCTCCGGGGCCGCAATTGCCGCCATTTCCTCAAAATCCCTTGCCAGCCGGGCCGCGTGGGAAGTACTGCCCGTGCTCCTGAGTTCTGCCTCAGGGAAATGCCGCTTCAGGAAATGCCGGCACTGGGCAAGGCCCTGAGGATGGGAGAGGATGACCTTTACCTTTTCGGGCCCTCCTTTGGAGAGCAGGCAGTGCTCTATTTTCACCACGACCTCCCCGACTATCACGGCAGCCTTCTCAAGAAGGAGGTCAAGGGTAACACCTACGGATCCCTCGATAGAGTTTTCGACCGGGACCACGGCGATATCCGCTTTTCCTTCGGCCGCGGCCGTAAAAGCATCCTCTATGTCATCAAAGTACCGCAGCTCCGAGCCCACCAGCCCGCATTTCAGGACCAGGGTCTTTGCCGCTTTTTCCGAATATGAGCCCTCAGGGCCCAGCACGCCAATGATCATCTGAGGGGTTAATTGGAGGGATGGTAATAATATTTTTTGATGGCCATAAGGTGCACCGGAGAGAAGCCGGAAATCCGAAGATCAGGACGAGAAACTGCCCGGGAACGAAAAACACATAGAAAAAACGGGATGATGTTTATGGTAATGGTAAAAGACAACGACAGGGAGATGAAACCAAAATCAGGCAAAAGAGCCTGAATTTTTAATTCGCTCAAGCTTTTCTTTAAGTTCAAGTTCCTCTTCCGGGCCTAGCCCCTCCTCAAGGTCAAGGTCATCATCCAGGTCAAAACCTTCACCAAGATCAAGATCTTCTTCCAGGTCAAAAACTTCTCCAGGGTCAAGTTCTTCTTCCAGATCAAAAACTTCTCCAGGGTTAAGTTCTTCTTCCAGGTCAACATCTTCTTCCAGGTCAAAAACTTCTTCCAGGTCAACATCTTCTTCCGGGTCAAAAACTTCTCCAGGGTCAAGTTCTTCTTCCGGATCAGGTTCAGGTTCAGCTGCAAACCCGGATTTTTTTCCCGGACCGGGGACTTCTTTCAGCTTTCTGGAAGCTTCCATCTGCAGCTTTTCTTCAAGGTCGATCCGCTCTCCGGCATCCCACATTAACTCAAATTCCTCATTCAGGTTTTTTGCAAGCCCCGCGTCCCAGATTTTTACAACCGAGAGGACCTGGTCCTTGTCCTTTGGGTGAGGCTGGAAGAGAACCACAATGCTTTCGTCCACGACCCCGAAATAGGAGTCGAAGTTCGGGTTCATCCTGAGTTCCAGGCCTTTTTTCAATGTTGCAAGGGTTTCTTCTTCCTGCAGGGATAGCACTGAGACAAGAGACATGAAACGCGGAGAGATAAGGAGACGTACTCGGACTCCCCTGTCAAGGGCCCTTGTGATTTCCGGTATCAGAAAGGCGATGACGGGCATGCCCAGAGCTGGCGGGATGACTGAGAGTGATTTTTTTACTTCCCTGTAGACGGAAGTGGCAAACTTTTTGATTTCGGATTCCGTGATGGCAGTTGTCCAGAAAACCTCATTCTTCCTCTTCTGGGCCGGGACAGCTTTCAAAGCTTCCTTTGCCTCCTCGACTGCGCCTTTCAAGACCGCCATCTCCCTTTCAGCCTGGGCTTTCCTTTTTTCAAAAAAAGCATCCAGAGCCAGTTCAGGGTCAATGCCCCGGAACTTTTTTGGCCTTGATTCCTGGACTTCCACAAAACCCTTCCCTGCCAGGGACTCGAGGACAGTGTAGATCTTGCCGTAAGGCACCTCTGCGTCCCTGTAGACTGTGCTGGCGTCCGAAACCCCGAATTTCAACAGGGAGAGGTAGGCAGCTGCTTCATAGGCATTCAGGCCGAGGTCCTGGAGAAGCTTCTTCTTTTGCATACAGGAATTTGAGCCCTGATGGCTTAAAGAAGTTTCGAAAAACAAATCATAGGTATGCAACTGCACAGATCAAAGCCAATCCGGTTAGGAAAAATCAAATTGCGGGCGGCCACCCCACCCTAAAGGATGGGGTATGCTTCGGGCCGCCCGCCCGGTTTTTTGGGAACTCAGAAATCGTCGAGTTTCCGTTGCCCAGATATCTTAAATTTATGAGAT
>NZ_VOUA01000032.1 GCF_024372725.1 Methanosarcina sp. KYL-1
AGGGACGAACCCAGCAGCTCGTCTATTTCGGTGGCTGCCCTTTCGAGCTGATCGATCAGCCCTTCTTCCTTTACAGGTTCCTTTATCTGAATCTTGTCCTGTATCGTTCGGGCCAGTTTTGCCATTCCGTCCCGGCTTTCCGGATTCGGGCTGTTCGGTGTTCTTATTTCACTTGCCATGTTTTTTCCCCAATAGCACTGCTTTGATTTTTTTACCTGCTAGTGGTCTGCCATTTCCCTGCAGGAATTCTCAATCGTGCATGCAGGGTCCTATCTCCGGTATCGATGAATGAAGATAGTTTTATAATTTCCGGTCAATATTTATGGAGCTTTTGCCGGAAGTTTTTATTTGTTTTAATGGGGCATTTTGATTGGAAGTTTTTATTTGTTTTAATGGGATATTTTGCCGGAAGTTTTTATTTTTTAAGTGGGACATTTTGATTGGAAGTTTTTATTTGTTTTAATGGGCATTTTGCTGGAAGTTTTTATCTGTTTTGGAGGGGCATTTTGCTGGAAGTTTAATCAGGGTATTTCAGACTTCTTCCCGGAGTGCAGAATGCCGGATGATTCTGAATATTTTCCAATACTTCTGAGGTAGGTATCCGGATTTCCCATGCTGAGGTCCGTTTCTGCGGGAAGGCCTGAGTGAGCGGGTATTGTGTAAGTTGCACATAGGGGGTTTGAGTCGAGTTCATAGGTCAAAGGGCCCGTTTCAATGACCGAGTAACGGAAGAAGGGGCTCTGAGATGAGTGGCTCAGCCCTGGCTTATAGGCCATAGGGCCGCGTGCAGGACTCGAATAATTTTGCTTTTCTCCAGGTTCGGGTTTTCTCTGGTACTTCATCCAGTTTCACCTCTTTCCTAAAGTAGTTAAAAAAAGGTTCTCTGCTATTCTCCGCGAAAAACTGCACATATCTTCAGCTTGAATCTTTTTAATTCGTTTTTTCGTTTTTTATCCGTTTTTTATTCGGCACTTTTTATCGTTTTTAAGTTCGCCTCTGCGCTTTTGAAGCACAAGGGCCGAAAACAACGAGAACCCTGTAATTTCGATGGGAAAGGAAGGATGGGTTTTTTACCCATCCTTTTTTCAGCAAGCTGAAACTTGCCCGTTTTTCTTAAAGTAATTTCCGTGGGATTATCCCATGATCTTCTTGTAGAGTTCCGGACCCTTCTCTGCCACGGTGTATGTCTGGGCAGTGATGGAGTCACAGGGTGCTCCTGGCGGCACTTCACAGCCGGTTGCAATCATGTACTTGGACTGCATGCCGTTCTCCTTGAGGGTGTTCAGGACGCTCTCCTGGAGGGCCATGGTGTTTGCCTTCATTGCTTCGAGGCCTTCTGGGCTGTTGTCCAGGAAGACGATCGGGCTGACTTCTCCACCGAACATGGTTTCCTTACCGTGGGTGCTGATCAGGTACTTGTGGTCCTTGGAACCCTTGTTGACTTCATCAGGGTAGAAGGTGTAGCTGTAGTACTTGGTGTCCCACTTGTGGATGAGGTCCCAGTGCGGGGCGTCGGAACAGTTGTGGATGACAGTCGGCTTGTTGTACTTCTTGTACATCGGGGCGATCCTGTTCTGCATGATCTGACCTTCGGACTTCATGTATTCGTCAGCGCTGAGGATGACGTTGTTGGTCCAGAGGGTAACCATACAGAGGTTGTCCGGCTGAGCTTCTTCGAACATGCCCTTCATGATTTCTTCTACGTAGGTTGCGGTCTTGTCAAGGGCCTTGAGGACAACGTCGGGGTTGGTCCTGAGGTCGGAAAGGACACGTGTTGCTCCCATGATCTGGGTCAGGGCGACCATCGGGCCTTCGATCAGGGCGGTCATGGGTGCGCCGAGGGCGTGTGCTTTCTCGGTTGCGATCTTGTTGCCCTGGATAAGGTTGTGGGCACGGGTGCCTTCCTTGATTTCGGGGACTTCGAGCTTCTCGTAGTCTTCGAGGTGGCCGACTGCTGCAGGGGTGTCCTCTTCAGGGTACCTGATGTTTGCGCCGAAGTCTGCTGCGTCGACACAGAGGTCAGTCAGGCCTACGAAGGTGTCCATGTTGAAGTACTTGATACCTGCTTCGACACAGGCTGCGTACTTTTCTGCCTTGGTGGAGTAGTCTGCGTAGGAGCAGGGTACGAATTTCCTGGAAACGCCACAGGCGAGGGGTGCGACCGGGAGCCTGTCGACTTTCTTGTCCTGGAAGGCTGAGGTGAATCTTTCTGCCTTGGTCATTACCTCGTTGAACTTGGGCACGACAGAGTCGAATTCTGCAAGGACTTTCTCTGCAGTTACAAGGCCGATGTCGACCTTTTCCCTGTTTCCTTTCTGGGCGAGGGACTCCTTGTATTTCATCTTGCTTGCTGCGAGTGCGGAGTCGCTCCAGAGGTCGGCCGGGAGTTCGCTGACAAGGGAGGTAAGGGTCTCAACTGCTGCGCTTGCGTCAAGAGCTGTGCCGTCTGCTCCGATCGACTCTGCGAAGGTGCTGGAGACGGGTGCGCCGCCGACCAATACGATCATGGAGTCCCTGATACCTTCTTCCTGGAGCTGTTCGATAACGGTTTCCATTCCACCCATGGTGGTGGTCATAAGGGTGCTCATGGAGATTGCAGTTGCCTTCTTTTCCTTTGCGGCTTCTGCGAACTTCTCAAGGGGCACATCACAGCCGAGGTCAATCATGTTGAAGCCGGCTGCGGTCATCATGGTCTTGACGAGGTTCTTCCCGATGTCGTGCACGTCACCTTCGACAGTACCGATGATAACATTCTTGGGAGCTGCGGTCCCGTCTACTTTGATGTAAGGGGTGAGGATGTCCATCCCGGCATACATTGCGTCTGCTGCGAGCAGAAGGCTCGGGACGAAGGCTTCTCCCTTCTCATACATGTCACTGATGATTTTCATGCCTTTTGCAAGGCCGTCAACGATTGCTTCGTATGCATCGAGTCCCTCATCAAGGGCTTTCTGTGCGAATTCTTCTGCAAGGTCGTCGTCGCCTTCAACTACAGCATCAGATAAAGCGTTCAGAATTTCTTCTTTTGCCATTGAAAATCTCCTTTTTTTTAGTGAAGGATCCAAACAGCCAGTTGTCTGTCTGTTTTTCCGGATCTCTATCCTGGTTTTTTACTGCATTTAGATCCTTAAACGGGTTCCACAGCCCGTTAATTCCCTAAATCCACGAATATACTCCTTAATCCACACAATAACCACAACCTGAATATTCCGTTCTTCCGGATCCTGTCCTGCAGGGTCCCGGAGTTCTCCTGGCCTGTGGCCCGGAGGTCAAATCTCCTTTCAGGCTATGATTACTAAAAAGACAAATGACTCAGAAATATATAGCTTAACCGACGTTGCTTTTCATTTCTCTGTCAATATTTGCTCTTGTTATAAAATATGGCTTTCCTCAGTTTTTGTGCGGACCGGGTTTTTGCCAGAGCACCGGTTTCAATGCCCTGGGGGATTTTTTGTTTCTTGCCTTTTTTGTGCTAAAAGCGTTTTTTGGCCATGGGTCGGTTTACAGTGGGTGACCTCAAAAACTGCCATCTTCACGGAATCAAAGGGTATTGAAAAAAGCGGGGCATTGAAAAATAGGGGGCATTGAAAATTTGAGGGTATTGTTAGGGGGCTAACAATGCGCAGGGTCTCAAAAACCCCTTTAAGCCGTTGAATCCTTGTTTTCCGGACTGATGGCGGTTATTCGATCCGGTGCAAAAATAAGGTGGAACCATATTCTTGGGGTGCCTGAGATAGTAAAGGCCTCTTCAAAACAACAGGATATCTTTTATTTCTGTTTTATAGCTTGCGATTTTCTATCTAATTATTATAATTTAAATATAATCATGTAGTTTTTGACATGCTTCCATGACATTCATTGTTATGTTTTAAATATAATGTCCGCAGTTTTTGGTAAGTTGTTCATGGTGAGCTTTCCAGATCTGCTGCTATGGTAACAGTCAAGTATCAAGATTTAAATATAATCTCTGTAATATAATTAGCTGGGCATTGATAGGAAGTTGTTTCCCATTTTTTAAAAAAAGCGTTGAATTCGGAGATCTGCTGTCGATATGACCACGCTATCTACGAAAATCGATAAAAAAGGGCGAAAGCAGCAAAATTATGAGTGAATCAGAGGCCATCTCTTACATGGAGCTGGAGCTTTACAATCCTGCCTTTGTGGTGGGGTTAAGGGTAAATCCCGAAAACATCTGATAATATAGGTTCATGGTTGGAAGTTGATAAACATGAGTTCCCTTATAGACTTGATTTTCTTTTCTGAAAAGAGAAAAAATATCCTTGTCCAGTTAGCCAGCGGGCCAAAGGATATTGATGAGATCAAGGACACCCTTAACGTGAAGGCATGTGCGGTAATGCCGCAGATCAAAAAGTTGAAGGATATGGATATCATCCTCCAGAAGGGAAACGTCTACGAGCTCTCGGACCTCGGTGATGTGATCGTTGAAAAGATGCTCCCGCTCACATCTCTTCTGGACGTCTTTGACGGAAACAAGGATTACTGGTCAAAACATGACAGGTCTCCTATTCCCAGGCATCTGATAAAGAAGATGGACATGCTGGGGAAGTGTACCCTGGAAGAACCTGACCTGGACCACCTTTTCGAGTTTCCAAGGTATCTGCGGGACAAGCTGTTCAGTTCAAGGACTCTCAAGTCCTTTTATTCATACTTCTGCCCGGACTGTCCTTCAATTCAGGCCACCTGTGCAAAAAACGGAGCTGAAGTGCACCTCATCCTTGACGAAAAGGTTTACAACAGGCTGAAGGACGACTTTGAGAGCGAATACAATGTACTGCTTGAGAACAAGGTGTCCCTCTATATCTATTCAGGTAACATAAGGCCCTCGTCCTTTATGGTAGCTGATGATTTCATGATGCTGAAGCTCTTCGGAAAAGACGGGGAATTCGATCACAGGAAAATTATGAGTTTCAATCAGAGTGCCCTGGAATGGGGAAACGAACTTGCCCAATATTATATTGACAGATCAGAAAAAATCAATTAAACCCGGAATTTATAAGGGCTAATTACAAGGACCAATTACAAGGACCAATTACAAGGACCAATTACAAGGACCAATTACAAGGACCAATTACAAATGGTAGGGAATTATTGGCCCGCTTCCTTCCATGTGTCCTTGAGTAAAACCAGATTCCGGGTGAAGGTGGTGGATGTGAGGATGTGGTGAGTGGGGAAAGGTAGTTAGTGGGTCCCCATCTCAATCCTCTTCTTATTTTCCAGAATTCTCTTTCCTTATTCCGGATATGTTTACTAGCTTTTGTTCATGCCCGTGTTCATGTTCATGCCCATGGCCTTTCTCTATCTTATGGATGCCTATCTTCCTTTCTCCGAAGATTTCCCGGACCGAACTGTTTACGGCATTCAGAAGAGCTTCTTTTTCAACGTTTGAAACCGCAGAGAGGACCTTGAGTGCAGGAGATGCCCCTTCCTTTGATTTGATCACATCTTCCTGTGGTTCTTCGTAATAGATTGTAACGCTCTGTTTCACGGTTTCGGACCCGTTATCCAGGAAGAGCTTAATGTGCCCGATGAACTCGGGATTGAGCCCCAGGGCCTTTTTCTTGATCGAGTTCATGAGTTCGGTCGTGATTTCCCGGGCTTCCTCTTTGCTCAGGCCCTTTTTCTCCACCGCAAACTCCGCAGCGTAAGTGCCGACTCCGGAAGCTTCAATGGAATTTTCGGTTTCTTTAGGGGCTGCCGGGGCTCCGGATATGGTTTCGGAAGGAGCTTTTTCCTCTTTTGCAGGCTTTTCCGCTTCCAGGTCCGGGACGAGTATATGCATAAGGCTCTCGAACTTTTCGTCCATGGCTTTTCCTGAGAGCCGGACCACCCGGGCTTTCGGGTTCAACTGCTGGACCGAAGCTTCCAGGATAGGGAGCTGTATGGGTTCGATCAGGTCCACCTTGTTTATCCCGAGGATTTCCGCATCGATGATCTGGCGCATGGAGAATTCTTTTACTTCTTTCATCAGGTGCTTAAAGCGGCTCCCGTCTATCAGGGTCACGAGGGGGGAGATTTCTACCTCTTCTCCGAGGTTCATGAGTTCGACCTCCTCCTTGATCACGTGGGGGAAAGCAATTCCCGTGGGCTCGATCATTAGGATGTCGGGTTTGTATTCTTTTGCAAGGAGGGTTACGGTCGTCCTGAGCCCCACTTTAAGGGAACAGCAGATGCACCCGCTTGTTATTTCCTTGGTATCGAACCCGTACCTGTTGATGACGTCCCCGTCAATGCCTACTTCCCCTATCTCGTTTACAATGATGGCGATCTTTTTCCCTCGCTCTGCAAGGTATTTTCCCATATTGATAATGGTGGTAGTCTTCCCGCTCCCGAGAAAACCCCCCACCACAATGACCTGCACGGTTCTTTCCTCCCTTTGCTGCCGTTTTTATTTATCGCTTTCTTATATGTCCGCTTCTCGTATGTCCACTATTCTGCCTTCAGTTCCAATAAGCTTTTCCGGCTTCTTTTCAGTTCTCTGCAACGGTCAGGTTTTCCCACTTAAACCTGTCTTCCGGGCAGGCGTGGAGGCAGCGCTGGCAATTGGCCCCGTCGCAGAGGTCTGTCCTTATCCTTACGGTGCCGGAATCGTCCATCCTGAGGGCTCCGGTCGGGCAGACTTTTGCGCAGCTGTGGCAGTTTTTACAGTCCTCGATGACCATTGTGAGGTAAGTGCCGACTTTTTCGAGCACGTGCAGCCCCTCTTCTCCCAGTACCGGGATGTCCCTTTCGACCTGGCGGTCGATTTTCAGGATTGAAGAGGGTTCGTCGAGCATCGGGAGGTTTTTCTTTTTCAGGAATTTTTTGAGCATTTTGAACATCATGCCCTCGTTCCAGAAGGCAAGTTCAAGCATGTAGGCTTCCTTGAAGGCTTCCGAGGTTGCAAACATTACGTGCGTTCCCACAATATCTTTTGCAATCTTCTGAAGTTCCCAGAGCCTGTCTTCCGAAAGCAGGATTTCCCGGGCCACGGTAAGGGAGGTGTTTCCTATCTGGGATACATAGCCTGCGTTGTAGGGGATCATGCCTACCTGGTGGGCCTTTGCCGCATCCATATAGGTGCCGGCAGCACCAGACATGTGTGCTACCCTGAGGTCTTCCATCTCGATTCCGGCCGCTGCGCAGAGGGTTATGTGCCCTGCCCGGATCGCCCCTATAGCCCTTCCGGCTTCGATTAAGTCTTTGTCCGTGAACTTGATCCCGTCCTGAAGGTGGATGGTGCTGTCAGGGGTCTGGAT
Organism: Methanosarcina sp. KYL-1; assembly: GCF_024372725.1. Lineage (GTDB taxonomy): Archaea > Halobacteriota > Methanosarcinia > Methanosarcinales > Methanosarcinaceae > Methanosarcina. Next base: position 7,254 of record NZ_VOUA01000032.1, read on the forward strand.
CTTCGGGAGCACGATCAGTTTGTTCCTGATCCCGGCTTCGATGAGGGCGATGACGCCGGTCCCGGTGATGCCTTTTGCGGTGATTTCCCCTTTTTCAACAACATCTCCGGTCTTCGGGTTCACAAGGTCTCCCCTTGTGCTTTTCATGTCCCTGTCCAGCACATAGCAGCGCAGGTTCTCTCCGTCAAACTCCACATCGCAGATGGTGTGCGGGGAAGCAATTGCCCCGTATTCGATTTCCTGGCCTTCCAGGGCGGGGCCTGCAGCAGCCGACCCGGTGTAAATCACGCCGTTTGCTTTCAGGGCCATTTCAGCGTTTGTCCCGTAGTCAGTTGCGATTGCGATCTCGTCACTGTTGAGCATCCCGGCTTTCTCGATAAGGGCCAGGGCATCGGCTCCAACTTCGTGTTTGATGGCAGGGGGCACGTACAGCTTGCAGTTTTTTAATTCTTCAAAACCTGCAATCTCGGCCAGGGGGATGACCCGGGCGTCCCTGTTCTGCTCTTCTATGTGGTATTTCTGTTTCTTGCGCTCTCCGGCATAGGCCAGGTCTTCGATAGGGATTCCCTGGAAGATGGAAAGCTGGATCGGGTTTCCGCAGATTGAGAACTTTTCCAGTTCTTCAGGCTTTACTCCCAGTTCCTCCATGATGTGCTTGACAGCAGTTGCCGAGAGCCCGTGGGCCTTGTCAAGTCCGTAATGGATTGCAAAGTCCAGGTGGTCCATCACGTTTGCCCCGGGAAGGGGGTTCCTCAGGGTTATGACGGTTTTCAGGATCTTTTCGTTTTCCAGGTCAATTTTCTGTGCCCGAAAACCACTGGTTCCCAGGTCAATTGCAACGCCTGTTCTCATATTTTTACCTCCTTCAAAAAAGCCTGCTCATGCATCCAATTGATCGCTCATTCAAAGGATGCGTCTCAGGTACTCGCTCATTTTTAAATAATTTTAAATAAGTTTCTTTGTAAATAAAACGCCCCATGTGAGTTATGCAGTGAATTATTTATTTGCCTGGACCGGCTGCCTGAAAGGGCCGCAACCTCGTATGTCTGCACCCGGGGCGTCCCATCTCCGGCAAAACTGGAAAAAAATGAAAAGCGGGGCAGGAAATTCCCGGGGACTGGTGCAGTGTTGCCCCGAAACCTGCCCACTAAAAAATAAAAGAAAATGGTTGTGCCGTTTCAGGCGTAGAACTCGTTTCTTGCTGCGACCATGGCTTTGATGTTCTCGAGCGGGGTCATGGGTGCAATCCCACAGCCAGGTGCGAGCACATCGATGCCTTCTGCAAGGGCCTGCTTGGCTTCGGTGTTGATCTTGTCAACAGGTCCGGGCAGGAGGGTGAAGGGGCTTGAGATGTTTCCGACGAGCCTTGCCCTGGTCCCGATGACTTCCTTTGCATTCTTTACGCTGCCGATCTTTTCTTCCACGCTGAGGCCCTCAAAGCCGCAGTCTGCCATGTAGCTGAGTACGGGGTTGACGTTACCACAGATGTGGAGGATGGTCACGGAGTTCACACTGGAGGAAAACTTCTGCAGCCTTGCCTGGAGGTACTGCTTGAAGGAGTCCGGGCTCATGAGGTCAGGGGATGCGACCGGGTCTGCAACGGAGATGACATCTGCGCCGGCTTCGACCATTGCGTTTGCGTAGATGATTGAAGCTTCGGTTGCGAGGTCCAGGACCTGTTCGAAGAGTTCAGGTTTTTTGATGGACCATTTCATGAAGGACTTTACACTTGCAAGGTCAGAGGCGACGGTGATCGGGCCTTCCATTCCACCGATGATGGGCACGTCGGGGCCGACCTTTTCCCTGATGATCTTAATGGCTTCAAGCACTGCAGGGATCCTGCCTCTCTGCAGCAGGTCTTCGGGGATTGCAGCGCCTTCGAGGTCCTTGGGGTAGGGGTGACCGGTGACAGAGGGCTGCCTGTTCTTTGTACCCATGTTGATTTCACAGCCCATTGCTTCGACCAGGACGGTCAGGCAGTAGGGGACCCTGACAGCCTCAAGCCCGCTGAGCTCGTGGTTTGCGATTGCCAGCTTTGCCATAAGTTCGGCGTCGGTGTGGGACTCGGGCCATGGGGCGCCGACTTCGTCCATGAGTTCTACAATTCCGGTCTGGGTCACGGAACAAACAGGTACTTTGTCAACAGCTTCGCCTTTCAGGGCGGCTAAAAGTCTCGTTTTAAGTGTAAATTCGCTCATAATCGGTCATACCTTTTTTATCATTATAGATTTATTTTTAGTAACAATTTTATTTTCTACTTGACAATATTATATAGACCTTTTCAATCCAAAATGTTTCACACTCCAGACTAAAAGTGTCCGAAGTCCTGGAACACAGTTAAAAATTGCAGGTTTTTTCTCCCGGGGTTTTTCCGGGGATTGATGCCGGAAAGGTTTTCTGGCATTCCTTTCTTGTCCGCTTGCAAATGGGTGAGAAAATTAGCAAAAACGCATCTCAACTCCCTCTTTGAAGCATTAGATAGAGCATACTTTCGGTAACCAAATTATAAAAGCTAATTGTCGGGAATTTTTTTTTATCCTGTTTTTGATAAATAAGGTAAAAATTTTTGAACTAATTTTTCGTGTTTTCTTTCTTATTGCCTATGTGTGCTGTTTTTGTTTTTGGGGTTTCATGGCAGTCCCTGAAGGTCTGAGCTCTTATGCCGCTTTCTTTATTTCAAGATGCCAAGTTTCTTATCTTTATGCGGCATTGAATCATGGGGGATTCGGTGGAGGATACATCGGGTATGGAGGCGGCAAATGGTGAAAACAGGTCGGAGGTTTGCAGTCCCCGGGGTGATGAACACAGGATTTCCCTTCCTGAGTTTCTGAAGAGGTTCGGAACGGATGAAAACGGGTTGAGTGAAAGGGAAGTTATCAGGAGGCTCCGGGAGTGCGGGCCCAATATCCTGAAGGAAACCGGGAAAGAAAGCATATTAATTAAATACTTGCGGCAGTTTCGGAACTTCTTTTCCATTCTCCTGGTCATCGGGGCTATTTTATCTTTCCTTGGCGAGTACCTTGACCCCGGCAAGGGCAACGTTTATATAGGGGTTGCTCTCGGGGTGGTTGTGGTCCTTAACGGGACTTTCACTTTTATCCAGGAGTACCAGGCTGAAAAGACCATGGAAAGCTTCCGGGGCCTTATCCCTCCCCATGCAAGGGTTTTCAGGGACGGCAAAGTCCGGGACGTCCTGGCTTCGGAACTGGTTGTCGGAGACTTGATCCTGCTTGAAGAAGGAGACAAGGTCCCTGCAGATGGCCGGCTGATCGAGGTAAATTCCCTGAAGGTGGACAATTCAGCCCTTACCGGGGAAGCCGAGCCGCAGCTGCGTTCCCTCCAGTGCACTCACCCGGAAATACTGGAATGCCGGAACATGGTCTTTTCCGGGACGCTCGTGCAGAGCGGAAACGGAAAGGCAGTCGTGTTCGGGACCGGGCAGCATACCCAGATCGGGAACCTGGCCACACTGACAGAAAAGACGTCAGCCGTGGAAACCCCTATCAGAAAAGAACTCAACCATTTCATAAAAGTCATCTCCGCAATTGCTATTTTCCTGGGAATAACCTTTTTCTTGCTGGCATTTTTTCTTCAGGACATCTTTCTTGCAAGCCTGATTTTTGCCATCGGTATCATTGTCGCCAATGTGCCTGAAGGGCTTTTGCCCACGGTGACCCTAGCCCTGAGCCTTGCGTCCCGGAGGATGGCCGGGAGAAACGCCCTTATCAAACAGCTCGAATCCGTGGAAACCCTGGGCTCGACCACCGTTATCTGCACGGACAAGACCGGCACCCTGACCCAGAACAGGATGGCTGTAAACTCTCTAATCCTGGGGTTTGAACGGCTGGAGCCGGGAAATCCCGAAGGGGAGGGAGAGGCTTCGGGAGAGGTTACGGCAGCTTCAGGAGATATTACGGCATCCGGGGCAGAAAGAATTCCTGCTGCGGCAATCTCAGGCTGGAACCCGCGTAAAGTGCCTCCGGTTTTCATAAGGGTTGCCGGGCTCTGCAATAACGCAAGGCTTTCGGAAATTGCTCCGGGTTATACCGGAGACCCCACTGAAGGTGCCCTCCTGGTTTTTGCGGCCGGCCTTACGGACTTAAAGGAACTCGGCAGAAGCTACCCCCGGGTGGAGGAATTTCCTTTCGACTCCATTACCAAGCGGATGGAGGTTATCTGCAGGACTCCGGAAGGCGGGCTTGAATCGTACCTCAAGGGTGCCCCGGAAGTGGTGGTGGATATGTGCGGTTCCGTGCTGGAGCCCGGAGGGGTCCGGGGCCTGGGCAAAACCGAAAAGGAGGACCTTCTGGACCACCATATCCGGCTGGCTGAGAGGGGGGAGAGAGTGATTGCTCTTGCATACCGGGAAATCGAACGGCAGGAAGAGTACACGGGAGACTTTGTTTTTCTCGGCTTTATAGGGATTGTGGACCCTCCGCGCCCGGAGGCCAGGGGGGCAATTGCAAAATGCCATGCCGCCGGGATCAAGGTTGTAATGATTACCGGAGACCACCCGGTCACGGCCGAGTCCATAGCAAAGAGTGTGGGACTTGCGGATTCGGAGGCAATTGAAATTATCACAGGGGACGAATTGAAAGCTCTCTCCCGTGAGGAGCTTTCATCCCGGCTGAAAAAGCGGAGCATTGTCTTTGCCCGCACTTCCCCGGTGCAGAAACTGAAAATCGTGCAGCTCTTCCAGGCGGAAGGGGAGATCGTGACCATGACCGGGGATGGGGTCAATGATGCCCCCGCGATCAAGAACGCGGATATGGGGGTTGCCATGGGCAGCGGCACCGACGTGGCCAGGGAGGCTGCGGACATGGTGCTCCTGGACGACAACTTTGCCACGATCGTAAACGCTGTGGAAGAAGGAAGGACTGTCTTTGACAATATAAAAAAGTTCATTGCCTACATCCTGGCCAGCAACATCCCGGAAATCCTCCCCTTTATAGCCTTCGTACTCTTCTCCATTCCTCTCCCCATGCCGGTGCAGCTCATCCTGGCAATCGACCTGGGGACCGACCTCCTGCCTGCCCTTGCCCTTGGAATGGAAAAGGGGGAAGGGGATATTATGAAGCGTCCCCCGCGGCCCAGAGAAGAGAAATTGCTTACTTCCCAGGTGCTTTTTACCTCCTACGGGGTAAAAGGGCCTATAGAAGCTGCAGCAGGCTTTTTCTGCTATTTTGCCGTGCTTTTTGAAGGAGGATGGGCCTTCGGAGAACAGTTGCCTAACAGCGACCCCCTTTATATGCAGTCCATAACTGCCTTTTTTTCCGCGGTGATCATCTGTCAGGTCGCAAATGTATTTACTTCGAGGACCCGTTTCCAGTCGGTCTTCACAAAGGGTTTTTTCAGCAACAAGCTTGTCCTGGTAGGCATTGCAAGCGAACTCCTTATCCTCTCTTTCATTATCTGGAACCCCCTGGCTAACCTTATCTTCTATACTTCTCCCATTGAGCTCAGATACATGCTGCTTGCTCTCCCCTTTGCGGTTTTTCTTCTGGCAGTCGACGAGCTCAGGAAATATCTCCTCAGAAAAAATGTTAAGTGGGTTTCCGGGTTGTTTAAATGGTGATTCAATGGTGATTCAATGGTGATTCAATGGTGATTCAATGGTGATTCCGGCAAATTCTTCTTAAATTCCCTATTTTCGTCTTATGGAATATTTTTCTATTATTTTCTTTTCCATTGATAATCTTTATATATATATTTAGTTGATTTTTATCTGTCTCTATTATATTATAAACTCAACCCCCATCCATCCCCCGAGTTCAAAGTATGAATGTTAGTAAAAAGGTTCTTGTTATCATATACCTGATTTTTGCCCTCCTTACTTCAGTTGTTATTTTTGCATCACAGAATATTCTGGATTCGAGTTTTTCCGAAATGGAGCAAAAAGAAGTGGTCGGAAATGTGGCAAAGGTAAAAAACGTTCTTGAATTTCAGGTCCGGGAACTTGATGAAATCAATTACATTCTCTCTTCCCGGGACGATATTAGGGCTTTTATGCTGATGAGTCCGGACCCGGAACATATTGATGGAATGGAACATATTGATGGAATTATACTGAACGAGATCTTTTCCTTAACCGGGTACGATACAGTCTTTTTAGTCAATAGCTCGGGGAGTGTGATATATTCCCAAACACCAGATTCCGAACACCCGGGTGTCCCCGTGCCTTTTGAAATCCTCCGGAGCATAAATGATAACAATCTCCTGTGTACGGCTGCAGGAGATAATGTAAAGGGCTTGCTTTTGCTGGAAGGCGGCCCCATGATCATTTCCAGCCGCCCTGTCCTATCAGGGCCGGAGAGTGAGGAAGTGCTCGGGACGCTCATTCTGGGGGAGGGCCTTGATGAGGAATATGTAGAATCCCTCCGGGTTCTTACCGGAAACCCTCTGATGCTTTACAGGCTTGACAGCATACCCTCCGATTTCCAGCAGGCTTTTTTTGAAAGTAAGACCGGGACTTTCGTGCATCCCGTAGAAGGAGGCCGGATGGCAGGTTATTTTGTCCTGGACGATATCAAGGGAAATCCTGCTGTCATGGTCCGGACGGATATGGACCGGAATATCTATGCAGAAGGACAGGAATCCCTGCGCTACATTGTCCTTTTCCTCCTGTTTGCAGGTCTGATGGTGGGGGCAGGCTGCAAGCTCCTTCTGGACAGGGAGGTAGTATCCCGGATTGTTGCAATTGACAGCTTTGTGGAAAAGGTTGGAAAAAAAGATGATTCTTCCGATAGGCTTTTTGTGGAAGGGGACGATGAGCTTTCCAGGCTGGCAGAGAGAATAAATGGCATGCTTGGCCGTTTAAATATAGCCTCTGAAGAGCTAAAGGCAAAAGAGCATGAGAAAAAGGTTATTCTCAATTCTCTCAGTGAACTGCTTGTTTTTCTTGACCCGGAGTTGCGCATAATCTGGGCAAATAAGGCGTTTCTGGACTTTGTGGGCCTGAAACTTGAATATATAATCGGTCGGAGCCACGATGATGTCTGTGTGCTATATGAAATGGACCCTGAGAAATCTCCGGTGCGAAGGGTGCTTAAATCCGGGAATGAAGAAGTTGAGGAGCTCCTTGCTCCCGACGGAAAGGTCTGGATGGTCCGGGCAGGCCCGATAAAGGATGAGGAAGGCAGAGTAACAGGGGTCCTGCAGGCAGGGCTTGACATCACTGCCCATAAGCACTCGGAAGAGCGGTTGCTTCAGGCAAAGCTGGAAGCAGAGGGGGCCAGCCGGACCAAGAGTGAATTCCTGGCCAATATGAGCCACGAACTGCGGACACCCCTTAATTCCATTATAGGCTTTTCGGACATCCTGCTTGAAAAGGTCTTTGGGGAACTCAACGGAAGGCAGTTAAAGTACATAAATAACATCTCTAACAGTGGGAAGCATCTCCTGAAACTTATAAATGACATACTTGACCTCTCAAAAGTCGAGGCCGGAAAAATGGAGCTCTATTACAGTGAGTTCTCTCCTGCCTCCCTGTTTGAGGAAGTCTGGGCCGTTTTTTCTCCTCTTGCCCGTGCAAGGTCTCTTGAGGTGGTCTTTAACATGGAGCCGGGTTTTACGAGCCTTGAAGCCGACAGGAGCCGCCTCTTCCAGATCCTTTCCAATCTCATAAGCAATGCAATCAAATTTACTCCCGAAGGGGGAAAAGTCTTTGTCTCCTGCAAAAAAGAAGGAGGAATGGCCTTTATTACTGTTGCAGATACCGGGATAGGCATTTCCGGTGAAGACCAGAAAAAGCTGTTCCAGCCTTTTACCCAGATTGATGCCTCAGCAGCCCGGCAGTACTGCGGGACCGGGCTTGGGCTTGCCCTCGTAAAGAAGCTCGTAAACCTTCACAGAGGAGAAATCCGGGTTGAAAGCGACCTCATGAAGGGCAGCAGCTTTACGTTCTCACTCCCGCTTAGAAATCCTCAGGCCATAAGGAAGACCGGGGAAGCAGAGCTTGAAGGGGTTCTCCTCGAATTCGAAATGAACAAGAAAGCAGCCCTCTCGGTGAAAGAAGTTGTTGAAGAATTTAAGGGGGATGTAGAACTCCCTGTAATTCTCTCTCCAGAAAACGGCGGTAAAGGAAAACCGCTCATTCTGGTTGTTGACGATGATAAAAATTCCAACGAACTTCTTAGAATAGTACTGGTGGAAGCAGGGTACAGGGTAGCATCAATTTATAATGGAAGGACTGTCCTTGCTGTTGCAAAGGAACTTAAACCCGATGTTATTACCCTTGACGTGTTCATGCCCGATGCCAACGGCTGGCTTGTCCTGAGGCAGTTGAAGAATGACCCTGAGGCCGCTTCCATTCCCGTGCTCATCATTTCCATGACTGATAAAAACGAACTGGGAATTGCCCTTGGGGCGACATATTCTTTTACAAAACCAGTCAAAAAGCCTGAACTGATGGGCTCCCTGGGCGAAATCACGCAGAAGTTCAGGTTTGAGAGCCCGAAGGTTCTTATCGTGGATGACGACGAAAATGCCGTGGAACTGCTTAATTCGATGATCGAGCCCGAGGGCTTTGAGGTTGTCAAGGCTTACGGCGGGCAAGACGGCATGGAAAAGCTCTTCTCCGTACACCCCGACATCCTCATACTTGACCTTATGATGCCGGAAGTGAGTGGTTTTGATGTAATTTCCAGCATGAGGGAAGACCTCAGTACAAAAGACCTCCCCCTTATTGTCTGTACGGCGGGCGAGTTTACCGAAAAGAATATTGAAGAACTTAATGAAGAACTTAAGGGGCATTTGCTTTCAATTATGAAAAAAGGCACTTTCGGAAGAAAAGAGTTAATTAACAGAATAAATCAATTAACTATGCTGAAGAGGCATGACGATGAAAGAGATTCTGATTGTTGAAGACAACCCCATGAACATGGAACTGATCCTCGATTTGCTGGAGTTCTACGGGCACAGCGTAACCGGGGCAGAGGATGGGATAAAGGCCCTTGAACGCCTTTCTGAGAAAAAATTCGATATCATCCTCCTGGACATGCAGCTTCCGAAAATGGACGGGCTCGAACTGCTCGCACGGATTAAGAAGAACCCCTCAACTGCCGATATCCCGGTGATTGCGGTTACAGCCCATGCCATGAAAGGCAGTGAGGAACATTTCATAGAAATGGGCTGCGTGGATTATATTTCAAAACCCATTGACATCCATAAGTTCCGCGCCCTGATTGACAAATATCTAGGGGAATAAATCTGAGATTTTCTGGAGGATAAGAAGCCGGAAATGGCTAAAAGACCCTGAAAACCCTAAAAAAGAGTTTTTTTGTTTACAAATATTTTTGGCACACTTTCAGTTTTTTATTGGCTGCAGGGCAATAAGGAATTGCAGAGCAATAAAAGGCAGTCCGATCAGAGATTTTCCAGGGGAATAGACATGTTCTTATAATACATGAAAAGCTCTTCGCACCATTTCAGTGCGCTCTCATCAAAGCTTATCAGGCGCTGGTGGTCGAATTTTCCCTTCCTGTCAAAGAGCAGTACAGAGCAGAAACGGTCGGTTACTACGTTTTTCAGGGTTATGTTTTTGTCGCAGATGTATATTTTCGTGTTTTTCGATTCAAGCAGGAACCTGAGGTCTTCATTATAGTCTTTTTTCATCCTCTCAAAAACAGGCTCGGTCAGGATGAGAAACATCTCAGCTTCTTTTTTTACAAGTTCGGAATAAAGGTCAAGGTAGAGAGGGTGGAAAAATGAGAAAAATGTCATTACGCGCCGGGATTCCAGAAGATTCTTCTTAAAGTCTTCCGGCACCTCAAAGAGCCGGTTCAGGTCCGGTTCCAGCAGGAAATAGTTCCCCAGTTCATCGATCCTGTTCAGGAGGTGTTCGGGAATCCCGCTGAAGTCGTGGTTTATCCAGTAATCATAGTTTTCTTCAAAGACCCTCACGGTGTTTAAGAGAGGTCCCATCTTTTCGACTACAATTTCCCCCATTTCGGAAAGCCTGTACTTGCTGTCCTCTCCCTGCAGGATCAGGTTTCCTTCCTTTAATTTCTTGATCTGGGGCATAATGGAAGTCGAGCTAACGTTAAGAGCCGTTTTGATTTCGTCCCCCGTTTTGGGCCCTTCTTCCAGCAGGAGCAATACATTTGTTCTTTTTTCAGAAAGAAACGCCAAATCGATAAGTGATATCTTCATTTATGTCCTCTCCCCGGAAGCTTCTAAAATATGCCGGAGATAATTCTCCTTCTCATTCTTTTTAGAAAGCATCCAGTCTCAGCAAAAGTTCCGGCCTCCTCTCCAGAGAAACCTTAAAGGAACTTTATATGAAACTATTGCTTTACTTTCCCTTTGATTCTTTATATCTTTTTCCAAAAAAGTTTTATTTTCTTACAGTTTTGAAGCGCGGCTTGTTCTCTTTTTCATTTTTTCGGTTTTTTTCTCCATGCGGATGTACGGGCTTTTCTCTTTATCAACCTTCACTTTTCTTTCCTGCAGCCATTACATCTCTTTTTTCTTTTTTAATCTTCACTTTTCTTTCCTGTAGCCAGTACGTACCCCACATATTTTGAGGTCGGTTTTTTCCGGAGCAGGATTTTTTTGCCTTCCCCCAGCCTCCTGAACCGGAGCCGGATCTTCCTGCTTGAGAGGGTATATCCGGCCATTTTCCACATCAGCCCTGCAAAGTACCTGGTAAATTTCCAGCTCCCGCCCATTGCTTCTACAAGCATTTTTATTTCTTCAAGGCCGGGAGAAGGCCTGAACTTCCTTACGGCAGCGTCTTTTAACCCCGCCCCCTCAAATCCTCTCCTCCACTCTTCAGGGGTGGGAAGGGAAAATGGAAGTCCCGTAATCTCAGCGAATATCTTCTCGGCGCGGTCGATTTCTTCGGAGGCTTTCGGAGGGATTTCCTCTTCCCTGTACATCTCGTTAATTCCCGCATAAGCCCCGGGTTTCAGGACCCTTTCGAATTCTTTAAAAGCCCTGTCCCTGTCCAGGAACTGGGAAACAAACTCGGTAATCACGGCGTCAAAGGCCCCGGCTTTGAAGGGCAGGGCATAGGCATCTCCCATCCCGAACTCCACCTTTCCTTCAAGTCCTTCTTTTCTGGCTCTTTCCTTTGCCTTTCTGACGGAAAGTTCTGCAATATCAACTCCGACCGCGGAACAGCCGGTTTTCTTTGCGAGGTAGCAAGCAGAAAAACCCTCTCCGCAGCCAACCATAAGCACTTTTTTGCTGCTGTCAATCCGGCAGAACTCAGCGAGCTTTCTGGTAGAACTCAGGCCTCCTATGTGGTAATAGGGCACCCCGAGGTAGCTCATGAAATCGTAATAGCCCAGGGCTTCGGCTTCTTTAACTGAAAGCTCCTGTCCGGGGAAGGAACCCCTTTCAGCTTTTACATCCGGTTTTTCCGGTTTTTCCAGGTTTTCTGGCATCCCTCAACACCCCTGGATAATATTTCTCTTCATTTATAAATTTTTCTCAATATATTTTTCAAATTCCTTCAGGGCTTCAGGCATATTTTTTCTCCCGAACCCTATCCTGAACTGCCTGCCCCCAATGTCGTACATTGTGCCCGGAAGGAGCAGAACTCCGTTTTTTTCCGCAAGATCGACGCAGAATTCTTCCACATCAATGTCAGGCCTGAGTTCGGGAAAAGCGATTGGCCCGGCTCCTGGCCTTATCCACTCGAAGAGCCCGGTGTGTTTCTCGAAAAATGCATCAAGGAGTTCAAGGTTCTTCCTTACGATTTCGAGGTTTCTTTCTATCAGGATTTCCCTGTGCCTGAGCGCAAGGGCGGCAAGGAATTCGCTCGGGGCACTGTTGCAGATGGTGGTAAAGTCCTTGAAAGCCGCAAGCCTCCGGAGCAGTTTCCGGTCTTTCGCCGCAATCCACCCTATCCTCAGCCCCGGAAGCCCGAAGGTCTTGGACATGACGCCGAGAGACAGCCCTTTTTCGTAAAGGTCGGCCGCCGCAGGCAGCCTGTCCCGCGGGTCATACTCTAAGAAGCGGTACACCTCGTCCGAAAAGACGTAAAGCCCGTTTGCCTTTGCAATTTCCACGATTGCGTCGAATTCTTCCCCGGAAAACTGAAAGCCCGTAGGGTTGTGGGGGGAGTTGAGAATGATTGCCTTTGTGTTTTTGTTTTCACAAATGCTTTTTTTCAATAACCCTAAGTCCGGCCTCCACCAGTTTTCGGGCTTCATCTCCCATGTCGTAACCCTGCACCCGATAGCCTCCGCAACGGCGTAAAGGGACTGGTAGGCAGGGCACTGCACGATGATATGGTCTCCCGGCTCAAGCAGCACGTTCATGAATATAAAGATCCCTTCTTCAGCCCCTGAAAAGACAAGGACTTCTTCCGGTTTTACGTTATCATACAGTTTTGAGATTTCATCCCTCAGTTCCGGGTTTCCCTGGGCTTCGGTATACCCGAGCCGCAAGTTTTTGAACTGCTCTTCGGCATTCTCTTCAAGGGCCAGGAGTTCGGCTACGGTGAAGGACTCGCAGTCTGAAGAGGAGAGCAGGTAGGGGGCGCTAAATTCGTATTTTGCAAAAAAGCGTTCAAGTTTGAAGTCCTTAATTCTCATATATTTTAGAGTGATTTTCCGGCTACTTATGAGTGACGGGGTGCAGGGATAAAGATGAAGGAAAGCTTAGGGACAGTACCTGAAAAGACATGTTCCTGGGACCTGGCCCACCTGCAGATGAACCGCATGCTGGAAACAACTTATTCGTATAAAAATTTCTCCTGTTTGGTTGCCCCTGAAAACCTTTTTCTGATTTGCTTCTCAGGTACCGGCTCTCTCACCGGTCGTCTTTGACGACCGGCTTTTCCAGAGATTACATTGCATAAATAAAAATAGGTTTGAGTGACCGAAAAAGTATAGTAGGATACCTAAAAAGGTCATTACAGTGACTGAAAATTAAGATGTAGAAAGCAGGATCTTGAAAGTAAGACGGTTCGAAAGTAATGTGTTGAAGGAGGGATCTCAAAATTAAGGTGTAGAAAACAGGACGTAGAAAACAGGCCGGAAAAATCAGAGTGAAAGGCTTTCTCTTCACCAGTTTATTTTGCAAGCAGCTTTTTTCAGTGAATTAGGAAAAGGCCGCCCGCTGAGGCGGGCGGTGAGAGCATGGAGAGCTATATGAGGATAAGACCTGACTTAATTGGGGTCAGGAATTAGGGGTCAAAAATTAGGGGTCAGGCATCGGGCACAAGCCGGCTTTTCCGGTAATAAAGCAGGATTTCTATGGAGGCTATATTCCGGCCGCATCCCGGTGATTTTGGAAGAGCTTACGGAAAAATTAGAAAACTGGGGTTTCAAACCCCGTTTTTCAATTACTTTGAAGCCTGTTACTTTGAAGCCTGTTACTTTGAAGCCTGTTACTTTGAAGCCTGTTACTTTGAAGCCTGTTACTTTGAAGCCTGCTTCATCAGTAAAAGCAATCCTTTCAAAATCTCTTTCGGGGAAGGAGGGTTTCCCGGGATCTTCATGTCCACGGGCAGGATCTTATCCACCCCTCCGAGTACGGCATAGGACCCCTTATAGATCCCCCCGTCGCAGGCGTCGTCTCCGACGGCTACCACAAATTTGGGGGAGGGCATGGCGTCATAGGTCTTTTTCACGGCTTCGGCCATGTTTAGGGTGACTGCCCCTGTGACCAGCAGGACGTCGGCGTGCCGCGGGGATGCCACAAAGGAGACCCCGAACCTTTCGACATCATAGTACGGGGTGCCCAGGTTTGAGATTTCGATTTCCGTGGAGTTGTCGCTGCCCGAGTCCAGTTCTCGGATTGCAAGGCTTTTCCCGAAGACCTTCGGGATGGTTTTTTTGATTTCGGCTCCCAGGGCTTCGAGTTCTTCGTCCCGGAAGGCAAAATCCTCCGTCACTTTCGGGCGGAGGAAGAGGGAAAGCGGGTTTACCACAATAAGACCTCACTGAATTTCTTGCATTTCTTGCATTCTCTGCATTTCTTGCATTCTTTGCATGTCTCGCATTTTTTTCCGTATTCTTGCCTGTAATTTCTTCCGGGTTCAAAGATCGGTTCCTGCATATGACATGTTCAGGCTCTTGTTGATAACCGGGAAATCAGGGACGATGTTCCCGAGCACGGCATGTTCTATGGCCTGCCAGTTGCAGAAGGATGCGGTCCTTACCTTGTAGCGGTCAATACGCCCGTTTTTCAGGTAGACCCAGTGCAGGTTCTGCCCCCTTGGAGACTCCACCAGGGCAATGGAGTAGCCGGAAGGACCGGAGTAGCCGGGCCTGACATCGGACCTGGCTTCTTCGCCTGCCGCAGGGCCGTTTTCCGCAAACACGGGGCCTGAAGGCATTTCTTCCAGCAGGCGTTTGATGAGCTTCACGGATGCCCGGATTTCGTCAGCTTTTACCTCAAAGCGGGAGAGCACGTCTCCTCCTTTCTTCACCGAGGGCTCCGGGGATAAGCGCCTGTAAGCCCCGTAAGGCCGGTCAAGCCTCGTGTCGGCAGGGCACCCCGAGGCTTTTGCCAGGGGGCCTGTAAGGTTGAGAGGAGCAACAAGTTCTTTTTTTACCACTCCTGTTGTTGCAAACCTGTCGATTAAGGAGGAGGAGGACATCGCCCTTTCGAAAGCCGACTCAAAAGTCCGGGAAAACTTTGCAAGGAAGGGGGGAAGTTCTTCCAGGGCCGGACCGGATATGTCCTTTTTCAGCCCTCCGGGTACCATTATCCCCCGCAGGAACCTTGAGCCTGTGAGTTTTTCGTTCTGCCTGAACACCTCTTCCCTCAGGATGAAGAAGGGGCTTGCAACCAGGGAAAATCCTACGTCTACGGCCATGCCCGCAAGGTCTCCCAGCAGGGAGTAGACCCTTTCTAGCTCAAGCAGTACGGCCCGCAGGCATTCCGCCCTTTCGGGCACCGCAATCCCGGAGGCGCGTTCCACGGCCGTACAGAACCCAACGGCGTTGGCTGCACTTTCGTCCCCGCTTACGGCTTCGGCCAGGGGGACACATTCTAAGGGGCTTTTTCCCTCAGCCAGTTTTTCTATGCCCCTGTGCTTGTAGAAGAGCCGGATTTCCAGGCTGAAGATGGGCTCTCCAATCACATTGAACCTGAAGTGCCCGGGTTCGATGATCCCGGCATGGACAGGCCCTACAGCTACCTGGTAGACCCCTTCTCCTTTCGTTTCCCTGAAACGGTATTCTTCGGGGTTTTTTCCGGCTTCCGGTTTCCGAAGGCTTATAGGCCCGTTTTTGAAGGTTTTTTGCAGGGGGTGGAAGCCTTCGGGGTAGCACTCGTGCAAAAAGAGCCTTCTCGTGTCAAAGGCCCCGGAAAACTCCAGCCCGAAGCCGTCCCTTACTTCCCGTTCAAACCAGGAAGCCGAAGGGAAGATTTCCGCAACTGAAGACACTGCTCCATGAGCTGCTTTTCCTTCCCTGCCCGCTGCCCTGCCTGCTTCCCGCACCAGGACGAGGACATGTGCCCTCCCGGCTTTTTTGAAGGCGTAAAAGAGGGTAAAGCCGCTCTCTTTCTCAAAGGCTTCCGCGCAGAAGAGCCCGATGAGGCTGAACTTCTTCTCCGCAAGGGCTAAGGCTGCCCTTTCAAACCCGGCTTCGGAGAGCCGGACGTAGGCCTCGTCTGTGCGGGCGCTGAGCAGTTCGGGCTCTTCTCCTGCCATTCCCGAAATTTCCGAAAGCAAATCCATTGTATCCTTATTCTTTTTCATATCCATATGCACTGCCCCCTTACACATATCCGAGTTCAAGGACTATCGCTTCAAGGAGTGCCCTGAGAGGTTCGGGGAACCAGAGGCCCAGGAGGAGGGCAAGGGCGAGCATGAAGACTGTTGGAATCCTCATCCCTGCCCTTACCACATAGGGGTCCTGAAGGCTTTTTTTCCGGTATCCTGTTTCTTTTCCGTGTCCCCCTTCGGAACCGTCTCCTTCCGCTGTTACCCTTGAGAAGGCTTTTAACAGGAAGTTCGCAAAGGAGGCGGCTGCCAGGATGAGCAGGAGCAGGACTGCCAGGGTCAGGTAGGAGGAAATTTCCGCGCTTTCCAGCAGGATGAAAAACTTTGCCGGGAAGAGCGGGAAAGGCGGCATGCCGACGATTGCGACGCTCCCGAGGATCAGGGTCCAGGCTGCGCGGGGCTGGAGTTTGAACACGTCCCTCATGTCTTCACGCATGTTGCTCCTGTACTGCCTGTGCAGGATTCCTGCGGCAAAAAGCAGGGCTTCCTTGACCAGGACATGGACCAGCATGTAAAAGAGGGCCCAGAAGAGGGCAAGGGACGTCCCTACCCCGATTCCCACAAGGAGGAGCCCCATGTGTTCCACACTTGAAAAGGCGATCAGCCTCTTAAGGTTCCTCTGCTGGAACATGCTGAAAGCAGCAAGGGCAATTGAAAACAGCCCTGCAGCAATGAGGATAAAAGAGGCCTGGGATGCGGCTTCGCTGACCCTGAGCAGGGCGTACATCCTGAGGATGCCGTAGATCCCGAGGTTCTGCATGAGCCCGGAAAGGATTGCGCTAACCGAAGGGGCCCTTGCATAGGCATCCGGAAGCCAGGTGTGGAAGGGTGCAACTCCTGCCTTTGCCCCGAAGCCTATGAAGGCGAAGGCAAAGCTTGTCAGGAGGAGGGCCGGGGAAAAGCCCGAGGCGTTTTCCATAAGTTCCGTCCAGGAAAGTGTCCCCTCCCCCAGCACCTGGGCCGAGAGGGTGAAGAGGAAGATCAGCCCCAGGAAGGCAAAGAGCATGGCTCCTGAGACTATGAAGACATACTTTAAGGCTGCGTCGATGTTCTCCCTTGCCGAAAGGATTGCCACAAGCACGGCTGCGCAGACCGTGGTGAGTTCCGCAAAGACCCAGAAGAGGGCAAGGTTGTCCGAAAAGAGTGCAGCTGTGGCCATAACCAGCAGGAGGTTGAAAGCCAGGTAGAATAGCTTGAGGTTCTTCGGGTCGAGTTCCCCGGCTTCCATCAGGCTTTCAGTGTACCCTTTTGCGTAGAAGGCTGCTGCACAGAAGCCGACTGCCGTAATAAGTTCCACATAGAGGTTCAGGTGGTCCAGGTAGAGGGTCGGCCCGTACCTTACCGGAAGCTCGAGGGTTAGCAGGGCTGCACATGTCAGGGCAAGGTGGAAGAAAGCGTTTCCTGCGGCAAGGGCGTTCATGAGCCTGTGGGACTTCGGGATGAGGCCGAGGGTCAGGAATACCCCCATTGCCAGCAGATAAAAGCGGATCATAGGGCTTCACCTCCGTTCCAGACCTGGAGTCTCCTTATTTTTTTCCTGTACTCCTCGATGCTGGAGTCCAGCCCCACGGCCAGGATAGAGGTCAGCAGGACCAGGATGATCAGGTCGATTATGATCAGGATTTCAAGGATGAAGGGAAGTTCCGTAACAAAGATTCCGAACATCAGGACCCCGTTTTCCATGCTGAGGTAGCCGAGGGCTTTTGTGATGACCTTTCTCCGGCTGAACATGACAAGCATGCCCATGAGGGTCAGGGAAAGCCCTATGACCGCCCCGAAAAAGAAGAGCTTCGAGAGGGCAAAGGCTTCAAAGACCCTGGAGAGGAAGGCGTAGGAGAGCAGGATCAGGCCTATGCTCAGCAGGAGGGAGGTCGTGGGTTCGAGGTAGGTGAAGTTCAGGTCTCTGCTGATCTTGATCTTCTCCTCTATCCTTTTAATGAAATGGGGGATCAGGAGTACCTTGCTTGCCAGGGTCAGGCCTGCCAGCAGCAGGAGTTCGCTTTTTCCTTCCATAAGGTAGAGGAGGAAGGAAACCGCCGCAAGCAGGAAGGACTGGACGGTATATGTAGTAAGGACGGAAGCAAGGCTGCGGGTGGAGATGATCAGGGCTGCACTGATCAGGACGAAGACGAAGAGGATCTTGATTACGCCTTCGAGGAAAAGGGGTTCAATCATGCAAACACCTCGATAAGGATGGTAAGGGCTGAAAAGAAAAACGCCATCATGTAAAAGGCGGGAAGCCTGAAGAGGCGCATTTTCGCAAGGGCCGATTCAAAGAGCCCGATTACCACGGCAAGCACCCCGGCCTTCAGGAGGAATAGCAGGGCTGATACCGCAATTTTTCCTGCATCGGCTTCCGCACTGAGCCCGATTGGGAGGATCGTGTTGATCAGGACCCCCATCAGGAGGAGCTGTTTTATGGCATGGGCAAGCTCGAGCAGGGCCAGGTTTTTCCCGGTCTGTTCCAGGATCATGGCCTCGTTGATCATTGTGAGTTCAAGGTGGGTTGCCGGGTTGTCTACGGGGAGCCTTCCGGTCTCCACGATGAGGATGATGAAGAGGGAAATCGAGACCAGGACAAGGGTCGGGCTTGCGGGGAGGAGCGAGCCTGCGGTCAGGGCAAACATCTCGTGCAGGTTCAGGCTCTTGAGGACAAAAGCAAGCGCAGCAAAAGCAACAACCATCGTGGGCTCGATCACGGCTGCCAGGCTCATGGAGCGGGAACTGCCCATGCCCCCGAAAGCACTGCCTGCGTCAAGCCCGGAAAGTGCCGTAAAGAAACGTTCGAGAGCCAGGAGGTAGAGGAAGACAATAACGTTTCCGAATCCTCCTGCAGGCTCCGGGACAAAGATGAGGGGCACGAAGAGGGAGCAGGCCAGCAGGGCTGTCAGGTTGAGGCAGGGGGTGAGCCGCATGACCCAGGAAGAAGTCGGGGAATAGACGGCTTCCTTGTGCATGAGTTTTCTTAAGTCATAGTAGACCTGGAAAAGTTTCGGCCCTTTCCTCCCCTGGGCATAGGCCTTAACCTTCCGGATCAGGGCCATGTAGAGGGGAGCTGCAAGCAGGGCAAAGGCCGGGTTTAACAGGGCAAAGAGCAGGAATGACGTGTTCATACGAGGACCCCCGTAGCGATAATCAGGGTCAGGACTGCGAGGAAGGCGTAAAGGACGTAACTGTCAAGTTTGCCGTTCTGCAGTTTTGCAACCCTCTTTGAAAGGCTGTCAATGGCCAGGGCAGGGGGGATGTAGAGGTATTCCTCAAAGAAGCGGAGCAGGCGGATTTCCACATGTCCGTTTTTGAATAGGCTTTCCTGCCCGTCAAAGTACTCCGGCCTGTGCACGATCCTGGTCCTGTAAATGCTTTTGAAGATCATGACCAGGGGTTCGGAAAAGCCTGCGGAACTGTACTCCGTCGAAGGGGTAAGAGCAGGGAAACCGCAGCCCCAGGTCTCGCTGATCCGGTCAGGGATTTCGGTCTTTGCGCGGACTGCCAGGAAAAGGGCTGCGTATATGAAAGCCAGCAGCAGCCCGAGCAGGAGCAGGTCCGGAAATTCGATGTCCCAGCCCGCAAGGGAGAGGATCTGCTTTGAAAAGATCCCGGTAAGGATGCAGAGGACTGCCGGGACTGCAGGCCCGAAAAGCATGGGCTTTTCGACTTCTTCGGCCAGCCTGCTTTCCTCGGAGCGAGGGAGTGCAAGGCAGGTAATCCCGAAAAGTTTTACGAAAAGGGCTGCTGCCAGGGCTCCGGTGAGGGCAAAGCTCGAAAGCGCAATTACCATGAACACCGTGAGCAGGGGGTTTGCGGAAAGGGCCGAAGCCTGGAAGAAGGCCTGGTAGAGCAGGAGTTCTCCCGCAAAGCCGTTTGCCGGGGGGAGGGCTGCAATGGAGACCGAGCCTATCAGGAAAAGGGCCGACGTTGCAGGCATAGTTTTGACCAGCCCGCCGAAAGCTTCTATGTTCCGGGTGCCTGTGGCATGGACCACCGAACCTGCACAGAGGAAGAGCAGGCTCTTGAACAGGGCGTGGTTAAAGGCGTGGAAGCAGGCTCCTGCAAGGCTCATAAGGGCAAGGGTTTCGAGTCCTTCGACTCTGAATATGACGTAGAGCCCTATTCCTATGAAGATGATGCCTATGTTTTCTATACTGCTGTAGGCAAGCAGCCGTTTTATGTCGCTTTCCTTGAGGGCGTAGATCACCCCGAAGAGGGCTGAGAGGCTGCCTGCGATAAGGATAAGCACACCCCACCAGAGTTCCGGGGAGGCAGCTGCAAGCAGGAAACGCAGGAAACCGTAGATTGCGACCTTCAACATGACCCCGGACATCAGGGCCGAGATGTTTGAGGGGGCTGCGGGGTGGGCGTAGGGCAGCCATTTGTGGAAGGGCACAAGCCCCGCCTTGACCCCAAAGCCGATAAAGAGGCAGAGGAAGGGCAGGGTAAGTGCTCCGGCCGGGTATTCGAGCGGCCCGAATTCGGCAGACCCGGTCAGCCTGTAGAGGCTAATGAAGCCCAGGAAAAGAAAAGTCGTGCTTATGTTCGTCATCACGAAATAAAAGAAGCCTGCCTTTTTGTTCTCCTCCGAAGAATAGTCGTGGAGCACCAGCAGGAGGGATGAGAGGGACATGATTTCCCAGAATATGAGGAAACCCACCATGTTGCCTGCAAGCACGACCAGCAGCATGGCAAGGACGAAAAGGCTTGTCAGGGCTGCCTGCAGGGCTTTTCGGGCTTCGCTTTTTGCGTGCTCAGTGTATTCCAGGGAATAGATTGAGACCCCGGGCAGGACGGCTGCTATCAGCAGGACAAACCCGGCCGTTAGCCGGTCTGCAGCCAGGGTGAAGTCCAGGCCCGGAAGGAAGCCGAAGGCCGGAAATGAGGGCTCTTTCCCTGTGTAGAGGACCGTGCCTGCAAAACCCAGGAGCAGGACTGACGAAATAAGAGAAAGGCCAAAGGAGGCCTGTCTGGCATTTTTACTGCGGTACAGGAGAGGGAGGACAGTTCCGGATACAAGGGCAAAAACTGCGCCGTACGCTAGGGCTTCGAGCAAACTATTCACTCCTGAAGCCGGGTTCCGGCACTTGAAAAGAGATCAGAAAACGATGTTTCGGATCGGGTGGGAAGTGCAAACTCCCCTGCCCCCATCCCGCTTAAAGCGGGCTCTTTGAAACTGTCCCTTTGAGAATAGACGAGACGGACAATTCTGTGATTCGTATTGACATTCCACCGTAAAGTTCTGTCCCGGGGGCGCTTTTTTCCCCGGGGAAACCTCCCGCCTAATACTTCCCAAGACTATAAAGATTTACATTGTAAATTTTATTATTATAATATATAACGATTATTCGTGAGGCTGGTTCCCCCCTGAATCCGTTCTAAAAAAAGTTTAATTTACTGTAAAAAGCAGAAGTCTCCCCCCTCTTTTTTTAACAGGTGCCCGGAACTCCTATCATTCCGGTGATGGGGTTGAATGTACAGAACTATAACTATCTTACATGAGATTTACATGAGATTTGGGCAGTTTTTCCTTTTGTCCGTTTTCTCTCCGGCATTTTCCAACTAAATTGCTTGAGGGTGTACTGCCCATGTACATCTCGCGGCAGGCTTTCAGGCCCAGGATAATTTATGGAGTTCCGTATTCTTTCAAAACCCTGTACAGCAGGTGGACGTAGTTGCCCTCTAACGCCTCGGTCCTCAAAAGTTCAAGCTGAACCCCGCTTTTCTCCAGGTTCCTGAACAGGTTTGTACCCTGCTTCCCCACAACTACCGGGTAGACCACCAGGCTGATCTCCTCTGCCAGCCCCTGCTCAAGCAAAATACTGTTCAGCATCCCGCCGCTGTCCGAGACTACCAGCTTGAAGCCATACCTCTCGTTTGCGGTTCCAAGGGCCTGCCGGTAATCTACATGGTCCTCTCCTGCGCGGATAAAGTCATAGTTTCTTTCCTTGAGGTAGTTGATGTAAGATGCAGGGGTCCTTTTCGAAACCAGGACGATTACGTCCTTGCAGTATTCGGAGCGCCTGTAGATGTGTAGCAGCCCTTCCAGAATTCCCCTGGAATCGGCTATCAACCAGTAAGCCCGCGGGTCACCAGGCTGGATTTCCGGCTTCGAGAAATCGGTTTCTTCTTCGGCGGGGACTTTTTCGTAGAAGAGTTCTATTCCTATCTTTGCGGTTTTTGATCCCACAAGCATGGCACTGGGCCGATAGCTGCTGAGGATGCCGTAGTGTACGGCGAGGTTGGCTTCGAACCCGGTTATTGAGCTGTCGAGGCTGATGCTGTTGTGAAGGATGAGTTTGGGGAGCATGTTTGTCACCTTGCGGATTGGCTACCCTGAGAATTGCTAATCCTGTGAGTTGTTTTCGTAAAGAAACTTTTGTTAGGAACTGTTTTTTTAGAGACCCGTTTTTGTAGATACATGTTTTTTTAGAAGTTTGTTTTTTTAGAGGCTTATTTTTGTAGAATGATTGTCCTGTAGAGATCCGGTCTTGTATAATAAATTTGTCTTGTAGGCCTTTTATTTATTAGAGAACCGGCCTTTTGCAGAGCCTATCCTATTGCGAACTGAAATAACTTTAACTCTATATGAGGATATATTTTACTTGAATGCGGGTCATAGAATTCGAGCACGTATCCAAGGTGTACAACGGGACTGAAGTCATTAAGGACATTTCTTTTTCTGTTGAACAGGGAGAAATTTTCGGGCTGCTCGGACCCAACGGGGCCGGGAAAACCACGCTAATCAGGATGCTTCTTGACATCATAAGGCCAGATTCCGGGGAGATCCGGGTTTTTGGGGCTTCCCTGGGCCCCGGGGCAAAGGACAGGATAGGCTACCTTCCGGAAGAGCGGGGGCTGTACAGGAAAACAAAGCTCGTCGATATGCTGGTCTACCTTGCCCAGCTCAAGAACGTCCCAAAAAAGCAGGCGCACGCGAATGCCGAATCCCTGCTGCACTCCTTCGGGCTCTACGAACACAGGGGAAAAAAGGTCGAAGAACTCTCCAAGGGGATGCAGCAAAAAATCCAGTTCCTCTCCTCGATTATCCACGACCCGGACCTGATTGTCCTGGACGAGCCCTTCTCAGGCCTTGACCCCGTGAACACCAGGACCATCAAGGACATGATCCTCGAGCACAGGAACGCCGGCAAGACGATCATCCTTTCCACACACATGATGGAAAAGGCCCAGACGCTCTGCGACAGGATCCTGATGGTAGACAGGGGCAGTCGGGTGCTTTACGGCACCGTGGAAGGGATCAGAAAAGAGCGCGGGAAAAATTCCCTGCTCGTGGAATTTACAGGCAGTAGTTCTGGCAGTAGTTCTGGCAGCATTGCAGGCGGGGGCCTCAGTGCACTCAGGGAAATTCCCGGCATCAGGAAAATAGTGGAGCGCAAGCAGGAACATGAACAGGAGCATGGGATATTTGTTGAAATCTTTCCTGAGGCAGACACAAACACTCAGTTTCTCCTTGAGGAACTTGTCCGGAAGGTAGAAGTCCTGCGCTTTGAGCATGCCCTCCCCTCCCTGAACGACATTTTCATTGAAACGGTAGAGGGGGATTCAGGAGAAGTTGCAGATAAGGCTGCAGATACGGATGTAGATAAGGCTGCTGAAAAAGCTGCAGAAAAAGCTGGCACGGATACTGAAGGGGAATCCCGGGAGGGAGTTCCCAATGAGTAAGTTTTTTGGATTTTCAAAAAAATCCGTGACAGTTGCCAGGCATGAGTTCCTGAAAACCGTGAAAAGGAAAGAGTTTCTCTTCATGACTTTCATTTTCCCGCTCTTCCTGGCAGGAATTACCCTTTTACCCGCCTTGCTTGCCGGAATGACGCCTTCGGAAGACCAGAGTGTAGGCTATATCGACATGACGGGTTCCTTTGACTTCCCCCCTGAAATTATCAGTGAGGGTTTTGCTGTAGGTCCACTGGGTGAAAAAGCTTC
This sequence comes from Methanosarcina sp. KYL-1, assembly GCF_024372725.1. Taxonomy (GTDB): domain Archaea; phylum Halobacteriota; class Methanosarcinia; order Methanosarcinales; family Methanosarcinaceae; genus Methanosarcina. The sequence continues at coordinate 30,874 of NZ_VOUA01000032.1, forward strand.
GAAGATAAAATTTGTAAGTTATCCTGAAGTCTCTGAGGCCAGGCAGGCCCTTAAAGCGGGAGAGATCTCTTCTTTCCTCGTGGTCCCTGAGGATTTCCTGGAAACCGGAATTATCGAACTCTACACCGCTGACAAAGGGGCTCCGGCCCCGGGGGTCGAACTTTCCGTAGAGCTCTCCGATCTCGCTATAAACTTCCTCCTGGAAGGCAAAGTGGAAGAGCCCGTGCTCCAGAGGGTCAAAGACCCGGTCAATATGAAGATGTTCAATATCGGGGAAAGCGGGGAAGCCGCCGAGCAGGGCCTGGCCGAGCTCCTGGGCAACCTCGGACTTCCCTTCCTCACTTCCTTCCTGCTCTTCTTCAGCATCTTTTCGTCTTCCGGCTACCTCCTTCGCGGAGTGTCCGAAGAAAAGGAAAACAGGGTCATCGAAGTCCTGCTCTCCTCTGCGACCCCGACCGAGCTCCTTGCCGGAAAAGTCCTTGGCCTCGGCGCAGTCGGCCTCCTGCAGATTACGGTCTGGCTTTCGGCAGTTGCCCTGGGTTCGGCATACGCCCTTCCTCTTACAATCGAACCCTTCCTCCTTCTCCTGTCCCTGGTCTATTTCCTGCTCGGCTTCCTCTTCTTTGCAAGTCTCATGGCAGGGGTGGGAGCCGTAACCTCCTCCCTCCAGGAAAGCCAGCAGGTCGCAGGGATCTTCACCTTTGCAGCCGCTGCCCCCCTTATCTTCATGCAGTTCCTCCTCACAAAACCCGACAGCCCGCTTGCAGTCTTCCTTTCCCTTTTTCCCCTTACTTCCCCCGTTTCAATGCTTGTCAGGATCGGAGCCTCAGAAGTGCCCTTTTACCAGATCGCAGCAAGCCTTTTAATCCTCTTTGTCTCCATCCACGGGGTAATCGTGTTTTCAAGCCGCCTCTTCAGGGCCTATTTGCTGATGTACGGGAAGAGGCCCGGCCTCAGGGAGATTCTGAGGAATATGCGGGCAGATAGCCGGTGACGAAAACAAAAGCTTTTTTTTCAAATTGTGCATGGATATAGGAGATGAACGCCAATCCCATTTCAACTAAGAACGATATAAGCAAGAACGATAAAAGCAGGGTAGTTGTTTCGTGGACCGGAGGCAAGGACGGCTGCCTTGCATGTTATGGGGCAATATCGGAAGGTTTTGAGGTATCCCACCTCCTGAACTTCAGGGAAGCCCGGAGGCGCGGCTCCCATGACATCAATCCTGGCCTGATTTATGCCCAGGCCGAAGCGCTTGGAATTCCCCTTATCCACAAGGACTTTATTTCATATGAACAGGAATTCAAAAAAGTTGTCCGTGATTTAAGGGAAAGCGGGGAGCAAGTAGACGGGGCGGTCTTCGGGCATATCGAGACACACAAGAACCTCGTGGACAGGATCTGCGGGGAACTGGGCCTCGAGTTAATAATGCCGCTTTGGCAGAGGAATTCCGAACAGATAATAAATGGCCTCATAGATTCGGGTTTTGAGGCGATCCTGCTCAGCGTTAAAGCCGATTTGTTAGGTAAAGAGTGGCTGGGCCGAAAGATCGATGAAAATTTCATACGCGACCTGAGAAACCACAATCCTTCAATCGACCCATGTGGTGAAAACGGGGAGTTCCATACCTTTGTTACCGACGGCCCGTTATTCAAAAACAAAATAAAAATCGTCGAGAGCGAAATGGTCTTGAGGGGAGGCTACTGGTTCCTGGATATCTCAACTTTTGAGGCTGAGAAAAAGTGAGCCTGCCTGCCAGGCTTTGTGCCTGACGCTATGCCTATCTCACTTCCGGGTCCTGCTTGTTTTTGCTTTTGTTATAAGTTCCCGGGACCTAAAAATAGGACTAATTAAAGAAACCGACATTCTATGAATATACCTTTATATTATTCGCGACATAATTATAATTGATCCATAAGGATAAGGGCCGTAAGGATGGGGAAAGCCGAAAATTAATGAGTACGGGACCTCACCCATATGTGGATAAGTCCTTATGGATCACCTATACCATACTTTTTTTCCAGTTCAAGTCTCTCTTTTCAAGCATCTATTTTCTCTCCTTGGGGATATGCGGGTTGCAGGTTTCGGGTTGGGGGTTGGGTGAGGATTCAGATGTACGCTTTTTTCATCGTCCCCGAAAAGGTTTTTCTCTAATTATTGCAAGTCGCTATTGCAAGTCGCCTCCACCAGCTTGCATGGCAGCCCTTTCTTTCATTCTTTTTCCCTCATTCTTTTTCTGCCGCCAATCTTATAAAATAAATTTTACAAAAATAGAAAATTATTTATAATGCATGGTATATTCTAAAATTATTATATAATGTTTATATCCCCCCAAAAACCCTTGGAGTTAGTATAATGGAATTTGTGTGTTACACAGAATGCAGTCAATGTCCTGAACATGAAGAAGGTCTATACCCCACCCATTGTAGAAAAGTAAACGAGGACATTAGAGTTAACGGAGCTATGCTTGCTGCGGAAAGAGTAGAAAAATACTGGGATACAAAAATTCTGGAACAAAAATCCGGAAATAAAGTCTGATTTACTTTTGATGCCCAAATGAAATGCAAACGGAAAAAGAATTATTGTAACTATTCAGCGTATAAAAAACAACATCAATAGACATCCTCTTAAGTGTAAAACGGGCAAAATCATCGTGCCTTATTTTATATAATTGTCGGCTATTGATTGTGTTTTTCGGTTTTACGTAAGTTGGTAATTCCATGTTTTTGAAACCTCAAAATCAGCATCAATCGTCTGATTTTTGGTACGCTGAATAGATGCGAATTATTAACAGGACATAAGGTTTACGCCTTTCACGTCCTGAATACAATCTTTTTAGAAGCCGTACAATTACCGGTATGGTACTCCGTCCATATGTGGATAGATCCGTATGAATCATCCATGCCATGCTGTTTTTAGTTTAAGCGCCTTACTCCAGATGCCGTTTTATCGGGATAAAATGTTTTTCAAGTATCAATTGGTTTATATAGTTCATTTATTTACTATTCCATATTCTTTTAAAAAAATACAATTTTTTAGCAAATGTTATATACAATTATGGTAAAGGACATATCGTAGTTTTTTAGGTCAAAATCTGTAACTAACGCAAATATATGATTGGAAAATTTAAGAAGGCCTAATTTTTTTGAAACTACCAGTACTTTGGGTGTTACACTTTCACTAAATCTTGAATATTTGGCTATTGCCTTGTATTTTGATTCAATAATTCCAAATTTTAAAGCTGGATAAGTATAGTTAACTTTGGTGATCTTATGGGTGCAATAAATTATGTAATTGGAGCCGGTTTAGTAATTATTGGTTGTCTATTAAGCTTTACTGTGTTAGGTGCAATCATAGGAATTCCTATGCTTTTGATTGGTTCTTACATGCTGTATCATGAAAGAAATAAAGCTGCTAAAAGAATTATTCGAGATGGTATTGCAGAAGGATTAAAACAAGCTAGAGACAATCGTATTGAAGATGATGAGATTGGGCAATCGAAACTATAAGTTTAATTTACGTAACTTTGATGTTTTTTAAATTTATTGCCCTTACATGTTTATATAAAGTTCCTTAAAATGAGGATCCAAAAATCGATAGGATTTACCTCGCTTAGTGCCCTGTCAACCAAATAATGTGATATGATACAGATTACAATTATTCATAATCATTCAATTGATGATTGACACGACACTAGTAGAGTAATCTCAGTTTATAATGCCTCATATTTCTGAATATCTCTTAAAGTACTCTTTGTTTGATGTACAGAATCATATTAATGATCTAATTCTCAGACTATTTCCATAAATGTCTTTTTTATTTGACATTTGACTATATGTAATATTGGAGGAAATTATGCATATTAAATATGTTATTACTTTTTTCTTCGTAATTACCTTGATCAACACAACTTCTGCTCAACAATGGGAATTTAATGATCCCGGAAATACTGAAGGATGGCTGGCATACAATGGGGATGCATTGAATGAAAATATAAATGTTCAAAACGACGGACTTCTCATAATAGACCCCATAGGGCCTGATCCATGGATACGGCATGATGGCCTTTCTGTGGATTCATCTTCTGTAGATATCATCAAAATCAGGATGTCAAGCAACTGCAATGACAAAACAGGTGCAATTTATTTTACGACATCGGAATCAAAAGATTATGATGAGAACAAAAAATTTGATTTTACCGTATCTCAAGGTCTGGAGTGGAACGAATATACAATTTTGGTATCCGATAATCCTTCTTGGAGTGGTTTCATCACGGGTTTGAGAATTGATCCTTCTGATTATGCAGATAATGACCCTGAAATACATGATGATACTTTTGGATTTGATTATATACGACTTGAAAAATTTTCAGAATACGAAAATAATGACGCTATAACTGACAAACAAAAGCAACAAGAGATTTTTAATTTAGTAAATATTCATAAAGGTGAACTGCCTGCAGAACTTGTGCTTGCTATCATTTGCCAGGAAGGCGGAAAAGGGTCTTTCTACACTGATGGTTCAAAATACAATACCTTTTATGAGGAAAATCACGGTCCTTGGGCTCAACCAACTAATGGTGATGGAATAATGCAGGTTACGCCTGCAAGTGGTTATGATAAGAGTAAGCCATATACTGAAGATAATCTTGGTTATGATTATGCGATAAATGATGGCTGTGCCTATCTCAATGATCTGTATGAAAAATCCAATTCTCCTGTTTACGCTACGCTGCATTACAATTCAGGTCCCAATACTTTATATATATATTTGGGAAAACAACAAGGAGATCCAAACTATTTATCAAAAGTTGCAGATGATTTAGATGGTTTTGTATCAAACACTTATTCAATTAAAAATCAGAATCTTGTTGATTCTTTGAACAAGGGACAGGCTATCCTGAATCTGTATCTTTATAATAAAGGAATTGAAATGAATAGGGATGTTAATTATTATAGAGACTTTCAAAGTCAACTAGACGATGAAATAAATAATATTGAAATAATACAACTGAATTCAGACTCCATAAATCCCATATCAATAGAAACTTTAGAATCCTCATCCTCTCCTATGACTGAAACTGCATTATCTCAAAACACTGGTTACTGGATTGAAGACCAAAGGATTGAAGAAGCCATAAAATGGGCTGAATCTGAAATCGAAGTCAAAACATACAATTATAATCTAGAGTGTTTAAAATTTGTTGAGGATGCTTTCAAAATGTCTGCAGGTTCACGCCTGTCATATGCTAAAAATGCTGCAAATAAATTAAATGCTGAAAGTAACAAAGGTCTACCTCCGAGAGGAGCGTTTGTTTTTTACGACTGGGATGGAAAAGTAGGAGGGGTCTATAAAAATTGGGGTCATGTAGGTCTGTCTCTAGGGAATGGAGAAATTATTCATAATTCTGGAACATCGATTCTAAAACAAGACTACAGATCCCTGGATTCAAAAAAATTCCCCTATATTGGCTGGGCTTACCCTCCATTATCTCCACCAATAAATAGAAGATTTGTTCTTTCCGGAAAAATGGACGGGAATGACAGAGATATTACCGGAATCTTTGATTCCAGTACATCTGAATTCACTTTCAATTCCAAATCTGTCCAATTCGGTCTTCCTACGGACATCCCTATCATTGGCAATTGGGATGGTAAAGGAGGAGATGAAATAGGAGTATTCAGACCTGTAGACGATGACGGAAAATCCCGATTTTACTTAGTCATGAAAGATTGGAATAGTCTTGGTTCCAAGGTGGAAGCTTCCGAAGATATCAGAAAGATAAACTTTGGGATATATCCAACTGATATTCCTGTAGTGGGAGACTGGGATAATAACGGCAGGGATGATGTTGGTGGTTTCAATCCTGAGAACAACGAATTTTACTTATACATACTTAACCTTGACTCATCAGTTTCAGAACCTTATGGAGAAATACCTTCTGTTAAATTTGGAATTTCTGGCGATATTCCATTTGTGGGTGACTGGGACGGCAATGGAAAGGATGAAATTGGTGTGTTCAGGTATCCTTCTCCAAAAAATCTGAACACAAACGCTTTTTATTTTGATTCTGATTTATCGGGAGGTCAGCATGAGATAGGTCCAGTGGGAACGGATGGAAAAATATTGCCTTATGAATATGGAGACAGAGGAGATTATCCTGTAATTGGAGATTGGGATGGTGATGGTGATGATGACATTGGGGTTTACAGACCAGTAATACAGGAATTCTATACTGATATCAATATTCCGAAAAATCCAGGCCAGATAGATGACATTAATGGAGATGGCAGAATTGATGTTGTAGACATCTCTACTTTTGTAAGCAAATATGGTGCAAAGGAAGGTGATAGTCAATACGACACTTTTACGGATATAAATGGTGACTCTGTCATTGACATCTCCGATGCTCTGGAAATCGCGAAGTACAAGATTATGGAGTTGCTAGGAATGATGTAAGGAGCCTTTAAAGCTCCTTTTTCATTACATCGGGAGTTTGAAGGGTCACGAATACCCTACCTTTATAGGCTGTCTAGGTGGGTGATCGCACACAATTTTGTTTCAGCCGAATACCCCGCAGATTGTTACGGGGGTTCGCCAGCACGACTTTAGCTGTGTAGTTTACTCAGATTTTCTATGGATTCAGAATATTGAGCGAACTCCCTATATTCTGTTATTATTTTATGGCTCTTCGTTGTTTTGTGTGGTAAGCCATCACAAAAACCAATGCGGGCTTGAAGTGAAAATCACCTAATCCATAGAGAATGACGAAGAGCCTTCTTTATTGTCCGATAGTCCTGAGCGGATTCGAACCGCTGTCCCGGGCTCCAAAGGCCCGAAGGATTGACCACTACCCTACAGGACTGCGCGTGCAAGCTTTTACCTATAGATTGATTCATGTACTTAATTTTTGTGCCACTAATTTGCAGTTTTTCTCTTCAGGGGGGGTTCTGATTAAAAGTAAGTGGCACATTCTTTTTTATTCAGGGATTGAAACTTTCAAAGCAAGGTTAATTTTTCTCGCTAATTTTTTTTTTGAAGAATTAATTTGATATAAGTTTTGGTACAATTACTATCTTGTAACAAGGGATGATTGGGTCAGAATGATGTGAAAGAAGTTCCTGGGAGCCACCTGTCCCGCTTTGGATTTATGCTGGGGGAGTATATCTTCGGGGCACTGTTTGAGGGTCAGTAAAGGGATCGGTGTCCCCGGGCTTCTTCTTAATATTCCTTTTTCTTAAGATGGTTTTTTGCTAAGTTTCTTTTGAAAAATTAGTGTGTTCTTCCGGCTGGGGAGGGCTTCATCAGTTTCCTGGACTCTTATGCACCGGGGCTGACTTTCTTTTTCAATCTTTTGTTTTTTCCATCTTCTGTTTCTGATCTTTTCGGAGTTTTCCAAATTCATTTTGTCTTTCTTTGATTTATTTTTCCCGTCTTTCCCTGTCTTTTCCCATCCTTTTTCCCGTATCTTCCCAATTTTTCCGGTTGAAAATCTGTTTCATGTCCAATTCTATGTAGAGTTTGAATCTTTTGAAGTAAAGTTATTTTTCACGGCGGGAAAATTTTTCTATGAATTAATTTAAAATAAGTTTTGATACTATTCTATATTGTAACATGGGAAGTGAACCGGGTATGATTGAGTGATGTGAAAGAAGTTCCAGGGGGACGCTGGTCCTTTCCCGTTCCAATATGCTTGGGGGAGCATATTTTCGGGGTTGCTGTGTTGGGGAACGCAGTAAAAGGGATTCAGTGTCCCTGGGCTTCTTCTTAAATCTCTTTTCTTCTTGATCTGTTTCTCTTCTTCAATCCTTTTTTCTTTTAATCTGCTTCTCTTCTTCAATCCTTTTTTTAATCTGCTTCTTTTGTTTGTTTCTTGTATTGTTTTTTAGTTGTTTTTTGAAATAAAGGTTGTTTCAAAATCTATTTTGCTGTTAGCCGTTTTTTGGTTGACCGTTTTGCTTTATGCCTTATATGAAAGTGGAGTCGGCAGGTCCTGTTTTCATGGGCTGAGAATAGTCAAAGTTTTTGAGCCGTTTTTTGTTGCGTTGTATTCCCATTAAAAAAACATTTCATATGCAATTCTATGCTGGCTTTGAAATCTTTTACGGGAAAATATTTTTTGTCATAATACGAATTTTTGAATAATTAATTTAAAATAATTTATGATATTATTCTATGTTGGGAGTTGTGAAGTGGAAGGGTATAAGGGAATAGGTAAATGAATCAGTGAAAGAATCGCCTGGGGGGAGCTGTTCCTGCTCTGGACCGATATGCTTGGGGGAGTATATCTTCGGGGCAACCGTGTTGGGGGATACGGTGAAGGGATGCAGCACTCCTGGCTTCTTCCTTTGGTAAATAAGTCAGCTTTGGTAAATAAATCAGCGAATGAATAGCCTGGGGGGGAGCTGTTCCTGCTCTGGACCGATATGCTTGGGGGAGTATATCTTCGGGGCAACCGTATTGGGGGATACGGTTAAGGGATACAGCACTCCTGGCTTCTTCCTTTTCTTCTTTTTTACTGACCTTTTTCTTTTTTGCTGGTTTTTCTCTGTCTTTCTCTTTTTTGGTATCGTTTTTCTTAAATAATTCTGTTTTTCCGCTTGTGGCTGCTGGCTTTCCGCTTAATTCTCTTCCTCGGGAATGTTGGTTTCGCGGGACACTTCGAATGTGGTCTTGAAAGGGTGTTTGAGGGGGAGGCTTATGGCTTTCTCATCGAGGTGGCGCTCAACGGCTTCTTTCAGGTTTGAAACTGCTTCTTCGATTGTTTTTCCCTGGCTTACAACATACAGCTCCGGACAAAGGGAAACATACTGCTCTCCTTCCCGGCGCACGATCGCGGTAAATGTGTACGTTTCTTTCATGGTTCAACATAATGAGGGGATTGTCTTGAATATTTCGCAGCTAACCCGTTTCTGCAAAGCCATACCTCAGGGCCCGGGACCTCCGGGGCTGGTATTTATAAAAGTAATTTTATAGTCCTATCTGCAGGAAGTCATCTAAGGAAGCGGAGAAGATTATTTTATGACAGCGGAAATGACCTCACGGGAGCGTTTTATCAACGCGCTTGAGCAAAAGGATGTTGACCGGATCCCCTACGGCTACCTCTGGTTCGGGGCCGGGCATGCAGTGCTGGAGCGGATGGGCGCAAGCCTCAAAGACGTCTATTATTCTGCAGAAGGGATTGCAAAGGCGCAGGTCCTTGCCCGGGAGATGTACCACCACGACAACGTGATGTCTCCCTGGGGCTGCCTCCTTGTGGAAGCGGAGGCGCTCGGAACAAAAGTGAACGTCATGGATAACAGGTACCCCACGGTTGCGAAGTATGCCCTGAAGTCTGCGGGCGAGCATGAGCAGATCAATCCCCGGGATCTCGAGAGGTCGGAGCGGGTAAAGGCCGTTTCAGGGTCAGTTGAAATCCTCAAGAAAGAGCTCGGGGATGAGGCCTTCATTCTCGGGGCTACCATGTCTCCCCTTATGCTTGCTTCCCAGGTCATGGGCGGGAGCAGGCTCTGCATCGATATGCTAAAAGACAGGGACGGCTTTCATGCGCTGCTTGAGAATCTTACGGAAAGCTGCATCCTCTTTTCCGAAGCCCTGCTCGAAGCCGGAGCTGACGGCATCTTCGTCGAAAATGGGGAAAACACGGGCGACCTCTTCAGTCCGCAGATGGCCGAGGAGTTCATGCTGCCGTATACGAAGGAGCTTTACGACCGCATAAAGGCCGAAGGCGGGTACGTAATCTCCCACAACTGCGCAGCCCATGCCTTCTACGACCTTGAGCTGAAACTTGAGCCCCATGCCCTGAATTTTGCCTTCGGGGACGTCAGGGAACTCGGGAAAAAGTACGGGGTCGAATGCGAGAAACTGCATAACCATAAAAATATAGGGTGCGGGCCGCGGTACTGCGTCAGGGAGTTCAAGGCCTTTTCTGATGCCGGCATCTGCCTCATGGGCAACATAATCCCGAACGCGCCTCTCACCGGCGGCAGGGCCGAAATCGAGCATGAGGTTAAAAGCTGCCTCAATGCGGCTCCTGAAAAAGGTTTCATTCTTGCCACAGGATGCGAAATCCCACTGAACTCTCCCCTCGAAAATATGGAAGCAATGTGGGAAGCGATAAAAGCAAGGTTTTGAAGAAATCAGCAAAATCTCAGTAAAATCTCAGTAAAATCTCAGTAAAATCTCAGTAAAATCTCAGTAAAATCTCAGTAAAATCTCAGTAAAATCTCAGTAAAATCTCAGTAAAATCTCAGTAAAATACGATTTTCGAAAACCCCTGGGGCAGTTCTTCCCCCAGGAATTTTTCAACCTCTTTTTTCAGGTTTGCAACGGCTTCTTCGGCGGTCTCTCCCCTGCAGGTTATGTCGGCTTCGGGACAGATTGAGATGCAGGAATCCCCTTCCTGGACGATTGTTGCGGAGAATGGGAACCATATTGCCATGCTCTGAAATACTGCAAATCAGCTTTTAAATATTTCGTATTTTTATCCATTTTTTTGAAGGTAAAAACGCCCTCAAGCGCAGGGATTTTATACCCGGCCACACATCACATGCGAAGTTTATGTTAACAGGCTCGCGGAATCTATGGCAACAGGGTCGTTGATGTCCTCTCTTGCTCCTTCATTTGATCTTTCAATCCTGGTCCTGCTGGGCGTCTTCTTGCTGACGGCCCTCAGGCAGGTGGGGTCTGTCAGGCTGCAGATCTGGCAGGTCATGACCCTGGGGGCTCTATCTGTCCTGCTGCTCGGGGAAATCTCGCCTGCTGAAGCCCTGGCTGCGGTTAACCTTGACGTGCTTCTCTTCCTTTTCGGGGCTTTTTGTATAGGGGAAGCCCTGAACAGGAGCGGGTACCTGGCCTGGCTCGGGAGCAGGGCTGTATCCGGGGCAAGGAACACCGACCAGCTGGTTTTGCTCGTGCTCTTTTCTACAGGGCTCCTCTCCGCCCTCCTGATGAACGACACCCTTGCGATCATGGGAACCCCGCTTGTGCTGCGCTTTTCCCGGAAATACGGGGTTTCGGCAAAGCTTATGCTCTTTGCCCTGGCTTTCGGAATTACCACGGGAAGCGTCATGAGCCCCATAGGAAACCCCCAGAACCTCCTGATCGCGGTTGAGGGTGATCTGGATTCTCCTTTTGTGGTTTTCCTGCGCACCCTCGCCCTGCCTACACTCATAAACCTGGGGCTCGCCTATGCCGTCCTGAGGCTTTTCTTCTGGCGGGAGTTCGGAAAAGGAGCTCTTGTGCACTTCGAAGAGCAGGTAACGGACCCAGAGCTTGCCCGGGTTTCAAAATGGGCCCTTTGCCTCATGCTCTTCCTTATAGGGTGTAAGGTCCTCATGGTAGAGTTTTTCCCTGCCCTGGACTTCAGGCTCAGTTACCTTGCGCTTCTTTCCGCCCTGCCCGTGCTGCTCAGCCGGAGGCGGGTTGAAGTCCTAAAAAATATTGACTGGTCAACCCTTGTCTTTTTCGTTTCCATGTTCGTGCTTATGGAAAGTGTCTGGGCTTCCGGGGCCTGTCAGGGCATCCTGGACAGCCTGGGCCCGCAGCTAGGCTCGGTGCTCGTGGTCCTGGCCCTCAGTATTGGGCTCAGCCAGCTGATTTCAAACGTGCCTTTTGTCGCCCTCTACCTGCCCGCAATGGGCCCGGCAGTTTCTGAAGGGCAGCTGATGGCGCTTGCTGCGGGAAGCACAATTGCAGGAAACCTCCTGATCCTGGGGGCTGCAAGCAACGTTATAATTATCCAGAATGCAGAAAAAGAAGGTGAAACTCTTTCATTTGTTGAATTCGCCAGAATTGGAGCTTTAATTACATTTTTAGACGTTATTATTTACTTTATCTTCCTTTAAGTCTCAAAAGCGATAATTTTTCCCGAAATAACAATAGAAGAACGATTAAAGCTTTAAATTTCCTTTAAAATCCTATTAATCCTGTAATGGATTATTCTGGTTAACCCGATATGTATATAAAGGGTTCTAAAGCCTCCGATAAGTTTGATATACTCAAAATACATACACTTTTTTCTGGAAGACATCAGATCATGACCCAGAATACTATCGCTCACAATAACAGGCGGAAACGCGCGAAAAGTACTGCACAGAAGAAAACCCTCGGTCCTGTGGAGGACCTTGAGCCTCACGTCAGGACCGATTGGTGGCAGACTATTTTCAACTCCCTTTACCTCAAGACCGATGCCGATCTTCTGGATGACCTGGCAGTTACCCAAAAAGAGGTTGACCTCGTTGTCTCCATTCTCGGGCTGGCCCCGGAAGAAAAGGTCCTTGACCTCTGCTGCGGGCAGGGCCGGCATGTCATGGAAATGGCCAGAAGGGGCTATTTCAATGTAGAAGGCTACGACAGGTCCCAGTACCTTATAAGGAAAGCAAAGAGCAGGGCCCAGAAGGAAGGCCTTCACGTCAGGTTCAGGGAAGGGGACGCAAGAAAGCTGCCCTATCCTCCGGATAGTTTTGATGTGGTCACTATCATGGGCAACAGTTTCGGTTACTTTGAGTCCACCCTCCAGGACCGGAAGGTGCTCGAAGAGGTCCTGAGGGTGCTCAAGCCCGGGGGGAGGGTTTTCATTGATGCCGCCGACGGGGACCATATTAAGAGGAGTTTTCAGCCAAGGTCCTGGGAATGGCTTGACGGGAAGTACTTCGTATGCAGGGAACGGGCCCTTTCCGCAGACGGGAACCGCTTAATCTGCCGGGAAGTCATAAGCCGCATTGACAGGGGAATAATTGCAGACCAGTTTTATGCAGAACGGCTCTACAACCAGGACAGCCTTTTCGAACTGCTTACGGCTACGGGCTTCAGCAGCCCCACTTTCCATACAAGTTTCAGCCCGGTGTCCGAAGGCACACAGGACCCCGGCATGATGGAGAAGAGAATCCTGGTTTCGGCTTCAGTTGAAAAAGCCTGGTCTCAGGTGGCTTCTTCTCTTCCTAAGGCAGAGGGCAAACCCTTTAACGTTGCCGTGGTACTCGGGGACCCGAGAAAAGAAGACGTAGTCAAGCCTGCCTGCGTGTTTGATGACGATGATTTCGATACCCTGGACAGGATGAAAAAAGCCCTTGCCCAGGTCCCTGACATGAAATTCACTTTCTTTGACAGGCATGATACCCTGCTCGAAGACCTGAAAAAGAGGGCAGGAAAAATTGACCTTGTGCTCAACCTCTGCGACGAGGGTTTCAACAACGACCCCACAAAAGAGCTCCACGTCCCGGCTCTCCTCGAGCAGCTCAACATCCCCTACACTGGGGCAGGTCCCCAGGGCCTTGCTTTCTGCTATGACAAGTCCCTTGTAAGGGGCGTTGCCAGGGAGATGCGGATCCCCGTGGCAAAAGGGGCCCTGGTGGACGGGAATTCCGACATCTCAAAGCTTTCCCTTCCCTTCCCAGTGCTCGTAAAGCCCAACTCTGGGGACTCAAGTTTTGGGATTACCCAGCACAGCATCGCCCACAGCCGGGAAGAACTCCTTGAGCTCCTCAGGAATACCAGGGAAAGGATCGGGTCTGACAGGCCTTTCCTGGTAGAAGAGTTCCTACCCGGAAAAGACATCAGTGTAGGCATAATAGGAAACCCCCCTGCCTGCACGGTGCTGCCCATCACCGAAGAGGATTACTCTGCAGTCCCGGAGGACCTCCCCCGGCTCTGCGGCTATGAAGCCAAATGGCTTCCTGACTCCCCATACTGGAAAATCAAATCCGTGCCTGTGGAGCTTCCGGAAAAGACAAAAAAGGAAGTCGTGAAGTGCTGCCTTTCTCTCTTTTCCAGACTGGGCTGCCGGGACTATGCCCGCTTTGACTGGAGGCTGGATGCCGAAGGCAGGCCCAGGCTCCTTGAAGTAAACCCCAATCCTGGCTGGTGCTGGGACGGGCACCTGGCAAAGATGGCAGCCTATTCGGGGATTTCCTATTCCGGGATGCTTGCGGCTGTCCTTGAAGCTGCAAAAGAGAGGTACGGCCTCAACAGAGCTGCAGAAAAGAAGGAAACCTCTGCTGAGCTTCCTGGGAAAATCCCCAGGAAAAGCCCGGCCGAATATGCAGCGGAATTCGAAGCCGAACTTGAAGGGGAAACCCCCGAGGGCCATGAAAGCAACAGGAAGAGAGGTGTTTTTTCTAACACTTCCGAATCGGTACAGGCCCTTTAAGGCCGCATAAAACAGGGTACATAAAACAGGGTACATAAAACAGGGTACATAAAACAGGGTACATAAAACAGGGTACATAAAACAGGGTACATAAAACAGGGTACATAAAACAGGGTACATAAAACAGGGTAC
>NZ_VOUA01000033.1 GCF_024372725.1 Methanosarcina sp. KYL-1
GTGGACAGGCTATCGGTTTTTTGCCGATAATCTTCGACAAACAGGCTTGAAGATGGGTATTGAGTTCTTAGAGCCAATACCTGGATGATTCGAGTACTCGAAGGAAGCCCCTTCCTCGACTCCGAAGGAGGCAGGGAGGGGTAGTTCACTTTCCCTCAAACTTTCCTGCAGAAAAACATGGTTTTGTGTCCTTTCGGAGTGGAAAATTCTGTTCTTTCGGAGCGGAAGATTCTGTTCGTTTGGGGGTCCGGGATGTTTAAGGGCTCAAACCGGAGCCAGCCCGACCCTTCCTCTACTTACTTCGAGTCTGAACTTCCGGTTGATGTAAGCTCTTGAGGCACCTTTTCCATGTATGAGCAGCTCCACCAGGTCTTCGGGTTCATCGATGTCCGTGCCTGCAAGGAACGAATCATAGACCTCGACGCTCTGCCCGGCTTCTTCCGCGATCGAACGGTGGGTCAGGAAACTTGAGCCGTAGTACCGCACACGGTAGCTGGAGGGGTTCTTTATGAAAAGGACGTTTGTCCCTCCTCCTTTTCCCGGGACGATGCATACGTCCTTTCCGGTTGAGCTGATGTCTTTTATGTGGTTTGCGGAGAGGAGGGGCAGGTCGGCCATAGCGATCAGGACAGGTTCTCCTGCTTTTTCGAGGTAGAGGTTGAGGGCTTCGTTCAGGTCTTTTTCATCCAGGATGACCCGGGCTTTCTCCATGTCCTCAAGCCCGTACATCGAGGGGCTCAGGATATCGATATTTTCGATTCCGGCTTCCCGGAGGGAACCTATTACCTGGTTCAGCATGAGCTCAACAAATTCTTCCCTCTCCTCCTGGCTCAGGACCGGGGATAATCGGGATTTTGCACCGGATTTCTTATAGGGGATTACGGCTCTCATCTGAATTCCTGCGGTTTGTGTGCGCTTTTGTACGTAGTCGAAAGTTTTTCTCTTTTTTCCATACGCTGTTTTCATTCCCTGCTGCCTATCCCGGCTTTCTGGTAATTCGGGACCGAACCCTGGCTTTCGAGACAGCGGGGTTCTACCTGCCGGTACAGGGTGTCCCTCTGCACCGGAATCCTTCCTGCGCCTTTTATCATCCATTCGAACTCCGCAGGAGACACGTATTCCCCGTTGCTGCCCCCTGAGGCAGTTGAGATCTGGTCTTCCATCAGGGTGCCGCCCAGGTCGTTGGCCCCGCACTGGAGGGCTACCTGGGCAAGTTTTTTCCCGAGCTTCACCCAGGTTGCCTGGATATTGTTTACATGAGTGTGCAGGATGGTCCGGGCGATTGCATGGAGCTGGAGGTCTTCAAGCCCGGTGCTCTGGAACTTTCCTGATGCGAGCATCTTTTCCCCGACCCTGTTGTTGTAGGGCAAAAAGGACATCGGGATGAGTTCGGAAAACCCGCGGGTCTCCTGCTGGATTTCACGGATGGTGAAGATGTGGTCCAGGCGCTCTTCTAAGGTTTCCACATGCCCGTACATGATGGTCGCATTGGTAGAGATCCCGGCTTTGTGGGCTGCGGTCACGGTGTCGACCCACTGCTGGGTATTTATCTTGCTCGGGCAGATGATTTTCCTTACCCTGTCTGAAAGGATTTCAGCCGAGGTCCCGGTCAGAGAGTCAATCCCGCTCTTTTTCAGTTTCCTGAGGGCTTCTTCTACGGACATGCCGGAAAGCCCAGCTGCGTAGTTCACTTCCATAGGGGACAGGGCGTGGAGGCACATATCAGGATATTCGGCTTTTATGGACTCGACGATCTCCAGGTAGAATTCCATGTCCGCTTCCGGGGTGTACCCTCCCTGGATGCAGATTTCTACGGCTCCGGCTTTTTTTGCGTCTCCCACTTTTTTCAGGATTTCTTCTACGTTAAGGATGTAGCCTTTTTCAGTCCTGTAGGCACAGAACCCGCAGTTTCCGACACACTTGTTTGTGATGTAGATGTTCCTGTTCACCACATAGGTGACCACGTCGCCCACAGCCAGGGCTCGCAGTTCATCGGCCAGCGCGAAAAGCTCAAACGGGTTTCCTTTGAGCAAGAGGAGAGCGTCTTCTTTTGTGCATTTCCCCTGGTGCGCCCTTTCAATGACGTCCTCGGAGATTGTCGGTTTTTTCATGTCCATCCGATCATTCCTGTCCAAAATTCATGTTTTCCCTGAACCGTTCCCGGATGAGCAGGTTTATTGGGATGCTCCGAACCGGGGCACTTTTCCAGGATTTCCGGAAGCCAGCTCATGTATTCCTCTGTAAAGGGTAGTTCTTTCTTTCGGGACCCTGCCGGCTCCGTGGATCATCCATTCCAGCTCTTCCACAGAAATCATTTCCCCGTGGTTTGCCCCGGCTGATTTGGAGATGCTTTCTTCCATCAGGGTGCCGCCGAGGTCGTTGACCCCGCAGTGGAGGGCAAACTGGGCAAGCTTTTTCCCCAGTTTCACCCAGCTTGCCTGGATGTTATCCACATGCCTGTGGAAGAGGATTCGTGAAAGCGCATAAACCTTAAGGTCTTCCAGACCGGGGGTGGCGTATCGGCCTTCTCTTATCATTTTTTCCCCTATCGGGTTGTTGTAGGGCATGAAAGGAAGGGGCACAAACTCGGTAATGCCTCCGGTTTCTTTCTGGATCTCGCGGATAATCAGCATGTGCTCGATCCTTTCTTCGGGGGTTTCAACGTGCCCGTACATCATGGTTGCAGTGGTGGGAATCCCTGCAGCATGGGCCTGCGTAACAACATCGATCCATTCTGCGGTCTTGAGTTTCGAGGGGCAGATGATTTCACGCACACGGTCTGAAAGAATTTCGGCTGCAGTCCCGGGCATGGTGTCAAGCCCGCTCTTCTTGAGCCTGAAAAGGGCTTCTTTTACCGGGATTCCGCTGATGTGGGAGGCGTGGTAGACTTCCATCGGGGAAAAGGAGTGGATATGCATTTCCGGAAATTCGGCTTTTATGGATTCTACAATATCAAGGTAGAAGTCCAGGCCCACTTCGGGGAGCAGCCCTCCCTGGATACAGACTTCCGTAGCTTTTGCCTCTGCGGCCACTCTTACCTTTGCAAGGATCTCTTCCAGGCTCAGGGTGTATCCTTTGTTGTCTCTGAATGCGCAGAACCCGCAGGTTCCCACACAGCGGCTTGTAAAATTGATGTTCCTGTTTACGACGTACGTGACCTCGTCTCCCACGGCAAGGGTGCGGAGCTCGTCTGCAAACCTGAAGAGTTCGAATGGCGGCACCTCCAGGAGCAGGAGGGTGTCTTCTTTAGTGCTTTTTCCCTGGTATGCGCGTTCAATGAGGTCGTCGGGGATTATACTGTCCATTTTTCTTACTCCTCTGAATTCCCGGTTCCGGGCTGTTTCCTGTAACCTTCTCTGTCAGAGAGCCGCTTGATCAGCTCTCCTATCCTTTCCGAGTACCACCCTTCCTGCACATACCGGGGGTAGATCGGCAGTCGTTCCCTGAGGGGGATGTCTCCTAACTTCGCCTGCAGGTCTTTTACGTCTGGCCATTCGGCCTCCGGATTGATCCAGTCAATGGTAAGAGGGGAGATGCCTCCCAGGTCAGTTACCCCTTTTGCGATAAGGGCTTTTGGCTCTATCAGGTTTGGGGCTACCTGCACGGCCACTTCAGGCGGCAGGATTTCCCTGGCAAGGGATACTGCATCCATCATCTCATCCACCGTGGGCTCGGGATGCTTTTCCATGGGCGTCCCGGGTTTGGGGGCAAAGTTCTGGATAATGACTTCCTGGATATGCCCGTACTTCCTGTGCAGGCCTGCGATTGCTTCAAGGGACTCGACCCTGTCCTCCCTGCTTTCTCCTATTCCCACAAGGATGCCCGTGGTATAGGGGATCTGCAGTTTTCCGGCTTCCCGGATCGTCTCAAGCCTGCTTTCGGGAAGCTTTCCCGGGCAGTCTTTATGGGCGTCCAGGGTTGCAGTGCTCTCGAGCATCAGCCCCATGCTGGCGTTTAATGGCTTTAAGGCTTCGAGTTCGGCCCGGGTCATGACCCCGGCATTGGTGTGGGGCAGGATCCCGATTTCGATTGCAGCTTCACTGAGACAGATGAGGTATTCCAGGGTGGAGGAATACCCCAGCTCTCCGAGCCATTTCATGTATTCGGGTAGCTCTTCGGCGTATTCTCCGAAGGTGAAAAGAGCTTCCGTGCACCCGGCCTTCACTCCGTTTTCAAGGATAAGGATTATCTCTTCGGGTTTCATGAGCCGGGCTCCGGGCTGTCCTGGCTCCCGCCGAAAACCGCAGTAGCCGCAGCGGTTCCTGCAGACATTGGTTACGGGGATGAAAACGTTTTTTGAGTAAGTTACAAAAGGTGGTTTTTCCGGTGGAATGGTAAAACACCTGCTTAGTTCTGGTTTTTATCGGAATCAGGGTTTATTCTCATCGGGTTTTGTCGTAATCAGGGTTCATTGTAATCGGGAATTTCAGCCGAGGATTTTCTTCATGGTTGCAGCCACACCAAGGGCTACACCTTCGACTTCGATGCCTCCTTTGCCCTTGGCCCCGTCCCCTACGACGTAAAGCCCCGTGATCGGGGTTTCGTTTCCGGGGTCGGTGCCTGAGGCTGCCCTGTTTACGGGCCAGCCGTCATGGTATGACTGGATGAGCAGGACTTCGTATTTTTTGCCGGGGAAGATCGCTTTCAGGTCTTTTAGCCCGAGTTCTATTTCGGCCTCCAGGTCCTTTACGTTCTCGGGAGCTACGTGCTGGTGGGACATGGTCAGGTGTCTGCCAGGCGGGGCAAGTTTCGGGTCGACCTGGGTGACTTCGTTGATCCCGTTAATCCTTTTTGCATAGGGGGTCAGCAGGACTCCGGAATGCCCGATTAGGGGCTCGGCTGCGGAAAGGCAGATCTTTATTCCGGCTGAGGGCTGGAGGGTCTCAAGCATCTCGAGGTAGCCCGCGTATTTTTCTCCGGACAGGGCTTCTCCACAGAGCCCGGCAGTTGCGGCATGCCCTATATTACTGATGACCTGGTCGGCCTCATGTTCCTCGCCGTTCACGAGGACGCCTGTAACCTTTCCGTTTTCCACCAGGATTTTCGAGACCTCGGTTTTTGTGCGGATTATCCCGCCGTTTGCTGCGATCACCGCTTCCAGGGCGTCGATCACCCCTTTGCACCCTCCCATGGGGACACCGGGGCCGCCGAAACGGTACAGGTTTTCAATAATTTCAAAGACTTCTTCTACCGGGACTTCTTCGCTTCTCAGGCTAAGGGACCAGCCGCAAAAGGAGTCCGCAAGCCTTACCAGCCATTCGTCCTTTACCTGGGTTTTGATCCAGGCCTGCAGAGTACTTCCCGCGGGACGGTTCTTTCTGGTGCTTGCTATCAAAAAAGCGGTTTTCAGGCGGTCTTTGTTGGAAAGAAGTGCAGGAAAATCGTAGAAAGGGATGTCCCTGAATCCGGCGCCGTAATCAGTACTCCCTTTTTTAAGGGGTACGCGCAGGGCTGTCTGACCTGACCGAACGATCTGCACGTCTGCTCCTACTTCTTCAAGGAGCCTGGCCAGAGGGCCTCCGGGCCCGTGGGGGAACATATGGAAAGCTCCGCTGGAAAGCTGGAAACCTTCGTACTCGAGATTTGTGAACCTGCCTCCTGTGATCGGAAGCCTTTCAAAAACTTCAACTGCATACCCTGCTTTCGAGAGCCTGGCAGCACTCAGGAGCCCACCAAGTCCGGCTCCGATAACTATCGCTTTCATACCTGCACCTCTATGGCCCTGACAGGACAGTAGGGGGCACATATCCCGCATTCAATACAGGCATCTGTGGCCCTGGCTTTTCCCAGGACTTCTATTGCACCTTTCTTGCAAAAGGAAGCACACTGGCCGCACCCTACGCAGTTCTCGTTAATCTTCATGCGATTCCACCAGATTCCTATCATGAAAGGAGTTATTATAATGTGTTGGTATGATGTATCAGTCCCATGCATCGGCCCCTTTATGTTTTCAGGGTACAGGTCGGAGGCTTTTTTGTCTTTGTGCAATTCCCTGGCTGCCTTTAACGTGCAGTCAGCAACAATGTGCAGTCCGTAATATGTCTTTTAATTATTCCTTTATGGTTATAATATGCTGCTTTTCCATGCACCGAACATGGAGGCCTTTTAAGTGATTGGTAATATGACGGCCTTTTAAGTGATCGGTAATGTGCTGACCCATTATATACTCAGGAGGTGTCACATTTTTATCCCAAACAATTCCCGATATTTGTCCGGGTTTGTCACCAATTCGGGTATGTGATTAATTCTATTTCGCGTATTGCTGGGGATTGCCGGGATTATAATCCTGAAATGCCAGTATAATACATACAGCTTTTTCCTTCTGCAGGGACAGAGGGGCAGAATATTGAAATCTCCTTTCTTTATGCTGTCCCGAGTGTCCTTTCCCGGATTCCCAGTTCCTCATATTTTTTTCTTTTATACTGCCCCGGAAGTCTGTGAACCTTCGGTTTTGTCATTATTATCTGTAATGTATTCAAAGGTTTTTAAGGGATTTTAAAATAATAATTATCTATATATATTTCTTCTCCATCCTCTTTAAAATCATTGGACCTGAGGTGAATTTTTTTATATGCGCCATGACAATCTTGGGTTAACAACCTATTTATGGTGTATATATATTTTCGCAGGCAGTATAATGCTTCCCCTACATTTTATTTTTACATTTTTGTATTTTAAAAACAGATGTTCAATTATTTCTACTTAATATTTATATAATATTAATTATCTAGCACATAGCTATAAATAACCCCTAATTCATTTGCAGAATTAACTTGGCGGTTTGAAATCTTAATTATTAATTATACTAATTTCATGATAATTTGACCCTGCTGCCGAAGGGTGGGACCTCCCTAACTTCTGGCGATTTATTAAAACAGTTCGGGTTTGGAAGGCAATTTTCAAACCCCGCAAAGCGTGTGCCTGTGTTCGCACAGATTCGGGTCTGTCAGAAAAACGGGTACTCGGAATGCAGGTATTACATAACAGGACCTGTATTCGTCCCGATTGCGGTTCAGGTAAAAACCACAGTCTTTCGGATACAGTTTTTTTGTCCGGGATAATAATTTATTATCCAGGTCATGCAATGCTGCAGTTTCAGATTGCCGCACTTAGACAGGTGATACAATGTCTGGAATAATTGATAGCTACATACCGGTTGCAGTCTTTCTTGTCGTGGCGCTCATCATGCCGCCCATGACAATGTTCATCGTAAAGCAACTGAGTCCGAGGAGCAAGGCAGCAAGCAAATACACAACATATGAATCGGGTTCCGTTCCCACCGGGACTGCAAGGATCCAGTTCAATGTTGAGTATTATCTCTATGCGATTGCTTTCGTCCTCTTTGATATTGAGGTGCTTTTCCTTTACCCCTGGGCCACGGTCTACAAGGGGCACGGGATCACTTCAATCGCAGTAATCGAGATGGTTGTCTTTATCTTCGTACTGCTCTTCGGATACCTCTATCTCTGGAAGAAGGAGGCCCTTACATGGGTGAAGTGAAGGCGAAAAAAACGAATGAATCAAAGGCCAATCAGGAAGAAGAAATCCCCGGGGTGATCACGACCACCACAAGTGCGATCCACAACTTCCTAAAGAAGACCAAGGCTCAGGACCTGATCAACTGGGGGAGAAAAAACTCCCTCTGGTTCATGACCCAGCCCATGGGCTGCTGCGGAGTGGAAATGATCGCAACCGGCTGTGCTCACTACGACACTGACCGTTTCGGGATCATCCCGAGGAACTCCCCGAGGCACGCCGATGTCATGATCATCAGCGGCTATGTGACAAAGAAATACCTGCCAGCCTTAAAGCGGCTCTGGGAACAGATGCCTGCTCCCAAGTGGGTGATCTGCATGGGGGACTGCTCGATTAGCGGCGGCCCGTTTTACGAGTCCTACAGCACGGTGCAGAACATCGATGAACTCTTTCCTATTGATGTGTTCATTCCCGGCTGCCCGCCGAGGCCTGAAGCCCTGATCCAGGGGTTCGTGGAACTGCAGAACAAGATAATAGCCAAAAAAGACCGGGGCACGGAATATTGAGGTTTTTCTGAAATTTCAGAGTATTAGAGGGAAAATCATGGATGCCAGAACAATTATCCAATCATTAACCGGGGCATTTTCAGAGGCAATTTCCGAAGCCGAGGTCGAATCCCCTGTCCGCATAAGGGCATACGTGGACGGCAGCTTTGCAAAAGAGGTCTGCCAGTACCTGAAAGATTCCCTTCAGTTCGACCACCTCTGCTCCGTCTGCGGAGTGGACTACCCCAAAAGAAACGAGCTGGAAGTAGTCTACCACATAGCTTCATACGACCACCCTGTGGTCCTGACGCTGAAAGCAAGGCTGCCAAGGGATTCCCCTGAAATCGAATCTATTGTACCTGTATACTGGAATGCTAACTGGTATGAAAGGGAAACCTACGAACTCTACGGGATCATGTTCAAAAACCATCCGAACCTGAAACCTCTGGTGCTTCCCGAAGAAATGCTGGGCGAATGGCCCCTTCGGAAAGACTACGAGGGTTTCCCGAACAGGACTGCAAGAAACCTGGTGTGAGGGGTGAAAAATGGAAGAAATGCTTGGATCAAATGAGATGATTGTACACCTGGGCCCCCAGCATCCCATGCAGCCCGGACCCTTCAGGCTGAACCTGAGGTTGAAAGGGGAAACTGTGATGGATGCTGAGGTGGAACTGGGTTTCATTCACAAAGGCATAGAAAAGATCCTGGAGAACAAGACATACCTCCAGGGAATTACAATCGTGGACAGGATCTGCTATCTGGTGGCCCTGACAAACGAAGAATGTTTTGTGGGCTGCGTAGAAAAGCTGGCAGGAATCGAGGTTCCCGAAAGGGCTCAGTACATAAGAGTCATTGTAGAAGAGCTCTCCAGGCTCCAGAGCCACCTGCTTGGTATGGGTGAGTATGGGGAATTCATCGGCTTTGTTTCCATGTTCATGTACACGATCAAGGAAAGGGAAGATATCCTGACCCTTATCGACATGGTTACCGGAGCCCGGGTTACACACACTTTCCTCAAGTTCGGAGGAGTGCGCGACGACCTGCCTGAAGGTTTCAAGGAAAAAGCCCTTCCTGTCCTGAACAACCTCAAGAGAGTAATTGACGATTACGAGGAAATGTTCAACACGGACAGAATCTACAGGGAACGTGCTGAGGGTGTTGGCATCCTTACCGCAGACGTTGCAAAGAGCCTTGGGGTTTCGGGGCCTGCGCTCCGGGCAACGGGCGTTCCTTTCGATATAAGGAAGAACGAGCCCTACCTTGTTTATAAGGACCTGGACTTCAAGGTCTGTACCGACACCGCAGGGGACTGCGCTGCAAGGGTGCGGGTCAGGCTTAACGAGATGCGGGAGAGTATCTATATTATAGAACAGTGCCTTGACCGGATCCCTGGCGGCCCGATCTTCCCGGTAAACTCTCCCTATGGCAGGAGGACCCCTGTTATGAGAGTTCCCGCCGGAGAGGTGTTCCACAGGGTCGAAGACCCGAGAGGCGAGATGGGCATGTACATGGTCTCCGACGGCACGGACAAGCCCCACAGGGTAAAAGTCAGAGGCCCCTACTTCCCGACCCTTCAGGCCCTGCCTCCGCTGATTAAGGGCACAACGGTTGCGGACGTGGCAGCAATTTCAGGCAGCATGGACGGCTGCACCAGTGAAGCGGATAGGTGAGTGTGATGATAGAAATCCCTGAATTCATAGTTCCGTTCCTTCCCTGGATCCGCGGGATTGTAGGCCTGTCCCTTATAGGAGCCATCTTCCTGGGCGCAATGGGTGCGGTCTGGATTGAACGTAAACTCTCAGCCGACATCCAGTTCAGGTACGGCCCCATGAGGGTAGGAAAATTCGGGCTCCTGCAGCTGGTAGCCGATGCGATCAAGCTCTTTACGAAAGAAGACCTTAGGCCAAAGAACGCTGACCGTCTCCTTTTCGACAACGCCCCGATCTTCATGATGGGCTCGGTTTTCCTTATGCTTGTTGCAATCCCCGTAGGTGCTGTTTTTATTAACGGGGTCGAGTACCCGTTAGCGGCAACCGAAATGGACATCAGTGTCCTTTATATCGAGGCAGTGTCTGCAATTTCCATCTTCGGGATTTTCATGATTGCCTACGGTTCGAACAACAAGTATTCTCTCCTTGGTGCATTCAGGAACTTTGCCCGGATGGTCGGGTATGAAGTGCCCCTCGGAATCACTGTTGTAAGTGTGGCTGTAATGACCGGGTCCCTTAACATCGTGGAAATCGCACAGGCCCAGGGGCTTGTCTGGAACATTTTCTTGCAGCCGCTCGGATTTATTGTCTTCTTTATTGCCCTTATGGCTGATATGGGAAGGCTTCCTTTCGACCAGAACGAGTCCGAAGAAGAACTGGTCGCAGGGTGGATTACCGAATACACAGGAATGCGTTTCGGGCTCGGGTTCTTTGCCGAGTACATCCACATGATCCTCGGTTCTTTCCTTGTGGCTCTTCTCTTCCTTGGCGGCTGGAACGTGCCGGCATTTGTAGCAAACAACCCGATACTTGGCCTTATTGCCCCCACAGGTTTCCTGCTTGTGAAAACCGTTCTTGTCCTGTGTACTATTATCATGATGAGATGGGCTGTCCCCAGGTTCAGAATCGACCAGGTAGTGGACCTCAGCTGGAAAAAGCTCCTGCCTCTGTCCCTCCTGAACCTTGCCTGGGCAGTGGGCCTCGGGCTCTATCTGGGAGTGTGAGAGAGCATGGTTCTTAAAAATATCAGATATGCGCTTAAAAACATCCCTAAGGAACGCGTAACCAGGCTGTGCCCTGAAGTGGAAAGCCCGCTCTCCGACAGGTTCAGGGGGCTGCAGATCCTCGACAAAAGTAAATGTATAGGCTGTGGGATCTGTGCCAACACCTGCCCTAACAACGCAATCAGGATCGTAAAAGCCCCGATTGCCCCTGGCAGTGGAAAACAGCGCTGGTTCCCGGAAATTGACATAGGTCACTGCCTCTTCTGTGGGCTTTGCATTGACCAGTGCCCGAAAGGTGCACTTTCCAGCGGGAAAGAATACTGCAAGGGCGTCGTCAAGTGGACTCACAAAGACCTGCTCATGACCCCTGAAAAACTTGCCCGGGAAGTTGACCTTGAGGAAGGTGATGAGAGATGACCGGACTTGAATCTATCGGAGCCCTTCTGGAAATGGGGGCATTTGGCCTGCTTGCCGTAGTAACGGTATTCTTCGCAATCTTTGTGGTTATCGCAAAGGACGTTGTGAGGGCCGGACTTGCCCTTATCATGTGCATGTTCGGCGTTGCAGCGCTCTACATCTTATTGAACGCCCAGTTCCTCGGAATTGTCCAGGTGCTGGTCTACATCGGGGCAATCGGAGTTTTGATCCTCTTTGCCGTGATGCTTACCAAGCGCGAACTCGGAGGTGCTTCCAATGCAGATTAACCGGCCAGCAGCCCTTGCAGTGTCCCTGCTCTTCCTGTTCGTCGTGGTGCTGGGGACCTTCGGGACTTCCTGGAATACCGTCTCCGAACTTCCCGCTAACCCGGCTGACCAGAGCAACATAGAAGGCATTGGCATGCTCATCTTCACCCAGTACGTGGTGCCTTTTGAGGTCCTGTCAATCGTCCTGCTTGCGTCCCTGATCGGGGCAATCTATATGGCAAAAGGAGAGGGAGACAAATGATTCCCTTAAGCTTTTACCTCGGCCTTGCAGCCCTGCTTTTCTCCATCGGGCTCTACGGCGTAATGACACATAAAAGCGGTATCAGGCTGATCATGTGCATCGAGCTCATGCTGAACTCCGCAAACCTGAACCTTGTGGCTTTCTCAAGTTACACGGACACCTTAAACGGCCAGGTCTTTGCCCTGTTCTCCATTGCTCTTGCGGCTGCCGAAGCAGCAATCGGGTTTGCTATCTTCATGGCAATCTACAGGATGCATGACAGGATCAACCTTGACGAGCTTAACCTTCTGAGGTGGTAAAAATGGCTCTGGAAGAATTTGCATTTTTGATCCCGGTGCTTCCGGCACTGGCTTTTGTAATCACCTTCTTCTTCGGGAAGAAACTGCCCTCCGGAGGGGCAATCGTTCCGATAGCAGCCATTGCCGCCTCCTTCGTAATCTCTTTCATGATTACCCTGGGGCTCCTGGCAAACCCTGAAGAGGTTGTCAGCCAGTCCGTTTCCTGGTTTGCAGTGCTCAACCTGGGAGTATTAATTGACCCCCTGGCTGCAGTTATGCTGTCCATGGTCACTTTCGTGAGCCTGCTTATCCACATCTACGCAGTCGGGTACATGTCCCACGACCCCGCAAAGTCCAGGTACTTCGCAGAAACCGCACTCTTCACCGCGGCCATGCTGTCCCTTATCCTCTCGGACAACATCCTGCAGCTCTTTGTCTCCTGGGAACTTGTGGGGCTTTGCTCTTACCTGCTGATCGGTTTCTGGTTTGAAAAGCCCTCGGCTGCATCCGCTGCAAAGAAAGCTTTCCTGACCACCAGGATCGGAGACGTGATGTTCCTTACGGGCATCATCGTGCTCACCGCAGACCTCCTGAAACTTGCAGGCGGGTTCACCGAAGGGGTATACCTGCTCCGCTTTGACGAGATTTTCGGGTACATCCCCCAGCTTTCGGCCCTGCAGGCAAACGTTTTCGGCTTTGAAGTGAGCCACCTTACTATTATTACTCTGCTCTTCTTCGGAGGAGCCGTAGGGAAATCCGGGCAGTTCCCCCTGCATGTGTGGCTTCCCGACGCAATGGAAGGCCCGACAACGGTTTCAGCCCTTATACATGCAGCAACAATGGTTACTGCGGGGGTCTACCTGGTCGCAAGGACTTTCCCGATGTTCATCGCAGCCCCCGACTCCCTGATGGTCGTGGCCTACTTCGGAGGCTTTACCGCCCTCTTTGCAGGCACCATGGGCATTGTGATGAACGACCTCAAGCGTGTGCTGGCCTTTTCCACTATCAGCCAGCTCGGGTATATGATGCTCGGCCTTGGGCTGGGAGCAGCTATCGGGCTTGAGGCAGTGGGAGTTTCCCTCTTCCACCTGATCAACCACGCTTTCTTCAAGGCCCTCCTCTTCCTCTGTGCCGGAAGTGTGATCCACGCAGTCGGAACCCAGGACATGAGGGAGCTCGGAGGCGTAGGAAAGGTAATGCCGATCACTGCAGCCACCATGGCCGTTGCAGCCCTTGCCCTTGCGGGTTTCGGGATCCCCGGAACCTCAATCGGGACAAGCGGTTTCTTCTCAAAAGACGCAATCATCGAGAGTGCATTCCTCTTCGGAGAACACACCCACAACTGGGTCCCATACCTGTTCTCCATCGCAGCTGCACTTCTTACCTCGATTTACATCTTCAGGCTGATCTTCATGACCTTTACGGGAAAGCCGCGGAGCAGCTACGGCGGGCACGAGTCTCCTGCAGTGATGACCATTCCGCTCGGCATCCTGGCACTCTTTGCCCTGGTGTTCGGCGGGCTGACCCAGACCGGCTTCATGAACTTCCTTGAAGAAACCTTTACAAACAGCTTTGTTTCCGTGGACATCGGAAGCCTTGCCGAAATCGGCGGGAACGAACTTGTCCATGCTGC
Organism: Methanosarcina sp. KYL-1; assembly: GCF_024372725.1. GTDB lineage: Archaea > Halobacteriota > Methanosarcinia > Methanosarcinales > Methanosarcinaceae > Methanosarcina. The sequence continues at coordinate 13,591 of NZ_VOUA01000033.1, forward strand.
AGGGCACGAGCCTCTTTTCATCCTCTGGCTCCCGCTCATTGTTGCTCTTGCAGGTCTCGGAATTGCCTTTGCGCTCTACTACCTGAGGGCAGTGGACCTCGGAGCCCTGGCTTCCATGAAGAACCCGGTCTACAAGCTGCTCTACAAGCGCTACTACCAGCACGAGATCTACACGGAATTCTTCTCAATCGGTGTGGTCTACGGCGTCGTTGCCTTCCTGGCCCAGGTAGTTGACGTGGTCGTTGACAGCATTGTGGAGGCAGTCGGAATTGTCACGGTTGCTGCAAGCGAAGAGCTCCGGAAAATCCAGACCGGGGTTGTCCAGACCTATGCAACCGTCGTGATCGCAGGTGTGAGCCTGTTGATAATACTTGTTAAGTTGATAATGGAGGTGCTGTGATGCTGCCGGTCGCATCGTTGCTGATCCTGGTGCCGCTGATTTTTGCAGCAGTGACCTTTTTTGCAAAAACGAAAGAACAGGCTGCAGGAATGGGCCTTCTCGGGTCTTTGGTGACCCTGGGCCTTGCCCTTTATGCCTACATGAACTTTGACAGCAGCACGGCTGCAATGCAGTTCTTTGAGTCCGTGGAGTGGATCCCCTCCCTCGGGGTCAGCTACACCGTGGGAATTGACGGCATTTCCATGCCCCTCATATTGCTCAATGCAATTGTGATCCCCCTTCTGGTCCTCTACTCCTGGAAAGAGGAGAGAGAAGCCCCTAACAGGTTCTACGGCCTGATCCTTACCATGCAGGCTGCAGTTATCGGGGTCTTCGTAGCCCTGGACTTCTTCATGTTCTACATCTTCTGGGAGCTTACCCTGATCCCGCTCTTCTTCATGGTGAACATCTGGGGCGGGGAAAAGAGGGCCCATGCGTCCTACAAGTTCTTCATCTACACGCATGTCGCATCCCTTGTAATGCTCCTGGGAATCTTCGGGCTCTTCTATGCTGCCTGGCAGCAGACCGGGGTCCCGACCTTCGACATAAGGGAACTGATCGCACAGTTCCAGTTCTTTGAGTCCGGAATGCTCAGGGATGCAATCTTCCTTGCAATCCTCTTTGGGTTCCTGGCAAAGATCCCGACTTTCCCCTTCCACTCCTGGCTTCCGGATGCCTACTCCGAAGCCCCGACCGCAGGCAGTGTGCTCTTTGTCCTGCTCAAGATCGGTGGATACGGGCTCTTCAGGATCATCCTGCCGATGCTTCCTAACACCGGAAGCCCCAACCTGATCATTGCCATGATGGGTCTTCTCGGGTCGGTCAGCATCCTCTACGGAGCTCTCCTGGCACTCAGGCAAAAGGACCTCAAACGCATGATCGCCTACTCCAGTGTGAGCCACATGGGCTATGTGACCCTGGGTTCGGCAGGCCTTGTAGCCCTCTCGGTTTCGGGTGCGATGTTCCAGCAGTTCTCCCACGGGCTTATCATGAGCATCCTGTTCATGTCCGCAGGCGCAATCCATGCCAGTGCAGGTACAAGGATCATCAACGAGCTCGGCGGGCTTGCCCGGAAGATGCCCAAACTGGCAGTTATCATGATGGTCGGCTTTATGGCCTCTCTCGGCCTCCCGGGCCTTACGGGGTTCATTGCCGAGTTCCTGGTGCTGACCTTCAGCTTCGTGAACCTGCCCGGCTTTGTGGTAATCGCCCTGCTTGCAATCGTGATTACTGCGGGATACCACCTCTGGGCAATGCAGCGGGCAATGTTCGGAGTGTACAATGAGAAACTCGGGGACGTGAAGGACATAAATGCGCTTCAGGTCTTCTCCATGGCCGTAATCGCCCTCCTGGTGCTTTACTTCGGCCTGAACCCGAGCCCGGTGCTTGATATGATGATTACTAATTCGGAAGCAATAGTCAGCCTGGCGGCTGCAGCGGGGGTGTGAAGCATGGAAAACCTGACGCTCCTCGCACCTGAACTCGCAATTGCGGTTACCGGCCTCTTTGTCCTGCTGGCAGGGATTTTCATGTCCCCCCAGGCCAAAAACATGCTGGGATACCTTGCAACCTTCGGCATCCTTGGAGCCCTCGGCCTGACAGTCGGGAGCTTCGGGACCGAAGCAGCAATGTTTTCGGGCACCCTCAGCATCGATGCCCTCTCCCAGTTCTTCAAACTGGTCTTCCTGGCAGTCGCCCTGCTGGTCTCGGTAGCTGCAATCAAGTACACCGAAGACAGCAACCACACCGAAGAGTTCTATGCCCTGGTGCTCTTTGCAACCTTCGGCATGATGTTCGTGGCCTCAGCCAACGACCTGATCGTGCTCTTCTGCGCCTTTGAGCTTGCAAGCCTGGCTACCTATGCCCTTGCAGGCTACGAAAAGCAGAACGCAAGGTCCCTCGAAGCCGCAATGAAGTACTTCGTGATCGGCTCGGTCTCGGCTGCCCTGATGCTCTTTGGCATCTCCTTCGTCTACGGGGCAACCGGCACGACGAGCATCCCCCTGATCGCAGCAAACAGCGGGCTCCTTGTGAACAACCCCATCGGGCTTGTGGCAGTCGTCCTGCTAATTGCAGGCTTCGGCTTCAAGATGGCCCTTGTGCCCTTCCACATGTGGGCTCCGGATACCTACCAGGGCTCCCCCTCGGTCGTGTCCGCCCTCCTTGCAGCCGGGTCCAAGAAGATGGGCTTTGTTGCAGCCTTCAGGCTTTTCATCGTGGCCCTCATAGCCCTTCAGCCTGACTGGCAGCTCGCCTTTACGATCCTGGCTGTTGTTACCATGACCTTCGGAAACGTGGTAGCAGTTGCCCAGACCAGCGTCAAGCGCATGCTCGCCTACTCGTCCCTGGCCCAGGCCGGGTACATTGCAATGGCCTTCGTGGTCATGACCCCCATGGCCCTTACAGGCGGCATCCTCTACGCCCTTGCCCACGCCTTCATGAAGGCAGGCGCATTCATAGCCGCTGCAGCCGTGGTCTGGATGGTCACCTCGGAAAAGAAAGGAAACCTGGAAGTCCCCGACCACCTTGACAGCTTTAAGGGCCTCGGGAAGAGAATGCCTCTTGCAGCCATTTCCATGACGATATTCGTCTTTGCCCTTGCCGGGATTCCCCCGACTGCAGGGTACATGGCCAAGTTCGTGCTCTTCTCCTCGACCATCCAGGCAGGGCTTGTATGGCTTGCGGTTATTGCCATCCTGAACAGTGCTCTTTCCCTGTTCTACTACGCAAGGCTCGTGAAGTACATGTACTTCCTGCCTCCCGATGGTGAAAAGGTCAGCACTCCCTTCCCGTACGCAATGGCCCTCCTGCTCGCAGTGGCTGGCGTCCTGGTAATCGGCATCTGGCCCGAACCCTTCATGCAGTGGGCAATGGAAGCGGCAAAGGTACTGGTCTAAGGAGTTAAGGAGGTAAAGAGAAATGACAGATTGTGATCTTTGCGGACGCGCAATCCCGACCGTAAACCCGGTCAGGGTCCTGCGCCCTCTCCTCAAGTTCGCCTACCCCGAAGGAGTCTGGAAAGGCCTCTGCGAGACCTGCCTTGAATCCGCCGAGGAAACCCGCGTAAAAGTGGCAAAAGAGACCTCTGCAGGCAAAAAAGGCAAATGCGCCCTCTGCGGAGATAAAACCGACCTTTACGCCGTGGAAATGCATATCCCTGACTTCTCAAAAGAAGTCGTAAAAAAGAATGCAATGCTCTGTGAGAAATGCTTAAAGGCAGCCGGTGAGACTTACGTGAAGTTCAAGAGGGAACAGCACGGGGAACACGGGCACGGGCACGGGCATCATTAAGTGAGGTTGAAGCTGCTGTTATGGCGGCTTTTTTCTTCCTTTTTTTTGATTATTGAAATCTCATTTTATTCTGCAAGTTTCTCTGCGTATTCTGCAGCGTAAAAGGCAAATGTATCAAAATCTTCCAGGTTTTCAGCTAGCAGTTTTCTTAATACGTCAGGGTCCAATTCTTCATATATATGGACCAGAACATTTCTGAACCCTGCTGCAAAAGCGAATTCCTCTGCAAATTCTTTAGGGATTATTTTGTGCCTGCCAAGAATCCGAAAAACACTCCTATAGTCTTCAGGCCTTTCAAACCCCTCTTTTGAGATGATGATTTCTCCGATGTCAATGGCACATTCAATTGCAAGCTGGAAATTTCTCTCGACTGCGGAACGTTTTTCATAATTGCTTTCGAGGTCCGTGCTGTCGGAATCTATTGATTTCAGGTAGTCCATACAGCGCTGCATGAAGTTTAACTTTCTAAAGATCTTATCTGCTGCTGACATTCGGAATACCTCTCTTCTCCCTTATTCGTTTCAGCAATTCCTTATTTAAAAAGTCTTCATGGTACTTTCTGTCCAGGTATCTGGACATTACACGATGCTCCACGTCCAGTTTAAGGTCTTCGTTTCTGACTAATAACGGCACATTGGGCTTTATTACCTCAAAATTAATAACCGGTGAAGCATCATTCATCACTACAAGGTCTACATGATCGGTTTTGAGGAAGGTTGCAAGCTCTCCCATTAATTCCAGGCGCTTTTCGATCCTCTCTCCTTTTGTAAGTTTGCCGGAAAGATACACAGCTATATCAATATCGCTTAACGGCCCTTCCGTGCCTTCGGCTGTCGAGCCGAAGAGATATGCAAGTTCAACATATTCCCGTGCCTTGAAAAATTCAGGGAGCACGGTACACAGAATCTCTTTCCCTCTCTTATGTGGTGTAGAGCCCATTGCATTCTTCTTTATGTCCTGTTCTTTCAAATACATTATGTTGCAGGTGTTGCAGGTAGGGTCATTGTGACATATTGTGATCTTTGCGGACGTGCAATCCCGACCGTAAACCCGGTCAGGGTCCTGCGCCCTCTCCTCAAGTTCGCCTACCCCGAAGGCGTCTGGGCAGGCCTCTGCGAGAACTGTCTCGAATCCGCCGACAAAACCCGCGTAAAAGTGGAAAAAGAGATCTTTACAGGCACTTCCGACAAATGCGACCTCTGCGGCTCAAAAACCGACCTTTACGCTGCAGAAATGCACATCCCCGACTTCTCAAAAGAAATCGTAAAAAAGGATGCCATGCTCTGAAAAAAATGCCTGGATGCAGCCGGTGAAACCTACGTGAAGTTCAAGAGGGAACAGCACGGGGAACACGGGCACTCGAAGCATTAAAGTTGAGTTGGAGCTGCTTTTAAAGCGGCTTTTTTCTTATTTTTTTTGGCGGGTGCTGGTAGCTTTATATCCCTCGCCAGTTTCTTTTTGACATAATTCCAAAGTTTCTTAAAACCATTTGTCAAGCTTTTGTTGGTTTTTTGCCTCAATTAAACGTGAATAATAGAAGTTGTCGACTTTTATCTTTTCTTTCGTTCTAACATTGCCTTGAAGGTCTAGATAAGTAATAACTTCCTCCGGTGTCATTTTATCTTTTGGAAAAAACGATATCTGGTATGTCCTATAGTAATTACTTTTGTAGTAATTTCCTATCATCTGTCCTTTTTGACTCTTTTTGCGATCCAAAAGTTTACGCAATGTTGGTTTGAAAAGTTCACAAACTTCTTTTTTTCTTGAATTATTTGACGAGTTATGGATAGTTGAAAAAGTTGCTCCAAGAATCAAGTCGATCAATTGAATAAATTGGGATTCATCTGACTTGCTTTCTCTATGGTCTGAGTCGATAAATTTTATTTCGTCACAGTTTATGCTCAACTTATCTATTGCGAATTCGGTTTGTTGAATTGGGTGCCAAGGGAAAAAATCATGGTATTCTTGACTTCCTCTGTCATGAAATATAGAATTCACGACAATATTGGAGTAATCTTTAAAAAAATAGTTTAAACCGCTCATTAAAACAGTTCTATAAAATCGGTTATAGATGTTAAGTTCTATTTTTCCGCCACTACCAAATTCTCTGTAATCTATGTTTGAAAGATTTATTCCCAGAATATTAAAGTATAACATTTTTCGGTGCTTTTGACAAGCTTCCCTGTTGATAAAATTGATCCAATTTTTTGCTATCATGTATCTAGCACTTGATCTGTGAATTTCTTTGAAATGAATCTCAGTATCATTATCTTCATGAAACTTACATCTATCAGGACAGCATGAATCTGAGACATTCCAATGGTGATTTTTTATGCACCGCAGATCTTTCAAGTTTGTCAAAACATCCTCTTTGCAATCTTTAGGGACAAAGAGAGCTCCGAGGTACATCCATTTTGTATTATCAAAAGGGTCTACGCTACTGAAAATTTCATCAGAATAAATCTCAAGTTCGATATTTCCGTTTAAGTACGTGGAAAATTTGCCTCCGTCACTTATCAAGTTTAATTTTTTTGCTTTGTATTTCTTACAGTATATTGAGCAGTTATTAATCTTTCTTTATGTTGTGAGGTTTGGACATATTTGAGGTCTGTTCCAAATTTATGTGACGATCTATGTAAAAGTGGAAAAAGAAGAACTTGCAGGCACCCCCGGCAAATGCACCCTCTGCGGCACAAAAACCGACCTCTACGCCGTGGAAATGCACATCCCCAACTTCTCAAAAGGTGTCATGACTGAAAACGCAATGCTCTGCGAGAAGTGTTTAAAGGCAGCCGGTGAAAGCTACGTCAAGTTTAAAAGAGAACAGGCGGAGCACGGGCACGGGCATCATTAAGTGGATTTGAAGCTGCTGTTAAGGCGGCTTTTTTCTTTTTTTTGTTTTTTGATGGGTGCTTTTATCCTGAAGGTTCCTATTGGTTCGCTTTTAATTTCATTTTCTCGACTGCTTTGATTTATTATCAACATCAAAAGCATTTTCATCTTTTTATATTTCTATATTTTATACTCTTTCTCTAAAAAACGAAACATTTATCTATTCTTATTCTATACAACAGTATAAAATATTTTATTTATTATATACACATTTTATATATGTACACTGTTGGTATGTTCCGGAAAAGAGGAAGACATAGAGGGGGATTAGAAAGGAAATTTTGACTACATGGGATGCCTCCGTTTGGTGGGGTATATAGAGATGAATGATTTTTTTCATGATGAAACCAGCCAAGAAGTTTCATCGAGTCATGGGTTTGATGGCAGCAGTTAAAAAATGTGAGGATGAAGATTTGAAGGTCTGAGTGATTAGAGATTGAAATTGTTTGTCTAATTTTTCATAAAATAATCTGGAAGGGCTTCTGATAAAGTACTGAGTTATGTTCTGTATTTTTGATCTTTGAAAATAGGGGTGATATTTGATGAAAACAAATCGGAAAATAATTTGTTTACCTTTACTTGTTGTTTTTCTGACGATGATTACAGGGACGGCAATAGCTGATGACGTTAACGTGGAATTAGTTAGTCACCTTGACGGAGAGGTTTACGATGTGGAGGTAGTTGGGGATTATGCATATATTGGAACGGGGCAGGAACTTGTTATATTTGACATCAGTGACGCATTCAATCCATCAGAAGTGGGGAGGGTGCTTACACCATCGATAGTATTTGGTGTTGCTGTGGCAGGCAGCTATGCCTATGTAGTCTCTAGTGGTCTTGTTATTGTGGATGTCACAAACCCAGCAGCACCAACCCTTGCAGGCAGTTATGATACTGTTGATACTGTTGGTCATGGTGTTGCTGTGGCAGGCAGCTATGCCTATGTAACCTCTAGTAGCAATGGTCTTGTTATTGTGGATGTCACCACCCCATCCGCACCAACCCTTGCAGGCAGTTATTATACTCGTTGTCCACTTTGTGTCGCTGTTGCAGGCAATTATGCCTACGTAGCCGATTGGGACAATGGTCTTGTTATTGTGGATGTCACCACCCCATCCGCACCAACCCTTACAGGTAGTTATGATACTGCTGGTTATGCAGAGGGTGTTGCTGTGGCAGGCAATTATGCCTACATAGCCTCTGGTAGCAATGGTCTTGTTATTGTGGATGTCACCACCCCATCCGCACCAACCCTTGCAGGCAGTTATGATACTGCTGGTTATGCACGTGGTGTTGCGGTGGCAGGAAATTATGCATACGTAGCCGATTCTTACAATGGTCTTGTCATTGTGGATGTCACAGATCCAGCAGCACCAACTATCGCAGGCAGTTATGATACTGCTGGTTATGCAGAGGGTGTTGCTGTGGCAGGCAATTATGCCTATGTAGCCGATAATACCAATGGTCTTGTGATTTTGCGAACTGATATCCAAGATCAGGGACCAACTGATGAATCTTTAGTCCAGGTAGAAGGCAGTCCCGAAGTCTACTGGTTCCAGAATAACAAACTTTACTGGGTGACCGATTGGGAAATAATCAACCAGATGGCAGGTGTGTCGGGCTGGGACAGCGTGAACACCCTGCCAGCCGGTGACTTTGATCCTGCGGATTATTCACAGGGTCCACGTTTTATCAGTACGGAATCGATTTCTGATGGGCTGCTTATCAGGGAACTGGGTGATTACAAAGTTTATTTGATTGAAAACGGGAAGAAACGCCATATTACATCTCCTGAAGCTCTTGAATGGAACGGATACAGTTTTGATGATGTCATAGATGTATCTCCATCAATTATCGGAATGTTCTCATCAGGGAGTGAAATCAGCAACGATAAAACCCTGCTTCAAAGAGAAGGACTTCCCGATATCTACTGGCTTCAGAACAACAAACTATACTGGGTCACAGACTGGGACGTGATCAATAAGATGTCAGATGTCCCCGGTTGGGATCACGTGAACACTCTACCATCAAGCATGTTCAACCCGGAGGATTATGAGCAAGGACCCAGGTTTATTAGTACAGGAATAGAGTCGGATGGTTTGTTAATCCAAGAACAGGGATACCCTGAGGTATATCTTATTCTTGGTGGTGAAAAGCATCACTTTACTTCTCCTGAGGCATTCTTGGAGAGTGGATACAGCTTTGATGATGTGATAAGTGTATCAACAGAAATACTTGCAACATTTAAATCTGGAAGTGATGTAAGCAAATCTTCTTCTGTTCATAATATCGATAAAGGCACTGACTACACTTCAATACAAGCTGCTATTAATGATGCAAGTTCAGGTGATGAAATACATGTGGATAGTGGCACATATGTTGAATATGTTAGAATAGATAAGAGCTTAATATTAAAAGGTGATAGCGCGGATACAGTAAAAGTAGTGTCACCTTCAGGCTATTCTGTTTTTGGTGTTGCAACTAATGATGGACGAGTCACAATTAGTGGATTCACAGTAACAGGAGCAGATTTTGATGGTACTGGCCCTGCTGCAGGAATTAAATGTTCTTCTTCAGATTGCATAATATCAGACAATATCCTTTATAACAATAATTGTGGAATTCAATGCCTTGTAGAGTGGGGTTCTCAAGGAACATTAACCATAATTAATAACACATTTGATTCAAATAGACTTGGCACATATATACATAAATCAAATGTGTTATTAATTGGTAATAAAGCCGTATCAAACGAATGGGGTCTACATGTAGGTGGTAAAGACAATGTTATAAAAGACAACATTGCAAACTCTAATAGCATTGGTTTATTTATCGGACAAAATTCAATGAATAATACTTTAATAAATAATACTGCAAATTCAAATGCTGATTATGGCTTCCAAATTCAAAGCTCCTCCTATATTGAACTTATTAACAATACCGCAGATTCCAACGGAGGATGTGGGATCTACTTACAATTTTTTGCGAATGGTACATACCACAATCTTCTGTATCATAATAATCTAATTAACAATGGTTATAATCTAATTACCAATAATTATACTAACGCTATAGATGCAAATATTTTTGATTCCACCGGTTATACATGGAACACGTGGGATAATGATTACCCATCAGGTGGCAATTACTGGAGCGATTACACTGGTTCTGATAATTTCAAAGGTCCAAATCAAGATCAACCTGGCAGTGATGGCATCGGTGATACCCCCTACCCGATCCCGGGCGGCAGCAGTGTGGATAGATATCCGCTGATGGCACCATATTCTTCAACCCCGCCTTCATCATCTATGCAAGATAAATCTCTTCTCCAGGTGCAAGGCAGTCCAGATGTCTACTGGTTCCAGAACAACAAACTTTACTGGGTGACCGATTGGGATATAATCAACCAGATGTCAGGTGTGCCGGGCTGGGACAGTGTGAACACCCTGCCAGCCAGTGACTTTGACCCAGCGGATTATTCACAGGGTCCACGTTTCATCAGTACGGAATCGATTTCTGATGGGCTGCTTATCAGGGAAGTGGGAGATTACAAAGTTTATTTGATTGAAAATGGGAAGAAACGTCACTTTACATCTCCTGAAGCTCTCGAATGGAATGGATTCAGTTTTGATGATGTCATAGACGTTTCTTCGTCGATAATAAACATGTTTCCAGAGGGAAACGAGATAAATATTAATGAACCAATTTTTGAGATCATTAAACCAGGTGCCTTTTTAGAAGGAACTTTTGATCAATACAATTACGGTTCGTACCCCATGATTATGGAAGTTACAGATGTAGATGGACTGGAATTTAGTGGAATACTTTACTGGCCAGATCTTGGGGATAGTAAAACTAAGTTTACAGGTACAATTGATCCAAACTTAAATCAAGCTTGGTTTACGGAATACGAACAAATACAGGGGTCATCTTCCATAGTTCTTAATGGGGATTATTATGCGGAACTAAAAGGTGATACTCTCAGCGGGTACTGGAACTGGCCAAATGGTGGAGAAGGGGGTACTTTTTGGATATCTCCTTCTTCTGGTAACATAGATGAAGATAACGAAGCTATAAGTGCTACTTATGGCGGTCCTTCAGAATCAAACAGTCTTCATTCCGATGATCCGATAAACATGGGAACTGGTAGTTACTTCTACAATCACCAAGACATCTACATCCCCGGGCAGGGTCTACCTTTGGCAATTACACGTTCATATAATTCCATGGATGATTATAACGGGCCACTAGGTCATGGCTGGACATTCAATTACAATATGAATTTGATCGTTTCAGCTACTGGTGATGTAACGGTCATGAGAGAAAGTGGCAGAAGGGACAGGTATACACTGAATACAGACGGGACCTATTCCGCACCACTGGGTGTCTTTGATACTTTAACCAAAAACCCGGATGGAACCTATATTTTAACAGGAAAGGACAGGACACGGTATAACTTTGGCCCAGATGGAAAACTTACCAGTATAATAGACAAAAACGATAACCAAGTAAGTTTAACGTATACTGGAGACTATCTGACAGAAGTTACCGATGCTTCTGGCCGGGAGCTGATTCTGGCCTATGATACAGAGGGTCACATCATTTCGATCACCGATCCGATAGGCAGGGTATGGAGCTATTCATATGATAGCCAGGGTAATCTGATCGAATGTCTGAATCCCATGGGCGGTCAATTCAGTTACACATATGATGAAAATAACTGGATGACATCAATAACCGATCCTCTTGGAAATCAGATCATGGCAAATACCTATGATGATGAAGGACGCGTGATCAGTCAGAGCAATGCCCTTGGATCGGTCTATACTTTCGATTATGATACAGAGAACCAAAGGACTACTGAAACTGATCCCTTTGGCAATACTAAGGTCTATGCATACGATGAACACTTCTGGGGACTGAGTGAAACCGACCAGCTCGGGAACACAGTAACTTATGCCTATGACGAAGATGGTAATAGGATCAGTGTGACCAATGAGAATGGCCAGACCAGCACATTTGCATATGATGAAAATGGTGATGTTATCGGCATCACTGATCCGCTGGGTTATACTACATCCATGGCATATGATTCAGAAGACAATCTGATAAGTCTTACAGATGCACTGGGTCGGCAGATGTCCCTGGAGTATAATAGCAATAATGACCTTAGCAAAATAATCAATGCTCTGGGTTATGAGTTTGTTTTTACTTATGATCTGCACGGACAGCTTATAAGCAGCACGGATGCCAACGGTAACACTGCAACCTTTGCCTATAACGCCAACGGAGACAAAATTAGTGTTGTTGATGCCCTGGGTAACACTGCATCTCTAACTTATGACATGATAGGCCGGGTTACCAGCATAACCGATGCCAATGGCAACACATACACATTACAATACGATGTCCTTGACAGGGTCATAAGCGTTACCGACCCACTTGGAAATACTGCAACCAGTACATATGATGCGGCTGGAAATATGATTTGTCTTACCGATGCTTCAGGAAGCGCAACAACGTATTCCTATGACCCCTTATACAATTTGCTTGAGGTAACGAACGCCGTAGGTGATTCTGTTAGCTTTACATATGATGCCGTTGGCAACATGATCGCAGTTACAGATGCAAAGGATCAGACCACAAACATCAACTACGATCCCCTGAATCGCCCCGTTTCTGTTACCGACCCATTGGGTTATATTTCAACAGTTGAATATGATGCCGTTGGTAACGGTATCAGCTTTACGGATGCTGCCGGAAGCGTGACAACATACTCTTATGACCTGCTTAATAGGTTGATCGAGGTTACGGATGCAATGGGTGGATCAGTGATCTATGAGTATGATGTTGTGGGCAATATGGTTTCTATGACAGATGCAAACGGGCATACCACGAGTTACGCCTATGATTCATTGGATCGTCCTGTCTCTGCAACCGATCCGTTGGGATACACTACGAGTAACACCTATGATGCCGTTGGCAACATGGTCAGCCTCACCGATGCAAATGGTGAGACAACAACTTACAGTTACGATGCTGTTGATCGTCTGGTGCAGATCTCCTATCCGGATGGTCAAAATGTGATATATGGCCATGATGGCCTGGGTAACCGCCTCACCATGCAGGATAGCCATGGAGTAACGAACTATGAGTATGACAGCCTGAACCGCTTGCTCAGTGTCCTCGATTCCGACTCAGAACAGGTGAGCTACACCTATGACGAATCCGGTAACCGTGCTGAAATTACATATCCTGATGGAAAGGTTGCCTCTTACATATATGACGATATAAACAGGCTCATTGGCGTGACTGGTCGGGATGGTTTGATCACAGGCTATGCATATGATACAAACGGTAACCTGATAAATATGACCTATCCAAACGGTATGTCCACAGACTATGTTTATGATGCAAATGACAGACTCGTCAGGCTTATCAATAAAAATGAAACCCAGGTAGTCTCGAGTTTTGAGTACACTCTGGATCCCGTAGGCAATCGTTTGAGCGTTGATGAGCTGTTTTCAGGAAGGTTCGAGGCAGAGGATCCGGTTTGTGACGAAGCACAGGTTCTCACTACTACCTATGAGTATGATGGTCTCTACCGCCTGACCGAGGTCAACTATCCTTTCGATAAGACTGTGCAGTATAACTATGATCCTATGGGTAATCGTATCAGTATGATAACAACAGTCGATGGAATAGACACTACTGTGGATTACTCATATGATGTTGCTGACCGCCTGTTGAGTTCCGGTAGCATTGCATATACATATGACAACAACGGAAATCTGATCGAGAAGATGGAAAATCCGGGACAGGTTACACTCTACACCTATGATGCAGCAAACCACTTAACAGGCATATCTGCAGTCATAAATAGCAAGAAATCCCCTAAAGACCTGTACAATTTCGAGTATGATGGTGACGGAAATCGTATCATCAAGACCGAAATTCATGGAAATAACCTGCGTTCAACAGAGTATGTATGGGATGTCAACAGTTTCCTGCCACAAGTGCTTGCTGAATCTGATAAGAAGGATTCAACCTATTACACTTATGGGCTGGACCTCATTTCCATGACAGATCCTCAAAGAGGGGAATTCTACTATCAATATGATGGACTTGGAAGTGTACGTAGCCTGAGTGATAGCCAACAAAGTGTTAAAACTATTTACTTCTATGATGCTTTCGGACAAATACAGAAGGAAATGGGTCATGTTGATAATGAATTCCTGTTCACCGGAGAACAAATGGATGACGAGACTGGATTGATGTATCTCAGAGCAAGGTATTATGATCCCGAGATTGGTAGATTTATCAACAAGGATCCGTTTGAAGGTTTTATGTCAAACACTCAGAGTCTGAACAGGTATTCTTATGTTCAGAATAATCCGGTTAACTATGTTGATCCTACAGGCTTATGTTCAGAGGATGGTAACACGGTAAAAAGTGTAGATGAAATTTTCTGGACAAAAAGATATGTAGATCCGGCGATGTCTTTTTTTACAGATCCTTTTGTTATTAATAGAGTCACATATTTAGGAGCAGCAACGAGGAACCAGGGTACAAGTCTCAATAGTATATGGCCATACATTGAATCAAGAAAATCTCTTAAAGGAACTACGAATACGGCTGAAAATATCATGATGGGAGTAACTGTGGCTACAGAATTATCTGAAAGTTTCCACAGCCATGGTCTCACTCTTTCAGATATACCAACATCTAAAGAAGAAATTGTTGATATTTGGGAACATTCGAGTGATATAGATAAGTTAGATGCTGCATATACTACTGTATCAATTATACGGGATACAGCTGTGAATTCTGGTTTCGAGTTTACTCACGTAAATGATGTGACTAGATTTGTGGATCCGGAGTGGGAATACTCAATAGACACAATGACAGTTCGTTATGAAGAGGCGCAAATGGTATATCGTTATTTTAGAGATGACTATGAATGGCCGTGGTAATATTGTTCAAAAATATGGATTTAAATTGAGTATTTGTAGAACTGAAATAATCTCTGATGAAAAGTGTGGGGTTCCTTACCTCAAACTTTTCTCTATTTTTAACCTTTTCTCAATATCCTTGTCAAAGATAAACTGGGATATCCGGTATTTCTCATTGAACTTGTCGATGTTCTCGAAAGCCTTCTCTACAACCTTCTCATCAGTCAATTCCTTTAGGAACTCACCGCTCTGGCTGATCTGACCTACTTTCGGCAGGTGGCTTGCATATTCTGAATCATTTTTCCCGATGCCGTTTTTCGCCTTGTTTCAGAAATTACATCCAATATATGTAGATTCCATACACATGCTCTTACTTATATATGGACCGAGATTTCAAGTATATGTAAACGTTATCAAATGATTTCAGTTAGAGATTGTTAATTCAAAAACGGCATCAAAAGAAATGTCTAAATTATTATGTCGACCGGCCGAATATAAGATTTTTGAAGAATTGGAAGATAAATTGTAAAAGTAATTTTCATTCAGTTTCTTTCTTCTCAACATACTCCAGCACATACCCCGCAAATTCCTCAAAATCCCCAAGTTTCTCGGTCAGGAATTCTTCCAGAACCCCGGGGTCCACTTCGTCATACATGTGGACGAGTATATTCCTGAACCCTGCGGCAGGTGCGAATTTTTCTGCAAAATCCTTCGGGGAGATCCCTCCCCTCCTCAAATTCGTCTATCCCGAAGGAGTCTGGACAGGCCTCTGCGAGACCTGCCTCGAATCCGCCGACAAAACCCGCGTAAAAGTGGAAAAAGAAGAACTTGAAGGCACCCCCGGCAAATGCGACCTCTGCGGCTCAAAAACCGACCTCTACCCCGTAGAGCTCCGCATCCCCAACTTCTCAAAAGGCGTTGTGACTGAAAACGCCATGCTCTGTGAGAAGTGTTTGAAGGCAGCCGGTGAAACCTACGTCAAGTTCAAAAGAGAACAGGCGGAACACGGGCACGGGCATCATTAGGTGTATTTGAAGCTGCTGCTTTTTAAAGCGGCTTTTTCTTTTTTTCTTTGGCATGAAAGTACCGGAGTACTTTCATTTTTTGTGCCTGTAATTCAAAAATTTCATGTACGTTTTTTTGGCAGGTGCTTTTTGAAGGTGCCTGTTGGTTAATTTATATCTCTTTTTCTCGACTGCACTTCTTCTTTCGTAGTCGTATTCCAGATTTAAGGTTTCGGGGTTCAGGGACTTGAGGTAATGCATACACCTTTTCATGGGACTTAATTTTCTGAGAATCATTTCTTAACTTTTCATTTCAGGAATACCACTCTTTAAACTGTTTCACAAATTCATTTTCAAAATTTTCTATGCGGTATTCTTTCAAATATATTTGTGTACTCGTTTCAGGAAAGTTGATTTGAAGTGCCAGTGACCTCTTATGTTTGCATTTAACTTTTGAAAAGATAGTAAAATATAGAATAGTTTTTATGTACTAATTTCATACCCTAACTGTATATATTACTTTATTTATTTCACGCATTTGCTGTCATAAAAAATTTATTTTATTACTTTTGGCCTGAAAAATTAGGGGTATTTTTATGATCCTGCTCCGGTTGGGCTTTACAGGCCAAATACTTGTGGAGTCAGTCGATAATGTGGAGCGAAATAATGAAAATCAGACATCTTGGAAGTTGCTTTTGTTTACTTATATTGTTTTTTTTTACATCTGTTTCTCCTGTTGAAGCAGCTGCCGATTCCTCTCGCAGCATAATTTTGGAACCGGACGTAACATACGTACATCCCGGAGACGTGTTTACAGTAACCGTAAGCATAGACCCGCAGTCAATGGAAGTTTACGGGGTCCAGTACAACGTATCATTTGACCCGGATGCCTTTGAAATATTGTCGCAGTCCCAGGGGCCCTTCCTCTCTCAGGACGGCCGGCCTGCGTTTGTAGTCCGGGAAACATATCCCGAAAAAGGCGAAGTCCTCTATGTAGAATCAAGGTACGGGATAAAGACGGGGGTCTCTGCACCCGGTA
Organism: Methanosarcina sp. KYL-1; assembly: GCF_024372725.1. Classification (GTDB taxonomy): domain Archaea; phylum Halobacteriota; class Methanosarcinia; order Methanosarcinales; family Methanosarcinaceae; genus Methanosarcina. The sequence goes on from NZ_VOUA01000033.1 coordinate 30,208, forward strand.
TAGTTTCAACAATTGAATTTAGGGTAAAGGACCCGATTTCATCTTATGGAGTAAAAGAATTCATCCTTAATAATGTTATAATTGTAGATTCAAATCTTCAAATTACCGGTTTTGATCCCAGTAGCGGGACAGTTGTTTTGATTGGGCCGGTAGTTTCCGGTTTCACTCCCAGTGTCAGTGAAGGCGAAGCTCCGTTAACAGTTAAGTTCACCGACACTTCCATGAATGCCGTTTCCTGGTCATGGGACTTTAATGGCGACGGCCTCGTGGATTCCAGGGCACAGAATCCGGAATTCACGTACACCGAACCCGGGGAGTATGTCGTTTCCCTTACCGCAGCAAACAAACTCGGTACCGGGGATACTTCAACACAATCCATCCTCGTTACAGGTCCGCAGGTTTATGGGCCTCCTGTTATCAATTCGGTTGATCTCTTCCCTGCCAGGACAACGCCTGGCGCTGCAATAAATGTAAGTGTGGACGTCGTGGGCGAGGCTGAAGTAATTGAAGTAGCGGTCGGCGACGTTTTGCTTGTCAAAAAAACAGATGGGATCTGGCAGGGAAGCATAATTGCTCCTTCTTCTCCTGGTGATTATTCCCTTTCAATTGCAGCAAGTGACGCCGCTGGCAGCACTGCGGAAACTTCAGTGCCCTACCATGTGGTCCTGTGTAAAGGTGGAGTTGACATTTCCATATCTCCAGGAGTCAGTTTTGCCAGTTCGGGAAATACTGTTTCCTTAACTTTAAAGGTAAAAAACACCCAGAACATCGATGACATTTTTAATGTCCGGATAAATACTGACAGGTTGCGAGAATCTCTTTGTGCGGACCTTTCCGGCTTTAGCTGGACTGAAAATGAGGTTAAGCTCAGGGCAGGGGAAGAAAAGATATTCCCACTTGAGGTGAGGGTGCCTGTAGGGGCTTCTCGGGGTTTAAAGTTCTTCAGGGCGAATGTGGACTCGGAGATGTCTGCTGTTTATGGGTTTGATAAGGGGCTTTTGATAGTATCGTGAAAAAAGAAATAATCTCTATTGAAGGAATTTCATAAACAGGAAGTTATGGAAAAGTTTCCATAACTTCTCTATTTTGTTTTCAAACATCTTCTTTGCCTTATTTTCAAATATCTTCTTTTGCATTATCGTGAAAGTTCACAAAATTTATTATGTAATTGCAGTATCTTCTACACTACGATTTACCCATGCCGCCTGCTTATTTCTCCTTCTATATCCAGATATGCTGAAGTTCTAGTCGATATGAAGAGAACCTTCTGTTTCCAGCTGAAAAGGCGGAGGCTTAAGAAAGGGGGTTTTTAAATTACTAAAAAAGAAACTCAGGGCTTCAGAAATAAGTTATGGAAAAAAGCTAACAGAACAAGTTAAAAAACAGAAGGTTGTGGAAATAATCCCACAACTTCTTTTTACACTTTTTATTATTTCCTTTTCAGAGCATCTTCTTTCTCAGGGCTATGCTCAGGCAATAAGCAAGTCCTCCGTAAAGGAACACAAACCCGAAGACAGCCATTGCGATGCTGCCAGTGGACAGCATTTTACTCAACCTCCTTCTTGATCCGGGGCATGATGAAGGATATAATTATTCCTGCAACGAGCACGCCAACCCCTACCATGAGTGCGGCTATGTCATAGTCTCCGCCTCCGTAGGGCTCAACGATGTTGTTCCAGGTCTCCTGAGCCAGCAGGACAATAAGGACGAGGGGCAGGAATACTTTTGTGGCAATGTCCCACCAGCTTCCGGCCATGATGTCCGAGTAGGAGTTGACCCATTCCTTGATTTTGTCCCCGCCGTAGACCCAGCAGATTGCTACGGCTTCAAAGAGCCCGACCAGCAGGAGCCCGTAGTTGTTAACGAAATGGTCAATTATGTCCAGCCAGTAAAGCCCTCCTTTGGTTGCATAGATCAGGCTGCCTAAAAGGGCCATACCAATTGTAATGTCCACTGCCCGGCTCCTGCTCATTTCAAACTTATCCATCATGGCTGCAGCAAAGCCTTCGACGATGGAGATCAGGGAAGAGAGCGCCGCAACCAGGATGCTCAGGAAGAAAACCACTGCTGTAAGCGCTTTTAACCCCGGGAGCATGTTAAGGGCTTCGGGCAGGACCACGAATACAAGGCCTACGCCGCTTGCCACGACTTCCTGGATGCCTACACCTTTGGCTGCTGCCATGTACCCGAGGGTCCCAAAGACTGCAAAGCCCATGGTGAAACTGAAGGCGGCATCTGCAAGGCTAACGATAAAAGCGTTGTTTACGATATCGCTCTTATTCGGAAGGTAGCTTGAGTAGGTGATCATGATCGCCATCCCGAGGCTCAGGCTGAAGAATGCCTGCCCGTAGGCTGCGATCCAGATTTTCGGGTCGGTGAGCTTGCTGAAGTCCGGCTTAAGGTACCATTCGAGTCCTTCGAGGGAACCCACGAGGGTTACTCCCCGTAAGACTAATACGACGAGGAGAATCCAGAGGAGAGGCATGAAAATCTTGTTTGCCTTTTCGATTCCTCCCTGGACACCCTTCTTTTCAACGATCCAGACAATAGCCCATACAGCAAGCAGGCCTAGAAGAGCCTTGTAGGCAAAACCTCCCAGGACCCAGGGGGATTCCGAAATTTCGAGTACCTCTCCGAAGAGGAAACCGGCAGTATCCGTCCCCCAGCCCAGGGTGAAGGCATTTACCAGGTATGTCAGGCTCCAGCCCACGATGACCGCATAATACGTTGTGATGATGAAACCGGTCATGACTCCCAGCCAGCCGATCCATTCGAAACTTTTCTTTGCTCTTTTCAGGGACATGGGGGCCGAGCCCCGAAACTTACTTCCTAACCCGAATTCAAGGATCATCAGGGGGATACCTGCAGTTAAAATGGCTACAAAGTACGGAATCAGGAAGGCCCCTCCGCCGTTTTCGTATGCCATGTAACTGAATCTCCAGATGTTTCCGAGGCCCACAGCAGACCCTACCGCTGCGAGAATAAATCCAACTCTGGTGTTCCAAACTTCTCTTGCCATTAAACCACATCACTATTATAGCCCTTTATAGCCCGCACTCCGAGGTAGTAAGGTTGAGAGCTACACACTCCAGTAAGATAACTGCAATAAACCAGAATTAATGCAGGTTTTACCATAGTTACGTCAGCGTATCCTTATACTGCCACTCTCAGGGTGCGGGGTATAAGTTTTTCCTGTTTTTTCAGAATTTGCTGGTTTACTTATCATATGAAGTAAACACTCACATAAGTAAACACTCACATAAGTAAAAACTCACGTGAAGTAAAAACTCACGTGAAGTAAAAACTCCATGAAGTAAACACTCACATAAGTAAATTGTTTAATCACTGATTTTCAGTACTTTTATTGCTGATTTCCAGTACTATTTATTGTGATAATATATCTATAATTTAATTATTACTATTTTACATAATTATAATATGTAAAATAAATAAATACTGATCTCTCTAATCTTTTTTACCGTCCGTTTCCAACAATAAATTCATGTGTAATAAAGTCCTTCTTTATTAACTAATATGAAGCAGTCATCGGGAACAAGGGTATTTTTAGGGCTGGGCCTGCTTTTCTGCCTTCTTTCGGTTGCGGCAGCTTCAGACCCGGCGGTTTCGGATAATGAAGATGTAGATCTGTCTGAACTCGAAGCTTTTTACTTGCTCAGCAGATGTGAAACAGGTTGCATTGTCAATGCAGTTTCGCTCTCTTCAGGGGGGGATTATGTTGCTGCAGGATGTTTTGATCACAACGTTTCTTTTTTTGATTCTGGAGGGACAGAACTCTGGAATTATGTTACAGGAAACATTGTATATACTGTGTCTGTTTCTTCAGATGGATCTCGGGTTGCAGCCGGAAGTAATGATAATAAGGTGTACTTTTTCAACCGGGCCGGGGATTTGCTCTGGAATTACGATACAGGAGGCATCCTCAACAGCGTTAAGGTCTCTGCTTACGGTTCTTCCGTTGTGGCAGGGAATGAGGACGGCAGGGTTTACCTCTTTGATGGGAATGGAACCCTTCTCTGGAGTTTTGATTCCGGGGATGCGGTCCGGGATGTTGCAATTTCCAGGGACGGGGACTATGTGGCTGCTGGCACTTACAATCATTACGTCTATCTGTTTGACCGGGAAGGTAAAAAGGTCTGGGAGCGGAGGACCGGAAGCGTAATCAACAGTGTGAGCATGACTCCCGGGGCTTACTATGTTGCTGCCGGAGGTTCCAACAACAATGTATACCTCTTTGACCGGAAAATGGAGCAGAAAAAGGATTATTCCTGGATGAATGATCCGGGGGACTGGATAGGCAGTGTTTCTTTAACTTACAACGGCTCGCACATGGCTGCAGGAAGCTTTGACGATAAGGTCTACATGTTCAACCGCAGCGGGGCAAAACTCTGGGAGTACGGGACCGGAGGGGACGTATACAGTGTTTCCGCTTCTCCTGACACTTCATATATTGCCGCAGGAAGCTGGGACCACACTTTCTATATCCTGAGTATGGAAGGAGAAGAACTCTGGAAATACACAACCCTCGGAAAAATAAACAGTGTTTCCGTTTCCCGGGACAGTTCAACCGTAGCCGCAGGAAGTGACGACGGGACCGTGTATATCTTCAGCCGGAACGCCACAGCCTTTGCGCTGCTCCTCGGAGATGACCGTTTCCTTCCTGAGGAAGTCCCGGTAAACGATGGGAAAGCTCAGGTGGAAGAATCAGACCAGGAGTTAAACGACGCCACGGTAATTACTGGAGGAGTTGAAAACAATGTAGTTTCTTCCTCTCCTGCCTCAGAGGTTTCCGGAGAGGGACAGTCTCCCGAAGCTTCCGGTTCTGAGTATTCGGATTCCGAGGGCGCGGGTCCTGAGGAAAGCTCTTCCGGAGTCCTGAGGTTGCTAAGCTCTTTAAAACTTCCTCTTGCCATATTCCTGGCATTCTCAGTTGGTTCAGTCCTTGTTATTAAAAAGGTCAAAAACAAAAAACAGGAAGAATATGAGGACCTTGAGAATTTCGAGGATTTTGAAAATGAAGAATATTCACGGGATAGTGAAGAAGCTTTTGAAGGCGAGGATTTCTTCGAAAATGACGATTCCCTTGAAAACAAATGATGAAGGGGCTCGATGGCCTATTTTCAGGCTTTTCTCGAGTTATCCTCCTCTCATTTTTTTACCGCACGGCAGTAGAGTCTTTTTACTTACGGTACAACTTTATCCGTGTACATCTTTATACATTGTATCTGCACTTCAGGGTATAACGTTTTTATCATTTCAAATTCAAATTTATTACAGCCGATCCGGCTGCCTGGTCAGGTCCGTGTTTTCCTGAACTTATTTTCAGGAAGCCTGTGTTAAGCCCTTTAAGCCTTTCAGGTTTCATTGTGGGTCTCCCACCTCATAGTGCTAAGGGTCACAGAACTGTGCCACGAGCTGCTATCGGCCCTTTTTGCAAGATTGGAGGCTCCGGAGAAATTGATTTACCATGTTTGGAATTGACAAAAAACCCAATCATGTGGAACGCATCCATCCCCGTCCCCTTAAACAGCTCAGCTACCAGCTTCAGGATATTTTAAAGAAAAGGCTCTGGCTCCAGATCATGGTCGGCATGGTGCTGGGGATTGCCCTGGGGCTGCTGCTAGGGCCCTTTGGGGGAATACTGGATGAAAAAACAGCATATGCCCTGGGAGAATGGCTTTCCCTTCCCGGGTATATTTTCCTCAGGCTCCTGCAGATGATCGTGGTGCCCCTAATCTTTGCCTCCATCATCCGGGGGATTGCCGGAGGTTCGGATGTCGAACAGCTCCGAAAGGTAGGGTTGAGAATCCTGGGCTACTTTTTGTTTACCACCAGCATTGCGATCTGCATAGGGCTGGGACTTTCCCTTTTTATCAAACCGGGGCTTTACATCAGCGGGGACCTTGTCCAGAGCACTCTGGGCAGCTCTCCGGTTGTTCCGGCAGCTAACGAATCTTCCATTCCCGCTCCTACTCTCAGCAACGTGCCCCTCCTTATAGGGGACCTTGTCCCTAAAAATCCCCTTGTTTCCATGGTAAATGGGGAGATGCTCCAGGTAGTGATTTTCTCCGTGATCGTGGGAGTAGCTCTCGTGTCCATGCTCCCGGCCCAGGCAAAGCCCCTCCTTGACCTGATGGGTTCGATCCAGGAGGTGTGCATGACCGTTGTGAAATGGAGCATGCTGATAGCCCCGGTTGCCGTCTTCGGGCTGCTTGCGAACTTCACCATTAAATTGGGAGTCGGGACCCTCGTGGGCATGGCAATGTATGTGGGGACCGTGCTCCTTGGGCTTTTGCTCCTGCTCTTATTTTACCTTCTCATCGTAACTTTTGTTTCCAGGCGCAACCCCCTCTCTTTTTTAAAAGATGTGAGGGAGGTCATGCTGCTTGCCTTTTCCACTTCCAGTTCTGCGGCTGTCATGCCCATGTCCATAAAAACCGCTGACGAAAAAGTGGGTGTAAGGCCTTCTATCTCCCATTTCATAATCCCCCTCGGGGCAACCGTAAACATGGACGGGACTGCGCTCTATCAGGCAATAGCAGCTGTTTTCCTTGCCCAGGTTTTCGGGGTTGAGCTAGGGATCGGGGCCCTGGTTCTGATCATGGTCACCACTGTCGGGGCATCTATAGGGACCCCCTCGACTCCTGGGGTAGGAATAGTGATCCTTTCTTTGATCCTGGGCAGTGTCGGAATCCCGACAGCAGGGATAGCCCTGATAATCGGGGTGGACCGGATCCTGGACATGAGCCGGACTGCAATCAACGTTACGGGAGACCTTGTTGCCTGCACCGTGATGGACAGGTGGGTGGGAGGCAAACTGAGCGCTGAAGCCGAACTTGCCAGGGAGTCCAGAAGAGACCTCCGGAGGAAAAAGAGCGGGGAAGATGTCCTCGTGGATGAAAACACGGGGCGCTGAGGCCTGGAGTTTTTCAACCTTTTTAAAGGCTGAAAATCTTTTTTAAGGTAAAAATTCTTATTAAAGGCTGAAAACTTTCCTGCGCCCTTTCAGTTCCGGGGGTCAAGCCCGGGGATCTTTTTTATTTTTCTTGCTTGCGGCTTCCGAGAGCTTTCTTACATGGAAGTCCGAGTCAAGTTCTGCTGCAAGCTTCCTGCACTTTTCCACATCTATTTCTGGCAGTTCTACCACTGTCACCCTGGTAGGGATTCCGGCTTTTCGGGCTTCCCGGACAAAATCAAGTACTGCTCTGTAAGCATTTTTATGGGCAGGCCTGCAGAGCCTGTTATACGTTTCTTCGGATTCGGCGTTCAGGCTGACAGAGATGGAATCGATCCCGGCCCTTTTCAGTTCCGTGATAACGTCTTTTTTGGGATGGATCAGGGAAGCGTGCCCGTTAGTATCAAGCCTGACCTTCAACTCACGTTTTTTAAGCCAGTGGGTCACTTCAAGGAGCACATCCAGGCGGAGGGTGGGCTCTCCAAGGCCGGTGAACACAATTTCCCTGTACTTCGAAAGGTCAAGTTTTTCAAGGGCTTCTATGATCTCTTCTACTGAGGGTTCTTTTGACAGTCTCAGGTCGTAGCCGTATACCCCTGTTGCGAAGTTGCGGATGCAGAAAACGCAGTCTGCAGTGCAGCGGTTCGTAAGGTTCAGGTACAGGTTCCCGTGGGCTTTATAGTAGATGGTATCCATATGCGTTCATTTTCCGGGTTTTGTATTGATTTATTTTCCTGTTTTTGGGGTGTCAGCCGCTTTTCCAAGCAGAAAGTTTATAGGCAATTATGTACTTCTAAGGTTCTGCCTGCAGCATTTAGCTAGCAGTATCTATGTTTCGATTAATTTACTTTCCGCATTGAAGTATTTCAAGTTCTCTTTTTGGAATTTGATTTTTCGATGCGACTCAATATATGTTTAAAACCTATGATTGATGAAAAATTGCGGCATTCGCAATTTCGAAGGAGATCTATTACATGGCACAATTTGTTAAATTCGATGTTCCAGAAGAACTCGCAAACAAGGCACTTGAAGCTCTTGAGCTTGCCAGAGACACAGGAAAGATCAAAAAGGGCACCAACGAGGCTACAAAAGCAATCGAAAGAGGCAGCGCAAAGCTTGTCCTGATTGCAGAAGACATCGAGCCTGCTGAGATTGTTGCTCACATTGCCCCCCTTTCCGAAGAAAAGAAAGCACCTTACATCTTTATCAAGAACCAGAAGGAACTCGGTGCAGCCAGCGGACTTGGTGTGTCCTGCGCAACTGTGGCAATCGTCGATGCGGGAAAGGCAGCTGAAATCGTTCAGGACATTGCCCAGAAGATCGAAGCGCTCAAATAAGCTCGAGCAGCTAAATATATGAGGTGCTGATTATGGCTGAAGAAGGTATGGGCGGCTTTGCTGCAGAGGTTATTGATGTTATCGGGAACACCGGCATGCATGGAGAAGCCAGCCAGATCCAGTGCCGGGTTCTGGAAGGGCGGGACAAGGGCCGCGTCATCACAAGGAACTGTGTGGGCCCTGTCCGGATTGGCGACATCTTTATGCTCCTTGAGACATCAAGAGAAGCCAAGAAACTGACCACAAGGTAAAGCGGTACGGTGAGAGAGAATGGAACAGAGAAAATGCTATTTTTGCGGGGAGATGCTTGAGCCCGGAACCGGTAAGCTCTACGTCAAAAAGGATGGGTCTACCTACCACATGTGCTCTTCCAAATGCATAAGCAACTTCAAGCTGGGTAGGCTTCCCAGGCGTACCGTATGGACTGAGAAAGGCAGAATCCAGTTGAAGAAGGCATAAGCCAGGCAAAATCAAGCCGGCTGAAGAACAAAAGGCATAAAAGGTGTGCACATGGAACAGACATACGTTATGGTAAAGCCTGACGGAGTCCAGCGCGGGCTGGTAGGAGAGGTAGTTTCCAGAATTGAGAAACGGGGGCTGAAAATCGTTGCCCTTAGGATGAACGTAATCAGTGACGCCGCTGCAAAGGAGCACTATGCTGAACATGCAGCCAGGCCATTCTTCCCCTCCCTTATCGGGTTTATCACTTCCGGCCCTTCGGTCTCTATGGTCGTTGCCGGAAAAGATGCAATAAAGGTAATGAGGGCTGTAAACGGGGCTACAAACCCTGTGGATGCCGCTCCAGGAACTGTCCGCGGAGACTTCGCTCTGGATGTAGGCAGGAACGTAGTTCACGCCTCCGATTCTCCGGAAGCTGCAGCAAGGGAAATTGCAATCCACTTCAAGGACTCTGAAATTGCAGCCTACTCCAGGATCGACGAGGTCTGTCTGTACGAATAAAGCAGGTGCATCAAAGCCTTTTCGTGTCCCGGCATTTCGGGCACGACTTCAGGCCTTTACCTATCCGGTACCTGCAAAATGGTCCTTCCGGGAATCTCCCGGGCCCTTCTGGACCTGCAACAAGTAAGACGCGGGAATGAGAGAGGTTTGTATATGACCGACAAGAAAAACCTGAGGACTCCCATCGTCTGTGTGATGGGGCATGTCGACCACGGAAAAACCACTCTGCTGGACAAGATCAGAGGTACTGCGATTGTCAGCGGAGAAGCCGGGGCCATCACCCAGCACATAGGGGCAACTGAAGTCCCGATAGACGTGATTGTCAACAAACTCGGAGACCCAAGGCTCCGGGAACGTTTCCTCGTGCCCGGACTGCTCTTTATTGACACTCCGGGGCATCATGCTTTTACAACACTGCGGAGCAGGGGAGGCGCCCTTGCCGACCTTGCGATTGTGGTCGTGGACATAAACGAAGGCTTCAAGCCCCAGACTTACGAGAGCCTGCAGATCTTAAAACGGTTCAAAACTCCTTTTGTCGTAGTAGCCAACAAGATCGACAGGATCGGCGGCTGGGTCTCGCAAAAAGACCTGCCTTTTGCTGTAACTTTCAAAAAACAGAACGAACAGGTCCAGTCCCGGCTTGAAACGAAGCTCTATGAGGTTATCGGGGAGCTTTACAACCAGGGCTTTGCAGCAGAACGCTACGACAGGGTTACGAACTTCCAGAAAACCCTGGGTGTTGTGCCTGTAAGTGCTTTTACAGGAGAAGGTATTCCTGATGTCCTGATGGTGCTGCTCGGGCTGGCCCAGAAGTTCCTTGAGGCAAACCTGCAGTACAGTGCAACCGGCCCTGGGGTCGGGACTGTCCTGGAGGTCAAGGAAGAAAAAGGCCTGGGCTCAACTCTTGACATTATCCTCTACGACGGTGTGTTGAAGAAAGGGGATACGGTCGTTATCGGAAGTCTGGGCGAGCCTATCCAGACCAAGGTAAGGGCCCTGTTAAAACCCAGGGAACTTTCCGAGATCCGTTACGAAAGCAAGTTCCAGCAGGTCAACAAGGTTACTGCCGCAGTTGGTGTGAAGATTTCGGCTCCCGGCCTGGAAGGGGCCCTTGCAGGCTCTCCCATAAGGGTTGCTGCGGAAGATACGGTTGAAGAAATCGTCAAGCAGGTAAAGTCCGAGATCGAAGAAGTCAGGATTGATACGGGTTCCGTAGGGGTTATGATAAAAGCAGATACCCTTGGTTCCTTAGAAGCCCTTGTCCATGAGTTCCAGAAAGATGAGGTCCCTATCAGGAAAGCTGAGGTGGGAGACATTTCCCACAGGGATGCGGTCGAGGCTTCTACAGTTGAAGACCCTCTCTACTCGGTACTTATCGGTTTCAGTGTTAAAATCCACCCTGACGCTAGAGATTTCCTGCAGGAAAGTAACGTGAAGGTGTTCACGAGTGACGTGATCTACCGCCTGGTCGAGGACTACCAGAAATACGTTAAAGAACAGCAGGAAAAGGCTGAAAAGAAGATTTTCGAAACCATCATCCGCCCGGGCAGGTTCAAGATCCTTCCGGGATGCGTATTCCGCCAGAGCAAGCCCGCGGTTGTCGGGGTAAGGGTTCTCGGTGGGGTCGTTCGGACAAATGCCGACGTTATGCTTGAAAACGGGACTGTCGTGGGCAAGATTAAGGGCCTTCAGTCCGAAGGGGAAAACATTCCCACTGCCAAAGCAGGTAAGGAAGTTGCAATGGCAATTGACAGCGTAACCGTAGGCAGGCAGGTCAAAGAGGAAGACGTACTCTATATCAACGTGCCTGAAAGGCATGCCAAAGTCCTTGAGCACGAAATCTACGAGTCCCTTTCCGGGGACGAAAAGGAAACCCTGGATTCGTTCCTTACGATAAAACGCAGGGACAATCCTTTCTGGGCAAAATAATGCGACATGCAATCAAACTAATGCTGACGGGTAAACAATACCTTGGTTATAATGCGGTTATAATGCATAGGCGTGCAGAATACTGCCGGGCAATGCAGGTAAGGATTCAGGTAAATAAGGCAAGGTAAGGCAAGGAAATTATCAGATAAATTTGATCTTTGGAGGATTTTACATGGCAAATTTCAAAGTTGTAGTCTCTGACCCAAAAGAGGCACGTGCTTACCAGATCGATGTAAAGGATGCTGGAGCAAACGCATTAATCGGAAAAGCAATCGGGGATGTTGTGGACGGCGCCATTTTCGGACTCGCCGGGTACAAGGTCCAGATCACCGGCGGCTGTGACGGCAGCGGTTTCGTAATGCGCCCGGACCTTCCGGGCCCCAGGAGACAGAGGATCCTGGCTGCCGTAGGTGTCGGTTACACCCCCAAATCAAACGGGCAGCGCAGAAGAAAGATGATGCGCGGCAAGGAAATTGCTCCGGACATCGTCCAGGTCAACGCCAAGGTCGTTGAGTACGGAAGCAAGTCCATCAGGGCTCTCCTCGGTCTCGAAGTCGAAGAAGCCCCCGCTGAAGCTGCAGCAGAGTGAACCGAACACGGTTCGAAATATTAGGTTAAGCAAGTAAAAGAGTGATTTTCAGGTCACTCTTATTTTTCCCTTTTTTATTCAGAATTTGTTTTTTTAGAACTTGTTTTTTTAGAACTTGTTTTTTTAGAACTTGTTTTTTCAGAACTTGTTTTTTCAGAACTTGTTTTTTCAGAACTCGTATATGAGTGGGGTTAGCAGGATTACGATAAGGCTCACCAGAATTGTGAGGGGCAGTCCCACTTTTATGTAGTCTCCTGTAGCGTATCCTCCGGGCCCGAAGACCATGAGGTTGGTCTGGTACCCGGCGGGGTTGAGGAACGAATAGCTTGTCCCTAGCATAAGGGCAACTGCGAATGGCATGAAGCTGCTACCGATGTCCCCTGCAATTGAAACCGTAATCGGGAACATGAAGGCTGCTGCTGCGGCATTTGTGATGACGTTTGTCATTATGATGCAGCTAACGAAGACTACCGTAAGTGCTACATACGGGTCGCTGCCCCCAAAGTCTGAGACCAGGCTGCCGATGACATCTGCAAGCCCGCTTTCCGTAACTGCCGCCTCAAACCCGACAGCGCATCCGAGCACCACGACCGTGTTCCATTCAATGCTCTTAGTCGCTCTCCTTATGCTCATGCACCCGGTAGCAAGCATCGCAAAGGTTGCCAGAAGCGCAGCGTTGAGGATCGTAAGCAGTCCGAGTGCAGCCGATGCAACCATTGCCGCCGTGATTGCAATTGCGGCGATAGCCCGGTCCGTCCTCTTTATACGGTACCCCCTCAGGCGCTTGATAAGAATAAACTCGGCTTCGTTCCGGTTGTGGTAGAAAAACGAGTCCTCGACCTCAAGCACGGCATTGTCCCCTGGCCTGATCCGCACCTTCCGGAGAGGGACTGCCGGAGGCTCTCCTCCCCGGGAAATTGCCACAATCGCTGCCTCGTAAGGTTCCCCGGTCTCCCGGCGTTCTTCAATGCTGCGCCCGACAGCTGAACTCTGGGGAGATACTACTACCTCCACAAGGCGGTGCCGGTACCGCTCGCCCTTCATCGGGGAAAGCGTGTTCAGCGGGGTAAGCCCTATGGTCGCCCAGAGTGCCGGAAGTCCTTCGGCATCAGTGGTGAAGGTCAGGATATCCCCCTGCCTTAGCACAAGGGCAGGTTCTATCGGGGGTTTTTCCTTCTCTCCCCGCCGAACCGAGTTCAGGGAATACCCCGTCGAGGCAGAAAAGCCGGCTTTTTCTATGTTCTTTCCTGCAAGGTAGGAATCCACATCGATAAAGAACTCAGCCCTGTAGAGGCGCCGTTTTGTCTCCTCCTTTTTTCCCTCACCATGCCCCGGAAGAAGTTTTGTGCCGATAAAGAGTAGGAAGACTATGCCGATGATAGCTGCAGGAAGTCCTACAACAGTCGGAATGAAGATCGTGATCCTTTCCATCACGGGCGCTCCCGGGTCATTTTTCGCGATCTGCTCGATTACGAGGCCCGCAACAATCAGGTTTGAAGAGGTGCCTATAAGGGTCGAAGCGCCCCCGAGTATGGAAGCGTAGCTTAAGGGGATGTAAAGTTTTGAAGAGTCGAGGCCTGTGTTCCTGGAAAGGTCGCGGATCACAGGGATCATCATGGCAACGAGCGGAGTGTTGTTAAGAAACGCACTCCCTAATGCCACGGGAGGGAGGATCTTGAGCTGACCTTTGAGCAGCGATTTTGGCATTCCCACAACACGGTCCGAAATCATCGTGATGGCCCCGGTGGAGTACATCCCCTCGGCAATCATGAAAAGTACGGCAACGGTCAGTACCCCCTGATTGGAAAAGCCTTTCAGTAACTCTTCTACCGGGGCAAGTCCGAACGTTATTGCGGCTGTGAGTGCTCCCAGGAAGATTACGTGCGCCGGCAGTTTGGAAAATAAGAGCATTGCAAAAGTAACTGCCAGAATCCCTGCTGTAATCCAGGCATCAGCTGTCATCATAATTTGCCCACCCCTTTATGAGACAATCTGTCTGCTGTAAGGCCCCGTCTTACCCCTCTGTTTATTTGCTCTCTGGTGCCATACCCAGCCATAATCCCTTTCAGAGTCCCTTTCATTAATCACGTCGATGGAGGCCGTCGCCATAAGAATGAACATCTTCTGCTCCGGTCAGGCAGATTAGGAGTCTCTAATTCTCTTTTCTATCTTGCCCGGAAGTGCTTCGGTTTTCCCCGTCTATGGAGAGGTTATTAATTTCACAAAAGATGTTTTCTGGATTTCCCCAATAGTCCTATTAATTATATTCTCTATATTATATTATTCTATTTTTTCCATTTTTCATCTATATTATATAAAACATCAAAAGAGTCTCAAATAGTTTTATCGATTTAAACAAAATCCTATGTTTTCTTATCCTTCTTTTCAGTCATCAGGATGTACTTTTTAGTTATTCCGATGCACTTTCATGGAAGTGTCTGTCTGCTTCGCAGCTGGTGAGCAAATGTACCTTAAAAGTCGATCTAATAAGGTTTTAGGGTAAACTGAAAGATAAAATTACAGTTGCTTTGTTCGGCTTTTTGTTTGGAGTAAATCAGTTTCACTGGTTAAACTGGAAGATAAAACAGGCAAGAACCGAAAAACGATAGCATGAATCTTTGTGAAAATTGAAAAGACATCTGCGGAAAGCGGGTTGAATAACAGGCTCAAATAAATGAAAGTACTTGAAGCACTTTCATGGCGAAGAAGGGGAGGTTACTCAGGAATTCTCCCGGGTGTGGCCTTAGATTTCATATCCGTATTTGATAGAATTTAGGAGCATTAAGGTCTAATCCCCGCTTTTTCAAAGGCGGGATACAGCCCGTCAACTCCAACAACGCAACTTTATTAACATATGTATAGTAACCATCTACATAAAATAATATGCCAGAGAAAGATTATTGGCTAGTATATTGATACCTAAAAGGTTGATACCTAAAAGGTGAACTGATTGTTGAAAGTGCTTCGGTATAGAATCTATCCTTCAAAGGCTCAAAAAACAATTATGACTAACACTCTTGAGCTTTGCAGGTGGACGTATAACGAAACACTCGCACTCAGGAAAAACGCATGGGAATTAGAACAAAAGAACATAGGTTACTATGATTCTAAGAAAATGATTCCAGAATGGAAAAAAGAAAAGCCCGAATTGAAAAT
>NZ_VOUA01000034.1 GCF_024372725.1 Methanosarcina sp. KYL-1
AAATTCAGAAATCAGTAAATTCAGAAATCAGTAAATTCAGAAATCAGTAAATTCAGAAATCAGTAAATTCAGAAATCAGTAAATTCAGAAATCAGTAAATTCAGAAATCAGTAAATTCAGAAATCAGCAAATTCAGAAATCAGTAAATTCAGAAAGCAACAAAAAAGTTCTGGAACTGCTCTACAGGACCGGGTTGGTGGATGTGGTAGATGGTGGATCGGTGGTGTTTGGGCGTTATGTGCCCGGTCCTGTATGCAGTTTTCGGTTCCAGGCGTTTGCTGTTTCTGTTCGCATCTGGTGTTTGTTTTACGGCCCCCCTGGCATGGCCTTCCCCTTTACAGGAAAAGTGGTGCAGTTGCACTAAATGCACTCTTACTCAGGGCGTTACTGAGTTTACTTTTGCTGACTTCGAAGACTGCCTCAAAGTCTTCGAACTTTTTAGGGGTTATCAGTTTAAAGGCGTTTTCGGATTTATGGGGTTTTTTGGAACCGAAGTACTGGTGTGAGGGTGCCTGGATGCTACGCCTCATCAAACAAATGTAGGTATCTGGCGGTTTTAACTCCCACTAAACAGGATAATTTCGGAATACTTATATATTAGGAAAATGGAATCCCCAGATTCCGGATGAAAAACAATTTTCATCCATATTTTGTGTTTCCGGGCCTTTCGGCTCAAATCGCTATGTCTATCCTGTTTTTTGGTGATGGACCAAAAAATGAGTATAGATAAATATATATATAAGATTTTTTGAAATGAAATTTGTTTTCAGAGTGTTGCCCAAATCTGCAGGAAAATCACTCTCTTCTTTTTCTTTCTGGGCCCGGGGATTTTTGAAGGCTGTTTAATTTTGATATTTAAATATTTCTGTTGGTCCGGATGAAAAACTTCCTGCAGGGCCGTTTTTCCGGACCATCTCTGCTTTACACTACAGGCTCAGGGCGTGCCAGGGCGATCAGGACTTCCTGTCCCCTCCAGGAACCCCTGCTGAACCAGGTTTCGGCCGGGACTTCAAGCCCCTCTTTGTCCACGAAGGGCATGGAGTAAAGGGAGGTTTTTCCGTCCAGGATTTCCGAAAAGTTTTTTGCAGCTTCGAGGACTTTCCGGTGGGGGTGGAGGGAGAGGATGTTTTTCCCCCTGAGTTCTTTTTCGGGGTAGCCCAGGCGCTTCCTGAAAGCAGGGTTGGAGTGGACTATGCAGCCTTCCTGGTCCACTATGAGGATGAAGTCTTTTAAGCTGTTGAAGAGCCCCTGGAGGTCGCTACTGGTCTGCCGGAGCTCGGTCTTTTCCCCGATCCTGCCGATTGCGGTTCCCAGCTCGAAGGCGATGGTCTCAAGCTGGTTCCTGGCCGTTTCCGGGAGTTCATCCGCCAGATGGGAGGTCAGCTGCAGGACCCCCTGGACCCGGTTCCTGTATGTGAGGGGGATGAAAGCCGCTGCCCGGAGCTTTTCTCCAGGTGGGGCCTTCAAACCGGCCATGGTGCTCAGTTCGGAAAAATGCCTGTAGACGGGTTTGCCTATCTGGAGCAGGCGGGCCATTCCCGAGTTTTTCTCAAAGCCCGATGCCGCTTTTGCAAAGCCCGGAGAAAGCCCTTTGTAGAGTTTCAGCTTCATCTCCCCGCTGTCCCAGTCCAGGATGTAGAGGCAGCCCGAGTCCAGGGGCTCGATTTCAAGGGCCATGTCCAGGAGCTGCCGTAAGGTCTCGTTGAGCTCGTCCCCGGAGGCAAGGGCGCTTCCGAAATCGAAGCGGAGGCGCAGGAAGTCTGCGTTCTGCCTCCTGTCCGTAACGTCCATGATGAACCCGTAGAGGTATTCGATGTCCCCGTCCTCATCGAGCTCTATGAAAGTCCTCTCCTCGACCCAGCGCACGTCTCCTGCCCCCGTCAGGACCCTGTACTCCTCGGTGAAATCCGTGCGCCCCTCTTTATAGCTCCTGAAAAAGGTGTCCCTGACCTTCTCAAGGTCAAGGGGGTGGACGATATCCGCATACGCCAGCTTTCCGGAGCTGAAGTCCTCCGCAGGGTACCCAAACTGGCTTATGTTCTCGGAAATGAACTCCATAGGCCTCTGCTCTGAAGGCCCGCTCAAAAAGACGATGACAGGGCTGTTGTTCACCACGGTTTCCAGGACTTTTTTGACCCTCAGGGCATGGAGCAGGTCCTCCAGAGCCTGTTTCTTTTCACTGATGTCCTTTACCACCGCAAGGACTGCAGTTTTTCCCT
This sequence comes from Methanosarcina sp. KYL-1, assembly GCF_024372725.1. Taxonomy (GTDB): domain Archaea; phylum Halobacteriota; class Methanosarcinia; order Methanosarcinales; family Methanosarcinaceae; genus Methanosarcina. The sequence goes on from NZ_VOUA01000034.1 coordinate 2,220, forward strand.
CATATTCCATGATGCAGGCGTTTACTTCAATCGAGACTGCAGAGCCGTCTCTTCGCGTGTGGACGGCTGAAAATACGGCTTTTCCTTCCTGGTAGATCTTCTTCATCAGCTTCGGGACATAGTTTCCGTACCTTCTGTCCACGTCTGAGGCGCTGAGCTTCAGGATTTCCTCCCGGCTGTACCCGAAAAGCCTGCAGCTTTCCTCGTTTGCTTCCAGAATATTCCCGTCCCTGTCGTGGATTATGACGGCGTCTACCCCTGAATCAAGCAGGTACCTGAACTTCTTTTTCTCCTGGTCCAGCCTCTGTTCCAGTTCCCGGCGCTTCGTAACGTCCGAAACGATCCCAAGGTACCGGCTTATCCTCCCGTTTTTCCCGTACCTGATAAGCGTCCGGTCCGCGACCCAGCGCAGTTCCCCGCCCTTAGTCAGGACCCGGTACTCCAGGGTATAGTCCCTGATTCCCCTTTCTGAATTGCTTATGACCGCAAAGTTGAACGCTTCCAGGTCCTCAGGGTGGACGATGTCCGCATACAGGATTTTCCCATCCCTGAAATCTGCTGCCTCGTACCCAAAAACGGAAACATTTGCCGTTGCAAATTCCACCGGGAACCCGGCCTCGGCTTTCCGCACGAAGATGACCGACGGAATTCTGTCCAGGAACGCCTTCAGCTCCTCATCAGTTTCAAAAAAATCAGGCAAATCTTTCCCTGAACGCCCTTTTCCGGGAAACCTGTCCTGATAATCTCTTCCAGTACTTCTGTCAGTAATGCTGATCCCCTGTTAAAGTTTATACTGATTAATAACCGCTAACTGATAACCACTTACTGATAACCACTTACTGATAACCACTTACTGATAACCACTTACTGATAACCACTTACTGATAACCGCTAAATGATAACCGCTAAATGATAACCACTGGCTGGTAATTTCTAACCGATTTCCAATATCCGATATTTCTATTCTTGAGTACTTATTACTTATATCTTCAATTTGTTAATTATAAAAAAGAAGTTTATTTAATAAAAACATTCTTTTTTGTTACAATAAAAGTTCCCTGCCCACGACAAACTCACTTCCTGGTTGAAAGCCGAATTAGCCTGTTTCAGGCGCCAGATTTTATATGAAATGCTTTATAATTCAATCTAGCTTATAATAAGCTGAAAAGGGGAGTGAAATATGGCAGATAAGACAAAAAAAGTTTGTGACAATGTTCCCGGGGTTTACTACGTTGATGAGGAATGTATTGCATGCAACCTGTGCGCGGATACTGCGCCTGAAAATTTTAAAATGACTCACGACGGTTCTAATGCTTATGTCCATAAGCAGCCGGAAAACGATAAAGAAAAGGAAGCCTGTGAGGAAGCATTAGCAGATTGCCCGGTTGAAGCAATAGGAAACGACGGGTGAAATGTCCTCCAGCCGCCTATGGCGGACAGGGAGGAGGCTTTCCGGTTGACTTTCTGATTGACTTCCCGGTTGACTTTCGGTTGACTTTAGGTCAAACCCAGGCTTGGTCAACTTTTGGCCACCTTTTGGCCACCTTTTGGTAAATTTTTAGGTGATTTTCCACAATTAGCTATCAAATTTTTCTTTTTTTTCTTTTTTGTCCTTTTTCACACTTCCCCGATTTCCGAGTAGATCCTGGAAAGCCCCTGCAGGGTCGAGTATCCTTTCGGCGTGATTATGTAGTCTCCGCGCTCGCTTCTCTGGAGGACCATTCCGGTGTCGAGCAGCTTCTGGAGGTGGAAGAGCAGGTTTCCGCCCCTGAGGCCAGTCAGTTTCGAAAGCTCGGAAAAGGTCTTGCTCTCCCCGGAAAGCGCTTTAAGCATCAGGAGGCGCTGCTTGTTTGCCACAGGCTCGCAGACCTCGGGGACTATTTTATCAGGCTCGATTTCACTGATGTCGCCCTTTTCGCTTCCTTCTCCTTTGTCCTCGTAGATCCGGAGGGAGCTCATGAGCTTGACCTGTTTTTCAAAAAGGCCGGTTGCTTCGGAGAAGCACCTGCTGCACTGGGGGGTTTTTGCTTCTTTCCGGAGCTCTTCGAGTTTGCTCCTGTACTGCTTAACGGTCTCAGCCCCGACCTTTCCCCTGCCGACGAGCCCGGCAGTTTCCTGCAGTAAGTCCCGGAAGGCCGTCTCGCAAAACTCCCGCATCCCGCATTCCCTGTCCATGTTGTTGTGCATCCGCTCGTTTGCGTCCTCACAGAGGTAGTCCACCATGGGCTTCATGAAGTTCTTCCTCATCTCTGCCAGCATCCCGTCAATGTGCTGCTGGTTTGCCCGCTGCAAAAACCGGGAGAATTCGTTCCGGAGAGAAGTTACCTCTTCCTTTATGGAATGAAGTTCATCTTTGTAATAAATCTCAGTATTTCCTTGCATCGTCTCCAATTTTATCCGCCTCGAAACCTCTAAACCTGGAAAGCTCAAAATCAGCTCATAAACTGGAACTAATTTTATTTAAGGTTATTTTTCTGTACAATCTGAAATTTGTACACAATTATGACGCTCAAGTATATAAATATATACAGCCTTCCTGATACCGGTGATAATTCATGGAATTAGGAGATATCAACAACTTCGTACAGAACGCAAATGAAGAACAGCTCAAAGCCTTCGGCTTCCTTGGCCAGTGGATGATGGAAAACGTCCCCAAGTACTGCACATGTGCCTCTAAATGCAACCAGAACTGTGAGATCGCAAAAGCCCTTGGCGGGGCACTCCAGGCTGCCGGGCAGAGGCTCCAGGGCCAGTAACCGGAACTCCCCTCCGGCACTGCCCCTTCATTTTTTATTTTTTATGCTCTGAAATTTTGGGTCCTTTTTCGATAACCCATTAAAAATTTACATTCGATTTTCTGAAATAAACCAAAAACATAAATTATCGAGTTTATTGAATGGACCATTCATTTACGAGAGTATAAAACTGAAAATCGGAAGCGTAAAACAGCCGGAAAAAGGTTTTCACATGCCCGTACTGAGTATTATCGCCTGCAGGATGTTTGAGGATGAACTTGCACATATCCTTTCGGGGGATAGGGAACTGGAGCAGTTGATTGTGGTTGAAGGCAGGGATAGTTTCGGGCTGCTCCGGAAACTCAGGTCCGAAAACTGCCTGCCCCGAACAGCGCCCCTGGACAGAGTCCCTTTTCTCCTGGGAAAAGGACACGGCTCTGGCTCCGGCTCCGGCTCCGGCTTCACGGCGCTTGCAAAACCTCTGCTCAAGCTTCCTTTTTTCAGGGAAATTCACGAGAAGCTGAAGCTCAAAGCGGCTCACAGGGTAACGGTGGTCGTAAACCCGCTCAGGCTGGGGCTTCATGACGATCTCGATCTCCTCAAGTCCGAAGTCTACGGGCAGATCAGGGAGATGGCAGCGTTCTCGGACGGAATCCTCATCTTTTACTGCAGCTGCGGAGAAGCCTTTGAGAATCTGGAAGAGGACTTTTCGGGATTTGAGTGCCCCCTTTACTGCCTGAAAGACGGGAACGGGGAAGTCGTTGCCGACTGCATAAGCGCCGCCCTCGGGGGAAACGCCGCCTACGACGAAATCATGTACGCCTGCAGGGGAACTGGCGCCCTCTACTTCACGCCCATGTGGGCTTCGAGCTGGAAAGAAATGGGAGAAAAAAGGAAGAAATCCCGGAATTTCGACGAGAGTTACCTGAAGGACCCGAGATACTCACAAGTTGTAAAACTCAATACCGGCCTCTCATACGACCCTGATTTCCATAAAAACGTCCAGGATTTTGCCCGCACCTTCAACATGGAAATTGTGGAAATAAAGGGAAGTGCGGAACTTGCAGAGAAGTCCTACAGGGCTGCCAAAAAAGGTGTTATACAGCATAACCTACAGCATAATCCGGTATGATTTTTCCGGAACCCTTTCCAGAACTCTTTCCAGAATCCTTTCCAAAAATTCATTCTTTTGCCGCTCAGAGCGGCACATCATCGTTTTTATACAAACAAGACGAATGTTTATCCAGGAATCAATAGGGGGAATTCAAGATGGAACCACAAAAATCCGAACGAGAAAGCTACTGGGACGCCAAAACTTTTGCATTCATCACCGACAAAACAAAGCCCGCAATGAAATGGGCCATATCCGAACTCAAAAACCGGGGCAAAAACGTCTACGTCGTGGACCTGTCCGACTCCCCGGAACCCGGCTCCTTAAAAAGCGCATCAGACCTGCCCGTGGGCATCGACCACGTCGTGATCGGCATAACAAAAACCGAACCTGCAGACCTCATCCCTGCCCTGAAAGGCAAAGGCGTAAAAAAAATCTGGTTCCACTGGAAAACCGAAACCGAAAAAGCCCTCGCCGCCTGCAAGACCCAGGGCCTCGACTGCATGACAGAACACTGCCCCATGATGTATCTCGGAGGCGACATCAGCATACACGGGGTCCACAGGGCGATTGCGAAGATGACGGGGAAGTATTGAAGGAGAGGGTGGATTCTATAATTGAGTCTGTATTAATTGAGTCTGTATTAATTGAGTCTAAAGCTGGCAGAAATTAATCAGATCAGAATATGTGTTTATCTCTTTCCATTTTCTCATAAAGAGCTATGAGGTTATTCATGGTTTTTCCACAGTAAGGATGATTAGGACCTAGTTTTCTTTCGATTATTTCAATGGCTCTTTCAAATAGTTGGAGAGCTTCATCATATTTCCCCATTTCACTATAGAGCCCTGCTACATTATTCAAGGTTATTGCAACATCAACGTGTTCTGGCCCCAAAGCTTTTTCTTGAGTATTGAGCGCTCGCTGATAAAGTTGTAAAGCTTTTTCGTATTCTCTCATCTGACGATAGAGTCCTGCTAGATTGCTAAATGTTGTTGCAGCATTTGGGTTTTTCTGCCCTAGTTTTTTTTCCTGAGTATTAAGTGCTCGCTGATAAAGTTGTAAAGCTTTTTCGTATTCTCCCATCTGACTATAGAGTCCTGCTAGATTGCTTATTGTTGTTACAACACCAATGTGTTCTGGCCCCCAAACTTTTTCCTGAGTAATAAGTGCTCGCTGATAAAGTTGTAGAGCTTTTTCGTATTCTCCCATCTGAGTATAGAGTCCTGCTAGATTGCTAAGTGTTGTTGCAACACCAATGTGTTCTGGCCCCCAAACTTTTTCCTGAGTAATGAGTGCTCGGTGATAAAGTTGTAGAGCTTCTTCGTATTCTCCCATCTGACTATAGAGTCCTGCTAGATTGCTAAGTGTTGTTGCAACATCAATGTGTTCTAGTCCTAATTCCCTTTCCTGAGTATTTAGTGCTCGCTGATAAAGTTGTAGTGATTTTTCATATTCTCCGATCTGACGATAGAGTCCTGCTAGATTGCTAAGTGTTGTTGCAACATGTGGATGTTCCTGTCCTAATTCCCTTTCCTGAGTATCAAGTGCCCACTGATAAAATGAAAGTGCTTTTTTATATTCACCCATCTGACGATATAACCCTGCTAGATTGTTCAGTGCTTTTGAAACAGAAGCGTATTCTTTACCTACGTCTTTTCCCTTGATTTTAAGTACTTGATAATAAAGACACAGCACTTTTTCATATTCTCCTGCACTGTATAAATACTCCGTTAAATTTTCTACAATTTCCAAAATTTCTGAATAACTTGAGTTTGAATTGTGTACCAATATATCCAAGGCACACTGGGAGAGTGTTACAAATTCTTCATACGGTTCTTTTGTATAGCGACCGGTTATAAAATTTTTCACGCCGTCTCTAACACTTATATTTCGTGAATAAACACAATCTAGATTGCTATTTTTAAGCATATTGATCCAAGAAATGCTTAAATCTTGACTAATTTCGGTTGTATTTAAAGTGGTAACAGGATATTTTTCGATCAACCAACTATCTAAATTTTCATACCCGATAAAGTATTTTCTGGCAAACTCTTCATTTTTTTCGAGATCTATTATATTTTTATCTTCAATTATCTTACTTACTTTTTTACCTTCAACTGTGTCATTCATATAATATAAGAATACTAAATAATAGTTCCATTGTAAATATCCTTGATTTGAATAATAATCCTCAGTGAATAAAGACATTAAGTATTCCCTTATATCAAAATTTTTGCTCAACCATTTATTAGAAAAGTCAAAGTAAAATATTTGGTAAGGAATGCTTCTGTATTGTTTTTCACATCTTAAAACATCATTAAAGTCTGGGACATCATCAATCTTGTCAAAATATTTCTGCAATATTTCGCGTAAATTATTTGGATTAATTTAACTCACCACCTTTAAAAATAGAATTTAATGGGCGGTTTGTATTTCTTTTATAAGTGGGGATGTCTCCTGAAATATTTTTTGCTCGGTTTGCCTCCCCATACCACACAACAACTCTTGGCTGTTGGTCTATAAACAACTTAGACATTTCAACGAAGACTGAATTTGCAAGTGCTTCTGTTTCATCCCCTATGTAAGAGACAGAAGCTTTTGCTCTACTATTTTTTGAATATAAGTTGTACATATAACTTTCAAAACTGGCATTTGGTTCGTATTTTACAAGGCAATCTTTTGATAAATCGCAAAGAATCTCTGGAAAACTGCTCTTGCTGTCGATTATATTGTATAATTTAAGAAAATCTCTCATTGTTTGACGCTTTAAACTTTTTACTTCTTCATCTGGATCTTGTAAGAAAGTTAGTCTTCTGTTGACTTCATTACTTCGATTATTCCTGACTGTTTTAAAAAATGTAATATTCTTGGGCTTTATCCAGTTGGGAGAAATTGCTTTTCCGGTTGACAGTGCGATTAATCTTTCTTTATTAATTGGTGTCAAATTTGTATTTTTCAGCGGGCAGTAGTTAACACAATGTTCACATAATAATACACAGTTTTCATCCATCAAATGATTTACTTCTTCCCATCCATTGCCATTTGTATCATTCCATTTATAAGCTCTCTTCATTTGTGGGCCACTATTTCCTTGGTTTTGAATTGTGTCTCCTTCTTGAAGAGCTTTTGTGTTTTTATATTCAAAAACGTATTCGTCATAATTAAAGAAAAAAATGTGTGCATGAGCAGGTGGCCAATGTGAGTAATATAAACCTAAATTATGGTTTTTGCATATCCTTTCATCTTGTAGGTCTATTTCATCTGATTTTGTGTATAGCGCACTTCCTCCATATAAGCTGAACAACTCTCTGTTCATAATTGAGTTTCTAGCCCAATTCAAACAGAGAAATTCTCTTTTTTTACTCCCTAGTTGATAATATCTAATTCGATGTCCTGAAAATAAATCATGAAATGGTTTTTTATTTAGTTGTATGTGCATCACTAAGTAGGTCATGTTCAATTCGCATGGAAGAGTATCCATTTTGAAAATTAGTGTATCTGAGCAAATAAGAGTAATCAGATAAATCGAATCTTGATCGTTCCTTAATATGTATATTTTTTTTCCTAATATTAATCGATCTCTTTCAAAAGAACCGCTCATCGGATGAGTTTTAAATTGAACAAGCACAACATTTGCCAATAAGCTTGTCCTTATGTTCCTTGTTTTAAAAAAATAGCACACAGGGTCCAAAAACATATCTTCTTCTTCTGTTTGCAAGATATCTTCTTCAAAAATCCAGACAATATCCTTATATCTTCTCATCAGTTCTTTCAATTCTTTTTGCTTTATGGATTCACAACCAATTATCCATAAATTGTGCTCTTGTGGAAAAATATTATTTTCAACTAAACTTTCAATAACTTTCCATGGACAAGAATATTCAGGAGTTATGGCAAGATTTACATTATTTCGAATCGCTAATTCAAAAAAAGATTCAAACTTTTTCTTTGATATATTTGTGTCTAGGTTTCTTACAAAATAATCGCCGAATTCAATTTCTCCACATGGCTGAAAAAGTAAGGTTTTATACAATTGAGATCCAGGTTTTAATAATTCTAAGTCTGGATTTTTCAATTCTTTGTTTGATAGATAGTTATCAATAAACTCAAAATTTTGAGGATTCCCAGACACTTTTACCACCATATATAAAATAGTTGTGAGATTCTTTCTTTTCACCTTGATAGGTTATATCTCTTAAATTCTAGTTCCCCTAAAAATTTAAACTTCTGAGATATTAAGAATGCCAAATTTTCGTTTGCAGTGGCAAAAAATACTTGCCTATCTGTATTAATTACTATTTCTCTCAAATAATCAATAAATTCCAATACATTTAGATCATCTATAAAGGATATTGGATCATCAAAAATTAAGTAAGGGGGACCATTTTGTAACTTTTTGTTTAAACTAAGAAAAATGGCCAATGCAAGTGCAGATCTTTGACCAGTACTCATTGTGGATAATTCTGCATATTCTGAGGACTTGATTCTTTTCAATATAATATTAGAATCGAGATCAAAATCAATATTTTCGAATTCTTTCGGTGAATGTATTGCATTAAATATTTTAAAGATTTCTTCCTTATTTTTCTGAATGAAATTATGCAAGTAATTTTCTTTACTTTCACTAGTTAAAATGTTTTTAATTGAAAAATGGCCTTTGTTGACAATTTCTTTCCTTTCAGTAACTTCTTTTATTTTACCTTCAATTCTCTTAATTTTTGTTTTGTAACTACATTCGATTATATCATTTTTGTTCACTATATTTTTTTCCGCCTTTAAATTTTCAAAGAAATTGTTAATACGATCAAGTCTAAATTCTATATCTCTTAGCGGATCATTATCCGAGACGAATATTATCTCCGATAGCTCTTCTACTAATTTTATAGAATTGTTTATTTTTTCCATTCTGTTTTGAATTAAAATTTGAAACGTATTTTGCTTCGAATTTGTGGAAATTACTTCATCGCTGTTTAGTTCTTTTGAGTAACTTCCTATAAAAATATCCTTCATTTTATAAGTTTTATTTATTTTATTTTCAATTTGTAAAGTTTTTTTCTCTAAAATTCTTTGCTTAGTTTTTTCGCAATCGTCGTTAAGCAAGCTATAAATTTTTTCTAATTCTTCCAGTGAATTTTCTATATCTAAATCTATCAAATCGATTTGACTTTTAATTTTTTTCAGTCTATTTTTTTCTGTCTTTAATGAACTTAACGTTAAATTTGGAATCCAATTAGTGTTTTTCAAAATGTAGTCTAAGCACATTTTTGCTTTATTGTAATCATTTTCAAACTCGATATAAGAATCTTCCAAACTTTGAGGAAGTATACCTTTCCACATTATTTTATCTGCTTCTTCAATAAATTGGGGGATTGAACTTCCTATAATGTTTTTATTAACAGTAATCTCTTTCATTATATCTTTTTCAATGTTTATATCTTCCTCATATTCAGCAATGTAGTCTTCACATCTTTTTAATTCTGCTCTAAATTCCGATAAAAAATCTTTGAGCCTTTTTTCTACATAATTTACGTTTTCACCTAGAGATATGTCTTCAAAAGCTTTTCTTATTTGGCCAGAAGAGTTTTCGTTTAATAGTCTAAATGCAGCATCTGTATTGTAAAAATTAAATTTATTGAAGCTTATACATAAATTGTTACTGTATTCGTTTTGTTCATAAGGATTATTATACCAATAAGAATCTCTTAAGTTGTATCTCTTGTTATTTTTAAGATCTAAGCTGTTGAACTCATTTCTTCCTTCATAAAGAATTTCAATTTCATAGTCAACTATTTGATTTCGACTTCTATAATTATTGCCACACATAAATAGTTCAATTGCTTCCAGAAGAGATGTTTTTCCACTTCCATTTTGACCATAGAATAGATTAACTCTTCCGAGATCAAATTCCCTCTTTATAGGGTAATTTCGATATTTTTTCAATTTGATTTTCTTGATGTTAACTATTTTTTCTTCTTTTATTTCTAAATGCTTTAAATTTTCATTTGAGCTCCCCATTTCTTTATATACACTTGCCAAATTTAGCAATATTTTAGCTACCTTAGGATTTTTTTCTCCAAAGGTATTTTCACTAATTTGAAGTGCTCTTTGATAAAGTGGTAGTGCTTTTTCATAGTCCTTTAACTGCCGATAGAGTCCTGCAAGATTATTTAGTGTTGCTGCAACATCTGGGTGTTCTGGTCCCAGTACTTTTTCAACTATTTTGTATGCTTGGTTATACAGCTGAAGTGCTTTTTCGTATTCTCCTATACTTTCATGTAGCCCTGCTAAATTGCTTATCGTTGTTGCAACATCAGGGTGTTCCGGACCCAGAGTTTTTTCAACTATTTTAAGTGTTTTTTGGTAAAGTGGTAACGCTCTTTCATGCTCCCCCATATTTTCATAAAGTCCTGCAAGATTGTTGAGAGTTGTTGCAACATCAGGATGTTCCGGTCCTAAAACATCTTCAGTTATTTCTAGATCCCGCTGGTAAAGTGGTAGTGCTTTTTCGTAGTCCTTTAACTGCCGATAGAGCCCTGCAAGATTGTTTAGTGTTTTTGCAACGATTGGGTGCTTCGGTCCAAGTGCATTTTCAACTATTTTAAGTGCTTCTTGGTAAAGTGGTAATGCTTTTTCGTAGTCCTTTAACTGCCGATAAAGTCCTGCAAGATTGTTTAGTGTTGTTGCAACATCAGGATGTTCTGGTCCTAGCACTTTTTCTTTAATTTTCACCGCTTGATTATAAGATTGCAGTGCTTTTTCATATTCTCCCATGTGCCCATAGAGTCCTGCAAGATTGCTTAGTGTTGTTGCAACATCAGGGTGTTCTGGTCCTAGCACTTTTTCTCTAATTTTAAGCGCTTGTTTATAAAGTTGCAGTGCTTTTTCGTATTCCCCCATGCTTTCGCACAATCTTGCTAGATTGTTTATTGTTGTTGCAACATCTGGGTGTTCTGGCCCCAGCACTTTTTCAACTATTTTAAGTGCTTGCTGACAACATGAAAGTGCTTTTTCGTACTCTCCCATCTGATTATAGAGTCCTGCTAGATTGTTCAGTATTTTTGCAACATCAGGGTGTTCTGGTCCTAGCACTTTTTCTCTAATTTTAAGCGCTTGCAGACAAGATGGAAGTGCTTTTTCATACTCTCCCATGCTTTCATAGAGTCCTGCTAGATTGTTCAGTATTTTTGCAACATCAGGGTGTTCTGGTCCTAGCACTTTTTCAACTATTTTTTGTGCTTCTTGATAAAGTTGCAGTGCTTTCTCGTACTCTCCCATGCTTTCATAGAGTCCTGCTAGATTGTTCAGTGTTATTGCAACATCAGGGTGTTCTGGCCCCAGTACTTTTTCAACTATTTTTTGTGCTTCTTGATAAAGTTGCAGTGCTTTCTCGTACTCTCCCATACTTTCATAGAGTCCTGCCAGATTGTTCAGTGTTGTTGCAACATCAGGGTGCTCTGGCCCCAGTACTTTTTCTCTAATTTTAGTCGCTTGCTTATAATGTTTCAGCGCTTTTTCGTATTCTCCCATGCTTTCATGCAATCTTGCTAGATTGTTTAGTGTTGTTGCAACTTCAGGATGTTCAAGTCCAAGTTCTTCCTCATTATTTGTGAGTTTTTTCTCATACATTTTTAGGGATTCTTCATACTTGCCCACATTCGCATAAAGAGTTGCAAGTGCATCCAAAGTTTTTCCATACTCGGGCTTTTTACATTCATTCTTTTCTTCTAAATATTCCAACATTTCTTGATATAGTGATATAATCAAAGTCCAGAATGCTGCTCTAAAAAAAGGATCTGAAAAATCGATAAACCATTTGAAAAATCTATCTACATCAAGGGCGGTTTTTGCATGATAAAAACCTTCAATCAAAGAAGTCTCATGTTTAGTGGTAATTTCTTTAATATCAATATCTTTTAATTGATTACTGTAATACTCAAGCATGAAAAGATGAACTTCTTTCTTTAATTTTTCTTCTTGATATTCCTGAAGACTATTTCTCATTAACTGATGCATGTACATTCTGCCTTCAGTATCATGAAGAAATGAAAACCGGTGTAATTCTAAGTATTCATGTATAGGGTAGCCTGTACTAAAATTCGTGACTAACAATTTGAATATATCGTAATCCCAGAAGCGAGGAGTTGATAATACTTTAAAGGTTTTGATCTCTATATGAGTAAGATATTTTAAAAAACTATTATTAATTTCTTCTGGCATTTGCGCAAAATCAGATGGGTTTGGTTGCCTTTTTTTTTTAATTTTAGAGTAAGAATCAACAGTTAAAGCTAGATAATGGGGAACCCCTTCGCTTTTTGTAAGTAAAGTCTGTTGTATCTCTTTTTCTCTAACTCCACATGAATTTAGAAAATTAATCACATCTTTATCTGGTAGTTTTTCAAGGGGATACTGCTCAAGATATTTTTCCCAGTCTGGATCAACTTCTTCCCAAAAAAGAGGCCTTCTTCCGAAGATCACCCATAAGCAATTTTCTGGCAGATTTGTTATTAATTCTCTTATCCACTCGTCTTTAGAATGGATGTTTACGAGACTTCGTTGATTTTCCCAAAGATTTTCATATGTATCTATGAAGAAAACTGCAGATTTCGAGTTTTTCTGCAAATAATCGATTAAGTCAAAAGCCCAATAAATTGGAAGTAGTTTTTCTAATTGAGCAATGTTCATATCAAATAACTTTAAAATTTCTTTGTTTCTTCTTAAAAACCATTCATCTGAACAATCTGGATATTCTTCAATTGTTTTTTTGATACTCCTGGAATTTATCTGGACAAAACCGCCGAAGACATCAATTAACTTTTCAACGATGCTATTTTTGGAGTAACTTTCTTTTTGTAGAGGGATATTGGGATTTATTTTCTTCCAATAGACAGCGTTTGCAATGTCAAAAGAATTGAATTTAATATCATATTTTTCCTGCAGTTGATTCCTTAGAAATTCTAAGAATTTATCAACCCGTCTATGAGATTCTATTCTGAGATCCACAAATGCCCATAGTGTAATAGGATTCTGGTATAATTGGTTGTGTATATCAATCCGCTTCGCAAGTTCTTTTAGCAAGCTTGTTTTTCCTATACCCGCAATCCCATGATATACTAAAACATTATAGTTTTTTTTGCCAATAATATTCAATGAATTTTCAAAAACTTCAATAAATTCTGTTCTATTAACAAATAGGCGCTCTCCTCTATAAATAAGAGAACTAGTGGGAGATATTACCATGAAATTCCTCTACCTGTCAAACCTATCTTATGTTAAAATATTTTAAGTATGGTGCGTCAGGTTTGAAAATTACTCTATATAAAAGTATCTAAAATTGACCAAATATTAATATATATATTCAAATTTAATTATAATTTTCATATGTCATTGGTTGTACATTCAGAATTTTTTATCAAACTTTTTCGAATTTGTAACTTTTCCTATATTTAAATACTCACCCTTTTTCACGCTTCCCGCCAGCTTCTCTCGATCTTCTCATACAGTGCCAGCAAATTGTTCCGCGTGATTTTGAAGTAGGGGTGGTCGATGCCGAAGGCGGCTTCGATGATGTCGAGGGCTTTTTCGTAGAGGTCGATTGCGGTTTCGTATTCGCCCATGCTTTCGTGGAGGCCGGCGAGGTTGTTGAGGGTGGTGCCGACGTCGGGGTGGGTCGGGCCGAGGGTGGTTTCGTAGATCTTGAGGGCGCGTTCGTAGAGGGGGAGGGCTTTTTTGTGTTCGCCCATGGAGCGGTAGAGTTCGGCAAGGTTGTTGAGGGTCTTGGCAACGTCGGGGTGGGATTCGCCCAGGGTCTTTTCCCGGATGGCGAGGGCTTTTTCGTAGAGTTTTAGGGCTTCTCTGCACCTGCGCTTCTGGACGTAGACGCCGGCAAGGTTGTTGAGGGTGTTTGCATAGCCGGAGTGGTCGGTTTTTCCCAGGTTTTCGAAGATTTCGAGGGCGCGGGTGTAGAGGGCGAGGGCTTTTTCGGGGCTTCCGGTATCGAAGTAGAGGAGGCCGAGGTTGTTTAAGGTCTGGGCTAGCTGGGGGTGGGTCGGGCCGTAGGCTTTTTCCTGGAGCTTGAGGGCTTTTCCGTAGGCTTCTGCGGCTTCTTCTGTCCTGCCCATTTCCGAGAGGAGGACACCCAGGTTGTTGAGGGTGCCTGCGGTGTAGGCCTGGAGTTTCGGGTTTTCGGGCCTTTTCTTCCGGAGGTTGTCGAGGAGGTCGAGGGCCCGGGTGAAGAGTTCGACTGCTTTTTCAGGCTCTTCCATTCCCTGGTAGAAAAAGGCCGTCCTGTTCAGGGTCCGGACAGAGCCCAGGTTTTCGGGGGAGAGGAACTTTTCCTGGATTTCCAGGGCCCTGGTGTAGCATTCCAGGGCTTCTTCGGGCTCTTCCGTGAAGTAATAGAGGGCTCCGAGTTCGCTTAAGGTGTCTCCTACTTCCGGGCTGTCCGGGCCGAGGGTCTTTTCCCGGATTGCAAGCGCCCGGGAAAACAGGCTTAAGGCTTCGTCGTACCTGCCCAGGTACCTGTGTATTCCGGCAAGCCCGTTTGCGGCAGCCGCAGTTGCCGGGTGGTCCGGGCCCAGGTCCTTTTCTGCGAGCTCAAGCAGTTCCCCGTATATGGGAAAAAGCAGCTCCCAGGATGCTGACCTGTAAAAGGGCTCGGCTCTTGAGGAAAACCAGCCGACCAGCTCTTCGGGTCCGAGCACTTCTTTTGCATGCCCGAAAGCCTCTTTCAGGGCAGTCTCATCGTCAGTGGTGAGCAGTTCGGGGTCCAGGTCTTTCAGCCGCCTGCTGTAGCTTTCAAACAGGGCCATGTGTTTTTCGGAAGCCTTCAGTTTTTCACCCCTTCCTGCAGTCTCGTTTCCGGCAGGTCCATTCCCTGTGGGTTCATTCCTGGCAGCTTCATTCCTGGCAGCTTCATTCCTGGCAGTTTCATTCCTGGCAGTTTTATTTTCGGCAGTTCCATTCCCTTCGGGTCCATTGCCGGCGGATTTATTCTCAGCAGATTTATTCCCGGCAGACTCGCTTCCCGGAGAAAGCTCCTCTTTATATAAGCTTTTAATTAAATTGACCGTATTCAAACCCTCCTGAACGAAAAAACGGGACAATAAAATTTCCTATTGTAAATATTTCAGGGTGCCCCTATATTATAGTATCATACTCAGAAAATGAATTCAGGGAAAAGGAAGGCAGAGAGCCCCTTTTTCCGTAAAAAGAACTTGAAATTAATATTTTTACATAATTTCTTTAAGCGACTTTTCGATTACCTTCCTGGCCATGGTTTTGCTTGCCATGTCTGTTGCAATCGTGTCTACAAAGTTGAGTCGGTCGAAATAGACGCACAGGATTTTTACCTCCTGACTTTCTTATTCCTGGACCTCTGCCTGTTCGGCCTCGACAAACTTAATATACATGATATTGCCATTTTTATTTATCATAAATTATTTAAGTGTCCCTCAATTTTTGTGGGGAAAAAGGAGAGGGCACACTGTACAGCGCACACGTTCAATTTTTATTTTTATGAAAATACAGAATCTGTATGGAATACAGGACTTTGTACAGTACCCGGTACAGGTTTCCGTGAGCAGAATCTGCATCAAATGAACCATATACGCCAGTACATAAAGCTTTATTATACAGCCACGGGGGAGTGAAAAGTGGATCTTATGAACACAAAATTCTTAAAAAGATTACTTGTCTTATTCCTCATCCTGATGCTGCTTCCGTTAAGCGGATGCGTTAGCAGCGACGAGGGAAATGAAACCGATTCCGGCTATTCCGTAGATGAAGGCATGGCCGAATCTTCTTCAGAGTCAGGTGCCGGAAATTCCGAAGAGGCCGGGACTTACGGGACTATTCAGGGAAATATCCTTTTCGAGAGTTTGGAAACACCTGTAGAGAGTGCAACTGTCTACATCAGGCTTAACGACGTAAGCCTTGCGGATGCCCCTTCGACCGTGATTGCCGAAACCTCAATTGAGGGCGTTTCCGTGGGGCTCGAGGGGGAAGGTTCGATACCTTACACCCTGGGTTTCCCGGAACTCGTTGATAACAGGAGTTATTCGCTCTATGTGCACGTAGACGTTGACGGCGACGGCAGCGTCTCAAAGGGAGACTATGTGACAACCTGGCACAACGATGTGCCTGCGGGCCAGGAAGAGGTCCTGCTGGACGTAACAGTAAGTCAGGTGTGATCTTTAAAGGAGTGTTCTCAATAAGTTGAAATGCCTGAAACTTTCCAATAGCAAGGCTGGATGGCAGGTGCTGGACGGCAGGTGCTGGGTGGCTGGAAAGAAAAACAGCAGCTTTAGGGGCGAATGTAGATGGAAAAGTGTCCTTCCCATGCCCCTGTATGTCTTTCCATGCTCGTGTCATACCTAACATTGTTCCTCACCACGTGTTCCCTACCTACCGAAAGGCAGATTTACCACAAAAACAAAGACAGTTCCCATGCAGGAAATAAGCTGGGACGATTTTGAAAAAGTTGAACTGAGGGTCGGGACTATAGTTGAAGTTGAAGACTTCCCTGAAGCCCGAAAACCTGCCTACAGACTGAAAATCGACCTTGGGGGCCTGGGCCTCAAAAAGTCCAGTGCCCAGATCACCAGACTTTACTCAAAAGAGGAACTTGTAGGAAAGCAGGTCATCTGCGTTGTAAATTTCCCGCCGAGGCAGATAGGGAAGTTCATGTCCGAAGTCCTCACCACAGGTTTTGTGGGAGAAGACGGGGAAGTTGTGCTGGCAGTGCCTGAAAGGGCTGTGAAAAACGGGGTCAAACTGGCTTAAGAGAATTTTTAATGGATTTTCAAATCCGGGTTTTTAACTTTTTTCATAGCTTTTTCCATGCCTTTTTTCACAGCTTTCTCATACTTTTTTCATAAATTTATTCATAGCTTCTTATAGCTTCAATATTTTTTTCGTAACGATTCAGGTAGCCTGTAAAAGGCTACGATTTTTCCTATTTTCGAGGTAAAATTGCATATAACCGGCAGAAAGAAGGTTACCATTCCACCCGGGCTGAATAGAACTTGATAACTACGAATCAGATTAAAGTTAAAGTAAAAAATATATTTAATGTAGGCTACTGGGGGAGTGTAGAAGTGATCTCATGAACCCAAAATTCCTGAATAAAGTACTGAGTTTAGCTCTTATCCTGCTGCTGCTGCCGTTAAGCGGTTGTGTTGACAGCAGCAAAGAGGACGTAGCGGAACCCGGCGGTTCCGGGAATGAGAGCCTTTCCGGAGAGGGGCTTATAAATGAGCAGGTTTCCGAAGAATATATTGCCGGAAAAGCTGCTGTAGAAAACGTAACTATAATTATGACTCGCTCAATTCCGCCGCAGGTCAGGGCTGTAGCCTTCGGGATGCTCGGCGGGAGCTGTGAAAAACTTGACAGGGAGAACATAAGCGTGAAAAGGGAGGGTAAGTTGATCCTCGTGGACATCCCTACCCTGATCCAGTCTGGAGTGCCCTGTACCCTTAACCTGGTCCCCTTTGAAGAATACGTGCCTATTGACATAGAAGGGCTTGAGCCAGGAGAGTACACGGTTTCGGTCAACGGGGTAAACGCAAGCTTCGTGCTGGGAGATTACGCCGCCTCCTCCAAAACCTGCGGGATTATTCAGGGAAATATCCTCTTTGAAAGTCTGGAAACACCTGTTGAGGATGCAACTGTCTATATCCGGCTTGATGACGTCAGCCTTGCTGACGCTCCTTCAACCGTGATTGCCGAAACCTCAATTGAGGGCGTGTCCGTAGGACCTGAAGGAAAGGATTCGATACCTTTCACCCTCGTTTTCCAGGAACTCGTTGATAACAGGACGTATTCTCTCTATGTTCACATAGACGCCGACGGCAACGGCAGAGTCTCAAAAGGGGATTACGTGACAACCTGGCACAACGATGTGCCCGCAGGCCAGGAAGAAGTCCGGCTGGACGTAACGGTAAGCCCGGTGTGATCCGAACAAGCGGCATGGTTCAATAAGCTGAAAAATGCCGCAGGTTTAATTTTTCTTATGCCTTTCCTTAGCTTTCCTCATAAACTTTTTTCATAGCTTTCCTCATAACTTTCATTTTTTCTTTTTATCTTCCTCAAGTAGGTTTAACAAACTTAATATATTGATTTTTCACATTTTTATACACTCAATAATTATAGTGAAACACTTTTTATCGGAAAAAAGGCCGATTTTTAGAAAATACTTTGTCAAGTGTATCAATATTCCTTAATACTTCCTGATGCCGGAAATTCTGCCGGTGTCCGGGATTTGAGATAGAGGTCGATCATGGATTTAAAAACTTTTTGGAAGGGAATTATCCCTCTTGCAGTCCTACTTGTGCTTTTTTCCGGATGTATCGATTCTCCGGGCCAGGGTGAAACCGTGGATGAGACCGTTAATGAAGGAATCTCCGATGCGGACCTGCCTTCTCCGGAGGTTTCTGACGGGGAAGCAGCCTCACAGCAGCCGCTTGATGAAACCGGGGGCGCAGAGGGTGGGGACTTAGAAAGCAGCAGGGACGCGGATGAAGGAGAAGGAACCGATCTGCGTGAGGTGCGTGGGGAGTCTTCCCCTGCTTCCGATGCCGGGCAGCCGGCAGAAACCCTGAGGGTCGGGGCTTTTAACATCCAGGTCTTTGGGGTCAGCAAGGCTTCGGACCCTGAGGTCATGGAGGTCCTTGCGGAAATCATCCGCACGTACGACGTCGTTGCGGTCCAGGAGATCAGGGATAAGTCCCAGACGGCCCTTCCGCAGCTTGTCGATGCCGTAAACAGCGAAGGGGCACAGTATTCTTTTGCGGTAAGCGAAAGGCTTGGCAGGACAACAAGCAAGGAACAGTATGCCTACGTGTACGACAGCACGAGGGTCAGGCTTGCGGAGGAGCCCGGCACCTATCCCGAACCTGAGGGCACTGACCCGTTCCACCGTGAGCCTTACATTGCGCTGTTCGAGCTCCCGGCTGAAGACTTCAGTTTTGCCCTTGTCACGGTCCACACCGACCCTGATGAGGCAACGGAAGAAATTAACTCCCTCGATGACGTTATCGCCTATGCCCGGGAAAGGTACCCTGAAGAAGACGACTTCATTTTAATGGGAGACCTTAACGCAGACGGCTCGTATTTCGATGAAGATTCGGCAAATTCCCTGAGCGGCGAGGAATATTCCTGGCTGATAAACAACAGCCTGGATACCACAACCGGAAGCACCGACTGTACCTATGACAGGATAATCGCCACCGGTGATGCGGAATCCCATTTCACCGGCGATGCCGGAGTTTTCAGGTACGACCTGGTGTACAACCTGAGCTCTGAAAAAACAGAAGCCGTTTCGGACCACTACCCCGTATATGCTGAGTTTCTGGCAAGTGGAGACGGAGTTTGAGGTTTGGTTTTATGAAAGGTCCCCTTTTTGGGTTCCCTTCCATTTTTTCCTTTTCAGGTTATTTTTCCAGGCTTCCTTTCAAACCGGGTTATATTCGAAACAAGAATCAAAATTTTTATATGTGTTGAGTGCACATTTAGTAGTAACTTAATAAATTTTATGATATTTGGGGAATGGGTGGTGACGTACTGAACCGGTGATGTACTGTTGTATATAACGTTAAGGCATCTATTGGAATTTTTTTATTAGTTTGTCAGTGTTTTTGGGGCTTGCCCTGAAAATTTGAGAACTAATGGCAAGATTTGTGGGGTGCGGTCTGTTCTCAGGTTCCGATTCTTTTCGGCTCCGATTCTTTTCGGGCTTTGGTTCTTTTCGGGTTTCTGGGGTTTACAGGTGCATAAATAATACAGTGTGCAACAAGAGTCGGTAAAATGAAAACCATACTTGTGGTTGAGGATCACCCAGTTATCCTTGAGCTCATAATAACTATGCTGCTGTCTTTCGGATATAATGCCGCAGAGGCTGTGGACGGGTCCGAAGCCTTAAAAAAGGTCCAGGAAGATGATTTCGGACTCATACTCATGGATATTCAGCTTCCCGGGATTGACGGGCTTGAGGTCCTTAAGGAGCTCAAAAAAGATCCGGAAACCAGGGAAATTCCTGTTATTGCCCTGACAGCCCATGCAATGGAGGGATATGAAGAAAGATGTTTGCAGGCGGGGTTCAGCGGCTATGTTTCCAAGCCTATAGACATCAGGAAATTCAAATCGCTGCTGGAGCAGTTTAATAGCTGATGCAGAAAGGTACAAAATTTCAGGGGGAAAATGTTTTTCTGTCCGGGGGGATGGGAAATGGAAAATGTTTCAAAATTCAGGTTCACAAAAGTATCCAGCGAGTTAATGGTTATCTTAGCTCTGGGTTTCATACTTACCCTTGTAGCCTCCAATTATGACCTTTTTGAAGCAGTATTACTGTTTGTCGAACGCTACGACAGATGGAAACTCGGGATGCTGCTCACTCTTTCAATATACCTCTCCTTCGGGCTCGGATTTTTCTCCCTGAGCCGCTGGATTGAGACGGAGAAAGCCCTGGCTCTTCAAAAAATCGCGGAAGCAAACCTGAGGGAAAATGAAGAAAAATACAGGGTTCTTTTTGAGCAGTCCAATGATATGGTCATCATTTCGAACGAAAAAAAGGTCCTGGACATCAATAAAAAAGGCCGTGAAATTCTCGGGTGCAGAGAGTTTTGTCCGGGAAAGCTTTCACTCCTTTCCCTCATCCCCCCCGAATATCTCCCTGAGGCACAGCAGGCCCTGAAAGAAACTTTTGAGAAAGGTCACGCTTGTTTTGAGATGAATCTCCGGAAAGAAGACCTGGAAACCATCTATTTTGAAGTCAGTTCGTCCGTTGTCGATATAGATAGGAGAATAATTCAGGTTGTTGCCCAGGACATAACTTCACGTAAAAAAGCTGAAAGGCTGGAGCAGGAGAGCAGGGAGAGGTTAAAAACCCTTATAGACAACGCTCTCTGCGGGATCCTGCTGATTGAAGCTTCTACCAGAAAGATAATGGATGCAAATCCTGTTGCTTTAAAAACCATAGGGATTTCCGAAAAAGAGCTCCTTGGAAAGGTCTGCCAGCAGTTCATCTGTCCGCCTGAAGAGGAAAAATGCATCTCTTTTGAAATGGGACTGCCTGGGGATGTGTCCGAGAGCGTACTCCTCATAGCCGGCGGAGAAAAGATTCCCATCATCAAGAGTGTAGTGCCCGTGTCAATCGGAGGGAATGCTTACTTTGTTGAAAGTTTTATTGACCTGTCCGAACGTAAAAAGGTTGAAGAGGAACTGTTCAAGGCGAAAATAGCAGCTGAAGGCGCAAACAGGTCCATGAGTGAATTCCTTACCACCATGAGCCATGAATTGAGGACCCCGCTCACGGCAATCATCGGGTTTTCTGACCTCCTGATTGAAGACATGGCAGGGGAATTCAGTATCCAGAGCCGTAAGTTCCTCACCAATATATCCAGCAGCGGCAAGCACCTCCTTTCGCTCATAAACAACATTCTGGACCTCTCGAAAATCGAAGCCGAGGAAATGCACCTGGAAATGGAAATTTTTGCCCTTTCCGAGGTATTTGCCGACACAAAGAACGTGACTACTCCCCTCTCCTTTAAGAAAAATATTACCACCATTTTCGAGGTAGATAGAAATCTCTTAGTCAGTGCCGACAGGACGCGCTTCAAGCAGATCCTCTACAACCTGGTCAGCAATGCTATCAAATTCACGCCTTCCGGAGGTTCCGTGAAAATTTCGGCATCCAGGTCAGGAGAAGGGATAAGAGTTACGGTTTCGGACACAGGCATAGGGATCTCGAAAAAGGATCAGGAACAGCTTTTCAAACCTTTCAAGCAGATTGACTCTGCCCTCAACCGCCAGTACGAAGGCACAGGCCTCGGCCTTGCCCTGGTCAAGAAGTTTGTGGAAATGCAGGGAGGCAGGGTCTGGGTCGAAAGTGAACTTGGAACTGGCTCTACATTCATTTTTGAAATGCCCGTACTCGCCGGGTATGAAGGGGATATGAGAGGGGGACAGGAAGGCGCTCGGGAAAAGGAAACCGGAACAGTCCAAACCCTGAAAGGGGGAGCAGGATGTGCAGTCCGTGAGGCGGGGGGATTTTCGCCTGAGGGCCGGGATTCGGGGTGTGACCCCGATTCCTTCGAGCTCCCGGAGATTATCGAACCTGTGGGGTCTGACGGTTCCGAACCCCTGGTCCTGGTAGTGGAAGATGACGAGCTCTCCAGGGAACTTCTAATCCTCACCCTGACCGAAGCAGGGTTCAGGGTTGCCCAGGCTTCCAGCGGGAAACAGGCCCTTTTGTTTGCCCACCGGCTCAAACCTTTTGTAATCACCCTGGACCTCATGCTGCCCGGGATGAACGGCTGGGACGTCCTGAAAAACCTTAAAAAAGATTCCGAAACTGCCGAGATTCCGGTGCTTATTATTTCCATAGATGATGACAGGGAATGCAGCATCCTCTGGGGCGCTTTTGACCATATCGTAAAACCGATCGAAAAACACACGTTTGTTGCACTGCTGGACCGTATAAAAGCAAAGACGAAAAAAGATGAACCCAGGATCCTGATTGTAGATGACCAGGCTCCCGTAGTTGAACTTATGGCTTCCATGATTGAGAACAACGGGTACAAAGTCAGCTGTGCATACGGCGGGCAAGAAGCAATTGAAAAGGCGCTGAAAGAGCTTCCTGATGCCCTAATCCTTGACCTGATGATGCCGGGCTTTTCCGGCTTTGATGTGATAAGGGTCCTGAAAAGAAACCCGAAGACTGTAGACATTCCTATTATCGTATGCACCTCAAAGAGCCTCAGTCTTGAAGAAAAGGAGCTTCTCAACCGCAATGTTTCCTTCGTGATGAAAAAAGGCGATTTGAGCCGGGAAAACCTTATAAGAATTTTAAATAACATTGGAAACCGCGGAAAAAGTCATGTTGAAGCAAAGAGTCATCTTAAAACAAAATGTTCTGCTGATACTTTAGGTTTCATTCCCTCGGGGGAGTCCGTTTCCAGCTTTCTGCCAGCCCCTCAGGAATAAAGAAGCTTGAAGCTACGGCGGAAGTGCAGGCTGTCTGAAGCTAAAAAAATTCTTCATGTTCATTCTATTTTAAATCCAACTTATTCATCAATAAATTAAATTTTTAATATTCCTATTATGCTAATAATATTTTATTTATATTTTTTAAATTAATATTCATTTATAAATATCTATATTTTAATATTAATTATAAAATTTGACTTTTTTTAAGCATGTTTTTTTATAGAATAAGTATAATAGGTCTTATACGAGTAAAAAGGGGAAATGTTGGAGGGATCTACAATCAATAAACCGCTTGCGATTTCAATCGCAATTGTATTTTTATTTTGCTATGCTGCTCTTGCAGCCGATGTTGTACCTACTGATATTATGCAGCCGGGTACGCAGCCAAATGAAGTGAATTTTCTGGAATCTCCTGACAAATGTGATAACTGCCATGGGGGATATGACAAAGCCGTTGAACCTGCTTTCAACTGGCGTGGCACCATGATGGCAAACGCGGGCCGTGACCCGATTTTTTGGGCCACCCTTGCAGTTGCGGAACAGGACTTTGATGGAGCGGGGGGCCTCTGCATACGCTGCCACAGCCCCGGCGGGTGGCTTGCAGGGCATTCCGTTCCCACAGACGGGTCAGGACTGACAGCAGCGGATTCCGATGGTGTGGAGTGTGATTTTTGCCATAAGGTAACAAATCCGGACAACTCCGACCCTGTACTTATTGGCGTGCAGAATGACCCGTTTTTGGCAAATGACTTCGGAGACCCGGGTTCGGATCCTGGAAATATTACCGGATATTACGGAACCGGAATGTATGTCATGTGGAACAATCCTGACAAACTGGGACCCTATAGCGATGCCATGGCAAAGCATCGGTTTATTCAGTCCGAATTCCACCGTTCCGTTGATTTCTGCGGCACATGCCACGACGTCTCCAACCCGGCTGTGGGGGACCTTGCCCATAATAACGGGGTGCCTTTACCTCTTGCGGATGGTACTTTTAACGGGACTCCTGGCTCAGAGGTCGAAAGTAAGGCAGCTTTCAACAACTTCCCGTATGAGTACGGGATTGTGGAGAGGACCCAGAGTGAGTATAAATCAGGGCTTCTGTCCAGGACAGCGGTTTCGGATTACGAAACCCTTCCTGATGACCTCCAGGCAGGTGGTGCGATCAAGGCTGCCTATGAAAGCGCTCTTGTGGCAGGTACCGATGGAAACTATTCGGATGGCACTGTAAGATACTTCAGCTGTCAGAGCTGCCACGAGCCTCCAGTAACCGGTTACGGCGCCAATAAAGCCAGAACTCCTCTCAGGTCAGACCTGCCGCTTCATGACATGACAGGTGGCAATTACTGGGTACCGGATGTGATCCAGTATCTGGATGGCCAGGGACAGCTCAGGCTCGGTGGAGGGCTTACAAGTACCCAGAACGAAGCAATAAATGCCGGGAAGATCAGGGCTGAGGAACAGCTCAAAAAGGCAGCCGTCCTGGAAGTGACCGACGATACCCTGAAAGTCATAAACACTGCAGGGCACAAACTCATCACCGGTTATCCCGAAGGGCGCCGGATGTGGGTGAATATCAAGTGGTATGATGCGGACGATAAAATTGTGGGGGAAGACGGAGAATACGGTCCTGTCCAGCTCGAGATGGACATTAATGGCGACGGGGAAATCAACGAGATGGACAAAGTTGATACCATCCTGAACCTCAAGGGTGAAAACACCAAAATATACGAGAGTCACCCCGCCATGACAAAGGAATGGGCTGTACAACTCATAGCTCTTGGTTATCCAGGAACTCTGCCATTGAGCTACGACCGTCTTACGGGTGCTCCGTATAAGACACTAGGATGGCTTGCTAACGAATCTGATGGAACCACCTACAAGACATTCCACTTTGTCCTGAACAATGCAATGGAGATGGATAACCGCATCCCACCCTACGGGATGAGCTACAATGAGACAAAACTCAGAAATGCGCTTCCGGTCCCGGAAGATCAGTATGGAAACCCCGGACCTGGAGGGGAGTACAATTACTGGGACGAGATAACCCTGAACCCTCCGGCTGATGCTGTAAGAGCGGATATACAACTCCTTTACCAGCCCACCAGCTGGGAGTATGTCCAGTTCCTTTATCTTGCCAATGACGGATCAAATAATTTCCTGGGCGGTGAAGGAAAGAAGCTACTGGATGCCTGGTTGAATAACGGTATGGCAGAGCCCTATGAGATGGCAAATGCAACGTGGACCGCTTCGCCATTACCTCCGGTTTCCGGGCTCGTGGTCAGTGAGCTGGTGACGTTATCCGTTGACAGGAAGGGCAATCCTGCCGAGCAAAGCGATACTTTTGCTCTAAAGGATACTGTGGGCATAAGAGTTGAGATAGAGGATTCTACAGGCTCGCCAATTTCAGGTTCCGCCGTTTTCCTGAGCATCCTTGACCCTGAAGGCAAAGAAGTAGCTTCGCTCCAGGGGCTTACTGATGAAAACGGGCAGGTTGTTATTACGTGGAAAACTTCAAATAAACAGGGGGCAGGTGAGTACACCGTTGATGTGACCGATGTGGTTATGGACGGATACGAGTATAATTCAGAGAAAATTGCGACCTTTAATATCCGGTGACAAGCTCTCTTAAAAACAGGATTTTGACTGAAAAAGAACCATGGTAAAGAGGGGAAATTTTTCCCCTCCTCTCTCTTTTTTGAAACGTAATTCTTAGGAATTCGGTCTTTTTTCCAGTAAGAAGGCAATATCGAATGATGTGTTTTTTTCTTTGTTTACCAGGCCCCGTTGTTTTTCAGGGTAGCCAGGATATTCGTGAACTCGTTGTTGAACTTGCATTTCCTGAAATCAGGGGCATCCAGGATGTTTTTCTGTATTGCCTGCAGGGCGATCATGAGGCTCATGTCGTTGCTGTATTCGAATTCATCTTCGGGCAGGGTGATGTTCTCTACAAGAATTTCCAGGAACTTCGGGTCAAGGTCTTTTGTGAGGTAGATATCGAGGATAAGGAGGTCTGCTATTCGTTTGTAGAAGTCGATCAGGTTCTGGTAGCAGGGCAGGGAACAGACACTTGTCGTTTGCTTCTGACCGTTCAGGTAAATGAGGTAGCGGGAGATTGTGCTTATCAGGGTTTCCGTGGTCGCGTCTGCCGGGAAGGTGATCGGGAACCTTTTGAGCATTTTAGGGTAAAGCCCTCCGTTGTTCCTCATTTTTTCCCGGGTCCAGATCTCGGGAAAAACCCTTGAAACGGAGGAGTTGAGGACGGCAGTGACATAATGGTACATTGCCGGGTCCCCGAGGACGACTCCTACGCCTTCCGCAAACACATGGTTTCCGGCTGCATCGTATGAAGCCTGCAGGCGGTAGTGGTCAGTAACGACGATTTTAGGCGTGTTGATGTACTCCAGGAACTTTTCTTCTTCCAGGCGGTAACAATCAGCTGAATCGAGCTCTTCATCCCCGGACTGGTGCCTGGTTTTTATTTCCAGAAGCCTTTTGTAAGCCAGCGGAAACCTTGCTTCCAGGTCCCCGGGCTGGATAATCCGGTACTCTTTTCGGATGCCGGTGCCAGGGATATCATAAGGCAGCATGAAGCGGTATTGAGTGGGGCGGATGGCGAATTCGTTGGAAAGGGCTCCGTCCATATAAGGGTACATCAATTCATGCTCGATGTTCACGTTTCTATACAGCTTCCTGCAGACATAGGTTGCTTCAGAGTTGCTGTCCCTTGAAAGGTTCACCCGGTGCAAAAAATCGTTTGTTGATGGTACGCCTTTGAAGATCTCTACTGAGATGTCCTCCAGTGTGCGCGGGATTTTGGCGAGCCTTTCTACAATGTCGTCCTTGCTCCAGAACATGTTTTTCCCACTCTTGATTTATATATATTATAAGTTATTTTTTGTGGACTCTCCGCCATGAACTTAATTTTGAAAAAATTCCAGTTCAGGCTCTTGCAAGTTGAATTTTGACCTGTAAAGTCCCCATGTCAATTGTGAATTGATATTCTTAATATAATAATCTTTTTATGGTTAGGGGTTTACACTTGCAGAATACCCTTTAAGTTGTTTGATAAAAACCTGAGCAAGCTGCCATGCATCCTGGATATAAAAAATCCCTGAAGCGGATTTTTAAGTCTGGAAAAAGCCCACACTCAAGTTGACAATTCAGCCCAGGACCTCGAGCATCAGTCTTGCATTTTCAAGCATGTTGTGGTCGTTATTGAAATAGACATAGGTCTTTTCAGGCCTGGAATCAAGTATTTTTCCGGCTGTTGCTTCCAGTTCATCCCTTGAATAGTTGTAGCGGTACCAGTCTTTTCTCCCATGCATCCTCAGGTATACAATTTTTCCGGGAAAGACCCGGTCCCGGTAATCGGGGGAGTCCACGGATACGAGTGTTACTTTTTCAGCAAGTCCGGAGCACAGCCCGTCGTTTCCAAGCATCTCCCTGTTCCTTATTTCAAACGCAAACCTCTCCCCGAGGCCCGCAGCTTCCGCAAACTGCAGTACCTTTTCTACATCATCAAATCCGGGCGGCGCCTGGAAGAGGTAGAAATCGATGAGTGGGTCCAGGGGTTCGAAACGTTCCCTGAAATTTTTCCAGATCTCAAAGGCCCTTTCATTAAATCTGTGCCTGTGGGTTATTGCCCTGTGGACCTTGACACTCCACCGCAGCCCGGCTCCTTTTACTGCCCAGCTCTTTACCTGGTCTGGGAAGGGAAAACGGTAAAAGCTTGCATTAAGTTCAACGGTATTCAGTCCGGAATTCCTTGTGAACCAGTCCAGGTTTTTCTCCTCGTTCCACTCGTAGTACCAGCCGCATGTACCGACAAAAACTTCCATTGAATTGTCCCCACATATTATTGTCCCTTATTGTCCCTTTCTACCCTGTTATTGCCTCAAACCGCTTTATTGTTGTCCCCTCCTCACCATTGTCTTCATCTACCCATTGTTAGTCCCATTCCTGCCTCTCCGTAAATAGTAACAATTTTTGATTACGTGAAAGGCTTCAAGTTTTTCAATTTCCGCACCTACTGCAGATAATATTTCAGGCAGTCTTTTGTGGCAGTTACCAGTATTATTCTTGCCAGTTATAGAAAGGACTGCGTCTCCTGCTCCATCCTTCCAGTCCACGTTCCCTTATTTCCTTCAGGTTGTGCATCACTGCGTCTCCACAGCGGGGTTTCAGGAACTCGAATTTCTCACAGTTTTTAAAATCGCCACATTCCCAGCAGCCCTCGTACCCTTTCTCCTTGCAGCATACGATAACCCGGCAGGGCTCTGCACTGCATCCCCCTCCAGTTCTGCAGCCTTCAGAGCAGGAATGCCGGATAAGGGCTTCCAGTACTTCCATAAATGCATCATAGTGCTGAAACTCAGAGCCAAAAGGGCTTTTTACGCTTGTGTAGCTCTGAAAATCCGCCTTTTCAAGTTCCTCTTTCAACTGTCCCGCAAGCTTGCTGTGCCTGTTCCGGAAATGGATGCAATCGGCGCAGTAGAGTCCGCAGTAAGCTGTGAGTTCCTTTTCCTGCATGGGAAAAAATTTGATTTCTTTTTATAAATAGTTCATTGATTCCGGATTTATACAGCAAAGCATATTGAAATTTCAATCCTTATGGCATTTCAATCCTTATGGATTTCAATCCTTATGGCATTTCAATCCTTATGGATGGGTTTAACCATAGAATGCAGCTGTAATCCTTTCATTCATCCAAAAAAACCTTTTTTCGATTTTATTTTCCATAAAGTATATTGATATGACTAAAAAAGTTATTTTCGTGAACGAAAAAATGTATTTTCATGTTTAAAAAGGGCATTCTGATAACTAATATTCATGTATGTCAAAAAAATCAATCCTGATCTGTGAAATTTTCAGGGTTTGTGTTGTATAATATACACATTTGAAATCATATTATTTAATAATTTGAATACATTTATTTAATGTTTCCTTCTTCGTAGATGGTACACTATTTGACACAAAAACCATTAAAAACACATAGCAGAAACTGTCAAAATATATTTATCAAATTTATGTAAAATTTTAGAATACTTTTTGAAATATTTTATAGGTCCTGCGTTTTTCCGGACTTTTCCTTCCATTTGTGAATAAATGATAAGTGTCCTGGGAATTTGCATATGAAAATCCCGGATTTTTCCTGCAGCTTTCCGCAAAATGACCAAAAATCAGTTAAATGGATTAAATCGGAAAAACAATAAATCAGGAAAACAATAAATCGGGAAAACAATAAATCGGGAAAACAATAAATCGGGAAAAGGACCCTTGCTTTCTTAAGATTTGCTCTCCGGACCGCCGCTGTCCGTTCCTTTCTTAACCTTTTTTCCCGCCTTCTGTGTACCGGATTCCGTCTGTGTACTGGACACCGTAATCGATTCTGTAGTCGATTCTGTGGTAGATTCTGTACCGTACTCCGTAATGTACTCCAGATATTCTGTCGGGTCCAGCAGGTTTTCGGGCTTTTCTTCGGAAAACCAGTTGCCTCCCAGGTATTTTTCGTATGAGGTGATGGGCTTTTCTCTCCATAATTCAAAATGGAGCATGCACGGGTTTTTGTTTTTCAATTTCCGGATGTAGGGGGGACAGGACTCGTCTATTTTCCTGCAGTTGAGGACCGTTCCCACGTACCCGATAAGCTGTCCGGCCTCGATTCGATCCCCCTGCTGAACTGCATATTTTCCAAGTTCCCCATATTTGCAGAAGAGCCCGGAAAGGTTTTCAATGATCACATAGTATGTTTGGTTCCAGTAGGGCAGGATTTCCGGGGAGGTCATGAGGCCGGTTTCCATGACTGTTCCTGCTTCAATTGAAACGACCCCGGTGTTTTCCGGGGCATAAAGGTCGACTCCGCAGTGCCTTCTATCGTCCCTCTCTTCCCAGAAGGAACCGGGTTCGCCTTTTCCCGGAACTTTCTCCCTGTATGCCGTATCAGAAATATTCAAAGGCCATTTTTTCATCAGGTTTCAGTCTGCGGGGGAGTTAAAAAAGCTTTCTTTGCACGCCGGGAATTTCAAATATTTTTCCAATATATCCATAAGTTGGACATTATACTGCAGTATTTTTTTGTCGACATTTCCCGGGAAAAATTAAAAAATTTATTTATGTATTTAAAAAGAGTATTTTCTGAAAATTGATCCGTTCGGGTTTCGAAGGGTAAAAAGAAGATTACATCGTCGAACAAAACTTAGTATTTCTAAAATGAGGCGATCAATCCCTTTTAGTCAAAATTTTTTGTGAGTATACTTGCAAAGTTTATATCCTTATTTGTGACATATCCATCTAAGTTATTAAAAATAATTAAAAAAATTATTTGAAAAATGGTGGAGAAAAATGAAAAAGTTCCTTGTTTCACTTTTGTTATTTATTTTACTTTCATCTCCTGCAGCAGCCGAGGACAGGGTCAGGATCGAGATGCCTGACAATGTAGCTTCGGGAGAGGCTTTCAAGGTTGTGCTTGTGATTGATGACCCCCAGATGAGGGAGCTTGCAAATACGGTTGTGGTCCGGACCGAAGGGAGAGGGGACATTACCCTCAGGAGGCCCGGGGATGAGTACGAGCCTTTCGAGATCCCTTATTCGGGAGAAGAACGGATCACCTTTGATGCCGTCATGTTTTCAGGCATGTTTGACGG
Organism: Methanosarcina sp. KYL-1; assembly: GCF_024372725.1. Lineage (GTDB taxonomy): Archaea > Halobacteriota > Methanosarcinia > Methanosarcinales > Methanosarcinaceae > Methanosarcina. Next base: position 32,693 of record NZ_VOUA01000034.1, read on the forward strand.
GGACGAGGAGTGCACGCTCAGCTTCCAGTTCCTGGGAGATGTAGATAAGATGATGGAAAAGTACCCGGGGCTGAACACCTATACTTCCGACCTCGGGAGGGTCTCCAAAAAAATAAGGGCATCTCCCGTGAGTTTCTCGGTTGAGCTTCCGGAAACTCCGGAAGGGAAGTTTGAGTTCGAGCACTGGGACAAGGTGACTTTCGTTCCGGTCTTCAGGTATATCGATATGAGCAGCGACTATTATGCCTAGCTCAAGGGCTATCGGGGCGACATAGGAAGGAGCATATGTTATGTCCCTGAGCCGAACGCCCTTATAGCCAGGTCTATCCCGAAAGATTACCTTGACAACCCTCCTGAAGGCACGGAAGTCCATAAGCACGGCTACGGCACCTTCGGGGCAGAGGGCAGTTCCGAGGGGTATTACATGCTCACAACGACAAAGGGGATTGCCTGGCAGGAATCGGACTCAGAGACCGGGGAGAAAATCAATATCTACGACCTTACGGTTTCCTACAGTTACGAGGTCCTTGTAAACGATTTCCAGTATTATGCCGGAACGATCTTCAAGACCATGCGGGTCAAGGAGTCAGAGCTCGATTCCCGGATAGAAGATACCGTGGAGGAATTCCACAAAATCGTGCTGAGCCAGAAGTACACTCCCATCTCCATGGGAAGCGGCTCTTACCCCTCGGTCTATGAACCCCAGCTGCCTGCTTCTGACCAGCAGACTATCTACATCTGGGGAACGGTTGCCGATGCCGACGGAAACCCCATGCCCTTTGTCGAGCTGCAGGCAAATATCAAAGGGGAGGAGCTCAAGGGCAGGACCGATGAGAACGGGGACTTCCGGATTCCAGTAACCCTAGAACTGAAAGAGGACGAAAACGACGTCAAGGTCGATTTCTGGGTCATTTTCTCCTACGAAAGGAACGGGAAGAACTATTTCAGGGTACATGACAGGGCGAGCGGAAATGGGATGAATGGAAATGACTACAAAATGGTCTGGTTTTACAGCGAACTGAGGCTGCTTGATAAGCAGAACGTGGAAGTGCACCTTGTGCTTGACGGCTCCCAGAACCCGAAGCATGCGAGCAGCACGGGGCAGCTGGCTGACATAAAGAGCCTCTCGGTCATATATTCCCACATGCACGAGGCTGTGGACTTTGCCCTTACAGTTCTTGAGACCGACCCCGACTACAAGCTGCCTGTGGATGTCTATGTGGGGAACACCAACGATGACACTCTTTACTCCCCTGGCAGCTCCCATATCCTTATTTCGGAAAACGACGCCGGTTATTCAAACTCCAACCGCCCGAAGAACCGGGAGTACCATGAGTTTGCTCACCACATAATGTACGCCACTTACGGGGGCTGGTCTAAGGGGAGCAGCGCGGCAGGTACGGTTAACCACGACGGTTTCCTGAATCCGAATACGGGTGACTCCTATGAGGAAGGGTTTGCCGAGTTCATGGCCCTTGCGATGTCCGACAGGTACGGAGACACCAACCCTGCCGACGGCAGAGGGACAAAAACCGACATCTACGCCTCTTTCGGGAGCCTTGAAAACAACTATCACCCCTGGGACTCCAGAGGCTATGCCGAGGAATTCGCCGTCGCATCCCTGCTCTGGGACATGTACGACAGCGACAACGACAACGGCGACTCCCTTACCATGTCCATAGACGACATCTGGGCGGTCCTCAAGGTCCAGCGCTCCGATTTCTACGAGTATTACCTGGCTTTCAGGCAGGCAAACTCGAGAAAAGCTTCCGATATTGACAAACTCTTCATCGAACACGGCTTCTATGCCGACACCACGGAAGGCAACAAACAGCGTGACCTTTTCGAAGGCTTCAGGGACGCAAACAACAACCGGCGCTACGACCGGGGAGAGTTCTACTTCGACCTTGGCTGCCTGAACGGCACAAACGAGCTCAAGTACAAACCCGGAATGACCGTAGGAAAAGCCGCAAACTACGAGCGGACAAACCGGACCTCCGCAGGCAGGATCGACGGAGCCTACCTCAAGGTCAAGGACGACGAAGTCCCCCAGTACCTGGTCAGGATCCACTACACCGAACCCGGTGCAGGCACGGACTACGAGTACGTTGTCGACGTGCGGGATGGCCTCCTCTACGTCCAGCCCCTTCCCTACGGCACCCCTGCCGAGCTCACAGTCGTGCCCTACTCGGTTGAGTACGGCGCAGAGTCCCCCTACACCATCACCAGCGAAGAACTCAATACGAAGCTGGAAGAGCCCGAGGAATACTTTGCAGCTCACGAGTTCGACCTGAAAAAGACAGGAGTGACCGGAGACACCCCCTACGTCACCTACAAGGGCGTCGAGCCCACCTACGCCTATGAAGGTGACCTGGGAACGGAAGTTGACATAAACACCGGTGACAGTGAAGAGCTCGATCTTGAAAGCAAAAGCAGCAGCGACAAGTCTCCCTTCCTCTGGCTGCTCATGCTCCCGGTCCTGGGCGGCGGAGCCTTCCTAGTCCTTAAAAAGAAAATAAACGGAAAGTCCACTGCAAAAGGTCCCGGGGGTTCCGGCAAATCCGGAGGAGCCGGTTCCGTCAGCAATTCCGGCAGCAGTAACGGCAACAAAATTGGCTCCGCTAAAAATTCCTTTAAGGCAGCCTCCATGGGAGCCGATACCTTTGCCCGCAAAGAAGCCCGCGACCTCAAGGAAAAAGGCGTCCCCGTCCTGAAGGAAGCCGGTAAAATGGCTGCAGAGTTAACCGCCAAAGGCGCAGATACTCTCATTCAGAAGACCGGAGAAGGCATCGAAAAAGCAAAACCGCACCTGAAAAAGGCACAGGAAGATATGGTTAAGAAGATTGAAGATGTGAAGGAGAAAAAGGGGAAGTGAAAATTCCCTTCTCCTCAAATTTTTCCCTTCAAACTTTTTCCTTTAACTTTTTCCTTTCCGGAATACCGGGTAATCTTACAGAAACGGGATGATACAAGCCCTCATTTTTTAATTTGCTTCTATCTGGTCCCCGCGCTCTCACCGGACGCCGAAGGCGTCCGGCCTTTTCAAAAATAAATTAAAAACAGATGAAAGAGAAAACATGATGACAAAATACCAGATTACTCGCTTATAGGCATTGGTGAAAACAAATTTCTGCACCTTATTTCGGCCCTTTCTAAGTCTTTTTTATCGGCTATCGCTAGCTCTAAACCCCTTTTTGTCTTTGATTCCTCTTCTTTTAGATTTCAATCAAGGAAAGGCCGCCCGCTTCGCTACGCTCGCGGTCGTGAGTACGCCGGGTTCTGAGATAATCGGATTCAAAAACCCCAGTATTTCCTTTATACAAAAACAGGGAAAAGCTGGGCTGGTTAAGTGGTCGATTTTCAAAAATGAGTTCGTATATCCGTTCAGTGGACTGCAAAGGGTTACTGTTCAAACCACAGTACTGCTAAAAAATAAGTTTTCTATCGCTGTTTTTTTATACCATTACTTACATATATATAATTGGTCCATAGGGTCAGTCCCGGATGTATGAAGAAGACGTACAAAGAAGGTATGTAACTTAAATAAGGAGTAACTTAAGTAAGTAGTAACTTAACTGAGTAATGACTTAAGTAAGTATTAACTAACTGAGTACAGAACTAAACTACATTAAATTGGACCTTAAGTAAGTGAAGTAAGTAAATTAGTGAAGTAAGTAAATTAGTGAAGTAAGTAAATTAGTGAAGTAAGTAAATTAGTGAAGTAAGTAAATTAGTGAAGTAAGTAAATTAACTGAGTAAAAGAAATGACTACATTCAAAACTACATTAAATTTGGACCAGGCCCTATGGATCACCCTTAATGGGTTTTCAGTGCATTGATTCTTGGTTAAATATTTGGTTTTGGATATAATTTCTTCAATGTATATTTCTTCAGATTACCTGTTTTTCCTGTCAGTTTTATCCCGCCGGAGCTAGCGGTTTATTTTCGGTTTTCAACTCCCTTCTGCTTTACTCTCATCTTTTTTCTCCGCTTTCAAAGGTTGCATGCAGCCGCTGGTCGCATCTTGCCTGTAATTTCCGATTTTCAAGTTTTCAATTTCCTTTTTTTAATTTGATATATTTATATAATATTGTGCAAATCCTTTTAATTGCTTTATACGGAAATCAGGTTCACAGGAACTGTTATTTCACGGAACTATTTTTTGCACCTGTGGAATAGGAAAATGAGCCTGTGGACATGTGAACAGCAGTTCAAAGAATGAATTAGTAAGCCGTGAACTTTAGTTCGCAGGCAGTTACCGGTATATACCGAATTTAGTTGGGGGGAAATATATGAACAGAAAAGAGTGCAACCTATCGTTAGATGAGCTTCTGAAATTTGACGGTGTAGCAGCAGCCGGGATTTTCAGCCAGGAAGGAAAACTTGTGGAGTACAAATCAAAGACTGAAATGCCTAAAGAGATGGCTGAAATGACCGCCAAGTTTTGCGGAACCGTGAACATGGTGTTCGATACCCTGGCCAGTGCTTACACGCTGCTTTACAAGATGAATTGGGTACCTCAGCATAACTGGATGTACAGCGGCGGGGATTGGACCGTTATGATCTCAGGTACAAGGGGGATCTTTGTCGAGAGCTCAAAGGCAGATATAGAGAAACTCCTTAAGGCCCTGGGAATGTGTTAATACCCGCAATAGCAGCACCTGCAATAGCCAGCACCTGCAATAGCAAAACCTGTAATAGCAACACCTGTGATATAAACACCTGAAGCTGGCTATCCATTCCCGGGTAGCCAATCATTTTCAGGTAGACCTTCCCTTAAGAAAGGAACAGTTTTTACAACGGGAAAAGGGTTTCTGCAGAAACAATGGAAATTCAACTCCGGGATTAATGAAACTCACACCGTATCCTTTCCAGCGGCTTCCCTGAAACTTATCCTGAACTCCGTTCCTGCTGCCCCTCTTTTGAGTTCGATACTGCCCTCGATCTGCTCAACAAGGGTGTTTACGAGCTGGAGCCCGAGGGAGGAGGTGTTCCTGAAATCGATATCTTCCGGAAGGCCCACGCCGTCATCCGAAATAACCAGCAGGTACCGGGGGGTCTTGTCCTCAGGGGTGCCCTTCTCTTTCCGGTGGAGTTTGACCCGGATTTCCCCGTTTCTGCCACGTGGAAAGGCGTGTTTTAAGGAGTTGGAAATAAGTTCGTTGATGATGATCCCGAGGGGGATTGCGGTGTCCATTCCAAGGAACACTTTCTCAAGGTCCAGGCTTAAGCGGATGTCATCAGGCCCTATTTTATAGGAGTGGAGAAGTTCCGTTGCCAGTTTTCGGAGGTAGGCTGTAAAGTCAAGGGCTTCCACGTCTTCAATTCCCTCATTTTTGTACAGTTCCTCGTGGATCAGGGACATTGAAATGACGCGGTTCTGGCTGTCCTGGAAAGCCTCTTTTACCTTTTCGTCACTGAAATGTTCGGCCTGAAGGCTGAGCAGGGAGGAAATCACCTGCAGGTTGTTCTTGATCCTGTGGTGGATTTCTTTTTTGCGGATTTTCTCGGTTTTCAGGAGGGCTTTTTCTGCTTTTTTTCGTTCGGTGATATCGAGCAGTACGCCTACTATTCCTATTATGTCCCCGGCAACATTGGTATATGTGGCCTTGTGGATAAGAAAATCCCTGACTTTGCCGTCTTCGGCACACCTTATCTTTACTTCATGGGGCAGGCTTTTTCCTTCTTTTATGAGAATCCTATCAAAATGCTCCGAGGCCTTCACCATTTCCTCAGAAAACTCTTCCCTGAAATCGTACATTGAATGTCCTATTACTTTATTTTTCGGAAGGCCGAGGACGTGGCCGGCAAACTTCTCATTGCAGCCCTGATAGATGTATTCCAGGTTCCTGTAAAATACGGGAGCAGGGATTGCATCGAGAAATGCTTCCAGGAAATTTACGTTGTTTTGAAGAGCCCTCTCAACCTGCTTGCGCCCGGAAATTTCCCTGGAGAGCCTTTCGTTTGTTTTCGTAAGTTCGGAGGTCCTTTCCCTGACAAGCTCTTCAAGGTGCTCGCGGTGCTGCTTCAACTCTTCTTCTGCACGTATACGCTCTATTTTTTCTGCAAGTAAAAATGCCACGGAATTAAGAAAGTAGGCATCATCCCCGGTAAACTTCCTTTTCTTTATGCTGTGGGCTCCCAGTACCCCGAAGGGTTTTTCCAGGCTGCCTATAAGGACACTCATCCCGCTTGTCACGTCGTGTTCTTCCAAAAGTTCGGGGGCTTTGAACCGTGTTTCCTTTTCAAGGTCCTCAACGATTACGGGGACCTTTGAAAGCAGGGTATACCCGGCCTGGGATTCCTTTTTTCCCTCCACAGAGGCTTTTCCCACAAGTCCGGGTTTCCAGCCGACCCCGGCCCTGAGCAGAAAATTTCCATCGGGCAGGAGCTCAAGGATTTTGCAGTATTCGATTTTCAGGGTCCGTGCGACCAGCTTTACGGTTTCGTCCATGAAGACCTGGAGGTCCTCACAGACGAGGGCCATTCTTCCCAGCTGGTATAAAACGTCATTTTGTCTTTCCTTGATGCGGAGCTTTTCTTCCAGCTCTTTTTGCCCGCTTATATCGAATCCGTAAATGTTTACGTACCCTTCTTCCGGAAGGGGGTGAAACGTGACCAGATATGCTCTCCTTCCCACTTTAAGTTCCATTTTCTCTGGGACGTTTTGGGAAATAACTCTCTGCACAAGGTTCCCTATAACTACCGGCAGTTTTTCCCCTACATCCGCGCCCCACGTCTGAAGCAGGGGTTCACCTGCCAGGTTTGCGTAAATTACCCTTCCGTCTTTTTCCGCCCGGAGCACGGGATTTGGGTTCTTTGCCGGAAACTGTTCCATTTTTGCTCCCCCATCAAGTTGCTTCCGCTTCAATGCCGCTCACATCCCTAAGGGTAACGGTTGCAGGCCAGAATCCCATATTCTTAAATCAAGAACTTTCCTCAAACCCGCCCCTGCCTTAATAATCAGTATGAATTTAATAATCAGTATGAATAAATTATTTTCTTAAATCTGTCGGCTTCCTTCTTATCCCTATTCCTTTTATATATATTTTCACAATTATAATTTTTCACATAAGGGGCCTGAACACCTTTTCCCACCTCTACTTTAGGAAATAGGTGATTCTGAAAATTGGAGATCCTGTTTCCTCTTTGCCGGGGGTTCACCGACAGCCAGCAGAGCGTTAGCAGGAGAAAGATGTGTAAGTACAGGCGCTAAAATCCCATAGGGGATTCAGGACAGATTCAGCGGAGGGTAAAGAGATGTATCAGCGGTTTCTTTCCCCGGATTTCAAACCTTATGATCTCCTGGAACTGGCCATGGTAACCGAAAAAATCGTGACCAGGGAGGGGCCGGAAGGCCAGGAGCGAAAGTACACCGGCTTTTATTCGGTCCTGGCTTACGGAGGTGTAGCCACTGGCTTTGCCGCAGGCTGCTGTCTGCGCTGTTTCTATTGCTGGTCGAACTGGTCCGGGGACTTTCCGGAGAAGCAGGGAGAATTTTATTCTCCCGGAGAGGCTGCAAGCCGGCTTTTCAGGGCTGCCGAAGAAGGCCTTGTCCGGTACAAACGCCTAAGAAAAAGCATCCCACAGGTAAACAAGCTCCGGATCTCCGGAAGCGAGCCCACGATAGGAAAGGAGCACCTGCTGGCTGTCCTTGAGCTCGTGCAGGCTTCGGAATACCCTCTCTTTATCTCTTAAGGCGAAAAGACCCCTTCCTCAAAACCTGAGCCGCAAGGCAAAGGTTTTAGGGAGGGGTAGTTCACAGAATCGGTTGTACACTCACATGTATATCCTCCTCATATTCTACCGAGTCTGACAGGAGGTTGAATTCCGTATTCAGGAGCTACTAATTTGGGCTATATATTAAATGAATACCTATATACACTATGGAGGAAATCTATATAATTAAGGTATTTACTACTATTAATTAGCAGAAAACAACATACTGCTAAAAACACCATAAAAATACAATAAAAATACAATAAAAATACAATAAAAACACAAAAAGAGGTATAAGAACAACATGGAAAAACTTAGAAGCTTGATTGTAGAAAACGTATCAATATTCAACGAAGCATTTCCGAACAGGTTTTGCCCCAGCCCGGATGTAATTTCCGCAATATCACACGACCATCCCTTCACTTACTGCCAGGTAGAAAACGAGATCGAAAAACTGGTCCATGAAGGGGTCCTTGAACCGGAACTTTCCGATTGTTACAGGATAAAGCTTCCGTAAAAAATTACTCGAAAGTCATGTAAAGGAATTTCTTAAAACAGAATTTTCGGATTGCTCCGAATTGAATAACGTTTGAATTGAATAACGTTTGAATTGAATAACGTTTGAATTGAATAACGTTTGAATTGAATAACGTTTGAATTGAATAACGTTTGAATTGAATAACGTTTGAATTGAATAACGTT
>NZ_VOUA01000035.1 GCF_024372725.1 Methanosarcina sp. KYL-1
TCACTTTGCATATATATAAACGTCTTTGAACAATTGATAGAAAGTTAATCAATTGTAGTATCGGGAAGTTGACGGCTTTCATCCCCCACCTGTCGGGCTACGCCCTCCGAGGAAGGGGACTTCCCGCCTTAGAGTTAAAATTGATGCGATTTAACTTTGCAAACGGGAAGTCCCCTTCCTCGACTCTGAAGGAGGCAGGGAGGGGTAGTTAACTTTGGCAATGACTATAAAATGATAGCTCTAAAACAGATGGCTCTAAAACAGATGGCTCTGAATAAATCTTAGAAAAGTTCACGGAAACAGGTTTCTGGGAAAAGTTTCTGGAAAGAGCTTCTGAAAAAAAGGTAGTTTTTGGTAAAATTCCAGTATCTCTCTCGTTCTCCCTTTTTGCCTTCTTTTCCCTTTATTCGGAGAAGGCCTGAATGTTTTATTTGTTCCCGCTCGAATTCATTCCTTCTCGACTTTGATGGAAATTTCCTTCCATTCATTGTCAATGGTGTGGAGAGTTTCTACCATTGCCTGGATGACGTTTCCTACGATTTTCTGGACAAAGTCGTTCATGGGGATTTTCCTGCCGTCTACCGTAAGTTCGATTTTCACTTCTCTTCCTCCTGATTGTATGTTTCCTGATCGTATGTTTCCTTATTTTATTTTTCTTCTTTTTCAAGCCCGGTAATTGGAGTGCAATAGGGCTTTCGCCGGCTTACCGCAAGCCTGAGCAGTTTTTCTATCTCTTCCGGGCTTTTTGCTTCCCGGACGTCTACATGGTTGTTGCTCACCAGCAGGCAGGGCTTGAATTTCCCGTCGGCTGTGACCCTGAGCCTGCTGCAGTGGGCGCAGAACTCCGAGTTGTCCATGGGGCGCACGAACTCCACTTCCACGCCGTCGATTATATACTTTTTCCGGTGGTGAAGGTGCCGGACCCTTACCTCACTCGCCCTCTTTTCCAGTTTTTCTTCAAGGGCCCGGGAGTCGATCATGTATTCCGAAAGCCGGGGGTCGATGTTCATGAGTTCGATAAGCTGCAGGATAACTTTTCCTTCATAAGGCCGGATGAAGTCCATCATGGCATCGATTTCGTTGTCGTTTATGCCTTTGAGGAGCACCATGTTCAGCTTTACCGGGGTCAGGCCGGCTTCAACTGCGCTGTCGATGCCTTTAATAACCTTTTCAAGAGAGCCCCGGGGGGCTCCGGTAATCTCTTCGTACTTTTCAGGGTTAAGGGAGTCCAGGCTTACGTTTACCCTGTCCAGGCCCGCGGCTTTCAGGGCCTTTGCTCTTTTTTCAAGCAGGATGCCGTTTGTGGTTGCCGAGACTTCTTTAAGAGGGGGGAGGCAGGCCAGGATGTCTTCAAAGTCTTTCCGGAAGAGCGGCTCTCCTCCCGAGAACTTTACCTTACGGACTCCGAATTTCGCAGCTTCCCGGACAATGCCGCAGATAAGTTCCGGGCTCATCTCATGCCCGACGGGGCCGCAGGTGCAGCAGTCTGCCCCTTCATTGTGGCAGTACATACAGGAAAGGTTGCACCTGTCCGTGATGGATATGCGAAGCCCTGTAACTTTACGCCCGTAAGGGTCCACAAGGGCGTTTCCTTCTTGTTTCCTCCCTTTTTCTGTCGGAAGTCGTGAGCTCCCTGAAATATTGTCTTTCATGTTTCCTGATTCAATTTATATAATTTAGGTAATAATATTTTTTGGTAGCGTTCTGGTATGCTTGCCTTGCGTGATTAAAAAATATCCGCCTAAAAATAATTTTTGCTTACCGATATGTTCCAGTTACTATAATACCTAATTGCAGCTAGTATAAATTGATAGCGCAGATCCTCAGAAAATAAGTAAAATAAAATTCTCCAAATTAGGGTTTAAAAGTTTCTTGATGGTTATTTGAAGGCTATTTGAATGGTCATTTGACGGCTTTTTAAAGACTTTTTGGTGGCAATTTGAAGGTTATTTGAAGCCCGTTTGGAGGCCATTTGACGTCTATTTATTAACCCGCTTATTAACCCGCTGGAATTGCCCTCCTTCTTCCGGTAAGCGGTTGCTGTCCTCCTTAAACCAGCCGAATTAATATATATTAATCTGTACAATAGTTAACAAATGACAAAAGGAATACTTATCGCAGGAACCCATAGCGGGGTTGGAAAAACAACAGTCTCCATGGGTATTATGGCTGCCCTCAAGCACAGGCAGCTTAAGGTCCAGCCGTACAAGGTCGGCCCGGACTACATCGACCCTTCTCATCATACTGCCATTTGCGGGCGCCCTTCCAGGAACCTTGACACCTACATGATGGGCGCCGAGGAGGTCAGAATGACCGTAGCCCGGACTTCAGCAGATGCCGATATCGCAGTAGTCGAAGGTGTCATGGGGCTCTTTGACGGGATCGATTCCACGGAAGTTGCAAGCTCGGCACATGTTGCAAAGACCCTTGACTTGCCTGTCATCCTGGTTATAAACGTACACGGTATGTCCCGGAGTGCTGCAGCCATTCTAAAAGGCTATTCCGAATTCGACCCCGAAGTCAGGGTCGCAGGCGTAGTCCTGAACCAGGTAGGAAGCCCGCGGCACGCAGAGCTCATTAAAAATTCCCTTCCCGGAAACATCCCTATAGTCGGGATGATTCCAAGGAGAAAGGATATTGAAGTCCCCTCCAGGCATCTCGGGCTGTACATGGCCCATGAAAAGGATTATAATACTGCGGAAATGGCAGCATTCATCGAGGAAAATGTTGACCTTGATGCAATTCTCGAACTTGCGGAACCCTGTTCTGTCCCCGAATACAGGGAAACCCCCGAGACCGGAACCGATCTCAAAGTAGGGATTGCCCTTGATCCTGCATTTTGCTTCTACTACCGGGACATGTTCGATGCCTTCAGGAACACCGGAGCCGAAGTGGTGTTTTTCAGCCCCATGGAAGGCGAACTTCCGGACGTTGACGGGATCTACCTCGGAGGCGGCTACCCCGAACTCTACGCCGAAACCCTTGAAACTTCCGGGACCACCCGGAAATTGAAAGGTCTTTCAACCGACGGCCTGCCCATTTATGCGGAATGCGGAGGCCTCCTTTACCTCTGCGGGACCTATGAGGTGGACGGCCGGACCTACAAACTGGCTGATGTCGTACCCGCAAACACCCGCATGACAGACAGGCTGAAAGCTCTCGGCTACACCGAAGCCCGCCCCCTGGACAAAAACTTCTGCTCCCATACCATCAGGGGCCACGAGTTCCACTACTCCCTCACGGAATGCGACCGGGATGCGAGGTTTGCATACGAAATGCTCCGCGGAAAAGGTATTCAGGACGGTTTTGACGGCCTTATGGAACACAACACCCTTGCCGGGTACATGCACTCCCACCCCGCAACCTTCCCCGTAGAAAAGTTCGTGGAAAAGTGCAGGGAATACAGAAGAAAGTAAGAAAGTGGTAAGACTGTAGAAAGGCAAGACTGTAGAAAGGCAAGACTGTATAAAGGTAAGACTGTATAAAGGTAAGACTGTAGAAAGGTAAAAATCAGTCCGGTTCCCGGGAAATCATCTGTCTTTTCAGGATTTTTCCAGCCCTTTTTCTAGCCCTTTCTCCTGTGCCTTTTCCCGCTCTTTTTCTTTGTCCCTGTTTTTGAAGTAGACTTTTTTCTCGTAATACCCGAGAGGGTGGCTGATCGTTGCGCAGAGCCCGTCCTTTCCGATGCAGTTCCCGTAGGTCCGCATGGTGTCGCAGGCCGGGGGCTTATAGGTGTTGCCGGTGGCTCCGGCGATGTGCTCGATCTGGTAGAGGGTTTTTTCTGCGTCAAAGTCAGGGGAGACATTGAAGAGGTTCAGGATTTCGTCTACGGACATCCCCACGCTGAGCAGGAAGGAAGTCATGGCAAAACGCATGGAATGGGCCAGGTTCACCCCGCCCTGCACGTTTGCCAGGGCATGGGAGATACAGGGGGGAAAGAGTTCGGGCTCCACTATCCCGAAATCCGTTGCCCCGAATTTTTTCTTCTGGACCTCAAACTGTTCTTTTATCTCGGCAACGTAAGGGGCACAGAACTCCGAGACTTCTTCAGGGATTTCGGGAATGGGGAAGGACTGTTCGATCCGTTCCCTGACGGCTTCCTGAAGCAGCCTTGCAAACTCCTCCCTGGAAATCCTGACCCTGCCGGCCCGGAGCTGGCGGTTTGTCAGTTTCCAGGCAGGCTCCTTCAGGGAATTTGAAAAGCGGATGTAGTCCGTAAAATGCATGCTGAAATAGGAGTCTCTGGCTTCTGCGGAGATCCCGAAATCTTCTCCGAAAGTGAGCAGAAAATCCGGGGTTTCGGTTCTCAGGAGAGTGTAGGCAGCTTTTGCTTCTGCCAGAGAGTAGCGCCGGGTAAAGAGCTGGTCGTCCACACAGGCAACCAGCATCCTGGCAAAAGGATAAGAAAGGAGTTCCGAAAGGACCTGGACTTCTCCGGAAAGAGGGCTTTTTTTAATCTCTCCTTCCAGGGCTTCCCTGACTCTTTCGACCCCCCGGGCTCTTGCAGTCCGGTAAGCCCGGGAATTGAGCAGGCCTTCAAGGGAAATGCCCAGGTGTTCGACGTGGGCAGATGCTTCTGATAAGAATGGGTAAAGCGCTAGCTTTTCAGCTTCCATATCCCATTAGTCCGACTCGATTCTCGGGGCAAGGAGATAGGAAATTCTTCCTGCACCGTTTGCGATTTCGAAATCAATCAGGACGGGGAAGTCTCTTCCGAGGGAGAGGACGACTTCATTGACCTTGTTTGTGGGTTTGACTATGTCAGTCAGGTAGTCCAGGGAGAAAAGGGAGCATGCGTCTCCGGATTTCAGGTCGATAAGCTGGTCTCTGCCCATCTCCAGGCGGACCTGGTCGGTATCGCCTTTTGCTTCCATGTAGAAAGTGTCCCCTGAAACTCCCATGAGCAGGTGGTCGCTGATCTTTTCTGCAGCTTTCACTGCACGCCTCAGGTCTGCCCCGTTCATGACGACTTTTGCAGGCAGCTCAAGCTGGGGGACCCTGGGCTCGGCTCTTATAGTGGAGGGGTCGAGGATGGAAAGGGTATAGGACAGCCCGCCTACATCGATCAGGAGTTTCTGGCTTTTCTCTTCAAGTTCCATCCTGACTGTATCGGTCTTTTCCGCAATCCCCAGCAAGTCCGTGATCTTGTTCAGGTCGATTCCGATTTCACACTCGTCCGCGCTGTATTCCTCAAAAGCTGCTGATCCAAGCTCAAAGATCCCCATTGCGACGTTGGCAGGGTCAACCGCTTTTACTGAAATGCCTTCCGGGTTGATCTTGAACCTAACTTCATCTACAATTACAGCCAGTGCGGCAATCGAGTCTTTCAGAAGCTCTGCATTAATCGCTGCCTTGAACATATTTCTTCTCCGTTAAATAAATTTGAATCTTAAACTCCTTATTGACCCTCGAGATATATAAATTTCTTTATAGATCCGGGAGCTTTCGGCCTGTTTCAAAGGGAAACTTCCGAATCGGGGTAAACAGCCGTCTGGAATCTTGAAAAATCATTAGATTCAAAGTCCCGGCAAGTATATAAAGCTTGGTCAGAAAACCGGAAGGCTTCAGGCTCTACCTGAAGCAGGAAAGAAGCTCTGGGGCCTAAAACTCAATTTTTCGGTAAAGTAATCCTTACAGGTATCCGGGAAACGGGAAAAGGTGTTCAGTCGTATTCTCTCCAGGTGAACCCGCATTTTGTGCACTTGAAGAAGCGAGTCTCGGACTCATCCGCAGACCTGAGCTGCCTGAGCCACCAGGCCGCAGTGTTGTTTCCGCATTCCGGGCATTTTACATTTGTTGTGGGCAGGCCTGAAGTCTGTTCGCCTTCCAGGACCACAACTTCATGATCATCGATCTTAGCTTTGGAAACAAAAGCCTCTGCATTTTTTTCAATCGGTAATGTGTGGCCGCATTTTCTGCACTGTAAATTACCATTTTTAGGAAACATCATACTTTTGCATTTGGGACAAAACTGCATTAATATCACTTTTTGCGTCATTTATCATTTTATTATGGTCAAAAGCCAGTTCAGGAATGGAATCAAACTCAAAAAGTTCAGCGGCAGCGGCGTCAGAACCTGATTTTAATTCCCCTTCTCCTTTTGCAAGGTAGCATACCGATACAGTATGCCTTCGCGGGTCGCGTCCCGGGTCGGAATACACCCCGATTAACTTAATAATCTCTACAGAAAGCCCGGTTTCTTCAAAAGCTTCTCTGGAAGCCGCCCTTTCGGTGCTTTCCCCTATCTCCACAAAGCCGCCAGGAAGGGCAAATTTCCCCTGATACGGGGGATTCTTTCTCTTCACAAGAACAAGCCTGTTTTTAAAGAGGATAACGGTATCAACGGTTAAGCTGGGGGTGTGAGGTCTCATAAAACGCCTTCGTGACTCACTTTCCTGGATATGTCCTTTCCGCTGTCAATCTCCTTTCCGAACTGTGGCTTTTTCCGGCAGGAATGCCAGAGTAAAATAATATATTATTATTGTACTTAATGTAGAAACTCGTTATCGTATTTCAATTATTCTTCTCGTTTTTTTCTTGCTGTGAGCCAGATTTCCCTCTCAAGCAAAAAAGTTTCTTACACAATAGTTGCACTTAAAGCTTTCTCTTTTTTCAATAATGAAGGGCTTTTTCGTTTTTCTTCATCAGAGTTCTTTCTTCTTCCGGGAGACCTTTCTAATAAATGGAAATCTTCCTGTAATCCGTATCAATCCGGTATTTTTCTATTCATATAATCCGGTATTTTTCTATTCATATAATCCGGTATTTTTCTATTCATATAATCCGGTATTTTTCTATTCATATAATCCGGTATTTTTCTATAATAGAAATCTATATCATATTTACCCGGTGCTAAACCCTATCAAAAGTTCGTTCCGAATGTTTGTCTGCTCATGTGCTTATCCGGATATGTTTCCGATCCGGCTCATATCGAACTGCTATGTGCTCATGTGTTTCGAGACCTGTGTCTGACCGCCCCTCTATCAGGTGACTTTGTGCTCATGTGTTTATCCCTGCCTTCTGGTCTGTAATAACTCTGGTATCGGGCATCTGGAAAACGGGATACATAAGTTCTGGCCTCATGGGTCCGGTCACATGAGTCATTCCCCTGAGCGTATGACAGAAACTGCTATGGAAACCTATTAATCATTTTAGAGGATTTCATGTGTTGATTTCTGAAAATTTAAAAACGTCGTGGAATTTTTTCGGGCAGTTCTCCTTAAAGGAAACATAATTCCCCGGAAAAATACGGTCCTCTCTAAAAATGAGTAAATCTAAAAGGAAATAATAAAATAAGCCCAGTACTTTGAAAGATAATGATGATAAACTCTGAAGAAGTAATAACTAAATTCAGGCAAACCCGAAACCTGGTATCAAGCAGGAAATGAATTCGATCTAAGCTGAAAGCGAGAAACAGGCAAGCTGCCTGAGCCTCAAAAAGAAAAAGAATAATAGATACGGAACATAGTTTTGTCATACATACGGAACATAGTTTTGTCCGGGCAAAAAAAAGGTGCATGAAAAATGATCGAAAATGTGCTCTGGCTCGCACTCGGGTTAATGGTTGCGTCATCCATCATCCCTCAGTCAATCGGGATGCGCAAACTTATTGGAGGGATAGGATGGAGTATGTTCTCCATCCACTGGGGTTACCAGCCTCTCCATTACATTGAGATCGGGGACTATGCCAATGTGCTGTTGACCATTGCGTTTGCCCTGTTCTGTTTGCTTGTGGCGTTTATCATGCTCAGGGAGTACAGGGAAGGCCCGATTAAGGTCGGAAATGAGGAGAAAACACCCCCGGAAATTTCAGGTCAGGGCACGAAGGCCTCGACGGATATAACCTCCATGCTTACCAGTGCTACGGCCCTGGGAGCCCTTGTGTATTTCCCGTTTGCTAATTTCTCTTACCTGAACACCTGGATCATCGGCGAAGTTACCTCCCAGGTTGTTTGGGTCCTCCAGTACTTTGACATCCCGGCATATCTGAAGGCATGGAATATGATAACCCTGAACGGCTACACGGTAGAAATTATCCTTGCCTGCACTGCCATCGAAAGTATTGCCCTTTTCATGGGGCTCATAGGTTCGGTAAAGGCTCCCCTCAGGCGCCTGGGTGCGGCCTTCCTTGTATCCGTGCCCGTAATCTACATACTCAACCTGATCAGGGACGTTTTTGTGGTGATGGCCTACGGAGGACAGTGGTTTGGTGCCGATAGTTTCATGATTGCACATAACTATATCGCCAAGGCCGGTTCAGGGGTAGCCCTCTTTATGATTTCGTATGCAGTACTCCGAATTCTTCCGGAACTGCTGGAGATGATCGACGGTTTGTGGGTTATACTCTCCGAAGAAGTGAAGAATCTATTGTACAGATTTGCGGGTGATTAAGGTCCATGCTTGCAAAAGGTTCGGAACCCTGGCTTTTTACGGCTGTATCAGCGACCGTTATGCTTGAAGTTCTTTATGTAGTAACGGGGAGTTCATTTCTCCGTCCTGCAGTTTTCCTTGGAGGGATGTTAACTTTATTTATGCTCCTGTTTTTCAGGGATCCTGAAAGAGAGGTTGAAATCTCGGACACTTACATGATTTCCCCGGCTGACGGCACTGTTATTGATATCAGGGACCGGAAGATCTGCATCTTCATGTTTTTCCAGAACGTCCATGTGAACAGGGCTCCTATTTCAGGCAGCGTCAGGGAAATCATCTACAAGAAAGGCGGATATCTCCCTGCTTTTTGCAAGGACTCGGAAAGGAATGAAAGGAACGAGTTTATCATTCACAGCAAATACGGGGACGTCTGCGTTACACAGATAGCAGGCACAATTGCCCGCAGGATTGTCTCGTACTCCAGGGTAAATGACCTGGTAGACCAGGGACAGCGTATAGGAATGATCCGTTTCGGGTCCAGGGTGGACGTAACAATCCCCGACGAGTTTGACATTGCCGTCAGGAAAGGGGAGCGTGTGCTTGCAGGTAAAACCGTTATAGCAACAATAAAAAATGACACGGACTTTTGAACATGAACGTATTCCAGATGTTAAGGCTCCCGGACCTGGTATCCCTTTTGAACCTGCTCTTCGGGATAGGCTCCATTTCAGCTGCCCATAATGGCTCTTTTGACCTGGCTTTGATCTTCCTCCTCCTCGCGGCAGTCGCAGACGGGGCAGATGGCTACATAGCCCGGAGGTTCAGCGGAGGAGAACTCGGGGAGCAGCTGGATTCCCTTGCCGATGCAGTCTCTTTCGGAGTTGCTCCTTCCCTTATCATATACTTCGGTTTCGGAGGAGAAGACCTTCTGGTTCCGATATTTTCGTGTTTCTACGCCGTTTGCGGGGTACTCCGGCTTGCCCGTTTCAATGCCCTCCCCTCCAAAAAAATAGGGTTTGAAGGCCTTCCTATCACCGCAGGCTGTGTTATGCTGGTATCCTACTTGCTCCTGGACATGAGCCTTCTAAGGATAGACTTCCTGCTTGTCCTGACCCTTGCCCTCTCCTTCCTGATGGTGAGCACGGTAGCTTATCCCAAGGTCCGGAACATAAAGATCCTGGCTTTCGTAGCTTTCGTTTTCGGGGTTACGGTACTCCTGTTCTTTGTAAACCCTTACTATATGCGGCTTTTTTCGGTGGTGCCCTTTGTCTTGATGCTGACTTACCTCTTATCCCCCTTCCTCAAGGTCCCCCTGCTGAGCAGTGCAAACAATAAAAACGGAAGGGCAGGCAGGAAAGGATGACCCCGTTCAACATGTCTGCAGATAAATATTCCAGATAATATTCCAGATAATATTCCAGATAATATTCCAGATAATATTCCAGATAATATTCCAGATAATATTCCAGATAATATTCCAGATAATATTCCAGATAATATTCCAGATAATATTCAGATAAAAATTTCAGATAAAAACAAGATACAAAAACGCAGGAGATCTCCACTTGACTGAAGGAAAGATAACTGACAGGGACAATGCCCTTTTTGAGGCCGGGATAAAACTCGGAGCCCTCTATCACCAGTTTACGGGCTCTCCCTTGAACATGAAAACAGCCTCAAGCCTTGAAAAAGCTATCCAGGAGAGTATCTCGGTCCAGCCCTACGTCGAAGACATTTCCGTGCAAATCGACCGGGAGATGCTGAAGAGCAAGTTGAACAGTGAATTCGGCTATTCCGAACTCCAGGGTCCCATGCTGAAAATCAAAATCACTGTAAAATATAGCACTGCAAGGGTAAAAGTGGGGATGGCGTACGACCCGGAGCTGAATTATCCTCTCATGAAAATTGAAGAAATTGAAGAAATAACGGTTTGAGCATTGAAGAAATAACGGTTTGAGCATTGAAGAAATAAAGTTTTGAATCTAAGCGAACTTCACTTCATCTGGCATGAAAGTACTTCGACGTGAAAAGTACTTTCCTTTCTTTGTGCCTGTTATTTTGTAGAATTTCATGTTTGTTTTACTTTTCTTACTTTTTTCACTTTTTTGTAGCCGTCCTGTTTCTTATTCGATAAATCCCTATTTCGATAAATCCCAATTATATAAATGAGGAGTGACTATATATTCTTTAAAAAAATATCCTTATAAATAGGGTAGGTCATTGGGGTCCAGCTCGTTATTTTTTTCTGCTGAAAGATTCCGGACCTTTTAGATTGTTAAAATTGTCGGAATCCTTCCGGGGGGGAGAGGATTAGTTTCTTATTGATATCCGAAGACTCGGGGCCTGAAGAACTTGAGGCAATAGCCATTGCAGTACACTCTCTTGTAGGGCTCCCCACCACCATCCGCAGTCTCAGGCGAAAGGGGCTCCGGCTGGAAAAGGGGGAAATCCTTGACAGGGACTACACCGGGCCTGTACTCGAAGAGGTACTAAGGACAGGCAGGACCATACGTGAAGTCCCAATAGAAGGCACGTACAGCTGCAGGAACGTGGTAGTGTCTCCCATCTTCTCGGAGGACGGGAAGGTTATTGCGGCAGTCGGGATTGTGGACCTGCTGTCCCTCCTTGAAATGCAGGAGATAATCAGGACCGTGATAAGCAACAGCCCTGCAGTTGTTTTTTTGTGGAAAAATGAAGAAAAATGGCCTTCTGAGTTCGTATCGGAAAACGTGGTCAAGTTCGGGTATACGGCAGAGGACTTTACTTCAGGCAGGGTCCTGTACGGGGATATCATCCACCCCGAGGACCTGAGGAGTGTGGAAGAGAATCTTGAACAGCGGATCCGGGAAGGGGCTGTTGACTTCAACATGGAGTACAGGATCTTTACGAAAGCCGGGGACCTGCGCTGGGTGAACGAAAGGACTTTTATCCAGCGAAACCCGGAGGGGGAAGTAACCCACTTCCAGGGGATCGTCCTGGACGTAAGTGACCGGAAGGAGAGTGAAGAGGCCCTCAAAAAAGCTCTTGAAATGCAGGAGTCGCTGAAGACCATAATTAATAACAGCCCGGGAGTGGCTTTTTTGTGGAAAAACGAAGAAAACTGGCCTGCCGAATACGTTTCGGAAAACGTGACCCAGTTCGGGTATACGGTAGAAGATTTTACCTCAGGGAAGGTGCTTTACGGAAACATCATCCACAGGGATGATCTCGGAGCAGTGGTTGAAGCCCTTGAACGCAACATTGCAGAGGGACAGGACTCTTTCGAGATGGAATACAGGATCTTTACCGGAGACGGAAAAATGCTCTGGGTGGATGAGAGGACCTTTATCCAGCGGGACACGGAAGGCAATGCGACCCATTTCCAGGGCCTGGTCGTTGATGTTACCGAAAGAAAAGAAGCCCTTGAAATGCTTGAAGTCCAGAGGGAGCTTGGAATGGCCCTTAGCACCACCTGGAACCTGCAGTCCATGCTCAACCGGGTCCTGGATGACTGCTTGCAGATAAACGGGATCGACGCCGGGGGCATATATCTCAAGGACGAACTCCTGGACCAGATAAACCTGGTGGCACACAGAGGAATTTCTCCCGAGTTTAAAAGAAGGGTTTCCAGATATAAGGCCGATTCCAGGGAGGCAAGCCAGATCTGGGCAGAAAGGCCCATCTACTCCCTGGACTTTTACTCCGAAGAAATGGCTGATGCAATCAAAGAGGAAGGGATCACGGCGGTTGCCATAATCCCCATGAAATACAAAGGGGAAATCATAGGCAGCCTGAACTTTGCGTCCCGCACCCTGGACAAAATTCCCCGGAATGTCCGTAACTTCCTTGAAAGCATCGCTCTCCTGGTGGTAAATCACATAGCTCCGATCCGTATCCAGGCGGAACTGTCGTGAAACCCGGGTTTCCGGAATGCCTTCTAAGCTTCGTACCTTTTCAAGCTTCTTACTTTTTCAAGTCTTTTCAAGCCTTCTCAAGTCTTTTCAAGCTTCTTTTTTTGCAGCCTCAAAAGCCGCTACAACCTTTTTGTTCTGTGCCGGAGTGCCCACAGTCACCCGGATGAAGGTATCTCCAGCCTCCCGGAAGGAGTCACAGGGGCGAACGATTATGCCCTTTCTCATGAGGGATTCGGTAACTGCTTTTGATTTCAGGGGGGAGACATCCACGAGCACGAAATTTGCCTGGGAAGGATATACCCTGAAGGGGATCTTTTCTATCAGGTATTTCCTGCCTTCCCTGGCAAGTTCTATGCTTTTTTGGAGGTGTTCGGCATCCGAGAGGGCTGCAACCCCTGCCCTGAGGGCGGGGAGGCTTACGGAAAATGGCGTTGCAGCCCGCAGGTACTCTTTTGCAAGCCATTCCGGCATTATCCCGTAGCCCAGGCGCAAGCCTGCAAGCCCGAAAACTTTGGAGAAGGTCCTGCCCACAACCAGGTTGTCGTACTCCCTGATGAGTCCGGCCAGGTTTTCGTCTGCGAACTCCACGTATGCTTCGTCCACGAAGACGAGTGCCTTTGTGTTTTCGACAATTCTCCGGAGGTCGGCTTCGGGCAGGAGGTTGCCTGAGGGGTTGTTTGGGGAGCAGAGAAAGATTATTTTTGTCCGGGAAGATTCGGCTTCCAGGACCTTTTCGGGGTCTAAGGAAAAGTCCGGGTTTCTTCCGACAAAGACCGGTTTTCCTCCGCAGGCCCTGGCCGGCAGTTCGTAATAGGCAAAGGTGGGGGTCGGGACAACGACTTCGTCTCCCTTTTCAATCATGATCCTGCAAAGCCCGTCCAGGAGCCCGTCCATCCCGGGCCCTGAAGCTACCAGGTTCCGGACCGGAAAACCCGTGTACACCGAGAGGGCTTCCCTGAGTTCCCGTGCGTCGGCTGAGGGATAGATATTTGCCCCCGGGGCTGCTTCCACCAGGGCCTGCACGGCTTTTTGGGAAGGGCCAAGAGGGTTTTCGTTTGAGCCGAGTTTGATGATCGATGCAGGGTCAAGCCCGTAGGCCGAGGCAATTTCCTCAATGGATTTTCCCGGCACGTACTCTGCGATCTCAAAGATTTCCTTTTTTATGAGTTCAGGCCTGCTCAATGACATCAACTACCGTATCTATCTGCTCTTTCGTAATCACGAGCGGAGGGACCAGGCGGAGCACCGAGTCCGAGGTGCAGTTCACGAGTACGCCGTTTTCCCTTGCAAAGTCGACAAACTTGCCGCAGGGGTACTTGATTTCAACCCCTACCATGAGCCCTTTCCCGCGGACTTCCACAACGTCGTCCCTGGCCATGTTCCTGAGCTTTTCTGTAAAGTAAGCCCCCATTTCCTTTGAACGTTCAAGGAGCTTTTCTTCCCTGATGGCCTCAATCGAAGCCAGGGCTGCTGCACAGGCAAGGGGCCCGCCCCCGAAGGTTGAGGCGTGCTGTCCGCGCTCGAAACTGATCCCATCGCGGGCCGCAATGGCTCCCATGGGGAAACCTCCTCCGATAGCCTTTGCCATGCTCATGATGTCGGGCTCAATCCCGAAGTGTTCCTTGCAAAACCAGGTGCCTGTCCTGCCAAAGCCTGTCTGGACCTCGTCAAAGATAAGGAGGGTCCCGGTCTCGTCACAGATTTCCCTGACCTCTTTGAGGTAACCGGCATCTGGCACGTTCACCCCGCCTTCTCCCTGGATCGGCTCCAGGATCACGGCGGCTGTGTTTTTTGAAATTGCTTTCCTGACCGCGTCGGCATCGGAATAGGGAACAAAGGCGGTTTCCGAACTCACCGGAGGCATGAAGGGGTCCCTGTACATGCTTTTGTGGGTTACGGAAAGCGCTCCTATTGTCCTGCCGTGGAAAGAGTGTTCAGCTGCCACAAATGAGCTTTTTCCCGAGACCACGCGGGCAAGTTTCATTGCGGCTTCTACGGCTTCTGCCCCCGAGTTGCAGAAAAAGACGCGCTCCATGCCCGTGACCGAGACCAGGTTTTCAGCAAGTTCGGCCTGGATTTCGGTGTAGTAGAGGTTGGAGGTGTGGATCAGTTCCCCGGCCTGGGCCTGGATCGCCCTTACCACTTTCGGGTGGCAGTGTCCCACATTGTTTACTGCTATCCCGGCCACGCAGTCGATGTACTCCCTGCCGTAGATGTCCTGGACAAGTGCCCCCCTTCCTTTAGAAAGCACCAGGGGCTGGCGCCCGTAAGTCTGCATTACACATTTTGCATCCTTCCCGATAACGGAATCATACCTTGCCTGTGGGTCCTGCGGGCCCTTTGTTTCTTCTGTCAAGTAAACTCCTTTCCTGAAATTTGTAATCATAAACGGTTGATTTTGAAGTTTTAGCGGGTTATTATGTTTGAAGTTTAACGGGTTATTATGGTTTGAAGTTTAACGGGTTATTATGGTTTGAAGTTTAACGGGTTATTATGGTTTGAAGTTTTAATGGGTTATTATGTTTGAAGTTTAACGGGTTATATGGTTTGGAAGTTTTAGTGGGTTATTGCATTTACGTTTATTTTGAATTTTTAGGGGGTGCTGAAAACCAGATAATTCCCTGATTCCCTAATAATGTTACTGCTCCTTCTAAAAAAAAGAAATTCCTTTTATACAGTTCATCCTTTCCGGGAATTCGTCCTTTTTTGCCTTTTTCTCCCTTTCTTATGGAGCCTGTTTTTCCCATAAGGATGAAGCGGCATTTAAGGATATGGGTGAAGTGGATGGAAGAGAAAAGGATGGAAGAGAGCGGACATAAACGGGACTTAAGCGGGAATATTCCGTTTTCGGACCTTTCCCTGTTTATATATGGTGTTCTCCGGTTCCCGAGTTTCTTCCGGACATCCGGGAGCCTGTGAAACGCCTGCTTCTTCCTAAAGCCCTGGTCCTGGCAGACCTTCTTTCCCTGCCGGGCACAAAACCATTTTTGGCTTTTGTCTTTGTTTTGGTTTTTGTCTTTGTTTTAAGCAGGGTTTCGATTTCCACCACTTCAAGTGCCTTTACGAGCCCCTCTTCGGGAGAGTTTTCTTTAAACCCTGTGGCTGCCTTTTCAGCCGCCTGGCTCTCAGAGTTCTGGACTTTTCTGAACGCTGTTTTTTCTGCGGGTTCCCGGATAAAGGATACTCCGGAAGGTGCCCTGATTGTGCCGTCTACCCTTGCCTTTTCATGCAGGAACACGGAGTCGGCCTTTATTCCTCCGTAGATCCGGCTGTTTCTTCCTATGCGGACCTGCCCCTTTGAAACAAGGCTGCCGTGGACGGTGCTGTTGTCCCCAAGGGTAATTTTGCCTTCCGAATGGATGCTTCCCTGCAGGGTCAGGCCTTTTCCTCCCTCCAGTGATTGCGCTTTAATATTCCCTATAAGGATGCAGCTGTTTCCTATTTTGGCTTCTCCGGAAACCTCTATGGCTTCCGGGGAGACTTTTGTGCCGGCAGGCACGACCAGAAGCTTTTCACCAAGCCGTGGGCTCTCTTCATCGTCTTCACAGTCTTCGAAGAGGTCTTCAATGGCTTTTTCAACTTCTTCGCCCTTTCCTAGGCGCATCATTTCCCTTATGTACAGGAAGAGGAACATGATTACGGGCACGGGGTTCCTGACCACTATCCAGCCTTTGGTTTCGAACCCGGCTTTGACCTTCACCTCTTTTCCGACGTCAAGGTCTCCGTTGACGGTCAGTTTCCCGTCAATTGCCACGAATTCTCCCAGATAGGCGTTTTTCCCGACCTCTACGCTGCTTCCCAGTTTTGACCACATGTCAATCCTGGCATCGGACTTTGCCACGACTTCCCCCGAAACGTTCACCCCTTCCCCTATGATGACCGTGTTTCCGAGTATGCCGTATTCAATGCTGGAGTGATTGCCGACAATAACGTCTCCATCCACTACAATCCTGTTTTCCTCGATTCTGGTGTTATCGGGAATCAGGAGGGACCTGAGGATCTGTTCTGGCTCTGAGATGCTCTCACTCTCCGGGGGCATGCTGCCTGAGTATCTTTTATGAGTTTTAAGAATTTTACGTATATTCGAAGGTATGCTTCTTGAAACTTTCCTCAAAAATCCTTTTTAGGCCCACTTTGAAAGGCCTTCATCCGAAAATTACTCTCTATGATATAGATATATTCCTGTTCTTTTTTCAGTTTATCCTGTGAAAATGCTTGAGCAGTAAGGATAACATCTCTAAGAATAACGTCCTATATATATTATCCCTAACTACACAAAAATTCTAATTACACGAAAGTCCTGGCTGCACAAAATTTTTGCAATATGAGAAGAGACTCCTCAAAGAAAAAAAATAATATTGAAAAAGAGTGCCTTATGGCTTATTCTTCTCTTTTCGACTCAATCCCTACCCGTACATCCACTGCCGGTCCGTTTTCGAGGTCCCGGATCTCGGCAGGGGACAGGAGCAGCTGTCCTGTTGCAAGCAGCCTTCCGGCTTTGTCCGTGACCAGCACCTCTTCTCCGGCCCGGATATCAGGGTCAAGTTCAACCACATGCTTTGCAAAGGCTGTTTTGCCCTTTGCAATAAAAGGTGCGGCATCTTCGCAGACCGTGACCCTGAGTTTCTTTTCCGGCAGAAATCCGTGGAGGACGGAAGCTGCCTCCATGCTCAGGGTAAAAAACCCGTCCTTTGCTCTTGCAGTGGCGATACGCTTTCCGGAGTGGAAGACCT
The DNA here is from genome assembly GCF_024372725.1 of Methanosarcina sp. KYL-1. Classification (GTDB taxonomy): domain Archaea; phylum Halobacteriota; class Methanosarcinia; order Methanosarcinales; family Methanosarcinaceae; genus Methanosarcina. Next base: position 16,997 of record NZ_VOUA01000035.1, read on the forward strand.
GGCGCACCCTTTTTGTACGGGATAACTGGAACGTTGCCCCGTCCGGGAAAAGTTCTTTTCCCGCGCCTTTCCCGAACTGGTAATCCGCAATCATACGGACTCTGGAAAGTCTTTCTTTATCACTGTCCATGAGGGTAAATAATATACAGGCCTTAAAGCCGTTCCGGTCATTCCCTGTTTTGGAGAAGGGGTGAAAAGAAATGCACATTTTTATTTTCTGAATGAAATAAAAAACTATTTATATTGGTATCTTTTAAGCAATAAACTGCAGGAAGGCATGAAACCCTGTAATGAACCTGGCAATAATGTAAGGAACTCCGGGGCTTAAGGTCGCAGGTAGAAGTCCCCTGCATGAATTACGTTTCTAAAAAGGAAAAGTCGAGGCCTGTGTTGATTCGCAAAAACATTTCTCTGGATGAAGCCCACCTACAGAAACTCCAGCCCTTGCTTGAAAAACACAATGGAAATTTGAGTGCAGCAGTAAGGGAAGCTATTGATTTGCTTAGCCTTGCCCTTGAAGGGCATGAAACTCCCGAAGGGATGGCTGAGAGCCTGAAGAAAAAAGAGATCTACTCCGAAACCTGGGAAGAACTTATCCAGAGAGGGGAATGCATCCTTATGAGCCAGCAGGTGCTGAGCTGGCTTATAAAAAACGCTTCAGGTAGGCTTATGGACAGTGACGTTGTCTACGAGCTGATTAATCCGTACAGGATAACCACAATCTCCGAGTTGAAAGAATACCTTAACTGCAGAAGCAAACGCAGGGGCTGGAAAATTCAGATTTCTATCTCCTGCAATGACGAAATCGAACCTGAATATGCCACCATGGACTTTGTCGGAGGAGACAGGGATTTCCGTGAACTTCTGATAGAGATTGTCTGCATCTTTCTTGCACGCTGGATGAACCTTGATGTGGAGTCTGTGTACCGGAAGTCTAATTCATCCACCATCTACCTGAGGAGTTTTGTCCGGCATGACCCGCAGGAAATTGCTCCGGGTGTCTGGAAGTACTTCGGTTCGAAGGAAGTCCTGTACAGGGAAGTGGAAAGAAAACCTGAGTTCTGGATAACCCTTTCCGAGCTTTACAGAAGTTTTAATTACCAGAGGGTAGACATCGACAAAAACCTCTTTGAAGCCCTGGTTGGCGGGAAACTTCCTGATATCACGAAATATTTCGAGATCAAGGCCGGACGCTCCCTGCACGAAATCCCTCTCCCCGAGTTGCTCCCCCTTTTCAAACGCCTGGTGATGGCTTCCCAGCTGGTAAGTGATGTTGAGGTGTGTACGGAAAAAGGGCAGGAATACATAAAAATCCTGCATGACTATTCGGATGAAAAAGTTGTTTCAAAGCTTGTGCAGATGTTTTCCAATGTTTTTGAAATGGGCTGGCATACCTTCCGCGTAAGCTCGGTATCCGAGCTGATAATATTCGATTTTTCTGTTTCCGGGCTCCCTGAAAGGTATTCCTCCGCAAGTTTTTCCTGAGGCCGGAAATCGCAATTAAAATTTAAGAAATTTTATATATACCTGCTGATTATGTAAACGGTATATATTAACTATTTATTATATTGGCCATTTGTTTCCATCGGTTCTATCATCTATCAGCCTATCATCTATCAGTCCTATCGGTCATTTACTTCTATTAATCATTTAATTGCCGCAAAATGTCGGGCTGCTTGAATAAGCACTCTAAAAAAGGTCGAGGTAAGCTCTTGATTCGGAAAAACGTCTCCATGGAAGATGCATATCTTCAAAAACTGCGTCCTTTTCTGGACGAAAATAACGGGAATTTGAGCGCGGCAATAAGGGATGCTATAGCTCTTGCGGATGCTGCCCTTAAGGGCCATGACTCTATTGAGGACGCAATGGAACAGCTCAGCGGAGGCCAAAACTACCCTGCAATCCGCAACAGCCTGATTGAGAGTGGGGAATGTGTACTGATGAGCCAGCTTGCCGCCAAGTGGCTTATAGAGAAAACCGACGGCATCCTGGTTGAAGATGAGATCGTTAGTGAGCTTTTCAATTCTTACCACATAAAGACCGTTCCCGAACTTGTGGAATATCTGAATACCCGTAGCAGGAACCTGGGCTGGGGGTTGGAAGTTTCCACCATGCACTCCGAAGCCGATAAAACCGAGGTAATCGTGCTCGAAGGCGGAGATCCGAGTTTCAGGGCTTTTATTGCCGAAGAAATTTCCATCTTCCTGGGCCTCTATCTGGACCTGGATATCTCTTTTATCCACAGGAAGTCAAATTCGGTCCGGATCTATCTCAAGGAGTACTTTTCCACGGGCAAGGAAATCCCTCCCGGTATCAGAAAACACTTCGGGACCCTGGACTACACCTTCAAAGAGATTAAAAGCAGGCCGGATTTCTGGATCTCCCTGGTGGAAAGGTACAGGATGCACAGGTACCAGAGGGTTAACCTGAACATGGAAGTCTTCGAAGCTTTCCTTTCGGAAGAAGTTCCTGACGTAACAAGCTTTTTTGAAGCTTCGGCAGGCAAGCCTATAAAGGAAATTTCTCTCTGTGAGCTGATTGTCATTTGCAGAAAACTGTCTTCGGTTACCCAGCTTGTGAGCGACGTTGAGAGAGTGCTTGTGGAAGGAAAGATGACTGTAAAAATCCGGCATCCATATTCAAGTGAAAAAGCCGTAATCAAGCTTATCGAACTTTTCTCTAAAGTTTTCCGGGCTGCAGGATACCTTTTTGGGGTAAAAACCGTCTCTAACCTGATTATCCTTGAATTTGAAGAAAAGTGTTGATAAGATCCCGGTTCTTTTGCTTATCTCGGAGAAAATGGGAAGATAATTTATTCTCCCCACATTTCCCGGCCCCTAAACTCAATTTAACAGATAAATTGATATTCCAGAGTTTACTATCCCCTTTTCATGAGTGACGTAATTTTGCTCTGGGACTGTCCCCTGCTTTTTGAAAAACTGTTTCTGGAATACGGGCTTGAATGCACCCGGGCGCTTTCAACGTCCCTGGGGACCCCTTATCTTCCTGCCTGCAAGGTCCTGATCGCACCCACAGGCTTTGCAAACCGGCAGTATACCAGCACAGGAACAGGCCTTGAGCGCGGAAAGCGGGCGCTTGAAAGGTTTGTGGAAAAAGGAGGTACACTGCTGGTTTTCAGTCCCCTGGTCCCTGAATACGAATATGAGTGGCTGCCCTTTTCCCTGAAGTACGTAATGGAAGAAAATCCCTGCACCCCTCACCCCGTAGGGGCACACGATGCCCAGAAACTCGTTGAAGGCATCCAGCCTCCTGTCGGATGCGATGGTTATTTTTCCGAAACGGATGCGGACGTTGTGCTTGAGGACGATAACGGCAGGCCTATCATGGTCGTAAAAGAAATCGGAAACGGCATGGTGGTGGCAACCACTGTTCACGAGCTGCCTGCAGCCGGGTTTTTTGAGTGCAGGGTTACGTGTACGAAAAAAGTGAAAGTCTGAAAAGTGAAACCCTGAGGCCAAAAGCTTCTCTCTGCATAGTAACCTGAAAGTAAACTGAAACTAAAGAAATGCGGGGAAATCAGCGTAAAAAGAACTTGATGAAACATAAAGAAAGCTTTAAAGGAAAAACAAACAGCCAGATGATAGCTCTGTTGTCAGCTCTGTTGTCAGCTCTATTGTCAGCTCTGTTGTCAACCTTTATTTTATTTTCTTTACATTTTTATCCTTTTTATACTGCTCTCTAAGTTTCTTGATTTCTCCTGCTTCATTTTTCATCCTGATTACAAAGAGGCCGAAGCAGGGTTTTATGAATTGAAATAGAATGTCATTTCCTGAAAAACCAACAGGTATAGCTGTACCCAGAAGGAAAATGCCTTTTACATTATACCCTCCTGGTACAAGGTACGCATCCTCCGAACGTTCCTTTATTAAGTTTTCACATTCTTTGAGGGTTGCATTTTTCAGGAGGATCTCATAGTCAAGTTCGCTTAAACATACCATTTTTGTACCTTTTATGATTTTTTTTCTTTTAGATCAAGCCTTTTAGATCAAGCCTTTTAGATCAAGCCTTTTAGATCAAGCCTTTTAGATCAAGCCTTTTAGATCAAGCCTTTTAGATCAAGCCTTTTAGATCAAGCCTTTTAGATCAAGCCAGAAAGATTCTGATGGCTGTCACTGCCTCAATAGCTCCGAATTAATGCTATAAATTAAAATTACGTGGGGATGATATATAGAGATAGTTCCTTCTTAAAAGATTAAAAGAGGGCTCTGTATAAATCCTTAATTCAATCCGGATTATTTCTACAGTCTTTTTGTTTACGTCAACCTTTTTGTTTACGTTATACACTATCAGTTCAAGGATTTCTGCCTGAACATCAATTGCAAAGGTTGAAATTCAGGGTTAGCCATATTCCTTACAGATAAAATACATAAGAGATGAAATGTTATGACCGGCGAAAAAGTGCTCCTAATGATGGGATGTCCCGAGGTCCCAATTCAAACCAGCATTGCCCTGTATCTTTCCCACAAGCTGGCCAACTTAGGATTCGATGTAACCGTTGCCGGGACAGGTGCAGCAAACCAGCTTTTGAAGGTCTCTGATTCCGACGGCTATTATGTAAAAAAGCTGGTGAATCTCGATAAAACCCTGGAGGATGTTATTGAGAATAGAGCGGATTTCGACATCTGTTTCGCCTTTATGCATAACGATGCCGGAATGACTTATGCTGCGACCATGAGCGCCGTTTCTAAGGCCAAACTGTACTCCATAGTCTTTGGCAGGAACGCCGAGGCTCTGGCTGAAACCATCGAGTTCGATTGTGAAATGATCATCGAAAAGGCTGCTCACAACCCCGTCCAGCTCAAGAACAGGCTGGATAAGGTGGTGGAGGGGATACTCAAATGAGCTGTATTGAGCAGATGAAATATGAGATCCTCCTGGATAGGACGACCTATAAGGCTGCCAGAGAGTACATTGAGAAAAACTCGGAAGAGGTTTACTATGTATCCCCCGGCTACAAGATCTTCAAGGACTATCACATAATAGGAGTTCCGCCTATTGCTCTGGGGGCTAAAGGTAATGCTCTGATCTTTACCTATACAAAGCCCTGCTATGGGACTTTTGTCCTGACCGTAGACAACGAGGACAGCATAAAGGAGATCGACAGGCTCAGGAAGATGGAGACGGAAAAGGTGACTCCATCATTGAAGAAGAGCAAGCCTGCTGAAAGCTCAAGGGCACCCCTAACAAGCTTCCAGGATATGTGGAAAAAGTGAAATCTAAGACGGAAAAAATGAAATGTAAGAAGGAAAAAGTGAAATCTAAGAGGATTTCAACATCGGGAAATGAGTTTTCCCTCTTTTTCCTCTAAGTTGGCTTTCAAAATCGAGTTTTACGCTCGTTTACTCTATTTTACTCTATGATCAGGTCCTTTACCCTGATCCCGCTTTCTACGATTTTCCCTACAATCTTTCCGCCGGTAATTTCTGCGGCTTTTGCAGCGTCTTTTTCCGGCAGGATGATCAAAAATCCCATGCCCATATTGAAAGTCCTGTACATCTCCAGGACTTCTACTCCGCCTTCTTTCTGCAGGAACTTGAATATTTCCTGGGGCTCGAGGGGGTCGGAAAAGTCAAAACCGAGCTGTGTAACCCTCCTCAGCTTCAAAAGCCCGCTGCCTGTGATGTGGGCAAGCCCGTGGACCTCGCATTTCTTCAGGGCGTCCAGGACTTCGATGTAGATCCGGGTGGGGGTCAGGAGGTCGTCTCCTATTGTCTTTGAGCTGTCATAGGGGCAGGGGTCGTGGTAGGAATAGCCTGATTCTTCAACAATCTTCCGGACCAGGGTGTAGCCGTTGCTGTGCACTCCACTGCTCGGGATTCCGACAAGCACGTCACCTACCTTTACCTTTTCTCCGGTGAGGACCTCATCTTTTTTAACAAACCCCAGGCAGGTGCCTGCAAGGTCAAAGCCTTTAATAATGTCAGGCAGGGTTGCGGTTTCCCCTCCTACAATGGACATCCTGGAGATTTCGGCTCCTTTTACGAGCCCTTCCCCTATCTGGGCGGCAAAGCCTTCCTCATGCTTTTCCAGGGCCAGGTAGTCCACAAAGGCCACAGGTTCGGCCCCGATGGCCAGGAGGTCGTTTACGTTCATGGCTATGCAGTCTATCCCTACGGTGTTCCAGCGCTGCATCTCGTTTGCAATAAGGACTTTTGAGCCTACCCCGTCCGTTGTCAGTGCGAGGGCATATTCCCCGAAATCCAGGAGCCCTGCATAGTGCCCTATCCCTGTCAGGGGGGCTCCGATTCCTTTTCGGACATAACTTAGTTTTTCGATAAGGGTTTTGACGGTATTCTCTTCTTTTTTGATGTCTACGCCCGAATCTGCGTATGTAAGGTGCTTTTCACTCACTCTCTGACCCTTCCTGGCTGATCATAGCTGTTTTTCAATTCCGTTTCCATTATAGAGTTCGAATTCATTATGCAGGGTCCTGACGGCGTCAAATGCGTCATCTTCCCGGACAACGAAGGAGATGTTGTACTGGGAAGAACCCTGGCTTATCATGATTATGTTGATCATGGAATTTCCGAGCGCCCCAAAGACCCTCTTTGCCACTCCCGGAGTCCCTGCCATGCCCGCGCCCACGACTGCGACCACGCAGACGTTCTTGTCCGAGGTAATCTCCCTTACGATTTCCCGGTTGAACTCGGAATGGAGAGCTTTTAAGGCGGGTTCCACATGGCCTCCGCTGATCACGAAGGAGAGGTTGGACTCGGAAGAGCCCTGGCTGATCATAACGATGTTCACGCCTGCGTTGGCAAGGGCGGTAAATAGCCGCGCCACGGTCCCTACGGTCCCTGCCATCTCGGCGCCTGCGATGTTGATCAGGGCCACGTTCTTGATAAGGCTCACTGCTTTTACCACTTGCCTGCACTGGAACTTCTCTGCGACCACCAGAGTGCCCTCGAATACCGGGTCAAAAGTATTTTTGACCCTCACCGGGATATGCTCGCGCATTGCAGGTTCGATGGTCCGGGGGTGCAGTACGTTGGCCCCGAAGTAGGAGAGTTCCATGGCTTCAGCATATGATATCTGTGGGATGGTCCTGGCCTCGGGCACGATCCGGGGGTCCGTGGTCATGATACCGTTCACTTCTTTCCAGAGCCAGATCTCGTCGGCTTTAAGGGCTGCACCTAGGATGGATGCCGAGAAATCCGATCCGCTCCTGCCAAGGGTTGTAATGATCCCTTCTTCGTTTTCCCCGATAAAGCCCGTGACCACCTGGATATGGGAGCAAAGCCGGCATCCCAGCCTCTTTTCAACAAGTTCGTAGGTCTTTTCCAGAGGCCTGGCATTTCCGTAATCCGATGTTGTTACGATCCCTGCTTCCCCCCCGGTATATTCCGTTGAAGAGATCCCGAGGGAGCGGACAGCCCCGGATACGATGGGGGCTGCAAGGCGTTCTCCGTAAGAGGAAATGTAGTCAATGGACCTGGGGGTGAGTTCGCCCAGGTAGCAGATCCCGATCAGGGCTTTTTCCAGCTCATCAATGCGGAGGTCAAGGACCCGGAGGACTTCTTCTGCAACTTTGGGGTCGTCGATGGCATCCTTCACGGCTTCATGGTGTTTGTTTGTAAGCTCTGTTCTAAACTCTTTCACAAGGGTTGTCCTGCCTTTTGTTGAGGCAAGGTGCGCATTTTCCATGAGCGAATCGGTAACTCCACTGAGTGCCGAGGTTACCACCACGATCTGGTTGCCCTCCTCGTAGTAACTTTTAAGAAGCTGGGCAACGTGACGGATCTTTTTTCCGTCTCCAACGGAAGTTCCTCCGAATTTCATCACAAGTTTCATGATCGGATCACGTTTTGATATTAAGTAGGAATATTCTGACGCCTTTTTTGGTTGATTGGATCTATAAATTTATTCGATTTATTAAATTTATTCGATTTATTAAATTTATTCGATTTATTAAATTTATTCGATTTATTAAATTTATTCGATTTATTAAATTTATTCGATTTATTAAATTTATTCGATTGATTATCTTGATATGTTTCTGTCCTGCTTCCAGGACTGATTGCTTCCCCTGCTTGCAGGTCCCTCTCTTCCTGAAAAGAGTCCTCTTTGTAAAGGAAGTTATATGCTGGCTCTTTTTGCGGCTTAATATACTTTACGCTTTGGGCCTGTCCTGTATAGGATATGGGTACTATATTATAATGTTTGTGTAAAATGTTAGTAGGCATTAAAATGTTTGGATAGGCGGAAGAATTCAGTTTTTCCGGGCATCCGGGTGAGGCTCATCAGGCATCTGGCAGGCATCTGGCAGGGCCTGCACGGGCAGCCCGGCAGAAAGTGATATATTTCATCCCCAAGATGAAAGAGAGTAAAACAGCTAAGGACAGGTGAAGCAATGAAATACGCCGTACTTATCGGAGACGGAATGGCGGATTACCCCATAGAGGAACTGGGAGGCAGGACCATTCTCCAGGCAGCCAGTACCCCTGCTATGGATTCGATCGCAGCCCGCGGAAAAGCCGGACTTGCAAAAACCGTGCCTGACGGTTTTCCCCCGGGCAGTGACGTGGCAAACATGTCCATTATCGGATACGACCCGGCAGTATACTACTCAGGGCGGGCTCCTCTGGAAGCCGGAAGCATGGGCGTGTCCCTTGCAGCCGATGACGTGGCTTTCAGGTGCAATCTGGTAACAATCGAAAACGGGATAATAAAAGATTACAGTGCCGGGCATATCAGCAGTGACGAAGCAAAAATCCTTATCGAAACTCTTGACTCGGAACTCAGGACTGAGGAGTTGAAGTTCTATCCCGGGATCAGCTACAGGCACCTTATGGTTGTCCGTGGGGACCGGGGGGCTGAAACCGAGTGTACGCCTCCCCACGACGTGACCGGGGAAAAAGTGGAGGGCCACCTCCCTAAAGGAAAGGACGGGAAGTTTTTCTCGGACCTCATGGCAGCTTCAATGGAGATTTTGCAGCTGCACCCTGTGAACCTGAAGCGGGTCGAAGAGGGTAAAAACCCGGCCAACTCCATCTGGGTCTGGGGCCAGGGCCATGCCCCGAAGTTCACATCCTTCCGGGAACTTTACGGGAAGGCAGGGGCCGTAATCTCTGCCGTGGACCTCCTTAAAGGAATCGGGGTCTATGCAGGGCTGGACGTAATCGAGGTTCCGGGCGCCACCGGCTACCTGGACACCAATTACGAAGGAAAAGCCAGCGCCGCAATTGAAGCTTTCAAGACCCGGGACATCGTCTTCGTGCACGTGGAAGCCCCGGACGAAGCCGGACACGAAGGCAGCCTTAAGAAAAAGATGCAGGCCGTTGAGGACTTCGACCGCAGGATCGTGGCTCCTATCCTGGAATACGCCGAGGCTTCGGAAGAACCCTTTACCATTCTCGTGATGCCTGACCACCCGACTCCCATCTCGGTAAAGACTCATACCCCTGACCCAATTCCCTTTGCTATCTACAGGACCGATGCAGGGGACCCGGACGGGGCAGAGGCTTTTGACGAGGAATCGGTTAAAAAAGGTTCCATGGGCATTGTTAAAGCTTCGGACCTTGTCGGGATGCTTATCAGGATGGATAATTTCTGACCGGGTAATTCTTGTACAATAACCTGATCGGGTAATTCCTTGTACAGTAGCCTGATCGGGTAATTCCTTCTGCGGTACCCAGGTCCCTTTCTTTTTTTCTTTAAAATCTTTTTTTTCTTTTTTGCACTACCTTTTGTTAAAATCTTTCAAGAAAACGTATATATTCCCTCTCAATATATTCAAATAACGACATTATACGTCGAAATTACAGTTTAATTAAGGGGGACTTTATGATGAGATGGCCTGTCAAAAGACCGTTTGGAGGGCCGGCGCGCTGGGATCCTTTTGAGGAGATCAGGAGGACGCAGGAGCGCCTGAACCAGTTGTTTGAGGATTACATGCCCATGGAAGAATGGGGAGGCAGCAAGATATACGCCCCTGCCATTGACATCATGGATGAAGACGACAAGCTTGTGGTCACAACCGACCTTCCGGGGGTCAATAAAGAAGATATCGAGCTCAGTGTAAAAGACGACATGCTGGAAATCAGCGCAAAATCGGGGAAGGAAAAAGAAGTCGAAGAAGAAGGCTACCTGCGCCGGGAGAGGGCATACACGCGCTTTTACCGGGCAGTCCGGCTGCCTTCCAATGTCATGGATGAAGGCTCAACTGCAAAAATAGAAAACGGCGTCCTGACAATCACGCTTCCGAAACTCAAGCTTGAAGAGCCCAAGAAGCGGATCCAGATCGAGTGATTTTCAAAAGGCTTAAAGCCCGAGATTGAGGGAAATCCCTCATCAATCTATTTTTTTCGTTTTTTCTGAGGAAAACTCACGCATAGTGCGGGAAGATGTACTTTATTTCCTTGACCTTTTCTCCTTCTCCTTCCTCTTCATCGGGGAATTCCTTGCTTTTCAGGGCCTCGGCCCTTGCAATTTCCGGATGCTGTTTCAGGAATTCTCTCGAGTAGGCAGTGGTTTTCTTTGCGGATGACTGGAATATTCCATCTATCTCTTCCCTGCCGAACTGCCCGTGGTAAAGGAGGAGCTGTGTGACCTTTTCCCGGGTGGCCTGGGGCTCGTTCTCATAATCCAGAGAATAAAAAAGTTTGCTTATGATGACTCGTAAAGTCCTGGGCCTGCTCCGTTCATTGTCTTTTAGCTCAAAAGGAGTCCGTTCTTTGATTTTCTGTATGATTAAGTTGAGATCGTACTGGCTCATGTTTCACCCTTAAGAGTTTTGGGTTGCAAGCTAGATAAGAATTCGCAAATGCGCCTGTGAAAAGAAAAGGAAAGGTGGAAATCATATTTGCCGGAGAACAGGGTGAGAACTGGAAATAGGTTTAGACCTGGAAATAGGTTTAGACCTGGAAATAGGTTTAGACCTGGAAATAGGTTTAGACCTGGAAATAAGGTTAGACCTGGAAAATGGCGGGAATCAAAAAACAGACCAATAAATCGAAAAATAAGGTAAAAAGTGCGGCATCAGGAAATTGTTTTCGTCATCTTTTGCTCGGTCGGGGTAACTCTCATCATCGCCGCGAAACTTAGTATATCGGTGGTCTTATTTATGGTTACTGCCTTTACTGCTGCAAATTATTCCCGTATGGGATTTTTTCCCGGATTCTGTCGGGTACTATCACGTTGCATCGTCACATCACACTGTCACATCACACTGTCACATCACACTGTCACATCACACTGTCACATCACATTATATCTTACCGATTTCAAATCTCTTTGAGGAAGCCGCTTGAAATTCGAAGCCATTGCCGTAGAAAATATACCCCTGATCCAGAAAGGGGACGACCTTCCCTTAATCATCTGCGAAAACATGGAATTGCAGGACAGGGATATTGTCATCATCGCCTCGACCGTGGTTGCAAAAGCCGAAGGGGAAACCTTCAGGCTTAAAGACCTCATCCCGGGGGAGAAGGCACTTGAAATTGCAGCTAAGAACGGGCAGGACCCCCGCTTTGTCCAGGCTGTCCTGGACCGGAGCAGGGAGCTTCTGGTGGAAGTCCCATTCATGCTTGCAATAACCCATGCCGGACACACTTGCGTAAACGCGGGGGTCGACAACTCCAATATCGAGGGAGACTTTTTGCTTAACACTCCCGGGGACCCGGATGCAAGTGCCGCAAGGCTCGGGGAAAGACTTGAAAAGCTGAGCGGGAAAAAGTTAAGTGTCATAGTCACGGACACAAACGGGCGGGCTTTCAAGATAGGACAGACAGGTGTTGCCATAGGGATCTACAGGATAAAACCTATAAAACGCTGGATAGGGGAAAAAGACCTTTTCGGGAAAGTCCTTGAGATTACCGAGGAGGCCGTGGCAGATGAGCTTGCGGGCGCAGCCAATCTCCTGATGGGGGAAGGAGCAGGCGGGACTCCTGTAATTATCATTCGAGGGCTTGATTATTACTGCGAAGTAGATGCCTGCATCAAAGAAACCTACCGCCCTGAAGAAATGGACATAATTAAAAAAGGGCTTCGCTACCTGCAGAACAAATGATCTCGAGACAAATAATCCTGACCTGGGTGGGGTTCGGGCGTTAAAACAGGATCTGTTGAAAGGAAAAACTGGAACGGAATAGGCCGGAAAGGAAAAATGGAACGGAAACTCGGGATTCTTCCTTCCGGTTCTGTTTCCGGTTTCAGTCGCAATTCTCATTGTTAAGTTCAAAGGGGATGTGTTCCACTTCCACCCCGGCGTCTCTGAAATAGCCCAGGGAATCGGTATCCGGGTATGGGGTTGCGTATACAACTTTTTTGATATTCGAGTTGATTATCATCTTTGCACAGAGGATGCAGGGCTGATGAGTACAGTAGAGGGTTGCCCCGGCTATGCTGACCCCGTGGATTGCGGCCTGGATGATGGCGTTCTGTTCCGCATGTACGGCCCTGCACTTTTCATGCCGCGTACCGGAAGGAATTTTTTCCTGGGCCCGGATGCAGCCTATTTCAAGGCAGTGTTCCATACCGCTTGGAGCGCCGTTGTACCCTGTTGAGAGGATGCGCTTGTCCCGGACGATCACAGCCCCCACGTTGTTCCGGAGGCATGTGGCCCTTTTGCCTACCACGAAGGCGATTTCGAGGAAGTATTCGTCAAGGGAAGGTCTTTCTGTCATTATTTTTAATGAACAGTAACTCGTATATATAGTTGTGACGTTAGAACCTGTACCATTTTTGCGAATCAGTTTTAAATATATAAAAAGAACCTCGCTTTTCGAGGAAGAATTGATATAAATTGATATAATCAGTGAGAGTACAGAATTGAAATAGCTCAACTTTCATTAGTATAATAGCTCAACTTTCATTAGTATTATTGAGAAGTTGTATTAGTATTATTAAGAAGTCGTAGAAGTATTAAAAAGTTAAAGAATTAAACCGGATAACGCTTATTAGCACTATTGAGAAGTGTTGAATGCCTGTATCCGGGGCCGCGATCGGAATCCGGTTCAGATACGTTCAAGGTCATCAAGTAATTTCTGGATTGTGAATCTGGATTTGTAAGACAGATTCGGATAAGTTCAAGGAAAAATAGATTATTTATTCGGAGTATTGAATCATGGCAACAGGTTTGACCGAATTTTTAGATTCCTTCGTGAAAAGTCACGATAATCGCCAGTTGCTGGCAATTCCCCTTGCAATACTGGCCCTTTCTTTAGCAGTGCTGCTTGTTTCTTTTGCAAGCAGCGGGTCACCGGTAATTCTGGGGATGGAATTCCAGGGCGGTACCCAGATTTCTGTAGAAACGACAGATTCTCCTTCTGTACTTGAAGAGCTGTATTCGACTTATCCGCTAATGGATGCCCGGCAGGCCGGAAGCAGGGTCATCATGCAGTTCGGGGTCATGGGAAATGAAGAACAGCGCCAGCTCGAAGACGATGTAATGGGCCGCTATTCCAATGTGGAAATAAAGCAGATAGGTCCAGTGTACGGGAAGGACCTGCAGGTCCAGGCTCTAAGGGCCCTTTTCATTTCTTTCTTAGGGATGGCCCTTGTAGTCTTCCTTATCTTCCGGAGCCCTATACCCTCTTTTGCGGTGGTGCTCTCTGCCTTTTCGGACATCGTGATTGCTGCGGCTTTCATGCGGATAGCAGGAATCGAACTCTCCCTTGGGACCGTTGCTGCCCTGCTCATGCTGATAGGTTATTCCGTGGACAGTGACATCCTGCTTACGAACAGGGTGCTCAAGCGCAGGGGCACGGTCGAAGAAAAAGTTTCCAGGGCCATGCAGACCGGGATTACCATGACCACCACAACCCTTGCAGCCCTTGTGGTGATGTATGTCGTCTCCACTTTCCCCTACCTGATCATCCCCTCTTTCACGCAGATCACCCTGCTCTCGCAGATTTCTATCGTGCTGATCATAGGGCTGGCTGCTGACCTTATGAACACCTGGCTCTTAAACACCGGGATTCTGCGCTGGTTCGTCCTCAAACCCGAATTCAGAGGGAGGTATAACAGATGAGTGACGCAAAAAGCCTCTTTAAAAACGTAAGGGTTATCATATTCATTATTGCCCTGCTGGGGTCAATCGTGGCTATAGGCCCAGGATACACTTCCGGGGAAGGCACAACCTCCAACCTTAACTACGGGCTTGACCTGGAAGGCGGGTCCTGGCTCCAGATCCAGCTGCAGGGCGCTCTGGTCCAGGTGGATGCCGATGGTGGAAAGATCGTCACTGAAATGGTGGAGCCGGTCATCGGAGCCCCTATAACGATTACGCAAAACAAGCTTGAAGGCAGCGGCCTTACAGAAGCTGAAAATTCAATCACATTCACGACAGATGCCTCGGTCAGCACGTCCGAACTCGAACACCTGGAACTCGGGAGGATAAGTGTGGACAGGCTGAACCAGGGCATTACCCAGGTCACCATCTTTACCAGCAAGGAAGCCCTTATCCGGCTTTACCTGGCAAATGCCCTGGATTCCGAGGTCGTTACCCTGGATACCGGGGAAGGGGTTTTTTATGAAATCAGGACCGCCGTATCCGAAGAAGAGCTCAAAGCCCTTATGGAAAAGGTAGGCGGGTCAATTCTCCTTAACGAAGACGGGACCTCCAGTTACAAAGAAGGGGTCAGCGTCCAGACCAGAGACCTGACCAGGGAGATCCTCAACGACAAGCTCAACTCCCTGGGCCTGAAAGACATCCCTGTCAGGACAGTCGGGGAAGACTACATCCTCATTGATTTCGCAGGCATAGACCTGGCAACCGCCAAGGACATTGCCGAAAAGCCCGGGAAATTCGAGATAAGGATCCAGACTACCGGAAACGAGTCCCGGCATGTGCTCTACGGTGATTCCATCGTAAGCGTCGGAATTCCGGGCTTCCATGACAACCAGTGGCATACGCCCTTCACCCTGGATGAAGATGGGGCTCTTGCTCTCCAGAAGGTTGCAATCGAAACCGGGGCAGTGGACAACCCGCAGGACCACTACCTGGACATGTACCTGGACGAAAACCTGATCTACAGCGCCCCTCTGAGTTATTCTGCCGCAACAAGGCTGAAAGAGTCCCCGATTTATTCCTGGGAATCTTCCACGGGCAGTGACGAAGCTGCCAAGGCCGATGCCGAAGCCCTCCAGATCCACCTAAGGGCCGGGGCTCTTCCTGTGAACGTGGTGCTTGTGGGTTCCGGGCATGTGGATGCAGCTCTCGGGGAACAGTTCAAGACCGAAGCCCTTATCGCAGGTCTGCTGTCTCTCATTGCCGTGGCCGCAGTGGTCTTCCGCAGGTATAAAAGACCTGAAATTCTGGTGCCCATGGTCGGGACTTCCATAAGTGAAGTGATCATGATCCTCGGGGTTGCGGCAGCCATTGGCTGGCAGCTGGACCTTCCGGCAATTGCAGGTATCATTGCCGCCATAGGGACGGGTATTGACCACCTTGTAATCATCACCGACGAGGTGCTCTACGAAGGCAAGCTCCCCCCCACAAAGGTCTTCCTTTCCAGGATCGGAAAAGCCTTCGCAATCATCTTCGGGGCAGCGGCCACAACTGTCATTGCCATGTCCCCGCTGGTGATTATGGGCTTCGGAGCCCTGAAAGGCTTTGCCATTACCACGATCATCGGTGTCTTTATCGGGGTCGTAATTGCAAGGCCGGTTTACGGCATGGTGATCAAGGAAATGCTTGAAGCAAGCGGAGCAACTGCAGAGAACGGAAAAGCGGAAGTTTCGGCTGAGTGAACTTGAGTGTGAAAGGCCAAAAACGAGGTTGGAATACATGCAGGATCTCTGGACATTGAAATACAGGGCAGGTACCCTGGAGGAGCTGCTTGGAAACGAACACTCCGTAGACACGCTTTCCGAACTGGTGAAGTCCGGGGCTCTCCCCCACCTCGTTTTCTACGGCCCGGAAAACTCGGGCAAGACGACAGCTGCTCTTGCCCTTGCCCGGGAACTCTACGGGGAAACCTGGAAAAACAACTTTACTTATTTCAACGCCTCGGACTTTTTTGACCAGGGCAAGCGTTATCTTGTCCGGGACAAGCGTTTTGTCCGCTTTCTGGGTACCGATGACCCCAAAAAGATCTACAAAAGCGTAATCGAGATTTTTAAGGAAATCATCAACGAATATGCAGGGATGGCTTCCATAGATGCGGATTACAAGCTTATCTATATTGATAACGCCGAGTCCCTGAGTTCCGATGCCCAGCATGCCCTCAGGCGCATTATGGAAAAGTACAGTGCGACCTGCAGGTTCATCCTCTCCACAACTCGCCCCTCAAAGCTTATTTCTCCTCTCCGTTCGAGAGGCCTTCAGCTCTTTTTCACATATGTGCCGGATTCCCTCCTGAAACCTCATCTCGAAAAAATCGTAGAAGCCGAAAAACTCCTGTGTTCGGAGGGAGCCCTGGATGCAGTCCTCTATCTTGCGAAAGGGAATGTTGCAAGGGCTGTACAGATCCTCCAGCTTGCTTCTCTCAGGGCAGGGGAGGATGCGGTTACGGAGGATATCGTGTATGAGGTTACCGTGAAAGGCAGGGATGAAGCAATAGATGAACTGCTGGATGCCGCTCGTGCCGGGAACTTTACCCGCAGCCGCCAGCTCATTGATGACATGCTTATCGAAAAAGGGCTTTCGGGGACCGAAATCCTCGAAGGGCTTTCCGAAGCCCTGGCGGATTCGGGGGAAGCTGATGAGGAAATCGCCCGCCTTGTAGTGAAGGTCGCAGAAGCTGATGCCCGCCTCGGGGGGGCCGCAAATGAGAGGATCCAGCTTGAAAAGCTGATTTCCTATTTCTCCTGATTTATTTTTTTGGATGTTTGGGTTTTGTTTATATAAGTTTTGGTGTTTTATTCAGGCATCGAATTCTTATATTTAAATCTTCCCTATTACTCATTTTCAATAATCCAAAAATATATATACTAATTCCCCCTCTCAAAATTATCATGGGGAAGTTATATATACTTTCGATTTTTATCTATAAGTTAGAAAAGGCCAGGAATTAAGCTCCTCAGGAAACGATAGGTTCAAAAGAACTCTCTGACGGGGGCAGGACCCGGGCAAATTCCGGGATGCGTCCAGTAAGTGGCGTGCTCTGCGTCCTTCGGAGGTTCAGCGCCTGGATTCCCTCGAGAAGGAGATAAACCCGAACCTTTTAAAAATCCCACAAAACTCCCTCAATCACTCCCTGAGAACTCCACAAATTTCAGGGAGGTTATGCTCTTGCGGCAGGCCGTTCTTATTAAAAGCAGTTCCGGAACAAAAAGAACGAAAGTCTGCCTTTCTAAAAATCAAAGATCTAAAAATCAAAGATCTAAAAATCAAAGATCTAAAAATCAAAGATCTAAAAATCAAAGATCTAAAAATCAAAGAATCCCTCTAAAAAATATTGACTGTCCGGTCCCTCCGTCGGGCAGTCAACTTCTTCCTTAAGCTTTTTTTCAGATTTTTTTCTTCAGTACTTGTAGTGCTTTACCGAGTGGTGGAGGATCACTACAAAGAAAGCAATTATTACCAGTACGAAACTGAAGAAGCCTACGGGGTCCCAGACAAAGCCTATTCCTGATCCGCCTTCGTCCCAGGAAACGAGCACTGCTCCCTGGAGCACCGTGGGAACCACGACACAGGCAAAGGCCAGGACGAAGATGAATATGATGTCAAGGGCCTCCGCAAGGGTACTTTTTTCTTTCTTGGAAATTTCTGCCACTTTTCAGCCTCCTCAATCGTAGTAGGTGAATTCGAACATGTGCTTCTTTATGGAGTCGCGTACCCGCAGGCAGCCGATCGTTTCGACTACAACTATCAGCCCGAAGAAGATCACGTAGAGATAGTAGAAATTCGAAGCGATCTCCCACGTAGCTCCGACGATCTTGCCGATCACGAAGAGTTCCACGCCTATGAGCAGGGCAAGCATGCCCACAACCAGGACAGAGTCCCCGTTCAGTTTACTGTGGTATTTTTTTTCCATCTCCGGGTTAATCGTCACTGAACTCAACACCCATCACCTCCTTTCCTATTCTTGCATTTTCCGAACCTTTGGGTTCGGGCCATCCCATCTCAGCCCAGTTGTTTTCTGCCTTTGAAGTCTTATGCTTGTGGCTGAAGTAGAAGTACGCAATGCCGTAGAACACGAACCCGAAGATCAGGTTGTACTTGTAACCCCAGAAGAGGGTCGAAAGGATCGTTATGGCAATTGCGATCGCAAAGTAGGCTATGAAGGGCTGAAGCGGCCCTGCAAAGGGACGGACTTTGCTGGTGGTTTCCGGGAAGAGGTTCCTGAAGCGGATCAGGGCGAAGGGAATCAGGACGTAGCAGAGCAGTCCCGAGACAATGGAGAAGGTAATTACCTGGTCCAGGAATCCGCTGAAGGCAAATCCTATTGCAACAGGCATTGTGAAGATCACAGCCCTGTAAGGGGTGTTGTACCTCGGGTGCACCGCCGAGAACCAGGATGATACATAGTGGTCCCTGGAAAGCGCAAACCAGGAGCGTGACGAGTCACAGACACAGCCGTTTGCACTTGCAACGCAGGTCAGGAACGTCCCCAGGCCCAGGGCAGCAATGAAGATGAACACACCGCTGTTCTGGGCCGCTTCAAAGAGCGGGTACACGGAAACCCCAAGCATGTCCGCAGGGATCAGTACTGCACAGAGGTAGAGGGTCATTGCCGCTCCTATCAGGAGGGTAATCATTCCGGCCTGCTGCCCCAGGGGCACCGCCCTTGACGGGTGCTTGCACTCCTCGGCACACATCGCCGCTCCTTCAATCCCCAGGTAGAACCAGGGCCCGAATTGCAGTGCCGCAAAGAGGCCTATCATGCCGTTTGGCAGAGCTCCCTGGAAAAGGTATTCGGGGTGGATGTCTACTGTTCCGAAGGCCGTTGCGAAGAAGAAGACCACTATTGCGATGAAGGCTATCATGGTCAGGACGAAGTTCAGGGTCAGGGCTGCAACGACACCCCGGTAGTTAATGAAGGTTAGAAGTGCAATAACAAGTAGTGTTATGGGAAAGACCTGTAGTTCCGGGAAGATGCTTTGTGCAATGAATGCGACTACAATGGCATCCGCCGCCTCGAGGGCGATGTATTCCATGTAGACCGCAAGCCCGACACTGGCAGCCGCTCCGGGCCCGATAAAGAGCCTGGCCCAGTCATAAGGTCCTCCTGCAAGTTTTGTTGACGATCCGAGTTCACTGGCGCAGAGGGAAATTATGACATACATTGTTCCTGCAACCAGCATGGCAAGCAGGGACCCCAGAACTCCTCCTTTTGCAACGGTGAAGTTCCAGCCCATGTATTCCCCGACCAGCACGATCCCGACTCCAAGGGCCCATACGTGGAAAGGCCGCAGAGTCTTCACTAAGCTGGCAGATTCATGGTTTTCAGACATGTTTAATCACATCCCTCATTCAGTTTCTTTTCGAAATTTTACTGGCGTCCAGCAAAACCCAGCCCATCAATGCAAAAGCCAGGAGATATATCAGCCCATTTATAACAGTCCATATATCCATTATTCATATCCCCCTATGTTTTTTTATACACTGAATTTTTGGATCAAGTCGCCTATGCGTGAAAATTGTTCCATATCAAACGTATCAGACCTTTTTAAAGGTTTCGCCTGAGTTTTTCAAAAAAAATTAGCCAGCGAGAAACTCGCTGGCTTTTTGAGTACTACTCTGTAAACTTCAGGTTTAGAATACAAGCCCGAGGTCTTCGAGCTTCTTCCTTGCTCCGTCGTAGACCTGCATGTATTCGTCAGTTGGGGTGACGGTCTTGACGTCGTAGCATTCCTGGAAGGTCTTTCCTGCAGGTGCGTTTGC
>NZ_VOUA01000036.1 GCF_024372725.1 Methanosarcina sp. KYL-1
GAAATGGTCTTGAAATGGTCTTGAAATGGTCTTGAAATGGTCTTGAAATGGTCTTGAAATGGTCTTGAAATGGTCTTGAAATGGTCTTGAAATGGTCTTGAAATGGTCTTGAAATGGTCTTGAAATGATTCTGGATTATGGGATAGGTTGCTGAAAACCGCAAGCAAAAAGACGGCTCTCAAATCCGCCCTAACAGGATGAAAGTATGCGTTTAATCAGGTATAACCAAAGACTCGCCCCCATTACCTGACCTCGAAACGCCCGGTGATCTTTAAAGAGATCAATGCCTTGAAGTTTCCAGTTATTCTGAAACGATCTTAAAAAGATCTTAATATCCCCATTCAAATTCTTCATATATCAATAAATAACTTTTTTTTAAAATTATTTATAAAGAAAGAACAATAAAAAGTTAGTAGTAAATCAAAAGAGTACTCTATAAATGGTTTTTCCCCAGAAAATCCTGGCATATCCGTCCTGCCAACCAGAAAAAACAAATAACAACTACCTGAATACGTGGAAAAAACCTAAATACGTGGAAAAAACCTGAATAATGGAGAAGTAATCAACTGGGCTGAGAAGTGCTTCCCTTGACCTCGAGAAACCTTTTTTAATTTAAGGGGATGAAAAAGGTCCCCGCCAGCTTGCCTGGCGGCGCCTCACCAAAAACGAAACAATTTTGAATTTAATCCTTGCATTTTTATAGGAATCTTCCTTTGGGAGAACTTTCCTAAGGATCATCTGGCTGCTCCTTTTAGCTTTCCCGAAACATCTTTAAGTATCCAGGATGCCTTTTTGGTCATCGCAATGATACGTATTCAGTCATCGGGATGACCTTTTTGATCTTCGCAATGATACGTATTCAGTCATCGGGATGACCTTTTTGGTCATCGCAATGTATTTTTTAGTCACCACAATGTACTTATCAGGCATCCGGATGCTCTTTTGCTTCTCCATATTTTACCCACATTTATGGAAAAGGCCGGCCTCCCTCGTCGGCCGGTGAGAGCGTCGGTACCTGAAAAGCAAGTCGAAAAAGGTTTTAAGGTTTTTCCCTCTCAAATCCCGTCCTTTCCCGAATTTCTTTTAGCCTCGATTTCCCGCATTCGACGATTTTCATGAGTTCCCTGTACTCTTCCTCGGGGACCTCTTTTCCAACAGCTACTGCCCGCATAAAGCTTCCGTCAGAATAAAGCAGGACCCGATCCCAGGCTGTGAAATGCAGGCCGCTCAGGTATTCGCAGGGCAGTTCCCACTTTGGGATCACATTCTCGAAGCCGTCAAACCGGTAGAAGGTTTTTCCGTTTTTCAAAACAGGGGTGAATTTCAGGACCGCAGCATCCATAGCATTCTCTTCTCATAGTTTCCTCTTCTCATAGTTTCCTCTTCTCATAGTTTCCTCTCCTTCTGCATTTGGCAGTAAGAAAAAAGAGAGAAGAGACTAAAAAGTAAAAGGGTAGCGTTTTTCGGTTTTTTCCGGAAAACTGCATGAAATGGAATTCAGAACTCGAGTTCCGTTACCTTTTCCCCTTTGGCTGTGGTGACTGTTGCCGTAATGTCTTTGAACCTCGGGACCCCTTTGCCGCCGGTTTCGTCCGAGACCAGGGAGTTGGACCAGGGGCTGTTAGGCATGTAAGCAGTGCCCCGGTGCGGGGCCTCGTAGCCGGACTCTTCAGCCCTGACAACGATTTTCCCGAAGGAGTTTTTCACGATTACGGTGTCGCCTTTTTTTATACCGAGCTGTTTGAGGTCGGCAGGGTCCAGCTTTATGAGAGCGGAACTGGCCCTGTAGTCTTCCCCGAAACGGTCCTCGATCATTGCCTTGTTCTGGAAGATGTCCCTGTAAGTTACAATTTTTATCTTGATTTCAGGGGCTGAGAGAAAAGATCCGAAATCCATCAGAGCGCCTCCATGAGCTTCTTGAGAACTTCCTCATCCGAGGGACGGTTCGTCTCAACGATAGGTTTGAAGCTTACCTCGACCCCGTCCATCCGTGTGGCACTGCCTCCGGACTCCACCCCGCTGACCCCGGACCTGATAGCGACCTTTGCCTTCCTGGAGGTAAGGGTCTCACAGGGGTCGACGGTTATGATGGGGATCTCCAGCAGGTTCTTTGCAATGGAACGCGGGAGGCTTGAAAGGGGGTCAGAGCCTATGATCAGGGCTGCGTCAACCGCTTTTGCCTTAAGGGCTTCAACGACCGAGTACTCGGGCCCGTGCTTGACGGCCCCTTCCTCAAATTTCACACTGTTTACGTACCCTGTCTCGGCAAAGAGGTTTTCGTTAAAGCCCCGCATGTTGTAGTGCCCGACCATGGGCACCAGGTGGAAGCTCCCCTTCGCCTTTTCATTCAAGGTTTCCAGGAGCCTGACCAGGGGACCGAGGTCTTCTAAGGAATAGAGCAGGCCCAGGCCCACGAAGATTGTCCCGAACTTTGCCCCTTTCAGGATGTTTGCCAGTTCCAGGAGCTTTTTTGGGGGGTAGTTGTAAGACGTTTTCGGGATTTTTCCGGAAAGCCCGGCAATCAGGGCTTCGATAAACTCGGCGTCTCCTCCCTGGGGGACCTGGAAGAAGTAGTTCCCACAGATCTTTGCGGTGTGGGACTTCCTGATGTCCACACAGATTGCGGTCCTTTCCTCTTCCCAGCCCCTCTGCTTTTCCTGGCCGCGGGGGAAGTAGGAAAACTTGGAAAGATGGCGGGGGTGGGAGTCCGAGGGGTCTGCGCCCCAGAAGATTGCGACATCGGCCTTGTGGCGTATGTCGTCAAGGGTGCAGGTTTTAAACTTTTCCTGGAGCAGGGCTTCGACCACGGGGCCCAGGCAGAAAGACGAGGTGTCGTCCAGGGTGGCACTGAGCTTCTTTGCAAGTTCAATTGCCAGTTTCTGGGCTTCGTTTGTGGAAGTCCCGAGCCCGAAGACCAGGGGGTTCTTTGCATTCTTCAGGATTAAAGCCGCTTCCTTTATCGCCGCGGCTTCGTCTGCGGGCTTGCCGTCTACAAGGAAGGCAGAATCCCTGCTGCCTTCTTTCATGTGGGCAACTCCCACCCTGCAGGCGGTGTAGACCTTGTTTACCGCGTTCTTCTCAAGTTCGACCTCAATGTCATCGCAGAGGAGGCCGCATCCGGTACATACGTAATAATCTTTCTCCATCCGCACACCTCACACAAACTCAATTGCCTCTACCGGGCAGGTCACGATGCACCCGTTGCAGAGGATCTTGTTCTTCCCGAAGCGGCGGCATTCCCCGACGTTCTGGGCTTTTACGATTCCGTCCTCGATGATCAGGATAAGTTTTTCCGTTTTTGAGGGGGCCTTTCCAGAGCCGACCCCGTAAGGGTCGTTTGCCACATTGACCGGGCAGGCAACCACACAGTTCCCGCAGCCAAAACAGAGGTCCTCGTGCACTATAAGCCCGGTTTCCGTTGCGCCTTCGGAGGTCTTGAAAAGGCCGCTGATCTTTTCATAGTTTTCTTTGTATTTTGATTCCTCTATAAGGGGCGGGCAGTCATCAGCTGTGAGCTCGCGGGCCATGAGGGCAACTGCAAACGCCATGCAGGAGGTTTTCCCGCACTTCTTGCAGTTGGTTTTTGGAAGCATCTGGTAGATTTCCATTGCGTTTGTCATTCCAGGTCACCCTTGAGTCAATTTGAGTAGAAGTATCAGTGTTAACTTTATTGATAAGTATCAAATTCAACTGGCATTAATTCAACTGGCATTTATCCAGCATGAAAAATCAACCGATATTAAGTCAACTGGCATCAAGTCAACTGGCATCAAGCCAACTGGCATTTCATCCAAAGTGGTAAGTTGGCCGGTATTTATCCGGAGTGGTATTTCATTGAAGAATGCCATTAAAGACTAATCAGGATCAAATACCATATAATTAAAGAGTATCTGAGTAATCTACCTTAAACTATTGCTTTTTAATTATCAGCGTTAATTTTAATTTACAGTGTTAATAACCCTTCCATACCTATCCGGGTCTGATGCGAGGCTTTTATCCTGCTCAAGCACTGAAAATGCCTCTTTTTTAAATTTCCCGGCTCCAGGAGGGCAAAAAATATTTAAATAAATTGCCTTTCCCAACCCCAGGTAAAAGGATTTAAAAGGGAAAACTTAAAGAGGCAATTTTGAAGCAAATTTGCTCAGTTTCCTTTGAAGAAGAGTTCACAGTGGCAGTTTCCGTCCCTTTCGATTTCATCCTTGTGGTAGATGCAGGGGCAGACGATCTTTTTGTCTTCCTCCTCGTCCCCCGTAACTATCCTGCAGGGGCAGTACCGCCTTCCGTACTTATCAAGCCTTGAAGCAAGCCCGTCCAGGACATAATCAAGGGCTTCTTTATCGGGGTTAAGCCTGAATCCAGCTTTAGCAGCGTATTTTTCGGTCCATTCATACATTTTTTGTTTTAATTCTTCATGTTCACTCATATGAGCGCTCCCTTTGTTCCAAATTAGAAATAAACCTATTGAATAATGCTTAATTCTGCAACGAACTATGCAATTAATTCTGCAACGAACCATGCAACGAACTATGTGTAACTAATGCTGCAACAAACTACGTACTAAACTGTACAACAAATAATATAATGAACTGCGAGGAGAACCTTTAATCAATTATTTGAATAATGAACTGTTCAAGCAGGTGTTTCTCATTCGCAGATTGGCTGGTCGATTACGAATTAATCTCTCAAACTATAAATTAATTGGTCATCCTTTAGCAGGAGAAGCTGAAGACGGTTAATTCTTTCCAGGAATAATCTCATGGTAATTTCAATCTCACGGGTAATTTCCGTCATATAGCACAAACGAATGCAAGCAATTTAAACAATTACATAGATATTAGTATAAGTTATTAAATATAATAGTATAGATATTAATTAGCGGTGAGAAATTGACAGAAAAGCTGTTATCAGTATCTCTACCATGTTTCCGGGAGATCCACATTAATGCAGCTGTTAGAGGTCAGCCTATTCTCATTTAAGGGCTCAAACCTTGCTTTTCCAGTTCACATGCACCAATTTCCGGCATCGAAGTCTGTGAAAGCTTCAAGGGGAAAAGCGGAAAAATAAAGCGCTACAACTCTGAAAAACACCCTTAAAATAAAGGTTTTGATTTTGTATAAAATAACTACATTTTTATCCCGTTTGGGGGAAAAACTATAGTAGGATAAATAAAAGTAAAAAATGAAGAAATGAAGGCATCTTCAGCTTTTTGGAAGACGCTTTCACAAAACTTAACTTTTTCTTTGTAACCCGCTGACCCCCTACGGACCAGCGATAAAGCGTTAGAAGGGACATTAAATCCGAAACTTTACCTGTAATTACAATTGGAGAACAGGATCCGCAATAATAGGACCCGCAATAATAAGACCCGCAATAATAAGACCCGTAATTAAAGGCCAGGAATTGTAAAATGTAAATTGCAGGCCAGGAATGTGAAATCCAAATTATAAGCGAGAACTGAAACTGCCAATTGTATGTGAGTATTATAACAGGATAAATATAATATATTAAATATGAACAAATGTACGAATTATGAGCCGTGAATATATCGCGAAAAGTCAAAAGCTATATCAGATCCAAGTCCCTAACATTACCCATAGATACAAGGAGTTATCATTATGCGAATCGGAGTCTACGTTTGCCACTGCGGGCTGAACATTGCCGGCGTAATCGACGTTTCTGCCCTGCAGGAGATGGCAGCTGAACTGGAAGATGTGGTGCTTGCCCGGGAAGTACAGTTTCTGTGTTCCGATTCCGGACAGGAAGGCATCATAAAGGATATAAAGGACAACAAAATCGACAGGGTAGTGATAGCCGCCTGTTCCCCACGGCTGCACGAAAAGACCTTCAGGCACGTGATGGAAAAAGCCGGCCTGAACCCCTACCTCATGGAAATGGTAAACATCAGGGAGCAGTGCTCCTGGGTGCATGCCGATGACCCCCAGATGGCCACCCAGAAGGCCTTCGACCTTATAAGGATGGGGGTTGCAAAAGCCAAATTCTTAAAGGAACTGAGCGCGACAAGCTCGAAAGCCAGCAGGAATGTCCTCATAATCGGAGGAGGGGTTGCTGGAATCGAAGCCGCCCTGAACCTGGCCGAAACCGGTTATCCCGTGACCATGGTGGAAAGGGAGTCAACGATAGGGGGCAAGATGGCCCTTATGAACGAGGTCTTTCCCACAAACGACTGTTCCATCTGCGTGCTCGCCCCCAAGATGACGGAAGTCCAGAACCACCCGAATATCACCCTCTACACCTATTCCGAAGTGACCGACATTTCAGGTTCGGTAGGGAAGTTCCATGTGAAGGTCAAAAGGAAGCCCAGGTTCGTGCTGGAGGACAAATGCAAGGGATGCGTTGACCTCTGTTCCGGGGTCTGCCCCGTGGAAATCGAAAACCCCATGAACTACGGGATAGGAAAGACCCGGGCAATCTACATGCCAATCCCCCAGTCCGTGCCCCAGGTCGTGCTGATCGACCCGGACCACTGCGTGGGCTGCGGGCTCTGCCAGCAGGCCTGCCCTGCCGAGGCTGTGGACTACGAGCAGAAACCCGAGGAAATCGAATTCGAGGCAGGAGCGGTCATTGTCTCAACCGGGTACCAGCTCTTTGACGCCAGAAGGAAACCGGAGTACGGCTTCGGGAAATACCCCGACGTCATTACCAACATGCAGCTCGAGCGGATGCTGAACTCTGCAGGGCCTACGGGCGGAAGGGTTCTCAAGCCCTCCGACGGGGAACCCCCGAAAAGTGTCGCGTTCATCCAGTGCGTGGGGTCGAGGGATAAGACCGTAGGCAACGAGTACTGTTCCCGGGTCTGCTGCATGGCAGCCCTCAAAAACTCCCAGATGATAAAGGAGCGCTACCCGGACACAGACGTCACCATCCACTATATCGACATCCGGGCAGCCGGGGAGATGTACGAGGAATACTACAACAGGACCCAGGGCATGGGTGTGGACTTCATCCGCGGGAAGGTTGCGGAAGTCCACCGGACCGAAGATGGAAAACTCGCCATCCGCTACGAAAACACCCTGGAATGCCAGGTTGCAGAGGACGTCCATGACATGGTTGTCCTCTCCACGGGCTACGAACCCACAAAAGCTGCGGAAGGGATAGGGAGGATGCTAAACCTTGCCCGCAGGCCTGACCAGTTCTTCTCCCCGGCCCACCCGAAAATGCGCCCGGTAGACGCTCCGGTGAGCGGGGTCTTCCTGGCAGGCTGTGCCTCGGGCCCCAAGGAGATCCAGGTCTCAATAGCCCAGGGCAGTGCCTGCGCTTCCAAGACAATGCAGCTCCTCAGGACCGGGGAACTTGAAGCCGACCCCATGGGCGCCCATGTTGACCCTGAAAAGTGCATAGGGTGCAGGACCTGTGTGGAAGTCTGCAAGTTCGGGAAGATCAGCATCGAGGACAAGAAAGCCGTGGTTGACGAAGTCTCCTGCCACGGCTGCGGGGACTGCAGTGCAGCCTGCCCCGTAGGGGCAATCCAGATGCGGAACTTCGAAAACGAACAGCTCCTGGCCCAGGTAAGGGAAGCAACGGCCCACAAGTCCCAGAGCCCCTTCATTGTGGCTTTCCTCTGCAACTGGTGCAGTTATGCCTGTGCCGACCTGACCGGGATGTCCAGGCTCCACTACCCGACAAACATCAGGGTCATCCGGACCATGTGCTCGGCCCGCGTCAACCCCGAATTCGTGCTCGAAGCCTTAAAAGGCGGAGCCGACGGGGTGCTTGTGGCAGGCTGCAGGATGGACGAGTGCCACTATATCTACGGGAACTATGACGAAAAGAAGCGGATCGAGGTCTTAAAAGACGTGATCGGGGAAATCGGGCTTGACCCGAAGAGGATAAGGACCCTCTGGATCTCGGCTGCCGAAGGGGAACGCTTCTCGAATACGATCACCGAGTTTGTAAAGGAACTGAAAGAAATCGGGCCCATAGGAACCGAACTGAAGGAGGTGGCACAGTGAGCGAGGAATACCCGGATAAAAACCCGGAAGAATGCCCGGACAAAAAACCGGGACAGGAAACTCCCGTGTGCAAAGGGTGCTGCTGCGGAGATGGGGACGCCGAAGAATTCACTGAAGAACCCGAAGCCGGAGAAACTGGCGAAGCCGGGGAAGAAAGCCAGGAAAAGATCACGGTCACCACCAGCATGGACCTGCAGGGCTCCCACTTCCTCTACACCCAGGCCACGGAAAAGTCCATCAAGACCCTGGACTACGACTACAAGCGCTGCAACGGCTGCGGGATCTGCGTGGAGATCTGCCCCACAAAAGCCCTGGAAGCCGGGCCCATTCACGAGATTGCAACAGGGCTTGATGCCCCACCCGTAATGATGGACCTTGAGAAGTGCACCTTCTGCCGGATGTGCGCAAACCTCTGCCCGGTCCATGCCATAACCTTCGAAGCCATAGGCGAAGTCCCGGACGAGAAGCAGTACCCGAAGTATGACGCTTACGTGAACATCAATGAGAAGTGCCTCCCCTGCGCCCTCTGTGAAGGGGCCTGCCCCCAGGACGCAATCGAGGTGGAGTTCACCTTCCCGAAAAAGGAAGAGATCGCACCTTTCAAGGAAGGGGCCGAGGGTGAAATCGAAATCGATATGGACAGGTGCAACTTTTGCGGGATCTGCGCCCGCTTCTGCGACGCCTTCATCCTGCTCGAGCGCGAGCCCACCCCCGATAATATCGTGCCCTTCGAGCAGCTCCTGGTAGATGAGGACCGGTGCGACTACTGCGTGCTCTGCCAGGACCTCTGCCCCGAAGAGGCCATAAAGGTCAAAGGGGAACGCCCCTGCGAAGCCCCGAAGGTGGAAGGCAGCATAAAAGTCGACGAGGTCAAATGCACCCAGTGCGGCCGCTGCCAGGCTGTCTGCCCCTATGAAGCCGTGGACCTGCAAAAGCCCATGGAAGGAGAACTGGCCCTGATCGAGCTCAACCTGAAAGAGTGCGACCCACAGGGCTGTCGCGGCTGTTTCAACGTCTGCCCCTCAAAGCTCTGGTACGTCCCCACAGACCCCGAAGACCCCCGGAAGATCGCCTTTGCCGAAGACTACTGCACCTACTGCGGGGCCTGCGTGAAAGCCTGCC
This sequence comes from Methanosarcina sp. KYL-1, assembly GCF_024372725.1. Taxonomy (GTDB): domain Archaea; phylum Halobacteriota; class Methanosarcinia; order Methanosarcinales; family Methanosarcinaceae; genus Methanosarcina. The sequence goes on from NZ_VOUA01000036.1 coordinate 9,093, forward strand.
ACCTGGCAGCCATAAAACTCGAACGCACCTACGTCCACCACACCGAAATCCCGGACACCCCCTGGGCAGCCCAGTGGAAAGATGCCATCGAGTCCCTCAAAACCGGTGTAAGGAAGGGAGTTGACCGCGCAGTCTTACGGGAAACCGAGACCCTAAAAGCCCAGAAGTTCATGGGAATCGAGCCCCCCGAGGCAAACATGCAGCTTGCAGCCGTCCAGGCTAAGATCGACTCACTTATGCCTGCTCTCAAGAGCCCGAAAGTCAGGAAACTCTGGGAAAAGGATTCCACGGAAAATGTCCTTGCTGCAGTGAAAAAGAAGATGGAAAGCGAAGCTTAAAACGGAAAGCTGAAAGCTTAAAACGGAAATTTGTAGCAAAAAGCCCGGAAGTAAAAAGCTGAGAAACCAAAGCCGGAAAACAAAATTGAAAAATTGAAAAATTGAAAAATTGAAAAATTGAAATAACCCGAAAGTAAAGTTGAAAGCAGGAAGCCGGGAAATAAAAAAGCACCGGAGAAACGGAAACCCCTGAAAAACGCTCACTTTTCACTCTTCGAGTTTCCTTTCTCCCCTTACGACCATCACAGGCACCTTGCTGTGCCTGACAACGTTTCCTGCAACGCTTCCAAGCAGCACCCTGTCAATGCCCGTCCTTCCGAGGGTTCCCAGAACGATGAGTTCCATCCCGTTCTCTTCGGCATAATCGATTATTTCGGGAGCCGGATGCCCTTCGAGCACGATCATTTCCACGGGTACAGCTTCAGCATCCCCGACAGCCTTTACATACTCAACGGCTGCATGCCCCTCTTTTTTCAGGACCTCGTACATCGTCTCCCAGCCCGTATCCACTGCCATCGAAGAAAAGTAATCCGTAGAAACGACATACACCGCATAAACGGTCCCGCCGCTCAGCCTGGCAAGCTCAACCGCCGAAGCCACAGCCTTATGGGAGCACTCCGAACCGTCGGTTGCGACCATAATTTTCCTGTAAGATAGATTTCCCATGCAATATCCCCTTTATTCTATGCGCTTGCAAGAAATATAACAGCATCGTATTTTAAGGAAGTAGGGTTAAGATGTGCACCTGGTGCGCCACAGGCGACTATTCGGATGTAAGTGTGCCGGCGATAAAGGCACCTGCCACCAGCCCAATCTCCGCAGGCTCTGCCTCGTGGGGCTCAGAGTGAGGATGGACAAAACCCTTGAAAAACTGGGGACACCACTTCAGAATTTTTCCAATGGATGATGCGGCTCCAGAGCCGTACACGCTGGTTTTGCTGGACTGAAAGAAAACGGAAAATAAGGCTTTTCAAGGTTTTTGAATTATTTTCCAGGGTTACGACTCCAATTTCAAAAATATCATTTCATATTTTTTCCATGAGATGTTGATGATGAAATAAAATAAATAAAAAAAGAGAGATCAAAAGAAAGGGACAAAGGGAGCAAGATTAGTTCTTACAGGAACTTGTAATTAGAGATAAGAATATAATTCTATATATGGGAGGAAATTATTGTATAATTTATGACAGACTCTTCCGATAATTCCCTTTCCACTTCGAAAAAAAATAATTCCTCGTTGAAAGATCATGATATGAATCCTGAAATAGTGATTGCAGTATTGATGCATTTATTCCTCTTTCTTTGCCTGATTATTTTATTGTATTTGTTAGCAAAACAGTTTATGTTAATATAATAAGTGAAACTATGATAAGTGAAACTGCACCGGCGCAGGTTCAGAAAGAGCCTCACATAACCCAACCCTCGAAAAGCCGTGTCTCATGGCGTCCGGGCTGTGAATGGATCGGATGCTTAAGGAAACCGGGGACGCAGCTCCAGAAGTTTTCGAGGGATGAGGAGGCTCCGGTGCGGTATACGCTGGTTTTACCGGATTGAGAAGGAAATCCCGAATCCAGAATTTCTCATTTTGCTCCGGAAAATAAGAGTAGCACCGGAGTTCTATCGGCTTTCAGGAGACGGGGCTCTCACCGGTCAGCTTGCTGACCGGCCTTTTCATAAAAAAGTTGCTTTGATGAAGTTCACGCAACTGACCGCCTACATGCAAAAAATAAAAAATAAGTTTTGAAAATTTCAGTCCGCTTGAGCGAACGAAGTGAGCGAAACGGACACCGTGCTGCCGAAGCGGAACTCGGCTGGCGCAACTCGGCTGGCACAACCCTGCCTGAAAACAATTATTTAACGGCAGGGCGGTGAAGTGGGAGGCTGAAGCCGAAGATGCTGTACTTTCCGTATTCACTTTTGACCCAAACATCCCCTCCATGAAGTTCAACCAGTTTCTTGACAAGAGAGAGGCCGAGCCCTGTGCCTTCATGTTTCTTTCCAGTGTTACCTTCTGTGGGCCCGTCAACCTGGGAAAAAGGTTTGAAAAGCTTTGGCAGGTCTTCTTCTTTTATTCCTACACCCTCATCCTTAACCTCGAATTTCATAAACCCTTCAACTACTCTGGTCCTTATGGAAATGTTTCCTCCATCAATGGAGAATTTGCTTGCATTCCCTATGAGATTGTAAAGTATCTGCTTTAACTTTCCGCTATCCGCTTCAACCATGCCGACATCACTTTCTATGTCGGTGGTGATAGTTATTCCCCTGCTGCTTGCAGCCGGCCTCATAACGTCTGCAATCTCCTGGACTATCAGGGGAACCGAGATAAGCTCATACTGGATTTCCATTTTTCCGGCTTCTGCTTTTGACAGGTCAAGGATGTCATTAATGATGCCGAGCAGATGCTTGCCGCTTGTGGAGATGTTACTTGCATACTTCATCTGCTTTCCATTTAAGGGTCCTGCAAAGTTATTGATAAGCAGATCGGAAAATCCGATAATCGCGTTAAGAGGCGTCCGAATTTCATGGCTCATACCTGCCAGGAATTTGCTTTTGGCAGTGTTTGAAGCCTCAGCAATTTCCTTTGCTTCCAGAAGAGTCTCCTCCATTCTTTTCCTTTCGGTAAGGTCTATCTCCATGGAGAATATCTCAACCTGGTCTTCAGGTACCTGGACGGCCGAATAACTGGAAAATACAGGGATTTTTTCCCCTGCCTTCGTTAAAAAATTATTTTCCGATGCACCGACATAAGTTCTATCTTTTTGCATGGAACCGATGATCTTTACAAAATCATTTTGATTTTCACAGGGGACAATAAGTTCAGTCAGTTTCTTCCCCATGGCTTCATTTTTTGGATAACCATACATTTTTTCGCTTGCAGTGTTCCAGTAAATTACAGTACAATCCGGATCAAAGCCCTGTACCGCAACATCCGGCACATTGTCAATAAAACTTTGGAATTTCATTTCACACAGGTAAAGTTTTTTCTCCTGATCTACTACAGTTCTCAAAAGGCCTACCTGCTTGCTGAGAACCATATACACTATATTGGCGATCAGAAGAACCAGGATAAATGTAAGGGCCTTGATAAAAGTTACATCTCCGGGAGTGAGTCCACCTACAAGGACACCTTCAAGCCAATCTGCAATATATAACCAGGCACGATAAAGGACCAGAAAAAAAAGCAAAACTGTTGTCACTGTCACAGAGTATGGTTTTGTAAACCATTCCTTTAATCGGAGCGGGTCCATGTCCTCTAGATCGCTTTTCATTGCTATGACTCCCGGTAATGCAATTTACGAAAAATAATGAATCTCCGCCTTGCTGATACTAATTTTTTAGATCTTGCTGCAACTATGTTATATAATAAAAATGTTATATATATTGCACCGTTAACGGCACCTCTTTTAGAGGACTTGTTACACCTACTTGCTCCTAAAATTGAAAGAGACGACTGGTTACACCCACTTAGGTCATAAAATTAAATGGTAAGACTGGTTACACATCACTTATGTCATAAAATTAAAGGAGAAGATATAATACCCGATATAGAGTCAGTATCAACCCATCTGAATATTTTTCTTTTCCTGATACTGGTTAATTCACTTTTGTCAAGATTTGCAGTGGTAAACTCTCCGATCTCACCTGCACCCGGCGTATCCAGCATGTATTTTGCAGTCGCTTTTATGATACTTTTCGCCCTCTGGTATGGAATATGGGGAGTTCTTTCTGCCTACCTCGGATGTATGATAGGGGCAGGAATCCTTGCGGATATGCCCTTTTCATTAAATGTTGTGTGGTCACTTGCCGATCTCTGGCAGGTCCTTATACCCCTGGCGGCCTTTGCATACTTCAGGGCTAACATAAGGCTAAGGACAAAAAGGGATGTGGGAATATTCCTTTTGTTCGGTTGCCTGCTTAACAATCTTATCGGTGCTCTGTGGGGTTCCTTAATGATGGTCATGGACGGCATGATCCCATGGACTGAATTTTTTGTGGCATTTGAAGGATGGTTCGCTGGCAATGTGATAACTACATTGCTGATTGTACCATTTTGCCTCAGGTATGTAACTCCCTACGTCCAGCAGACAAAATCTTACGTCCACAACTACTGGGTCTGATTATGATAAAGTATGAAAAAGAAAAATACTAAAAATTTTTCAACGATACATAACTAAAAATTTAATACTTTTTTGAACATCTCTCTTCCTGTAATAGATACATTTATACATTTCAGCATACCTTTTACATTCAGTTTCCTGTTTAAAATAACCGAGAACTGCAAACGCAGCACCTAAAAGAGCTAAGAGAGGAAATCAATAGCGCAAATAGACTATTTTAGGCGACGGACTTAAAAGTAAAGGGAGAACAAAAAGAAGGTAGATTTGAAGAAAATATGGCGCTTCCTGCTTAGATTCGGGTGAGAATATGGAAAAATACGATTATAGTGAACTTGGGCTGAAAGCCGGGCTTGAAATTCACCAGCAGCTGGATTCGAAGGAGAAGCTGTTCTGCAGGTGTCCGACCCTGATCCGGGATCTGGGGGATTCGGACTTTGAGTTTTTCAGGTATCTCAGGGCTACGGAAAGCGAGATGGGAGAAAAGGACAGGGCTGCGGTTGAGCAGACAAAGATCAGGAGGAAGTACATATATAAGGCGTATGACACGACCTGCCTTATAGAAAACGATGAGGAGCCTCCGAGGGAGCTTAATAAGGAGGCTCTTGAAATCTCCCTGGGGGTTGCAAAGCTTTTCCGGATGAAGCCGGTCGACCAGCTGCACGTTATGAGAAAGATCGTGGTGGACGGGTCAAACACCAGCGGCTTTCAGCGGACGGCGTTCCTGGCAAGCAACGGAGTAATCGAGACCTCGGAAGGGCCCTGCGGGATTGACAGCCTCTGTGTGGAAGAGGAAGCTGCCCAGAAGATCGAAGAAATCGGGGACTCAATTGTCTATTCCCTGGACAGGCTGGGGATTCCGCTTGTGGAAATTGCAACTGCACCGGATATCAAGTCCCCCAGGCACGCCCGGGAGGTTGCCGAGCAGATAGGGATGATCCTCAGGTCTACCGGGAAGGTCAAGAGAGGGCTTGGAACCATCAGGCAGGACGTGAACATCTCCATTGCCCAGGGCGCAAGGGTCGAGATCAAAGGGGTTCAGGCCCTCGACCTGATCGAAGACATCGTCCGGAGGGAAGTGGAAAGGCAGCTCAACCTCCTGTTTATCAGGCAGGAACTCCTCGAGCGGGGGGCTTTTGTCTGCGAAGAAATCTATGACGCTACAGGGCTTTTCATGGACACCAAGTCCAAGGTCCTCCAGAAGGGTGTAAAGAAAGGGGCAATCCTTGCCGCCCTTCTTCGGAAGTTTAACGGGCTTGTCGGCAAGGAAGTCCAGCCCGGAAGAAGGCTCGGGACCGAGTTCTCGGACCGGGCGAAAACTGCCGGAGTAGGAGGGCTCTTCCACACTGATGAGCTTCCCAACTACGGGATTACGGAAAAGGAAGTCCAGGCCCTCAGGGATGCCATCGGGGCAGGACCCGAGGACGCCGTTATCATGGTCGCAGATGAGCCGGAGAAATCCAGGCTTGCAATCGAAGCCGTCATCCTCAGAGCAAAAGAAGTCCTCGAGGGCATCCCCGAAGAAACCCGGAGAGCGCTTCCCGACGGAAACACCGCCTACATGCGCCCGCTGCCCGGGGCTGCGCGGATGTACCCGGAAACCGACGTCCCGCAGATCGAGATCTCCCAGGAGTACTTTGACTCCATCGAGACCCCTGAACTCCTGACCGAGAGGGCAAAGCGCTTTGCCACCGAATACGGGCTGAACAGGGAACTTTCCGAAAAGGTAGCTTACTCCAAGCACCTCCCTCTCTTCGAAAGCCTGCTTGAGAGCTACAGGAAAGACGCAAACGTAAACGCAACCCTTATCGCCAGGACCCTCGTTGGCATTGTCCCCGAACTCCGGAGAAGCGGGGTTGACACGGAAAACCTTTCCGACGAGCACTTCAGAGGGCTTTTTGCAGCCATTTCAAATCAGGAAATCGCAAAAGAAGCCGTACAGGACCTCCTGACCGCTCTTGCAAAAGAGCCGAACCTGAGTACACAGGAAGCCATTTCCCAGCTCGGCCTCAGCGCCTTCGACCCCGCAGAAATCGAGACATTCATCAAGAACCTCGTCCGGGAAAGGGGCGATTTCATAATAGAAAAAGGCCCTGCAGCCCTTGGCCCCCTGATGGGCATTGTCATGCAGGAATACAGGGGCACGGTCGACGGGAAGATCCTGAGCCAGATGCTGAAAACAGAAATAGACAACTTCATCACCCAGGGATAATACCCCTGGACAATTCTTTTATTTTGAGAAGGTTATTTTGAGAAGGTTATTTTGAGAAGGTTATTTTGAGAAGGTTATTTTGAGCAAGAATCTTTTTTAAAATATATCCATCAATTCCAATATTTTAAAACTATAACCCACAATTTAAGGACTTGGGGCAGAGTTTAAATATTTTTTGGACTTTATTGTAAGTGATAGGCTGTTTTCCAATTTGCCCATTGTTTATTAAGTAGCCTATAACTAACCATTCTGGAATTTGCTCCCGATTATTAAACATATATAAGTCATTCAGTGAACATATAAATAAATACTGAAGTTAACTTTTTATATTAATGAAGACATCCTTGATAATAACAGTAGTAAATTAAAATAAAAAATATGTCATGATAATATTCCACATATCATACCTATATTATAAGATTGGACTAATTCAAGATCTACAGAGGCATCAAACTCTTTAATAAAAAAATTGAATGAAAGATCTTTGGAAGAAACGTTTGGAATACACTCCTACAGCCTCATTATAGCCTCATTTGTGAATCATAAAAGCCACCAGGATTCCAAAATTTCCTGACAGGACAGGAGAGGCATAAAATCTTTCCGAAAAACGAAAACAGGCAAAACCAGAAACAATAAGGAGAAAACCTCATGAAAGTATTGCTTGTAGACGACGACCCTGCATTTCTGGAATTATCAAAAACATTCCTGGAAATGTTCCACGACATTAACTCCGATACAGTGGACTCCGCAGGAGAAGCACTTAGGAAACTGGAGAAAGATTCCTACGATGTTGTAATTTCGGATTATGATATGCCTGCCATGGATGGAATCACTTTCCTGAAGGCTATCCGTGAAAAAAGAATTACCATCCCCTTCATCCTGTTTACGGGAATGGGCAGGGAAGAAGTTATGCACAGGGCAATAGAAAACGGTGCAAACTCCTTTGTTCAGAAAGGGGTGGACATGAAAGCCCAGTATTCCGAACTGTCAAAACAGATCTATCAGATTGTTAGCAACACCGCAGGCTACTAAAAAAGATTATAAAAAAGGGCCTGCAAAAATACCTGCATCTTTTATCCATCATTTACTCTTTTTCCAACATTTGGATTCTAACATTTGGATTCTAACATTTGGATTCCAATGCTCATATTCCAAAATTTAGCTTTTTAAAACGTGCTGGAATGATTTAGAAGAATAATTTAGAAGAATAATTTAAAAGAATAATTTAGAGGAATATATTTATCTCTCTGTATATTCAATGATTTCTGGGGATTTTATGGTTCAGGAATACCGACTGCTTATAGGTGGAGAGTGGACCGACTCTTCAACCGGAGAAACTTTTGACGATTTAAACCCGGCGACCCTGGAAAACCTCGCGGTGCTGCAGGCAGGTGGGAGGGAAGATGTTGACAGGGCGGTTGAAGCCGCAAAGAAAGGTTTTAAAACCTGGAGTGAGACTCCGGCTCCCAAAAGGGCCGAGGTGCTCTTCAGGGCGGCCCGGATTTTACAGGAGCGAAAGGAAGACCTGGCCGTCCTGATGACTCAGGAGATGGGAAAGGTCCTGGCCGAAACCAGGGGGGACGTGCAGGAAGCAATTGACATTACCTATTACGCCGCGGGGGAGGGGCGGCGGATGTTTGGGGAGACCACCACCTCGGAACTGAAGGACAAGTTCTGCATGACCGTGCTCCGCCCCCTGGGGGTCGTGGGCCTGATCGCACCCTGGAACTTCCCGATTGCAATTCCCGCCTGGAAGATCATGCCCGCCCTTGCCGCCGGAAACGCTATCATCTTCAAGCCCGCAAGCGACACCCCGGTCCTTTCCATCAAGCTGGTCGAAATCCTGGCAGAAGCAGGCCTGCCCCCGGGAGTCATAAACCTGGTGACAGGTTCAGGGGGGACCGTGGGAAAAGCAATCGTCCAGCACCCGGACATCCGGGGAATTTCCTTTACTGGCAGCCTTGAGACCGGGAAGTGGATCATGGGGGAGTGCTCAAAAGCCATGAAGCGGGTCTCCCTGGAACTGGGAGGCAAAAACCCGGTGATAGTCATGGACGACGCTGACCTTGACCTTGCCCTCGAAGGAGTGCTCTGGGGAGCCTTCGGGACCACCGGCCAGCGCTGTACAGCGACCAGCCGGGTGATCCTGCACGAAAAAATCCGGGACGAGTTCACAGCGCGGCTCCTTGCAAAAACAAAAATCCTCAGGGTCGGAGACGGCCTCCTTCCCGAAACCGACGTGGGCCCCGTAATCAACAAAGCTCAGCTCGAAAAGATCCAGAGGTACGTCAAGATTGGAGAAGAAGAGGGTGCAACCCTCCTGATAGGGGGAAAAACCATTGATCCGGAGCTTTCCGGCCTCCCTGGCTATTTCTTTGAGCCCACGGTCTTTACCGACGTCAAGCCGGACATGAGAATTGCCCAGGAGGAAATCTTCGGCCCGGTACTCAGCATCATTACGGTTTCAAGCTTCGAAGAAGCAATAGAAGTTGCCAACAACACGCAGTACGGCCTCTCCTCGGCAATCTACACGGAAAACATGGTAAACGCCTTCAAAGCAATCGAGAAAATCGAAGCCGGGATCACATACGTCAACGCCCCCACCATAGGCGCCGAAGTCCACCTGCCTTTCGGGGGCATCAAAGGTACAGGAAACGGCTTCAGGGAAGCAGGGACCGATGCCATCAGGGAGTTTACCGAGGTAAAAGCCGTGTACATCGACTACAGCAGGAAGCTGCAAAAAGCCCAGATCGATACCGATTGAGGGAGATTTCAGTTGAGGAGTTTGAAGGGAAGGATTGAAGGGATGGATTTGAAGGGAAGGATTTGAAGGAAGGGAATTCAGAGCAGGGGATGCCAGGTAAAAGAATGAGGAGTAAGGGGGAATGGTTTGTGGAAGGTAAAAGAAAAGGAGAAGGAAAAGGGGAAAGAAAACAGGTTCACAGCAGGAAAAGAAAAGCCGGGGAAACCGGAGAAAAAGCAAATTCCCGGATAGCGAATTCCCAGATGCAGGAAATCGGGATGCTTGACACCATCGGCCCGAGGTCCCTGGAAGTAATCGAACAGGACTGCGATGTGATGTCCGCCTGCGAGACCAGGCCCTACCCCCTGGTTGTGGACAGGGCGAAAGGCTCCGTGGTAACGGACCTGGACGGCAGGGAGTACATCGATTTCGTCGCCGGGATCGGGGTCCTGAACGCAGGCCATTCGAACCCGGCCGTAAACGCCGCAATCTCCGCCCAGCTCGAAAAAATGACGCACTGCTGTTCTGCGGACTTTTTTGCCGAACCCCCCTTAAAACTCGCCCGGAAACTCCGGGAACTTTCCGGCTACTCAAGGGTCTTTTACTGCAACAGCGGGACCGAAGCCGTGGAAGCCGCAATCAAGCTTGCCATCTGGAAAACGAAAAAGCAAAACCTGATCGCCTTTTACAACGCCTTCCACGGCCGGACCCTGGGCTCCCTTTCCCTCACCGCCTCCAAAGCCCGCCAGAAAGAGCACTTCCCCGGCATCCGCACCGTCCACACCCACTACGCCTACTGCTACCGCTGCCCCCTGAACCTTGAACACCCCGGCTGCGGGGTCGAGTGCGTAAAGCAGATCGAAAACCTGATCTTCAGGAAAGAACTCAACCCCGAAGACACCGCAGCCGTCTTCGTAGAACCCATCCAGGGCGAAGGCGGCTACATCGTCCCTCCCCCCGAGTTCCACAAGGAGCTGCGGAAAATCTGCACCGATAACGACGTCCTCCTCGCAGCCGACGAAGTCCAGGCAGGCTGTTTCCGCACCGGCCCCTTCCTTGCCATGGAAAACTTCGGGGTCAAACCCGACATCTCCTGCCTTGCAAAAGCCCTCGGCGCAGGCCTTCCCATGGGCGCAATCCTCGCCGACGCCACCCTCATGGACTGGCCCCCCGGCGTCCACTCAAACACCTTCGGAGGAAACCTCCTCGCCTCAGCCGGCTCCCTTGCAGCCCTCGAATTCATGGAAAAGGAAAAAATCGGAGACCAAGCCCGGCTCCTCGGCTCCCACATCCAGCAGCGTCTCCGTGAACTTCAGGACTCCTACCCCTGCATAGGCGACGTCCGGGGCCTCGGCCTCATGATCGGCGCCGAAATCGTCAAACCCGATAAATCCATTGACCCCGCAACCCGGAACCGCATCGTCCGGGAAGGCTACAAACAGGGCATCATGCTCCTGGGCTGCGGGGAGTCCGTGATAAGGTTCTCGCCGCCGCTGGTTATGACGGAGGAGGAGGCTGATAAGGGGCTGGAGAGGTTTGAGGAGGCGTTGAAGAGGGGAGTGAGGTGAAGGTAGGGGAAGGTAGTGAGTGAAAAGAAACGGTACTGCCGGAATAGGTGTATTTCCGTGGATTTTGTTACCGTGCGTAGCACGGGCTTTTCCAGAAAAAATGTAAATAGATAGAGAATATAAAGACTAGTGTCTAGGCAACTTAGTTATGAGACACTTTAATTATAAAATCTGTAACTATGGAGATGCTATCATATAAATTGTGTTTCAGATTTAATTTGTCGTGACACCAGAACCCTGCAGGAAGTACACCTATTATTTTCGTAGCAAATTCAACCTTTTTTTAAGCTGCATTACTCTGAAATTGAATCCTATCCTTATTTATTTTTTCTACTATGGGCACACAACGGGTTAAATTTAACTAATTATTTTTGTGGATTCCATAATTCTTGTTTTAATTTGAGTACTTTATGACCAAAAAGTAAATTTAAAAAAAAGTATTTCAGCCAGATAAAAAGTATCAGTTCTCAGGTTAATTTGGATGTTATTGAAATATTTCAACATAATACTCCATGGATATGTCAAATAATGGAGCTATAAAACATGGACGAATTGAAGAGAAAACAGAAAGTACAAAAAATACTTAAGGCTACTTATCCCAAAAAACACTTTAAATTCATAGGTTCAGGATATGAGGCAGTAATTTTTACTGACTTTGCTCACATCTATAAGGTTTTCGACACAGATCTGGCAAACATGCCTCTTCTTCTAAAACAATTAATCGGGAGATTTAAGGGCTGCCGAAGATTGTTCGACCTGGAAGAACTTCTTGATGTAGGGGGACTACCTGTCATTAAATATATTTATAAAGAATCGAAACCTTATACAGGTGGCAGGGAAGATGAAGTCATCGAGTTCTTGGTCGAATGCTGGGAAAGAGGGATTGTTCTCTGGGATGTTAAACCACTGAACTTTCAAATCTTTGAAGATGGAATCCGTCTCATAGATTATGGACGGGACATAAAACCCTTCAACTACAAAGATTTTGTTTTTATGGCTCAGAGAGCTTTCTTGATGTTGAAATATTCGGATAGAAGTAGTTTTAAACCTCTTGTCCGCGAAGCTCTTAAAAACTGGGAGGTAGAAGAGTTAGCCGGTTTTGTAGACTTTTTTAATAAGGTTTATTCTAAGATATTATGCTTTGAAAAAGAGAAACCGTGTTTACCCCCTGTAACTCTCTTTAATGATGAAATGTTATTTAAGCAAATATGGGAAACTTTACCAAAACTCCAGTATGATGAAAAAATATTGTTATATTCTTCAAAAGTAACAAGTCCATCACACATTAAAGCAGATAAAGAAAGAATAATTCATGTCACAGATATCAATCTATTTCAAGAAACTGGATTTTACGAGACAGCCATTGTAGACATCACGGGAATAGAAAGAAATTTACCTATAGTTTACAACATACTCGCAAAAGTTAAAAAAATAATTAATGATTCAAGTCATTGTGCTGTTGTTCTGAAAAATCCTTATTTTCATGGCAAAGAGGGTAAACATCCCTTAACAAATTTGCAGAGATTGATAACAAATGCAGGCTTTTTCATTGAAAAAATTGAAGATACCAAATGGCAGATAGATCCGTCTGGTGATTTCTATTCTCAGTATATGATTATCAAATCAAGGGCAAGAAAAAATCATGGAAGCAATGTTAGTTTGATGATAAAAACTTGCTACCAGGACGGACCTGCCCTGGAAAAATTGGTACACCATATTGTCCATCAACTGGAAGGTCCAGATAGATTTCTGGAGAAGATAATTGTTCTGGACCCAAAAGAGGATGATTTTCTGAGGCAGTTCGGGATGCCCGACAAAGAACTTACGCTAAAAACCTTAGATAAGTTGCTCTCCAGGGGAATTATAGACAAGTATTTCATAGCACCAACCGACCCAAACATTATCAAAGAAGTTAATCAACGATGGTTTGCCCTTCATACTGAATTAACTCACAGTGTTACAAATGTGCCTGTTTTTCCACAACTATACGCCTTCGAGCAATGCATGGGAGATTATATACTGCAGGTTGACTCCGATGCAATAATAGTCAGAAGGGACCCAGGACACAGCTTTTTAAAAGACATGAAGGCGGCTTTACAAAATAATGAAAAAGCTCTGTCCGTTTCTTTTAATATTGCACATCACCCCGATACACCTGTGAGAGAATACACTTCACCGGGAAATGGTCATTTTGTCCCAGAAGTCCGTTTTTGTCTTATCCATCGTGAAAGATTCTTTCAGCAAAGACCATATCCCAATACACTTGTCAATGGTCAACTAGAACTAACCTGGTACCGCTCAGTTGAAAAAGCGCAGGCTGAGAGGGGGCTTGTTTCACTCAGAGGAGGAGACCCCCGTACATTCTACATACATCCTCCAAATGAGTATAAGAAAGATCTCAATAAATGGTTCTTTATTATGGATAGAGCTGAATCGGGACATATCCCCGAAATCCAGTTTGAAAATGTAGATCTACAGGGCAAATTTGATGATTGGAACATACCAAAAAGAAATGAACCGTTTATCTTCATTATGTGTGCAAGAAATCTTGCTCCATCAAAATTCCTTAGATGCTGGCAGTCAGTGTTGGGGCAGACTATGGAAAACTGGGGTGCTATAATAATTGATGATGGGTCAGATAACTGCCTTCCAGAATTTATTTCTTTTCTAACAAATGGATATAAGCATAAAGTAACGTACATCCGCAATAATAAAAGAAAAGGAGTTCTTTCAAACATAAACAAAGCTATCAGAGATTTTTGCATCAATCCTTATTCGATAATAATAATTTTAGATGCAGATGACATGTTGCTTTCTAATGATGTTCTTCTGAATCTAAATAGACATTACCTGAAAGGAGCTGATATGACTGTTGGTTCTATGTTACGTATAAACAAAGGAATCATTCCCTACGTTCCGGACTTCAAGAACCCTCGAAATAAGAGGGGAGGTGACGTCTGGATGCATCTCAGAACTTTCAGGAAATATCTATTTGATCGTATAGACCTAAATGACTTTAAAAGGAATGGGCAATGGATCGACAAGTTCACAGAACTTACATACATGATACCAATATCTGAGATGGCAGCTAAACCGGTGCATATCAAATTCCCTGTATATCTATGGGAACCGCAGCATGTTAGAAACGATGAGCATTATCGGAAGAACAGGGAAACAATAGAATATATAATGGCAAAACCACGGTACTCAATAAAAAACATTAAAATGCTTGATGAAGTAAAACCTCCTGGAGAGATTTTAAAAGATATAAATAGTGAAAGACAGATTATATTTATAAGACATGCTGAAAAACAAGTAATAGAAGGAATGCCAGGAAAAAGAACTCAAAAAAATGTTGATTTAACCGAAAATGGTTTTGTTGAAAGTAATCATTGGGGCGCCAGTTTACCCGTGAAAATAGACCTGATTCTTGTAAGCCCCACTTTGCGAACGGTTCAAACAGCAGAAAATATAAGGAAAGGAAACGCATCAGACTGTGAAATAATAGTAATTAATGAATTGAGGGAAATGCCAATAATAAATTACGATGAATGGCAAGAAATCAAAAATGAAGTAGGTTGGATCCATTTAATTAAAAAGTGGATAAACAATGAAATTCCGGATTCAATCATAATGTCATATGCTCAATTCATGAATTTTATTCTCAAAGAAATTATGGAAAATATCGAAAAGAAGAATGCTGAAAAAGTCTTAGTTATCACACATGATCATATAATGTACGTTCTTTCAGCATTTTTTTTAAATTCCATCCCTCAAAAGTTAAGGTACTTGAATGGTTTTGTGATTGAAAAAAGAGATCTAAATGAAAAGTTGGAATTATCTGAAACAACGCAAATCAGGTAGTACAAATGAAGAATGGGTATGAAACATCACTTGATTTGATTGAAATAGATGTAACTTTCAAATGTAACCTGATGTGTTATAATTGTGACCGTTCTTGCAGGCAGGCTCCTGAAGAAAGACACATGAGCACCGAACAGATTGGTAAATTTCTCGAAGAAACCCAGAAAAAAAATCGTAGCTGGAAAAGGATACGTATATTGGGAGGAGAACCGTATCTTCATCCAGAAATCCACGAAATAATGAGGATGCTTGCAGAATATAAATCTGAAAATCGGGACACAGTCGTTGAAATAGTAACAAATGGATATGGTCCAGAAGTAAACAAAGCTATTAAAAATACACCTACAGACATCATAATTAAAAATACAAAAAAAGTTTCTCAATATAATAAAAAATTTGAGCCATTCAACATAGCGCCCGTGGATAAAAAGGAATACTTATCTTCTGACTACACTAAAGCATGCTGGATAACTGAGGAATGTGGAATGGGGTTAAATCCATACGGATATTATCAGTGTGGAGTAGCCGGGTCCATAGACCGTGTTTTTGGGTTTGATATCGGGCTAAAAAAAATGCCAGATGAGCAACAACAACTGACACCACTAAAAAAGAAACTTTGTGCATATTGTGGCCACTTTCTTAATCAAAAATTTATACCACCTGAAGCAAGAAAACCTTTGATTGGAGAGCCCCAAACAAGATCATGGAAGATGGCTTATTCAAATTATAAAAAACAAAAACCATCGATGACTGTGTACCTGTAATCTGATTCTTTTTTCCGAAAGTAGACCATTCAATTTTCGAGATCATCCTTCGAGATAAGTTTATCTTCAATTAAAATATGCGTTAGAGAAGTTTCCCTTAGAATCTTAAAAGCGTCTTCATATCTTGTAATCAATGGTCTACCCTTTACGTTAAATGACGTGTTTAAAAGTATAGGGCAACCACCTTTATCGTTGATTTTTTTCAGAAGACTGTATAACCAGGGATTTTGTTCCATCGAAACTGTCTGAACCCGGGCTGTGCCGTCAAGGTGTGATACGGCAGGAAAACGCTTCACTGCATCCTTTCGGAGTAAAAAAGAGAAGGACATAAACGGGGAATTAACATCTTCTCCAAGGAAAAAATTTGAATAATCAATTGGAATAACCGGAGCGAAAGGTCTGAACCATTCCCTATTTTTTATATTTTTGTTAATAAGGTCCTTAAGTGCTTTGTTTTCTGGATAAGCTATTATTGACCTGTTTCCAAGGGCTCGAGGACCAACTTCGGATCTTCCTCTCAAAATGCCTACTATTGAACCATCAAGAAGTTTGTCAGCTATTTCATCAATATCTGCGGTTTTAGCCGAATCAAGAACCTTTTTGTTTTTTTCAGACAAATTATCAATTGCCAGTAAACCTTTATAGGTTATAGGATTCTTATTGGCTGGCGGGTTATGGTACCAGAGTGCACCGGTTGATATTCCGCTGTCATTAGGATTAGGCGGAACATGAACTTGAATCCCGAATCGACTTTTAATTCTACTGTTAGTTATTACGTTTAAGGCACAACCTCCTGTTACAATAACACCATCATAACTGGATTTCCATATAAAAGATCCAATTATATCCAGAACTACTTCTTCATAGGCTTTCTGGGCAGAAGCTGCCAAATTTCTTGCAATATCCTTCTGCAGTGTTG
Source organism: Methanosarcina sp. KYL-1 (assembly GCF_024372725.1). Classification (GTDB taxonomy): domain Archaea; phylum Halobacteriota; class Methanosarcinia; order Methanosarcinales; family Methanosarcinaceae; genus Methanosarcina. The sequence goes on from NZ_VOUA01000036.1 coordinate 25,619, forward strand.
TACCCATTTCAAGTTCGATATTGAGTTGTTTGCCCAGGAAACAAAGTGATTGCTCAGGTGACCGATAAGTGATGTAGTAATTCTTTAGAGGGCTAACCCATTCAGCTATGACCTTACCTAAAGCTGCATATCCCATCAGCTTACCTGAGAGTGAAAGATTACCGCATTTTCTGTGCTGCACCTCTCCATGAGTAATTTCTTGCATCAGGGTCGCTAAAAGTCTGTATGAAGAACCCATGTTTATAGGCTTTGTATCAATCAAGTTAACTCTTTCATTCTGAATGTCGAAAACATTCAAAGTACCATCATTTCCACCACCGTCATATGATAATATGAGAGGCGTCTTGAAATTAGAAGTGTGATAGGCGAGTGTTGCATGAGACACATGATGGTCGGTAGTCACCCACTTTTTAGCTTTTATGAGGGCTTCCAGAACAGTTTTTTGAGTTGGTGTGACCCAGCTGGTGACTGCTAAATCAAATTCATCAAAGCCTGTATAATCATACGTGTACTCAAGAACCTCTTTCCATTGTTTCTCAAAAATTAAGGGATTATAAGAACTTTCAAAATACCTTTCATCATACCATCTCTCAAGTTCGAGAATCAGTTTTATTTCATTTTTATAAGAAATTGTAAGATTAGAATCATGTTTGGTATGGATGGATATGAATTTCAAAAAATCACCATAACATATTTACAATAATGTTCACTCAACCAAGAAGTTTGAGGGCTAATTAACAAACTACATATTTCAACTTTTTAACACGAAGTTGAATATTTCAATTAAAAAATAAATTTGTTGATCTTTATTGTTTGTTATATTCAGGTTCAGTACCAGTAATTTCTTTAAATTCAGCTAGTGCTTCATATTCCAAACAAGCAATTTTCCCCATAATTCTCAAATCTTCAGGGGTTCTTTTATTTCTTTTAACCTCACAAGCAACCGCTTTTGCACAAACGAAAAGTTTCTTATTCCAATCATCGTAGGGACCAAGTTTACTACGAATAGTTCTACCCCCATTATGGCCTTCTTTTCCTTTAATTGTATTATCCAATTGCTTCCATCTCCCACAGAGCCCCTTCCTGGAATTAGTCATACCAATGTAAACTACATCTTTATAATCTACCTTTAAACCATGAAGATTTTTATCTGTAATAGAGATCATATAGATTCCAGGATAGTGTTTTAATTCAAAATCGCCTCTTTCTTCCCAAAGTATCCATTTTGAAAAATCAATCATAAACTTAAATTCAAGAATCTTATATATAGTATTTAGTACTTTTCTAAGAATCATCCAATCAAAAAACATTTCTGTGTTAATATAATTAAAGGATGTTGTAGACAGATTATAATTAATAGGTGAGATATTTGCATTTAAACCCTGAAAATCCTATCCTTATAACAGGTGGAGACGGATTCATAGGAAGAAATTTAGTTCAAAGACTTATTCAACAAAATTACACTATAACTGTTATAGATAATCACGTAACAAGTTATCCATATAAGATAGGTAATCCTAATTTCAGAAGAATTACTGCTGACATCTCAGAAATCGAAATTGATTCCATTCCTGAAGTATCCGGGATTATACACTTAGCATCGGTTGCTGCACCTCAGTTGTACAAGAAAGACCCTTCATTAGTCCTGAAACCAAACACAATTGGCACAGCAAAATTAATTGAAATTGCAAAAAGAGATGGGGTTAGAATCCTTTTTGCCTCAACAAGTGAAGTATACGGAAATGTCCGCTGGGATAAAACAGATGAAAAGGGCATCGAAGAAGAAAATAATGCAATAGTAAAGCTGTTATCCAAAAGGAGTTGTTATTCGGCAGCAAAGAGATTTGGCGAAGAATTAATTTTGAATTTTAAAAAAAATGGGGGAGACGCTACGAATTTCCGACTGTTTAATGTTTATGGTCCTGACATGGATACAAAAAATATTGGTTATGGAAGAGTAATACCAAACTTTATCCATAAAATGTCTTGTGGAGAACCTATTGAAATATTTGGAGACGGCACACAGGTTCGAAGCTTCTTGTGGATAGATGAAGCTGTGGAGGCTATCTTATCATTATATTTTTATGAGGGGGACCTTCCCGACGCAGTAAACATAGGAAATGATGAACCTATAACCATAAAAAATTTGGCTGAAAAGATATCTAAGGTGTTGGATCTGAACTACAGAGTGAAATATCTGGAAATGGAAGAAGATGATCCCTTATGGAGAAGACCCTGCGTAGAAAAAATTAAAAGCTTAACAGGTTGGGAACCTAAAATCGGTTTAGATGAGGGATTAAGAATTATAGCAAATAGTAAATTGTGATGTGCTATGGGTATATCAATTGTAATTCGCTGTAAAGATGATGAAAGGGTATTTCGATGTATTGACAGCATCGATGAAAAAGCTGAAATCATTGTGGTATTAAATCACAATCCAGATTTGCAAAAGAGGCTTGAGCAAAAAGGCATAATTTGCTGTATATCCCCACCGAGCAATTTGTCTATCGTATCAAATATCGGCTTTTTCGCCTCCACTACAGGCAAAGTTATTATTACAGATTCTGACACGGTATTTCTCACGGGATGCATAAATAAGATAAATAAAGCCCTTGATAACCATAAAGTTGCAAGAGCCAGGCTCACATTCGATGTAAATAATGAGCTCCCTTTTTCAAAGGTAGTGGCTGAAGCTCGGGATTATGTCAATTCACTTCCTCTCGTCTACACGCCTGGAATTGGCGTTAGGAAGGACCTTGTAAGGGATATAGGGAATTTCCTGTTCAATGAGAATGTTCCTTTTGCAGTTGATGCAGATCTTGATTACAGGATAAAAAAAGCAGGAATTGATGTTTTATTTCTGCAGGATGCTCTGATTCAACATTCTGCCGAAGGGATTAAGCACGACATTAAAGCTGCATTGAGAATAGGAAGTGGATGCAGAGTAAGTGCAGAAACTCTTAGCCGAATCTTTAACGGCAGTAATCCAGACATGATAGGAAAACATTTAAAAGGTGTGAAATTTAGTCATTTTCCAGACTTAATACGAAAAAAGGGAATTGTAGTATTTTTGTATCAGATCATATGGGACATCCACTTTTATATAGGATATAATTCCCAAAGGGTTTGCTCTTTGAAAAAAGGATAAGAATAAGCATTGAAGGAACTATTAATTATAGCAACCCGAGTTGTTCAAGCCTCAAAAGATCGATATTCTCCACATCACTGTGCTCCAATGATTTCCGGATGCTTGCAGCGAGCTGATCTCTGAAACCAGGATTGTTTTTTAGATAATCGGGAACTGTTGCTTTGTCATAACCAAAGTTGATCTTATCAAAACCAATTTCCCTATAAGTTTTCAAAAATAATGGGATTTCGTGTAGAGCAAATGTTGTAAGTGTCATTCTTCCGTAAACAGTAAGCTCTGTTCCATTTTCTTCCCTGGCTCTGACAAGCCTTTGAATATTCGAAAGAACTTTCTCCCAACTTGACCCTCTATTGACCTTCTCATGTGTAGCCTTGGTAGCGGCATTTATCGAAATACTTACCACATTGGCATCAAGGGATAACTTCTCAGCCATTGAATCAGCAATAAGGAGACCGTTTGTCAAAACAGTGTACTTTTTTTCTTGAGTTGCAAGATAATCCATATAGCTAAGACACTGTGAAATATAAAGCGTTTCTCCACCCTGTATCACTATTTCTTCAAAAGGGGTTACGTCAATATTTCGAATCAATACTTCCGGATCAAGCATTTGTTGATTTTGCATGTATCTTTTTGGCTGCTTGCACATAATACATGCAATGTTGCATTTTTCTCCAAAATTAAGGTGAAGGCGACGCATTGTAGAATAATCACATAAAGGACTGATAAGCTCAAGGTTTTGAGGTACTACAGTTTTTTTGATAAGATTGCAGTTAGGATAGCAGTGAAGCTGACCTTGCAAAGAATACTTTCTACACTTTACAATATTTTCATTATTGGCTAAATCTGCAAGTTTCGAGGAGTAAATATTACCAATAATCAGAGGCTGTATATGGCAGCAGCTAAAGACATTACCTTTATTGTCAATTGTAAACCCATCCCACAACTGCGGACAATATGTAGAATCAGACATCAGTTAAAACCTCTATAGCAAACAATTTTTTGGCTCTCTCGGTAAACTTCTCTTTCTGCTCAGGGTTCATTCTTGCGCTGTATTTAGAATAAAAATTGCAAATTCCTTGCTTTTTTCTTTCTGACCCCGGGTATGAGAGCCGATCTACTCTTAAAAATGCATCATGATGTACCAGGTGATTTCTGAGAATTGCGTATTTTGTTCCACGATCAAGCAATCTGATACACACATCCCTATCTGTAGTGCTGGGCAAGTTCTCATCAAATCCCCCAATTGCAACTAACTCCGAAAGGCGAAGAAATAGATTAGAGCCTTGAATATTCGGGTTTGTGATAAAAAAAGTTTCAGCAAAAATAACATCTGGGATTGGTTGAGTTTCTCCCTGGGGATATGATTCATCATGCCTGATGAGCCCTGATATTGTCCAATCAGAATTTGTCTCCAGGGCATATTTGATGTTATTCTGGAGATATTGCCTATCCCACCAATCATCATCATCCAAAAAAGCTATATAAGTGTTATCCAGATCAATATTTAATAAAGAAAAATAATCCAATGCTGTATTTACGGCACCTGATAGGTTTTTTGTTTTGATGTTTGTGATATGATCTATGTTCAGTTTTTTCCCCAGATCGCTCAAAAAATCATGAATAACCTTTATCGAAGAGTCACTCTCTTCGGACACTATTATGACCTTATCCGGCAGCCTTGTCTGGGACTCAACTGATTTTAATGCTCTCTTCAGTTTTTCTGGGCGATTATTTGTTGGAATAATTACAATTATTTTTGATTCAGGGAATTTACTTGGATAAGGAGGCACATTTTTATTTACAGCTTCCACAGCTTCCAGCAGGATTGGGTTATCAGCAACACATATTAATTCATGTGTATCCTTTGGAACACATTTTCCTTCATATGGACCAAGACCTGGAGTAAGGTGGTCAGTTGACATTACTCTTCTGTCTGCCCATATAATACTCATAACATCTATCGGATTAACCTCAAATTGCTGACAGATCTTTTCAATTTCATTCGTGAAACTCACTTTAGTAGCTATAAATGCATTATGAGCCAGCTTCCCAAGTTCAGCACTTCTGTAATTCATAATTAAAGTTTTGGCTCCCTTCACCCAACTAAAAAATGACAAAACTTCATTTATATCATCCCTTTCACCACTTAAGACAATTCTGTCAGGTTCTGCAAACCATGTGAAAGAGCTTTTTTCTCTAAGAAACTCGGGCATATAAATTAGCCGTAAACCTGGAAATTTTTTTTTCATTTTTTCCATAAATCCAATCGAGACAGTACTTTTGATCACCACACAACCGTTGTACTTTACCGAATCTAATCTGTTTAATACCTCAGATACATTACCGCAGTCTAATTCACCATTAGCACTAATAGGCGTCGAAACACAAATGAAAATTATATCAGCAGCCAGTACTGCATCCCAGTCATAGTCCCCTACAATATCATATCCTACACAATGATAGAATCGGCTTATTCCGTGTATCACAGCCCATCCAACTGAGCCCAATCCGATAACTCCAACGGTTTTCATATTACCACTTTTTAAAGAAAAACTACTTAAAACATAAATTCTTGAATAGTCTAATATCAACGTAAAAACAGAGATGACTGTAATTATCTTCCTATTTGGATATTTCGGAATTTTATGCAGTTATTTACCCACTAATATAGAAGAATATGCAAAGCTTTAACTTACAGAATCAGATTTAAAATGTCAAGTGATGTATCCTAAGATAGCAGGAAAAATATGATTTTGATAAGGTATATCTTACTCTCGGCAGGTCGACATTTAAATTCTAATAATTTTGATGATTGCGATTTTGAAATGATGCTCTATAATTATGTGTAGTTTTTCGGTTTACATATGTCTAATTATTAAGCTCTCATACTAAACTTTAATGAAAAAATGATTTAGTGTTTATATATGTCTTGGGAGTTGAGCCACAGGTTAACTATCTTTAAACCTAATATATAGTTAGCTAATGTTCAAAAACGGCATCAAGAAAAATATTCTAATTTCTTATGTCGACCTGCCGAACGTAGGGTATATACTAAAGTCAGCCATTTAGTTCTCCGAACCACTTCCCCTATATGTTACCCTCCTCTTAGAATATCTCCCCCTATACCCGCAAATAATGAAAATACAATCCACCTTCGTGAAGTGTTCGCATTTCCTGCACTCCGTAAACCTTACGCTTTTTCCGTCTCTCGGACAATTTTCGATCCATCCCTTAAGCAATGGAAAAACCCCTTGATCATCTTATTTTAGCAATCCACCAATCCTCTTTAAAAACCCCACCCCCCTTTCCGCCTCCTTCTCAATAACCGCCACATACACCGAATCACCCGAATCAATGAACTTTCTAACCCTCCACCCGCTCCCCTTCAATATCTCTTTCATTTCGCCCTTCGACACATACAGGTAATCAAACCACGGAGTCACGTAACCCCCGTACCTCACGTGGATCCTCAACTGCCCGGGCATCCTGCCTCGTTTTTTATTGGATTCCAGGTATTGCAGGTAAGAAGGATCAATCGAGTTGTACGGGTCGGTGCTCTCGGCAATTATCCTCGCATTGTCCTCCGTAATTTGATGGAACTTTTCAAGCAGCAGCTTTGCCCTTTCAAAGCTCCCGAAAAGCCCGAAGTAGTTTTCCGGCATGAGAATGGTCCCGAATCCTCCAATCAGCACTAAAAACCAAAAAAGAAACCGTTTTAACCGTCAATTGCGTATGAACTTATGGTGACGGGCAGTGATCGACCAGGAGAAAATTCACAACCAGAGTCTTAGCAGCGATCCGAAAGAACGCATTAAGGCGCTGGAACAGCTAAAATTCAATTTTTCGGCCCTGCCCGATAAGGAAAAAGCCTGGGAAGACCTGCACAGGCTCACTTCGGACGAAGACCGGGATGTCAGGTGGGATTCGGCCGGGACCCTTATTTCTGCTTTTTATAACCTGCCGGACAGGGTAGAGGCCTGGAAAGCCCTGATAAAACTGGCAGCTGATGAAGACAATTATGTTAGACAGAGGGCAGCAGGGGGCTTTGTCTCTGCATTATCCCGGGTTCCGGATAAAGCACAGGTATGGGAAGACCTGCACAGGCTGGTAAACGAAGGCTTTGACCCTTTCGTGAGATGGCGGGCAGCCGATGCCCTCGGCTCTGTGTTTCCTGATGTCCCGGACAAAGAAAAAGCAGGAGACGACCTGCACAGGCTCAGCACCGATGAAGCCCGGAACATGAGAAGGTGGGCAGCCGGGACCCTTGGCTCTGCTTTTCCTCACGTGCCGGATAAAGCACAGGCATTTAACGACCTGCACAGGCTCACCGGGGAGAAAAACTGGGATGTTAAACGGAGGGCAAATGATGCCCTTTGCTCTGCCTTTTCCCACGTACCTGAAAAAACACAGGCCTGGAAGGACCTGCTCAAACTGGTCGCAGATGAAGACAGGTACGTTAGAATGAGTGCAGTCGATTCCCTCTGCTCCGTATTTTCCCACGTACCTGACAAAGAACAGGCCTGGAATGACCTGATAAAACTGGCTGCGGATGAGGACAGGTACGTGAGGATGAGTGCAGCCAGCGCTCTCTGCTCTGCTTTACCCCATGTGCCGGATAAAGAACAGGCATGGGATGACCTGGTTAAACTGACCAGGGACGAAGACATTTGAATGAGAGGCTGCACAAATTGCTCTTCTGGACAGGGTCCATATTTTTCTCTCTTCTCCTTCCTTCTTCTCTCTTCTTCTCCCTTTTCCCCTACCAAAATTCTGTATGAGTGCTGTATGAGTGCTGCCAGCGGTATCGGGCTTAACTTCAGAATCAACCCATAAATGTATAAAAAAAATAACAATGATCTCGGATGACAATTATATCACAACAAAAAGATTAAATAAATGAAAGCTAATTAATACAGTGTGTTTGAAAATATTGTGGAAGTATTAGGGGCAGAAATATGGGAAATATTGGGAAGAATTGCCGGCGTAGGATTGGTATTATTCGTAATGGTGGGTCTGGCTATCATTGTTGTTCTCTTTCCAATATTCTGGCGTAAATTCTTTTACGGGCAATAAGGCTCAAAATTAGACTCAAATTTTTCATCCCCGTTTTTGGCTCTTTAATTCTCCCGTTTCTGAGAATACGGTTTATTGTCTATTTTTACTGTTTTTTTACGGCCTACTTTTACTGTTAATTTAGCTTTTTCTTGATCAGGAGGGGCCACCGGGTGAAATAAAAAAGCACTTCAAATACCAGGAAACCGGAGAAAAGACCCGATGAGAAGAAAGAAATCCGGGCAGCCGGAATAGGAATCTCGAACCGTTTTTGTCACCGTGCGCAGCACGGGCTTTTTCAAAGAAAGAATAAAAGTCAGCAGAAGTAAAATTTACCCGGACAGTTGAGACTCCTAAGGAAATTAAGCAATCAAACCGGTAAAGAAGCACAGGCGATTAAAATAGTAACGGCAGCATTACATCTAATTTCAGATCTGAAAAACTTCCCTGCCTACCCGGTCCCCTATCTCCTGAAATCACGCTTTTCTAAAAGAGTAAAAAAGTGGCTCTTCGCTGTTTCAAAAATGAAAGGAAAGAGCTAATGAGCTGCTTCATTACACCACGACCTTTTATTTCAAAACAGGAAATAGCCGCGCTAAAGCGCGGAACAAAAAAGGTAAAATATGGTATTAACGGCTGCCCTGTATAGTTCTTTTAGCTTACCTTGCTAACCTTGCTAATCTTGCCAACCTTACTAATCTTGCTAACCTTACTTCCTTTCCTTTTCAGCATTCTTCAGCTTCTCTTCGGTGCTGCTGAGGCTCATCAACTTGCTCTCGACAGGCCCCATTGGAAGGTCGGCGCTGGCGCTGAAAGTCCCGAATTTGTCGCCCCTGAGGGTCCTTCCGGGAAGGTCGGGCCTGACCTCAAGCCCTTTTCCGGCAGGAAATTCGAGGTCTTCGGTTTTGAGTTCCGAAAGGGCGCCGAAACGGTTGCCGGAAACTAAACCCTGGCTGCATTCCGAAACAAGCCTCGGGCGGGTCTCGGGGCTCAGGCGGGGCTGGCCTGCGGGAGAAAGGCCCAGGTCCCGGTCAGGAGAGAGACGCCTGTTGAATTCGGGCAGGACGCCGTTGAACTGGTCAAGGGCGGGCCTTGAAAAAGTAGCGGACTCATAAGTAGGAGTGCTCAGCCCGGCAGGTGCTTTTTCACGGGCGGCGCGGTCAGAAAGGTGAGAAGGTGAAACGGAATCTTCGGATTTGCTGCTATTCATACCAGTTAGGATTGTCCCGAAGGTATATCAATTATACGCGGGGTTTCACCAGCTAATTTTTATTAAGAGTTAAATTTATAGTTCCCATTGTTGTGTCTTAATATCAGTACCAGGTTGTAAAATTATTTATTTTGCGTAATGATGCTACATTACTTTTATCACTGGATTTTGGAACTGAGTCAAGGATTGGAGATGAAAATAAATGGAACAGTTTTTAATAACCCCGGCGGCAGGAAAAAGATTAATAGCAAAAGCTCTGGTAAAGCATCCAGCAGTAAATGAATCTCTTGCATCTGGAACCATTGTTATAATTGCTGGAACTACAAATGGTTACGTGGCTGAAGAAATATTGTCTTCTATAGGTCAAGCAGAAAATTTTTCAAGAAAAAGGTTCTTCAGGGGTATTGTACTTCCTCCTGGCAGTTCTGTAACCAGTTCCGGGCGTATTAAAGATGAAACTGGTTTTCCAGGAGATGTAGTAATTAAGGATGGTATCTGGAAGCAGGGAGAAACTATTTTTGACGTTGTGGATGATTTGAAGGAAGGAGACGTGATTTTAAAGGGTGTTAATGCATTGAACCTTCCAAAAGGACAGGCAGGCATTTACATTGGAGATCCACATGGCGGAACTGCTGCTGCATCGATTCAGGCAGTTGTAGGCCGACGTGTCAGACTGATACTTCCTGCAGGACTTGAAAAACGTGTTTACGCTGATTTAAATGAATTAGCAAGGAAAGTAAATGCTCCTGGTTCTCATGGGTCTCGTTTATTACCTGTAGCTGGTGAAATTGTCACTGAAATCGAAGCAATTTCACTTCTTACTGGTGCCAGTGCAGAACAAGTTGCAGGTGGTGGAGTAAGTGGAGCTGAGGGCGCTATCTGGCTTGCAGTAGATGGAAACGATGAACAGATTGAATCTACAAAGAAATTGTTAAATTCTATTATTAGAGAGCCTAATTTTGAGTTTTAACTTGAAACAAAATCATTGTTCATCGCTTAAGAATTGATTTCCTTCCTCTCTTACTCTTTTTTTGGATCCAAATCCTTCATTTCTTATTCAAACCATTCATGTCTATCTTTCTCTATTTACATGTGGATCCAATGCTTGACTTTCGTATACATTCATCACTGTTTCAAAAGTTCTTTCAATTCCACATCTATGTAGAATCCCTGTCAATAAATTTGATGCATTTTCAGCAAATA
>NZ_VOUA01000037.1 GCF_024372725.1 Methanosarcina sp. KYL-1
AATCAGTTCACCTTTTAGGTATCAATATACTATCCAATAATCTTTCTCTGGCATATTATTTTATGTAGATGGTTACTATACATATGTTAATAAAGTTGCGTTGTTGGAGTTGACGGGCTGTATCCCGTCTTTGAAAAAGCTGGGATTAGCCCTTAATGCTCCTAAAATGTTTGAGTTTTTAAGCCATTGGCCGGATTTTAATAGGAGTATTTAAAAGGAGTATTTAAAAGGAGTATTTAAAAGGAGTAATTTGAATTGGGATGTCCCCTCAGGGAAATTCCCAACTCAGATTTTTAATGTCTTCCGGATGTCCCTTTATTCAAGCTTTCCGGTGTTTTTCCGGATCTGGTTGCTTCGGGGACCGGGAAAATGGTTTTTTTAGTATGTCCTTGCCACGTAGACCCTGGTTCCCGTTTCTTCTCCGCAGATCGGGCATTTTTCTTTGCTGTTCCCTTCCTGCTCAAGGGGGATTCCGAGGATTCCGGCTCCTATCTTATCTTCCATGGCAAGCCCGCAGTCCCTCTTGCCGCACCAGGGGATCGTGGCAACACCCTTCTGGATCTTTTCCTTTACTTCTTCCAGGTCGCTGCAGGCAAAGATGCGGCTCTCAAGCCCAGCTTTTGCTTTTTCGTAAAGGCTTTCGTGGATTGCCTCGAACCTGGAGAGTACTCCTGCCTCAATTTCCGGGAGGGGGATCTGCTCTTTTTCTCCGCTGTCTCTCCTGACTGCAACTGCCACATTGTTTTCCAGGTCGCGGGGGCCGATTTCAAGGCGGAGGGGTACGCCTTTCATCTCCCACCTGTAGTACTTTGCTCCGGGGCGCAGGTCGCTTGCATCTATTTCAACCCTGACTCCGGCTTTTCTCAGCCTTGCCTGGACATCTTTGCAGGCTGCAAGCACTTCTTCTGCTCCCTTCTTGAAGATGATCGGGATAATGACTACCTGCACAGGGGCGATTTCCGGGGGCAGGACCAGGCCTTTGTCGTCCCCGTGGATTGAGAGTGTAGCTGCAATGCACCTCTCGGAAATCCCGTAGCAGGTCTGGTGTGCATAGCGCTGTTCTCCGTCAGTGTCCTCATAGGTGATGTCGAAGGTCTTTGCAAAATTGTCACCCAGATGGTGGCAGGTCCCTACCTGAAGGGTCTTTCCGTCCGGCATCATGGCGTCGATGGCATCGGTGTAGTCCGCTCCGGGGAACTTGTCCCAGTCCGGCCTCCTGGAGCGGAGTATGGGGACTGCAAGCCTGCGGTAAATCTCGGTGTAGAGTTCCACTGCTTCCTTTACCTGGGCTTCGGCATCTTCCCAGGTGGCATGCACGGTGTGGGCTTCCTTAAAGGAAGTGATCTCCCTCAGCCGGATAAGGGGGCGGGTGTGCTTTGTCTCGTAGCGGAAGGTGTTTACTACCTGGTAGAGTTTGAGGGGGAAGTCTGCATGGGACCTGACCCATATCTTGTACATGGGGTAAATGGCAGTCTCACTGGTAGGGCGGAGGGCCAGGGGGACGTCCAGCGGGTCTTTTCCACCGTGGGTCACCCAGTATACTTCGTCCTCGAAGCCTTTTATGTGCTCGGCTTCTTTCATGAACTCATTTTCGGGGATGAGCAGGGGGAAGAGGGTTTCCTGGTGTCCGCTGTTGTCAAGGAGTTCCCGGATGATGCTATAGGTGCTCCTCCGAATGGCAAAACCGAAGGGGTACCATACATAGAGCCCCTTTACCGGGTAGCGGACGTCCATAATCTCGGCCATCCACAGGAGTTCGTTGTACCAATCGCTAAATTCCTCTTTTGGAGGGAGTGCTGCTTCTTTTTCGCTTTCTGCCATACCTTCACCGTATTATCGTGATATGAATTAATTCTTATGATAGGGTAATTTATGAAGGAGCTATAAGCATGTCCGGAATACTTATGTCATCCGGTCAGTTCCTTCTTTTCGGGGTGCATATGCATTTACTGAATTTCGGGCTTGCCGGCTCTTTGAGGGGCCTGAAAAGGAGGTTTTTCCGGGGTGTAACGTGCTTCAGCGGAGGTCTTTTTGTTTTCGGGTTCCTTTTTTCAGGACACTTTTTCCAGGACACTTTTTCCAGGACACTTTTTCCAGGACACTTTTTCCAGGATACTTTTTCCAGGATACTTTTTCCAGGATACTTTTCTCAGGTCCCTTTTTTCATGGCACTTTTCTCAGGTCCCTTTTTTCATGGCACTTTTCTCAGGATACTTTATACTTTACAGGCCAGTTACCGCTTTTACCTCTTGTTTTATGTGATAAATAGGGAGGTGAAAACTGGTTACTGTAAGCTGATATATGCAAGGTTGATTACTGTAAAATTGATAATGTAAACCTGATTATATGTGGCTAGTTTTCCTGAATTCCCGCCTGCATGTTTAAAATGTCGGAAAAAAAGAATTAGTTTCCTCCGAGGGGCTGGACCTCATCTGAAATGTCCAGTTCAAGTTCGGATTTGTCAACATCGAAAACGATCATTCCGGTGGTCAGGTTTTCGGTTTCCTCTTTTGAAAGCTTCGTAGCTATGGCTTTCTTTGAAATGATCGCGCTGTTTCCAAGGGGGTCTTCGATGATGACCGTGATCTTTCTCTTGCCTTCGAGCACTTCGTCGAGCATGCCAAGAAGCTCCTGGCTTCGGGCAAATTTCTCTTCTTCTTCCTGTACCCACTTGCTTGCGGTTATAAGGACGTTCTGGACCCTCTGGAGCACGCCTTCTATGTTCGTAACGTAAGAATCCGAAACCGTGCCTGGCTCGACGGTAATACCCATCTCGGGGATGCGGATTGTCCCTGAGGTTGAACGGATAACCCTGGCATCCAGGTCTTCCAGGCTTTCGACTGGCATTTCGTAGCGCATGGGCTCCTTGCTGGCAAGGATCATCGTATCGGCAAAGCGGAAACTGCACTCGCACTTTGCACTGATGTACATGACCTCTCCGAAATAGGGGATGTTATCCCTCTGCCAGTGCATCACCAGTTCTTTGTGACAGAGCGGGCAGGAGGCCCGTGTTTCAAAACTTTCCTGCTTAAAAAAATCCTGATTCAATATCTTCCACCAATGATTTTGGATCTGTCTATTTTTACGCCAGTCGGGGTAACGATTACAGTGTTTCCTTTAACGCCTGCGATGTCCCCGTGGACGTCAACAATTACATCTTTCAGCTCTTTTAAAACCCTATCCCTCATCAGGTCATCGCCTTTGATGTTTGCGATGTCAATTACCAGGATGTTCCCGTTGTAAATCTCCTGTTTAAGAACAGCTACCTGGCTGATGTTTGTTACTTCTGCAATTTTTATATAGGTCTCTGCAGGTTCGTCCTCCATAACTTCTTCATACTTGCTGAGGTCTATTTCCGTGTAATCATCAGCACTGGTCGTGCTTTTTACACTGCTGCCAAGGATTTTGTCTATGAGTTTTGCCATTTATGCACGCCTTTTGTATTTTTTTAAATTTGGATAGTACTGTCTATATTGAGATCTATATTAATTAATTTTGCTATTAAAAAGCAGCCCCAATTTCCTGTTTGGCAGAAGGTTTTTTTTCAGTTTCCTTTGCCGGGATACTCTTTTTGGGAGTGCCCGGTGTTTTTCCGGAAACATTTTAGATTTCCAGGCTCCAGATTTTGTCTCCCACGTAGGTGATTGACTTTACAGCCTTCCCTGAATCGGCTTCTACCATCTGCGGCCCGTCCATAAGGGCTTTTCCGATTGCAAGGGCTTTTCTATGGGTCTCTTCCACGATGATCACAAAATCCCCTTCCTTTATTTCAGGGTCAGCGTCAACGACTCCCGGGCTCATGATGTCAGCCCCGTTTGAGACAAAACGCACTGCACCTTTGTCCACGACTACAAGGCGCTGCTGCAGCCCCAGTTCCAGGGCTCCGCGTACAGTGGGGAAAAGCTGGCCCTCAATTTCAAAAAACAGGGGTTTGCCTCCTGCAAGGATGAGGGAAAATTCATCCGTATTGATCTTTTCGAAGACTCTGTCCGCAAGTCCGGACACGCTGTCCCCGAAGATGGATATAAGGTCTTTTACCATCTTGTTCTTCTCATTTTTCCTCAACTGACTTCTGGATTTTATCTTCAACCAATCACCTGATTCTTAAAAAGTCCTGCTTTATTTTATAGCATACATTTTCATAGCATACGTTTTGATTGCATACGTTTTCATAGCATACGGTTTTTGACCCTTTTAAAACTTGTGTGAAACCCTGTTTCCGGCAGGCAGGTTTTTCTTCCTCTGCTGTATTTTTCCTCTTCAGCCGGATTTTCAGGCTTTTTCATTCAAGCTTTTTTTCATTCTATCTTTACAAAAAGCATCGTAAGGAGTGCCAGGGCACTTCCCAGGAACACTTCTTCGTACCCGTATGTCCCGAGGAAGAGGCTGCCTAAAATCGGGACCATCCCCAGCCCTGCATAAATCCCGGTATTGAAAAGCCCCATAGTAAACCCGCTGGAGCTGATTCTGGAAACGGCTGTAACAAGTCCTACAACTGCAGCCCCTCCTCCGGCCCCTATCAGGGAAAACGCAAGCAATGGAGCTTTTACAGAGAGCAGGATTCCTGCAACTGCAAGGGTTATTCCCATCCTTATTACGTTTTTATACCCGGCATTTGTCCTGCCTGCTGCAAGGGAACTCAGCATTGCAGCCAGGTAGGAAGCCGAGATTGCAAGCCCCAGCTCCGGCTTTGACAGGAAGTCCGAACTGTATTCCGGGTAGCTGGCCGTCAGCAGGCCTGTTGTCCCGTAGAGGAGGACCGAAGTTCCCCAAATTTTTATAAACCGGCTTTCAAAGAAGATTTCCCTGGTTTTTTCCAGCTGCCTGCCCAGTTCGGAACGAAGAGGCTTTTCCAGAGGCTTTTTCGGCTCACCTAATTCTGCCCGGACTTTTCCTGTTGCGGATCTTTTTCTTCCTCCTGCCGGAAAGGAGATGAGCAGTTCCCTGGCTTCCAGTAAAAGGAAGGCAGAAGAAAACCCCGCAAGCAGCGTGAAAATTCCTATTGCGGTCTTGATCCCGAACTCGGCGAGCATCCCCGCAGAAAATACACCTGCAGCAAGCCCTGCATTTAACAGGAAATTAAACTCCCCGAGGCTCCGCTGGCTGTCTTTCCATTCCGCAAGCATGGAAAAGGCAGCAGGGAAAAAAGCCCCGCAGCCCATACCTTCCACAAACCTGGAGGCTCCAAGGACCCAGATGCTATCGGAAAAATAAATAGTGATGCCGGAAAGGGCTGTCAACAGGACTCCCAGGCCCACAACTTTCAGGTTTCCTATCCTGTCTGCCAGGACTCCGAAGGGGAGCAGGGTGAGAAATGCTCCAAGGAAATACCCTGAATAGAGCAGGTTTGAAGCCACGGCCGAGTTCCCTGTCCCGCTTCCCGCAAGTTCCGGAAGGATGGGAATCGCCGCATTGCAGAGCCCCTGGATCGCAAAGACTGAAGAATAGAGTATGAGTTTTCTGGAGTTCATGGTTTTTTCATTTTTATTTTTTTCCTGGTCGCCTATCTGACTTCTCGGTTTGCTGTCCGGTTTCGGGAATTTTGTCCTGTTTTTAGAAATGCTGTCCTGCTTTTGGAATTTATCCTATTCTGGAATTTGTCCTATTCTGGAATTTGTCCGGTTTTGGAAATGTTGTTCTGCTTTTGGAATAATTTTCTGGAAACTCCAGAAATCCCGGAAAATAAAAAGCTTACGCCGTTTTGTTGATATTCCGGTTTTCTTCGAAAATTCAGTTGCTTATGAAAACTCAGTCTCTTAAGAAAAATCAATTCCTTATGAAAAGAGTTCCTGCCAGGATAAGGCCGTTTGCAAGGAAGATCTCTTCAAAGCTCAGTAGGCCGGTGAAAAGTCCTGCTACGATTGGTGTCAGGGAAAGCCCTGCATATATGGAGGTGTTAAAGAGCCCCATTGCAAGGCCGCGGTCTGCGTCCATCCTGGCAACGGCAAGGGCAAAGCCGACAATCGCTATTCCTGAGCCTCCTCCCAGGCTGGAAAAGCCGAGTAGGGGGTAGTCGATGGCCAGGAGGGTCCCAAGGGCGGAAAATGCAATTCCGATCCTGATCATGCTCCACTCCCCTATTGCGAAGCGTCCAACTCCGAGAGACGTGATCATGGCGCAGACGTAGAGGCTTGCAATAGAGCTTCCGAGCTGGGCTTTTGTGAGGAGGCCTGCGCTGTAGTCGGGGTAGTAAGCTATCATGACCCCTACTGCCCCGTTCAGGAGGGTAGAGAGGATCCAGACCCTTGAATTACGGCCCCGCAGGAGCCTTTCAACTCCCCCGGATGCATGCCTGAAGATTTCTGCAAGTGAATCCGGCTCATTTCCTTTTACTGTCTTTCCCTGGCTGCCAGAGCCGACCAACTCCCTATGCCTGGACAGGAGGGGAAAAATCAATAGAAATGTCATAACCGTGAAAATGAAGATTGCTCCTTTCAGGTTGGTTCCTGCCAGGAGCCCGGAGAAGAGTGCACCTGCTGCAAGCCCTGCGTTGAAAAGGAAGGTAAATTCCCCCATGCGTCTTCCTGGGTCCCGGAACTTCGAAAGTGTGGCAAATGCAGCCGGGAAAAAGGCCCCGCATGCAGCTCCTTCCACAAACCTCGAAGCCAGGAGGACCAGGAGGTTTCCGGAGAGCAGGAGGGCCAGCCCTGAGCCTGCTGTAAGGAGAATCCCGAGCCCTATGAACCTGAGGTTCCCGAACCGGTCTGCCAGGATCCCGAAGGGCAGCATTGTGACAAGGGCTCCGAGAAAATAGCCGGAAAAGAGCAGGCTTGAAGCAAGGGCTCCGAAGGCTCCGTTGTCCTGGGCTGCAAGTTCCGGGAGGATCGGGATAACGGAGTTGGAAAGCCCCATAATTGCGAAAACTGCCGAATAAATCAAAAGCCTGTCAGGGTTCATGGAACTTACACCGGCTGATCGAGCAAATAATTTTTCATAATACTCTTTGAAAAATTCCTGTCTTTTTAGTGTTCTTTTGTCTGCAGTTTCTTCTCTTCAGGTATTTCTTTCTCAATTGACCCCTGTTTTGAATACCTTTCAAAGCTTAATTTATATTTTGGTAGGGGGAGTTATTAATCACATATGACAAAATGGGCATATTCTATGTAAATCTGGATATGTAAAATATCTACAATTCAAATCTATTATTTTATTTGACTGTATCGCCCATGATATTTTTAATATTATAATAGACCGAAGAAAATGCATAGCTATTTATATAATTAATTTGCATAGGATATGTTGTGAGCGGGAAACTTTTTTCACATACCATACCCCCCACTCCCCATATGACCCCCCACTCCCCAACCCGCTCACACTAATTATCTTTATTTTTGGAATTCTGGGGCCGGATTCCAGGTGCTTCTTTCCTTCCTGGTTTTTGTCCGTTTTTGTTTGCTTGTATCTGATTTTCCCGCTCTTGTCTTCGTTAACCTATACTGTTCCAACTATTCTATCCTGTTTTTAAGGCCCGGAGACATCAGATGACTTTCCCATACTTTTTCCCAGATTCTTTTTCACGTCTTTTTTCGGGTAGCCTGCTGCAAAAAACATTCTAATAATTTCATTTCTCTTTCGGTTTTAATTCCCTGTCAAAATTTGGACTGCTTCCTTGAATATATGTGAAAAGATATTCTCTTAAATGGCTATAAGGGTTTAATTATGTAGTCTCTTCCAGAATATATTATTCTAAATGAACTGCTGGATTGATTTTAATATATGTGGACCGGGGTATGGGGTGTCAAATGCAGGTCCATATGTTGAAAAATAAGGCTCTGCGTAATTCTGGCACCTGTGCACAAAAAGGTTTTTTCGGGAGCCAGGGTAAAAAAGAGAGTTAAGGGGGATGGCTGAACCCCGGGTTACAGGGTTCAGCGTCAACTCTTCCCTCCGAAAGCTTCGGCTCAGAAGAGCCCTTTGCCTATTATCAGGGAGGAGAAGAGGATTGCCGCCATGTTTACTACTTTGATCAGGGCGTTGAGTGCAGGCCCAGCAGTGTCTTTGAAGGGGTCGCCTACGGTGTCCCCGACTACTGCAGCTTTGTGAGCTTCCGAGCCTTTTCCGCCGTGAGCCCCGTCTTCAATGAGCTTTTTAGCGTTGTCCCAGGCCCCTCCGCCGTTGTCCATCATAAGGGCTAACATGAAACCTACGGCAATTATGCCTATCAGGAGTCCGGCAAGGGCTTTCGGGCCGAGGACCACTCCCACAACCAGGGGTATGATCACTGACAGGAAACCGGGCATTGCCATCTCATGGAGCGCTGCCCTCGTCACGATATCGACACAGTGTCCGTATTCGGGTTTTGCCGTTCCTTCCATGATCCCGGGAATTTCCCTGAACTGCCTCCTGACCTCTTTCACAACTTCAAAAGCAGCTTTTCCTACCGCGCTCATCGTCACCGCGCTGAAAACGAAGGGCAGCAGGGCTCCAAGTAAAAGCCCGACAAGCACGACAGGGTCGTCAAGGTTCAGGAACTGCCCATCGAGGTTTACCTTGCTGCGGTAGTCTGCAAAAAGTGCAAGTGAACCCAATGCAGCCGAACCTATGGCGTATCCCTTGGTAACTGCTTTTGTGGTGTTGCCTACGGCATCCAGGTCGTCCGTAACCTTCCTGACCTGGGCAGGAAGCTTTGCCATCTGTGCGATCCCTCCGGCATTGTCCGTGATGGGGCCGTAGGAGTCCAGGGCAACAATCATGCCTGTGGTTGAGAGCATTGCAACGGCTGCAATGGCAATCCCGTAAAGCCCTATGCCCGGGTCTGCTGCACCTCCCACGATGAAGTACGAGGCAAGGATTCCTACCACGATTACTACGGTAGGCAGGAGGGTGCTTTCAAAGCCTATGGACAGCCCGGAGATCATGTTGGTCGCAGCCCCTGTCTCTGAGGCGGCTGCGATGGTTTTCACGGGCCTGTATTTTGTGGAAGTGTAATATTCCGTGATAACCACCATAAACATCATAATGACGATGCCTACGATGGATGCATAGTAAAGCCTTATATCCCCCATCAGGGAGTCGGTTACGAAATAGAAGGCAACCAGGCTGAGAAGGGCAGAGCCGCCTACACCCTTGTAGAGGGCCCGCATGATATTCCCATCTTTTCCTATCTTCACAAAGAAGACGGATATGATGGATGCAAAGATTGCGACTGAGCCGAGCATCAGCGGGTAGAGGATGGCATTTTCGTATGTGCTGGCAATAAGGGAGCCCAGCAGCATGGCCGCCAGGGAGGTAACCACGTAGGTTTCGAAGAGGTCTGCTCCCATTCCTGCGCAGTCTCCCACGTTGTCTCCCACGTTGTCGGCAATAACTCCCGCATTCCTCGGGTCATCTTCGGGTATTCCCGCTTCAATCTTGCCTACGAGGTCGGCACCCACGTCCGCAGCTTTTGTGAAGATTCCTCCGCCGACTCTTGCGAAGAGGCTGATAAGGCTGGCTCCGAAACCGAAACCCACTACCAGGTCCACGTCCCCGTAGAGAATATAAAAGCCGCTTGTTCCGAGAAGTGCAAGTCCGACTACTGCAAGTCCTGTCACAGCCCCCCCGCGGAACGCAACAGACATTGCCTTTTCAAGTCCGCTTGAGGCGGCATGAGCCGTTCGGACGTTTGCCCGGACTGAAACGCTCATTCCAATATAGCCGGCAGCAGCCGAGCTTATGGCACCTGCAAGGAACCCGACTGCTATTTTCAGGCCATCATCAAGCAAAAAGAAAATAAGGAACGCGATAACGATCGAAACCACTGCGATCGTTTTGTACTGACGGTTTAGGTAAGCCATGGCCCCTTCCTGAATTGCTCCGGCTATCTCCTGCATTCTTTTGTTGCCGGCATCTTCCTTCAGGACGCTTTTTGCGAAAAAAGCAGCAAAGGCCAGGCTTATAAAGCCTGCTAAAGGAGCAATAAATATTAAAGCTTCCATAAAATTCTTATCCTTTGTTTTTAGTAATTATTTACTTTTGCATATTTTTTACATCCCTTCAAAATTCCTATCCTTTAGCTTTAATTTTCCTCTCATTTTCTCCTGTATTTATAAAATTATTATTTTCACACATATATTTATCTAATATAATAATAATTGCGTATGTCATTTTAGGATTATTCTTTATGTCAAAGCCTCACTTTTGACGAACGCGTAAATAATTATTTTTTATATAAACTTTTGTATCAATTTGCCGAATAGGAGGTTAATACGGTTTCTTTTAAAACGGTGATTTTTTTCACTTTACTGGTTGTGAACACACTCCTTTTTTTCTCCGGATAGGGTAGCTCGAGTGCATTATTACCGATATTTCCTCAATATTTTTCCCGATATTTTTTGTTTTAACTCTCTTCTATTGAGCGCCCCGCTTCCCGAAAAAAATGCCTGATTGCTCTGTAATTTTGCCTGTGACTTTTGCCAAATCTAGATATTTATATATACAATTAGCTAGGTAACAAGTTACCGCATTCTTCCGTTTTGGGGGAATCGGGGTTCTTCGTCCTGTATGCATCCGTAAGAACTTTCTCAAGGACAAACAAGCAACAAAATAGAAAGTTAATAGAAAGGCAATAGATAATACATTAGAAAGTCAGTAGAAATACAACAGAAATTCAGTAGAAATACAACAGAAGTAAGTAAAAATACAATAGAAAGTCGGTAGAAATCCAATTGAATGACAAAATGTGTCCTGTAGATTGAAAATCCCGCAAATTATAAAATTAATTAAATACTAATGTCAAGTAGGTTTATATAACATAATTGTAACTACGTCTGTGCTCACGGTAAAATATTCGGTGCCACGATATATAATATGGCCAAATTTATTATTCACAAAAGTACTTCGGAGTATTAAATAACCCAAAAAAATTTCTGATATAGTTTTTCGGCAGGATGGTTGAACTTATGGATATGTTAATCTACCTTGCACCAATATGTGCCCTTATTGGTCTGATTTTTGCAGGTATATCCTATAAAAATGTCCAAAAAGAAGGCGAAGGTAATGATCTAATCAAAAAAATAACTGCGGCAATCCACGGTGGGGCCATGGTCTACCTTAACAGGCAGTACCGTGCAATCGCTGTTTTTGTCGTTTTACTTGCAATTATAATTGCATTAATTCTGCCAAATGGGCTCCTCACTGCTTCATGTTTCGTTCTTGGTGCAGTGCTTTCCGCAACAGCTGGATATATAGGAATGCTCACAGCTACTATTGCGAATGGAAGGACCGCAAATGCTGCCACAAGGGGTATTGGTCCGGCTTTTAAAGTTTCATTTGCATCCGGTACTGTTATGGGAATGAGTGTAGTAGGCCTCGGCCTCTTTGGTCTGTCAATTTCCTTCATATTCCTTGCAAACACTTTTACAGACCTGGATTTACTCACCACTGTGAACATTGTTGCAGGCTTTTCTCTCGGAGCTTCATCTATTGCTCTCTTTGCCCGTGTTGGTGGCGGAATCTTTACCAAAGCTGCTGATGTCGGTGCAGACCTTGTAGGAAAAGTCGAAGCCGGAATCCCGGAAGACGACCCTAGAAACCCGGCTGTAATTGCCGACAACGTCGGAGATAATGTCGGAGATATTGCAGGAATGGGTGCCGACCTCTATGAATCCTATGTAGGTTCGATCCTTGCAACAATGCTTCTTGCAGCATCAACCGCAGCAACTACTTTCCCTAACGTCCCGGTTGAGAACGTTATTCTGGTTCCGCTGATTATTTCAGCTGTCGGAATTCTCGCATCTATTGTCGGTACTTTTTTTGTACGCACAAACAAGACCGAGTCTTCTGCAATCCACATGGCATTTAATGCGGGGTTGATTGCTGCAATCGTTCTTGCAGTCGTTGCATCATACTTCGTTACAGACATGCTTCTTGGGGACTACGGGTTAAAGGTCTTCTTTGCAACAGTTGCAGGACTTATCTCAGGTTTCCTCATCGGTCAGATCACTGAGTACTACACATCATATGATAGAAAGCCGACTCTCCGGATTGCAAATTCCTGTTCAACCGGCTCAGCTACAAACATCATCACAGGTTTTGCAAAAGGAATGGAATCGACTATCTGGCCTGTTATCATTATCAGCATTACAATCTACATTGCATTCCAGCTCGCCGGCCTTTACGGTATAGCTATTGCAGCCGTGGGAATGCTTGCAACCCTCGGGATTTCTCTCTCCGTCGATGCATACGGCCCTGTGGCTGACAATGCAGGAGGCATTGCCGAGATGTCCCACCAGAAAAAAGAGGTTCGTGAGATCACCGACACTCTCGATGCGGTAGGAAACACTACGGCAGCTATCGGCAAAGGCTTTGCAATCGGCTCGGCAGCTCTCACCGCACTGGCTCTTTTTGCCTCATACGGTATTGCAGTCGGTCTCGAGGCAATCGATGTTATGAACCCCAATGTATTCATCGGGCTTACCATCGGTGCAATGCTTCCGTACCTCTTCTCCTCAATGACCATCCTTGCTGTCGGAAATGCGGCAGGTGAAGTGGTAGTTGAAGTGAGGAGACAGTTTAAAGAGATCGCAGGCTTAATGGAAGGCAAAGCAGACCCTGATTATGGCAAGTGTATTGCAATCTCAACCCACTCTGCCCTGAAAGAGATGATTGCACCCGGTGTTCTTGCCGTTATTGCACCTCTTTTAGTTGGACTGGTACTTGGTCCCGGCGCACTTGGCGGACTCCTTGCAGGTTCCGTGGTTTCAGGTTTCATGCTTGCAATCACAATGTCTAACGCCGGTGGGGCGTGGGACAATGCAAAGAAGTATATTGAACTCGGAAACTTCGGTGGAAAAGGCTCCGATGCCCACAAAGCAGGTGTCACTGGCGACACCGTTGGAGATCCTTTCAAGGACACAGCAGGTCCGGCAATCAACATCCTCATTAAGCTCATGAGCATTGTGGCTGTTGTGTTTGCACCCCTGTTTATGTGATTTCCCCGAATTTCCTTTTTTTATTTTTTTTATTTTTTAACTCGTGGCCTGATATGCTCTTTGAGTTCTTCTTTTTTGAGTTCTTCTTTTTTGAGTTCTTCTTTTTTGAGTTTTCCTATACTTATGTTCCTTTTTTCCGATATTTTTTCCCGATATTTCCTTTATTTTCCGATATTTTGTTTGCTCAAGGTTCTTCGGCAGGTACTGTGTCCTTTGTGCCCCGGGCACTGTACCTTTTTTGTATTTTCTTGCATTCCTGTTTTTCAGATATTTCCGATATTTCGTTTGCTCAAGGTTCTCCGGCAGGTGCCGTGCCCTTTGTGCCCTGGGCACTGTAACCTTTTTTGCTCTTGTTCTATTGCATTCCTATTTTCAGGCATTCTCGATATTCTATTTCGTTTGCTCAAGGTTCTTCGGCAGGTACTGTGCCCTTTGTGCCCTGGGCACTGTACCTTTTTGCTCTTTTGTTTTCTTTTGTGGTCCGGATTTCAAAAATATCCGGTTTTCAGAGGGTTCGAAAATCCCGGTTATAGCTAAGGCTCTTTTACGTAACTGAGCGATCCCGTTCTATAGCTCAAGCTCTTTTACGTAACCCGGTGATTTCCTTTCCATAGCTCAAGCTCTTTTACGTAACCAGGCGATTCCCGTTCTACAGCCCAAGCCCTTTTTCGTAATCCGGCGCTTCCGTTCTATAGCTCAAGCTCTTTACATAACCAGGGATAAAAATCAGGAACAAAAATCATAGCATTAGCTTTTCGTCCCGTCCTGTCCCATAGGCAAGCCTCATGCCTTATAACATCTGATAAATTATTCACACACGATTTTTATTCACACACGATGGTTGTTTACACACGATGGGTTTTTAAGTATCGAAACTCCAAAATAGGAATACACTTTCCTATTTGATAATAATGTCTTAAAAACTTTTCGCTTTGCATCTTCTATCTTATGGAACTTATTTGTGTTATTCAAATACATTTTTTAAATCTATTTTCCACTTCTTAATAAGGGTTTTAATTCCACAGGCAGGAGTCTCTTCTCAAAAACCCGGGCTTTTAGACGAAGGTTTTAGGGATGGTAGTTCGCTCGACAAATCTAAAATTTTTATTTTGTAATCTGTAAACTGCCTGAGTGAGGATGTCCTGCAGTACTTCTGTATGGAACAAAAACGAGTGATCGGGAGAGCGGCCGCTCAGAAATGGGGGCAGATGAAGTTGATTGAAAAACTCAATACCTTTTTTACTTCCTCTGATTTTCGTTTCACTCCAGAATGAGCTGTGTCGAATTGTCAGAGGTATGGTTGTATTGCCTGTATGTTATTCCCTTCGAGGTGCAACATATCAAATAGGGATAGCCTCTCTTGTGGGCAGGGCAATCTGCAAAAAATCGGTTTCGGAATAAACCTGTTTTGGAAAAAACCTGTTTCGCATGAATGGGTGGGTGTGCGCTCAGTTCACACCCCTTACCTGGAGCAGCTGGAACTCTATTTCTTCCGGGACCGTGGCCAGGAAAACAAAGGTGTTGTACCCCAGCTTCTGGACTTCTTTGATTGCATTTGCCTGGGTTTCGTTAAGGTCTTTTGAGTCGCTAACGATGCAGAAAGACTTTCTGTTTCCTGTGTGGACCAGGAAGTTAAAGATGCTGGCATGAGTGTTAAGGAAGGCTACCAGGTTTTTCAGTTCGTCCCAGGTACTGCACATATGGATGTTCTTGGACCCCATATTTTCCACGTACCAGTCCTTGCTCACGTAGGAATAGGATGCATACTGTTCGTTCAGCTCGTCGTAGGCTTTGAGGATTTTATTGACATCTTTTCTGAGGTTCAGCCATTTCCAATTCTGCGTTGTGAAATAGCGGGCTGCTACAATCTCGAAGATTGCCTGCTTGTCTTCAGGTTCGATTTTCATTTTCACACTTCCACATTCTGTCCGGCTTTAAACCGGGATTATCCAGTGGGGAGAGCATGGTCCTGCCAGGGCTCAGAATACATCGTCCTGGGCGTAGCTCCTGTTAAAGCGCAGGGCCAGTTCGGCTTTTTCAAGTTCCCTTCCCAGGTATGCCGCATGGTCCAGGCGGGATACCAGCTTAAGTTCGAGTAGTGTGTCCATTACCTCCCGTGCACTCTTTCCTGCCACGGAAGCTTTTTCATGTTCGGCAACGATCAGTCCCCCTGTCCCCTGGACAGTGTCGGGGGCAATCCATATCCTGATAGGGCCTGCCGGGTCCACCCGCCAGTTTTTTCCGGCTTTTGCCTCAATCACATTTTCCGGAAGAGGCCTATCAGGGCGCCTGCGTTTTTCCTTGATGCAGAGGAGGTCGAGCCCCAGGTCCTTGGGGGTACTTTCCCGAATCCCGGAAAGCTGCATCATCTCGGAAGCCGTTTTGAGTTCCCGGATAGAACCCTGGGCCTTGTCGCTGAACTCGGGAGTAAAGAGGATGCTTGCTCCCACCTCTGCTCCGATTCCGCAGAGGGCGGCATTGACTCCTATTGTGTCCACGTCCATGAGTTCTGTTACGTTACCCACCCCGAAGAAGACCGGGATTTCGGGGTACAGGCTGTGGAATTCCCGGTAACGCACTATTGATTCCGTAATTCCGTGTCCCACAGGGTCCAGGACCGGGTCTGCAATAATTTTTTTAATTCCCAGGGAGCGGGCGGCTTCGATGTTCCGGACCAGGCTTTCCAGGCTTTCTCCTTCGTCCGGGATCACCACGGCTGCAGCTTCCGAATCAGCCACGAAGGGGCCTGCGCTTTCCATGTTTGTCCCGTTCAGGCTTAAGACCAGGTCGGCTCCTGCTTCGATTCCTTCCCTGATTAGCTCCGGGTTAAGGGTGTCTATGCTTACGGGGGTTCTTGTCAGGGCTTTTGCCAGGGAGACGGCCTTTCTCGCTTGCCCTGGTTTGGTGTTAAGGGAAGCTCCAAGGTCGATTATATCTGCCCCACGGGCGATAAAAGCTTCGATTCTTTTTTCCAGGGCCGAAGGGTCCAGCTCTGCAGCTCCCACGATTTCTCCCATTACTTTCATGCGTGCCCCTCCTCCCAGTTTTATCCCTCCGAGGGTAAGGAGTGGGTGAGCAGCAGCTTCGGCTTCCCTGATAAGCCGGAAGGCCATCTCCTTCCTTACGTCGGCAAGGAGTTCACAGGCCGGGACTGTTTCGGAAAACTCCACACCCCCCGCAAAAGGGAGCACAAATCCCAGGTCATATGCGTGCTTCGGGCCCAGCCGGATTTTGCATCCCAGCTTTTCCGAGGCCTTTGAAAAATCCCCTCCTACAAGCCCGGGCAGCAGGACCAGGTCGATTTTTTTTGGAAAATTTCCAGCATGAAAAGCCTCTATAAGCTTTCCGGGGGTGATGAAGGCGGCAATGTCAATGTCCGCAATAAGCACGTCGGCTTTATCTCCAACGGCTTTCCTTACGGTATTTTCTGCAAGCCGCCCGGTTGCAATCAAAATATTCATGTTTTTTAGATAGAACCTCTGATAAAAAAGAGTATCTGTTCAGGGGCTTATGTGTTCACGGGAAGTCATAAAAAAGGTAATCTATTCTCGGAACACACGATAAAAATGAGATCCGATCCCATCACAGATGAAAAGTAATCTAATCACACTACCGGCAAAAAAGGGATCTAATCAGACACACCTATAAAAATGAGATCTGCCGACAAGTCACTGAAAAAAAGACGATCTAACCTGAGAATCACTGAAAAAATGTATCTGTTCAGAGAAGAACCCGGGTTTTTCCATCTGCAGTAAACCCCCTCCTTTTAACATCAGGTCCTGCTTTTCTGCGTTTTTCCGGAGAAAAGCCTGAGGGGGCCCGGCCCTGCAGGGTCCCGGGCTTATCTGAGCTTATTTTAGTTTATGAAGTCAATGATCGAGTTGTCCTGCCTTTTTCTTATGGGTTCGGACATTTCTCCCCTTCGGCTTGAGGGGGTCATTTTCCCGAACTTCTTCGCCTGAAAGGATTCCGAGTCGCTTCTGGACTCAAGGATCCCTGCCCCTACCTGAGGTCCCAGGATCTGGGCAGACTGGACGCCTGTCATAATTGCCATTACCCGGACCTTTCCTTCATAGTCGTCCCTGATCCTTGCGCCCCAGATGACGTTTGCGCTGGTGGAAAGCTCGTATGTGAGCATGGAGGCTATTTCCTCGGCTTCCTTGAGGCTCAGGTCTGGCCCGCCGGTGACGTGCACAAGGCTTCCTGTTGCGCCCTTGTAGTCGACATCAAGCAGGGGGTGGTTAAGGGCAGTCCGCACCACTTCAGTGCTCTTGTCCTGGCTCTTTGATTCCCCTACGAGCATTACGGCAACGCCGCCGCAGCTCATAATGGTCCTTATGTCGGCGTAGTCAAGGTTGATCAGGGAAGGCACGGTAATGGTTTCTGTAATGCCTTTTACGGTTTCGGCAATAAGCTGGTCCATGACAGAGAAGGCCTGGTCAATGGGAAGGTTCGGCACGTAGTTAAGCAGCCTGTTGTTGTCCAGGACGATAACTGTGTCTGCTGCCCGGCGCAGGTCTTCTAAGCCTTCTTCGGCCTTGAAGATACGTGCCCTCTCAACCCTGAAGGGGCTTGAGACCATGCCCACAACGATTGCTCCCTGCTCCTTTGCAACTTCTGCAACCACGGGGGCAACGCCGGTCCCGGTACCTCCACCAAGCCCTGCGGTAACGAATACGAGGTCAACGTCTTTTAACACTTCTTCAAGGGTGCCTCTTGCAAGTTCTGCAGCTTTCTTCCCGGTTTCGGGGTAGCCGCCTGCTCCAAGGCCTCTTGTGAGGGTTTTTCCCACAAGGATCTTTTTATCGGCCCTTACGTTGTCCAGGTGCTGCTTGTCCGTGTTGATACAGACGGTCTCCGCACCTTCGATTCCGATGTTATAGAGCCGGTTTACAGTGTTGTTCCCGGCACCCCCGCACCCTACGATCATGATTCTCGGCTGCCCGAACTCTTCCAAATCTTCATCGGATGCCGCGTTTTTTCGGAATTCCTTCTCCTTTTCGCTGAATTTCATAGCTTCCTGTACTATAGATTGCAATTCATCCCCTCGGCTGGATTACTTTGTCTATCTAGTCAAAATTTTTTTCCTTTTCTTTGACTCCCCACCCTATTTACACAGGGGGTCACGTATTTGCCACATTTTGAGCGAAATTTGAGAGATAACTGTCTAAACATCAAGAATGATTTTTATACGTTATCTTTAATAACCTGCTACTCTACTGAACTTAAATATTTTGGACATATTTAAGGACTATACTTAATTTGTATATCAAGTTTAAATATGTCACTCATAAAATTTATATACTTATCTTTTCCTGGTAATCTGTCTCCTTATTTTTGAGGACAAAGAGCAGGAAAATTGCCGTAAGGTTTATATGCATTTGTCGAAAACTTTCTTCTGAATACCTTTTTTATAAGGAAAGTTAACCTTATTATACGGGTCAGGGCAAATTTTTTTGCTCGATGTTATCAGCTTTTTTGCTGGACATTTACGTACTATTATTATTCCCTGCCTGTGTTCTCACTATATTAACAATTTCATTTAAGAAGTCCGGTTAGTGTAGAATATTCAATCCGGAATTTTAAATTTTAATGAGATTGTTAATATTATTATCTCTATTTTAAATGGACACCTTCCCTTAAAATCTTTTTCGGTGCCGGTCAAATATTTTGGGTCTCCTGTTCAATTTTCGGGGCAAAATCACTTTTCATTTATTCTGATGAAATAAACCATTTATTTAGTAAGGAACTTTTAATTTTCTTTTATTGTTTTATTGCATTTTTTGTTATATTGTACTTTGCTTTTTTTCTTATGTGTTTTTTGTTATTATGTTTTGTTTTTTTGTTTGTTTTGTTTTTGTTTGTTCTTTGTTGTTCATGCTCAGGGAATTTTGAAAGGGGTATTCAGAATATGAATATTTTCTTGCTTTTTTTGTGATTTCGGGAAAACTTTAAACCTGAAAAGCCATTCTTACCTGAGTTCTTAACCCGGTCTGTTTTCAATCAGGCCTGAATACAGTAAAAATCCAAATTCTTTCACTCAATTCCAATTCTTTCACTCAATTCCAATTCTTTCACTCAATCCCAATTCTTTCACTCCGGAGTCAGAAACGTGTTAAAAGCGTTAATTTTTGATATGGATGGGGTCCTTGTGGATTCCATGCCCTTCCACGCTGCAGCCTGGAAAAGGGCTTTTCTTGAAATGGGCATGGTAATCCAGGACGAGGACATCTATGCGATTGAGGGGTCAAATCCCAGGTCCGGCCTGCCCCTGCTCATCAGGAAAGCTGAAAAAGACCCCGAAGCCTATGATTTTGAGGCAATAACCGCAATCTACCGGCGGGAATTCAACAGGATATTCGAGCTTAAAGCCTTCGAGGGGATGGAAGAATGCCTGAAGGTCCTGAAGGGCCGCTTCCTCCTCTCCCTGGTCTCGGGTTCGGACCGTTCGATTGTCCACGGGATCGTGAGCCAGCTTTTTCCCGGCGTTTTCGATGCCGTGGTCACCGGCGATGACGTGCTCAATGCAAAACCTCACCCTGACCCATTCCTGAAGGCCGTCGAACTCCTGCAGGTCAGAAAGGAGGAGTGCGTAGTTATAGAAAATGCCATTTTAGGGGTAGAGGCCGCAAAAAGGGCGGAATTGTATTGCATCGGGGTCCCCACGTACATAGATGGTTCCCTGCTGGACAGGGCTGACCTTGTTGTCGGTGACCACAAAAAACTCCTTTCCCATCTCCTGGGCCTGGAATCTGCAACCGAAGTCCGGCCCTGATAAATAGCCGTCACTTACTTTTTTGTGGTCCCTTCTGAATCGGTTGACATTATTCCGAAATATCCGGAAATGGCACCTCATTAACCTTTTTTCCTGCACCGTACGCAACTGCAGCCAGCTTTCCAGCCAGAAAATAAAAAAAATAAAGGCCGAACCTATCCGGTTGAAGCTATAATATTGTTAGAACCCTTGCTAAAGCAGAAACTCAAAAACATTATTTTGAAACTCGAAACTCGGAAAAAGAAACTCGGAAAAAGAAATCTCGAAAACAGAAATCTCGAAAACAAAAAATGGAAAAAAGAAAGGTGTGGACCTCCGGGGGAGGTCACAGCAGTCTTACGGTTTCCAGGTTTGTGAGGGCCCGGGTCTCGATCTTCAGTTTCTTGTAAATCGAGCTTGCAAGGTCCACACAGGCTTTTTCGTCCCCGTGTTCTGTGAACACCCTTTCGGGGCGGGGCTGCATTCTCTTGACGTATTCCATGAGCTGTTTCCGGTCGGAGTGGCCAGAGAAACCGTCCACGACCTGTACGTCCATGTTCATCTTGAGGACTTCCGTGCTGCCGTTCCTTCCTGTCATGGGGATTTCTTTCCATCCCTTCTGGATGCGGCGCCCGGTGGTTCCGTCAGCCTGGTAGCCGACAAAGACCAGGGTGTTTCTAGCGTCCTCGGCAAAAGCCTTGAAGTAGTCCATGACCGGGCCTCCGTTCATCATCCCTGAAGTGGAGAGGATGACGCAGGGGTGCGGGTTCTGGATGATCTTCTGGCGCATCTCGTGGGAGTCCACGGGCTTGAAACACTCGGCGAGGAAGGGGTTCTGGCCCTTCTGGAAGATCAGTTTCCTCAGGTCGTTATTAAGGTATTCGGGGTGAGTGGCGTGGATTGCCGTCGCTTCCCATATCATCCCGTCCAGATAGACCGGGACTTCAGGGATCACTCCTTTCCTTATGGACTCCTCGAGCACGATCATGACTTCCTGGCTCCGGCCCACTGCAAAAGCCGGGATAAGGACAAGCCCGCCGCGCTCCACGGTTTCCTTAACAACATTCTGCAGGTGCCTCTCGGCATCCTTCAGGGCTGGCTGGAAGGCGTTCGAGTTGCCGTATGTGGCTTCCGAGATTACTGTTTCGACTCTCGGGAACCTGTTGACCGCCGGGTCGAAGAGCCGGGTCTTTTCGTACTTGTAGTCTCCGGTGAAAACCACATTGTGGAGCCCGTCCCCTATGTGGAAGTGGGAAATTGCCGAGCCCAGGATGTGGCCTGCGTTGTGGAAGGTCAGCTTGATATCCGGGGCGATGTCCGTGACTTCCTCATAGTCCAGGGGAATAGTGTGCTTGAGGGTCTTTACGATCATGCCTGACTCGTAGGGAGTCTTCTTTCCTTCTTTTGCTGCCACGTCGATGTAGTCCAGCTGGAGAAGCACCATCAGGTCCCTGGTGGGAGGGGTGCAGTAGACAGGTCCGTCATACCCGTACTTGAAAAGCAGCGGGACCAGGCCCTGGTGGTCCAGGTGGGCGTGGGTTACGACCACGGCATCGATCTGGTTTAAGGGGAAAACTTCGGGGACATAGAGGTAAGGTGTCATGTTTTCGTCGGACCCTACGTTGACCCCACAGTCAATCAGGATCCTGGATTCAGGGGTAGAGAGCAGGAAGCAGCTCCGCCCGACTTCTTTGCACCCCCCAAGGGAAGTTACCCTGACCCACTGGTCTTTTGAGGTACACTCCCTGTGGATTTTCCTCCCCACGGTTTTCAGGATTTCCTTTCTTTCCTTGAGGTTGTTCCTCATGAGTTCCCTGATATTTTTCACTGTACGGGACTTTATGGGCGGGGTCCGGGCAACTTTTGGAATCCAGCCGATCTGTTTTGTGATCTCCCGGAGGGTAGCCCCATGCTTTCCGATAACCAGGCCCGGCTTTTCCGCTTCGATAATTACTTCTCCGGAATCGGGATCAAAATAGTAACTTGAAATTACGGATTCTTTCGGAACAACTTCTTCGATTATAGAAATAGAGTCTTCAGGAGTTGCAAGCACCCTCGGGTCCGGACGCATGGCGATGCGTGTCCGGAGTTCCTTTGCCAGGTTACGGATAATATTCCCATCGTCAGCGAACTTGCGGGGCTCTTCGGTGTACAGCACAAGCTGCGGCCCTTCAAATTCCACGTCGGTGATTGTAACCCCTTCGGGTAGGTTTTTCTCAATTTTCTTTTTGAGGTCTAATAGCACGTCTTCAATAGGCATCAGGAATCTTCCTTTTTGTCAAAAAATCAAAAAATATCTGGATGGTGAAAAAAATATGTTAAAAAGGTGTTAGTTTATATTTTAAAATAAAAAACCAACAATTTTAAGTTTTTAGTTAAATAAGGCCCTTCTTGCTTTTATATCTTCAGGATCCAGCCTCTTGAATTCCTCCTCTGTGATTACCACTACATCGACATTTTCTCCGGAAGCCGAGTCCCTTTTCATTGCGTTGTGGATCGCCCTGATTGCAAGTTCAAGACCTTCTTCTGTGGTCATGTTCTCTCTGTAGTGGTCTTCAAGTACCCCATAGGCCATGGGAGAACCGGAACCTGTAGCTGAGATCTTTGTTTCCTCAATGCTCCCTCCGAGAGGGTCAAGGGAATAGATGGAAGGCCCGTTTTTGTCAACCCCTCCGATAAGGAGCTGAACCATCATTGGGTAGTACCTGTTGGCACTTAAGAAGTTGGACATAAGGGTGGTGATCCCTTTAATTGTCATGGTTTCGTTTCTGCGCATCTTGTAGAGCTTTGACTCCACACCAATCAGCCGGACGAGCTGCTGGGCGTCGCCTACTGAACCTGCAGTTGTCATCCCCACCAGGTCATCAATCTGGTAAACTTTCTTTGCAGTTTTGCTTGCGATGAAATTCCCCATTGTGGCTCTCTGCTCGCTTGCGAGCACAATCCCGTCGGTACAGACTACTCCTACGGTAGTTGTGCCCTTTAAATATTTATCATTATCCATAAACATACCCTCATAATTAAGTTAAAAATGAGAAAATGTTGCTAAAAAAAATGTTTTGATTGAGGTGAGCATTTTTAGCTCAAAATGAAGGATTTAGCAATCCATTATCTCATTATTAATATCGCTATATATAACTTTTCCTCCGGTTTTTTCATTAAATTCGTTTAAATCTAAATCCGGAAGGAAGACCTTACAAAATATCTGCTTTATATCTGTTTTTCCCTTTGCCGAATAGTTAATCCCTTTGTGCCGGAAAATTCTGTTTTAATGGGAAATTTTCTCGACCTCTTCAGCGAGTTTTTTCACCCTCTGGACCACCTCTTCCCCGACCTGCTTTTTGCGCATGCGGGCAATTCTTTCTTCAATGGTGATCCTTTGAGTTCCCCTTACCAGGTTGTCGGCATGGGCAACTATTTTTTCTTCAAGGCTCCGGGGAAAATAATCGTCATCCGGAAGCCCTAACTCTCTGGCTTCCTCTCTTGAAATCCCGGCTCCGATGTGCCGCTTTATAATCTCGGAAAGCTCGGGTTTGATCCCCGTATCTTTTGCCAGCCTGA
Organism: Methanosarcina sp. KYL-1; assembly: GCF_024372725.1. Lineage (GTDB taxonomy): Archaea > Halobacteriota > Methanosarcinia > Methanosarcinales > Methanosarcinaceae > Methanosarcina. The sequence goes on from NZ_VOUA01000037.1 coordinate 23,227, forward strand.
ATCCCTCAACAGCATGGGAAATCCCATGTGTCCTGCAGCGCCCAAGATCGTGCAGGAGGGCTCCTGCCTCTACAAGTTCCAGGTCTACCTCATGCCCTGCTGCCTTAACCCTTTCGGCGATTTCAACAGCAAGTGAGGCAACTTCCCGGCAGTGTTCTATAACGTTAGGGGCACAGCCGGCTTCTTCAAGCAGTAGAATTGCTTCTGCTCCGGTGGTCACGGCAGGCCCTTCAGGCAGAAGTCAAGGCTTCTATTCGTTTTTTCAGGACGTTCACGAAGGGAGAGTTATCGTAATGGGCCAGGTCTTCTCCGCACATGGGGCAGAGAAACTCGGTTTCCGTGGCTTCGTCAAAGAGAAGGCGAACACAGCCCTGCGGGCAGACATAAAATACATTGTTCTCTTCAAATTCAAGGCGGACTTTCAGGTTCCTGAGCAGCTTTTTCTTTTCCCTCATGAGCTGGTGCTCGATGTCCGAAAAGTCCAGGTGCCAGAGGTAAGTGAGCCAGCCACTGTTTGAATCCCTCTCCCTCACAACTATTGCAAATTTGTTTTCATAGAGTATGAAGAGGGTTCTTCTTACGGTGTTAAGCAAAACTCCGCTCTTTTGAGAAATTTCCTCGTCCGTGACCTCGCCTTCGGGCATGTTCTCGATCATTTTGAGCCCCTCTTCCCCTACAAGGCTCATAAGGAACCCTCTAATAACCTTGTCATTTAAGTCGACCAACGTGTTCACCTCGTGAATCCCTATATGAATGGGACATACCAGTATTAAAATTTCATTCCATTTGTTTTCCAGGAATTACTCTCAATCCGGGCCCAGAGCTGAACTTTCAGCACCTCCGGCTTCACACCTTCCCGGTGGGGCTAAGGGATTCCCCCTGGGTTTTTATTGCTCTCTCAATAAAAGCTTTTATCCTTTCCGCCCCTCTTTCCAGGCCCAGGAGTGCCTCTTCCCTTGTAGAGGCGCATGCAAACAGAGAAGTCAGCGGCCCGTCCGGCTCCGTAACGGCTCCGGGGGAAGGAACATCTGCACTTTCTTCCCTGAGGATGATGTCCATGAGCGTTTGGTCTATAAATAACTCTCGATCCGAATAAAGAACTCCTCTGGCAGCGAATCGTTTTGGTACGGTTTTTTCCGGGAGTTCTCCCCTGAAACAGCCTGCATGGGCCTCAAAGAGGTTCAGGTCCGTTGCCCTCTCCACCGTATCCAGGCTTCCCTGGAACCTTGGGTTTATTTCAAGCACGACAGGCCCTTCTTCCGTTACCAGGAAGTCAACCCCGTTTGAGCCCATGAGCCCGAATTCGAGCACCAGCTCTTCTGCAAGCCTTTCCATTTTTCCGGCATGCTCTGTCTTAAAGGGGGTTATGTTCCCGCAGTAGGCAAAAGGCAGCCTTGAGAGCCAGGGGATTCCTATCAGCTGTTCGTTTACTGCCACAGCCAGGGCCTTATCCTCCGTAGCCAGTACGGAAACGCTGGCAGGGATTCCCCTTACAAATTCCTGGATTACCATCTCTTCTTCCCTGAACTCCGGGTCCAGACGGGAAAGCTCCTCCAGGGCGGCCAGAAGTTCCTGGCGGTTTCCTGCAACCCGGTTGAAGATTCCTCCTCCTCCGCGGGCAGGCTTGAGCATGACCGGATATTCTATTGCTTCAAATTCTTTAAGAGAATAACAGCGTGGGTGGGGCATTTCGAGGTCGGCAAGCCTTTTTGCCAGGTGGGCCTTGTCGGAAGCTTCCTGCACGGCTTTAGGGCTGCTGGCAAGTACGGGGCAGGAAAACTGGCGGGAATCGAGCATCTCGAGCCCCGAACCCGGGACAAGGGCGTCGAATTCCAGCCCGAAAGTTTCCATCTGTTCCTTTATCCGGGCAGGGTCAAGCTTGCGCAGCTCTCTCGGGCTCCTGCACTCAAGGAAAGCCGATGCGTATGCGCATTCCCGCAGGTCCTGGTCCATGAAGGCATCAATTGAGCAGACAGTATAACCCGCTCTTTTTGCGGAGCAGACAATATTTCGGGTATCAAATCCGATTATCAGGACATTCTGCATATTTTGCCCTTCTTTATCCCGTTTTTTACTTCCTTCCAGGTTTTTTGCTTCCTTCCGGATTTTTTACTTCCTCTGCGATGCTTCGGAGTGTGCCAGCGCAAAGAGCCCGTAAGGGGTCTTTAGGACACGGATTTCGCTTCCTGCTTCGGCAGCAAAGGACACGGGCTTTTTTATGGTGACGGTTTCATAAGTCCTTGGATCAAGCACAAGGATTGCGTTTTGTTCGATTGAGACCAGCACTGTAAGAACCGCATCTTCGATCCTGGCAACCTTTTCTGCGCCTTTGAGTTCCTCCGGAGTTGAGATGAAACGGGACCCATCTTCCAGGTAAATCCCGTTGACCTTTTTCCCGGAAGTCTTGATCTCGATTACCTTTTCCCTGAACTTTATTACGTCCCCGGGCCTGAATTCTGGCAGGCGCATTGCAAAAGTAATCCTGTAGAGGTTTTTGCCGTCTTTCATCCCTACCAGGGTGGGGGACTCGGAAAAGGTGCCTCCAAGTTCTGAGGAGATCAGCTTGCAGACCTGCCTGCTGGCATTCATTGAGCCCATATAAAAGTCGGCTCCTTCTTTCAGTTCCTGGGCGTCGGTGATAAAGGCCAGTCGGTCACCTTTCTTCTTCATGCTTTCCATAGATTCCCGGACGATGGCGGCACAGCGTCTTTTTTCCTCTTCGGTGGGGAACCGTCCGGCTGCCCGGATCTGGATGATCGCTTCAAAGTAGCCGCCTGACTCCCTGCTGCACATGTCGCAGGCTACCCTCTGGACCCTTACTTCGGTCTCGGCTTCGGCATGGACAGGTTCTCCCCTTACACGGGCATCCACTTCAGCCCTTACCATGTACGTGTAGGGTGTAATCTCTTTGGGTTCAAGGTAGAGTTCTACGTCCTCTGCATCGGCATGGATAAAGAGGGTGTCTTCTACGGCTCTCAGCACCACGTTTTCAAGCCTGCCGATGTTTTCCCATCGGCTTTTGTGGAAGTATGCTCCACAGCGGCCGCAGATCCTGACATGGAGGACGAGGGGCAGGTCTATGAGTTTGAAGTTTTCTAAGAAACAGTCCCTGCAAACTGAAACAACGAGTTTCTCGCATTCTCTGCCGCATTTCGGGCATGTGACGGAATTCATCTCTAATCCTTACTGGTAATCTTCTTTGAATTTTAGAAATTATCCGGCTCCAGAAGCCGGGTTCTTAAACCGTGTAAATATGAACGATTCACCTGTTAAGTACGGTCATATTATATAAGAATAGCTGGATTTGCTGATTTTGCCTTAAGGGGCGTTCCGGGACCCCTTACTTCCCGTGGGCAGCAAAATCAGCAAACAGGTTGGACTCAAAGGAGTCCGAAAAATCAGATTTAGGAGGCATGGGGAAAAAGTGTTTTCTTTTATATAAATATTTGTATTATTCTGTATGTTATATCGTGCAATTCTTGTATAAACTGTATTATTATATTTATCATTATTATGTTTATTCCTCTACTGCTTTTCACTTCCTTACCTTAATATAATTCTGCCAGCCTTCTTTCTGTAGGTCCTTTAGCTTCTTCCAAAAACCCCGGGTAAAGCCTGAGCTATAGCAAAAAGCACGAAAAAGGTTCTTCAGCGCAAAAGAACAAATGCACACTAAAACAGGGAAAAAACAGAAAAAGTATCCGTGTCAGGAAGACACGGATACTGCTGGTTTTAAAATTTGTTTTCTGACTTATTTTGGAGGCCAGTTCTTCTCTATCCAGCCTGGTATACGGCCGGAGTCCATTGGTCCAACCTTGACGTTTGCACCGAGTGTATCTTCGAGGTCACCCTGCAGACGGGCTGATAGACCTGGAATGATAAGGGTGTTGTGGCTTGTGTCCGTCTTGAGGTTGAAGCCTGCCTTTTCAAAGGCATCCTTTACCTTTGCGGAGGTCAGCTGACCCCCGGCAACGGCAGCTTCCACACCAATCCCATCTGTGTCAACTGCGAGCAGCCAGCATACTATTCCATTTGCCGAGATGTCGCTCTCCACCGTGTAGTATGTGAGGGCGAAGTTGGTTGTGAAGAACACCGGGGAATCTTTGTCCGGGTTTCCAACCTTATACATTCCGCCGTCCACGGAGACCGGTGTCCTCGGGTCTGTGTAGATGGTCTCAGCCAGGTGTACTTCAGGCAGGGTTGCGTATGGCTCCAGGCTGTGGAGGATCATGGCGTCGCCGTACCTTATGGTAAAGACTGATGCCATCACGGTTTCCCAGTATGAGGCGCTGACCGGGTCTGCAATTCCGGCCATCCAGGCAGTGAAGGGCAGGGCCAGGATCGGGTATGCGATCTCGGTGTCTCCCATAATGCCTGCTCTCCTGATCTTCAGGAAGTTGGTAAAGGTGTCCTTCAGTCCCTTGCCGCTCGGGTAGGTCCCCGGGTCAAGGACAATGTCCTTAATTCCTGCCTCTGCAAAGGTCTTTGCAAGGGTCTTGAGGGCGTCGAGGTCGTTGAATGCCGAGACTACCACAGGCACATTGTACTCAAGTGCGAGCTCTCCTACTTCCTTCCAGTTGTCCTTGTTTGCGGCGTAGAGCAGGGGGTTCTTGTCCTTTGCTGTTTCAAGTCCTGCCTTCAGGACAGCGGGGTTGAAGGAACAGAAGATCATGGGCAGGCCTGCTTCTGCAACCTTCTTGACAGCTGCGGCAAACTTTGCGGGGTCGTTGGAAACGGCCCTTATTGCAACACCGTCGAGGAGCAGGTTGCGGCCTACATAGAACTTCTTGAAGTCAGCGATCTTCTTTACTCTCTCAACAAGGGCAGCTTCCTCCATGTTGTCTGCAACATCGAAGAACATCTTTGTCTTGTTGAAGAATGTGAGCTTGTGGCGGTACAGGACGTCGTCTCCACCGATCTTTGCTGCTCTTTCGCCTACCCCTATGACAACTTCCCGGA
>NZ_VOUA01000038.1 GCF_024372725.1 Methanosarcina sp. KYL-1
AGTTGTCCTTACTGTGGACTGGTTCTCGATAGAGATCATAACGCTGCTATGAATATTCTGAGATTGGGATTACAATCTCTCCAGAATTCTGGTAGATGCCCGTCACTTCAGTGACGGGAGTAGTCACTATTTCTTTCAGTATTATCCTGTTTTGTTCCTATTTTTTCTTTTTTCCAGGTTAATACTCTTCCTTCCCGGTTTGTAATTCCCGTTCTAAATGATCTCTTTTTCTACTTCCTTTAATGCATATAACTGCCATTTCTTTTCTGGGGGGAGACTTATGGACAGTGTCACTACTGCTTTTTTCCTCACTACCCTTGCCGGGCTTTCCACCGGCCTGGGCAGCCTTATAGCTCTCCTGGTCCCTGAAATTAAGTTTACAAGGCTTTCCATCCTTCTGGGGTTTGCGGCAGGGGCGATGATCTACATCTCTTTTGTGGAACTGCTGGTAGAGGCTGTGGATGCGGTTGGGTTTTTTCGGGCAAATGCCGCTTTTTTCCTGGGGATGATCGGGATGGGGCTCCTGGACCGAATTATCTGGCATGTCCACCTGGATACCCTGCCTGACGGAAACGCCTTCCCTGAAATCGGAGACAGCCGCCTCCGGAATAACGGCCTGCTGACTGCTGCGGGGATTGCCATGCACAATTTCCCCGAAGGCATGGCGGTGCTGGCAGCGTCCTTAAGTTCGCCGTACCTGGGAGTTTCGGTTGCTGTCGCCATAGCGATCCACAACATCCCCGAAGGGGTTGCAGTTTCGGTCCCCATCTATTATGCTAGCAAAGACCGGAAAAAAGCCTTTGCTTATTCTTTCCTGGCAGGGCTCACCGAACCCCTGGGAGCTGTGCTCGGGTATTTCCTGCTCTTCCGCTTCCTGAATCCTGAATTTCTCTCCCTGGTGCTTGCCGCGGTCGGAGGACTCATGGTCTTCATCTGTTTTGACGAACTGCTGCCCATCGCAATCAGGTACGGGGACGAGCACCTTGCGTTTTCAGGGCTGCTTTTTGGAATGGCGGTAGTTGCCCTCAGCCTTTATTTCCTGAGCTGAACATTTCTCAAATTAAAGCCTAATTTTTTAATCCTGAGGTGAAGAAATAGATGAAAAAATCCGGAAAAAAACCTTTTAATTTATTTTTTTCGTGTTCGGTTTCGATATGTCTTGATTGATATATATGTGGGAAATTTTGACTTTTACACGTTTGATAAATAAACTTATATACTTACTCTTTATGTAACTTATTATAACATTTTGTGTTTTTTAATTCCCATGTCTCCGATTTCAAAATACTCAAATAAGCTCAATTGAAATAGGAAGGTCATCGAATTAGCATGCAAATCCACCCCGCAGCATTTCCCTATATGGTGGCATTAATTTTTTCAGGGCTAATATCCACCTTACTTGCTGTCAAAGCGTACAAAGCTTTCAATTACCGCAGGGTACCTTTTGCAAAATATTTCATCCTTATCATGCTTAGCATGTCCCTGTGGTCCGTTAATTATGCTTTTGAGGTCGGAAGCCTTGACATTGAGTCCAAATACCTGTTTGCCCGCCTCCAGTACCTTGGCATTGCTTTTGCCCCGGTAGCCTGGTTTGCGTTTGCAGCGGAGTATACGGGGGTAGCCCGGAAGTTCGTGCGCAGTTATGAAAAAGTCCTTTTTGTGCTCCCCTTCCTTGCAATTGTATCAATGCTCACAAACAGCCTGCACGGGCTTCATTTCGAAGGTTATTACCTGGATGCCTCCGGGGGCTTCCCCCTGCTTGTCTTCATACACGGGCCTTTTTTCTGGATTTTCTACGTCTACTCCTTCGTTTTAATTCTCCTGGGGATTTACTTCTTTATTAAGCAGTTTGTCCATCTGACCGTACCCTACCGGGCCCAGGCAGCGATCGCCCTCACAGCGGCCTGCGTCCCGGTGTTTGGAAACCTGCTCCACATCGGGGATGTGGGCCCCTTTGAATTCTTTGATCCCACGCCTTTTTCCTTTACCATTACCGGCCTGATCCTTTTCTGGGGGACCATGCAGCATGAGTTCCTGAACATTATCCCTATTGCCCGGGAAAGCGTTATCGAGTCCATGAACGACGGGTATATTGTGGCAGACCTCTCCAATTCTATCGTGGATATCAATACCGCGGCGCTGGGGCTGGCAGGCAAGACCAGGAAAGAGGTCTTCGGGAAAAGTTTAAATGAACTTTTCGGGGCAGAAATGGATGTCTTTCCTGAGGATATCCTTGAAGAAGGTTTCAGCAGGGAAATTTCCCTGAAGAGCGGTTCCGAATCAAGGTTCTTTACCCTCAGTGTCACTCCTCTTACCACCAGGGATGATGCTGAGGGAAAGCTGGTCATGATCCACGACATCACAGAGATCTACAGGTATCAGGAAGCCCTTAAACAGGCCAACAAGAAGATCAACCTCATGAGCAACATCACGAGGCACGACATCCTGAATCAGGTAAACGTGCTTTCCGGGTATACGGAACTGATCTCCGAGATGCTCCCGCAGGATGTCAAAGAAGATCCCCGGATAGGAAAGTACCTGAAAAACCTCAATAAAGGCATTGAAACGATCCATTCCCAGATCATCTTCACACGGGACTACCAGGAACTCGGCGTAGTCTCCCCTACCTGGCAGTCCGTAAGCAGTGCGGCACGTGAGGCTGCATTTGCCTTTTCAGGCCAGGGCATAAAGTTTTCCATCGAGGAAAACGATCTGGAAATATACGCCGACCCCCTCCTGAAAAAAGCTTTCTATAACCTCTTTGATAATGCAAAGACCCACGGGGAGCGCGTGAGCGAAATTTGGGTAAGTTCCCGCAGGGCCGGGGAACAGGTCGTAATCGAAATCAGGGATAACGGTGTGGGAGTTCCTGCCGACATGAAAGAGCTTATTTTCGAGAAATCGGTCGGGAAAAACACGGGTCTCGGGCTTTTCCTTGTGAGGGGCATTCTTTCCATTACGGGTCTGGAAATAAAAGAAACCGGAATAGAAGGAGAGGGTGCAAGGTTTGAAATTACTGTGCCTCAGGAAAACTGGAGAAAAGGCTCTTCTGACAGCATGGATAATTCTCAGGGGCAGGATTTTTAAATCAGATCCTGATTTATAATACCCGGGCTTGCAATTGAAAAAAGGAGGTCTTTTTTATTCTTGATATCCATCCTGCTGCATTACCTTATATGGGAGGCCTCGTTTTTTCGGCGGTCGTTTCAGTTTTCCTGGCATATAAGGCAAACCTGGTCTTTGATTACCGCAAAGTGCGTTTTGCAAGGTACTTCATTTTGACCATGCTCTGTATGGCCGATTGGTCAATTTTCTTTGCAGGAGAACTTGGGTACGTCGATGCGAAGTTCAAGTTCTTTTCTACCTGTCTGTCATATCCGGGAAACGCTTTTGTTTCTACCATGTGGTTCTTATTTGCGGCTGAGTACTGCGGAGTCGCATTAAAATTTATCCGCAGGTTTGAAAAAGCCTTTTTCATTTTACCGACTCTTGCGGTACTGGCAATTTTTACCAACTCTTTTCACTGGCTTTATTACAGCAGCTACTCTCTTGATACCTCCGTAGCGTTCCCGATTATTATCTACGATCACGGTCCTCTTTTCTGGATAATTTTCGTTTATTTTTTCTCGGGCACCTTGCTGGGAATTCTCTTTTTTATCAGGAAGTTCGCCTACTCGGGGGTATATCCCATTCCCCAGGTGGGAATTGTGGTAGGGGTTCTCCTGCCTCTGATCGGGACCCTGCTTTACCTGGGAGACGTAGGCCCGTTTGCCTTCATTGACCCTACTCCTTTTTTGTTTACCATTACTGGACTGATCATTTTCCAGCTGTATATGAGAAATGAGTTCCTTAACCTTGTTCCTATTGCCAGGGATAACGTGATTGAGACCATGAAAGACGGCTACATTGTAACGGATACGGAGAAAAGGATTATTGACGTCAATCCTGTCGTACTTGAGCTGGCCGGCAAAACCCGGGACAAAGCTCTCGGAAGAAGTCTGGAGGAACTTTTTGAGGAGCTTATCGATTTCTTTCCGGAAGATACGGATAAAGGGCCTTTTTCCAGGGAAATCTCAATAACTTCCGGCATGGGAATGCGTTTCTTCAGGACAGGCTTTTCTTCCATTTCTAGTGGGGAAAATGTCAGGGGGGCATTGGTCGTACTCCATGACATTACGGACGCTTACAGGTATGGAGAAGCCCTGAAACAGGCTAACCAGAAACTTAACCTGATGAGCAACATTACCCGGCATGATCTCCTTAACCAGGTCAACGTGCTTTCCGGGTATACGGAACTTCTTTGCGAGATGCTGCCCGAAGACCTTAGAGCTGAGCCGCGGATGGAAAGGTACCTGAAAAATTTCAAAAAAGGGATTGAAACAATCCACGACCAGATTATTTTCACCAGGGACTACCAGGATTTGGGGGTTGTGGCTCCGGTCTGGCAGTCTGTCTCCGGGGTGGCAAAGGAAGCTGCGTTTTCTTTTTCGAGTAGAGGGATTAAATTCTCAATCCCGGACGGGGGACCGGAAGTGTTTGCCGATCCCCTTCTTACAAAAGTGTTTTATAATCTCTTTGACAACGCCCTGGCCCACGGGGAAAAAGTAAGTGAAATATTTGTCAGTTTCCGTGAGGAGGGAGGAAAAGCGGTTATTGAAGTAGTGGATAACGGCACCGGGATATCAATGGACATGAAGGACACAATCTTTGAAAAATCCGTGGGAAAGAATACCGGGCTCGGGCTCTTCCTCATAAAAAGCATCCTTTCCATTACAGACCTGGAAATAAAAGAAACCGGAATAGAAGGAGAGGGTGCAAGGTTTGAAATTACCGTGCCTCCGGGGAACTGGCGCGGAAGTATTTCACAACGGCAAGAAGCCAGACAGCCGGTTTAACTTAGCCGGCACTTTAACTAACCGGCATAACTAAAAGCGCCTTCATAACCTTCTTCTCTCTACGAAGGCTTTCGTGCCGGAAAGTTGGGGAATTAAGTAGCCCCTGAAAAAGCCATCAGGGCGGTTGAAAATACCAGAAGTACGGTTGCAGCCACTACAACTATCAAAAGTTTATCTTGTTTTCTGTGCAGTTTTTCCGGTTCCGTCCTAACTTCCAGAACAGCTCCTATACTGACTCCTGCCCCTATTCCTATTGAAAGCCCGATGACCATTCCCTCGGCCAGGTTTCCCATTGCAGGGCCAAGAATAAAAGCTCCATAAAAGCTTCCGAGGGCTGCACCAGAGGCAAATGAGGATATCACCCAGTGCTGCTTTTCAAGCTCCCGTTTTTCCTGTATTCCCATGTCTTTTATCCGCCCATTCAATTCTGTACAACTCTTGTGAAAGTTTTTTTATTTATATGTTTTTATATCAGGACTCCACTATATTAACAAACTGAGCCGCGTTTGCAAAGAGAAATTTTTGCAGGTGCTTTTTTTATCATCATTTCTGGTGGAAACATGAGTGAGCTTACCCTTAAAGAAAGGTTCGAAAAAGCGCTTAAAGGAGAAGCCTTAGACCTGGTGCCTGTCTGTTCCGTAACCCAGACCGGGATTGTCGAACTTATGGAAATGACCGGGGCTTACTGGCCCGAGGCCAACTACAATGCCGAGAAGATGGCTGCCCTTGCCCTGGCAGGGTACGAAATAGCAGGGTTTGAAAATGTGCGCTCTCCCTTCTGCACCACCGTGCTTGCAGAGACCCTGGGCTGTTCTGTAGCTGAAGGGAGCATTGACATCCAGCCTTATGTGGCGGACTTTCCCTTCAAGAAAAAGACGGATGTTAAGAATCTCACAATCCCTGAAGGTCTTCTTGAAAGCAGGAGGACGTCCGTGGTGCTGGACGCGGTCGAACTCATAAAAGAAAAAGTTGGAGATGATGTGCCTGTCGTTGCGGGGCTTGTGGGCCCTGCAGGGCTTGCTTCTATGCTTGCGGGGATGAAAAACTACCTGATGTGGTTCGTGACAAACCCCGAAGTCGTGGAGGAGCTGCTGGGGGTTCTTACAGAAGCCTGCATCGAATATGCAAATGCTCTCTTTGAGAGGGGAGCCGATGCCGTTACACTTATCGATTCCGAGGCAGGGCCGGATATTATTGCCCCGGATATGTTCGAAACTTCGGTTCTTCCGCTGTACAGGAAGTACTGTAATAAGGTTAAAGGTTTGAATATCCTCCACATGTGCGGGGATGCAACTGCTGTCCTTGACTCCATTGCCGATGTCGGATTTGAGGGGATCAGCATAGAAGAAAAGGTGGGAGTCAGTTTCGCAAGGGAGATTGTGGGGGACAGGATCCGCCTTATCGGGAACGTCTCGCCTTCGGATACCCTCCTGACAAAAAGTCCGGATGTCGTAATGATTGAAGCCCGTGCCTGCCTTGAGGACGGGATCGACATCCTGGCTCCCGGCTGCGGGCTTGCTCCCCATACCCCCCTTGAGAATATCAGGGCTCTTGTCCGGGCCAGAGACGAATACTGTTCACAGTGAACTTTCTCAGGGCTGGAAATACTATTCACAGCAAACTTTCTCAGGGCTGGAGACGAATACTATTCACAGTAAACTTTCCGGAGGGACTTCCGGGGTAATTTCTTTCAGAAAGGGCTCCTTCTCTCCTTCCCCCATTTTCCTGGAGTCTTTAAGGCTTATGAGTGCGGCCGAGGCCATAATGAGGATGCAGCCTGCAAGGGTTTCGGAAGATAGCGCAATTCCCAGCACTGCGATGTCGAAAAATACCCCGCTGACAGGCTCTACAAGGGCCAGAAGGCTGCCTGTCTGGGCTTTAAGGTTGGCAAGCCCGAGAATGGTAAAAATCTCCCCAAAGCCTATTGAGATTATCCCGAAGGCTGCAAGCACTTTCAGGTTTTCCTTAAGGACTGTAAGGGAAACGTCGAATGCAGAGGGGCTAAGCAGCAAAAAGGCGATTGCCATGGGCCAGAAGATGATCGCGATTTCCGGATACTCCTTTTTCATGACTTTTACGTTGAGGATCATGGCTGCAAAGACCACTCCCGAGAGCAGCCCTGCAATCATCCCGAGCATGTAGGTGCCGGTAAACTCAAGGCCCGAAAACCCCCCTTCCGGTTTTACTATCAGGAAGACCCCGGTGATTGCGACAAAAAGGGCAGCTATGCTTTCCTTTCCTATTTTTTCGTTCAGGATGACCGGGGAAGCCAGCATCACGTAAATGGGAGCGGTATACTGGAGCAGGATGGCAATGGAAACGCATGTGATCTTCAGGCAGGTAAAATAGAGCAGCATGCAGCTGACCACCAGCACTCCCTGCAAAAGGAGGCTTCCTTTCTTTTGCTTCAGCCTGAGGTCCGATGTTTTCCCTCTGGCAACTATATATGCAAATAAGAAAAGCAGTCCGAAGAGCAGCCTGTAGAAGATTATGGGAGAAATGGCCATGTCATGGATGCGGGTAATGAAAAGCCCGTTCATGCTGTAAAACACGCAGCCTATAATCACTGCCAGATGCGCCTTTTTGCTCTCCAGAAACATCATGGCGCATAATTATACAGGTATATTATATATCTATTGGAAATATGTGCAGAACCGGGTGAACACGATAAGCTTATGTGTGCTATAATGAGCCGGATTATTCATTAATGAATCGGACCATCCGCAATAACGGATTTTTTTCGGTTCCGGAACTTCGCTTCCCTGAATTTCCGGTTCGTACCTGTGCATCTTACCTGCGGTTCATGCAAGGAGATGGACATTCCCTATCCTTACCCTCTTTAAACCTGCTTCCTCCGCAACTTTTTTGAACCTCAGGGCGTCTTCCCGCCTGGTACGGGGCAGGTCCCTCATCTCGAAGTGCGGGTAAAAGGCAAGCAGGGAGTAGGGGACCTCTTCGTCCACGCTGGCAACGAACTCCGCTATCCCTCTGATCTCCTGCTCGTGTAGCCCGGAACCATCAGGGTTGCAGCGGTCAGGAAGGGCACCTCCCGTCGCTGTCCGTAATATTTTCCCTTCCTTTTGAAATTCCCATGCACAGGCTTATTCCCTATGCCCGTGATAGCTCTATTCAGGTTCTCGTCCCGGAACTTCAGGTCAAATTTGATGTTTCCTCCCGAGCGCAGGCCCAGCTCTGCAAAGTTTTCAAGGATTTTCGGGTTTGCGTTTCCGTTAGTTTCCAGGCAGAAGCGGAGGATCATGTTTTTACCTTCGGCTTTCCTGCAGATCCGGGTGATCAGATACGGGTGATCTTGTCCAGCTGGGGGCTCGGGTCTCCCTCAAAAAAGCGGATGCATTTGGTGCTTTCCTTTATTGCGTCCAGAAACTCTTTGTCACTTACTTTCGATCCCGGTTTCATGCGGACTTCTTCCCTGAACTGCCAGTTCTGGCAAAAGAGGCAGTCATAGGAGTAACCGACGCAGAAAACCGCGAGGTTGTAATAGCCGTATTCCGTGCCCTCACACCTGGAATATTCCTGGTGCCCGAGGCCGCCTGCCGGGCATGCCCATTCCGAGATGCAGTTTGTGGGGTGCGGGTCGTAATAGTAGCTGGCTATCAGTTCCTTTTCCCTGGCCATTTTCCCGTTTTTATTCCCTACCAGCCCGCAGTATCCTTCCCCACCTTCCGGAATCCTGCACTCGTTCCCGCAGAACCTGCAGTGCACGCTTCCTGCCTCCGGTACTGACGGGACAAGCCCGAACCTCTTCCTGGAGGCGGCATGGGCTTTAGCTGCAAGCGGGAGGGCTTCTTCCGGTTTTGTCCTGATGCAGTCCGGCAGATCCCATACAGGTCGAGATCAGCGGGCTGCTACTGCCGCATATCCTGCACGTGCCCGTATTTTTTCCCTCATTACCTTTTTTTGAGTATTTTCCATATGTCTTTTATTTCCGTCAGATAAAACCGATTGAGAGATGAACTCAATTCATTTTTCTTTTCTTCATCCATCTGCCTGAAATGAGGTATGCTGTCATTATTGCAGCGGCTGCGGGGTAGATGCCCAGAGGCGACTCCTTTTCATCGCCTTCGGCTTCGCTTCCTGAGGTTTCTTCTTTTCCTGTCGAGGCTGCTCCTTCAGGAAACTCTGCTGTGAACAGGTAGATGTCCGTTGTACCGCTGCGTTTGTCCTGCCAGACTATGCGGTTGCCGGAGATTGCAGGTTTGCTTTCGTATTCCGAGGCGGTAGAGACTGCTTTTTCCTGGCCTGTGGCAATGTCATAGATGTAAATGTTTGTGCCTTTGTTCCTGGAGTCGGTCCAGACAATTCTTCCTTCCGAAATTGCCAGGTCTTTCTGGGCAGCCGGATTGCTTATAACTTCGCTTTCCTCTCCCGTGGAAATCTCATACATGTAAATATCGAGGTTTCCATTGCGCCTGTCTTCCCAGAAAATGTAGTCTCCTTCCACAACCGGGTTAGATTGATCAGCAGGGTCCGTTACAACCGGTTTTTCATCTCCTGTTTTGATATCGTACATGTAGATGTCATCGTTTCCGTTTCGCGTATCCACCCAGACGATTATGTCCCCCCATATGGCAGGCTTCGACTGGTCGGAGATGTCGGTGCTTATCCTGGTTTCTTTTCCGGTTGCAAGGTCGTACATGTAGATGTCCAGATGCTGGTTCCTCCGGTCTGTCCAGACTATTCTGTTTTCCCAGATTGCCGGTTCTGTCTGGTCTTTGGTGTCTCTGGTGATCTGGGTTTTTGTCTTTGAACTAAGGTCATACATGTAGATATCAAAGTTATTGTGTCTGTCATCCGCAACAACCACGCGGCTGCCTGAAATTGCAGGGTCTATTTCATCCCTTGAACCTGTAAATATGGGGATTTCCGTCCTTCCTGCCGAAAGGTTGTACATGTAGATGTCAAAGTTGCCTGCTCGCTCATCCTGCCAGACGATATAGTCCCCTGAAATTGCCGGGGAAAACTGGTTTCCGTAATCCGAGCGAATCTCCTGTTCAGTTCCTTCCAGGGCTTCTCCTGCGGCGGAACTTACGGATGCGGCCATTACAAGGACTGAAAACACAAGTACAATAACTATAAAAAAGACACTGCTGCGTTTCTTCATCAAACACCTCATTTATTCCAGAAACTCCTGGTGATCTGGACTTTCAAGATAGCTGAAATGGTCGAAATCTTAAAGCAATATTATCTTCCATACTTTTTATTGATTTCCTGAATGAAACCCGTTTCGGAGAGTTCGGAATGTGTAAGGCTGAGAACGCCAGCTTTAATTGGGGTCGGGCTTACAGGCGGCTTAGCTCAACCTTATTTCTGGTCAGGTTCACAAGTTTTACGATAAACTCTTCTTCCAGCCCTTCTCTTACCTCAAGGGTGAATTCGACTGCGTCCGCATATTTTTCTTCAGAAATGTTCCCGTATTCGGCTATGAGATTTCTTACTTTCTGTATCTCCGGATAACCAAAACGGGCCCTTAACATTACTTTTTCAAAAACTTCGATTACTTCTGCTTCTTCAATAGTTGCGGCAGCTGTCTCCCTGTAAGCCCGGGAAAGCCCCCCGAATCCCAGTTTTATCCCCCCGAAATAGCGGGTAACGACCACGGCAGCATTCTGGATTTCTTTTAATTCAAGGACTCTCAAAACGGGTTTCCCCGAACTTCCTGCAGGTTCCCCGTCATCGTCATATTTGAGGGCAAAAGAACCTCCTTCCCTTACCAGGTAGGCGGAGACATTGTGGTTTGCATCGGAGTGCAGCTCTTTAATCTCTTTTATGAAAGCCTTTGCTTCATTTTCGCTTTTCACAGGCTGTGCATAGCCTATAAATATGGAATTTTTGAATTCTTTCCGGGATTTTCCGGGTTTTTTTAGCGTTTTGAAGGCTGCCAATCTCCTCTGCCTCGCTTTTATTTTAGTCCTTTTTTCCTTTTAGAGCCGGTGGATGGGGTAATTGTTGATAGTACTACTATTCCCCTCTTCCTTATGTTTTACAGTTTTTAGATATTAATTGTAAGGTGTCATCGAATTAAAATAGAAAGGTTTTAATGATATTGGCTGCTCATGCATAAATGTCTCATATTTTTATATGAGTTTTTTATGGGAAGAGAATTTTAGAGGTTGAATCATGAAGAAAATGTTAAAGATTTTATCCATACTCCTGGTAATTGCGACTGTTGTCTTTGTAGCTGGCTGTGCTGAACCGGCTGACGAGGGAGCAGAAGAAGGACATGCAACTGAAAACGTAACTGAAAACGTAACTGAAAACGTAACTGAAAACGTAACTGAAAACGTAACTGAAAACGTAACTGAAAACGTAACTGAAAACGTAACTGAAAACGTAACCGAAGATGTAGTAGAATAACCTGCACACTAAATAAATACTCAAATAGCCTGTTAAAGGCTACAACCTTTTCTTTTTTTGAATAAATCGGATCTTTTATATAATCCTATTTTCTTTCTAAAGATTCCTTTATGTGAATCTATTTAAACTCTTCAATTTTAATTCTTCATCTTTTTTTTCTGTACTTCGGTTTGAACTCTTCGCAAGTTCTTTCTGTACAACTATTTGTACATCCGTTTAATATTTTACTGAGTTTTTTCTGAATGTCTATTTGAACTCTTCATATAACCTGTTTTTTGGTTCCTTATGAAGGATCTGATTTCCCCGGATTTTGAGTCTTTCATCCTGGGTTAGTTCGATGGAGCCGATTTTGATAACAGAAATTAAATATTATTTATTGTTCCTTATTAATCATCAGAAATAATAAATTAATTATACAATAAGGCAGTATTTATTCAGTTAGCTGTTTACGCATAAATTATTTGAACTATTACTTAATCCGGTTATATTAAAGGAAGAGATTTTTTAGAGGTACTGTTATGACAAAATTGCTTAAGATCTTAGCGCTGCTCCTCGTAATTACGACAGTCGTCTTTGCAGCCGGCTGTGCCGAACAGGGTGAAGCGGGCGCAGAAGAAGCTGCCGCAGAGGAAATGCCTACCTATTATGTAGGTACGGAAGCTCAGTTCCCTCCCTTTGAAATTGTGAACGCCGAGGGTAATGTTATCGGTTTTGATGTTGACCTCATGAACGCGATTGCAGAAGACCAGGGCTTCAAGGTTATCTATCAGGACCAGGACTTCTCAGGCCTTATCCCTGCCCTCCAGACAGGAAACATTGACATCATCGCTTCAGGAATGACAATCACCGAAGAACGTGAAGGACAGGTCGACTTCAGCGAGCCATACATCAACGCAGGCCTGGCCCTTGCCGTTGCAGTTGGCAATGAAGATATCCAGAGTGTTGATGACCTTCAGGGCAAGACAGTGGCTGTCCAGACCGGGTCTACCGGGTTCTTTAAAGCAGAAGAACTCAAGGAAGCCGGAATTGTGGCTAATATTAAGGACTTCCCCCACGTAAATGAAGCAATTTCTGAAATTGAAATTGGTGGGGCTGACGCCATGATCAACGACCTTCCCGTGACAAACGCCTTCATCGCCGCAAAGCCAGGTGTAATCAAGATCGTGGGCGAACCCCTTAACAGTGAGGCCTACGGTTTTGCCGTACGTGAGGGCAACACCGAACTCCTTGAAAAGATCAACACCGGCCTGCAGAACGTCAGGGACAGCGGCAAGTACGACGAACTTCTGGTCGACCTTCCCAACTACATGGAAGACGAATAAACAAAATAGCAATCACGAGAGTACAGCGCTTTTTGTGCTGCTCTCCTCTTTTTTGCTCAATTTTTTGTTCGATTCTTCTTGTTCGGTTCTTGCTCAATTTTTTGTTGAGTCCTTTTGTTTGATTCAATTTTCAAGATCGTTTTAATGTTCTCTAAATCCTCTGTTTTCAAGTCTTTTTCCCATGTTCTTGGAAATCCTCTTATTCAATATCTTTTGACATATACGATTTGTTTCAAATACATTGGTTTTATATAATTGAAAAGTATTTACCAATTATATATTTCTATAAAACAGGTAATCGTATCGGATATTGCTGTAAAAGTTTCTTAATCCGGAAGGCTTTGTTTAAATAATTCATTTGCAGGGATTTGTGCCGGAAATGAATAGTTCGTTCCGGTGGCATCTGAAATATGTGTCCTTTTCGCGGCAGGTATGCTTAACAGGTGCTTTATTTATAGCAAGTATCCCATTTTATACACCATAACCATCTGAGGTCAAAGTTTGTCTCTTTTAGCGTCCTATATTGAACACGCCGTTGCCGTATTTCCCAGTTTGCTGCGGGGTGCGGTAATTACCATAGAGGTCACTACCTTTGCGATATTTTTCGGGCTAATACTGGGGACGATTGCAGCTTTCGGAAAGCTCTCCAAGAGGTCTTTTTTCAAAATTCCCAGTTCGGTGTATATTGATTTTATCCGGGGGACCCCTCTTTTCGTGCAGATCTTGCTTTTTTACTACGGCATTCCTGGCCTGATCAACGGGCTTACAGGGGAAGTGTTCCGGATCGACCCGATCATCGCAGGTATCGTCGTATGCAGCATCAACAGCGGGGCCTACAACGCAGAAATCGTGCGTGCAGGCATTAAGTCAGTGGACCGGGGCCAGATGGAGGCCGCCCGCTCCCTCGGGATGACCGAAAGGCAGGCCATGAAGGATGTTATCATGCCCCAGGCCATAAGGCTCATCATCCCTCCGCTCGGAAACGAGTTTATCGCACTTTTGAAGGACTCTTCCCTGCTTGCAATCATCAGCGTACACGAGCTTTCCAAAAACGGGATGCTCTATGTCTCAAAGACCTTTGCGGCTTTCCCTACATACATTTCAGTCGCCTTCGTGTATCTGGCACTGACCATGGGAATTTCCCGCATTCTTAATCATATTGAGAGGAGGCTTGGTGTAAGTGATAGAAGTGAATAACCTCCACAAGAGTTTCGGGAGCCTGCACGTCCTTAAAGGGATCACCGAAAAAATTGATGAAAGCGAAGTGGTCTGCGTAATCGGGCCTTCAGGGTCCGGGAAAAGCACTTTCCTCCGCTGCTTAAACCTCCTTGAGACCCCCACGTCCGGGGAAATCCGGATCGACGGGGAGAAGGTAACGGACCCCAAAGTGAACATAAACAAGATCCGCGAAGAAGTGGGGATGGTTTTCCAGCGCTTCAACCTTTTCCCCCACATGACCGCCCTTAAAAACGTAGCCCTGGCTCCTATGAAAGTCCGGGGGCTTCCGGAAAAGGAAGCTTACGACCGTGCCCGTGACCTCCTTAAAAAGGTGGGGCTCGAAGACAAGGCCAACGTCTACCCCAGTTCCCTCTCCGGCGGGCAGCAGCAGAGGGTAGCAATCGCAAGAGCCCTTGCCATGCGCCCCAAGGTCATGCTCTTTGACGAGCCCACTTCAGCCCTTGACCCCGAGATGGTCGGGGAAGTCTTAAATGTCATGAAAGACCTTGCAAAAGAAGGCATGACCATGGTTGTCGTAACCCACGAAATGGGCTTTGCACGGGAAGTAGGAGACCGGGTGCTTTTCATGGACGATGGCATCATAGTCGAAAAGGGCACCCCCCAGGAGATCTTCTTCGATGCCCAGAATGAGAGGACTAAGTCTTTCCTGAGCAAGATACTCTGACTTTTCCCTTTTTTATTTTTATTCTTTACTTTCTTGAGGACATTCAATGAAAGAAGCACTTAAAGCCTACATCGACCTCTTCCGCGCCCACTTTCTTCCAGCCTGGCCCCTCATCTTCTGCTCTGGGCTTTTCCTGGCTTTTGGGAACTACGGGGGCTTTTCCTGGGTCCTGACCCTCAAGGCAGCCATTATAGGCCTGCTGGGGTTTGAAGCCGGGTTCGTGCTCAATGATTATGTGGACAGGAACAGGGACCGGCTGGATGTCGAGCATGCACTTACCCGTTACTGGAGGCCTTTTAAAAAGAGGCCGATTCCCTCGGGGCAGATCTCCTCAAAAAAGGCGTTCGGGATTTTCATCCTTCTTGCAGGGGTTACTTCAGCCCTGATCTTCACACTTCCCTTTCCCCATTCCCTCTACGTCTTTGCAATCATGCTCTACTCTTACGGCATAGAAGCTTTTTACCAGGTGAAAAAAAGGAACCAGAGGTTCCCGGTTGCCCAGCTCCTGGGAAGGACGGACTTCACCCTGTTTCCGGCAGCAGGCTACCTCTGCTACGGACAGCCTGACATGACTGTGCTGCTCTACATGCTCTTCTTCTATCCCTGGACAATGGCACATCTGGCAGTAAACGACCTTGCAGATATTACAAACGACAGGGCAAGGGGCATGAAATCTGTAACAGTGCTCTACGGCATTAAGGGGTCCCTGTGCTGGATTGCAGGTTTTACGCTGCTGCACTTCTTTATGGCGTCCTTTTTCCTCAGAGAGCTTGGGACTGTTGCCCTTTACGGTTTTCTTGCGGGCTTTGTCCTCCTCACAGGGGCAAATTTCTACCTTTTGAAGGAAAAAAGTCCCGAAGCCGGGTTGAGGGTGCTTCCCGCTTTCCACGGAGCCCTCTTAATTTATGCGGTTTCGATTATCCTTGACTTTGTGTATTGAATTAAGTGAAATCCTTATCCGGGCTTTTTCCAGGGTTTTCACTCCACATTTTTTCAGGTTAATTTTTTCGCCTGCAGAGCCGCAGGGTGTGGCAGCGGAGGCTCCCTCCTCCCGCAAGCAGGGCTTCTGGATGGAAGGGGATGATTTCCACACCTTCTTCGGCCAGGGCTTTTACGGTTTTTGGGTCAAGAGCGACATCATAGTGGAAAATCGTGCCGCTTTCCAGAGGGACGAAAGAGCAGGCCAGGCGGCGCTGTTCTGAGTCCGAGACCGGGATAATTTCCATGCCTTTCTGCTTTATGAAATCCGCAAAATCGATTCTCTCCCTTGAATCCTTTGTGAAGAGATACGTCTCTTCAAAGGCAGGGATGTAGGCAAGGGCCAGGTCTTTTCTTATCCTGTTGAAGACCGTATCCGGGTGCATGTAGCGGCGGGCTTTGGGGATACGGGCATAGATAATTTCATCAAAGCTGTCCTGAACCTTCGCTATGAATTCCTGAATAAACGGGTAGGTGTGCCGTTCGGTATCCGCAACAAAGACCGTGTCCTTTGAAAGCAGGAGACAGCCTTCGAAAAAGCCCCCGTTCCCGTTGAACTCCGAAAGGATGGGGACTCCCAGGTTTTCCAGGGCCTCCTTTACAACCACTTCTTCGTTTTCCCTTGCCGGAGGCCTCATGCGGGACAGCATGGCTCCTTTTTCGGAGATGACAGCGATATCGTGCAGGAAAGTAAGGTTAGGGAGCTTCGGGATGAGGTCTTTTTGTTCGTCCACATGCTCCGAGAGTTCGTATATCCTGACCCCGTTGGATTCCAGGAGTTCCCGGTACTTCCGGTGTTCCTCAATATATCTCCTGACATCCGGGACCTCGTCAAAGAGCCAGTGCCTGTAGTTTGAGGCGTTGATCAGGGAAAGTGATTCTTCGGGTGTGTGCAAAAGTGCGCTTTTCAGCCTCCCCAGTTCGTCACAGCCATAATCAATACTTGATCTGGTTTTTCCGGTCATATCCAGCTTTTCTATCTGGCAGCCCATATTCAAAACCCCCATTTCCGGTTTTTTTCAGGTATCTTTTATTTCCGGTTTTCTTCAGGTATTTTTTTGTTTATTTTTCAGGTCCTTTTCTTTGCGAGAATTATAACGTTTGTCCGGTCTTCACTCAGGAAAGTCCTCAGGACGTCAAACTCGCAGATGTTCAGGAAAGCGATTATCTGGTCATACGTATACTTGTAGGTAAAACCCATGCCGATGATGTCTCCTTCCTTGAAGGTCACGGTCCCGGAATCAAGCTCCAGGCTGGTCTCTTTCAGGATGTTCATGGTCTTCCTGGTCCTGTAAAGGGTCCCTATTCTGGAGTCCACATGTGAGAGCAAAAGCTCAAAGTCGAAATCTTCGAGAGCCATTCCGTAATGTATCAGCGGGTACATGTTAAAGAGGGCATTCTCCCTCGATGCATATGTGCCAAGGACCGACCTGCTTGCGGCCTTTGCTGCCTCGCTGCCTTCAGCACCGGGAAGTATATGGGCATCAAAGAGGAAGATGTCTCCGGAATCCAGGTTTTCCCGTACCAGTTTCAGGATAAAGTCCGGTTCGTAGTTGCAGAAAGTATTCCCGAGGATACAGAACAGGACAGGGGGTCTCCAGTAGTTTTTCAGGACTCCCAGCTCCTCGATGAAACCCACGATCCCTGTCTTTTTCACCGGTAAGTCCCTGACTGTTTCAAGGGCCGAATCCACGAGTTTGCTGCTGATGTCTATTGCATAATAGGAAGGAGAACTTTTCTGAACGAGTTTTTCAAGGAGGATTCTCTCTTTTTCCCCGTTTCCCACTCCAAGGCTCACAAGGTTCATGCATGAAGGGATGAACCTCCCGATTTCTTCCACTTTTTCCCGGAGCAGCTCCTTAAGTCCCCTGGCTACCGGAAAATTTTCGGACCCATTAAGCGTAAGCCAGTTTTTTGCCCCTTCGGATCCGGCATAGAGCAGATAATCCGGGAGATGGTGCTGTTTGAGGTTTTCATACAGTTTTTCTTTCAGGTCCTTTTCGCTGATCAGTTCGATCTTTTCCGGGTTTTGCTGCATTGTTTGCATGAGTCCTCCATTCCCTGATCCGTTACTCGATCCGTTACCTGATCCATTATCTGATCTATTACCTGATCCATTATCTGATCCATTACCTGATCCATTACCTGATCTGCTACCCGACCCATCACCTGAAGCATTGCTGGCACTCCGTCTTGAGGGCTTCCAGCGGGTCCATGCCTTTGTTTACCCCCACGCTGTAGGCATACCCGCGGCATCCTATGCACTCTTCAAGGTGTTCGCAGTTCCCGCACCTGCCTTCAAGCACCTTGTCGATGTTCCGGACATACGTGAAAAGTTCGGAGGCGTAAATCTCTTTCAGGCTCATCCTGTTCACGTTATAGGGGTATTCCCCGTCGACCTTCAGGGCAGGGTGCTCATCAAGCTTGGTAGGTGCACAGGGCCTCACATTTCCGTCGATATTGATGTAAAGGCTGTAGAGATGCTGCAGGCACCCGCTTGCGGTAATCGGGGTGTAGGGCAGCCAGTCGTACCCGTAGTGCTTCCTGTCGATTTCAAGCAGTTTTAGCTTGTACTTTTTTATTTCTTCAGCTGTAAGCAGCTTATCTTCAAGTTCGTCATTTGCCCTTCCTGTGGGCGTAAGGATTTCCATGTTGGGAAAAATATTGTTCTGCCTGCAGAAGTGCCAGATATCTTCGATTTCTTCGAGGTTCATCCTGTTGCTCACAAAAGAAACACCAAGTCGGAGCTTTCCAGGTTCTGCAGGTTCGGAAAAGCCGGCATTAATGAGGTTTTCAAGCCCCTGTCTGATTTCACGGGAAACTCCTTCCCTCCCGGCCAGGTAATCCTGAACTTCAGGCCGGAGGGAATCGAGTTTTCCCATTACGGAGGCGTTATGTTGGTAAAGGAACTCTGTGAGTTCCTTCGTCATCAGGATAGTGTTGGAAAACAGCATGGGTATGATCCCCAGGGAGTCGATGTAAGCTATCAGTTCCCTGAAGTCCGGATACAGGGTCGGCTCTCCTCCCCCTATCACAACCACGGATTTGATCCCCAGCTCCTTTGCTTCTGAAATGATACGTTTCAGGGCTCCGAAGTCTGCTATTTTTTTTATTTCCTCCCCGCTTTTCGCGTAGCAGTACCTGCACCTCAGGTTGCATGAGGTGTTTGTTTCAAGGCGAATTGCCAGAAGCCTGTTCGAATCCCTGGCTTCATAGGCTTCCCCTGCCCCGTACATGTACCCCCTCAGAACCGGAGGCGGAGAAAAAAGGTTTTCTGTATTTGGGTTAATATGTTCATCCCCCAACATATTAAAAAATTGGACAACACTCCATAAATAGTTTATGTGTCCGTATCAACGTGTTTTGTACCACGTGTTTTGTACCTTGAGTACTTGGAGAATACGTACTTATCAAATTGTAAGAAACTAAGTTTAGGGTTGTAAAAAACTGTTCCTGAATATCCGGGGATGAAAAATTGAAGTAAGTAAAGGTGCAAAATTGAAGTTTGTGGGAGAATCTGTGTATCTTTTTTTTCCTCTGGAAATTCCGGATTTCGAGCCAGCCATTATTTTTTACTCTACAGCCATTGTTTTTACTCAAAAACCTCAACCATGTGACAGTGGCAACCCTCCGTTTATCCTGGAATAAATTTATATACCCTCTTTTTCATCCTGAACCTGCACCATGTAGAAAAAAACGTTAGCTTATATCGCTGCATTCCTTAATGCCGTTTTTATCGGCCTCACTTTTCTCTTTACCAAACAGTCCCTGGCGTTTGCAGCGCCTTTTACGACCCTGGCTTTCAGGTTCGTATTTTCCTTTGTAGTTATGGCTGTACTGCTCAAATTCAGGCTCATAAATGTAAACTTTGGCCTGAAACAGGGCCAGCTTAAAGACCTGCTCTTTTTGTCCGTCTTTCAGCCTGTTCTCTTTTTCTCCTTCCAGGCGCTGGGCTTATTGCATATCTCTTCTTCGGAGGCAGGGGTTATAAATGCCCTTATTCCGATTTTTGTGGGAATTTTCGGGATGTTCATCCTTGGGGAAACCCTCACTTTTAAACAGTTTTTCTCCTTTTTTGTCTCAGTTGCAGGTATTTTCTATCTTTTTATGATGAAGGGAGGTCCGGATGGTTTCAGTCCTGCGGGAGTTGCATTTACCCTTCTTTCAGTCTTTTCAACGTCCATTTATATCGTGACAGGCCGGAAGCTTTCAAAAAGTTTTGATCCCATGACCCTGACCTTCGGGATGATGGCAAACGGAGCCCTCGTGTTCTTGCTGCTTGCCCTCGGGCTTGAGCATCCGACCCTGCAGGTTTCCCTCTCGTTGCTGCAAAACCCGGAGTTCATGTTCGGAATTCTTTATCTGAGTCTCTTTACCTCAGTGGGAACTTCCTTTTTAACCATCTACAGTCTTGGGGAACTGGAAGCTTCAAAATCGGCCGTCTTCATGAACCTCTGCCCGGTCATAGCCGTAGCTGCGGGAGTCCTTGTGCTGCATGAGGAGTTCAGGTATTACCACCTGGTAGGGAGCTTCCTGATCATTGCAGGGGTTGTGTTTTTCAGCTATTCCGGGAACAGGGAAAAAAGTTTTTCAGAACAGTAAAATTCAGGACTGGAAAATTCAGAACTGTAAAATTCAGAACAGTAAAATTCAGAACTGTAAAATTCAGAACAGTAAAATTCAGAACAGTAAAATTCAGAACAGTAAAATAGTAGCTGACGGCGAAAACAAGAATCAAAAGTCGTCTTTTATGGGTCCAAAAAATAAAGAGGGCCGCAAAAACTTCGCGAGGTGACTTGTGCGAGATTTATTGCTTAAATTTTGACCCTCGTTATTTTTTTACTGTAAGGTCAACTCAGAAACTTGTCAACTCAGGAATGTTTCAGTCCTCATCTCCTGCACAGCCGCAGGAAACGTTTCCTTTCAAAATCTCTCTCCAGTCCCCTATAACATCGTGGGTCCAGCAGTCGTCTGCACCTGCAGCTTCCCGCATGACCAGGGCAAAGATATAAGACAGTTCCTTGACCGTGGCTCCGGCTTCGAGGGCACCTTTGAAGTGTTTCAGGACGCAGGGCTTTGACCTGCCCTTGATGGAGAGGGCAAAGCAGATGAACTGGTAGGTCTTTTCGTCAATCATCCTTTTTTCGGCGTAAAGCTGGTCTATTTCGTCCAGCTTCTGGGTAAATTCCGGGAAAAATTCTTCCAGCATTTTCATGTGGCTAGCTCCTTTGTGGCTCTTTTTTGTGCAGATTTACTTGAAATGTTCACGGTGTTAAGTGGATGTACTTATTATGATATTTTTATTATTTAAGGCTTGTTTCAATATCTTTTGAAATCAAATAATCAAAATCCGATTGTAATCTGACACCTGAGAAACGTGGGGAAGAATTTTCTGACCTGCACAACCCTAAATTTATACCGCATTGTGCCAGAGTGAATAGTGTCAGAGGAAGTGTCAGAGGAATTGAGCGAATAGTGCCAGAGGGAAAATATGCTATACAGGAAATTCGGACAGACGGCATAGAAGGTTTCAATCCTGGGTTTCGGCTGCATGAGGCTGCCTATAATCGGGGGCGACGATTCCAGGATCGATGAGGGAAAGGCTTTTGGGATGATCCGCTACGCTATCGATAGCGGTATCAACTATATTGACACGGCACATCCCTACCACAGGGGCAGGAGCGAGCCCTTTCTCGGGAAGGTACTGCAGGACGGGTACCGCGAAAAGGTCTATCTTGCAACCAAACTCCCGAGCTGGCTTATTAAGAGCAGGGAAGACATGGACCGATACCTGGACGAACAGCTTGAAAGGCTCCGGACCGATCATATCGATTTTTATCTAGTACACGGGCTTAACCGGGAGTTCTGGAAAAATGTGACGGAGCACGGGATTTTTGATTTCCTGGACTCCGCCCTGCAGGACGGCAGGATCAGGTATGCAGGCTTTTCTTTCCATGACGACCCTGAAGTTTTCAAAGAAATCATTGATTCCTATCACTGGGCCTTCTGCCAGATCCAGTACAATTTCATGGACGAAGACTACCAGGCAGGAAAAGAAGGGCTGATGTACGTGGCTTCCCGGGGCCTCGGGATTGTCATCATGGAGCCCCTCCGGGGAGGGAGCCTGGTTTCAAGCGTCCCTCCCGAGGTACGGCAAATATGGGATTCTGCCCAGGTCAGGCGGAACCCGGCAGAGTGGGGGCTGCGCTACCTCTGGGACTACCCCGAGATCAGCGTTGTCCTCAGCGGCATGTCGGATATGGCGCAGGTGGAAGAAAACATCAGGGCCGCGGACAAAGGCTGCCCGAATTCCCTTACTGAGGCTGAAAAAGCTCTGATTTCCAGAGCCAGGGGAATCTATGAATCCCGGATGAGGGTTAACTGCACCGGTTGCCAGTACTGCATGCCCTGCCCCGAAGGCGTGAATATCCCCCAGAACTTCAAGCACCTGAACAACGCGGCGATGTTCGATGACGTTAAAAGGGCAAAACTTCTCTACAATATCTTCGTGCCCCCGGGAAAGAGGGCTTCAAATTGCGTGGAATGCGGGCAGTGCGAGGAGAAGTGCCCCCAGAAAATCCCTATCCGGGAGATGTTAAAAGAGGTAGTGAAAGTGTTCGGGGAATGATGCCCTTTCACTCTTTTTTACTCTGTTCTACCGGCCTTACTCAGTCATTGGAGTAACTTTAAAGGTCATTGGAACCTACTTTCCGATCATTGGAATGACTTTAAAGGTTATTACAACTGCTTTAAAATTTCCAGGAATGCTTCTTTACTTCTTTCCCCTGCCTTTGAAAAAAGTATAGCAGAAAGTCCCTCCTATCTCTGCGGTTTCATGAAGTTCTTCTATGCCCTTTTCCCATGCCTTTTCATCCGTCATTCCCAGCTCATGGGCTTCTTCTTTTACCCCCTCAACCATGGGGATGATGGTCTTTCGGATAAAACCGTCAACAAGTTCCGGTTTACTTGAATCGACATAGACCATCCTGGGCTCGACTATCACGTCTTCGAATCCTGCCTCCCTCAGGAGGGGGTAAAGCTTTCTTCCGATAAGGGAATCCCCTTTCATGTGTGCCTGCACTTTGATGAGGCAGTTCCAGGCTTCAAGGGCGTTTTTTCCTTCGGGGTGGAAATAACAGGAGCCGTGGTCTCCCTCAACAACGGTGATCGTGCCCCCTGGCTTCAGGACCTTTTTCAGGTTTTTAAGGGCCTTTTCCGGTTCCCGGAGGTGCTCAAGTACAAAGCAGACAAAAATGTGGTCAAAGCTTTCTTCTTCGAAGGGGAGAGAGTAAATGTCAGTCTGCCGGAAGGAGACGTTTCCGATGCCTTCTTTTTCCACGGCGTCCTTTGCTTTTCCTATTGACTCCCCGGAAATGTCAATTGAGATTATCTCGCTTTCCGGGCTGTTTTTTGCAAGGATTACAGTTTGTGCCCCTACCCCGCAACCTGCTTCCAGCACCTTTGCACCGGCAGGGTAAACTGTGTCGTGGTGGAGGAGTTCTTCAAGTGTGCCGGCCTGGTCTTCCAGGCGGGAAGATTCCCTTTCGGAATATCCGTGGACGTAATCGGTCATAAGATTTCACTTCTCTATCGGGCAGCTTTTTTATTATCAGTCTAATTTAAAATACAAGCAATAAAACATAAATAAGTTTCTTTGAAATCCTGAAATTACGGAAAAAATAAAATCAGTTCCGATAAAGCCGGCTATTTCTTATGATGATTTCGAAAAGACCGATGTCCGTACAGGGATAATCGAGCTTGTAGAAGGCGTCCCGAAGTCAGATAAACCGGTAAAGCTCACTGTCGATTTTGGGGACTACAAACGCACCCTCCTCACAGGCATGAAGCAGGAAAGGGAAAACCCGAAGGAAATTGGATGTGTTCAGGGTCTTTTATTTAATAAACCTATTTGATTTCTTAAACTCTTTTATTTACAAAGTTACTTCTATATATCATTTTTCATTTCATCAACAGTCCATCTTTTATTTGTAAGTATTAATCTAACTCTCTTAATATATTTGTTCACTTTTTGATTTTTTATCTGATTTTGTCCAGTCATCTTTAAATATTTACCCGGTCTCTTTTTTTTAAAATCATAATAGCTAATTTATGGGTGACGGTGGACGATCTTGGACTGACATTCTACGGGCAGAAAAGCTACTTATGAAGAAATAAACCTGAATATTGATGTATGCAAATTGAGTTTCCAAATTAAGCAAGATTTATCTTATAAGTGCCAAAGGCTGTCAGGATATGCCGTCTTTTCTTCACTTTTCATCCAGAATCGGTATTGTGACTAAGAGGTGTTTCTTCTTGGAAAACATAAAAAAGCATAACATTTTAAAAATTTCCATTGCAATCTCTTTGCTAATACTTTTCATTTGTAACGCTGCAGCACAAGCTCCATCAGAATTTGCTGCTGATGACCCCCAGACACATTATGTTAACGAGACCGGATCTATTCAGGCTGCGATCTACGCCGCCAGTCCCGGCGATACGATCATCGTGGAGAGCGGGACATATTATGAAAATGTGGATGTGAACAAAACCGGGATTGTCCTGCAGGGTATTGATACAGGTTCTGGTCTTCCTGTGGTAAACGGAACAGGTGGAAACTTCTGCATCAAATTAAGTGCAGATAACTGTACGTTTGAGGGGTTCAATGTGACCGGTGCTGACGAAGTAGGGGTCTGGGTGGCTTCGAGTAATAATACGATTTCGGATAATATTGTATGTTCCGAAACCTATGGTTTTTATGTGGATGCTTCGGGGTATGACTTGTCTGAAGGCTATGACCCCGATCTCGAATACAACGCTTCCAACAATACGTTTATCGACAACATGGTGTGTAGCGATGATGATTCCGATTCCTATCATTGCGGAATTTATCTGTACAGATCAGGATTTAACGAGTTTACCGGCAATACCTTGAGCAATAACGGTGATTCCGATTACTATTGTTACGGAATTTACCTCTACGATGATTGCTATTCCAACAATTTTACCGGCAACACTTTGAGCAACAACGGCGATGACGATGACTATTGTTACGGAATCTACCTTGAGGATTATTGCGATTCCAATGAGTTTTCCGATAACACTTTGACCAATGACGGTAACTCCGATTACTACTGTTACGGAATTTACCTTGACTATGAATGCAATTCCAACG
>NZ_VOUA01000039.1 GCF_024372725.1 Methanosarcina sp. KYL-1
AAGTAGATGCATGGACTAATAGAAGGAATTTCCATAAAAAGAAAATAAACTGGAAGTTCACAAGCAAAATTGCTGATGAGAAATTGTCCAAGTATTATGTATCATAACTAAGTTGCCAGGACACTAGGTATCAAACAAAACGAATTCAGGATTAAAACCACGTTCTTCGGCTTTGTCAAGCATATCGAGGAAATGGTCATTCTTTGTTTTGTCGTCTTCATCGATGTTATAAATTCGAAAATCAATAGGTATGACAGTTGTGCCGTCTGTCCAAACTAAGGTAACCAGACCTATCCCCTTTACAGTACGATGATGTTTTCCACTCCACATGTGACGAACAAAAGCAATTTCTTCTGCGTATGGTTTATCTAATGTAATGTTGAATCGTCAACAATTAGATAGCCTTTCTTACACTTAACATGATTTTTTACTTCATCCCATAACGCTTCTGTGTCTGGAGGTTGCCTTTGGAGGCAACGAGTGAAAGCGTCATGAGAAGGAGCGTTATCTACGTTTGGATAACACCTGGAGGCCTCAGTACAACTGAAAACGTTAGAAGCCGCAATGAGAAAACGTACATGAAATTTTTGAATTACAGGCACAAAAAATGAAAGTACTCCGATACTTTCATGCCAAATTAATGTATTCAATGCCGTTACATTTGGGTGAATTTGTGTCCATAACTCCGTACGTTTTTGGGAAATTTGAAAATATAATTATATTTTAAGTGACATAACTATTTCGGCACTTCAAGTGCGTAAGTCCTATTTATATGGAAATCCATTAAAAGAGAAGTATCGGCCAGATTTATCAAATCAAAAGAACATTTAACGAAAATAATTAGAGATGAGTTTACGAGAAGAGGGAAATCATTATCATTTGCAAAGAAATGGATGGAAAAATTCCATCCTCAAATTAAAAGTGTAATTAGTTAAGACAAGAACTATAGTTCACCTATTCGTATTCCTTTGCTTTCCATCATTCTTAATTTTCTCCATTTCTTCATCTTTTCTCCCGTACGTTTCCCGAAAGCAAGGCCAGCAAACTTTAAGTACAGTTAAAGTTAGGACCATATGATTTTGCCTTAGGGTAAATATTTAAGGAATTCAGCTATTCCTGGGAGATTATGTTAAATCCTACTCAACTTTTTTTTGTAATGTGTACATCCAATGAATTTGGGAGCCCCTTATATCTACTTTCTGTCCAATCCATCAAATTGTTTGTCAGATGAAGTAATACTGCAGAAAAATAAACCTATAAATCAACCTTCTTTTTGATAGTTTGATGGAGTGGCCAGAAAACTTATAAAGAGCTGGTTAAAAGTAATTTATGGAGTTCAAATGTACTTTCCAGAGCAAATTTGAACTCCACGCGCCCGGAGGCATGATTATGTTAGCTGTGCTTTTATTTAAGGCTTAGTTTGCCTGATTCTGCCTCCTTGGGTAATAATACTAGGAGAAAGACAAATGACTAAGACCAAAACTAGGATAGGTGCAATATTTGCAGCAATGATTCTTGTGAGTCTTGCTTTTGTACCGGCTGTAAGTGCACAGGCTGAAACTAAATGGTATAAACAATTACTGGAGTCAAACCAGATCACCGTTAATGATTTTGATACAGAGTTGACAGAATACGAAAAAGTAGGAGATCAAATTCATTTCAGTGGTACTTTCGAATTTGACGTCGAAAAGGATATAAACAAACAAACTAAAAAACTAAAGTCCAGTGGAACAATTTCAGGGATTATTTATCCAGACTCTTCAATTCACACAGAGTGCACTGGAGATAATTTTAAACTTGTGACTGACACTTCAAAAATTGGTGAAGATGAGGAGAATTTTTTGTATCAAAGTAAGCAGATACTGACAGTAAATGGAAAAACAACCTCTCAGACGGAAACATTCAATGTATCTAAAGAACAAGTCTATGCCTATGAGGAACAGTCAGTAAACTTCATAGAATCTAATGATTCAGTAATGTCTACGGAATCGACAAAGGTAAAGGTTGATTTACCAAGAATTGCTCCAGTTGGATATATTCGGGTTTTTAATGATGTTCAGTACGCTGACCTTTTAGTAACCGGAGCGGTACTAGCGTCGATATTGGCATACTTCGGAATAACACAGGCTGCACTTCTGACTGCCGTCCTTGTTGCCATTGGAACTGCAATACCAGAGTATTGGGATATAGAACCAGAAGACATATATCTTGATATCTATGCATTCCCTCCTCTGCAAATTTTCGTTGAAGTAGATTACTACTATTATTATACGTAAATTATTAGTACATAATTTACTCTTTATATTTTTTTGAATCTTTGAAAGATCACTAAAAGAACCAAGAATTTCAAGGGATTACAATGAAAAGAAAGTTAGTTAATATGGTATGGCGTGTGTTATCATTAATAGCCATACTTATGGCGTTATATAATGTGTACCTTTCATGGTTTGAAGATAACTTTAGTTCAAATTTATTATCTCTAACGTTGGTACTTGTAATATTATCAGTAATTGTTAAAAAATATTCAGAAAAGCAATATAATTAAAAGAGAAAGTCTCAAATTAACTCATAAAATCCACTATCTAGTGACAATTTTTGCATAACCCGTATAAGGGGTAATCGCAGACTTAAGTATCTAACTGCTTTTTTCATGACAATACGTGATCGAGAGGGTATTTTGTAACTTACATCATTATCCGGCTTTAGGAGATACTTAACCGACCTAGTGCATGATAGCTTTGCTTTGGGTTTGTAGGTAGGTAGTTCTATGGCGTAGCCAATGACCATTACAGGCCTTGGCTTGATACTGATTGACTGGTCAATCAACTATATATCCTACTTTCCGCACGTGCGACAAGAAGCTACTATGAATTGCGTCTCTACGCTACCTTTTCCATTTGAGGTAATCCTACTGTGACATGCATAAATGGTAACGTTTGTGTGGAGCTCACACGACAATATCAAGAACTCAAGGAACCTGACTTTGATAATTGGTTAGGATAAGAATACTATGAAGAACGTAAAGTGAACCATCGTAAGAATCGTGAAGTGGAATAAGCGAAAGCAGGTTGATGCGCTTAACCAAAAAGGTGCAGAATCAGGCTATAATGGGTGTGAGGACATTATGGCAAATGGACAAATGATTCTCGGTTTAAAGATGGCTTCTAAGGTATTCATATTATTCGTGGTATGGAACTTGGTAAACCCTATACGCTCCTTCTTTTTTTCCAAAAAAAAGTATGGTAGAGACCCTTTGAAGGGAATCCATGGCATAGAGGGCAGAGGATTCAAGCAAAAAGCGAATGCCATTCTGTAATGGAATAGATAGGGGTTCAAACTTTGCCACAACCCGAAAAGGTGCAGACTTGCTTACATGGTGTTCTATTGTATGAAAGGAGGCAAACTTCTGAATGTAAGTCGTTCAAAGATATCCTCTCAGGATAAGAAGCTTACAGATGCTCAACTTCGCCAGAAATGGAAAACTATTGACTGGCGGCACCAGGTAGAGAAGAGTGTTAATAAGTTGCAAATCAGGATTACAAAAGTGGTCTTACAAAACAAATGGAACCTTGTCAAAAGATGCAGTATCTCCTAACTCATTCCTATTCTGCCAAACTTCTGGCAGTAAGACGAGTTACTCAAAACAAAGGAAAAAGGACACCCGGAATTGATGGAAAAATATGGCTAACTCCAAGCTCCAAAATGAAGGCTGTCCTTAGCCTCACTGGTAAAGGATACAAAGCTAAACCCTTGAAACGATTCTTCATTAATAAGCCAGGTAAGAACAAGAAACGTCCCCTAGGTATCCCTACAATGTATGACAGAGCTATTATCTTATATGTATTAGCTCTTGAACCCATAGCTGAAACAACGTCTGGCCTCCGGTCCTTTGGTTTTAGAAGTCGTCGAAGTACCAAGGACGCATGTCAGCAAATCTTCCTCTGTCTAAGCAAGAAGAATTCAGCCCACTGGATTTAGAACAGGGCATTTATCATACCTATGGAGAAAACGTGGAAAAACTTTCCGAATCGGAGATACAGGTTATTGAAGAATACATGAAGGAAAAGCCTGAACAGCTATTTGGAGGCGGAAATCTCGCAAATTATGGAAAAATTCCCCTATTAAAAGACAAGGAAGAGATAGGAGCCTGGTGGAACAAGCTGTATTCGATTAAAAAAGGCACTGAGGGAAAAATTTTACCGTATTTGGAAAAAAGGCAGGTAGTGGCATATGGAATTCAGCTCACCAGATTGCATGTATATATTTATGATGGCTTACCTTCTGAAGAAAAACTGCTCTATCTGAAGAGATTTACCAGATAATTGATGAAGAGGCAAGAAAACAAAATGTGAATGATATTCCGGTTGCTTTTGAAGAGAGCGGATTGTATCAACCTGCTGAAGAAGTAATGGAATTTGATGGGACAGTTGGAGAAGAAACAAATACGTTGGCATCTGGAAAAAAAGCACTGGAGAAATCAATAATTCAAACAATAATGA
Source organism: Methanosarcina sp. KYL-1 (assembly GCF_024372725.1). Classification (GTDB taxonomy): domain Archaea; phylum Halobacteriota; class Methanosarcinia; order Methanosarcinales; family Methanosarcinaceae; genus Methanosarcina. The sequence goes on from NZ_VOUA01000039.1 coordinate 4,500, forward strand.
TTCAGAATCTGATAATGAAAATAGCTCAAGTGGAGACAAATCGAATGAAAGTAATTCTGCTCCAGGTTTTGGATTATTGAGCAGCTTGACCTGCCTGTATGGAGGATGGCGACTCAGGAAAAAGTAATACAGGAATGAATTCACAGACCAAGTTTAAACCCTATTGTACCCTGAGACCTTTGCAAGCTTCAGGAAGATGGGGAGACTATCTGGATTTCTGACAATTATTTCTATAAGACCCGCAAGAACCTTGAAGAAAACCCGATAGGGGCAATCTACGTATGGGGCCCCGGGGTAAAGGGTTGCTACCAGATAAAAGGGGACTTCGAGATCAAGACCGAAGGGGAAGATTACGAGAAGATGTACAAAATGGTCAAGTCCATGGGGGACAGGTTCCCGGCAAAAGCCCTTGCAGTCATGAAGATTACGGAAGTTTATGAATGCAAGTCCGGAGCAGAGGCCGGAAAGAAGCTTCTCTGATTCCCTTCAGAACCACTTATAAAATTTGCGATTTTATCCTGGCCGGGAGGATGGTAAAACATCCTCACCAGCTCTTCTTTTTTGAAGAAATCTATAAGACAAAAGTAGTAGATGTCTTTTTTAACGATCAAAATTATTTTATGAATATTTATTGGAAGAGTTAATGAAACTGATTGTTTGATACCTTGCAGGGAAACTACACCTGGCGTCTTAAAGGAAGTCTTAGATTTCGTTATGACATTAACGAACAATCAGGGTACAAGGATTATTTAATTTTAAGACAGGCTCTTAGATAGTATTCTTCTTTGATTGCTGCTTTGATTTCTTTTTTAGTTTCAGGATCATTTAATTGTTCATCAGTAACAGGTCATTTATTTGTGTTCTTCTGTAAAATGAAGAACGTATAACCATATTCATCTGGGTATTCTCTGAAGATCTTTATCTCTTTTCTGTTAAAACTAAGTATCGCTTCTGCATCGGTGTTTCCTTTATAGTTATCACTGATGTCATCAACTCTTTTTTCCAGATGGGCGTAAAAATCGTACCAGGTAGAAGCTGGCAGTTTAAAGCGGTCAATGAGATCATATCCTACTGCCAGGATAACTTTTTCAGTGTCAGGTATGTTCTTGATATCAGGATAACAGCCCTGCCAGAATTGAAGCACTTCCGAAGAAGGTTCATCCGTGAACCATGTGCTTTCTGTCAGTGCTATATAACCCTCATCTTTCAGAAACTGTTTCCAGTAGCTAAGTCCTTTTTCAAAACCAATGACAAAGATAGAGCCCTCTGACCAGATGACGTCGAATTCACTTGCTTCAAAAGGCAGGTCATCCATGGAAGCACAAACCGTGGTAATCCTGTCATCAAATCCTTCTTTAACTGCATTTTCCATCAGTTTATCCAGAAAAGGCTGGTAAATATCAGTTGCAGTGATGTGACAGTCGTTACAAATCTTCGCAAGATGAATTGTCTGCATACCCACACCGCAACCAATGTCAAGGATCTTACTGCCTGCAGGAAGGGAAGAAATCAAATTAAAGGCTTTTTCAGTGCACTTGTTATTACCTGGACCCTGTCTGGGCAATCCATCAAATATCTCAAAAATCGGCGATTCTATCATAAATATATCAAACAGATAATTACTTAAATCTGTTGTGGTATCCTGATAATGATTGCGTTTTTTAAGCACTACAAGGACAGTCCAGAATTGTCCATGATACAGCTGCCAGCTAAAAAATCTTATTGTTCCATATCTTCCATCTTTATAGATATTTTGTAAAAGTTGAAACTATGAACTGTTTTGGTTTTGTATGTTATGTTCACAACCCCGTACAAAAAATACGAGTTACCTATATCCCCTCTGAAGCTGTAGACCGGACTGGCGAAGTTAAATATAAGTACTTGAGATGTAATGTAAAATTTTAATTAAGTATATAACATCTATTGAATAAGATTTACAATGGTGTAAAATATGGATGATCTAAACCTGAATAATCTAATATTTGATCCGAATTCGTTTTTTAAGGAAAAACTAGGAACTAAAGTCAATTTTAAGTATCCTCTATTGATAATGCTTGTACTCGCTATATTTGCAATAGGTTCAAGTTTTCTGGTCATGAATAAATTTAAAGAATTGTTTCCTTCTGACATAGATTCATCTATATCCGTTACAGTAATGTCAATCGGTGCTATTGGGGGTATCATTGGAGGTTTGATTGGAACATTTTTATATTGGTTTATACTGGCCGGAATTTTATATTCAATTTCATATATATTTGCTTCAAAGGGTTCGTTTAAGAGAACGTTAGAGTTTGTAGGTTATGGATTTGTGCCACAAATATTCAGTAATTTCACAAATTTTATTGTAATGTATATATTAATATCTTCGGCAGATTTTTCAGCGCAAGACCCACAACTTATGGTCCAGGGTATAGAACAGATATTCTCAAATAATCCCCTGTTTTATACCTCGCAAATAATTGGAATTTTATGTCTCTTACTGTCTGCATACATCTGGACATTTGCACTCTTGCATGCACGAAACATGTCATTTAAAAACGCCGCTCTAACTGTTGGTATTCCAGCAGGCCTGTCTATTGTTTCCCAAATATATTCTTTCCTGTTTACTTCCGGAAGCCTGTAATTCTGTAGAAATAAGTAATAGGAATGTTGTATCAAATCCGGGAGGGCATACACCTCGAGTTGATTGAAATCAACGCATGGGTGCCAGGTTCCCTGCAAAAGCCCTCTCCACCATGGGATTACGGAAGTTATGAGTGCAAGTCCGGAGAAGAAGCCGGAAAGAAGCTTCTCAGATTTCTTTAAGAACCCATTATAAAATTTACGATTTTATCCAGTGCCAGAGGATGGAAAAACATCCTCAAAAACCTCTCTTTTTTAGAAGAATTAGATTAAATAAAGATAGCTAATACCTTTTTTAGACAATTAGTTATATTTTATGGAATTTTTTTGAAAACATTCTATAGCATGATTATTTGACACCTTTGAGAGAAACTATATATGCCTGGCTTTCTAACCCCTTATGAGAAACAGTATGAAAATGTTGCACTGCATTGCTTACAGGAGACTGCATCTCCTGTGCTTTTTCTCCTTATTCTTAATATTGACGGCCGGAGCTACGGAATATATCGTAAGCCCATTTCCAAGCGATCAGGCCGGAGCTTCAATCAACGGAGAAGAAGTAGTAAAACTTAAGGACTTTACAGTCTACTGGCAGTTCCTGCTCTGGCTGGCCCTGGTGCAAATCTCCTCCATGCTTGACCTCCTGTTTCCAGCGAAGCTTATTTTCGCAATAGCCGGATATCGGGTGGCGGACCATTCAAATGCTCTTGATAACCTGAAAAGAAAAGGCATATATGCCTTTATCAAAGCCAGACCCGGGGCTTATGTAAGCGAAATTGCAAGTAATATGGGCCTGAACAGGGGGACTCTGCGCCACCACCTAAAAATTCTCGAAATGGAAAACATGATCGAAGCTCAGCGTTATTGCGGAAAAGTCCGATATTTCCAGAATAATTCCACATACGATGAAAAAGAGAAACAGGTTATTTCAGCTTTTCAAAATGAGATGACACGAAAGATACTTTCGAATATATTAAAGGAAGAATGCAACACCAACATGGACCTTGCCCGGACAATCGGAATTTCCAGAAGTACAATTTCCTGGCATATGAAGCAATTAAAGGAATTAGACATCATTGAAGAAAATAAGGAAGGAAAGAATACGATATACAATATAAATCCTGTTTACCGGAATACGATCGAAAAAACGTACGTGAAATTTTTTGAATAACGGGCTCAAATAAATAGGAATCCTTTAAACTCTATCTTTTTTGCTTAAACTCCACTATTTTCAGGGATTTACACTCCAACCCTTCTACAAAAGAAGACACAAATTTCTTATTAATACAGTTTAGCACTCATTTTACCACAGCTTCTAAACAATTAGACCACAAAAGTAAAAACCAAAAAGTCTTCGTGTGGTGCTATTTTTCACACCTATATATAATTTCTATCCAATCTATCAAACTGTTTGTCAGAAAAAGTAATACTACAGAAAAATAAAACCATAAATCAACCTTCTTTTTGATAGTTTGATGGAATGGACAGAAAACATATAAGGAGTTAATAAAAAATAGTTTATGGAGTTCGAATGTACTTTCCAGAGCAAGTTTGAACTCCACGCGCCCGGAGACATGGTTATGTTAGCTTTGCGAATATTTAAGGCTTGCTTAATCTTGCCTCGGGAACAAAGCGAATAAAAGAGGACAAGATAGAATGAAAACAAACATGATTGTTAAACTTGGAGTTTCGATGTTAGTCATGTTGATGACCATTGGAACAGTCTCAGCATCCGGCGGAGCATCGTATTCCGAAGCACAGAGTATAGCTGTTCCAGAGGGGACTATCGATATATGGAGTGGTACCTTCACTGCGGATGACTGGTATAAATTCAGTGTCGATAACGGTGATGATGCTTACATTGATGCGCAGGCCACGTTTGTAAATAATGGTGGTGAGATGAAACTACATGATGACTATGAGGGTGACGTTGAAGCATGGGTTAGCAGTTCCAATAGCGACCACACTGCAGATTTACAAGCATCTCCGCAACCTCGTATTGAGATGATTGCCGGGCAACAGTTTTCCTACCAGTTCATCGCCGGTCTAAACATTTAATCCACTTGCATAAATATCTTATAGAGGTGGTTGATTTACACCCAACCCCCTCCAATTTTTTATTAAATATATACTATCAGAAAAAAGTAAGCATAAAAGTTCAAAAAATAAGAGAACTTATGTGTCTTTTGTTAATCGAGTAACCAATGACCACCGACGGAGGATTAAATGCTTAATAAACAGATCACATTAATACTGATGTTCATTGCTCTGGTTTGTATATCTTTTCAACCAGTTTCTGCAAGTGGTAATCTAAAACAGATGAATGTAAGCGTAGTATCTGATTTAAATCAGACAGCGGGCAGAGATCTCATAAGTCTTGTGGATACAAATCGCCTCGATATCGAAAGTGAACCTGTTTTTGACATCGTGTGGAGCCCTGGTGGCAGCCAGATCCTAATTGATGGATTTGTCAGTGTATATCCGAAAGGGAAAACTGAGCTTGACGGTTGGGTAGATGCACTGTATGTAGCAAATGCGGATGGTTCCGGAATAACGCGTATTGCATGGGCAGAATTTACTTCTATCAGTGGTGGAAAAACAATTACTTCACCTGTATGGAGCCAATCTGGTAATTATTTTGCATATGTGGAATTGGTAAAAGGAAAATGGTATGAGGTAATATCTGCCAGTCTTTTTGTCATGTCAAATGACCTAAACTTTGTTCAAAATGTAAAATTGGATCCAAAAATGATAGAATTAGAATCTGATTTATCTAACTTCAAATGGTCTCCAAAAGAAAATAAATTTGCTGCACTTGTGCCTGGAAAAATTGTCATTTACGATCTGGATGAAAAAAATGAGTTAAATTTTAGCATAGTAGGCGATGACATCGAAATAACTGATATGGAATGGTCTCCAGATGGTAAGAAAATCGTATTTTTAAAGAACGGCCAGGAAGTTGTCACTTTAGATATTGAAAGTGGAGAATTTAATCAGATTCATTCTGCAGAGTATGTTGGAATGTATGGCGAAAAATGGAGTCCAGATAGTAAAAGATTAATTTTCTATGAGATAAAAACATCAGAAAAAGTCGACGATGTCAGTTACGGTATATATGTTGCGGATGAAGACCTGGAGAAGCCTGTAAAAATTACAACTTTTAGTTCAGGTTCTTCAAGGGTGATACAATGGTATCCGGACAGTGAAAAGATTTTAGTTAAAAAATGTTCTGATGATTCTTGTGCACTATACTCTCTCTCAATAACCGGCGAGATGAAAAAACTGATCAAGAAGGATAAAATAATCGATGGGATGGTAGCCCCGAACGGTTATATTTCAGTGACCAGCATCAATCCCAACTCCACTACTCCACCTTACATAAGAACGTATGACTTATTTTTGTTCAACGAATCGGATACATTGACAATTGAGAATGTACCCTATTACACGTGGAAAGATACCGATGTGCTATTCGCCACGGATTATAGGATCTCAGTACTGAACACCAGCACACATGATACCTGGGAGATATTACTGCCAATGAAAAAATTTGAAAGGTTCAGTTCTGACCCATCAGGAGACTTCATTGCTATAGATAATACTATTTTCGGAATAGATGAACAAGGTACCCACAGCCAGGCAATTGTGGGAAATCACACAAACAATACGGCCACTGAAGCGACGATAATCGAAAAAGATCCAGACGAGCATTCAAGAGTAAATACTATTGAAGAAACTTCTGGATTGCCTGGGTTTACTACAATTATTGTATTTCTGGAGCTATTAACTGCGTTTGTCTGCATACATATGAAAAAATAATGGGAGGACCACTCGTGGAAAAATATCGGAATGTGTTTGTGATCGCACAAAAAGAATTTGCAGACAATATATGGAGCCCAAGGTTCGTAATACTTATGCTTGTGTTCACGACTATCGTTTTTTCTTTAAGTTATGGTTCTGGAATTGGATCAGAAAGCACCATATCCAGAAGTTATCTTGATATCGCACAAATTGTTTCCCTCTTCTTGCCATTTATGGGAATTGCACTTGGTTTCGATGCTATTTGCAAAGAACGAGAGGCCAGTTCTTTGAATGTGCTTCTGACGCATCCGATTTATAGGGATAATATCATTGCCGGAAAAACACTCGGAGCAATGATTACACTGGTTCTGGTAGTATTTGTATCAATTTTCATAGTTCTCGGTACAATGCTTGTGGCATCAGGAACAGAGTTAAGTTTACCGATGCTAAACCGATTGGTAGTTTTTGCAATTCTTACATATTTATATCTATCTATATTCCTGGCACTTGGCATACTTGGTTCAATTGTCACAAAAAATGCAACAAAATCACTGGTATACAACATAGCGATCTGGGTTGTATTATGTATCGTATTTGGTATGATCTGTACTACCACTGCTTCCATTATAGCCGGGCATAAACCCACTGACTTAGATGATAGTGGTTATTTTTTAGAACTCAATGCAGATATTCAAAAATTGTCACCAGCTCATCATTATGCTATGACGGTAAGTGGTGTGCCTAGTTTGAGTTGGCTGGGTGTTTCAAGTGAGAGATCAAGCGTGCGAGGGATATTTGACACAGAACACACGCTGGAACAGTGGTGGAATGAATTCTGGATAAATGTTCTAATTTTAACCATTACTCCTGTTTTTTTAATTATAATGGCATTTATAACGTTTTTGCGTCAGGATATATCAAAGGATATGGGGTAACTCGAATGAAAAATAATAATGTATTTGTCATTACTCAAAAAGAAGCTGCTGATCATCTTCATAATACCGGATTTTTGGTGTTGCTTGCAACATATACTGCAATAATATTTGCCTCTACATACATGTATGGTTCCCTGGTGCATCAGAATAATTCGGTACTCCTGAGTAGCATTAATGTCAAAATGATATCTCTATTTACCCCACTGGTTAGCATAGTTCTGGGATTCGATGCAGTTGTCAGAGAACAGAAATCCGGATCACTGAATGTGTTATTAACTCATCCATTATTCAGGGATAATGTTCTCGCCGGGAAATTTCTTGGATCAATGTTGATGGTAGCTGCTATAATCGTATTTTCGGTTTTTGTATCTGTAGGAACACTGTTGATCTTCTATGGAGTCGAAGTAGGATATATAGAACTCATCAGAATAGCTGCGTTCACTATTCTCACATTTTTCTATGCGGTGACATTTTTGGAAATTGCAGTTCTCATTTCAACGATGGTAAAAAACGCCACTGATTCACTTACCTATAACATTGTTATATGGATTTTTATCTGTGTACTATTTGGTGCAATTCTCAAGACAGTTGTTGCCATATTGACAGGTCAAACAGCGACTGAAAGTGTATTGATCACACAACTTTTGAATATATCACCACTACATCACTATGGGGAAGCTGTAATTGGCAGAGCTGATTTGAGTTTTATGGGAGTTAACGTAGAATCAACCATTGGAGGAATTTTTGATACTGAATATACTCTAACTCAGTGTTTAGTAGAATTCTGGATGAACATTGTAGTGCTGATAATGACGCCGATTATATTGTTCATAATAGATTTTATCATATTTCTCAGGAAGGACATTACTTTATAACGTGATAAGGACTGGTGCAAAAGAGATCCGGAACGTGCTGTAAGCGATGAGGTCGAAATTGAAGACAACGAGTGGAAGTCTAAGTGATAAAATCAAGAGTTATTGGCTTCATCGGCATTGTTTCTAAATTTGGAAGGAGGTATGTACATATGGGATATCTGCAGGATAGATCACATGTCTCAGCAAGAAAAACTTCTGATGCTGAACATGTTGGATTTATGAGGGATGATATGGATGCTTACTAAAAGAGAGAAATTCCTCCCAATCGTAGTGATAATACTCACACTACTCTCTCTAATACCTCTTCCTGCAGGAGCTGACTTTGCTCAGGTTACGGTCGGAAACGACATCAGTGGCAAGGTTGCAAGGCCCGGGGACCTTGTGGAGTTTAGCCTTACCGTGGAAAAGGGATACAATACCTCAAAGAGCATATCGGTCCTGCTTTTCATGAAGGAAATACCCGATGACTGGACTGCAGGTATTTATGCCGACGGCAGTCAGGTCAGCCACATAACCCTGCCTGAAGAAGCTGGGGAAAAGGAATTGACCCTTAAAGTAAGAGTTCCTGAAAACGCAAAGGACGGGGAGTATCCCGTCAGCATAGGGCTGAAGCCCTATGGGGAATATATTTCAAATTCCGATACGATCTATCGGGAGTTTGCAGTAACCGTTGACAGGGACGCAATGCCTAATCTGGAAATCTATTCCGATATTCCGGGAAAAAAGACCCATCCGGGGATTCCTGTCAGTTTCGGGGCTTTTGTAGAAAATAAATATGAAAGTAGAGCAAATTTTCGGATTTTTCTGGTTTCGAAACCCGATCAGTGGGGAGTTGACCTGCTTTCCACCGACGGGGCACGAATTACAAAGCTGGGAATCCCTGCAGGTGAGAGTCAGGAGTTTGAAATTCTCGTAAATCCCCCTCTGAATGCAACCGAAGGGGATTATGAAGTTCTGGTGGCAGCGTGCCCGGAAAAAGGAAACCGGAGTGTATTTTTGCCGATCAGCGTAAGCATAAACCCCGAACTTTCCAGGGACGAGGACCTGAGTGCATACGTGGAGCTGAATTCAAATATAGTGGGGTTTGAAATCCGGCCGGAAACAACTGCTGAATTTGAGGTTTCTTTGAAAAACCGGTATGATCAGCCGCTTAAACTGGACCTTGAGGTTCTCAGCCTTCCCGAAGGCTGGAGGGCGGAATTTGTCAATGATGACGATGAGGAGGAAAGGCTTTCTTCCCTTATGCTTTCTGCCGACGAGGAACTGGATTTTACAGTAAAGGTCAAGCCGTCTCAGAATGCCACAAGCGGGCTTTATCCGGTCACAGTGGCAGCAGTAAGCGGAAATAAGATAGTTTCCCGGCAGCTTGAGGTGAGTATCAACAACGACCTCGAAAACGAGGAACTGCTCAAAGTAGATCCAAACCCTGAAGAATTGACCCTGAACCCCGGCAGCTCCTCCGAAGTCCGGATCAGCATTGAAAATAGAGGAAACGATGCCCTGGAAGATGTCACTCTCGAAATTAACGGGGAAAGCGGCCTCAGTACGCAGATTCAGGGCTTCGGGACGACAGACGAACTGGAAGCAGGCGAGTCCAGGAGCATATCTGTAAAGATAACTGCAAATGCCAATGCCGGCTCCGGGATAAAGGAGATTTTCATACGGGCAAAGAGTGACGACCTTGTGAGCTCTGAGAGAAGTATCAAAGTGAATGTGGAAAAATCGTCAAGCAGCGGGCTTCTCGGCATAGGGATGCTGGCCCTTGCAGTCCTTGTGCTTGTTTTTGTGGTACGTAAATTCGGAAGGCGGTAAAGATGGAATCAATGAGTGTGGAATCAATGAGTGTGGAATCAATGAGTGTGGAATCAATGAGTATGGAATTGGAACAAAGTGGGATCTTACAGGAAACAGATGAATTTGCGATAGAAACCATTCATTTGAGTAAGTTTTTCGGGAAGGAGAAACAGATCCGCGCGGTAGACAATCTCAACCTGCAGGTAAAAAAAGGGGAGGTATTCGGCTTCGTGGGCCCGAACGGGGCCGGAAAGACCACGACCATGAAAATGCTTATCGGTTTGCTTGAACCAAGCGAAGGAAGCGGGAAGGTTGCAGGTTTTGATATCGTCCGAGAGGTTATAAACATAAGGGAAACGACAGGAGTTCTTCCCGAACCTGCCGGTTTTTATGACAACCTCACTGCAAGGCAAAACCTGCGCTTTTATGCAAAACTCTATAATATCGAACCCGGGGTCCGGGAAAAACGGATTGTAAACCTGCTTGAAACCGTGGGCCTTACCCGTGCCATCGACCAGAAGACAGGTGGTTTTTCCACAGGTATGCGCAAACGGTTCGGGCTTGCCCAGGCTCTGGTCAACGAGCCTTCGGTCCTTTTCCTTGACGAGCCGACAAGCGGCATCGATCCCCTTGGAGCCCAGATGATGCGGGACCTTATAAAGGAGCTGAACCGGAGCAAAGGAGTGACTGTTTTTCTGAGCTCGCATTCCATGGAAGAAGTTGAGGAAATCTGCGACCACATAGCGATAATTGCAAAAGGGAAACTGCTGGCAGCTGGGTCCGTGGAAGACCTTCGGGATATGATCAGGGAAAAGGAAGGCGTGCATTATTTGCTTGAAGTTCAGGATATTCCCCTCTCTGAAGCTGCAGAAGCCGTAAAGAATGTAGAGGGTGTGACAGCTTTTGATATTCGGGACAGGACTCTGCATGTGAGTGCGAAGATGAAACTCCGGACAGAAATTGCAAAAGCCGTTAAAAAAGCAGGCGGCACGGTATCCATGTTTGAGGAAGAAGAAATGAATCTGCAAAAACTGTTCCTCAAAATTATTGAAGGAGCATAAATATACCGTAAATTTATAATGAGATGATCCCTAAATTCAAAATCGATTCTCTAAATGTCATATTCTAAAAATCAATTGGGTTTCTGATCATGAAAATAGTTCCGGAACTTTACTCATTTGAGGTAAAATTGGTTTTGGGATAAACTATCAAAAATATCACAAACAAAAAAGTGATGGAAAAATATCACATAATGTTCCTGCGGTTTATGAGAACATTTCCATCCCTGCAGCAAGTTATGGAATATTCGGCAAAGATAACCAACCATATATAATTTACTATCTTATCCTGACCGAAAGGACGGAAAAACATCCTCTGAACCTCTCCTATTTTGAATAAATCTATTAGACAAAGGTATCTTGTGTCTTTTTTCAGATAATCCGGCATATTTCCGGCCAAACACATAAAACTAATTTTTAAGGATGACAGTTTGATACTTTGGAGAGAAACTATATATGCCTGGATTCTAACCCTTCATTGGTGACAGTATGAAAATATGGAAAGTATTAATACTATGTATGGTTGCAGGAATGCTGTCTGGGTCTGTTGTCTCGGCCAAAGAAGGATGCATTGCAAGTCCCTCTTCAGAAGATTCTTCTGTATTTCCTGAAAAAGATTACGTTGTAAGCCCCTGGATAGAAAATTCTCTTGATACAGGAGATTCCATTTTTGGTATACTTTCAACCCAGTACATAACTCAGGGGCAGACAATAACTCACAATGTAAACGTAGGCTCAGGAATAGATTATCTAGAAGTGGATTTGAACTGGGGGGATACGAGTGATTCCCTGGCTCTTAGCATTTACACCCCTTCCGGAAGCAAAATCGGAACCTACCATGATGATTCTGACGGAAGCGTAAACGGCAGGATACACATTAACATAGATCCCTCTCAAGGATACGTGGAACAGGGAATCTGGAAGTTCAAGGTCTATGGGGAATCGGTTAGTGGAACCGAAGAATATACGTTCAACGTATACCAGCACTAAGCTTCAAAAAAAGTTTGCCATTTGTTTATTATTTTTTTTGTTAACAACAACAGCCGGAGCTACGGAATATATTGTAAGCCCTTGTCCAAGCGATCAAGCCGGAGCCTCAATTAACGGGGAAGAGGTGGTATTACTTGAAGATACTGTAATACCCTACTGGCAGTTCCTGCTCTGGCTGGCCCTGATGCAAATTTCCTCCATGCTTGACCTTCTGTTTCCTGCAAAACTTATTTTCGCAATACTTGGATACCGGGTGGTGGAGCATTCAAATGCTCTTGGGAACCGGAAAAGAAAAGACATCTATGCCTTTATCAAAGACAGACCTGGGGCTTACATAGGTGAGATTGCAAACCAGATGAAACTGAACCGTGGGACTCTGCGCCACCATATAAAAATTCTCGAAGCGGAAAATATGATCGAAGCCCAATGTTATCACAGAAAAGTCCGATACTTCCAGAACAATTCCACATATGATGAAAAAGAAAAAAGGGTTATTTCAGCTTTTCAAAATGAGATGACACGAAAGATACTTTTGAATATATTAAAGGAAGAATGCAACACCAACATGGACCTTGCCCGGACAATCGGGATTTCCAGAAGTACAATTTCCTGGCATATGAAGCAATTAAAGGAATTAGACATCATTGAAGAAAATAAGGAGGGGAAGAGTATGATATACAGTATAAATCCTGTTTACCGGGATACGATCGAAAAAACGTACGTGAAATTCTTTGAATAACAGGCTAAAATTAATGAAAGTACTTAAAACTCCACCTTTTTTGCTTAAACTCCACTATTTTCAGGGATTTACACTCCAACCCTTCACAAAAGGAGACACAAATTTCTTACTAATACAGTTTAGCACTCATTTTGCCACATCTTCTAAACAATTAGACCACAGACATGAAAAACAAAAAGTCTTCGTATGGTACTATTTTTCACATCTATATATAATTTCTATCCAATGTATCAAACTGTTTGTCAGAGAAAGTAATACTACAGAAAAAAAAAATCATAAATCAACCTTCTTTTTGATAGTTTGATGGAATGGTCAGAAAACTTATAAAGAGTTGGTTAAAAGTAGTTTATGGAGTTCAAATGTACTTTCCAGAGCAAGTTTGAACTCCACGTGCCCGGAGGCATGATTATGTTAGCTTTGCGAATATTTAAGGCTTGCTTAATCTTGCCTCGGGAGCAAAATCGCGAGGTAAAGGTATGACAACAATGAAAAAATTTGGAAAAGGAATGCTAATTTTGCTACTGCTACTTACGGGAGTAGTATTTGTAGCTTCGGCCTCTGCTGATGATTCAATGGAATCAGCATTAGAAAGTGAAGTTTTTGGAATCTCTGACTCAGAAGAAAGAGTAATTCCGGATTTTGGCCCTAAGACTTTTGAGAATCTAAGCAAAGATCCCAATGTCTTGGCAACAAAGGGTCAAATCCCACAATTTGATACTAAAGAAGAAAGGCTGACCTGGTATGATAAACTCGATAAGAGTAAAGATATTGTGAAAGATGACATGGATTCTTATCTGTATCCAAAGGGGCCAGTAATAGGCTATGGTTGGAACATTAATGGCTATTTTAAAGTTACGTTTTATAAAGGTATGGATGTTACAGATTCTCAAATTAATGAAATATATAATTTAATAGAGAGAGGAGCAAGTAAAACATCTATACAGGAAATTCCTGTTGTATTCAAAAAAGAAGACTTTATCCAAGAAGCTGCAAGCGGTTATACTGACAGATATCGCCCAGTAATTGGGGCAATACAGATAACTGTTAGGAAAAACGGTGGTAATTACACAGCAACACTAGGTTTCCCTGCTAAAAAAAGTGATGGGACTAAAGGATATGTAACTGCAAAACACTTTGCGAGTAGTATAGATATGGCCATACACCAACCAACATATTTATCGAACAATAGTAATTTAATAGGTGATGTTGATATACTTGGAGATCACTATGCAGATGCATCTTTTATAGAACATAGTGATGTGGAGCCAAAAATTCATACTGGTAGCGGAGTAACGAAGGACATTTCCGGATTTCTATCAACTACTCCAACTGATGGTTGGGTTGGCTGGCCGATATACATTTCTGGGAAAACTAGTGGTGTAACATATGGAACAATAACAGACATCGGCACTACAGTTACCCAAGATGGATGGGCTTACTATAACCAAGTAACGGCAAGTTATCCAACTACATATGGAGATAGTGGAGCTCCGGTCTATCGCATATCATCAAGTAATAAATTGTATATTATAGGAATTAACCACGGTTTTATTGGAAGTGATTCTTACTTCTCGCCACTTTCAGGAGTTGTATCTGATTTAGGTGTTTATCCTCTTAGAGTTTAAAAGGCTATCACTTAATCTTTTATTACATCGGGAGCGCGGAGGGTCACAAATACCCCGCCTTCAGGTAGGGGATGAAGTGAACCCTCGCACGTTTTTTGTGCTCCTTTAGATCGATAAAACCTTGCTCCTTTTTAACGGGTTTCTTAGAATCATGGTTACAGGAGTTCGATATGCTACTCCAACATTAGGAAACATTGTTAAATGATGCCAAGCACTTCCCAGGAAACCGAGCAGGCGGCCCAAAGCATACCCCATCCTTTTGGGTGGGGTAGCCGCCCGCAATTTGATATTTTAAATCCTACATTCCACAGATGTCAAATCAATTTACCGATTTGCCCAATATTATTGGTTAAAAGCAAGATGAGCTTTTAGTTTACTGCCCAATTGAGAAAGTAGATGGCATTTTTGTATACATCTACGGAAAGTGAGTTAAATAATTTTTGGAGGAATAGATACGGCAAAGCGAAAATCGACCCTCATGTTCGTAATAGAATTACTCCTAATTCTCTGTTCTGTTACAGGTGTAGCTTTTGGATCAAGTTCAGATTATAATAAGTCAGCTCAATCGGGTGACAACTTGAATACTGAAACCAGCAATGTAGATTATAGCTATTATAACTATTTTTTTGGTCTGGAATCACATGGGAATACTGTAATTACAAAATACGGCAAACTCCCTGAACTGGATACTGAAGAACAAAAAGAGAGCTGGAATTCTACTCTTGAAGAACTTGGCAACAGAATAAAAGACACTCTTGCCTCCAGATACATGTATCCCCATGGAGAAGTAGTAACATGCGGATCTAATGCAGGGGGATACTTTGTGATTTTATTTCAGTACGGTAATGTTGACGAGTCGTTGATGAATGAGATATATGCTCTGATAGATAATGCTGCAAAAGAAATGGACATACAGGACATTCCAGTAGAATTTGGATATGGCATCTATCAAGCGGAAATCCCTCTGGATTTGGAACACACTTATCACACTTATGGAGAAAACGTGGAAAACCTTTCCGAATCGGAGAGAGAGGCTATTGAAGAATATATGAAAGAAAAGCCTGAGCGACTATTTGGAGACGGAAATCTCGCAAATTATGGAGAAGTCCCCTTATTAAAAGACAAGAAAGAGATAGGAGCCTGGTGGAACAAGCTGTATTCGATTAAACAAGGTACAGAGGGAAAAATTTTACCGTACTTGGAAAAAGGACAGGTGGCAGCATATGGAATTCAGCTCACCAGATTGCATGTATATATTTATGATGGCTTGCCTTCTGAAGAAAAAATTGCTCTAGCTGAAGAGATTTACCAGATAATTGATGAAGAGGCAAGAAAACAAAATGTGACTGATATTCCGGTTGCTTTTGAAGAGAGCGGATTATATCAACCTGCAGAAGAAGTGATGGAAGACGGATATGAATTTGGAGAAGAAACAGATTTGTTGCCATCTGGTGAAAAAAGCATTGGAGAAACCAATAATTCAAGCAACAATGATTCAGAATCTGATAATGAAAGTAGCTCAAGTGAAGAGAAATCGAATGAAAACAACTCTGCTCCCGGTTTCGGATTATTGGGAGGATTGACCTGCCTGTATGGAGGATGGCGGCTAAGGAAAAAGTAATACAGGGATGAATTCACAGATCAAATTATACCAGTGCAAATCAGGGGATGAAGCGGGAACGCAGCTTCTATGAAGCCCTTGGGAACTAACTTATAGAATTTACGATTTTATACCGAGCGGGAGGACGAAAAAACGCCCTCACAACTATCCTTTTTTGAAAAAAATGTATCAGACAAAGGTAGTTGACATCTTTTTTCAACAATCAAAATCAGTTAATTGAGTTAAAAGGATAAAGTTCATGAGACTAATCAATAGTTCACTAAAAACTTCTGCTCTACTTTTCTCATTGTCCGTTCCAGACCTGGACCACTTCCCCTGTGTCCATGTCAATCAGTGCGGATACCGAATAATCCAGCCATGTCACACTGAGCAGGGTCTTTCCAGAATAGAACTTTTCCGAGGTCTCAGGTAGGATCCGTTTTACGGATGAAACAGCGTATGCATTCGTATTGGTACTCAGGGCGTTTGCGATACCTTCATTTTGCATAGCCACGCCAATAGCTTCGGACCGGACAGATTCGGGAATGGCTTCAAGGAGATATCCGACCTGTATCAGGTCACCGTCCCGGTACGTGAAGTCATAAAGGTCAGGATACCTGGAAGCCGAGGACTCAGCGATCGTGTGTATGCGGAGTTTATCATTTTCTCTCGATGCGCTAAGCGTAACATTATCATATTCCATGCCAGGATAGGGACTTATTTGCTGTTTGAGCTTTGTCTCGATCATGGCACTTTCTGCCGGGGGTGTGCCCATCCATGTAACCTCATATCCGGAGGACGATTTTTCAGAGTCGTTGATGCATACAACACCGGCTATGAGGAACATTAAGATCAATGCTGCCACGAACAACTTTGATAGATGGTCCATAGATGTCACCTGAAAAAGAAAGGCAGGGCGTTACTACGCCCGTATCCGCTTGTTTATTCAACGGCCCCGATCGTAATCAAATAGTTGAACTGTTCCGCATTTGTCGGAAGTATGCCGAGCGTCCATTCTCCGATGGCACCTGGTGCCTCATAGGTCTCCGTGTAGACTTCAATAGCATCATGATAGATCCCTGCTCCATCCATTTCCCAGGGAGGGAAGTCAGATGCTCCAAGACTGACGGTACCGCTGTAGGTCGTTTTGACCAGATTCAGTTCGACCTCACCTGATTCATATTCCAGTGCCAGGTCAAAGGATGCCTCATCTTTCTCGTCCTGACCGCCTGCACCCATCCATATACCATAATTATAGTCATTGGATGACACTTCAATGGTAATGGGACCGCCGGTCCTGGTTGTGAACGTCTTTGTGTACGGTTCACTGGGCTGGGTCCACACCTCGAAATTCATTTGGACCTGACCGTCCCATTCACGTATGGACGGATCGTCAATGTTCAGGTCAATGGCTCCGTTGTATCTGCCTTTTGCATCATCGGGAACTTCAAGATGCACCTTGACAACAGCCGTTTCACCTGCTTTTACGATGGAAGGAGCGGTAATGGTGATCGCATCATCATCAAATGCAGGACCCACCGTGTCATATGGACCATAATAATACCGTTGGTTGTCATCACTCATTTTCGGGTCGATAGCAATATCCTTGTCAACTACGTTCTTGAGCTTGATTTCATAGTCATATTCATCCCCTGCCTTGACACGGTCACCGAGATATGGCGTCTGGATCTGGATCTTTGGAGGGGTCCAGACATCGACATAAAGATGCATGGAATTAATATAGGCAGGATAGGGTGTTGGATATTGTGTTGGCATCACATCGTCGGTGAATGCGATATCAGCTCCATAGTTCCCTATATCAGCATCTTGCGGGATATTCACCTTAATGGTAAACTCCTGTTTAACATCCGGTCCTAGATCTTTGCTGGCAGGTGTTATGCTGACCCAGCTTTCTTCGAGGATGTTCTCCTCGTACGGGGACGTTACAACTTTTGGTTCTGCTGTAATGGTTATGTTGTCCGTGTTCGTGACAGTTACAGTGATTTCATCGCTGCTTCCCGGTTTTAACTGAATGTTAGAATAACGCGGGTTTATCTTGAGTTTTGCAAAATCCATATCCGGATTGAAACCGGCATCTGAAGTCACTGTTACCTCATTATCAACCATGATCATACCCGAGTCTGGAACTGGATGAACTTCAACTTCCGTCGCACTAACGGCGGGCATGAACGCCATGCTCACAAGTAGCATTGCAACAATTAGCCCGCCTATTCGTATTCCTTTGCTTTCCATCATTCTTAATTTTCCCCTTTTCTTCATATTTTTCCTGTGCGTCACCCAAAAGCAAAGCCAGCGAACTTTAAGTACAGTTAAAGTTAAAATCAACGCGTTTTTGCCTTAGGAGCCATCACAGAACAACCTATGCACCGTTTCGATTGAATGCCTTGATTTTCAAGATCATTGTCAACAATTGAAAATTAACTTCATAAAATATGAGTCTCAGTTATTTTGTGACAACTACTTCGGGTAAATATTCAGGGGATTCGGCTATTCCAGGTAGATTGTGCGGAAATCTAGCTCACTTTTTTTACGATGTCTGCACTCAATATATTTGTGAACCCCTTATAATTGCTTTATGCCCATTTCATCAAACTGAATATTACCCGAATTAATAAGATCCCAGACATAAAAAAAATCAAAAGATCTTCATATAGCACTGACTTTCACACCTATATATGATTTCTGTCCAATTTATCAAAAATTATATCATATAGAAAAGTAAAGCTGAAAAATGAAAATATAAGTCAAGCATCTTTTATTATAGTTTGATGATCTGGATAGAAAACTTATATAGAACGTATTAAAATTAGTTGAGGGAGTTAAAACGAACCCTCAGGAGTAGATTTGAACCCCATTACACCCATAAGCAATGGTCATGTTAACCTTGAGAATATTTAAGACTTGTCTGACCCTGCCTCTGGAGCAAAAAAAGAGGCAAAGAAGAAATAATTACAAGCAGGATAACCTATTGAACCCGTGGGAAAGCTAACTGTTGATTTATCAGGTAATCCAGGGAAATATAAACCAGGGGGTGAGTAAAAGTGAGAAAAAGAAATTTACTACTCATAGCTATACTTATCATTCTTTTTGCTGGGGGCTTATTTACTCATGCTATTTATATGGATGCAAAAGATTGGAGAGATAGGGGCCAAAGATATTATTGCATATATGAAGTTGGTGTGGGGGGCCTTTCGGGAAGGGGGGTAGAGGGAACTACTGTAGTAATGGTTCCGATCCCTGCAACAAAAGAAGGCAAATTTTTTACTCCCCCGGCTCAGAAAGATCCTTATTTCACCCAGGAGATGATGCATGAAATCAACAACTGGCCTGAACAACACCTCAAAGGCCCCTATTTTGAAAATGCAACTGAAGTTTTTGATAACAAAACAATAAATGGGAACTGGACAACATTCATTGCAGAAACCGATAAAGGATATATGCTTGGATTCAGGACAAACGAGACCAGGCTCGAAGATATCTCTTACGATGCGGATTTTATTGTTGACTACTTCGACATTTTCGACCCAATAAACAACGGAAGCCCGATATTGTTCCCGGCTGAAAACTTTTCTGAAACTTCCGTAGTCCCTTACGGAGACTACATTAAGTATGCCTCTAATCCGACTTATGACAGCTACGTCTACGTAAGCGATAATCTTGGAGAAGGGCCGGTATCATTCTATATCCATCTGCAGGCAAATAATGACCCAAATGAGTGGTCCAGGGAATACAGGGGCCTGTACATGAATGAAATTATAACAAATGTTAATGCCACAGGCAACTTAAAAGTCAGGGCTGTTCTGGGGCAGGTTATACCTCATGGAAACTACACCTTATGGTACGGCCGATATGGGCCGGAATATTATACTAATGAAACTCCGTAATTGTGATAGTATTACAATCACGTGACTACTCCCATCACTGAAGTGACGGGCATCTATCAGAATTCTGAAGAGATTGTAGCCCCAATCTCAGAATGTTAATAGCAGCATTATGATCTCTATCAAGAGTAAGACCACAATAAGGACAACT
>NZ_VOUA01000040.1 GCF_024372725.1 Methanosarcina sp. KYL-1
GCCGATAATCTTCGACAAACAGGCTTGAAGATGGGTATTGAGTTCTTAGAGCCAATACCTGGATGATTCGAGTACTCGAAGGAAGCCCCTTCATCGACTCCGAAGGAGGCAGGGAGGGGTAGTTCACCCCGGATTAATCGGACAGGGTATCTGTAGTTTCCCTGTTCAGTTATCCTAAAAACCTTTTTTCAATCTGCTCTTCAGGTACCAGCACTCTCACCGGTCATCGAAGACGACCGGCTTTTTCATAAAATAGACTTAAGTGAATACAAGTTGTATTCGAATGGTCGAAAGACTGAATAAAATACATTTGCATAACCAAAAAGGTCATTTTGATGACTGAAAAAAAATACACATGGACAACAAAAAACTTTTGAATTAGTCTCTTCTCCGATTTTCATGGTTTTCATGTCGTGATTTTTCTTTGAGACAATATGTAGAAAGCAGGGAATAGAAAGCAAGATGGCGAAAGTAATGTGTTGAAGGCGGGATGTCAAAAGTAAGATGGCGAAAGCAGAATATCAAAATCGGGATGTGAAATCAGATCGCAGAACTCCGTTGGCAGTTTATTTTGCAAGAAATTTTTCTCAGTGAATTCGGAAAAGACCGCCCTCTGAGGCGGGCGGGGAGAGCCCCGGGAACGATATAAAAATAAAGACCTAACTTAATAAGGGTCAGGAATCAGACACACTCAGGGATTTTCCGGCAATAAAGCAGGATTTCTACGAAGCCCTTAAAAGGGAAGCTTAAAAGGGAAGCTTAAAAGGGAAGCTTAAAAGGAAAGCTTAAAAGGGAAGCTTAAAAGGAAAATTTGTTATTCTTAAATTCTCCCTTCAAACTCCCCATATCTTTTCTCATCAAGTTCTTCCTGCATCCTCTCATTATCCACCTTAAGGGAAAAGAGGGCAAGGAAGAGCAGCAAATAAGCTGCGAAATTCACGAATAGGGTCAGCTGGAGAGCTGTACCTTCGAGTCCTCCTCCGCTTCCGCCCGTGTTTCCTCCGAACATGAGGGGGTGAGCCGAGCGCCAGAGCCGGATGGAGAAAAAGCTCAAGGGGACGGATACGAAGCCAACTACCCCGAAAACAGCTGCAAGCCGCGCCCTTTTTTCAGGCTCTTCCAGGGACTTACGGAGCATGAGGTAGGCGAGGTAGACAAGGAAAAGGACCAGGGAAGTAGTCAGCCTGATGTCCCAGATCCAGTACCAACCCCAGGCATCCTTTGCCCAGATCGAACCCGTGGCCAGGACCAGGAACGCAAAAAGGGCCCCGATTTCGGCGGCAGAGCGGGCATAGATGTCCCACTTGAGGGCTTTTTCCCGGAGGTAGAACACGCTTGCTGCAAACACGATGACGAAAGCCAGGTAGGAGATGATGGCTATCGGCATGTGGAAGAAAAATATCTTGAAGCTTCCGCTCAGGACCTCCCCGGACTCATCCCTTATGAGAGGGAGGTAGAAAAAGATCATGTAGACCGCAAGAAGCATTACGCCGGCCGCCGCAGCCGCCAGCCCTCCGGTTTTTCTGGAATTTGCTGCCATTTTGTTCACGTGCATCGATGATTTGAGATAAAACTGGGATAAGTGTTTAATACTGAGATAAGTATCTTTATGTAATCAAACGTATAAATATAATTTACCAGTGAATTAAAACTCCTGGCTCCCAGGCCGAAATAAGCTGAAGGTAGGCCCACTATTAATTACAATCACTTCGCATTATTTATTATTGATTCGTTTTTAACCGAAAAACTTTCAAAATTTCCCTGCCTCTCATTCCCTATCTCTCTTCTCCTGTATCTCTTCTCCTGTATCTCTTCTCCTGTATCTCTTCTCCTGTATCTCTTCTCCTGTATCTCTTCTCCTGTATCTCTTCTCCTGTATCTCTTCTCCTGTATCTCTTCTCCTGTATCTCTATATGTCCTCCCATTTTTCAGTCCGAGATCGCATACTCAAAGACCAGATTGGAAACCACAAAGAACACCAGGTCATAGGCCGCAAGCAGCCGGAGTTCTGAAGAGATGCCCACAATGCCGTTCCCCGCCAGGATTCCGGCTGTCGCTTCAACTGCAGGGATCAGGACGGGGAGGAGCACAGGCAGAAGAAGTACGGGCAAGAGAAGTTCCCGGGTACGGGTGCCAAGGGTAAGTGCGGAGAGAAGGGTCCCGACAGCTATGAAGCCAAAAGTCCCGAGCAGAAGGATGAGGGCGAGCAGGAGCAGGGCGCGAGGATCAAGCCCGTAGTTGAAGAGCACGATGAAAAAGGGCAGGGTTACTATCTCCATGAGGAACATGATTGCCAGGTTTGAGAGGACCTTTCCCGTATAGATGGTGCCCCTGTCCACAGGGCAGAGTTTGAGAGCTTCCAGGCAGCCGTTTTCGCTTTCAAGCACGAAGGTCCGGGAAAGCCCGAGCATGCCCGCAAAGGTGAAAGAGACCCAGAGCACGCCGGGAGCAAGCTTTGCCACTTTTGCACTGTCCCCTAGGAAATCCCCAAAAGAGATGCTGAAAACCACAAGTACCATGAGGGAAAAGATAAACATGGAATTGAGCATCTGCTTTGTCCGGAACTCGGCTTTCAGGTCTTTTGCGGCGATATAGAAGCTCCGGATCATTTTTAAAACTCCTTTTTTATGTTATCAAAAATCCTTTTTGAACTCAAATATTCTTTTCTTATAAAATATATAAGCTATCTTTTATTTGTTGAGTTTAATTTGCTCTGAGTTTAATTTGCTCTATTTCCGGTTTGCATCAATAAGTCTCATTATCCTTTTTCTGCCCTCTGTCCGTCTCCACTTCAGGTCAGCAGGGGAGCGCACTTCTCCCGGAAATCTTCAAACCCGGAGAAGTTTGTTTTAAGCCCGTCGTATACAAACCTGCCTGCATTAAGGACCAGGACCCTGTCGCAGAGGGCAAAGCTCCGTTCAAGGTCGTGGGAAACCATTATTTTGCTGCTCCCTTCAAAGGCCGGGCTCTTAAGGAGATTTTCAAATACCTCTGAAGCTTTTGGGTCAAGGCCGGTGTAGGGTTCATCCAGAAGGAGCAGGGAAGGCTCGTGGATAAGGGCCCTTGCAATGGAAAGCCGCTGCTTCATTCCCCTGGAAAAAGTGTTAACCCTCTCATCTGCCCTTGTTTCAAGGCCAACCTCCTTCAGGAGATGGGCGATCCTTTCTTCAAGTTTCTGCTTGTCCAGGCCGTACATCTGCCCGAAAAAACGGAGGTTTTCACGGGCCGTAAGCTCGCCGTAGAGGTAGGGCTCGTGGGAGAGCATTCCTATTTCATTCCGTACCTTTTCCGGCTCCTCGGCAGCGTTGAATCCGGATACAAAAACCGAACCTCCGGTAGGCTCGGCCAGGGTCGCGATCAGCTTCAAAAGAGTGGTCTTTCCGGCCCCGTTCGGGCCGAAGACGACCGCAAACTCACCTTTTTTGAGGTCGAGGTCCAGGTTTTTCAGGACAGGGGATTTCCCGAAAGCCTTTGAAAGTTTCCGTATTGAGACCGCGTATTCCATCCGGAACTACTTTAGGAATCCCTCTAAATTAATCTTTTTATATGGTTTCCCGCGGGTTTGCCAGGATTTGATCTATCAAGATTCGAGCTATCAAGATTCGAGCTATCAAGATTCGAGCTATCAAGATTATTTCTTCAGGCTCCGGAGTATTTGCTGCAGGAACCCTTTCTTCTCAAAGTACTGCTGGTGGTAATCTTCGGCCATGTAGAAGGCGGAAACCGGCACGATCTCGGTCACTATGGGGTCTTTGAAAACACCAGACTTTTCGAGCTTTTCCCTTGAGGCAAAAGCAGCAGCTTTTTGCTCTTCCGAATGGTAAAAAATCACGGAGCGGTACTGGCTCCCTACATCCGGGCCCTGGCGGTTTTTTGTTGTCGGGTCGTGGACCTGCCAGAAAACGTCAAGCAGGGCTTCATAGGAAACCACGGCGGGGTCGAAGATTACTCTCACGGCCTCCGCATGTCCGGTTTTATCGGTACAGACGTATTCGTAAGTAGGGTTTTCAAAGTGCCCTCCCGTGTAGCCGACAGCTGTTGCAACAACGCCCTTAAGCTGCCGGAAGGCCGCTTCAATGCCCCAGAAACAACCTGCTGCAAAGGTGGCTTTTTCCAGCCCTTCCCCGGGATTTTCAAAAAAGTCTTCGCTATGTTCACTCTTCACATTTTCTCCCAGTTTCTTACCCCCTTTCAAACTTCAGGAAAATCAGGATCTGGCATATTTGCCAACCAGTTCTCCTTCTGCAAGTATGTGCCCGATCATCGCATTTTCGAGCTCCTTTCTCCCGGCCCCTGCCTTAAGCTCAAGCTGCCTGTCCAGGGCATAGACCCTGAAGACATATCTGTGGGTGCCTGAAGAAGGACAGGGCCCTCCATATCCCATTTTCCTGAAATCATTTATCCCCTCGACTCCGGGGATACTGTCTTCTTCTATATTCGAAACCGGCTCTATGTTCCAGATGACCCAGTGCGTAAACGTCCCCATGGATGCATCAGGGTCGTCCACAATAAGCACAAGACTCTCCGCTTCCTCCGGAACATCTTCGAACCCGAGAGGCGGGTTGACGTTTGCCCCGTCACAGGTGTATTTCGCGGGGATCATGCCGTTAGGTTCAAATGCTCTGCTGAAAACTTTCACAATCTGGAAATCCACATCCTCATCCCCTCTGCCGGCATCTTGAATCTCTTCGGCTGCATCTGAGTCGTCCTTTACCCCGTTTTCCATGCATCCCGAAAACACCAGCACTCCTGCCAGCAGGAATACCGATAAGACCATTCCGGCTCGCCTGTTCATTATCCTGACCTTTCCCGAATCCTTGCGGGAATTCACTTAACAGTTTAATATTCAAGCTGAAGAGATATAACTTTAAGGTTTGTTTAACCCTGCATGTGAACGCTTACTTCAAATACTGATATACTTCAAGCGATTATGCACTTCAAGTGATTAACTTCAAGTAATCACGTGCTTCAAGTAATCATGTACTTCAAGCACTTATGTTGCATTTAACCCCCGCAGGCAGTAGCGCGCCAGCACCTCCGCTAATTAAGAAATATGACAGGAACCGGAGATGCAGGAAACGAGCTCCAGCAAGCAACCGGCTTTCCTGAAGGACAACATCTTCGAGACTGTTTCCCAAACTTAAAATTTGGAATCCTGGAACCCCGAAATTCCGGAATCCCGAAAAACCCGAGAAACCGAAAATCAGTCTTCCACGTCAAGGGACTGGATTATATCATGAACTGTAAGTTCTCCCTTGCCCACACGCCGGACCAGCGGATAAATATACGAACAATCGTCAATTGCAGCCCAGCGGGCTTCCCCCACCTGTCTGATAACATCGTTCATGATGTCGCCACATTCCTTACAGTATCTTGCATCACTTTCTGCTTCACAAATTTCACATTTCATGGAAAAAGTACCCCCATAACTTATGGGGCAGTTGAAAATAAATAAATTTGGGTGGCATGTGAGCATATTTAAAAAGTCATGGGAGAAGTAAAGACAGGGGCAATACAAAAACCCAGAACAGAGATAACAAAAAAAGAATCTGGGCTAACAGAAGCACACCGTATGGATATTCAGATGCTTCAGTTCCGCATCAGCCCGGATTCCGAATCAGCTTCAATTCTGCATCAGCTTCAATTCTGCATCAGCCCGGATTCCGAATCAGCTTCAATTCTGCATCAGCTTCAGTTCCGAATCAGGCAAGGTTTCCTATAATTTCTTCAATTTCCCCGACCCCGGCACTCTTAACCGTGATTTCATCCCTGTCCCCTGCCCCAAGCCCGAGTTCCACAGCCCTTCTGATCTGCGGCTGGGCCCAGACCGAGTAGTCCTGGATTTCAGGGACCGTACCCAGGGTCTTGAGAAGGGCAAGGCCCACAACGTCGTTTGCGACCACATCGGGACTTGCGAGAATAATCCCCGGTTCCCGCAGGGTACCTATGTTCGGGCCCTCAGTCACAAAACACTTCATGGCATCGGAGATGTAAAAATCGGGCATGTAAACAAGGTTTGCTTCCGCGATCATGTTCCCGAAGAGCGTGTCCCTGTGTTTCCCGTGGGGGAGCTGCGCCCTGTCCCGGTCTGCAGTAATGCTGATCTGGGACTTCAGGCCCATTGTAAACGTCGCAGTCCAGTGGGTCTTGATAACCGGAAGGGCGACCGTGTAGTCAACCGCGGCCAGCATTTCCGGGACGTAAAAACCCAGGGGCCAGGAAGAAGCCCCGTCCGGCTTTACATGCCAGCGCTTCATGCGATCAAAAGTCAGGATTTCATCCACTCCTTCGGCTTCTGCTACCTGCCAGAGCCCGAGCTTTTTCATCACCTTCTCCGTGTCCAGGGAGCTCATGGACTTTTCGGCAACGATGATCCTGCCAGGGTTGTATTTCTTAACCTCCCGGATGGCGCCCCTCAACACCTCGGGATTTGTGGAACCCGGGGGCAGGTCAGCCGTATTCGCATTGGGCCTTAGCAGGACGGTCGATCCTTTCTCGATACCAAGCCCGCCTGCAAGCTCCACAGCCGTCTTTACGGACTCCGGGATATCGGGATTTCTTGAAACTCCAACAAATGCCATACTCATCCCTCCATAGAGTAATTGGAGTCACGGGATATAAAAACCACAAGAAAGGTGTGCAAGAAATAGGGAAAGAAAAAGGGAGGAAGCGGCAGAAAAACTGCGGCACCTGACCCGCCCTTTTTCAGGGTGTTCTGTTTTCGGGATTCCCCGGAAAGCGATAAAAACAATTACTGGCGAAGCTTGCACTCGCACATCTCGATAAGTGCCCCTTCTCCGATCCTGGAGCCGCGGGCAATCAGCATGTCTCCTGCCTGGACAACAGTGTTGCCTTTCGGGGCATAGACCCAGCGTTCTTCCCGCTTGATTGCCATCACATGCAGCCCTGTTTCGGTTTCGAGCTTCAGCTCGGAAAAGGTCTTGCCCACGATGGGAGAGCACTTTTCAACCTGCAGCCGGGTGATAACCTCTTCGGAATTCCGGACGGCAAGGGTGATGATGGGGTGGAGTTCGATATCCCTTAGCACGGTGTCCGCAATATCGTAGGCTGCGTCTGAAATAGCTTCGGAAGCGCTTGCCAGGTGCAGGATGCCCCTGAGCAGGTTTACGTCCGAGACGTGCTTTGCTGTCTCAAGGACCCAGTGCTGGAGTTCGTATTTCATGGAGTCCATTTCGGACTCGATTGCACTGACCTCGTATGCGATGTCTTCGTTATCAAAGAGAATTGCAGAGTATGCAAGCCCTACCGAGAGTTCGGACATGTTCTTCATGTCCACGATAATGTCCACGGCGTGCTCGAGGTCTTTTAAGATTTTATCGTGCTCGATTTCCCTCGGCACGAACTTCCTGGTGGTCGCCATCTCAAAGAAAAGGGGGACTCCCTCATCATGCCCCCTGGCAATCAGCACGTCGCCCGGGCGGATTCGGGTCTCTTTTTCAGGGTCGTAAATCCACTCTTCACTTCTTCGGATTGCGATCACCCACATCCCGGTCTCTATATCGAGCTCCAGGTCGCCAAGGTTGCGTCCTGCCATGGGGGATTCGGAGGCTACGGTTGCCCTGACGATGGTCTCTTCAGCTTCCCGGAGGGCCACCTTCAGTTCCATGGGGATGCCCATGTTCATGAGAACGATCTTGGCAATGTCTCCGGCAGCGTTTGCGATATTTTCCGAGGATGCGGCAACCTTTAAAACTCCCAGGAGTTCTTCGGCTTCGTCGACCCTCCGTGTGCTTAACATCGCAGCCATCTTCATGTAATAGTCAAGAGTGTCCATTTTATCTTCAAGGTTGAGCACCTCTTCTGCGATGTCCTCGTCATCATAGATCATAGCAGAGTATGCAAGGTCTACCATGAGTTCGGAAGTGTCCTTCATCTCAGTCAACAAATCTTTGAGATTTCTTGGACTGTACCTGAATTCTTTAGGGAACATGGTCTCTGTATCAACTCTACAAATTATTGGTGTGTATCAGTATGTACCTTATAGTAATTATTAATTTTCGATTTGCTAAAGTTTCAGGGCTTAAATAAATGAGAAATAAAAATAATGCTTGAATCAAAAAAGCCCGATTATAGCACAGATAAGCCAGGTTAAACAGTAAAAAGACCTGTTGTGAGCCCCGATTGAACCCTTTTTTAACGCCCTCCGGAGGCTGCATATTGCATCACGTAACTCATTTTAAACACAGAACTCATTAAGATCACAGAATGTTCAGGATATGCAGGGCAACGAAGATCCCGGTAACACCCACCAGGTCTCCGAGAGTCGCTATAAAAGGTATCACGGTATCGTCAGGGTCGAGCCCGAAGCGGTGGGAGGCAAAAGCAATAGCAACCGTTGCAGAGAATACCACGACCAGTTCAATTGAAACCGCAATCAGGCTGATTTCCAGCAGGGTCAGGTACGGCATCCCGAACCCCAAAAGCAGGCTCACAAGCCAGACGAGCACGCTTACCGAAAACGAGGAGGCCAGGCCCACGATGCCTGCGGCAATCACGCTGTTCTGGACAACGGGGTTCCCGTAGATATGCCCGGCAAGCCCCATGTGGAAAGCCGAAGAGAGCCTGGCTCCGAGCATGCTGCCGGTATCGCCCCCGATCTTGATAAGGGAAGGGATAAGGACCAGCAAGGCCGGCATTGAAATGAGGCTTTCCTCCCTGGAATTCAGGATCTGTCCGACAATGATCCCGATTATACAGGTTACCAGAAGTACAGGTGTCCCCCGCCGGACAATTCCCTCTACCGTGTAGTAGCACCGCCCGCTTACAGCCCTTCTCACAGCATCACCACCAGTTTTGCCGAGAGAAAGAGCATGAACATGGAAACGATGTCCCCGATTGTGGCAATGGAAGGCGTGACAACATTATCCGGGTCAAAACCGAACCGGAACATCCCTATGGCCAGCAGGACCGCAACAAAGGAAAGGATGACCCCGGAAGTAAGCGCAGAAATTACACAGATAAGAATAAGTTTGAATGCCCCGGCACTTTCAAACCCCAGGGCAAGAGTGACGAAATGCCCCAGAAAACCGAGGAAGATAGCCATCATAAAACCCAGGAGCAGGGAGCCAGAGATGTTGTTGGTGAGTTCGGGGTTATTCCTGTCAATATCGGTGATCAGCCCCATATGGATTGCACTGCCCAGCCGGGAACCGAGAGTAGAAGAGATGTTCCCGCGAAGCCCCAGCAGCCCGGGATAGATCACAATCAGCCCCGGTATCATATCGAGTTCCTTGGTCATGCCGGAAAAAATGACCCCTGCAATGACCCCTCCAACCGTTGCAACAAGTTCAAAAGGCAATGCCTCACGTACGATTGACGATATACTCGCGTACTCGCTCAGGTATTTTTCTATGAACTGGGACTCGTAAATGTCCTCGTCCCTGTGCGACTCGTGGGGCATGTGCCTGTATAATACACTGATATTATTAAAATAATCGGTAATGCCCAGGATCCAAAGCTGTCGAAAAATGCCTTTTTGCTACTCCTCTCAGAGATAAAGGAAAACGTGGGGGAAACAAACAGAAAAACATGAAGAAGAAAACATAAGGTGAAGAAAGAAAACAGGAAGTCATAAAGGGAGACATAAAGGGAGACATAAAGGAAGACATTGAGGAAGACATAAGGTAAAGAAAGAAAACAGGAAGTCATAAAGGGAGACATAAAGGGAGACATAAAGGGAGACATAAAGGGAGACATAAAGGGAGACATAAAGGGAGACATAAAGGAATGCCCTTCTGGGGAATAAATTTTAACAGGAAAACCGCTTTTTCCTGAAAAGCTCCAACAAGAAATAAATAACTTGCAGCCTTTACCTGTAATTGAGTGACATGGTTATAGGAGTTACAATGATTAACGTGCTGCCAGGACATGAAAAAGCAGCATACGCAGAATTGAAGAGCATAGAAGGGACAAAGGACGTCTACCACGTCTTCGGCGAGTATGACTTCGTCGTAATCATAGAAGTCAAAGACCTGAGCATCCTCAATTCCGTGGTGGACAGGATAAGGGAAAGTGACGCCGTGACCGCAACCCAGACAATTGTCGGAGCCGAACTCTGAGTTCCCGGAATTGCACGTAACTCAAAGCCCCGGCAATCCCGGCCGGAAAAGGCCGAAAACCCGACATCTTTTTTATGATGCATTGATTTTTATCACCCCGGATATTTATTACGGTAGAGATTTATTCTCCAAATACTTATTAATAAGAATCCGCAACCTTATACATTTATTCAATGGGATGCCGTTAAGGTCCGATTATTAAGATCCGAGAATTAAGCATCCGACTAAACATCCAGTTATTGAACATCAAATTACTGAAAATCTGATTATTAAGCATCCAGCTGAACATCAAATCACTGAAAACCTGATTATTAAGCATCCAGCTGAACATCAAATCACTGAAAATCTGATTATTAAGCATCCAACCGAATATCCAATTACAGAACATTCAGCTGAATATTAGATTGATTTTCCGCCCGAGGTAAAATTCCATGGAAGTCCCCATTGCAGAAGAACTCGCAAAGAAGCAAAAATCAATAAGTGTCGCAGAGTTTTTTGAAAAAAACCGACACATACTGGGTTTTGATTCCGCGCCGAGAAGCCTGATTACGACCGTGAAGGAAGCTGTGGACAACGCCCTTGATGCCTGCGAAGAAGCCGGGATCCTGCCGGACATCCTTGTCCAGATAGAAAGGACGGGGCAGGAATACGTAACGGTAATCGTGGAGGACAACGGGCCCGGGATCGTAAAGGAGCAGATCCCGAAAGTCTTTGCCAAACTCCTCTACGGGTCAAGGTTCCATGCCCTCAAGCAGAGCAGGGGGCAGCAGGGGATAGGGATTTCCGCAGCCGTGCTCTACGCCCAGATGACTGCAGGGAGGCACACAAAAATCCTCTCCAAGACGGGATCCAGCACCCCGGCCCACTATTACGAGCTCATGATCAACACCAGTACGAATGAGCCCGATATCCTTGTAGACGAAATAAAGGACTGGTTCCGTCCCCACGGGACCCAGATCGAACTGGAGATGAAGGCTGCCTACGTGAAGGGGAGAAGGCAGTCTATCTACGAGTACCTCAAAGCCACAGCCATCGTAAACCCCCATGCCCGGATCACCCTGATCGAACCTGACGGAAATGAAGAGGTCTTCGAAAGGGCTACGGACAAGATGCCAAAACCCGCAGAAGAAATCCTGCCCCACCCCGAAGGCATCGAGCTCGGGACCCTTATGAAAATGCTCCACTACACCGAGCGCCAGAAACTTGCCCCGTTCCTCCGCTATTCCTTCAGCAAGATAGGACTCCTGACAGCCGAGGAGATCTGCAAGGCTGCCGGGCTTGACCCCGAAATAGACCCTCATGTCCTGGGCCGCCACGAAGCCCGGAAACTGATAGAGGCTTTCCAGAAAGTAAAGATCATGGCCCCTCCCACCGACTGTCTCTCCCCCATAGGGGAAGACCTGATCTACCGGGGGCTTGAGAAAGAGACGAATGTGGATTTCATTGCCACAAGCACCCGGAAGCCAGCCGTGTATTCCGGAAACCCCTTCGTTGTGGAAGTGGGGCTTGCCTACGGGGGAAACCTGCCAAAGGAAGAAAAGGTCAGCATCCTGCGTTATGCCAACCGGGTGCCTCTGCTTTACCAGCAGGGGGGCTGCGTGACCACACATGCCGTAGAAGACATCAAATGGAAACAGTACGGATTGAACCAGCCCGGGGGCGGGATTCCTGTCGGCCCGGCAATCCTCCTGATCCACGTGGCTTCCATTAACGTGCCCTTTACCTCGGAGTCAAAGGACGCGATTGCAGATATCCCGGTAATCAAAGACGAAGTAGACCTTGCAGTCAAGGAAGTTGCAAGGAAATTGAAGCACTACCTCAGCAAGCAGAGCAACCTCAAGAAACGCCGGGAAAAAGAGATAATCATTACCAAGGTGCTCCCGAAAATGGCCGTAAAGGTCGCCAACATCCTGGAAAAGGATGTCCCTGATATCAGCCCTGTG
Source organism: Methanosarcina sp. KYL-1 (assembly GCF_024372725.1). GTDB lineage: Archaea > Halobacteriota > Methanosarcinia > Methanosarcinales > Methanosarcinaceae > Methanosarcina. The sequence continues at coordinate 12,023 of NZ_VOUA01000040.1, forward strand.
GTTGCAAAAATCATGGGGAACGTACTTGTGCACAGGAAAGTAAAAAAGAACGGGGACGGGACTGCCGAGGTGGCAATCAAGGTCAAGAACTTCGGGACTTCAGCATATTCTTTCAGGGTGCACGAAATGCTCCCATGCAGGATCAGCATTGCAAAGCCCGAACCCAAGGTAGTGACCATGGGGAACGATTACGATTATATCTGGGACATCTCGGCAGCAGCCGGGTCTTCAAAAGTGCTCAGCTACAGGATAGAGGGTGCAAGCGGCGAGGAACTCGGAAAGCTCCCCACCCTGATCGTGGAAGGGATCGAAGAAGAACTGGTAACCGGGGCAAAAGCCTTCAGGGGGTTGTGAGATGGCCGGAGAAGGAGACAGGAGAAGGGAACAGGTAGACGATAAAAGGAAAGCAGGTGACGCCCTTGCCAGGGACAGGCTGCTCGAGCTTGCGGGAAAGATCTACGACCAGTTTGAAAACGAGATCGTCCCGAGCGTCAGCCTCCCGAGCAGGACAAAGGCAAACATCGAGTACTGCGACGAAAGCGATGTCTGGGTCTACGGGGACCGGGAAAGCGAAAGGAGCGCAAAGACCGTCAAAGGAGCCTTCCAGCTCCTCAAGACAACCTACGCCACGGACTTCCTCATAAAGGAACACCTGGCCCAGAACCGCGGCTCAACCCTTCGAGAACTTTATTATATCTCGGAAGGCTGGGACGCCGCCAAGTTCAAGGAGCAGGCCGAAAGCGACCGCCTGATCGAAGACCTTGAACTCCTGACAAGCCTCCAGAGGGAATATTTCCACATGCGCCCTGAAGAAGACGGGGCTACCATGTTCGGGCCGGTCGAGATCTCCGAGCAGACCAAGCGCGGGGAGCGGAACATCCACTGCCAGAAGGACGTGGGAGAAGGCGGGTACCAGATCCCCTTCAACGTGGAAAACATCGAGTTTAAAAGCCACGACGCCAACATGATTATAGCCATAGAGACCGGCGGTATGTATGCACGGCTGATGGAAAACGGGTTTGACGAGGCTTATAATGCAATTCTTGTCCACCTCAAGGGCCAGCCGGCCAGGTCCACACGCAGGATAATCAAGCGCATGAACGAAGAACTGGGAATCCCTGTTGCAGTCTTTACTGACGGCGACCCGTGGTCCTACAGGATCTATGCCTCTGTCGCCTACGGGGCCATCAAAAGTGCCCACCTCTCGGAGTTCATGGCAACCCCTGCTGCCAAATTCCTTGGGGTCCAGCCCTCGGATATCGTGGAATACGAACTCTCCACGGACAAGCTCACCGAACAGGACGTAAGCGCGCTGCGGAGCGAACTTTCCGACCCCCGCTTTGAGTCCGAATACTGGAAAGAGCAGATCCAGCTCCAGCTCGATATCGGGAAGAAGGCTGAACAGCAGGCCTTTGCAGGAAAGGGCCTGGACTTCGTAACCGAGGTCTACCTCCCGAACAGGCTCAAAGAGATAGGAATGGTGTGAAAGAATCCAGGAAATGGATCTAGCGAATGAATTCGGTGAATAAGTCCGGTGAATGAATCGTGCGGATGAATTCGGGTTCCGGGATGCCCGGCTCATCCACTCGAATAACCATTAAATGCACCAGAAAAACCATAGAATACATGTGAATGGCTGGGAAGTACACCCCACTGACCAAAAAGTATACTCCAATGACTGAAGAGTACATCTGATGCACCTCAGGCCTGGAAAGGCAGGGAAAATTCCGGCTTGCTCCAATAGGCCTCCAGCCCCCAGGTAGAGATGGCTTTTTCTGCCGGTTTACAGTAAATATTTATTTAACATAAAAACATACGAAAAATTTATAGAGAAAGGGAACCGTTTTAAGGAAAAATGTGAGAAAATGTACCCTTTTTCAGGGAATTAACAGCGTAAAATCGAGCTCTTAATCAGGGCAAGCTAAAGGCTTAAAATATATGAGCGCATATTGAATCTGGTTTGCGGCAGAAACATAAAAAGCAAATATAAAAATTACCAAATAAAACTTGAAGGCTAATAGAATTGGCGCGATTTTTAGAGTTCCATTTTGAACAGAGTTTTCCCGCGAATTTTGAAAAATGTAATGAAATGTTACGAGATTTATAATATTACTTTTACCAGATTTTCATGGAGAATAACCCCAAATGAGTGATAAACAGGTTTACGATGCTTCGCGGATCCAGGTGCTTGAAGGCCTGGAGGCAGTCCGGAAACGTCCCAGCATGTACATAGGGAGCACGGACGGCCGCGGGCTCCACCACCTTGTCTACGAAGTCGTTGACAACAGCATTGACGAAGCCCTTGCAGGCTTCTGTACCAGGATCGATGTCACGATCAACCCTGACGGGAGCGTCACGGTCCTGGACAATGGGAGAGGTATCCCCATCGATCCCCACCCCGTGCACAAGAAATCCGCCCTGGAAGTCGTGATGACAATCCTGCATGCGGGAGGGAAGTTCGATAAGAATACCTACAAGGTCTCTGGAGGGCTGCATGGCGTAGGAGTATCGGTAGTAAACGCCCTTTCGGAATGGCTGAATGTGGAAGTGAGGAGGGACAGGAAGACATATTTCCAGCGCTATGCCCGCGGGGCTCCTGAACATGCGGTAGAGGAAATCGGGACTTCCGAAGAAACCGGCACAAAAACCACCTTCAAGCCCGATGCAAAAATCTTCGAGACCACCGAGTTCCAGTACGACATCCTTTCAAACAGGCTGCGGGAACTGGCATTCCTGAACAGGGGCATCACCATCTCCCTGAAAGACTTAAGGACTCCCGAAGGGCAGTCGGATGTTTTCTCCTATGGAGGAGGGATCGTGGAATTCGTGGAGTACCTGAACAAGAAAAAGCAGCCTCTCCACGAAAAGCCGATCTACTTTGAGAGGCAAAAAGACGACATGATTGTGGAAATTGCAATGCAGTACACGAACAGCTATGCGGAAAACGTGTACTCTTTTGCAAATAACATCAACACCCATGAAGGCGGGACCCACATAATCGGGTTCAAGAGCGCACTTACAAGGGTTGCAAACGATTACATTAAAGCCAACAAGCTCACAAAAGAGGACATGAAGCTCTCGGGGGACGATGTAAGGGAAGGGCTGACTGCAATCATCAGCGTCAAGCTTATGGAGCCCCAGTTTGAAGGGCAGACCAAGACAAAGCTGGGGAACAGCGATGTCAAAGGGATCGTGGACTCCATGGTTACGGACGGGCTTTCCGAATACTTTGAGGAAAACCCGAAGGTTGCAAACATCATCCTGGAAAAAGCCCTCCTGGCCCAGAGGGCCCGGGAAGCTGCAAAGAAGGCAAGGGAACTTACCAGGAGAAAGAGCGCCCTTGAGGTCAGCACTCTCCCGGGAAAACTTGCGGACTGCTCTGATAAGAACCCGGCAGCCTGCGAAATATATATAGTAGAAGGAGACTCGGCAGGCGGTTCGGCAAAACAGGGCCGAAACCGGAGTTTCCAGGCTATTTTACCCCTCCGGGGCAAGATCCTGAACGTGGAGAAATCCAGGCTTGCAAAGATCCTGAAAAACAACGAAATTGTTTCCCTGATCACCGCCTTCGGGACAGGGGTCAGTGAGGACTTCTCCTTAGAAAACGCCCGCTACCACAAGATAATCATCATGACCGATGCCGATGTGGACGGGGCGCACATCAGGACCCTTCTCCTTACCATGTTCTTCCGCTACATGAGGCCCCTGATCGATGCCGGGTACGTGTACATCGCCCAGCCTCCTCTCTACCGGATAAAGAAAGGCAAGGCTGATTATTACGTGTACTCGGACAGGGAACTGGAGAGCAAGAAAAAGGAACTGGGGGACAAAAACCTCTCCATCCAGCGCTACAAAGGGCTTGGGGAAATGAACCCCGAACAGCTCTGGGAAACCACCATGAATCCGGAGACCCGGACCCTTCTGCAGGTAACCCTGGAAGATGCCATCCATGCCGACGAGATCTTCCGTATCCTTATGGGAGACGAGGTCGAACCGCGCAGGAAGTTTATCGAAACACACGCGAAAGAGGTAGGGGAACTGGACATCTGAGGTGTGAAAAATGGCAGAATACGAAGGCGAAAACAAATCCGAAGCCGAAAACAAATCCGAAGGCGAAAACAAATCCGAAGCCGAATTGAAAAAATCTTACCAGGCGACCCTTATCCAGGCGTCCATTATCCCTGATGACCCGGATGACCAGCCCGGGCCGGGAGCCGGGGCTCCCATTATCCCCGAAGAGCCGGATGAAGGACCCGAAACCGAAAAAAAGGGAATTGTGCCAGTCCTGATCAATGACGAGATGAAGCGCTCCTACATCAACTATGCCATGAGCGTAATCGTCGGAAGGGCGCTTCCCGATGCCAGGGACGGCTTGAAACCGGTCCACCGCCGGATCCTCTATGCAATGAAAGAGGCAGGGATTACCCACGAAAAACCTTACAAAAAGTCCGCCCGTGTAGTTGGTGACGTGCTCGGTAAGTACCACCCCCACGGGGACACCGCCGTTTACGACAGTATCGTGCGTATGGTGCAGGACTTTTCACTCAGGTACCCGCTGATCGACGGGCAGGGAAACTTCGGGTCCATTGACGGGGACTCGGCTGCAGCCATGCGTTACACCGAAGTCCGCATGGACAAAATAGCAGAGGAGATGCTTGTCGACATTGATAAGGAGACCGTGCCCTTCAGGCCTAACTACGACGGATCCTTAGAAGAGCCCGAGGTCCTTCCTGCAAAGCTTCCGAACCTTCTTATCAACGGGTCCACGGGAATTGCCGTCGGAATGGCTACGAACATACCCCCCCACAACATAGCAGAGGTCATTGACGGGACCCTCATGCTTATCGAAAACCCGGAAACGGCGATTTCGGAACTCATGACCGTGATTAAAGGCCCGGACTTTCCCACAAGCGCCCAGATCCTGGGGACCGCAGGCATAAAGTCCGCCTACATGACCGGCAGGGGCCCGGTGAAGATGAGGGCGGTTGCGGAAATTGAGGAGTTAAAGAAAGACAAAGAGCAGATCGTCGTAACCGAGCTTCCCTACCAGGTGAACAAGGCCAGGATGATCGAAAACATCGCCCAGCTGGTGCGGGAAAAGGTCATTACGGGCATCACGGACCTGCGGGACGAGTCCGACAGGGAAGGCATCAGGGTCGTAATCGAGCTTTCCCGGGGCACGAACCCGAAAGTCGTCTTAAACCAGCTCTACAAGCACACCCAGATGGAGTCCACATTCGGGATCATCAACCTCGCCCTGGTAGACGGGCAGCCGAAGTACCTTAACCTGAAAGAGCTCCTGGAAATCTACCTCCACCACAGGCTTGACGTCATCCAGAAAAGGACACTCTACGACCTGAGGAAGAGCGAAGAGCGGGCCCACATCCTGGACGGGCTCAAGATCGCCCTGGACAACGTGGACGAAGTGGTTGCCCTTATCAAAAACTCCGCAAACGCGGATGAGGCAAAGCAGGGCCTGATGGACAACTTCGCTCTTGACGAGGTCCAGGCAAAGGCTATCCTGGATATGCGCCTGCAGCGCCTGACAGGGCTTGAGACCCAGAAGATCCTGGATGAACTGGAAGGCCTCATAAAGCTGATTACCGAACTCAAAGAAATCATTGCAAGCGACGAGCTGAAATACGGGATTATAAAAGAAGAACTCCTGCAGCTCAGGGAAAAGTACGGGGACGCCCGCAGGACAAAGCTTGTGCATGACGCTGCCGAAGTCACAAACGAAGACCTCATCCCCGAAGAAGACGTGGTTGTCACGATCACAAACAGCGGATACGTAAAGCGCATCCCGCTCGATACCTACTCCATGCAGCGCAGGGGAGGAAGGGGCATAATCGGCATGGAGACCAAAGAGGAAGACTTTGTAGAGAACCTCTTTATCTCCTCAACCCACAACTACATCCTCTTCTTCACCAACAGGGGCAGGCTCTACTGGCAGAAGGTCTACGAGATTCCCGAAGGCTCCCGCCAGTCCCGCGGAAAAGCCATCGTAAACCTCCTGGAACTCCAGGACGGGGAGATGGTCAACGCCATGATCCCGGTCAAGGAATTCAGGGAAGACCAGTACCTCCTGATGGCGACCAGGGAAGGCACGGTCAAAAAGACCCCGCTTTCGGAATTCCGCAACCCCAGGAAAGCCGGCATCATCGCAGTCAGCCTTGATGAAGGCGACGAGCTCGTAAAAGTCCTCCAGACCGACGGGGAACAGGAAGTCGTGATAGTCTCAAAGAAAGGAAAATCCATCCGCTTCTCCGAAAACGTTGTCCGCGCCATGGGCCGTGCAGCAAGAGGCGTCCGCGGCATGACCCTCGAAGGCTCCGACGACGAGGTCGTCAGCATGGACCTGGTCGACGAGTCCGCAACCCTCCTCACGGTCACAGAAAACGGCTACGGCAAGAGGACAAAATACTCCCAGTACCCGGTCCGGAACAGGGGCGGAAAAGGCGTGATCACCATCATCACAAGCCTCAGGAACGGCCACGTAGCCAACGTCAAATCCGTATGCGACGACGACGAGATCATGCTCACCAGCGCCGAAGGCATCATCATCCGCATCCCCGCCAAAGACATCTCCGTCCAGGGCAGAAACACCCAGGGCGTAAGGATCATGAACCTCAAGCCCGGCGACAAAGTCGTAAGCATGGCAAGAATCAAACCCGAAGAAGACGAAAAACAGCTGAAACTCACCGACCTCAAACCCGGAAAACCGGAAATGAAAGTAGAGGCCGAAGAGGAAGAAGCCGAAGAATTCGAGGAACCGGAAGAAGAGGAATTTGACGAGGAAACTGACGAAGAAATAGAGGAAGAGGAAGAAGAAGTAGAAGAAGACGAAGAATACTGAATAACGGATCCGGGTGAAGACGAATAAAGCTTCACCCGACCACCGCAGGGAGGATGGTTTTGGGGGATTGAACTTCAGGCGGTGGGGTTTTCGTTCGGTGAGGGGAGAGGCCGGTCGAGAGATTGATTTTTTTGGGTGGGTTTTTTCGAATTGATTTTTTTGGAGAGGGTAGGTGCCGGTTTTTGACCGATTATCAGAATTCAGGGGATGGATTTGAGTCGGGATGTTTCTTAAAAACAGGGCAGCTATACGCCTGTAGAGCTGGAAGCTTATTTAGCCAGGCACACTTAGATCGTCCACTGTCATTCAAGATGTTTCAAGAAAAACTGAATGTATTTTTCACTCCAACAGCCATTTCCATACCGGTTTTATCAAGATTTTTTTCCCTTCTACTTCCAGTACGTCTTCCTCTTCAAGCGTCAGGATAAGCCCGTAGTCCAGTTTATAAGCCGTTATAGCCTCTTTGATTCCTTCAATTTCCCTTTTCTTTGTTTCTGGAGTGCTAAGGTCTACTGAAACCTGAATTGCCTCACTAATTCTCAGTCCTTCTCTTAGCACAAAATCACATTCTTTTTTCCCGGAATGGTAATACACTTCTTTTTCTCTTCTAGCCAGTTCAACAAAGACCAGGTTTTCCAGTCTCTGTCCTTTATTCTCGGAGAAATTGAAAGCTACTGTCTTCAGAAAACTATTGTCTATAGCATAGACTTTAGAAGGCGAAATCTTCTGCTTTTTGAGAGAGTAGTCAAATCTTGGGAGCTGATAGAGCAAAAACACATTCTGGAAATAATCAAGGTAGTTTTTGATCGTGCTTAAACTCTTTATCCCGCTTATGCTTCTTAATGTGGAGTAGGAATACACTCTACCCACATTAGAAAGCAGAAACAGTATAAGGTCTTTGAGAGCTCCCACTTCTTTTATATTGTAACGGACCAGAATGTCTTTGTTAAGGATATCTTCAAAATACCCCCTGGAGAGTTCGAGATCTCCGCTCTTCAGGACAAGCGGAAAACCTCCATTTTCGAAGTATTCCAGGAAATTCCTGAATAAGACAGCTTTTTGAGAACTGGTTAGCAGGCCAGATCTGAGTTCTTCTTCTGTAATTCCTGTCCCCTTCAGGCGGAGGAATTCCCTGAAGGAAAAAGGAAAGAGCTTGAGCACTTTGTTTCTTCCGGTCAGGAAGGTAGATATTTCCGAACTGAGGAGCTGAGAATTCGAACCCGTGGCAAATACCTTTTTGCCTTCTTTGTAGAGGTTGTTCAGCCACCTTTCCCAGAGCGGAACGTTCTGTATCTCATCAAAAAAATAATACACCTGCTCGGTCTCACTCTTCTCCATCTCCTTCCCATAAAGCTCAATCACCAGGTCCTGCAAATCCTGATAATTCCGGACCTCAAAATCCGAAAGCCGGATATCATCGAAGTCCACATAAAACTTCACTCCCTCAAGCTGCCCGGCTATCAACTTCAAAAGTGAACTCTTCCCACACCGCCTGATCCCCGAGATGATAACGATTTCATCCCCCTTGAGGTATCTCTCAAGCTCAACATCCCGGAAAACAAGCTCCTCCCCTTTCCTGAAAGAATCCTGCTGGTCAACTATTACCTGGCGAAGCTGACTTTTCTCCATATAAGTTAGATCTGTAAGTTTGTTTATATAGCTTTCGTTGGCATTTTACTACTATTTATAAATGGATATTAAATATCAATGTAAGGTTTAAAAATGAACCTCTTATTTTTGATCATTTCCCTCTGGCCTTTACTGTAATTTCTGAGAAAAATCATCCAGGTTCCGCCAGAGTGACAAATTGCATGAAAATCATGATCACCAGCGTCGAAGGAATAATAATCCGCATCCCCGCCAAAGACATCTCCGTCCAGGGCAGGAACACCCAGGGCGTCCGCATCATGAACCTCAAGACCGGCGACAAAGTCGTAAGCATGGCAAGAATCAAACCCGAAAACGGTGATGATGAAAAACAGATGAAACTGCCCGTGGCAGGAGAAATCGAAGAAGAATAATCGAATGTAATTTGGCCCCCGCCGGAGATTTTTTGAGGGAGGATTTCCGGCGGTGGGGTTTTCATTCGGTTTGGGGAGAGACCGGGCGGATTTATTGATTTTTTTGGGGTGATTTTTTTCGAATTGATTTTTTTGGAGAGGGGAAGTGCCGGTTTTTTGGAGGATATTAAGAATTCAGGGTCCTTTGAAGTCTTAATGATTTTTAGAGAACAGGGCAACCATACGCCAGCGGAGCTGGCGGCGGAGTCCGAAATTTAAAAGAGTAATTGACTAGAATAAAAAGTAGGCCAGATAAAAAGAGAATTTCAACTTATTTTACAAGCCCTTTTGTGACAGCAGCTAAGATCTCAACAACCTGAGAAGGAATAGGTACTCCAAAAGCAGCCATTGACATCATCGGAGTAAGCAGTTTTATGATTTCACCTGCTGTCAAATCGACGAAAATCTCATTTGTAACGTTTTTGCCAAAGGATATTATTTTCTCGTTAACTGATTCTGCTACCTTTTTGAAGCCGGAAAGTTTTGATTTTGCTTCTTCTTTATCTTTTTCAGGGGCATCGGAATTTTCAATAAGTTCAGCAAAGGACGGCTCTTTTTGAACAATTTCTTCAAGGAAGCGGTTTAAAGCTTCAGAATCTCCTTTTTTCATAAGAGCAAGAATCTCTGTTACGAACTCACGGACACGCTCCCCTTCCTTGCTATTGATTTCATTCGAAACCTGCAATAAACCTTCAAGATCACGCTGAATCGAGTTAATTTCGCCTTTGATTTCCCTCAGTTCGGAAACTGTGCCGTTGAATCCATCTTCGATCTGATCCTTAATTTCAGAAAAACCTTGATTCAAAGTAACCTGAAGTTTATCCACTTTCTCCTCAGTTCTATTTACAGTTTCGTAGATATGATCCAGTTTGTACGATTCCATATCTACTCTTTTACGGTCCGAATACTCACAAAGAAGACTATAAAAATTAGAAGAAAATTCCCTGTTTCTGATGATATCTTGCCACGCATTTGGGTCTCTTTTTTTCACAACTGCATTGTGAAAAATCTCACACATTTGCTGTCCCTGCTCATCTCCACATTCACGGAAGATTTTACAGCCCAATTTAACATTTTCTGCTGCTTCGGTGTATGATTCCTTAGTAAAGCAGTCAACAAGAGCCTGCAAGAGATAAATGTAAGCAGAAACTCTATCTTTAATGATTTTAATTTGTGTCCGGTCTCTTATTTCTGTAAGCTTTTCTACTGCAAGTTTCAACTCATCTTCTTCGTCAATGGTACTTTTCAAAGCATTTTCCAGATGGCACTCAAAGACCGTGTAATCATAATAGTCTAGGAAGATACCTTTTTTCTCTATTTCTTCCCAACCGGACACAAGTTCACAAAAATATTTGGTGTCAATTCGTGCCTGGCAGAATTCATCCATAAATTTGTAGAAGGGATCTTTTGAAAGCTCATAGGCTTTATCATATTCACGAGATGCCTTGTTTATCCCCGATTTCCCTTCAAACTCAAATAAGCTGGCACGTATTTCATGAATTCTTGCCATTACAAGTTCTTTATATCTGATATCTCGATCTTTTATTTTTTCTTCAATATCGCCGAGATTTCTCTCCCATTCTTCGAGATGTTTCTCATCTCCTGTTTTGTAGAAATTGTCTTTTAGTAGTCTGTTAAAATTCAATAAGGCAATAGAATATCTCCATCCATCTCCCAATTCCTCAAGAATTGAAATGCTTCTCAACAATAATTTCTTTGAGTTTTCGAATTTGTAGTTACTATTAACGCTTATCTCCTCAAGTCCCTGGCTTGCACAACCCTCTTTCATCAGTGCACCAGCGTAATATGGACTTGTTTTTGGGATAATTTTTTGGGCAGCCCTGTAAAGATGAACAGCAATTTCAAGATTCTTCTTGCTATCAATATCCATATCTGCAAGTCTTAATCTTGCATTACCTTCGTTATCTAACGCAAGAGCGTAGTTTGAACTTGTATTTGGGAATATTTCCCGAGCAAACCTACAAAGATGAACAGCAATTTCAAGATTTTTCTTGCTATCAATACCCATCTCAGCTTGTCTGAGCCTTGCAGTACTTTCGTTCATCAACGCAAGAGCGTAGTTTGAACTTGTATTTGGGAACATTTCCTGAGCAGCTCTGTACAGATAAACAGCAGTTTCAAGATTTTTCTTGCTATCAATACCCATCTCTGAAAGTGTTTTTCTTGCATTACCCTCGTTCATCAACACAAGAGCATACTCTGCACTCTTTTTGGGGAAGATTTCTCGGGCATCCCCATACAGAACGATCACAGTTTTAAGATTTTCCTTACTATTAATACCCATTTCTGCAAGTCTTAATCTTGCATTACCCTCGTTCATCAACGCAAGAGCGTAATCTGAACTTGTTTTTGGAAGTATTTTCTGAGCAGTTCGACAATGGCGGATCGCAGTTTCAAGATTGTCTCTACTATCAATACCCATCTCTGCAAGTCCTAGTCTTGCATTACTTTCGTTTACCAACACAACAGAATAACCTGAGCTTGTTTTTGTAAGAATTTCAAGGGCAATCTCACAAAGATGGATTGCAGTTTCAAGATTTTCCTTACTATCAACACCCATTTCTGCAAGTGTTTGTCTTGCATTACTTTCAGTTATCAATGCAAAAGAAAAAGATGAGCTTGTTTTTGGAAAAATTTTCTGAGCTTCATCGTAAAGAACTACCGCCTTTTCAAGATTTGCTATGCTGCCAACACCCATTTCAGCAAGTGCTTTTCTTGCATTACCTTCATTCACCAACGCATAAGCATAATCTGAACCTGTTTTTGGAAAAATATTCTGAGCTTCATCGTAAAGAACTACCGCCTTTTCAAGATTTGCTATGCTGCCAACACCCATTTCAG
>NZ_VOUA01000041.1 GCF_024372725.1 Methanosarcina sp. KYL-1
TCTGAGCTTCATCGTAAAGAACTACCGCCTTTTCAAGATTTGCTATGCTGCCAACACCCATTTCAGCAAGTGCTTTCCTTGCATTACCTTCATTCACCAACGCATAAGCATAATCTGAACCTGTTTTTGGAAAAATATTCTGAGCTTCATCGTAAAGAACTACCGCCTTTTCAAGATTTGCTATGCTGCCAACACCCATTTCAGCAAGTGCTTTCCTTGCATTACCTTCATTCACCAACGCATAAGCATAATCTGAACCTGTTTTAGGAAAAATTTTCTGAGCTTCATCGCAAAGATAGACCGCTGTTTCAAGATTTGCCCTACTGTCTACACTCATTTCAGCAAGCTTGCAGCAGGCAACGGCGTTGTTTATTAATGCAGATTTTACTCTCTCTTTGTTATTTCCGGAAAGAGAAATGAATAGACTGTAGTAGAACCTACCAAGCAGAGAATTATTGAGTTCATTAATTCCTTCAGACACCTTTTCCAAGAAAAAGAACCCTTCATTTTCAAGAAAATCAAATAATTCGTCCACCTGCTGTAAGTTAATTAATCCTGATATGGATATAATGTGTGAAAACTCTTCTTTGGTAAAGCCAACTATTACATCAGCCGGAAGGTCAAAAATAGTTTCAATGAATAAATTTTTGTCATTGTTTGTGACCGCAGATTCCAGTTGATGCAGGAAAGCTTCTTTATCCATATAACGTTAAAAAGAGCTGATTTGTTTTAAATTTTATCAAATTGTTTGGAAGATGGGAGCAATTTTTAAATCGATCAAACTGAACGCGGCTAACAGGACTTTGGATAGAGCAAGGGAGAACTTCAGATTGCAAACGGTTCGTGGGGGATGAGCGGGAAGAGCCCCGGGCTAAAAATAAAAAAGAAGTTATTTTAATCTGCCGAACGAGCACCTCAAATCGAGAAAAAGCCGCCCCTCCACCTTCTACTCCTCCTCTGAAAAAAGCCCGGCCTCCGCATCATCAATCTGTTAGAAAATGAAACTCGGAGGAGAGGGGCGAGGAAGAACTTCAGATTGCAAACGGTTCGTGGGGAATGAGCGGGAAGAGCCCGCCGGCAAAAAATAAAAATGAAGTTATTTTTCTGAGTGAATGATGTAAAGAAAAGGCGTGTGTGGTCATTTAATTTGCTTACTCTTTATATTAATTATTAAGGAAAGGCGTTCACTTCGTGAACGGGGCTGCTGACGGGAACTACCAACCAGTGAGGGCCGCGGCTTCTGATGAATGAAAATGAAAAAAGTAACAGGGATTCTCAGATTGAAATTTCACAAAACAGGGCGGCCGGAATATCTGTGATAGCTAAAAAGCCGCCCCTTCCACCTTCTACTCCTCCTCTGAAAAAAGCCCGGCCTCCGCCTAAAAAATCTGTTAGAAAACTAACCTGAAATCGTCCTCTTGAGCGAACGAAGTGAGTGAAAAGGACTGCGTACTCCCGAGGCGCAATTCGGGAAGGACACCGTGCTCCCGAAGCGGAACTCGGGTGTTAGAAACGGTTCGTGGGGGATGAGCGGGAGGAGTCCGCAGGCGAAAAATAAAAAAAAAGTTATTTTAGTCCGCCGAACGTGATCCTCAGATCGAGAAAAAGCCGCTCCCTCCGCCTTCTACTCCTCCTCTGAAAAAAGCCCGGCCTCCGCCTCATAAATCTGTTAGATAACTAACCTTAAATCGTCCTCTTGAGCGAACGAAGTGAGTGAAAAGGACCGCGTACTCCCGAGGCGCAATTCGGGAAGGACACCGTGCTCCCGAAGCGGAACTCGGGTTATATAGCTTTCATTGGCATTTAACAGGTGTTTATAAATGAATATTAAATTGCAATGAAGATTTGAATTTCACGCAAACAGCTTAACCAGTTCCCGCTCAAACCAGTTATCAGCCAGCCTCTCCTCCTCTTCCCCATGCACACTCGCATACACCTCATACTCTTCGCTATCCTCATAAAATACGAACCTGTAAACCGTTTCAAAGTAAGCCCAGTACCGGATATACGGGTTCCTGGCATCGCTCAGTACAACCGTAACCGAGCCGTTTTCCCCGGAAACGTTATAAACCGGATAATCGATCTCCAGGGGGACCCCGCTCAGGTACAGTTTCTCCGTTTTTGCAGCGTATTCGGAAGCTTCCGGCACGTCTCCTGATACGGACATTTTTTCAACAAAGCCGCTTCTTTCAATCCCTCCCCAGTAGGTGGTTTCCAGGATCCTGTAGTGGGTGTCGTTATACGAATAGGCTGAGAGGAACCTGCCTGCGGATGCGGGATAGGTGTTCTGGTAGCTGATCTCAGCCCCTTCGGCTTCGGAAATGTGGTGTACCACCAGGACTTTTGCAATAGGGGCCACCGCAAACCAGAGCATGAGCACAAAGATCAGGGCGGCGTAAAGTTTATTGTCGTTTCTTCTCACATAAGTGCAGAACCCTTTGAATTTCCCCTCCCATCTTCCCCTGTTTTTCATTTCATCCACAAGCACTATGAAGAGAGGAAGCAGGGGGAGGAGATTTAGCAGCGGGTCGAAGAAATAAATGGCCCCGAGGATTGAGGAATCGGTGCTGAAAGGATAGAGGGGGCGCATTTTCCAGCTTGTTGCGTAGTCCATGTAGAAATGGGAAATAAGGGCTGCAAACCCACCTGCAGTCAGGAGCCGGTCTTTTGTCCTGAACCAGAGGAGAAGCGTAACAAGGGAAATGAAGAGCAAGGAGTGCATGAACTCCCGGTGGCCAAGGATGTAGAAGAGCTGGTTCCGGGCGGCATGGCTAAGGCTGTCACTGATAAAGAAAAATACCATGTGTGGGATGAAGTCCAGGTCCGGCAGGATGGACAGAAATGCTATCGTCCACCTTTTATTTCCTTTAAAGCCGAGGGCAAGGGCGATTAAGAGGCCGACCCCGAGGTGAGAGACCGTGTTTACCATGTTTTTTCGTTCCGGGTTTACAGCATTTTGTTTTTAAGAAGAAAGTGGGGAAACTATATTGACTTTATTGAAAATTGCTTTTATTGAAAATTGCTTTTATTGAAAATGTCCTCATTTTTAGTCCGTTTGGTTCCTCTTGAGCGGAGGGGGAAGCAAACCGTTTTTGAGAAATATTAAAGTTGTTCCGGAGAAGTACGTGCAGGTGACCCGAAACAGGCAAAAAATAAAAAATAAGAGTTGAAAATCGGCTTAAGACCGGTTTAAAACTGGTCATTATATGCAACCGGCCGGTCATTTTTCAGTCATCCGGTCATTCAGTCAGTCGGCAAGTCAGCCAGTCGGTCATTGTAAGTGATGGTCACTCAAACCGGTTCCGATCAAGTTTCACTTCCGTCCTTCCGTATTTGCTTAAATACGCCTCATACTCTCCACTTTCCCTATCAAAAACGAATCTGTAAACCACATCAAAATAAGGCCAGTTTTTGACATACGGGCTCCTGGCATCGCTCATGATGACCGTAACCTTGCCGTTTTCTTCCGAAACGGTATAGACCGAATAATCGATCTCCTGCGGGACGCCGCTTCTGTAGAGTTTTTCTGCCCGTTCAACGTAGGCTGAGGCGTCAGGGACGTTGCCTTTCACGGAGACTTTTTCGACATAGAAGCTCTTTTCAGTCCCTGACCTGTAGCTGGCTTCCAGGAGTTTGTAGTGGGTATCGGAATAGGAATATGCTGCAAGGTATCTGGTCGAAGAAATCGGATAGGTGTCATTGTAGCTGATCTCAGCTCCTTCGGCTCTGGAGATGTAGTCTACAAGGAAGACTTTTGCAGCCGGGAACAACACAACCCAGACAAGAAGGACTGCAAGGACGGATGCGTAGAACTTTTTCCCCTTCGGGTCCGGAAGAGAGGGAAACTTGTCTAATTTCCCGTTCCATTTGCCCCTGCTTTTCATGTATTCTGCAGCCAGGATAAGGAGAGGCAGCAGAGGGAGGATGTTTACCAGGGGGTCGAAGGAATAAGTGCTTCTAAGGACCGAAGCATCGGTGATAAGCGGGTAGAATATGCGCATTTTCGCGCTTGTGGTGTAGTCCAGGAGGATATGGGAGAAAATGGCTCCGAAAGCCCCTGCAGTAAAGCGCCTGTCCTTAGTCCTGAGCCAGATGAGAAACGTGACCAGAAAGACGAAAAAGATTGAGTGCGAAAACTCCCTGTGCCCCAGCAGGTAGAAAAGCTGGGTTCGGGCTTCATGGCTTACGCTTCCGCTGAGGAGCGTAAAAGCCGAGTAGGTGAGATAGTCGATGTCCGGAAGGGCGGAAAGAGCAGCCAGACTAAGCCTTCGCTTTCCTTTGTAACCCAGGGCAAGAGCGATAAGAAAGCCAATTCCAAGGTGGGAAACTGTGTTTACCATGAATTATTATTCCGTTTTTAGATTTATTGTTCCCTGAATGGAAAAGCAAAATCTATGATCCATTTTAGTGAAGATGCCACCATTAAATCAGGTACCCCCCATAGTATTTAGCTGATATTATATAAACGGATTGATAATTAAAATATTGAGAGGGAAATGAAGACGGTTGAACCAAAATGATCCGGACAAAGCAAATGTAATTTCCTTATTTTAGTTATTCACTGAAACCTTTTTCTACTTGCTTTTCAGGTACCGACGCTCTCACCGGCTGCCGAAGCAGCCGGCCTTTTCCATAAAGTATAATTGAATGACCAAAAAGGGCATCAGAGTGACTGAAAAGGGTATCAGAGTGACCAAAAAGGGCATTAGAATGACTGAAAAATGTGTTTTGACAACTGAAAAGTGAATCCGAGAGACTGAGGAGAAGAGTTCAGTAAAAATATAGGATTAATTTTGGAGGCTGTGTACTGGAGCATGATCTATAGAAATAAGGGACACGTGATCTATAGAAATAAGAGAAAGGATTACTATTCTAGATGAAACCTATTCTAGATGAAACATGATTTATCAACATGTCTTTATTTATCAGAATTTTACAGGCTTTTAATTCAAACAGTTATCTATTTTTTCAAAATACTTTTTTCAGGAAAAGGCCGGTTGCTGGCGCAACCGGTGAGAACATGGGGTCTGAGCCGCAAATAGACGCAAAGCTTGAGGGTTTCTCCAATCTGCAAATAGATGCCAAGAAAGCCGAGAAAATGGAAAAAACAAAGTTTTCGAGCTAAGTTGGACCGGAAAAAAGGAGGGAAAAACCTGGAAAAAAATAGAGGGAATGGAATCGTGCAATAGGAGCCGGAATCAAACCAGCGTCCGGTTAAAAAACTCAATCATTTCCCCGTAAGCGTCCAGGGCAACGAAGCTTTCCGAAAGTTCGCCGTCTTCGGTGATCATGAAGCCGTGAGGCTCTCCCTGGTACACTTTCAGCTCGAAATATTTGTCGGCTGCGTCCAGCTCCCCGGCGTATCTGTAGATGTCGGAAATGTTGCTTGGCTGGTCCCGGGTGCCGTGAATCATCAGCATCGGAGAATCAAGCTGGCCTGCAAGGTCTGCGGGTTTGTCAGGCTGGGTTTCCGAATCTCCTGCGTAAGGAAAGCCGTACCAGGCAACCCCTGACTTGAATTCCGCAACCTGGGGCAGGAAAAGCATGGTATACCTGCCGCCGGCACAAAAACCGGTAAGGCCCAGCTTTTCAGGGTTTACGTCATCCCTTCCCTGCAGGTAGGTTATGCTGCTCCTGACCAGGGACTCTACCTCTGCGTCCGGCGGGGACTGCGAGTAATTTTGCCACTGCGGAGCGACCACCACATACCCGTCCGCTGCCATCCTGTCCACCATCTCTTTATAGCCGGGCTGAAAGCCGTTAAAGGAATGGATCAGCACCACAGCCGGATAACTCCCCTCCGATGCAGGAGCTGCAGTATATGCAGGGTAGGCCTGATCCTCACTTAAGATGTCAACGGTTTCGTTTCGAATATCCGCAGGAACGCTCCCGGAAGCTTCGGGAACGGTTGGGACATCGGGACTCGGAGGGACCTCTGGCTCGGAATCCCCCGAATCCGTGCAGCCTGAAGCACCGAGCAGGCACCCTACAAGCAAAAACACCAGTAATATATTACTCTTGTTCAATTATACCCCCCACTCAAGAATCTTATATGGCAATCAAGTTCTGATCTATAATTCTGATCTATAATTCTAATCTATATTTCTAATCTGTAATTCTAATCTGTAATTCTAATCTGTAATTCTAATCTGTAATTCTAATCTGTAATTCTAATCTGTAATTCTGATATGGATGTTTGATCCTGCTAATTCGCCTTAACCGTATACTTGTATCCGTGAGCAGAAAACTTTACCCCTTAATAGGGAGAAGAGCAGAAAAAATTCATTTTTGCTCCCCTAAAAATACCCTCATCCCTGCCGGGGAAGCTTTACTGTAGACCTTTTCCAGCATCTCAAGAAAATCCTCTTCCCCGCTCCAGAAGGGGAATTTGCCAAGCCTTTTTGGAAGGGCTGCCGGGACCTGCGGGATGTGAGCCTCGAGGGTCGGGCCTTTTACCCCCTCCGGGCTTTCCGCAGGCCTGCCCCAGAAGGCTTCCGGCTCAAGAGGCAGGGATTCGGGTGAAACATGAGCGGCTTCAACTCCGGCTTCGGTTTTGGCTCCGGTTTTGGCTCCGGTTTTGGCTCCGGTTTTGGCTCCGGTTTTGGCTCTGGCTTTGGCTCTGGATCCAGCCCCGGTTTCAGCACCGATTTCAGCACCAATTTCAGCACCAATTTCAGCACCAATTTCAGCGCCGGTTTCATATTCTGCCTCGGGAGCTTTTATGAGGATCCCCGCTTCCGGCTGCATGCCTGCGTTTTCCGGGGCCGGGCCTTTTCCGAGGCTGGACATGAAATCGTCCATGTCCACACCCCTTAGCTTGAAAATAAGGAAGGGGTCACGGTCAAACTCTTCCCCGAGCAGGTAGTAGACGGCTGCAATGTGCTTGCAGGGGTTTGACCAGTCCGGGCAGGAACAGTCCGTGTCCAGGTCATCGAGCTTTTCCGGAAAGAGGGAAAGCCCGGCGTCCTCAAAGATAGGTTCAATGTCTTCAGGCATCTCGCCTGCGAGCAGCTTTGCCGCAAAAATGGGTTTTTGGGAGAGCTTTTCAGCCAGGAGGTCCCATTCGGAGCCCGTAAGGGTCCTGACCTTGATAGTCACAGAATAGGGTTTCGGGCTTGAGCCCTGCACTTTTGCCCTCACAAGCCCGGTTTCTATCTTTACGGACGTTACCTGGCCCTTTCTGGCATAGCTCTTGCCGCGGGTCAGCCTGGCCCCGATGTTAAAGCTTTCAAGGGTTTGGATCCAGCGTTTGGCCCACCAGCTCTGGCCAAAGCCCCCACGTTTCGATTTTGCCTTGATCCCGCCCTTGACCTCAATGGGTTTTGAAGGCTCGTAATATCCGTAACCGTCCCAGTAAGCTGCCATTTTATTCACCTACCGCCTCTTCTCTGAGAGCAAAGATGTCTTTCAACTCCTCATTTGAAAGTTCCGTAAGCCAGTCTTCACCTGTGCCGACAACATTTTCTGCGACCTGCACTTTACGCTCGATAATCTCGTCGATTTTCTCTTCGAGCGTCCCTGCGCAGATAAACTTGTGGACTTCCACATTCCGGGTTTGCCCTATACGAAACGCCCTGTCAGTTGCCTGGTTTTCCACAGCCGGGTTCCACCAGCGGTCAAAGTGGAAGACGTGGTTGGCCCCGGTCAGGTTAAGCCCCGTCCCTCCCGCCTTGAGGGAGAGGACGAAAATAGGGAGATACTCTTTCCCTTCCTGGAAGCGCTCAATCATCCGGTCCCGCTGCTTCCTGGAAACTCCTCCGTACAGGAAGAGGACCTCACAGCCGAAACGTTCCTGCAGGTGCTCTTTTAACATCCTGCCCATCTCCGCAAACTGGGTGAAAACAAGGGCTTTTTCCCCGTTTTCCAGGACGGTTTCAAGCATTTCCGAAAGCCGTGCAAGCTTTCCGGACCTGTCCGGGATACTGGAGTTGTCCTTAAGGAACTGGGCAGGGTGGTTGCAGACCTGTTTGAGTCTCATAAGCGTAGAGAGGATGATGCCCCTCCTCTGGATGCCTTCAGCCTCGTCTATTGCTTCTTCGACATCCTCGAGGACTGCGGCATAAAGGGACGCCTGCTCCTTTGTAAGTGTGCAGTAGGTCTTCATTTCCATTTTATCCGGCAGGTCGGAGATGATCGACTGGTCGGTTTTCAGGCGGCGGAGAATGAAGGGCCCTGTTATTTCTTTTAGCCGCCGGGCTGCTTCCTGGTCGTGCTCGGCCTGGATAGGGATAAAAAAGTTTCTTTTAAAACTTGCACGATTTCCAAGGAAACCGGGGTTCAAAAACTCCATGATGGACCAGAGGTCTCCCACGTTGTTCTCGACCGGGGTCCCGGTCAGAGCTATCCGGTAATCTACCTCCAGGGCCCTGGCCGCCCTCGCCTGTTTAGTCTCCGGGTTCTTGATGTTCTGGGCTTCGTCAAGCACGACTCCTGCCCAGGGGACCTCTTTGAGGAACTCGATGTCCCGCTGGAGGAGCCCATAACTTGAGACAACTATAGCGTGTTTCTTTGCCTCCTCCGGAAACTCTTTTTCCTTTTTCCGGCTGATGCCGTGGTGGACCATTACAGGAAGTCCCGGAGTAAACCTGGCAGCCTCTTTTCTCCAGTTATTGATAACCGAAGTCGGACAGACAAGGAGAACAGGTTTCCGGTTCCGGGCCTCAGTTTGTTCCCAGTCCCGCTGGATAAGGGCAAGGGTCTGGACAGTTTTCCCGAGCCCCATGTCATCTGCAAGACAGGCGCCAAGTCCCCACTGCCGCAGGAAAGCAAACCAGGAGTAACCGCGGACCTGGTAAGGGCGAAGCTCCCCTGAAAAAGCTTCCGGAGCTTTCAGTTCTTCAAACCCTTCCCGGCCCTTCAACCGTGAAATAAATTCTTCGATCCAGCCAGTCGCACTGAGCCCTTCAAAATCAAACCCTTCGGCTTTTTCCGAAGCCCCAAGCGCCATCTTCACAACGTCCCGCAGGCTTGCCTCTCCATGCGGGTTCTTCTTCCAGAAATCGATTGCAGCCCGGATTTCCTCATCGTTTACCTCTACCCACTGCCCGCGGACCTTTACAAGAGGGGCCTTGAGCTCAGCCAGGGCCTGCAGTTCTTCGACTGTCAGCAGCTTGTCCCCGAGGGCAATTTCCCAGTCAAAGCTGATTATTTTGTCAAGGGTCAGCCCGCTTCCGATCTGCAGCTGCTTGCCCTTGACCTTTGCCTGGGCCCTTAAATGGGTTTTTGTGCCTTTGCGGGTCCACCAGCCAGGGAGCAGGATCCCAAAACCCGCCTGGTTCAGGGAAACTGCCTTTTCGGTCAGGAAACCATAAGCCTCCCTGATGTCCAGCGCATACCCGGAAGGGGCCGGTTTTTCGAGACTGGACGCAATTTCCGGACTTAGGCTGGCAGCCTGCCCGAGGGAGGAAAGAAGAAACTGACGGATGTTTTTTACGTCGTATTTTTTCAGGACACTGTCCTTTTTCGGTTTCCAGGCATCTTTTACCTGGACCAGGAGGCTGGGGTCTTCATAGGGCTGGAGGAGGTAGCGGACGTACCACATGCCTTCCGGGATTTCTATGTCCCCGCTCTCTTTAACCTCCCCAATATATTTACCCTCTCCGGGCCCTTCAACCTCTTCGATCTCTTCCGGCCTTTCAGGCTCACCGCTTATCCCTTCTTCAGATTCGGGTTCTTCTAACCGGAAAGAAAGCCGGAACGGGGAGGTGGTCAGGATGGTCAGGGGGCGCTGCCATTCCCGGGCCCGGGCTGCAAGCTGCAGGATTTCGTTTTCATCCCCGTATATCAGGCCATCCTGGCTATGCAGGGCAAAAACCCAGGCATCATGTATGCTGTCAAAGGAAGGGGTTTTACGCTTCGTCCTTGCAGGCTCCTTTTTCTCAAGCGAGGTGCGGACTATGCGGTCAAGGGAATCGGCGATAAACTCCCTGAGCACAAAAACCGCAGGCTTTTCAGGCGGCCTGTCCGAAGGTTCGGGAGGGAGAGCACGACTAAGGGCCCTGGCGGCAGGAGGCATCTGCTTTGCCAGTTTTGCCAGTTCTCCTGCGTCCTCTCCGGCAAATACGGGTTCCCAGATAGCCACGTATTTCCCTTCCTCAACCCTGACGCCGGGCAGGTATTTCTGTCCGGCTGCAAGCGAACCTGCAAATTTCAGGGCTTCCGTCCACCAGACGAGGTCGCTTCCCGGAATTATGCCAGGGGCCAGGACCTTTTTTCCCATACAGGCGCAGAGAAAGTCCACGACTTCCTCCGCTTCAAGGAGGTATGTGGAAACAGTCCAGGGAGCCAGGGTTAAATTTGCCTTCGAATCAGGAGTGTCAGCAATGAGAGGGCTTGAAGGGACGGGACTTCCACCTCTGGCTGGCATCCAGATTTTGGCTCCTCGTCATGTAATATGGGTAGGGTTTTATAATAAAAACATAATATAAATATGTATTACTATATTTGACGTAAACAACTTCAGGAGTTTGATTGGCCATTTGCGAAAAAACATTCGAAATTCCTTTAAATGTTGAAAACCCTTGGCACATAGCAAACTTTGATTTTGATCCTATCTCCGAGAATCTTGACATTTGGCTTGATTTTGAACGTGGTTCTAAATTTCCGTGTCCTAAGTGCGGTAAACCAAACTGTTCTGCTTATGATACTAAAGAAAAAGTGTTGCGGCACATTAACTACTTTCAATACAGTACCTATTTGCACTGTAGAGTTCCACGAGTTAAATGTAGCAATTGCGGAGTTCTCCAAATAAAAGTTCCATGGGCTCGTGAAAAAAGTGGTTTCACTTTTAGAATGGAAGCTATGATCCTGAAACTGGCAAAAACAATGCCAGTATTACAAGTAGGGAAGTTGCTTGGAGAAAATGACAAGAAGCTTTGGAGAGTTATATTCCATTACGTTGACAAAGCAAGAGCAAAGGAAGACTTCTCTGACGTTTCAAAAATTGGTGTGGATGAAACATCAAGAAAGAAAGGGCATAACTACATAACGATTGTTGTCGACCTTGATAGCTCTAAAGTACTATTCGTTTGTGAAGGAAAAGATTCCTCGACCATCACCAAGTTTAGTAAAGATTTGCAAAACCATAATGGGAATCCTGAAAACATCCAACATGCCTGCTGTGATATGTCTCCCTCTTTTATAAGTGGCATTACAGAAGAATTTCCAAAAGCAATGATTACATTTGATAAATTCCACATAATGAAAACAATGAATGAAGGAGTGGATGAAGTCCGAAAACAAGAAGTGAAAAAAAAGAAGAACTTAAAGGTACCAAATACCTGTGGCTCAAGAATGAAGAAGACCTCAGTGGAAAGCAAAAAGAAAAGTTTTACAAACTTAAAAATCGGAACCTAAAGACGGTAAAGGCATATATCATAAAGGAAAAACTTCAGAAATTATGGGACCTCTTGAATAGGGATGAGGCTGAACAACATCTCAAAAAATGGTATTTTTGGGCAACTCATTGTAGGTTAGATCCAATAATTGAAGTTGCTAAAACGATCAAGAACCACTGGAACGGTGTCTTGAACTATTTTGATTCAGGGTTAACCAATGGTATAGTGGAAGGCATCAATAGCATTGTTCAGTTACTTAAAAGAAATGCAAGGGGTTATCGAAACCCTCAATATTTTGCCACAATGATCTATCTAAAATTAGGTAAACTCGATTTCGCATTACCCACTTGAAAAGTCGAGGAGCCTTAATTTATTGCCTCTTTCCGGGAGAACTCGACTGAGAGCTCCTCAAGGGCAGCAGCCATGCCCTCTGCACCGGCATCATAAGGATAGGGTTTTGCGACGGGTTTTTTCGGGGGCCGCCCCCTCTTAACTGCCTGGGCAGTTTCTTCGGCAGGGCTTTCTCCCCATAAAAAGAATTGCTTATCGATCCTTCCGGCATGCAGGATAATCATAGCTGAATGTAAGGAGAAAGAATTATTTAAAATAATGGAAGCCAGGCACGTTTTTTACATCTCGATAATCTCTTTGATAAAGTCCCTTTCGGAGCGGTAAACTTCGAATTTTGCCACCTTGCCTATTTCCAGCATGTTGAAGTCTTCCCTGTGTACCCGGTACTCCCTGACTTCGTTTTCCACACAGAGCCGCATGAGGACCATATACTCGATTTCAGGATAAACCGTTTTCAATTCGGCTTCCACTGACTCGTTTACCTGCAGGTTTTCGGAGCCCTCAGGAAAGATTTGCCCGCAGGAAACATTCAGGGCCGAGACCCCTTCCGGGCCTTCCCGGAAAATGAGGACTTTTTCATCCCCTTCAACTCCCATAACATCTTTTTGAAGGATATAACCGACCTCAGTGACCGGGGACATGAAACCTTTGAATGAAATGAAAATAACGGTCGCAATAAAAATAAGGATCGCTCTTTTCCGGCGGGTGTCATCAATCTGGTTCAATTTCAAGCAATCGGCCTCTGTCTCTTGAGATGAAATGCCAGTCACTAATCTGAGATATAAATTATTATGGAGAATAATGTGCGATAGATAGTATCTCAGAAGATATCAGGTTAATTGTCGTTATAATCATAAGTATTTTTTTACAGCAGAATAATTTCGGAACATTTCAGGCTGTTTATTGGGAACAAAATGAAGTAATCCGGGAAAAAAGGCATACATTTAAAAAATATTAAGTTGTTATATAAATTTAAGAAGTATAAAAGTTTTTCTTTATTATACTAAATGTATCCGATTAAATATCAGATGTGCATAATAATATATGTCAACGTAACACGTGTGAACTTTTGCAATGTCGCAGTAAATTTAAACAAGCTTTTCCGAAGTACTGGAAAAAGACAGGCAAAAGGGAAATTAAAAAACGAAAAATTTCAGGTATATACCTGACTGCGGGTTGCTACTCCTTCACCCATTGGGTGCCATAAACAAAAACGCATTAGTTGACACTCTGGTTGCGGGATATGACAGATTAAATTTTATTGCAAGATGGAATCCGGAGACATAAAACATGGTAAGCGAAATGACTCCAACCCGAAGAGCTCTGGCAGCAGTGCTTGGAGGCAGGGTTGACTACGTACCCCCTGCCAACCCCCTGGCCCAGACCACAGCCGAACTGATGCAGGTCTGCAATGCTTCCTGGCCAAAAGCCCACTTTGACAGCAAAATGATGGCAGACCTTGCAGCCGCACCCTATGAAGTCTGCGGCATTGAGGCTGCACGCCCTCAGTTTGACATTTCCCTGGAAGCGGAGGTCCTGGGGTGCAAACTTGACTGGAACAAGCCGGACAGGCCTCCCGTAACCGGCCCTGCCTATACGGACCCGGCCGATGTAACCTGGCCCGACAACCTGGAAGAAACCGGAAGAATTCCGGTCGTGCTCGGAGCAATCAACGAACTGAGGAAGCGCTACGAAGGCATGCTCCCTATCATCCCCGTACTTACAGCCCCCTTTACGGTAGCCGGCCACATAGCAGGCGTTGAAAATCTGGTAAGGTGGACAAAGACCGACCCTGAAAAAGCCCACGCCTTCATTGAGGCTGCCACTGACTTCGTTATTGCATACGGAAGGCTGCAGACCGCTTACGGGGCACATATCCTTTTCCCTGCTGACCCCTCGGCTTCAGGAGACCTGATTTCTGCGGAAACGTACAAAGAATTCGTGCTCCCTGCCCACAAAAGGATGGCAAGGGAAATCAGCTGCCCCCAGATCCTGCACATCTGCGGAGATACGAGCAAACTCCTGCCCTACATAAAACAGAGCGGAATCGACTGCTTCTCCTTTGACGCCGTGCCTGTCTGGTACTGCCGCCAGGTAATGGGCAACGAGATGTCCATCCTCGGAAGCCTGGACGTAATCGACCTGATGCCAAACGGCACCCCCGAGCAGGTCTACAACAGGACCCGGGAATGCATCCTGCAGGGAACCGATGTTGTAGGGACTGCATGTGACGTCTCATTCGGGACCTCCCTCGAAAACCTCAGGGCCTATGTCAGGGCCTGCAAGGAGACACCGATCCCGAAACCAGGGGACATCGATGAACTTGTCAGGCAGATAGGAGTAGGTATCGGAAGGAACATGAAAGAAAACGTCCTGGGAGGAATGCAGGAATGATCAGGCATATCGACCTCGCAGTCCAGAAGATCTTCGAGATGAAAGAAAAAGAGCCTGCGAAGTTCAAGAAACTCATTGACGAAGGGATCATGATCGGTCTCGGGGTGGACCTTGGGGACAGGAACAAAGAAGTGACCACCGCCGACCAGATAAAGGAGAATAACAGGCCAAAGGACCTCGAATATGCAGCCGTGGCAGAAGCGGTGATCGCGGGGAACAGGCCAGAAGCCACAAAACTCACAACTGGCCTCCTTGAAAAAGGAAAAGACCCGACAGACCTTGTCTTAAACGCCCTTATGCCCGGAATCCAGACCGTGTGTGAGCTTTACGACATAGGTGAAAGCTATGTCCCGGAAATCCTGCTGGCAAACGAGGCACTCCTCGGAGGAGTGGAACTCTGTCAGGAAAAGATAGGGGACATCCCCTCCCAGGGGAAGGTAGTATCCCTTGTTATTGTGGGAGACCTGCATGACATTGGCAAGAATATAGTGGCAGCCATTCTGAGGGCTAACGGGTTTGACGTCGTAGATCTCGGAAGAGACATAACGGTGGAAGCAGCCGTCGAAACCGTAAAGGCAGAAAAAGCCGACCTTGTTACCGGAACAACCCTCATGAGCACTACCAAAGTAGGCCTTAAAGACCTTGCAGAAGCCCTGGAATCCGAAGGCGTCCCTGTCGCCTGTGGTGGTGCTGCCGTGGACAGGCACTTCGTTGAGACCTTTGCCAACTCGGTATACGGAAAAACTCCGCTTGACGCAGTAAAAATAGCAAAGAAGATCTGTGCAGGAAAGAGCTGGGAAGAAGTCCGCAAGGAACTTCACTGATTTTACTTCAACTTTCCGGTTTTCTTTTTTTCTTTTTTATTTTTTCCGGTCCCTACCTCTTTTTTAATATTCTGGAAATCAATAGGAAAATAAATGTGAGCCAGAGGGGGATAAAAACAGAAAAAAGTAAGAAAAGTAAGGGAAGCACAAAGCCAGAAAACAGTAAGGGAAGAATAAAGCCGGGAAAGGATGAAAAAAGACCTTTAACAAAACCCTTGGATAAAACATGGATCAAGCTATAAATATCGATATCGGCACCAGCGGGATCAGGGCCCAGCTCCTTGACCTTACGGACTCTTCTGTCCTGAGAACGGCAATTTTGTCCAGAAACCCGCTTCCGGGTGCAAATGTCGTTGACCATATGGACTTTGCGATCAGCTACGGGCAGGGCACAGCCCATGAAATCCTCATTTCAGCCGTAAACTCCCTGATAAAAAACCTCAAACCCGAAAACCCCAAAAGAATAGCCGTTTGTGGAAATCCGATCCAGCTGTCGCTTTTCGAAGGCGTGGAAATCCGGGACCTTGCATTTGCGGGAAAAAACGCCCTTGAAAAAATGCATGTAAAGCCTCCGGAAAGGAATGGGCATATCGTTTCAGGAAATGAAATAGGGCTTTGCGCAGATGTTGATGTGATTATCCCGCCTTCAATAAGGCATGAAATCGGAGCCGATGCCCTTGCCATGATGATAAAGACCGGGTTTCTGGATTCCTCCGAAACCTGCATGGTTACGGATTACGGGACCAATGCGGAAATGGCCCTTAAAGTGGACGATAAGATATATACAGGGTCGGCTGCTGCAGGCCCGGCCATGGAAGGACAGCAGATAAGCAAAGGCATGCTGGCAACCCCCGGAGCAATTGCCGACATGCAGCTTTCCGCCGGGGGCTGGCAGACCCTTGCCCTTGATGAAAAGCTCAGGCTTGTGGAAGGGCCTAAAATCAACCTGCGTGAAGGGACCTTTAAACCCTCTGGATACCCTGTAAAGGGGATTACCGGCACAGGCGTAATTGCCCTTATGTACGCAGGCCTTCTTACCGGCATAATAAAACCCCCCCATATCGAAGGCGGCAGAATCCGGATGGAAAAAGGGATCACGTTTACGGAGGAGGACGTAGTAGAAGCCGGAAAAGCCTTCGGAGCCCTGAGAGCAGGTCACCTTACCCTGATGCACGAAGCAGGAATAGCATACGAAGACCTTGAAACAATGTACATGTGCGGAGCCAGCGGGACCTACGTTGACCCTCATAAGGCACGGTTTACGGGAATAGTGCCTGCAACCCCAAAGCGTATAGTACAGTGCGGAAACACATCCCTGGAACTTGCAAAAGATCTGGCATTCGATCCCGATTACCTTACCTGTCTCAACGACATGAAAAAGTCAATCCTTGCCAACCACATTATGTTTGCCTCCTCTCCTACCTTTGCAGCCATCTATATCCAGGAAATAGCTTTCTGGAACGAAGGGATGCCGCTGGAAAAATACAATACAAACCTCGAACGCTCGGGAATCCAGCCAATACCGAAAAAACTGCAGGAAAACATCATTGAAAAGCGGTATGAAAGAGACATCAGGGAACTTGGAAAAAGTCTGGAGATCATGGAGCCGAAATGCGGGTTTATTGCCACCATCCGGTGCAGCGGCTGTGATACCTGCGTGAAAGGATGCCCTGAAGAAGCACTCTCAAGAGAAAATGAAAGTTTCAGGATCAATACTGCGAGATGTCTTGGCACTGCCTGCAGGAGATGCGAAGAAAGGTGCCCTGAAAAGAATTTCTCGATCAGCGATTTTAAGCTGGATTCCAAGGACGTGGAGAACTGTAAAAGCAATTTTGCGCCAGTTTAACAGAGTTACACAGTTTAACATAATTAAGCCTCAATATCCTCAACCCAACTCAACATAAAATTTTTACAGGTTGTCAGCTTTCTGAATAGAGCCGAGACATATGCTTTCTGGTACACATTTTATTGAGGAGTCGCCCCCTTGTTCCAGACCGAACCGATACTCTATCTCCAGTCCCAGGGGTCTGACTGGCTTACAGCCCCTATGGCCCTTATCACTTCCATGGGCACTGCAGCTTTTTTTGCTGCAGTGATAATTGCCGTCACGTTCGGAATCGATTTCCGAAAAGGCTTTTTACTCTTCCAGCTGCTGCTCTGGACCGGGGCTGCCACGGAAATACTTAAGGTGGTCTTCGCTCTTCCGAGGCCCGATTTTGTGGACCTGAGAGTCCTGAACCTTGAAAAAGGGCTTCCCAACACGTCCCCGTTTTCCGGACAGGGAGGAGAAGGGTTTTTTGCGCTCCCTGAAAAGGAAGCCCTGGAGGCTTTCGGGGCCCAGGTAAATAGTATTGCTTCCAGTTCCCGGCACGGTCTCTACGGTTTTCCTTCGGGGCATGTTTCAACCACAACAGCGTTATGGGGAGGAGCAGCCCTCATCTTCGGAAACCGTGCAATCCGGGGAATGGCACCGGCAGTGGTCCTTTTGATGGCTTTCTCAAGAATGTACCTGGGAAGGCATTTCCTGGGGGACGTGCTAGGGGGGTTCATGCTGGGCCTTATTATGCTGTTTGCTTTTTCTGCATTCCTTGGAAGCCGCCTTAATGACGATTTTTTCAGGAAAGAAAGCTTTCTGCCCTCAGCCAAATTTCCAAACGGCTTGTTTTACCTTTTCATGTTCATAGTCCCCCTGCTGCTTGCAGCCTCATCCATGATAGGTCACGATGTTGCCGGTTTTCTCATGGGGACAAATGCGGCATACATTTTAGTGGTACGAAAAGGGATCCCTGATGACAGCGGGACTGCAGGACAGCGGACCACCCGTGCGATGATGGCGCTCCTGACTTTCGCCACAGCCGCCGCCATGCTGGCTGCGGGAATAAACGCTGCAGGAATTGAAAATTCCCTTAATCCGGGTGTAATAGAATTTGCGGAAGCCTTCATCCCGGCCACCACGGTATGGGTCTCCGTAATAATCTGCTCCAGGCTCGGCCTGTACGGAAAAGCCCGGACGTAAAACACAAAGAACAAAGAAAATAGGTAGAAAGAAAAACAAACAATTCAGGAAAGACCGGACATAAGCCCGGCACAATTTCCTGATTTATATCTTCGATTTTTAACTCTGATTTACAGATCTAATTTTTAACTCTGATTTATGTCCTGCGCCTCAATCCGTATGCTGCAGCCATAACTGCAAGCCCGAGCCCGAATTCGAATGCCGGAGCTGATTCTCCCTCGCCTTCTCCTTCAGTTTCGGGTTCTTCAGTCCCGGACTCTTCGGATTCCGAGACATTTTCAGCGGCTTCTTCACCTTCAGCGCCTTCCAGGTCTATTATTAATTCGTGTTCCGAAAATTCAGGGATATACACTGCCATAGTGGCGGTCCCGTTTTCCTGCACGAGATAGCAAAGAGGCCTGTCCCCGCCGGCAAAGAGTTCATCGATGCTGTCGGCTTTTTCGATTACCTCACCGTCATACCTGAGCCTGAGGCGTTCGGGGTCGGAAAGGTCAATGGTCTCATTGTCCACATTTACAGTTATGACCCTGCCTTCCGGAAGGTCCGATTCAACCCCGAGCACAATGCGGTCCCTCTCCCTTTCCCGGACCTGCACACCCATTGGGGTGTAGCTCACGACAGATGCATTTTCCCCGTTTGCACGGAGGGCCAGTTCGGCTCCGACCCTGCCGCTGGCAATTTCCCTGTTAAGGACCTGGTGCATATAAGCTGCCCGGGTGCTGTAGCGGTACTGCGTCTGCATGAAAGCCGGGTCCATAGGGCTTGCCCTGAACATGACAACGCTGTTTTCCACAAGGGTAACCGTGACCTTATCGCCCGAGATTTCCACGTCAAGCCCGCTGAGAGGCTCGTCGCCAGGGTCCTCTGCCAGATAGTTCTTGAAAACAGTCAGGTAGCCTTCGAAATTGTTTTTGGTGATTTTCACGAGGATTGCATCTTCCAGGTCTTCCGAAAGCTCGTCTTCAAGGCTTGCCTCAACCCCGTCTGCCAGGTCGAAGACAACGGTCTTGTCGGCAAAGGCCCTTATCTGGAGAACGCCCATGGGATTGTCATGCAGGTAAACCTGGCTGTCGGTGCCCTGGTAGGCGGCACTTGCTCCTGCAACCTGCTCACTTTCGAAATCAAAGTTTGAGATCGTGACCGAGTCAAAGATCGGGTCTCCTCCGACGGCAAAATTGCTGATCTCCCCGGCCTCTTCGTCAAAACTGAAGGTCGTGAAATTCCCGTATGCAAAGCGGCCCTGACGCATGAAATACATCCCCTGTCCCATGCCGCCTCCCCTTACCGCCTGCACGGCATGCTGGCGCATCATGAGCTGCTGCCGGGCATTGAGAGAGGCCTGAGTCTGCTGCGTGTTCATGGCCATGTAGCTGGCAATTTCCTGCCCTGAAACCCCATACTGCTCTTCAACCTCCAGGATTGTAAGCTGAGGGTCCATGTCCTCCGGGAGCCCGAGGTCGGAAATTGCATCCTCAACCGGGATTCCGAAATTGCTGCAGGCTTCCTCAAATGTCATCGACCCGAATCCTGCAAACCTGTTATCGTACTGGTCAAGTCCGTAGCCATTCATCATTCCGGACCCCATTCCGGGTCCCATACCGTCGCCTGTCCCGCCTCCTGGGCCCATCTGGGCAGAGGCAGAAGACACACCCAACAGCATAATCAAAAGAACACAGAATAAAAATACATATGAAGATTTCATTTTCATATTTTTATTCCCCCTATCAATAGACCGGTGCAGCCTGAGAAGTGCGAGCTAACCCGGACTAAAATACCTTAATAGAACATTTCAACACTTCTTTATATGGTTTTCTCAGAAGATCCTGCCCACAAGAACGGGTTTGATACAGGTTTAAAGGAAAGGGTGTCTTCCCCGGCCGGAGGAGGATGAGAATCTATAGTTTTCCAAAAGCCTTATATTGAAAAATTGATCATTGCCCATCCAGTAATTTATGATAGGAAAAATATGAAGAGAGGAAAAACTTTTAGTTAACTTAAGGGAAAATTCCTCCTGATTCTTTTCGTAAGGAATAACTTAAATAAAGCTTTTAACTATTGAGCGTATTCACAATTCAAGGGAGCAACAGAAAATAGGAAATCGTAACCTGATGGTTGCAGCAATAGAAAATAGAAGCAGAAATAAAATATGGATTCAACAGTAAAGATTCAACACACGGAATATATTCTTCCATGGAATAAATTTTTCTGAGGGATCCATTTTCCACGAAATACATTTTATTGATTATATTAAAACAGAGAGGATGACATTAATGGACTTTGAAAAATTGAGACACGGGACCGAACTTATTAAGCGGGGCTTTGCAAGGATGCAGAAGGGGGGTGTGATCATGGACGTGACTACCCCCGAGCAGGCCAGGATTGCAGAAGAAGCCGGAGCAGTTGCGGTCATGGCACTTCAGGCTGTCCCGGCAGATATCAGGAAAGAGGGCGGAGTGGCCCGGATGGCAGACCCTGAAATCATCCAGCAGATCATCGATACTGTCACGATCCCCGTAATGGCAAAAGCCAGGATCGGGCACTTCGTGGAAGCCGAAATCTTAGAGGCCCTCGGTGTTGACATGGTGGACGAATCCGAAGTCCTCACCCCTGCCGACCCCTACTTCCACATCGACAAGACAGAATTTACCGTACCCTTCGTCTGCGGAGCCAGGAACCTCGGAGAAGCCCTCCGGAGGATCAACGAAGGGGCAGCCATGATCCGGACCAAGGGAGAAGCCGGAACAGGTGACGTCAGCCAGGCCGTCAAGCACATGAAGCAGATCCAGGGCGAGATCCGTGCCCTTGCAGGCAAGACGAAAGAGGAACTTATCCTGGTCGCAAGGGAAATCGAAGCCCCGATCGAGCTCGTAATCGAAACCTCGAAGATGCAGCGCCTCCCTGTCGTGAACTTCGCAGCCGGTGGAGTTGCAACCCCTGCCGACGCCGCCCTCATGATGCGCCTTGGCGCCGACGGAGTCTTTGTGGGTTCAGGGATCTTCAAAGCCGAAAACCCCGAGAAGATGGCAAAAGCAATCGTTGAAGCCGTAAACAATTACGACAACCCTGCAAAACTCGCCGAAATCTCAAAAGGCGTTGGCAGCGGCATGAAAGGCATCAGCGCCGACACCATCCCTGCAGAAGAAGCACTTCAGGGACGCGGCTGGTAACCCGCCCGAGTCCCGTCTCGGGAGGACGGAGCCCTTTTCGCTTCGCTCAAGAGGGCTAATTTACGGGTTTTAGCAGTGAGCTTCGCTTGAGAGGACTAATTTGCAGGTTGTATCAATGAACTCCACTCAAGCGGACTAAAAAACTTTAATTTTTTTAAAAAATAGCTTTATTCTTACAGGCCGCTAAGGATAAATCAATTCAATTTTTTTTAGAAGCATTGATTCAACAAATGAAGAATTAATTTTCACAAAATGGTGTTTTTTATGAAGATCGGTGTAATCGCTATTCAGGGGGCGGTTTCTGAGCATGTTGAGGCTTTGAAGAGAGCCCTTGCCGAAAGAGGGGCAGATGCAGAGGTTGTTGCGATAAAGCATAAGGGCATTGTGCCTGAGTGCAGTGGGATTGTGGTCCCTGGTGGAGAGAGTACGACACTCTGCCGCCTGCTGGCCCGTGAGGGGATTGCAGAAGAGATGAAGGAGGCAGCTGCAAAGGGAGTCCCGATTATGGGGACCTGTGCGGGGCTGATCGTGCTTGCAAAGGAAGGGGATGAGCAGGTGGCAAAGACCAGCCAGGAACTGCTCGGGATCATGGACACAAAAGTTAACAGGAACGCCTTTGGGAGGCAGAGAGACTCTTTTGAGGCGGAACTTGAGCTTGAGATTCTTGATTCGCCTTTTACGGGTATTTTCATCCGGGCCCCTGCAATCGTGAGCTGCGGGCCGGATGTGCGCATACTTTCAAAACTTGATGACCTGATTATCATGGCCGAGCAGGGAAATGTTCTGGCGCTTGCATTCCATCCTGAATTAACCGGGGATTTGCGTATCCACCAGTATTTCCTGGACAAGATTTTCAACTGAAGTTAAGAAGGACTGCCGGAGTTATTCCGGCACTGTTTCTATTTTTATTTCGTTATTTTGCTCCTTAGTTATTTTGTTCCTTCGATTTTTGCTCCTTAGTTATTTTGTTCCTTCGATTTTTGCTCCTTAGTTATTTTGTTCCTTCATTCTTTCTTTATTTCATTCTTTTGTGCTTTATTTTCCACCGTGAACTCGGAAGAGAAGAGAATTTTATCTGCCCCCTATTTGTGATTTCAATGGATCTTCCGGAAAACATAGTATAAACTGTTCAATAATTCTACATGTCTTTTCCATTTTTGAAACAGGTTTATACTTATATATTGAAAGTGATAATATTAGTAAAAATATTAGTAAAAACCAATTCAATCAAGGGTGAGAATATGGTAAAACTGACAGCAGAAATGAAAGAAGATTTTGCAAAGATGAGGATTTTCCCGTTCGCGACCGCTTCCAAGAGCGGAGACCCGAACGTTGTACCGATTGGCTTTTGCAAGCTTCAGGAAGACGGGGAGACGGTCTGGATTGCAGACAACTACTTCTATAAGACCCGAAAGAACCTTGAAGAAAACCCAAGGGGGGCAATCTACGTCTGGGGTCCTGAGGTCAAGGGCTGCTACCAGATCAAAGGGGACTTCGAGATCAAGACCGAAGGGGAAGACTACGAGAAGATGTACAAAATGGTCAAGTCCATGGGGGACAGGTTCCCGGCAAAAGCCCTTGCAGTCATGAAGATTACGGAAGTTTATGAGTGCAAGTCCGGAGCAGAGGCCGGAAAGAAGCTTCTCTGATTCCCTTCAGAACCACTTATAAAATTTGCGATTTTATCCTGGCCGGGAGGATTGAGAAACGTCCTCACGATTTCTCCTTTTTTAAAGAAATATATAGGAGTTACGCAGTTTGGTCTTCTCATATCGTTTTTAATCAAAGTTGCGCTGGCGCACCCCGCTGCAAGCAACGGGGTATGTTCGCGACACCGCTGAAAATTCCGTAAAAGAAGACAATAGACCTGACGTGGTTTAGTTCGAGCAGAAGTTAACAAACAAAAAATAGGTTTGAGAAATCGTATATCATCAACGGTTCTCGGGGAAGTGTCCATCCCCGCAGCAAGCTGCGGGGTATTCGACTGAAATAACTTTCCACATATGTGAATTAATTTACTGTGTATAGAGGGTCGTTTAAATATGCTGTCACTGCTACTCTGTTAATTTTCATAGTACTTTCAAACCAGGATATCCACTTTTAATTCTCTGTAACTCCAGTCTAATGAAAGCTCTTAATGAGAACATTATATGTGCTCTTTGTGACTCTTCCTTTCTTGCCTGACATTTTTCGACGCCACAAAACTGTTTAATCCCTCGATGATATTCCTCAATTTTCCATGACTTCTTTGCCAAATCTTCACGTTTTGATTCTTCCATATCTTGCACATCCGTAACCCAGTGTTGCGTGTCTCCATCTT
Organism: Methanosarcina sp. KYL-1; assembly: GCF_024372725.1. Classification (GTDB taxonomy): domain Archaea; phylum Halobacteriota; class Methanosarcinia; order Methanosarcinales; family Methanosarcinaceae; genus Methanosarcina. Next base: position 23,409 of record NZ_VOUA01000041.1, read on the forward strand.
TTGAAACCATCCGAAACACCTTACAAATCCATATGCTTTGAGGTGAACCACACGTCCTTTTGGAGGAATGTCTATCGTTTCAAGTGGCACATTTCCCTTGTTGTCATGATTTACCAAACGGTTACTCTTTAACCTTGTAAGGAGGTGCCATTCTTTCTTCCTTATTGCTTTAAGGTTTTTCACACTTGCATACTAGTGTCTCAGCAATTTAATTATAATACATATTAATATATTCTGAATGCCATGATACCTTCATGATAGAAATCAAACTTGACGATGATGAAGTGAAGTATCTCCAAGATTTTGTAAATAAAGG
>NZ_VOUA01000042.1 GCF_024372725.1 Methanosarcina sp. KYL-1
AGGGACGAACCCAGCAGCTCGTCTATTTCGGTGGCTGCCCTTTCGAGCTGATCGATCAGCCCTTCTTCCTTTACAGGTTCCTTTATCTGAATCTTGTCCTGTATCGTTCGGGCCAGTTTTGCCATTCTGTCCCGGCTTTCCGGATTCGGGCTGTTCGGTGTTCTTATTTCACTTGCCATGTTTTTTCCCCAATAGCACTGCTTTGATTTTTTTACCTGCTAATTTTTGCCCGGAATGCAGCCTTCTTTCTGCTGTCTCCCGGGCTGTGATTTCCCCGGTTTATGCAAGTTTCCCGGTTGTCCCTACACCTATCCCGACCAGGCGTGTTTCCAGCGGGGCTTTTCCTATGCTTCCCACATCATTCTGTCTAAGGTCATATTCCACGTTGCCCATTTCGAGGCCGTACCCGTCCATATACTCCGAGACAAGCTTCTGGCTGAGTCTAAGTCCGTAATCCAGGGCCTGTCCGTATTCTTCAAAGATGTCTCTCCCGAGTTCGGAGAAAACCGTGTACCCGGCGTTTCCCGAGGCTAGGGGACGGATCAGGACTTCTGTCCTGTGGATTACTTTACCTGCGAGGGCTCCCACGGCATTTCCGACTTCGTGGTATGCGGGGATCCGGATGTCTGCATTAATCATCTCGTTAAGGTCTTTCAGGTAGGCCCTTACCGGGGCTCCCACAAGCACTACAGGGACGTTTACCTGGAACTTCAGGTAAGCTTCTTTTCCTATCAGCTTTTCAATATCCGTTTTCTTAAGGTCATCCGCAAAGAAGGATACCAGTTCCAGGGCAAGTTTTCTTACGACCTCTGCCTTTATCTGGGTGGAGAATTCTTCCGGCCCTTTTTTCAGGTAAGGCCCGAGGATTTTTGCCCCGTACCAGGAGGCTCTTGCATCCCACCTCACGTATTCACCGAGCACATGGAGGGCGTCTGTTGGGGTAAACCCGATCTGCCCAACGTAGCGTTTCTGAATCAGGGTTTTCAGGTTCCCGGCAAACATCAGGGGGTGTTTTCCTGATTTTGCCGAGATTTCAAAGACTGAGAGTGGCTCTTCTCCAAGGAGGTCCAGGAGTTCTTTTTCGTCTTCACCAAGTTCTGCGCTAAGGTGACCCTCGGAATGCGGCCCGTTCCTGAAGAAAAAGGCTGTTGGCTGTATGATCTCGTCCATCAGGCGCTCTTTAGGCTTCTCAATGGATTCGAGTTTCTCAAGCAGCACAGGGAATTCCGCAGCAGCAAGGCAGAGGGGGACCACCCTATTTGGTCCCAGGTAAGGTTTCCTTTTGATCCAGACAAGGCTGTCTCCACCAAGAGCCGAGGTATCCATCCGGATTGCCTTTACCATTGTTTTCCAGCCGCCTACCTTTGCCCCTGAATCGCTGATCTCGGGAATGCCTTTCGAGATCATGGCTATATCGGTGCTTGTGCCTCCTACATCCACGGTCACGCAGGTATCCAGGCCTGTAAGGTGGGCGGCTCCCACAAGACTTGCTGCGGGCCCTGAAAATATAGATTCGACAGGCTTTTGCAGGGCTTCTTCGATCCTTACGAGGGACCCGTCGCATTTCATCATCATGAGGGTTGCTTTGATTCCTTTTTCTTCTATTACGGTCTGGATGGATTTGATGAACTGCTTGCTTACAGGGATAAGTTCGGCATTCAGGAGAGCGGTCACCGCTCTTTCGTAGGCCCCGAGACTCATTGAAAGTTCATGGCCGCAGACCACGGGCATGTCTGTCAATTCCCGGATTATTTCTTTAACCCTGAGTTCGTGTTCGGGGTTTCTGACTCCGAAATACCCGGAAACTGCAAATGATGCCACTTTGTTCTTTACCTGCCTTACGAACTCCCTTAAGGTTTCCAGGTCTTCGAGGGGAGCGATTTCATTCCCGTCCGAATCGTGCCCCCCCTGGATCGATATCACGTATCGGCTGGCAAGTTTTTTGGGAATTGTGTGTCCTATCAGGATCAAGCCTGCAGGATAGCCCTTGCCTTCAAGAGTCGTATTGGTAGCAAGGGTGGTAGAAACAGAAACGAATTTTATCCTTTTCAGATGTCCGGGGTCTAACCCTTCTATAGAATTTTTTATTCCTCTTATAAGGTCGGGATAAGTTGTAAGTGCTTTATTGGACTCTATTACAGTTCCGTTTGACATATCCATGATAGCGGCATCTGTGTAGGTTCCTCCCGTATCAATTCCAAGTCCCAGATACATGACGTTCCTCCTCTAAAATTCCTATGGCCTATCTTTTCTTATTATCCGTGGTCCGGGTAATTTTCTCATTCTCATAGTCCGAAAAGGTTGTACGAATTTGATATTTGAAGGCTGCAAACCCATTTTTAAAAAAAGACACAACTTGCTTTTCCAGAATTATCCTCAGAAATAAGGGGGTGAAAAACTCCCCTTTTCAGGCCTGCTCAACTCTTTCTGGTGCTTCTGCGTTTTTGTCCTGACTCCATGTTTTGCCCTGCCTTACTTTCCTTCCCTTGCTCTTACTTTCCTTTCCCTTGCTATACTTTCAAGGGTTTGTCGGGAATTTTTGGGGATTTTCGGGTCTTACTGGAATGGAGGTTTTTAGCCGCAGTGCTCTCCTCTGCTCCGGTGAGGGTGCATTGCGGCTTTCTTTCCTGAAAAATGGTGGAAATTCGGGAGCTTTTTGGCTCCGGTATGGAGGCCAATTTGCTCCTTTATGGAGGCCAAAACTGTTTTAGGTTTATTCTGGAACTTTATATTATTTTTTTATTTTAATCTTTTTTAGTTCAATCCTTTTTGGGAATTTTCCCGGGTTTTATGGAGATTTTCTGGCTTTTGGGTCTAACAGAGTTTTTCAGGATTCAGGCTCCTTTCATACGCCTCTGTTGAATTAAGCTATAAATCCGGAACTGAATTTCCGGATCAGGGGGTTTTGCCCTTAATCTTCACTTTTTCTTCTGATCTCAAATAGAAATGGGGAGAGGAGATCTCGCCCCATTAAGGAGATCTTATCCCATTATTGATTTCTGGAGTTCCGGACCAAGTTCCTTGACGGTGTCAACCATTGCCTGCACGGTTGTAAGCGGGCCTCCTGGCGGGATTTCACAGCCCGAAGACATGACATACTTGGACTGGTAGCCGTTCTCCTTGAGTACGGGCAGCACGTTCTGGAGCAGGTTCTTTGTGTCGTCCTTTACTTTCTGCACGCCGGCTGCGGAGCCGTCCATGAACTCAACAGGGTTGACTTCTCCCATCATACAGCAGATATCTCCGTACTTGGGAATGAGGTCTGCGTAGTTCTGGGATCCCTTGTCCCTGGACTTCTCGTAGTAGGCATAGCTGTAAAGGGCGGTTCCGAACTTCCTGATCTGGGTCTCGAAGTGCACGGCGTCAGCACAGTTGTGGATGATGTACGGCTGGTTGTACTGCTTGAAGATCGGGATGTGCTGGTCGTAGACGAACTTGCCGTCGAACTTCCAGTAGTCCTGTTCGCTCATGATGACATTGTTGGACCAGAGGTTGTCGACACAGAGGGCGTCACAGGCACCTTCGTTGAAGAAGAGCTCTGAGAGCTGGCAGATGTAGTCGGTACACTTCTGGACAGCTTCAAGGACAACATCCGGCTGGGTCTTCATGTCCATAAGCACGCGGTCTGCACCCATCAGCTGGGTAAGGGTGAGCAATGGGCCTTCGTGGAACCCGATGAAGGGGGTGTTTAGTTCCTTGTTGAGTTTTTCCTTTGCCATCTTTGAAGCCATGACCAGTTCGTACCCGCGGGTACCTTCCTTAAGTTCCGGGACCTCAATCTTCTCATAATCTTTAATGTGCCCTTCGGAGGATGGGGTGTCGTCTTCGGGGTATTTGATCTTACATCCGAAGTCCGCGGATGTAGCTGAAAGGTCGGCAAGGCCCACGAACATGTCCAGGTCCAGGTACTTTGCACCAAGGAAGGCGCTCTGGGTGAAAGCTTCTGCTTTTGTGGCATAGTCCCTGTAGTTGACTCCGGCAAACTTCCTGAGGACACCGCAGGCAAGCGGGTAGACAGGCAGGCGGTCGACCTTCTTGTCGGACATAGCGGACACGGTCCTGTCGATGTGGGTCATTTCTTCCTTGACCTTCACGCTCACGCTTTCGAATTCTTCCTTGATCCTGTTTGCCGTCTCAAGCCCGATGTCGACCTTATCGGAGACTACTTTCTTTGCAAGGATTTCCCTGTACTTGATCTTCCCGAGGTTGATCTTCTCCTCGCTCCACCTGACAGCTTTGGGCTCGAGTTCCTTTACGGCTTCGGATGCCCAGGCACTTGCATGCATGGAGTCGGGGTGGGTAGAGTCTGCGCCAATTCCTGCGGCATATTCCTCAGAGACAGGGGCGCCTCCTATCATGACTTTCATGGCGTCGCGGATCCCTTCTTCCTGGAGGATTTCAATGACTTTTTCCATGTTGGTCATGGTCGTTGTCATCAGGGCGCTCATGGAGATAAGGTCGGCTTTGTGTTCCTTTGCGGTTTCGATAAACTTCTCGATAGGGACATCTGCACCCAGGTCAATCATTTCGAACCCGCCGGCACTGAGCATTGTCTTGACGAGGTTCTTGCCTATGTCGTGCACGTCTCCTTCGATTGTACCGATAACCCCTACTGCCTGCATGCCTTCCCCTTCCTTCACCATTTCGGGGGTAAGGATATCCATGCCTGCGTACATTGCGCCGGATGCCAGGAGCAGGTGGGGGACAAAGGCCTCTCCCTTCTCATACTGGTCGCTGACAATTGCCATTCCTCTTGCCAGTCCGTTTACGATTGCGTCGTAGGGGTCAACGCCTTCGTCCAGTGCCTTCTGTGCAAGTTCTTCTGCCAGATCGTCGTCTCCGTCGACGACAGCTTCCGCTAATTGGTTTAAGATGTCTGCTGCCATAAAAAACGCTTCCTACATTTTTTGCGGTTATTCCCTGGTTAACAGTGAGTAGCTCGATTAAGGACTTACTCCGTGAGTGTGTCCTTTTATGGCTGTTAACTTCCAATCATACATTGACTTTTATACATATAACATAAACGCAGGGATTTGATTAACGGGGTTAACATCTCTTCTGATGCTTAATTTTGCTAATTCTCCTGATTTTATGAATTAACCTGATCCTGCGATATTTCTTGATTTTGTTAACTCTTCTGATCCCATTAATTTATCAGATTTTAAAGGTCTGCCAGATTTGATGGACTTCTCTCATCCTATCCGGGGTCTTAATCTGATCAAAGGCTTTGATAATATCAGGGTGTCTGATCCGGTGTTCTGATCCGGTGTTCTGATCCGGAAAATAAATCCGTAAAACAGTTGCTTTTAGCTCTTAAGCTTCCTTTTTTTCCATTTCTTATGGAGTCAGGAAAAGATTCTCCTGCGCTTAGAAAAAAGAGTCTTTAGTTTTCAGGTAATTCAAAAAATGAGTAAGTGGATTAATAGAGATAATTAATAGAATTGATTATGAAGTTGGTTCATTGAAACTTTTGTGGAATTATTGAAACTTTTGTGGAATTATTGAATCTTTTAGGTGGATTAAGGATGAAGGCTGGAGGGATTGGGGTTCGATCCATATACATCATGTTTGGTCTGAAGTACTGTATCTCCCGCATCCTGCTGAATTTTATTTCCGGCTGAAGTTTTCAAACATTTTCTAATTCTACTCCCGTTATTTCCTTTGAATTTTTCATGTAATGCAGGAAGAGGTCTTCTCCCCACTTCAGGGCGCTTTCCTCGGAACTCATCATGGCGTGGTTGTGGTATATCCCGTTTTTATAGAAGAGGGAGAGCGCCATGAAGCGGTTCGTTACCACGCTTGAAGCCACCCTTATCGGGCAGTCGCAGACAAAGATTTTTGCGTTTTCCCTTTTCAGGTATTCCTGCAGTGCCGTGCCGTATTCCTTTTTTAACCTTTCGAAAACGGGTTTTGTGATTATCAGGGAAACATCGGTTCCTTTTCTTATTAATTCGACGTAGGTAGAAGGGTAAGCGGGATTAAAATAGGAAGAGACTTCCTTTACGTGGGCTGACCTTATCAGGTTTTCTTCGATTTTCTGAGGGGTTTCGTACATCCTGTCCAGGTCGGGTTCCACGAACTCGCAGTGGCCAAGGTCTTCGATCCGGTCCAGGAGGTGGACAGGGATTGCACTGATGTTATGGTTTTCCCAGTAGTCCATGTTCTCAGAGAACACTCCAAGAGTGTTGAGCAGGGGTTTCATTTTTTTGACGACCACTTTCCCGATATCAGAGAGTTTATACAGGTCGTCATCGTGGATTATAAGCCCCTGGCTGATAAGGATCTTGATCTGGGTCATGATCGCACTTGATGTCACGTTAAGGATGTTTTTTACCTCGTCGATGTTTCGGGGTTCCTCCATCAACAGCAGAAGAAGGTCTTTCCTTTTGTCCGAAAGGAAAAGAGTGCCCAATAGTTCCAGTTTCATCGTAAATCTCCAGCCACTTAATTTACAACATTTTTTATTCCGACTCGACTTCAATTTTTAATTTTTCAGTTCCTGCCCCCCGTTTTTTAAATTTCCTTCTCAGGAATTTATCTCTGGCAGGCACTTCAGCTCATTCCGGCGACGTTTGGCCGTCTTATTCCATTTTCTCCACCTCAGGGTCCTGTTTTGGGAGCCTCACATGCACGGTGGTCCCCGATCCTTCCTCACTTTCCACCCATATTTCCCCTGCGTGGGCGCTGACTATATTCTTGCAGATATAGAACCCGGATTCAAGCCCCTGGTACCTGCGGCTGAGGGAGTCATCAACCTGGTAAATCCTGTGGAAGAGGTGGGGGATAAGCCTCTTATGGATACCTGTCCCGCTGTCTTTGACTGTGATATGTATGTTTTCTTCTTCTTCCCTGGCTTTCACTTCCATGGTCCCGCCGTGGGGCGTGAACTTGATTGCGTTGCTTATAATAGTGGTAAAAAGCTCGGTTAGCTTATTTTTGTCTCCCCGGATTGACGGCAGGCTGGGAGGGAGTTCCTTTTCGAAGTTCAACTCCTTTTCATCGATAAGGAGGATAAGGTTAAGGTAGGCATCAGAAAGGATTTTCTTAATCTCCACTTCCCCGAATGAATACTCAATCTTTCCTGCCTGTTCCAGGCTCAGGTAGAGAAGCGAGTCAACCATGTGCCGCAGCCGGTCTGAACTGTTAATGACCACATCTATTGCTTTTTGTTGCTGGTCTTCGATGGTTTCCCAGGTTTCGTAATCTATGATCTCGCTGGAATCAAGTTTGAGCTGGGGCATGTTTTCTGTCATGAATTCGGCTTTTATCCTGTTTAAAGACCTGAGCTCGTCATTGGCTTTTGAAAGGTCTTCCGAGTAGGTCTTCAGGGCGTCTTCAAGCTGCTTTCTCTGGATAAGCTGCCACATTCCCTGCATAAGCAGAGTAAGCTGGCGGAGGTCCGATTCATCGTAGTTTTCTTCTTTATTCCCTACCCCCGCAACGGCAACTATCCTGTCCCCGTCAAACACGGGCACGTTCATGTGCCTGGTCAGGTGAACATGGTCTTTTGGGTATCCTTTTTTCAGGGAACTGGGGACTGTGTAGTCGTTAGTGATAATGGGCCTGCGCTGCCGGACTGCTTCTCCCCAGAGCCCCGTGGTTTTCACAGGATAGATAAAGCGCTTGTCTTCGATTACACATTCTTCCATGGCGCTCTTTGACCAGGAGTGCATAATCAGGGAGGTTTCGTAGGCATCCATGAACGCCAGGTACCCGAGTTTGCTCCCCGTGAGCCTGACTGCTTCTTCCCGGGCAAAGTCCGTGATCTCCTTTAAGGAGGCCCCTGTCATCTGGTTGAGTTTCACCAGGGCTTCGAGCCTTGCTTCGTTGAGCCGCTGGGCAGCTTCTGCTTTCTTGCGCTCTGTGATGTCCCTGGCAACCGAGAGGATCGTCTTCTTGCCTTCATAATCAATGATCCTGGCACTAACTTCAAGGGGTACGATCGTGCCGTCCTTGCAGACCGCACCGGCCTCATAAATCCGGGACCCTTCGCTCTGGATCTTTTTCAGGTTTTCCCGGACCGAGTCCCAGTACTCTGAAGGAATGATCTCTTCGGCTTCCATTTTTAATATTTCTTCTTTGTCATACCCGAGCCTGTCCACAACTGCCTGGTTGACGTCCATGTAACTTTTTCCGTCGGGTTCGCGGATGTACAGCTGGTCGTTTATGTTGTTGAAGACAGTCCTGAACTTATTCTCGGATTCTTTCAGGGTTTCCTCTGCCAGCTTATGTTCCACTGCAATGGCTGCCAGCTGAGCGTTTATTTTCATAAAATCCAGGTCCTCTTTTTCGGGCCTGTGCACTTCTCCATAGTACATGGAAAAGACCCCTAGCAACTCTCCTGCGGAAGAGATGATGGGTTCTGACCAGCAGGCCTTTAGCCCTGCTCCGGCTGCAAATTCCCTGTATTCTGTCCAGTAAGGGTGTTCCATTACATTGTCTGCGGTAACTCTTTTTTTCATATAGGCTGCGGTCCCAAAGGAAGTCGCGCCAAAACCGATCTCTATCCCATCGGTCTTCTGTCTGTAAAAGTCCGGGAGTCCGGGGGCAACGCAGTAAAAGAGATGTTCTTTCTTCCGGTCGAGAAGCATGACCGAGCACTTTGAGCCTGGCCTGATCTTCTCAACATTCCGGACAAGCAGGAGAAGCACTTCTTCGAGTGGGGCTCCAGATGCCAGTTCTCCGAGCACTCTGTTCTGCCCTTTGATCATCTCTTCTGCCAGTTTGCGCTCCGTGATGTCCAGGACGATGCCCTGGTAATGGATAATTTTCCCTTCGTCGTTCCTTTTGATAAGGGTCCTGTCATCGATGTATCGAACCTTTCCCGATTTTGTCAGGACCCGGTGTTCCTAGGTACATTCACTATACCCTTCCCGGGAAAACTTTGCCACTTCAGCTCGGATTCTTTCACGGTCTTCAGGGTGTATAAGGTCTTCAAACCTGATTTTTCCTGAGGTAAAATCTTCCGGGGTATATTCCAGCTTTGTGATATTTTCAGAGACAAATTCAACGGGCCAGCCTTCTTCAGGCTTGCACAAAAACACGAATACAGGGCTGCTTTTTATGATATTTTTCAGCTCGTTCTTCTTTTTCAGCGCTTTTTGCATCGATTCTTCGGCCTTTTTACGCTGGCTGGCATCGCAGAGGGTGCCCTGGTAATGGTTCACGCATCCGTCCTCGTCCCTCCTGACCAGGATCTTTACCTCAACCCAGCACTCCTCTCCTGAGGCTTTCAGTATTCTGTATTCCTGTGTCAGTTCGGAGCATCCCTCTTCCATACATTTCTTTATTTCCGAATTAACCCTTTCAAGGTCTCCGGGGTAAATAATATCAAGGTACTTGATGCGCCCGGTTATGAAGTCCTCAACTCCGTACCCGAACTGTCGTATATTTTCTGTGATCAGTTCAACAGGCCAGTTTTCCGTTGACTTACATAAAAAAATGACTACGGGGCTGCTGTTTATGAGTGATTCCAGGTTAATTTCTAATTGCTTCATCGATTCATTTCCCTCTTTTTAGTTTCATTAATAACCGGTTTTTTCGAGCTACCGTATTGTTTTTTGGGGTACAGGGAATAATCTTTAAAGCCGTTTTATGGGCCCCCTGCATTTCCAGCATTGCCAGGCCTGCAGAAATTTCAAATCCAAAAAATCCTGAATTCTTTCCAAACAAAATGGGAATATTCGCTTATTTATTTTTTCATTTTTTATTTTGTCATAATTATCTATTTAAGTTCTTCTCTCTCACATATATATTTTGATCTTCTTCCTGTGGAAGCTTCTCTCTCAACTTTTCGGTATTTGACCGGTTTCCCCGGTAGATTTATATCTGGTTTATAGTTGACTTTTTATTTTATTTTTTATGCCGCTCTATGTTTTCTCACTACTCCATGTGACTCCTATATACTATACTTATATGATAGTAGCACTCTTTTTTTCTAATTTCTGTGTCTTACTTCCTGGATACATTTATATATACCATTGTTCTATATAGATTCCATACGAGTTGTTAGAATCTAGCCAGGGGGCTTATTTATCACCAAGGATAAAAGAAAAGTTCAGTTTACCGGAAATTCTACTTATATTGTATCCCTGCCCATAAAATGGGTCCGGGATATCGGGCTTGAAGCGGGTGATACCCTTACCCTCACTCCCATGCCGAACAAGACCCTGCTTGTGTCCTCGAGTGCGGTTTCAAGGGAAAATTCCGTCCTGAAGGCAACGATAGACTATATCCACGCCGACAGTGCGGAAAATAACCTCAGGATCCTCATCTCACACTACCTTGTAGGGTATGACGTTATCAAGCTGACTACCAAGAAAGGTTTCAGCGCCTATGACCGCAAGTTTATCAAGGACTCCGTGCGCCAGAAACTTATCGGGCTTGAGCTTGTGGAAGAGTCCAGGAACGAACTGGTTTTCCAGTGCCTCCTGAACTACAACGACCTGCCTCTCGGGCGTGTAATCAAAAACATGTACGGGCTCGTACTTTCAATGCTTGAAGACTCCATGACCGCCCTTCGGGACCACAACGTGGAAATTGCCGAGGACGTCATCCAGAGGGACGATGACGTAGACCGTTTCTACCTGCTCGCCGTCCGCCAGCTAAAGGCATCGATCGAGGATGTCGAACTCTCTGAAAAGATCGGGATAAGACACCCGAGAGAGTGCCTGGGGTACAGGCTAATCACCAAGAGCATTGAGCGCGTAGGGGACCATGCTGTCCGGATTTCCAGAAACGTCCTGAAAATGGAGAACGGAGTCAGTGAGGAAGATCCTATCTTTAAGATGGCTGACCTTTCCAGGAAGGTTTTTGAAAGCTCCATCGATTCGATGGCAGAAGAAGACCTCCAGGCTATCAACAAAATCGTTGTGGAAGCCAAGAAGGTTTCCCAGTTTGGCGTTTCCCTGGAATCCCGGGATGGAGAAGGCTCAGGCAACATCGAACTCAGCATGATCCTGGAAAGCCTGCGGAGAGTTGCCGAGTACAGCGCCGACATCGCAGAAGTTGCAATTAATATGAACATAAAACAGATCTGAACCTGGAAAGGTTCGGGAATTCTTTAAAATCTATTTTTTCGTTTATTTTTCCTTTCTTTTTCCTCTTCTTCCTTTCTTTTTCCTCTTCTTCCTTTCTTTTCCTTCTTTTTCTTTGCTTTTCCTTTTCTTCCTTTCTTTTTCGAATCTCCTTTTTCAGAGTAACAAAAGCTATATGTCTATCTAAAACCGTAAACCATGCCTATGGATTTTCAGATCTTGGATGCGGATTACGAAGTCGTTAATGACAGCAGCCCCGTCATCCGCCTCTTCGGGAGGGGAGCGGACGGTAAAAGCATGTGCTGCCTTGTCCCTGATTTTGAACCTTATTTTTATCTCAAGGCCTCCGGAGACCTGCATGCTGCAGCCAGGCTCATTAAGGATACTTTCGAGCAGGTAAAAAAAGTCGAGATTGTTAAAAAGTTCGAGCCTGTCGGATACCAGAAAGACAGGATAGAGATGCTCAAAATCACCACCAATTTGCCCAAAGACGTGCCGGAGATCAGGGACGACATTTTGAAGATCCAGGATGTACTGAAAGCCAGAGGCAAGTGGCAGGTCTATGAAAGTGATATCCTTTTCAGGAACCGTTTTTTGATTGACAGGGACCTTGGGGGTATGGTCTGGGTCTCCGCAGAGGGAAAACCTGTGGACCCGGCCAGATTTTTCGGGCAAGGTCAGGGAGGGCGGTCCCGCTGTGAAAATTTTTCATGTGACTCAGTAGTCCTTGCATCCGGGCTCAGGAAGCTTGAAAACTTCACAATTGCTCCCCTTAAGTACCTCTCCTTTGACATCGAGTGCCTGCCCCTTGACGGAGGGATGCCTTCTCCGGATTTATCCCCCGTGATCATGATCAGCTTTTCCTTCGAGCCCGAGTATAAGGGGCATAAGACCCTCATCCTTGTGGCAAAGCCTGTGGAAGGTGCGGATAAAGATGTCCTGGCCTGCAGGGACGAAGCCGAGATGCTGAACCTATTTTTCAAAATCTTTTGTGAATATGACCCTGATATCGTTGTGGGGTACAACCACCAGGACTTCGACATCCCCTACATTACGGACAGGGTAAAAACCCTGAATTCAAAAGGGGCAATGGTCAATTCCGTGATTGGCCGGGATGGAAGCCTTATGGGCTACCGGAAGTTCGGGCTCATTACCAGGACCGAGATGAAAGGCCGGGTGGTTGTGGACGCTCTTCCCCTGGTTCGCCGGGCCTACAGCCTGAAACAGTATACTCTGCGGGCGGTCTCAAAGGAACTCCTTAACCGGGAAAAACTTGATGTCTCCCCCTCGGAGATGGAGGAACACTGGGCGGATTCCGGGGCCAAGCTCAAGAAATTCATAGATTATGCCCGCAGGGACTCCGAGCTTGCCCTTGAACTCGTCCTTGAGCTGAAACTCCTTGACAAATACATCGCCCTTGCTCAGGTCAGCGGGACCCTGCTCCAGGAAATTGTGGATGGGGGCCAGACCTCCATGGTAGAAAACCTCCTGCTGAGGGAGTTCGGGTTAAGGAACCGGGTGATCCTTCCAAAGCCGGGAGATGACCTTTCGGCTGAGAGGCACGAGATGAGCTCGGACCTGAAAGGAGGCGAAGTCCTTGAGCCGAAGAAAGGCCTGCTTGAAGATGTCCTGATCCTTGACTACAAGTCCCTCTATCCCACTATCATGATGGCCCACAACCTCTGTTACACTACGGTTGTAACGGGGGACAGGCCCGACGTAAAAACTATCCGGCCACCTTCGGGAGGGGAATTCGTACCTCCGGAGGTCAGCAGGGGAATTGTGCCTTCCATCCTGGAGGACCTTCTGAACCGGAGGGTTGAGACAAAGCAGAAGATGAAGCGGGCTTCGGATGACGAGTACAGGGTACTCGATGCAACCCAGCTTGCCCTGAAAATCCTCCTGAACAGTTTCTATGGCTATTCCGGCTACGCCCGGGCAAGGCTCTACAGCCTCCCCCTTGCAAATGCAGTTACCAGTTTCGGGCGAAGCAACATCCTGAACACCCGGGACCTTATTAATAATACAATAGGAAAAATCGTTCTCAGGGGCTCTGAGGCTCTGCTCCCCGATGAAGTAGGGGTCCCTGCCCCTTCGGACAGGGTGGTGGATCTTTCTGTTGCCTATGGTGATACGGACAGTGTTTTTGTCCACTGCAAGGCCGTCGGGGGAGGTCTCCTCTCCCTTGAAGATGTAAGCCTTGTCGGAAGCAGGCTTGCAGAGATTGTTTCTGCCTCTCTCCCTGACCCCATGGAACTCGAGTTTGAGTCCATTGCAAAGCGTGCGCTCCTTATCGCAAAAAAACGCTATGCTCTCTGGCTATTTGAGCCCAAAAACTCGGGCTGGGAAGACAAGATCAAGGTCAAGGGCATGGAAACCGTCCGCAGGGACTGGTGCGAACTGACATCCCTGACCCTTAACAGGGTCCTTGAACTTGTGTTGAAGAAAGGTGAGGTCGACATGGCAGTTGAACATGTCCAGAAGGTTGTAAGCGATGTCCGGAACCTGGACCCGGGGAAAGATTCCGAAATCATTGAAAACCTTGTCCTTACCCGGACCCTTACACGGAAATCTGATAGCTATAAAAACAAGCAGCCTCACCTGACAGTTGCGGAGAAAATGAAAGAACGGACAGGGGTCATGCCTTCCATAGGGACGAGGGTTCCTTTCGTAATCGTTGCAGGAAAAGGCCTTTTCGTGGACCGGGCCGAGGACCCTGACTACGTAAGGGAACACAACGTCCCAATCGACGTCGACTATTATATTAAAAAACAGATCCTGCCTCCAGTGGAACGCATCCTTGGGGTCTTCGGGGTCAAGATGTCTTCCCTGGACTTCGATTCAAAACAGAAAGGGCTCTTTGATTTCGAAGCAAAGAAGCCTGAAGTAAAGAAAACGGGGACAGAAAAGCCTGCTTTCAAAAGGGATAAGAAAGAAATGGATGAAGTAGAAGCGAAAGGGAACGATAAAGAGAAAGGTTCCTGTTCGGAAAATGTGAGGGCAGAACAGAGGTCTCTTTTCGATTTCTGAGATTTTCAAGCTTCTCCTTTTTCTCTTTCCTCTATTGTTTCAAGCTTCTTTTCTTCTTTTGAACCTATTTTAAGCTTCTTTTCGTTTTTCGGTCATTTTAGGCTTCTTTTCCTCTTCTCTCGGTCCTCTCCATTATTTCGTGATTTCCCTTTTTCTCTGTACTTCCCTCTGATTTTTATCTTCTTCTCTCCCTCATTTTTATCTTCTTCTCTCCCTCATTTTTATCTTCTTTTCTTCCTCATTTTTATGTATTATCTATATAGTATATTACTAATTGTTTTTATTTCACGTTTTACATGTTTCTCTATATCTTATATGGCAAATCTTTATATATTCTCTCCTTTTATAATGCGTTGTACTAAAAAATACTGTGATGGATACAGATTGTTGACTTATCACTATTTATTTGATGGAGTATTTACAACATGGCAAATAGGTTTAGAACATATGCGGTCCTGACCTTACTGGTAATCGGGCTCGTATTTGCAGGAATTGGATGTACAGGAACTGAAAATGGAGAAGAAGGTGCTCCTGCAGAGGACGCTTATGGGGACGCCCCTGCGGCCGAAGCACAGGATATTTTCATAAAAGGCTCTGACACTGTCCTGCCTCTCGCCCAGGCTGAAGCTGAAGAATTTATGTATGCAAACCCTGAAAAGACTGTTACTGTTACCGGTGGCGGGTCTGGTGTGGGCATTGCTGCCATGATTGACGGGGAAGTGGACATTGCCAGTGCTTCCAGGGAAATGAAAGATTCCGAAATTGAAAATGCCGAAGCAAACGGAATCAGCCCGATGGAGCACACTATTGCCTACGATGGCATTTCCGTGGTTGTCAACCCCAAAAACCCTGTTTCAGAACTTACCTTTGACCAGCTGCGCGGCATCTACAACGGAAGCATCAGCAACTGGAAGGACGTGGGCGGGGAAGCCGGGCCCATTGCCGTGATTTCCAGGGACAGCAGCTCCGGGACCTATGAGTACTTCAAAGAAGAAGTCCTGCTCGAAGATGAATACCGCCCTGACGCCCTTACCCAGCCGACCACAGGGGCAATTGTGAGTGAAGTTTCCCAGAACCCCAATGCAATCGGATACATCGGGGTTGCATACCTGGATGACAGCGTAAAGGCCGTAAGCCTGGACAGCGGGGACGGCTTCCAGTACCCGAGCCCTGAAAATATCATCAGCGGTGCATACCCTCTCTCAAGGCCTCTTTTCTTCTACACCAACGGGGAACCAGAAGGGCTCACAAAGGAATTCATTGATTTTGTGATGAGTGAGGAAGGGCAGTCCCTTGTGCTTGAAGTCGGGTATTTCCCCGTAAAATAATGGTCTAAACCGGAAAGGGATTTCTAAGGGAAAAAAATGTTAGACAGGAATTATAAGGAAAAGATGATTGAATCCGTGCTCTTCTCAGTGAGTACCCTTACGGTCGTCATCCTTCTTCTTATATGCCTTTTTTTATTCAGGGACGGTTTACTCCTTTTTGAAGACGTACCTTTTTCGAACTTTGCTGCAGGCAGGTTCTGGTACCCTACGTCCGTGAATGCACAGTTCGGAATTCTGCCTCTGTTTTTCGGTTCGCTTATCGTGACTGCCGGGGCAATCCTTTTTTCGGTGCCTCTGGGAATTGCCTCTGCAATCTATATTTCCGAGATGGCAAACCCCAGGGTTGCGGATTATCTGAAGCCTTTTGTCGAGATTCTTGCTGGAGTTCCTTCTGTTGTATACGGGTTCTTCGGGCTCGTCGTGCTGGTCCCATTTGTCCAGCAGACCTTTAACCTGGCGACCGGACAGACTGCCCTTACGGGTTCGGTTATGCTGGGGATCATGGCACTTCCCACGATAATCACCATCTCCGAAGATGCCATCAGTTCGGTTCCCGCCTCTCTCAAACAGGGTTCTCTTGCCCTTGGGGCTACAAGGTGGCAGACCATCTATAAGGTCACGGTCCCTGCAGCACTTTCCGGAATTTCGGCGGCCGTAATGCTCGGCATGGGCAGGGCAATCGGGGAAACCATGACTGTTATGATGGTTACCGGGAACACTGCAGTCATTCCTTCATTTCCGGGGGGCCTTTTTGACCCTGTGAGGACGATGACTGCCACGATTGCTCTTGAAATGGGGGAAGTCCCCCAGGGCAGCGACCATTTCCATGCCCTCTTTGCGGTCGGGTCAGTGCTTTTCATTCTCACTTTCCTTATCAATCTGGTTGCGGATTCCATAAAAAAGAAATACAGGTTTAAGGTGGACTGACCATGGGTTTGAGTGCGAAAACCAGTGAAAAAATTGCTTTTGCCCTGCTGACCCTTGCTGCATTGACGGTTGCCGGCTTTGTGCTTGTTATCCTTGCCTACATTTTTTTCAACGGATACGGGGCTATCAGCATTGAGTTCCTTACCGAAATGCCCCGCAGGATGATGACCGAAGGCGGGATCTATCCGGCAATTGTGGGAACTGTATCCCTTATCATAGTGTCGATGGCTGTTGCCCTCCCTCTGGGAGTCCTGGCTGCTATCTACCTGAACGAATACGCTGGGGAAACCCGGACCACCTGGGTTATAGAGATGGCAATTAACAACCTGGCAGGGACTCCTTCCGTGGTCTTCGGGCTTTTCGGCCTGGCAATGTTTGTCAAGTACCTCGGTTTCGGCCCATCGATCCTTTCGGCTTCCCTGACTCTTTCCCTCCTTATCATCCCGGTGATAATCCGCTCCAGTGAAGAAGCGTTGATTGCGGTTCCGAAAGAATACCGGGAAGCCTCCCTGGCGCTCGGGATAAGCCGCTGGCAGACTATCAGGCATGTGGTGCTTCCGGCTGCTATTCCCGGGGTTGTCACAGGTTCCATCCTGAGCATAGGGAGAGTTGCAGGGGAGACGGCTCCTATCCTGCTTACGGGCGCTGCTTACTTCCTGCCCAGGCTGCCGGACTCCATCTATTCCCAATTCATGGCTCTTCCCTACCACCTTTTCGTGCTGGCAACTGCAGGGACGAACATTGCCCAGACCCGGCCCCTCCAGTACGGAACAGCCCTTGTACTTTTGATGGTCGTACTGGGTGTGAACGTCATAGCGGTCCTTGTCCGCAGGCACTACCGGCAAAAATTGAAAATTTGACCTTATTCTATTCGAGAACGGTCTCCTTTAGGTATACGAAATTTGAGGTAACACAAAATGACTGAAGCTGTTCAAAATGTAGCTCAGCCCCAGATAGAAGTAGAAAGCCTTAATCTGTGGTACGGGGAAAAGCAGGCTCTTAAAAATATTTCCATGCAGATCCCCAAAAACAGCGTAACGGCTCTCATAGGTCCTTCCGGCTGCGGCAAGTCCACTTTCATCCGTTGCTTGAACAGGATGAACGACCTTATCAAGAACTGCAGGATAGAAGGCAAGGTTCTGGTCGACGGCAGGGATATCTATGGAAAAGGCGTGGATGTCGTTGACCTCCGGAAGCAGGTCGGCATGGTTTTCCAAAAACCCAATCCTTTCCCGATGTCCATTTATGACAATATTGCATACGGGCCGCGCATCCACGGGGCAAGCAAGAAGGACATCGACGGCACTGTGGAGCATGCCCTTCGTTCGGCTGCTCTCTGGAACGAGACTTCGGACAGGCTCCGGTCCCCTGCCCTTTCCCTGAGCGGAGGGCAGCAGCAGAGGCTCTGTATTGCAAGGACAATGGCCGTAAAGCCCGAAATCATCCTCTTCGATGAGCCTTGCAGTGCTCTCGACCCGATTTCCACTTCCCGGATCGAAGAACTTATCATGGACCTGAAAAAGGATTATACCATAGTAATCGTAACTCATAATATGCAACAAGCTGCAAGGATCTCAGACTACACGGGATTTTTCCTTATGGGGGAATTGATCGAGTTCGGGCAGACCAGGCATATTTTCGAAAACCCCCTGGAAAAGAGCACCGAAGACTACATTACCGGTAGGTTCGGGTGATTTAAAGTGGTCCGAGAACGATACCTTATACAGCTGGACTTGCTAAAAGAGTCGGTGCATTCCCTGGGGGAGCTGGCTGAGCTAATCTTAAACGACTCCATGGATGCGGTTATAAATCTCGATGTCGAGCTTGCGGCAAAGACCCTTGCCCTTGAACCGAGGGCGGATGAACTTGAGGAAGGAATCGAGGTTTCGATTTTTGACCTGCTTGCGCTCCAGCAGCCCCTGGCAAGCGACCTCAGGCTTGTGGTAAGCGGCCTCAAGATCTCAGCGGACCTGAGGAGGATTGTAGGGCTTTCCATAAATATTGCCAAAATTCCCGGGAAAATCGAAGGTGGGCACGTAAAGCCTCTCATTGACACCAGAAAAATGGCCGATATTACTGCGGATATGCTTACAAATTCCCTCAAAGCCTTTGAGACCAGGGACCCTGAGCTTGCAAGGGCGACAGCCGCCCGGGATGAGGAAGTCGACAGGCTCTTTTATTCAGTCTGGGTGGAGCTTCTTGAAATGATGGCAAAGGACTCAAGCATCATTTCCAAAGCCACGCATTTGCTCTTCCTGATCCGCTACCTGGAAAGGATTGCGGACCACTGCTGCAATATCTGTGAGAGCGTTGTCTACCTTACTACAGCCGAACGTGTTAAGTTAAACTGATTAAGTTAACCAATCAAGTTAAACTGATGCGGCTTCCTGGCCGTTCATCTTTTTTTAGATCCCATATTTTTTTCGTTTATTTCTTAAAATCCCAGCTGATGTACATACTTTAAGTACATTTTTGGGCATATAGACGCCCATGCCTGATATTCTGATCAAGAACACAAGAATTTATCATGATTCCTCTCTCCAGCCTGCCGAAATCATCATTGAGGACGGCAAAGTCACAAGAATCGGAAAGGACCTGAGGGTATCGAGTTCGGATCTGGTTATTGATGCGGGGGGCGCCCTGACCTTGCCTGCGGGAATTGACGTGCATGTGCACTTCAGGGATCCGGGGATGACCCTTAAGGAAAACTGGTACACGGGTTCCTGTGCGGCAGCAGCGGGGGGGATTACTACAGTTATTGACCAGCCCAATACCCTTCCTCCCACAACTGAGAGGCGCTCTTTTGCGCAGAAGCTCAAGCTGGCCCGGAAGAAATCTATTGTTGACTTCGGGATTAACGGGGGCGTGACCGGGAACATTGAGAAACTGGAAGAGCTCTGGAAGCTCGGAGTTACGGCTTTTGGGGAAATTTTCATGGCCGAATCTACGGGTGGGCTTAATATCGACGAAGAAACCTTTGAAGAAGCCCTTGTTGAGATCAAACGCCTGGGGGCTCTTGCAACCATCCATGCCGAGGATGAGAAGCTGCGCCTTGAGACGGAAGCTCTTTTGAAAGGGGATGAATCATGTGATTACCATTCTAAAGCGCGTCCCAACATCTGTGAGGCAAATGCTGTCCAGAAAGCCCTGGAACTTATTTCCGGGCTGCAGGTCAGGGGGCATTTCTGCCACATCAGCACCCTGGAAGCCGTGGGGCTCATCCGGAAGGAAAAATACATTGCAAAAAGGGACAAAAAAGATCTTCTCTTTACCTGTGAAGTTGCCCCTCACCATCTTTTCCTCTCTACAAGGGATTGGGAAAGGCTCAGGGCTTTTGGCAAAATGAACCCTCCTCTGAGGAGTAGCCACAGCATCAAGGCCCTTGTAAACGGGCTTAATGACGGGACTGTCGATATGGTGGCATCAGACCATGCTCCCCATCTGGAGTCCGAAAAAGACAAAGACATCAGGTCGGCTCCTTCAGGTGTGCCCGGCGTTGAGACGCTAATGCCTCTCATGCTTGCTGCAGTCAAGAAGAACATCCTGCCCCTGGGGCAGATGATCCGGGTCACGAGCTGGAACCCTGCGAGGGTTTTCGGGCTTGATGGGCACTCAAAGGGCAGGCTTGCGGAAGGCTTCGATGCGGACCTGATTATTGCGGACCCCCGTGACATCCGGCCCATAAAAGCCGAAATGCTGCACAGCAAAGCCGGATGGACACCTTTTGAAGGAATGGACGGGGTCTTTCCACGCTACACCCTTTCCAGGGGTGAGGTTATCTGGATGGAGGAGTCCATTATTGCAAAGCCCGGCAGGGGCAAATTCCTGGAAGGCAAGGGGAAAAGAGTGGGTGATGAAGATGAAGAATTTGATGAAGATGAACCCGTTGAATAACCAAATTTAATAAAAATAATAAAAAGAGTGAATTAAAGAGGTCCCGAAAACCGGGATTCTCTTGTTTTTCAGTGAAATTCTATTGAGTCCAGCTGGGACTGCAAGAGTTCCTGGTGCTTTTTTTCCAGGAATTTGTAGACTGCGCCGTGGGTTGCACCATCGATTAACATCTGGATTGCGGTCCGGATTATGGTGTTTTGCTCCGGGTAACCGATTACGGATACGGTTTTTCCGTAGACGGAAATCTTAACGCTGATCAGGGTTTCTGCAAGTTCCCTGGTCCTCCCGTTCCTTCCTATTATCCTGCCTTTTATGCGTTGAAGTTCCTTGGGGGTCGGGGCAATGCCGGAGAGGTCGAGGACATCAAGCATAAGCATCTCATCGTCCAGAAGCTCGAGGGCTTTTTCCGGACTGAAACCTCTTCCTATGGCTTTGAGGGCTTCGCTGGTCCTGAACTCCTTTAACGGGTCGTCCTTGCAGGTAATCTCGATTTTTCCGCTCTCGCTTTCAATGTCGATCTGGCATGCGGTTTTTTCTTCGAGGAGCTTTTTCATTTCTCCTTTCGGCCCTATGATTACGCCGATCCTTTCTCTGGGGATTTTGACATATTGGGTCATGTTATTTCGCCTGTATTTTTGAAAGCAGTTCTTCCGGGGTTTCTTTGATTCCAAAGCGGCTGAAGTACCTGATTATATTCTGCACGTCTCTGTACAGGAACTCCCTGGCATTCGGGTGTTCGAGGGTTACGGACTGCCCCATGTCTATGAATATGGGGCTCAGGTCGTTAGGGTCGACGAGGATGTTGTATTCACTCAGGTCGGCATGTACGAGGTTTGCTTCCTTATGGAGGAGCCGCATGTATTCGACAACGGTGTCATAAATGCGCTTTCCGTCATCGTTTTCCAGAATAACGTTTTTCAGCAAAGGATATGGGACTTCGTTTTCTCCCATAAACTGCATGATAAGGATGTTCTTTTCAGCCACTATGGGCTCCGGAACCCGGACCCCTACGCTTTTTGCCCTTTTGAGGTTCTGGAATTCCTTGCGGGTCCATGCAAAAACGATGTCGCGCTTTTTGTTCCGGATGTTTGTGAAGCGGGGGTCTTTCATGATATAGGCATCCATGGCTTTGAAGGTGCTGGTCGCGATTCGGTATATCTTTATTGCCAGCTCCCTTTCCGGCCCCTCCGCATAAAAGACGTTTGCTTCCTTCCCTGTGCTGATGGACCCTCCTATTGCCTTTATTGTGCCTTTGTTTGCAAGGGTATAAAGGGTTTTGAGGGTGGGGACATCGAATACGTTTTCTTCTACCTTCAGGAGGTCGGAATCTTTCTCTTTGATGCGCAGCCTGTCAGTAGCTTTGTCAATGCGCCTGACCTTTTCTTCCAGATCCCTGTCCATGTTATCCTTTTAGGTATCCTTTCCGTTCAAGCCAGTCTACCTGGGGCCTGGTATATTTCCAGATTACATCGGCTTTTTCGTTTTGAAATTCCCAGGGCACGACAATGACAATATCCCCTTCCCTGATCCAGGTCTTCTTTTTCATTGAGCCCGGGATCCTCCCCATGCGGACGACGCCGTCCATGCAGCGGAGTCTCAGGCGGTTTGCGCCAAGAAGGCTCTCGACGCTTGCAAGGACTTCGTTGTTTTCCCTGCGTGGGGTGCGGACTCTAGTAACTGTCTCTTCAGTGGTTGTGGGTTTGCCTTTGGGAGAAGGTTTTCTTAAATCTGCCAGTTTGATACCTCATTTTCTATATTTTGTGATCTTTTATGTCCTTTTTATTTATATAAGCCTTAAATAGCATTATATATCGTTTTTGGACTTTAATTTATTCGTTCTTCTGGAATTGAACTTCATGTTGTTATTTTAATCCTGCGCTTTCCTGCTGTCTTTTTTTATTTTTTTTGCTTTTATCCGGTCTTTTTTGTTTGCCAGAGCGTTAACTATTTATCTAAGATATGTCATTGTTAGCCCTCACGCACAGCATGAGTGCGAATCGCTCTGGAATAAATTAATTCCCGGGTGAAGTTCAGGGTAATGTCAAAGCTGACTCAAATGAAATATTTTGAGTACGTTTTGCAAGAAATCCATGAACCATAAGCTTTATATACTAAAAAGCATTATTATGCTTCCCGGTCAGCGCGGGACCAAAGCGCGCTGGCAGGTTTTGTGCCATAGTAATCAGGTTGAAGGGTTCCTCATGTTTGAAGGGCCAATAGATACCTTTAAATACTATGAACGCATAATTATAAAATCCTGCTTTATTATCCGTGCAGGACATTCAACTCATAAAATAGTGGAGACGGGAGCTGTTTCCTGTCTGACGGGGATTTTGTCGGTTCGGTTAATTCTGGTCGGTGGGTTGTTCTACAATCTATCGCAAAACTGAATAACCGAATTGATGGTTGTTAGTGCAGTTTCTGCGACCAAGACCTTTAAGTGTGCGATACATTAATT
>NZ_VOUA01000043.1 GCF_024372725.1 Methanosarcina sp. KYL-1
AGTTGTCCTTACTGTGGACTGGTTCTCGATAGAGATCATAACGCTGCTATGAATATTCTGAGATTGGGATTACAATCTCTCCAGAATTCTGGTAGATGCCCGTCACTTCAGTGACGGGAGTAGTCACGAGACTCCAACCTTTTTTCATAGCCTGTACGAAACTTTAACTAAAATTAAGAAGTAGAGAAAATATAGCTTTTACCCGAAAAGTGACAACCATGAAAACCGCCTGCATCCAGATGGACATTTCCCTTTGCTCAAAGCAGGAAAACCTTGAGCGTGCCCTTTCCCTGGCAGAAGAAGCAGTCTCAAAAGAGGCTGAACTGCTCGTTTTCCCGGAAGTTTTCTCAACAGGCTTTTGTTATGACTGCATAGAAGAAGCGGCTGAAACCGCGTCCGGTCCCACTCTCGAGGCTCTCTGCGCTTTTTCAAAGGAACATGACTGCATTCTTGCAGGTTCAATTGTAGAGAAAATAGAAAGAACAGAAAGGGAATTAATAAGTTCAGAAAAGCAGTTGCCTGCCCAGTATAATCTCGGTTTCTGCATCGAATCCGGGAAACTGGCGGGCATCCGCCGAAAAGTCCAGCTTTACGGGCCCGAAAAAGAATATTTTGCGTCCGGAGACAGCATAGCTCCTATTAGGCTGGAAAAGCATGGGCTTACCATCGGGCTCATAGTTTGTAATGAACTCCGCTACCCGGAAGTTGCCCGGAAACTGACCCTTGAGGGAGCAGACCTGCTGGTTTCGGCTGGCGAAATCCCGGACTTTTATATCTATCCCTGGCGCATTATGTCCCTTTCGCGGGCAATTGAAAACCAGCTGCCACATATAGCCTGCAACAGGGTGGGGAAAGACAGGTATTCGATTTATCTTGGCGGCTCTTTTATTGCCGACGGATGGGGCCGCATCCTGGCAGAAGCTGGAAAAGAGGAATGTGTCCTCATCGGGAAAATCGATCTGGAAGAGGCAAAGGGAATCAGGAAAACCGGTTCTATTCTCGAAGATCGCAGGCCTGATCTTTATTAAAAAAGTAGAAACTGAAAAAGGTAAACCCGGCAGGGTTACCCTTTAAGTTCCTTGATAATCAGTTCGCGGGCAGTCTTTGCGTCTGCCGTGCCCTTTGTCTTTTTCATGACCTGTCCTACCAGGAAGTTCAGGGACTTTTCTGCGCCTCCGAGGTAGTCCTGGACTGCGGCTGCGTTTTCGGCAATGGTTTCGGAAACGGCTTTTGTGACCAGGTCGTCTTCGGCTTTGAAGAGGCCTTTTTCTTCGATGATCTGGAGCGGGGTCTTTTCTTCCGTGCCGTCCAGGATGCTGCGGATAACTTCAACTGCAGCCCTGTCGCTGACCTTTCCTTCGGAAAAGAGCTTGACCAGCTCTACCATGTCCGAGACCTTGAAGGAGTTTTCCACCTGGGGGTCTTTTGCGTGGATGAAGCCGATTGTCTCGCCGTCATAGGAGGAAATTGCGAGGTCGCGGTAGTTCAATTCCCCGAGGAAGACGTCAGCTGTCCATGTAGCTGCTGTTTTCGGGTCCGCGCCTTTTGCACAGACGCCTTCGTAGAAGTCAGCAAGCATGATCTTGGAAGTTAGAGACCTTGCGTGCATGTCCGTGATGCCGTACTGCTCAATGAAACGGGAGCGTTTGGCGTCGGGGAGTTCCGGGAGAGTTTCCCTGATTCCCGGGACCCAGTCGGAAACGCGCATGGGCATGAGGTCGGGCTCGCGGAAGTAGCGGTAGTCTTCGGCCTCTTCCTTTGTCCTCATGGAAAGCGTAACACCTCTGCCTTCGTCGAAGTGGCGGGTTTCCTGCGTGATTTTTCCACCGCGGCGGATCACGTTCTTCTGGCGCATGATCTCGTAGAGGAGGGCTCTTTCGACTCCTTTGTGGGAGGAGATGTTCTTGATCTCAACACGGGTACCCCAGTAAACCGAGACGTTTGCGTCCACACGCATGGCGCCTTCGAGGTTTCCGTCAAAGACGTCCAGGTACTCGAGGATGTTCCTGAACTTGTCGAGGAAGCGCCTGGCTTCTTTTGGGCTCCTCATATCCGGCTCGGTAACGGTTTCGATCAGGGGCATCCCGGACCTGTTGTAGTCGATAAGGACACCTTTGGACTTCTCGATGCTCCCTATGTGCACAAGCTTTCCGGGGTCCTCTTCCATGTGGGCCCTTGTGATCCCTACAACATGTTCCCCGTCTTCTCCTTCAATCACGACTTTCCCCTTGCTGACAATGGGATAGTCGTACTGGGTAACCTGGAAGCCTTTGGGGAGGTCAGGGTAGAAGTAGTTCTTCCTGTGGAACTGGGTCTCTTCTGCAATTTCCCCTTCCAGGGCAAGCCCCACTTTGATAGCTGCTTCTACGGCTTTCCTGTTCAGGACCGGAAGCGCCCCGGGAAGGCCCAGGCAGACCGGGCAGGTGTGGGTGTTTGGGGCTGAGTTGTGGTAATCGGAAGAGCAGCCGCAGAACATCTTGGTCTTAAGTTTGTTAAGCTGGACGTGGATTTCAAGCCCGATCCTTATGCCGTCAGGGTTTTCGTAGACCATTTAAGCCACCTCCGGGGGTCTCTTCGTATGGTAATCGGTATTCTGCTCAAAAGTGTACGCCGTGCGCAGGACCGTGGGTTCGTCAAAGGGCTTTCCCATAATCTGGAGCCCTATGGGCAGGCCGTCGGTAAAGCCGCAGGGTACGGAAATTGAGGGCACGCCTGCCAGGTTGATGGGACAGGTGTTTACGTCCGAGAGGTAGAGGGTAAGCGGGTCTTCAATCTTCTCCCCTTTCTTGAAGGCAGGGTTCGGCATTGTGGGGGCCATAAGCACGTCGACTTTTGAAAGCGCCCGGTCAAAGTCCTGCTTTACAAGGGTCCTGACCTTCAGGGCTTTTAAGTAGTACTTGTCGTGGTAGCCTGCGGAAAGCGCATAGGTCCCGAGCAGGATTCTCCGCTTTACTTCGGTCCCGAAGCCTTCTGCTCTGGTCGCTGAAACCATGGAGTGCCAGTTTTCTCCCCTATCCCGGAAACCGTAACGTGTGCCGTCAAAGCGGGCAAGGTTTGAGGAAGCTTCGCTCATGGCAATTATATAGTACGAAGCAAGGGCGTACTTTATATTGGGCATTGAGACCTCTTCCCAGCTTGCTCCGAGTTCTTCATAGCGGTGTATGGAGTCCCAGACGGCTTTTTCAACGTCCTGGTGGATGCCTTCCCCGAAGAATTCCTTCGGTACCCCTATCTTCAGCCCTTTTACGTCGTCAACCAGGGCTTCCTGATATGCGGTTTTTCTGTCAATGGAAGTGGAGTCCCTGCGGTCATAGCCTCCGATCACGTCCATGAGCACTGCAATGTCCGTTACGTTGTTTGCAAGGGGGCCGACCTGTTCTAAGGAGTTTGCGTAAGCCACAACTCCGTACCTGGAGACCGCCCCGTAGGTGGGTTTTAACCCCACAACGCCGCAGAAAGCTGCAGGACAGCGCACTGACCCTCCGGTGTCTGAACCAAGGGCAAAGGGAGCTTCGCCTGCTGCAACCACTGCCGCACTGCCTCCGGAAGACCCTCCGGGCACCCTTTCAAGGTCCCAGGGGTTTGCTGTGGGCCCGTAGTAGCTGGTTTCCGTAGAAGAGCCCATGGCAAACTCGTCCATGTTCGTTTTCCCGAGGATCACGGCTCCTGCTTCCTGAAGTTTTTCGATCACATGGGCATTGAAGGGCGGGACGTAGCCTTCGAGGATCTTTGAGCCGCAGCTGTTTTGCATTCCCACCACGGAAATGTTGTCCTTGATCGCAATCGGAACACCTGCAAGTGGACCTTCATGCCCTTTTGCATCGATTTCCCGGGCCTGTTCAACGGCTTTTTCGGAAACCGCCACATAGCCGTTAATTTTGCTCTTTTCGATAACCTCGAGATAGCTAGCTGTGACTTCTTCGGCTGAACTTTCCCGAATCTTTTCCTTAACCTGTGCAACACTCATCCATTTTGCCATAAAAATTCCCCTCAGCCGATCTTCGGAGACCTGAAGGCTCCGTCCTGCTTGTTTTCAGTGTTTGCAAGCACGGTTTCCTGCGGGAGGGACTCTTCCACCACGTCCTCCCGAAATACGTTAAAGACCTCCGCCACGTGATAGGTGGGGGGGACGTCTTCGGTCTCAAGCTCATCGAGCTGTCCGAAGTACTCCAATACTGAGTTTAGTTTTTCCATATATTCGACTGTTTCCTGCTCGCTGATCTCAATGCGGGCAAGCCAGCCAATGTGTTCTACATCTTCTTTTGTGATCATGGAAATTCCTCAAAAACAGAATGATCCTGAATAGAATGATACTGATTTTGCTTAATAGAAACAGTTTATGAAATAAATATATATTCTTCTTCCCCTGCATCTTTTGCCGGCCCGGTTGCGCCAGCCGAGTTGCGCCAGCCGAGTTGCGGCTCGGCAGTGCGCTGTCCGTTTCGGTCGCTACGCTCCCTCAAGCGGACTAATTTAGAGGTACCGGGATTGTGCTTTATTCAAGGGGATAAAAAAGATGGGCAAATTGTTCTTTTCGAACTTCTTTGCTTGCTCAAAAACCACCTTTTCATCTGTTTTTATGCTTTTTCCCTCATGTGGAGGGCATACATCTGGACTTTTTTCATCTTTGCGAGGTTGAGTACTTTTTCGAGTTCTTCGTCGGTGAGGTGTCTGGCTTCTATGTAGCCGCTGTCTACGGCTTCGTTGAAGATTTCGTATCCTATGGCTGAACGGGTGAAGACGGTGGTCCAGCCGTTCGGGCTCCCGACGCCTCCGAAGGAGATGTCTGCATTTTCCGAGGCCAGGTCCGTGCAGAATTTGCAGGAAGAGCTCCGGTACTCGTCGAACTCGCTGAGTTCGAAGACGCGGTCCTCTCCGTTTTTCAGGGAGACTTCGAATTTTCCTTTCCGGATTTTCATTGCCTCGACGTTTTCGAGCAGGATCCCGTAGCTTTCAAGCACTGCCTTGATCCCTTCGTAGGAGAACGTGTCCATGCAAAAGAGCCCCAGTTTCAGGACCTTTGCCCGCATGAACAGGTGCAGGAAGCCGTAAGAGCTTTTCTGCATCTTGGTTACGGCATCGATATTGCAGCTCGTCCCCACAAAGGCAATGCTGTGCATCCCCTGCTTTATGGCGCTCATGAGGGCTTCGAGGGTCATGGAATGGGAGTAGATGCTTCCTCCGCTTTCAAGGATCTCTTCCCGGGTTGTTGCCACTATGGGCATGGGTTTCCAGGGCTCTTCTTTTGAGCGGGTGGTAACAACGGCGCAGTCGATCAGCCCTTCATCCAGGGCGTACAGGAGAAGGGAGGTCACAATCCCTCCGTCCTGGCCTTTTAATTCGGGAATTGCAGACTTTGCGGCATAGGCATAGCGGAAGTTCCCTATTAGCCCTTCTTCCGTGGTGATTGTCCGGGGGCACTGGTTGTAGCAGACCCCGCAGGCTTTGCAGGGGCCCACAAGTTTTGGCGCCCCGTCTTCAATGGTGATGTATTCACAGCTTGCAGCGCAGGCCCCGCAGAGGGTGCAGATGCCGGGTTTGATAATGTCCCGTTTCAGTTTCCCGAAGGAAATCTTTTCTTTATCCCCCAGGTTTCGTTTTAGCCTGATTACGCTTTTTTCAAGCACGTCGAACTTTTGTTTGCATTCGGGGCTGCAGAAATAGTAGCATTTCCCCCCGTAGTCCGAAACGTATTCAGTACTGTCCGATACAATTTTCTTGCAGATGGGATCAAGCGGCATTCAAAGTCTCCGAAGCATATTAACGTGAAAATATTCAGGGTAAGGGCCAGACGCCCTCGCTCCCTCGAACGAAATTCGCTCCAGACAGGAAGGATACGTATTGGCCATATCTTTAAGGGCATTATTATATTCTCAAGTCTGTGCAATCGCACCAAATTTTTATAATGGCATTCTTTATAATTTATGTACTTTATAATTATGCACTGCAAACTTCCATTTATGGACGTGATGGAAAGCCAATCCGGAAATTTGTTCTTCGGACAGGCTCTCTATGTAGAGACGTGAAGCCCCTGCTTGAAGTGAATAAAAGTGAATATATATGTTAAAAATAGGTAAACTCAGAACATACTAAACAGAAAAGGATCATGTGTTAGTAGGAAATGATGTATTTCAGGGCGTTCCAGGTCGGAAAACAGGAGTTTAAGAGTATGGACAAAAGTTGAAATCGATAAGGGTATTATCATTCAGAAGCATTTTAGTAAACCTTATTAAGGCTCTTGTTAATACCTTTCTCCAAACTTCAAATAAATTATGTTTTTGTTAATCTCCTCTACGGAACCCCGGAAAAGCAGTGTCTTCGGAAGTTTTCATACGTTCAAAATATCATATTCAAAATTTGCCTTAACTTTAAAAAATCATATTAAAATTGTCTTTTTAAGTCTGCAAGTATAATTAATCTAACTTATAATTTCACTCATAAGGAAGGAATAAAAATGGCTCTGAAACCCAGAATTGCAGAATCTCCTCATGTCCGTTTGCTTGACCTGAAATCAAAGCCTTTCTTCATAGTGGCTTCCGTGGAAGTCGGGAACACCACCACGAAATGCATCCTTACTGCCACCAACATGGACACCGGCAGGACCCATATCATCAACAAGGTCGTGCGGATGACCCGGGATGTCCGGCCTCCAAAAAAGGGGGAAGTCGTATTTGGGAGGACTCTTACAGGTGTGGAACTTACCAGGGAGTCCATTGCGGAACTTGTGCGGAACACCCTTATCGAGTCTCTGGAAAAGGCCAGCCTGGACATCAAGACTGACCTGCATTTCGTGGTCCGTTCCACGGGAGTGGTTGCAGGTTTCGATTCCCCAGAAGAGGTGGGTGAGTTTATAAGAGCCCTG
Source organism: Methanosarcina sp. KYL-1 (assembly GCF_024372725.1). Taxonomy (GTDB): domain Archaea; phylum Halobacteriota; class Methanosarcinia; order Methanosarcinales; family Methanosarcinaceae; genus Methanosarcina. The sequence continues at coordinate 6,863 of NZ_VOUA01000043.1, forward strand.
GCAGAAGGCTGCCTCATAGCAGGGGTCCCCCCAAAGAATATGACTCCTCCAATGTCCATTTCCAATATCCCCAAGAAATTCCAGAAATATAGTAAGCTGGAAAAGGTGATTTTTGACGGGGCTGTAGCCGGCGTTGTGCCTCCCATCGGTTCTACGGGAGTTGAAATCGTTGCAAACGAGATGGAAGGAGAACTCGCAACTGCAGGGATCAAGGAAGCAGCCAAGCTGACAGATGTCGATTTCAGAAATCCCTGCATCTCTATCGACTTCGGGACAACCCTGGACGGAAGGGTCACAAGCCCGGACCTGCCGTATGCAAAGACAATCGGAAACTTCTGCGGCTATGCCGGTGCAATCCCAGATGCCATCATCAGGGGCTCAAAGATCGTGGATTCAAGATTAGGGACAGCACTCGAGGTTTTCGAGGGAGAAAAGCCTCCATCCTTCCTTACCCTGAAGATGAAGGCTAAGGTGATAGAGGAATATGCAAAGCGGGTCCATGAGCTTATTGTCATCGAAAAGGTCCCCGAGGACCGTAAGCGGTACGGGAGTGTGCCTGTTAGTTCGGAAGGGGCTAAAGAGGTGGGTGTAACCCTTATCGGTTGCGATGTTGGGGTAAACGGGTCCGATATGGGCAAACTGAGTGCCATAGGCATGGAGATCTGCAAGACTCACGGGCTCCAGATCGTTTATGCCGTAATTGACGAAGTAATGGCCGGGGTAGTCTGCAGGCTGGTCAAGGTTGCAAAAGAAGAAAGCATGATTTTTGAGGATACAACAATCGGGATCACCGGCAGGGCCGGGATTACCGGGAACAAGCCAAAACTAATCCTCAAGTGCCTGGAAGAAATGAACATTGCCCCGAAAATAGATGAGCGCGTGGTCTTCGTGGACGATGGGCTTGCCCGGGGTGCAGCTGTCATGGCCCGCTGTATGAACTCTCTTGGCACCCCGCAAAACCCGCTTGGAGGGAGGCACGGAGGAAAGTGCATCCTGGGGCAGAGGGTCCAGCTTCAGAACAAATAAAGCTGCAAATAAGAGTCTGGAAGACGGACCTGTAAAATAAAGCTGCAAATAAGAAGCTGAAAAAAGAAGCTGAAAAAAGAAGCTGAAAAAAGAAGAAAATTTAAATATGATAATAGGTGCCGAAAAGGAGGATCCGGAGGATTAACCTCCTGCGCCTCCACCGCCTGCCTTCCCCAATTCGAAGGCCTGCATTGTCTCCAGCTGTTTCTGGAACCTTTCTTCCAGCTCTTCGGCAGTGAGTTCTCTGTCTTCTTTCTTTTCTTTGATTTTCTGATCCGTGAGTTCCAGGGTTTCGTCCCTGTACCAGAGGTCGGTCGCTTCGAGCAAGACCCAGACGGCTCCATGTTCGTCTTTTTTGATCTTGCTCACGCGGCTTACGGTGTCGCTGTTTACGTACTTGACGGCATCTCCCGCCTTGATGGGTTTTTTGTTCCGCCCGACCGCCGTGATTACTTCAGCTTCAGCCATACTCTCACCTCAAGGGCTTTCAGGAGTCCGAATTTCCGGTCCTGCAAGTCCGTTCCTTCTCGTGATTAGCTGCTTATAGGTTATTCCGGCCCTTTAATAAAGTTTGTGTGGGCGTTCCCGGGAAACGTTTTTTTATAAATTCCATAAAGCTTTTATTTTTGCTTTTTTGTTTTCCCGGGTTTGAAAAAGTAAAAAAGAGAAATTACTGGCAGTTTATTACTGGCAGTTTATTTCTTTCCTGAGTTCTCCCATGAGGGAAACACTTTCGGCGAAAGCGTTGTGCCTGTGGATGCTTTCCTCGTTGATCTGCTTGATGGTAATAACTGCATCATCGGGCAGATTAGGGAACTCCTTTACGATGTTGTCGGCCATGGTCCTCACACAGTCTTCCACAAACTTGGGGTTCTTATGAGCGGTTTCCACGACAACTTTTTCGTCGGAGCGTTTTAATACTTCGTAGACACTGGAACTCATGGAGCGCTCGATTATGTTTATTATGCTTTCCAGGGAGACATCGAAGTCATGCGCCACCTTAATCGAGATGATCCCTCTTCCGCGCTGGTTGTGGGTTGCCATTGGCACTCTTTCAAGGAACTTTATGATGGTGTCCCTTTCCACTCCAAGTTCGGAAAGCTCGGTTGCGGCTTTGTCCCTCATGATTTCCTGGGCGCAGGGGCAGGCGGTCATTCCGACCACTTCGGCACCTATGAGTTTCTTTACGTCAAAGTAATCATTGTCACTGTGGCCCCTCACAGCTGAAGCTTCGGCAAAGATGTTTACGACTTCCTGGCACTTCATTCCTGTTGATGGGGAACTGCGCCTTACCATATATTCGCTCTTCATCCGGACTTCGGCCTGGTTGGCGTATTCATGGCGGCCCAGAAGGTTGTGTGCAATATCGCTGCAGAGCTGCTCTATCTCATATACGGGAGTGCTAAGGACTTTTTCCAGCACTTCATCAACGGCTTCGAAGTTCCGGGAGAGGTTTGCCCCCTTCCGGTCGGAGGGCAGGTCAACAAAGATATCAAAGGTAGAAATAAGCACTATGGGGCGCTTATCTTTCCTTTTGATTTCTACGAGCTTTTTTACGTTTGTTACTCCCACGCGGGTGAGGTTTATAGGTACGCTCGGTTTGCTGGCCTGGACGTCCGGGAGGTTGAAAATACAGTTTTCCATGTTAACCAGATCCATGAAAAGATGAATGTTTGATTTGTAGGGATGAATTTTGACAAATACGGAATTTTAATTTTATATGCATTTACAAAAATATAATGACCATAAGAAGTCATAGCATGTAAAGCTTATGCTTTCGCTTTTTCCATTCTTTTCCAAAAGTACAATAAAACAGGAACTTTCCAGAATGCTGAAATCCGCTTCCTGAGCCTCTTATTGGGCCATATTTCTAACAAGCCATAAATATTTAAATATTTCCCATCAGGCCACAATATAGAAAATTTTAGTTTATATAGACAGCATAATTTTCAGGAAAATTCCCCTAAACCACTAACTACAGCCAACATCCTGAAGAAAGACTTTATATACTTTAAAACTTAATCAGTGTCTAGCAATACATTTGCGAGGTGACCTTTATGTCCAACACAAGAAATTTTGTTTTAAGAGACGAAGATGGCAATGAGCACGGAGTATTCACCGGAAAACAGCCCCGGCAGGCTGCTCTCAAAGCTGCAAACCGGAGTACTGGGACTAAATCTAAGCCGGAGATCATCCGCCTCAGGGAACGCGGGACAAAGAAGGTGCACGTTTTCAAGGCATGGAAGGAAGTTGTTGCCGCTCCCAAGAACAGGCCTGACTGGATGCCTGAGAAAATCAGCAAACCCTTTGTCAAGAAAGAAAAAATCGAAAAAATAGAGTAACTTATTCCATCACAGGCCCTGAATATCGGGGTTCTTTCTTTTTCATTCCGATCTTTAAATACGGAATTAGCCTGGATAGGTCTTTATTTTTTATAACTTTCCGGGCTGGCTTATTTTACTCCTTTATAATGGAAATTTTGCGTTTTTCTCCTGTTCAGTTCTTTCCCAGAACCTACCTGAGTTTTTAATTCAAATTCTCAACGATAAGTTTAAACGCAGAGTTTCTGATTCCTAGGACATGGTGCTTAAAAGAGAGAACGTGCTTATCGAAGCCCTGCCTTACATGCAGGAGTTCTATGACTCGGTAATGGTCATCAAGGTGGGCGGAAACGCTATGGTCAGTTCCCAGATCATGGAGGATATCATAAAGGACATCGTCCTCCTGCGTTACGTGGGGATCAAGCCCGTTATCGTGCATGGGGGAGGCCCTGAGATTACGGACAAGATGGAGCGTATGGGCAAAAAAGCCGAATTCTTCCAGGGGCTCCGGATCACCGATGACGAGACCATGGAAATCGCCAGGATGGTCCTGGTGGGGAACATCAACACGAAAATCGTGTCCCTTATCGGGATGTCCGGGGGAAAAGGCGTCGGGCTTACGGGTTATGACGGCAGGATGATCCTGGGGCACAAACAGGCCGCCAAACGTGTGCTCGTAGACGGCGTGGAAACAGAAGTCGATATTGGCTGGGTGGGGGAAAGTGAGGTCATCAACCCCGAGATCCTCCACATAATGCTTGAAAAAGGTTACATCCCGGTTATCTCCCCGATTGCCGTGGACACAAAAGGCAATGCCTTAAACATCAATGCCGATACCGTGGCAGGGGATATTGCCGCAGCCCTGCATGCCAAGAAGCTGATCCTCATGACCGATGTTTCCGGCCTCCTCAGGGATATAAAGGACCCTGCAAGCCGCATCTCCCGTATCACTCTCGATGACGTCGACCCCCTGATAGAGGAAGGGGTCATAAAGGGCGGCATGATCCCGAAAATCAAGGGCGCTGCCGTAGCCGTGAAAAGCGGAGTCGAAAGGGCTCACATCATTAACGGGAGCGTTTCCCATTCCATGCTCCTCGAACTCTTCACCGACGGCGGGGTCGGGACTATGATCTACGGGCCCGGCTTTGAGCCATAATAATTATTGCTAAGCATCCTTTGTAAAGCAGGGCCCTTTGATTTCAGGGCCTTTTGATTTTTACAACTGCTGGAGATTATACGAATGAATCCGATCATCAGGCCTTTCAGGTTAAGTGACGCCGAAGATATCAATGAGATGAGGCGGCAGGAAGGAGTCAGGGCAAATACCCTGGCCCTGGCAACGGAAACCCTTGTATTTACCGAGGCTTTCCTCCGGAACTTCGGGACGGATGACCATGTGCTTGTAGCTGAGGTAGACGAAAAAGTCGTGGGCATGGTCGGGATTCATGTCTTTAAAAGCGCAAGGCAGAGGCATACGGCTTCTCTGGGGATGATGGTCAGGACGGAATGCCAGGGGCAGGGCATCGGGAAAAAGTTGGTGGAAAACATCCTGGACCTGGCCGACAACTGGCTCATGCTGGTTAGGATTGAGCTGGATGTTACCGAAGACAATGAAAGGGCAATTGGCCTGTACAAGTCTTTCGGGTTTGAAATTGAAGGAAAAAAGAAGTATTCGATAATAAAGGGCGGGAAGTATGCCGACCTGTTTATGATGGCCAGGTATACCCTTCCCTCAGTTTAAATGGCAGAGTTGCGCCGGCAGAGTTGCGGCTCTGCAGTACGCTGTCCGTTTCGCTCGCTTCGCTCCCTCAAGCGGACTAATTTATGTTTTTTTGTTTTTGTTTTTTGTTTTTTGTTTTTTGTTGTTTTTGTTTTTACCCTTTTAGTCTAAAATTGGCGTCCCGTACGTAAAATCCTCGATTTCCAGGACTTTTTTCCAGAGCTCTTTGCACTCGCAGTCCGGGGTTTTGAGGTCTGCGGGGTCCTGTGTTAGGGAAAAGGTCCTGAGGGCGTCTGCTACTTCGCCGCTGCATTTTTTGCAGTTGTGGGGGCCGCGTTTTGAGCCTGCGCCTACCGGGTCGGACATGAGGGGGAGGTCAGGGTGGGCGGCTTTTGCCTTCTGCAGGATGTCGATGATGCTCCAGAGCCAGGGCGGGCGGTACTGGCCTTTTTCCCAGAGGGCTTCGACAAGGGTGCCTTTCTGGACATTGCAGAGGTTGATGGAGATGGTGTCCGCGTAGGGTGCGGCATCGTCTATGGAGCGGGAGATATCTTCTAAGGCCTGCCGCTCGGAGAGGAAGAGGGGTTTTAGCATGAGGTAGGCCTTTACGGTGACCCCCTGTTTTCTTGCAATTTCGGAGGCGCTGGTGAAGTCCTTAAAGGTAAAGCCTTTGTTTATGGAGTCTTTCCTGATCCTGTCGGAGCTCGTCTCAAGCCCGAAAGCCAGCTCAAAGGGCTTTTCTCCCAGGATTTCCAGGCACTCCTTTACGTTTTCTTCGCTGACGTAGTTGGGGCGGGTCTCCACGAGCACCTTGATGACCCTGGGGTCGGCTGCAAGGGTCTCCAGGATGGCATCTCTGGCTTCAACCGGGACTTCCTGGTCATCCAGGAAACTGCCGGAAGTGAAGATCTTGACCATGAACTCCGGAAACTCTTCGGCTTTTTTCATCGCTTTTGCAAGCTGGGCCTTATAGTCTTCTAAGGTCGGGGGCTCGCTTGCACAGTCGTAGACATAGCCGCACATGGTGCAGCCGCCGGCTTTTCCCCAGCGGCAGCCTGCGCTTTTGAAGATGACCGTGAGGGTCTTTGTCTCTACCCCGTTTACGAGGTCGGTTCCGGTCCAGCTCGCTGCCGGCACGTTGGTGGGAGAGGGCCTGACCTTAATCCGCTGCCGGATATCGAGTACTGCTTTATTCAGGGACATGGTGTGAAAACTCGCTTTAAAGTCGGTTTTGTTAAATGCTTTTCAAAAAAAGGAAAAAAATTGTTTGAAGCCTTTTCCGGCTTCATTCGGACTGCTTCATTCAAAGCTCTACTTTACTTTGCTTTACTTTGCTTTACTTTGCTCTAATCCGCTTCACTCGAACTCGATGGTTGCAGGCGGCTTGGGCGTGATGTCGTAGACCACCCTGACGACGCTCGGGATCTCGGAGGTGATCCTGGACTGGATGTGCCTGAGGACGTCCCAGGGGAGCTCCAGAGCTTCTGCGGTCATCCCGTCCCGGGACCCTACAGCCCTGACTGCTACGATCCAGCCGTAGGCCCGGATGTCGCCCTTGACTCCGGTTCCTTTTCCGATCACTGCGGCATAGGTCTGCCAGGGGCAGAACCGGTCCAGGAGTTCCTCTTCGACAATGGCGTTTGCCTCACGGGTCGCCTCAAGCTTCTCTTCGGTAACTTCCCCGAGGATGCGCACAGCCAGCCCAGGACCCGGGAAAGGCATCCGTTCGCAGATCTCTTCAGGCAGCTGGAGCGCCCAGGCAACTTCCCTTACCTCGTCCTTGTACAGGTCTTCTATGGGCTCCACGATCTTCTTGAAGTCCATCACGCTGGGAAGCCCTCCTACGTTGTGGTGGGACTTGATCCCGCCTTCGGACTCGATCCTGTCCGGGTAAATAGTGCCCTGGATCAGGTACTCTGCGGAAAGCTTCTTTGCCTCGTCCTCAAACACCCGGATAAAGGTCTCGCCAACAGCCTTTCTCTTCTCTTCGGGGTCAGTGACCCCCTTGAGGGCTGCCAGGAACCTGTCCTTTGCATACACGACATGCAGGTTCATGTGGGAGAAGATGTGCTTTAACCGATCGGTTTCCCCTTTCCTCATGAGCCCGGTGTCGATATAAATCGGGTGCAGCCTGTCTCCGATTGCCCTGTAAGCCAGCTCCGCACAAACGGAACTGTCCACGCCGCCGGAAAGCGCAATAATAGCCCTCCCGTCAATTTCATTTTTTATTTTCTCAACTGCCTTTGGAATGAATTTCTCGGTTTTTACCATTGAAATGCTCCTTGAACGATTACTTGAATTCCTTTGAATAATGATTGTGAATCGGTGAAATATATGAGAATTATTAGGATTTGATTATATTTTATTGTGATATATGAGTCAGTGCATGGGGTTTTTGATATTTAAAGGTATAGTTGGATAAATCGGATAGATGTTTTAACCTTTACTAAAAATGAATGGAGGACCACTTCATCTTTGTCTTTTCCGGCATATTTCCATCAACTCTACAATTTCCATCAACTCTACAATATGCATTTTCTTGCATTTTCTTCTTTTTTTTCATTACTCATTTAAATTTCGAAAACTTAAGTGGTCTTTTAATGCTTACTGGCCAGTAACTTACTGGCTGGTAAGACCACTTTTACCATAGACAAAACTCTCTTCAAAATCTCAAAAATAACGATTATATACGAAGTTCCTCCAAAAACATTGCTATCAAGAAGATCGGACAGGAATGGGTGATACAAATGGGTAATGAAGACTACGAAATGATCGAAAAGCTTGACAGCATCGCAAAAGCTCTGCAGAGCCTTGCGGAGTCCCAGAAGAGAATGGCTGATATTCTGGAGAAACTTACCGGGGAAGGAGGGGCACTGGAATTCGATAAAAAATGAGGCGGCTTTCCGTAATGAAAACACCATTATGAAGGAAACGATGAAGGCAAAAAGTGCTTGAACGTGCTTCAGGATGGCTAATTGTTCCGTGAAGGGAATTGAAGGGGTTTCCGGAAGGGGGCCGGAGGGAGCTTGGGGAGGAAAAATAAGTGCCAGATCTATTACATTTTACAAAAATTCAATTCAAAGCCCTCTATTTCCTCTGGAAAAGTTCTTTTGATTTTGCTCCTGAATTTTCATTTTTTCAGGTAAAAATCTCTATTCTCACACGCCCCTGTTATTTTCGAGTATTTTTCTTGTTTTGGGGGTTTGTTTTTCCAAAAATCGTGAACTATCCTGAAATAATCCCTGTTTCTGAAAATTTGTTCTTACATTTTTAAATCTATACAGTTCAAAGTAAGAAAGGGGGATTTTGGGAATGCTGGAGGATACATCAAAAATCTTAAGGTTATGGACGGCCATAATGTTCGTGTTGATGCTGTGCGTGCTCTTTATTTTTTTCATGATTCTTCTTCAGGGCTGATGTATTTGTGCTGACCCTGTGCTGACCCGGAGGCCCGGATGGATTGGTTTTCTTCCCTCTTCTTTTTTCAAAAGGTGCTGAACTTTCAGGGTTGTTTCGATTTACGAAAATTTATTCTGCAGCTGTAACCTGGTTATATCGGGAAATATTGGGGAGTTTCAATGATGCCTTTAGAGTTGAAGTTCTGGATGGCGCTGGTGGGAATTTTACTTTTTGGGGTGTTGATGGTCTTTATGCTCGTTCTGGCTTCTTGAGGACTGCAGCAAAAACCTTTTTTCATTAATTTTTCATTCATTCTTCAGTTCTTTAGCATTCTTTTTTCCGATTCTGTTTTTGAGATTTTTTACTCAGAAATTACTTTTCACACAGCAATGCCTATACTTTTATGGGGGAGCCGCAGGGAGATGAATCCTGGATATGAAAATACACTCTGGAAATGCAAATTAAAAGGGTGTTAACGTTTGGAGAGAAGCTTTGAAGGGGATGAAAAAGCCTGGATGAAATGCTCGAAACCGGTGAGGTGGAAGTGTCTGCAGCAGATGAAGGCGAAACACTCGAAGCCGGGGAAGAGGCTAAGAGCCTGCAGGACCAGGTAGAGGAGCAAAAGGCTAAGCCTGTCCTGTTCGGGACCTTCGGAGGCGTTTTTGTGCCCACTTTGCTCACCATCCTGGGGGTTATCATGTACCTGCGGGAGGGCTGGGTAGTGGGAAATGCCGGTTTGCTCGGGGCCTGGCTGATAATCCTGATCGCTTTTGCCATTACCACTTCTACCGGGCTTTCCCTGGCTTCGGTTACCACCAACATTCGCATAGGGGCAGGGGGAGCTTTTTCCATCATCTCCCAGTCCCTGGGGCTTGAAGTGGGGGGAAGCATCGGGATTCCTCTTTACCTTTCCCAGGCTCTTGCAGTTTCCATGTACATTTTCGGGTTCCGGGAAGGCTGGCAGTGGCTTTTTCCCGGGCATCCTGCCCTTTACGTCGACCTTGCGGCTTTTGCCCTGCTCTTTATTATCGCTTACATCAGTGCCAGGCTTGCTTTCCGGATCCAGTACTTCATCCTGGCAGTAATTGCAGCGTCCCTTTTTTCTGTCTTCTGGGCCGGGGTCCAGGGCTCAATGCAGGAACCTGTGCAGTTGTGGGGGGACTTTCCGGGCTCGCCGGAAACCGGGTTTTCAGGGATAGGTTTCTGGGGGGTCTTTGCGGTCTTTTTCCCCGCAGCAACAGGGATCATGGCAGGGGCCAACATGTCCGGGGAACTCAAAAACCCGCGCAAAAGCATCCCTGTCGGCACCCTGAGCGCAATAGGCTTAAGCCTTCTTATCTACCTGGGGCTGGCTTACTGGCTAGCACGCTCTGCTCCCCCTGAAGAACTGGTGAGCAACTACACTGTGATGATTGAAAAAGCGGCTTTCGGGTCCCTTGTGCTTTCAGGGCTGCTTGGAGCTACCTTTTCTTCAGCCCTTACATCCATCGTAGGGGCGCCGCGGATCCTGCAGGCTCTCGGAGAGCACGGGATTTTGCCGAAAAGTGAATGGTTTTCCCGGAGAACGGAGAGGGGAGAACCCCGCAATGCCATGCTTTTTACGGGCGTGATAGTATTCGGGGCCCTTATGCTGAGGGACCTGAATTCTGTTGCACCCCTGATCACGATGTTTTTTCTGATCAGCTATGCAATGATCAATGTCGTGGTCTTTATCGAGCAGAACCTGAGGCTGGTGAGTTTCAGGCCCCTTTTCAAAATCCCTCTTGCAGTATCCTTCCTGGGGGCTGCAGGCTGCCTTTTTGCCATGTTCATAGTAAATCCCGGTTTCAGTTTACTGGCTGTGGTCGTAGTCCTGGTAGTCTACAGCTACCTCCTCAGAAAGCACCTTAAAGCTCCTTTTGGGGACGTCCGAAGCGGGCTTTTTGTGGCAGTGGCCGAGTGGGCGGCAAAGAAAGCCAATTCCCTAACCTCGTCCAGCGAACGGACCTGGAAAGCAAATATGCTGGTCCCGGTGGAAGATCCCGGGGAACTCCTGGGAATTTTTAATTTCCTCAGGGATATCGCCTATCCCAAGGGCTCCATCAAGCTCATGGGGCTAACAGGCAAAACGGATGAGGGTACCCTTCTTTCCAGGCTTCTCCACATGAGCAGGGGCTTTCAGGATGAGGGGATTTTTGCTTCCTGGACCGTTATTGATACAGCAAAATTCGAAGAAAACCTGGTCGCAGGTATGGAAGCGCTTACAGGCTCCTTTTTTAAGCCCAGGGTCCTTTTCTTAAGCCTGCCCGAAAGCGGGGACCGGGATGAGGAACTCCGGAAAGTCATAAGGAAAGCCGGCCTGCACAGGATGGGAGTACTCCTCTTTTCAAAGCACCCGAAAGCCGGGCTCGGGAGACAAAATTCCATCAACCTCTGGGTCGAGGACAGGGGTCCTGGCTGGGAAATCAGCATGGACCTGGGAAACCTGGACCTTGCCCTTCTCACCGCATACAAACTTAAAAGCAACTGGAAAGCTTCTCTCAGTTTCACGGCTCTTGTTTCATCCCCTGTCCAGGCTCAGGCCGCAGAAAACTTCCTTCATTCCCTTTCCGAACTTGCCAGGATCCCCAACGTAGAGGTGCATGTGCTGCACGAAAACCTGGAAAACAGCCCGCAAATCCCTCTCGTTTCCCTTAACATTTTCAGCCTCGACCCCGAACCTGACCTGGACATTGCCCGTAGCCTGATGGAAAAAACCGGCTCATCATGCCTTTTTTCCCTTGACTCAGGGGAAGAGAATGCCCTTGCATGATCCCTTTTTCCCGAAATTTTTACCTTTGAAGGCGAGAAGACCCCTTCCTCGACATTTCCGGCTTTGCCGGGAATGGCAGGGAGAGGATGAAAGCCGTCCACTTGACGGAACTACAATTAGTTAACCTGCCTATATACATATAAATTCGTAAAACGTTTACTGATATGATGCTAAAAGCCTATAAATTCAGGTTGTATCCCGCAGCTGAACAAAAAATCATGATAGAGAAACATATCGGTAGCTGCAGGTTCATCTATAACTGGGCTTTGGAACAGAAAATCAAATCTTACGAGCAGGAAGGAAAATCTCTGTCCTGCTATGACCTGAACAACCTGCTTCCTGAACTGAAAAAAGAGCATGAATGGCTTAAAGAAGTAAATTCACAGTCATTGCAGGGAATGACGAAAAACTTAGATTCCGCCTTTACCGAGTTTTTCAGGGAAAAGAATGGTTTTCCTAATTTCAAATCAAGAAAGAACCCCATACAGTCTTTCAGGGAAAAGAATGGTTTTCCTAATTTCAAATCAAGAAAGAACCCCATACAGTCTTTTCCTGTCCCTCAACACTACACTGTCGATTTTGAGAATAACGTTGTCAAACTCCCTAAAATCGGTAAAGTTAAAGCAGTTCTCCACCAGAGGTTTGAGGGAAAACTAAAAACAGCAACGGTTTCCAGAACCTC
>NZ_VOUA01000044.1 GCF_024372725.1 Methanosarcina sp. KYL-1
TGATTAGAAAACTTAGTGATTAGAAAACTTAGTGATTAGAAAACTTAGTGATTAGAAAACTTAGTGATTAGAAAACTTAGTGATTAGAAAACTTAGTGATTAGAAAACTTAGTGATTAGAAAACTTAATGGTTAGAAAACTTAATGGTTAGAAAACTTAGTGGTTAGAAAAGGAAAGCATTGGACGGGTCCGTGTGGTCATCTGTTTCTTTCCGGGCTTATGTTTCCTTATCAATGGACCGTATCCCTGAAATGGATTATGAATTTTGTTCCTTTGTCTCTTTTCAGCTCGATTGTCCCGCCAATCTGCTCTACAAGGGTGTTAACGAGCTGCAGGCCGAGTGAGTTTGTTTTCTTGAAATCGACCTCTTCGGGGAATCCCGCTCCGTTATCCGAGACTACCAGGGAAAAGCTGGAGTTTTCCCCTCTTTTTCCTTCCCCTCTTTTTCCTTCCCCTCTTTTTCCTTCCCCTCTTTTTCCTTCCCCTCTTTTTCCTTCCCCTCTTTTTCCTTCCTCTCTGTCTCTTTTTCCTCTGTTCCCTTTTTCTCCTTTTAACGGGTTTTCATTTTCTAGCTCTCTTTCTGCCTGGTTTTCTGTGTTCCGGATCTTTATGATAATTTCTCCTTTCCTTCCTTTCTGAAAGGCATGCTTCAGGGAATTGGATACCAGTTCATTGATAATGATGCCGAGGGGGATTGCGGTGTCCATCCCCAGAAATATTTCATCTACGTCAAGCTCCAGCAGGACCTTTTCGTTTCCTATTGTGTAAGAGTGTAGGAGGTCCGCTGTCAACTTCTGGAGGTATGTGGAAAAATTAAGGTTCAGGGTGTCTTTGCTTTCGTAGAGTTCTTCGTGGATGATAGCCATGGATGTGACGCGGTTCTGGCTTTCCCTGAAGGCTTCCACCACCTCTTCATCTTTAAATTTGTCAGCCTGGAGTTCCAGAAGGCTGGAGACCACCTGCAGGTTGTTCTTTATCCGGTGGTGTATCTCTTTTTTACGGATTTCCCCGGCTTTTGCAAGGGCTTCTTCGGCAGCCTTGCGTTCGTTGATATTGTAAATTGTTCCCTGCAGGTAGCCCCTTTTCCCTTCGTTTCCGGGAATGTGCTGGACGATTTCGCGGACCCATCTTCTGCTCCCGTCCCTGTGCCTGATCCTGTATTCCTCTTCAACGAAAAAGTGGGGAGTGGAACTTAGTTTAGCTATTTTTGCCTGGAGGGGGGCAAGGTCTTCGGGATCTATTATCTGTTTCCATTTTACTTCTCCTGAAACGAATTCTTCTTCCCTGTACCCGGTGATCTCTTCCAGAGCCCCGTGCATGAAGATTGGCACGAAATCCAGGTCTGACTGGAAAGCGATTCCCTTAAAATTTTTAATGAATGTGCGGTAGCGCTCTTCACTTTGCTCCAGTTGTTCATGGGCAAGTTTCCTTTCCGTTATGTCCTTTATGACCCCGAGCATCCTGTAGATCCTGCCATCTCTGTCCCTCAGGAAGATTCCGCTGTCTTCCGCATAAAAATAGCTCCCGTCTTTTCTTTTAAAGCGGTATTCTTCGTGGTACATTTTATTTTCTTTGAAGGCTGCATGGTGGGACTCCAATGCCCTTTTCCGGTCTTTCGGGTGGATATTTTCAGCCCATCCGCGGATGTTGATATTCTGGAACTCTCCGGCTCCGTACCCTGTGAGCTTTTCTATGGCTCCTGCCCAGTCATTCCTGTTGGTTTTGATGTCGTAATCATAGACAAGCTGCCCTGTTTGTTCCGCAGCCAGCCTGTACCTTTCCTCGCTTTTTTGCAGGGCCTCTTCGCCTATTTTGCGTTCGGTTATATCCTGCATCACGACAACGAGCCCCCGTGGACTCCCGGCAGCATCCGTATACAGGGCTTTGGTGCAGAGAAAATCCCTGGTCCCCTTGCATTTTGCACATTTTACCTTCGCTTCATATTGCTGGGTTTTTCCTTCCCCGTACAGCTTGCGGTCATATTCTTCATAAACGCAAGCAAGTTCTGCCGGGATAATTTCCCCGAAGTCTTGCATGGTATGCCCGAGAATTTTTTCTTTCGGGAGCCCTATGACATCTCTTGCAAAAAGCTCATTGCAGCCCCTGTAGACCCCTTTTAAGTCTTTGTAAAAAACAGGAGTCGGGATGGCGTCAAGGAGGGTCTCGAGGAAACTGAGGTTATCGCGGAGGGCTTTTTCAACTCTTTTAAGTTTGCTGATATCAAGCAGAACCCCTGCGAGAATGGTGACTTCTCCGGTTTCATCCCGGAAGGTCGCCCTGTTTACCTGGAAATCCCTTGCCCGCCCGTCAGAGCAGAAAACTTCGGTTTCGTAGACATGCTTGCCCCCTTTCCTGAGGAGTTCCATGTCCAGCCCCTGGTACTCTGCTGCAGCCTCAGGGGGGATTTCTATCTTCAGTTCGGGCAGCTTCCTGCCTATTATCTCTTCTTCGGACAGCCCTATAATACGGCTTGCAAAGAGTTTGTTGCAGCCAAGGTACTCTCCTTTCTTATTTTTGTAATACACGGGGGCAGGAATCGTATCCACCATGGTCTCCATAAACTGAAGGTTGTTCCTGAGGGCTTTTTCAACCTTCTTCCTCTCTACGATTTCCTGCTTGAGCTCTTTGTTTTTTTCCGTAAGCTCAAAAGTCCTTTCTTCGAGCAGTTTTCCCAGCCTTGCCTGCTCCTGCTTCAGCTCTTTTTCCGCCTGCTTAAAGCCGGTGATGTCAGTGCCGCAGATATTTACGCCTTCTTCTTCATCCGTCAAAGGGTAAAAAGTCAGCAGATATACTTTTTCCCCTAATTCAACTTCAAGTTCAACTCTTCTTCCCCGGCCTGCCGCATTTTCCGCTGCACTGCCCGGGGCCGGAGGAAGTTTTCCCCCTACCTTCGTGTACCAGCTTTTCAGGAGTGTGTAAGCTGCTTCATTTGCATAGAGCACAGTCCCTTCCGATCCTACCCTGATCAACGGGTCAGGGCTTTTTGAAACAAACTGCTCTATCCACTTTTTTCCCTGATTGTTTTCTTCTGGATTTTCAGTGCCTGTGATGCCGGACACGCTCCATATTTTTATATGTTGCAGAATTTTATATGTTATATATTTTTATATGTTATGGGTTTTCATCTGATAGATATTTTCATATGTTATATATTTTTATATATTGTATATTTTTTATATGTCGCAAAGATCCCATATCCCTTTGCTACGCTCTCCTTTCTTATGGGTTTCAGTTTATATGCGTACTTCTTCAAAAAAAATCAGGGCAGGATTCTTCAGGTTCATAAAGCTGCAAGCCCATTCCCTTGCATTGCCTTATACTTCTCAGGGATTTGAAAAAAAGGATAGCTGTTTGTAAAACTGTTTGTAAAACTATTTGTAAAACTGTTTGTAAAGCTGTTTGTAAAATCTTTTCTACTTGAGGAGATTGATGTGGACTCGGCGGGATTTGAACCCGCGGCCTTTACGTTGCGAACGTAACGATCTTCCCCTGATCTACGAGCCCTTTTCCGGAGAATGGGATGAATTAGAAAAGATGGAAAATATGGGTTTTCCGGACAGTGTCCGGTTCCCTTTTTCCTTTTTAGAGGCGGCCGAGTTCCAGGATCTGGATGCTCTCGGCACCGGGGACTTTTGCGAAGGCTTCTTCTACGGCTTCTGTCCCGCCTTCCTCATCGTCGACAATAACTGTAACGATAAGGGCTTTTAAACCGAAAGCTACAGGCTGTTCGGCGATATCCCCGTAAAGCTCGGAGCCTGCAGGAATGGCTGCTTTAAGCTTTTCTTTGAGCTCTGCAAGGTCGGTTTCCACGGTTTCCGGCATGATCTTCATTTTTGCTGCGACGTTGCCCATTATGATTCCTCACATATCTTAATTTGATCCGGCTGGTCTATCTTTCACACGCACTTTATGCGCACGCTGCTTTCTTTACGTATTGCCCTTTCAGTATGCTTTCCTTTTCAGGATCTGGAATCAGGGTGCCTGGAATCCGCATTTGGGGCAGGTGTATACGTTGCCCTGCTGCCTGCAGCTTCCACATCTCCCTATTTCATGTCCGCATTCCGGGCAGGGGAACTTGACAGCACCCTCTTCGACAAGGCGGACCCCGCATGAGGTACAGAATTCAACATTTCTTGACGACATTTTTCTTCTCCTGATAAATTTTTTCCTTATAAGATTTGCAGTGAATTTCCAGTGAACAGGGTACCGGCCTTAAGCCTCTATGTCCTGCTTTTTCCGATACCTTCATTAATGCCAGTTTGGTGAGTTGAATCGAAACAATGCTTTTTGGATACGGCATGCTTCTGTTGCACTAGTCATATACGATATACGATTTAAATATTCCCCTTTACCGCCGTACCCGGTACAGGCTCCCCATATACCGCCCGGAGCACCCTTTCGGGGTATTTCCCGTTTACAATCATGCACTCCATCCTGTTTTCCAAAAGGAACCCTGGAAGGGCGGGATCAATGCAGCTTGAGCCGTTTCCTGTAAGTTCGGCTGCAGTAACTTCCTTGAGAAGTTTTCCCTCCCTGAAAATCCCGTCGACATCCGTGGCCTTCACAAGCCGTGCCTCTGTCTGCTTTGCAGCCCAGGCTGCGATTGTGTCCGATGTCACGTCCCAGGAATGGGGAAGAGGGTCTTCTGCTCTCAGAAGCCTGTAAGGAAGGAGGACAGTCACTCCCGGAGGCAGGCCTTTTATAGAGTCCGCACCCCTGGCTCCGCTCTTATCAAGGAGGTAACAGGCATACTGCTCCATCCCAAGCACCGCCATCCAGTGGGAGGCATCCGGGCCTAACCCGAAGGTTTCGTCAGCTTTTCGCACCGCATCCGCAAACATTCCTCCTCCCGGCACGATAAGGATGGAAAAAGGTGACCTTCCGGAAATGCCTCCTTTTTCAGCACTTTCCGGCTTTCCCGGCCCGAACTCTTTAACTAGCCTGCTCACAAGTCCGGGGGCTTCCATGATGAGGCTTCCCCCGAGTTTGACTACCACTTTCATGGTTTCTTCCTTTCACTAATTTTCCGGTCTTGAGTTTCTGTTTTTCAGAGTGCAGTTTTATTCTTAATGCTCTTCAATTCTTAATGCTCTGCATTTTCTGATTCAAGCAGGCGGGCGGCTGCATATGCCGGGAAGACCTTTGAGACCTCTTCGCCCCAGCGCCCGGCAACGGAAATGCATTCGAAGCCGAGGCTTTCTGCAGCTTCCCTTATCAGGAATTCCCCGAGCCCTGCAGCTGCAATCGTATCAAGCCCGTTCCTTTCCGCAACTTCAAAAATCGCTTCGGCCAGGACTGAGACCTGTTTTTCCTTTACCTGCTTTGCAATCTCGTAAATATCCGCTTCCGAAATCTCGGAAAGGTCAGCACAGACCAGCCGGGCAATCCTGCGCATTGCATCGGTTTTGTTCCTGCCTGCCCCGTCTGCGGTCTCGCAGGTAAACTTCGATTCATCGATTTTCCCGAGCAGCAGGTAGGCGTCTGCAGTAGTTGCAAAGAGCTCGGAAGAGGTCCGGCACCAGCCTTCTCCTAACTTCACTTTCCCGAGGAGGGCGGCCAGGTTTGTCCTGAGGGTTCCGGCGTACACGAGTTCACTCCGGAGCAACCTTTCAAAGTCCGTGTGCCCTGCCCTGTGCTCCCCGGAAATGATGGGGATGATGTCGCTTGTTGTGCTGCCCACGTCCACGAAGAGACAGTCCCCTATCTCCTTTCCTGCAAGCCTTGCCGAAGCTGCCCAGTTGGCAGCGGCAAGCTCCCGGATACTGTCTCTTCCTCCCTGAAACCTGCCCCTGCTGTTGACATATGCAGTTTTCCCGGGGCCGAAGGCTGCTTCCACAGCTTCCGTAATAAAACGGATACCCTGCTCCTTATCTTCAAAACAGTCGGCGAGTTCCCCTGTCATGGCCACGGCAACTTTTTCGGGCCGGAGCCGCTGTGCAATTTCCTTTAAGACTACGGGAAGCCGGGTATTTTTCCAGAGGGGCAGGTAGTGCAGTTCCACAACTTTCCCGTCCGAAGAGGCAAGCTTTGTGTTTGCCCCTCCTATGTCAAGCCCGATAACCTTTGACGACATTACAATCCCTTTATTCCATTTTATTCAGTTTTTCCTGTATTCTTTTTGTATTTGCCCGGAATTACGATTTTCAGTCCTGCCTGAAAAGTTCTCCCAGCATATCCTTTGAAAAGCGGTATTCTCCCTCGATATGCACCGATTCCGGGAGGTCCCCGAATTTGTTTCTCAGGAGGAGGTCTCCTATTTCCTCTTTCATCACACGGCTGATCCCAAAGAGGGAGGCCGTTGGCCTCGGGTTTACATCTACCACGTAAGGGAGGTCCGCGAGCACGATGTCCATGCCCACATACCCGGAACAATGCAGGCATTCTGCTGCAGAGGCAGCGGTCCTGTAGAGTTCGTCCTTCCGGGGGGTCAGGTAAGGGGTGAGGCTGCCGTTGTACTTTATTCCGGAAACTTCCTGTGCTTTTCCGCCTTTTTCTGTCCCGCCTTTCCCTGTCTTACCTTCTTCTGCCTCTCCTTCCTCAGAGCCGAACTCAATGAACTGGCGGTTCACAGTGAGGGGAAGCGGCTTCTTTCCTGCGATGAGGCTCACGCTCAGGTGCATGCCTTCTACGTATTCGCTTGCGATGAACTCAGGATTTTCTTCAAATTCCGTGACAAGGGACGTCTCTTCTGCCCCGCAGCCGAACCTCGGCTTTCTGACATACCTTTTTCCTTCCTCGGGTTTTGCTGCAATCTTCGGGGCTGCAATCCCGGCTTTTTGCAGGATTTCCGTACACCGGAGCTTATCCGCACAGCAGGCTGCAGATTCGGGGGAGCAGCCCAGGTTTACCGTATTTTCTTCAAGGAGCCGGTTCAGTTCGGGGAGCAGCTCGTCAGGGGCGATCAAAAGCCCTGCATCGCATTCTTTTGCTTTCTTTTCTATTACCTGCCGGAAGCTTTCTGCCGTGGATTCGAGGGCTGTGCCCGCACAAATTCTGGTGCTGGCAGAGGGATAGTATACTTCGTGCCCCAGGCGGACAAAGCTTTCTGCAAGGGTTTTAAGCATAGCTGCTCCTTCCGGGATCAGGGACTTTTCAACGTCCGTGCCGACAGCGAATTCTGCAATCAGGATTTTCATCGGAAGGGAAAAACCCGGTCATTTTATATTACTTTTTGTCCTGCCGAAAGTAAAACTTATATAATTTATATAGTTTATACTCTCAAACTATAATTTAATGGAGCTTACTACAATCAATGGAGCTTAAAGGTGCCTGGTAACATTAGCAGCAAAAATCCTGAATCTCAGTCGGTTTTCGAGAACCCTTTCGTAAAGACCCTTGCGGTTTCGGTTCTCATGGCCATATTTCTGGTTGATATGGGGCTCGGGCTCTTCGAGATCTTTTCCACGAAAGCAAGTCCTCTGCCTCCAGCGCTCGTACTCCTGATCTTTGCGGTGATGTTCATCGCAGGTATGGTCTTTTATGAGCGGAACGGGCTGGACCCGATAAGTTCCCTGGTCGGGGGGGCTCTTGCAGGTTTCGGGCTTTCCTTTGTGTTAATCTCCCTCGTAGGAGGCGTTCAGTTCGCACTCGGAGGGGGCATTTCCGTGCTCGGCTGGGAGCAGGTAACTTCCGCGGTTGCGGCTTCCATGGTCGCAAGTGTTGTAATGCTCAAAATACTCTCATATAAACTTCAGGACCATTTTTACTGATTTTTCTTTTTTCTTTTTTTCTTTGCAGAAACCTGCATCTTCTTATGCAAAAACTATTTATAGAATTACAAACAATCACAGTTCAAGACGAGCGTAACCGTTAAAATTTCTTAATGGGGATCGACAAATGAAAAGATTCGGTAAAAAGGAAAATAAAGACTCTAACGAGGACGAAAGCCGAATGGAGGCTGAAAGTTCCGGGGCTGAGAATTCTCCTTCTGCGGAAGGTGCCGGTGAGGCAAAAAGAAGACCCGAAACGGAGCCTGCAGATGTCGGGGCCGGAAAGAGCGCCGAAGCCGCCTGCCGGGAGGAAAATGAAATACTTAAGGACCAGCTTTTCCGCCTTGCAGCAGACTTTGACAATTACAGGAAACGGACCGCCCGTCAGATGGAGGAAAGCCGGAAGGTAGTGCTTGAGAATGTGCTTCTCGACTTTGTTGAAGTTACTGACAATTTCGAGCGTGCCCTTAAGTCCGCAAGGAGTGCAGAGGACATGAACTCGGTCATCAGCGGAATCGAACAGCTCTCAAGGCAGTTTTTCTCTATCCTGGAAAAGCACGGGCTTAAGAAGATCGAATGCGAGAAAGCCAGTGAGTTTGACCCTCACAGGCACGAGGCCGTGCAGCATGTGGAAACCTCTCAGCTTCCCGATAATACCGTGCTGGAGGTCTATAAGCCCGGGTATACCCTGAACTCAAAAGTTATCAGGCCCGCCATGGTTGCGGTGGCCAGAAATCCGGATGAGACAGGGACTAATCAGGAAGGCCCGGGAAATGAATAAATAAGCTTTCCCCCATTCCGGGAATACGGCTTATGAACTTCACTGAAATTGGACTTCACTGACATTTTTGCTGCAGGCAGAAATGTAATTCACACTTTAATTCCATTAATGAACATCAATTAAGAAGCATCAATTAAGAAGCATCAATTAAGAAGCATCAATTAAGAAGCATCAATTAAGAAGCATCAATTAAGAAGCGTCAATTAAGAAGCATCAATTAAGAAGCATCAATTAAGAAGCGTCAATTAAGAAGCATCAATTAAGAAGCATCAATTAAGAAGCGTCAATTAAGAAGCATCAATTAAGAAGCATCAATTAAGAAGCATCAATTAAGAAGCGTCAAAAAACCTTAATCTAACTAAATTACAGTGAGGATATTAATATGGCAAAGATACTGGGCATTGACCTTGGTACAACCAACTCATGCATGGCAGTTATGGAAGGTGGGGAAGCTGTCGTGATCCCTAATGCGGAAGGCGCTAGGACCACTCCGTCGGTTGTCGGATTCTCCAAGAAAGGGGAAAAACTTGTGGGGCAGGTCGCAAAAAGGCAGGCCGTTTCAAATCCCGAAAACACTGTCTATTCAATTAAGAGGCACATGGGAGACGCCAACTACAAGGTAACCCTTCACGGAAAAGATTATAAGCCGCAGGAAATTTCGGCTATGATCCTCCAGAAGCTCAAAACAGATGCCGAAGCTTACCTTGGAGAGGATATCAAGCAGGCTGTTATTACTGTCCCTGCTTACTTCAACGATTCCCAGCGGCAGGCCACAAAGGACGCAGGGTCAATTGCAGGCCTCGAAGTCCTGAGGATCATCAACGAGCCGACTGCCGCATCCCTGGCTTACGGGCTTGACAAGGGAGATGTGGACCAGAAGATCCTTGTCTACGACCTGGGCGGCGGGACCTTTGACGTATCCATCCTGGAACTCGGAGGCGGGGTCTTTGAAGTCAAGTCCACCAGCGGGGACACCCACCTCGGAGGGGACGACTTTGACCAGCGCATCGTAACCTACCTGCTTGCCGAATTCAGGAAAACCGAAGGAATTGACCTTTCAAAAGACAGGGCCGTACTACAGCGCTTAACGGATGCCGCCGAAAAAGCCAAGATCGAGCTTTCCGGGGTTGCCAGCACCAACATCAACCTCCCCTTCCTGACCGTAGGGCCTGATGGGGAGCCCAAGCACCTGGACGCTGACCTTACAAGGGCCCAGTTCCAGAAGATGACCGAAGACCTCCTGGAAAAAACCCTCGTGTCCATGCGCCAGGCCCTCAGTGATGCAAAGCTTACGCCCAATGACCTCGACAAAGTGATCCTTGTAGGAGGCGCAACAAGGATGCCCGCAGTCGTCGAGCTTGTTGAGAACTTCACCGGCAAAAAGCCTTACAAGAACATCAACCCTGACGAGGCCGTTGCCGTAGGTGCAGCCATCCAGGCCGGGGTGCTCGGAGGAGAGGTCAAAGACGTCCTCCTGCTTGATGTGAGCCCTCTTACCCTCGGGATCGAGACCCTGGGAGGCATTGCAACCCCGCTTATCCCCAGGAACACAACAATCCCGACCAAAAAGAGCCAGGTCTTCTCAACTGCCGCTGACAACCAGCCCTCGGTAGAGATCCACGTCCTCCAGGGAGAGCGCGGTATCGCTTCCGAAAACAAGACACTCGGCCGCTTTATCCTGGACGGGATTCCCCCTGCCCCAAGAGGCATCCCGCAGATCGAAGTCTCCTTTGACATCGACGCAAACGGGATCCTGCACGTAAACGCAAAGGACCTCGGGACCAAAAAGGAACAGTCCATTTCCATCAAGAAACCGGGCGGGCTTTCCGATGAGGAAATCGAGCGCATGGTCAAGGATGCGGAACTGCACGCCGAAGAGGACAGGAAGCGCAAGGAAGAAGTCGAGACCCGGAACAACGCCGAAGCCCTGATCAACGCTGCGGAAAAGACCCTGAAGGAAGCCGGGGATGTGGCTACGGAAGACCAGAAGTCAAATGTCAATGCCGCAATCGAGGACCTGAAAAAAGCCCTTGAAGGCCAGGACATTGAGGATGTCAAGGCAAAGACCGAGGCCCTCCAGGAAGCCGTGTACCCGATTTCAACAGCCATGTACCAGAAGGCCCAGGCTGCCCAGCAGGCCGCAGGCGAGGAAGGGCCGGTGGATGCCAGAGGTCCGGATGAGACCGTTGTTGACGCCGACTATGAAGTCGTTGACGACGAAAAGCGTAAGTAAATAAGGAAGAATTAACTTTAATGAAACAGGCCTGGACAGTCCCGGGCCTGGCCGGCAGCCTGGCTGCAGGTTCCGGCATCTCTTACCTTTTTTAAAATAACAGGGAATCCTGATGGCCACTAAAAGTGATTATTACGAAATCCTCGGAGTCGCTAAAGACGCCTCAGCTGACGAAATAAAGAAGATCTACCGCAAGCTTGCCCTGCAGTACCATCCTGACAGGAACAAGGAAGCCGGGGCTGAGGAAAAGTTCAAGGAGATCTCCGAGGCTTATGCCGTCCTTTCAGACCCTGAAAAACGGGCACAGTACGACCGTTTCGGGCATGCAGGGATCGACGGGCAGTATACGGCAGAGGACATCTTCCGGGGTGCGGACTTCGGCGGGTTCGGAGACATCTTCGAGATGTTTTTCGGTGGGGGCAGAAGAGGCCCCTCCGGGCCGATGAGGGGCTCGGACCTCCATTACGACCTCTATGTCACCTTTGAAGAAGCAGCTTTCGGGGTTCGAAAGGATATCGATATTCCACGGACTGAAAGGTGTTCTGCCTGTTCAGGAAGCGGGGCCAAGCAGGGCACAACCCCGAAACGCTGTCCTACCTGCGGAGGCACGGGTCAGGTCCGCACCACCCGCACGACATTCGGGATGCAGTTTGTGAGCACTACCCCCTGCAGCACCTGTCACGGCCGGGGCCAGATTATCGAGTTCCCCTGCCCTGTCTGCGGCGGTTCCGGTAGGGTAAGAAACCGGAAAAAGATCACCATCAACGTTCCTGCCGGGGCGGATTCCGGCCTGAGGCTGAGGTTATCCGGGGAAGGGGACGAAGGAGATCCGGGTGCTCCTGCCGGGGACCTCTATATTACCCTGCATGTGATGGAACACCGGTATTTCAAACGGGTCGATTATGATGTCATCTCCGAGCTTTCAATAAGCTTCCCCCAGGCTGCCCTTGGAGACGATGTGATGGTAGAGACCCTCTACGGCAACGTCAAGATGAACATTCCGCCGGGTACCCAGACCCATTCTGTCTTCCGGCTCAAGGACAAAGGAATCCAGCACCTGCACGGGCGCGGGAAAGGGGACCAGCTCGTAAGGGTCATCATCAAGACCCCCACAAAGCTTTCCCACGAACAAAAAGAGCTGCTTCAGCAGTTTGAAAGCCTGAGCGGGGGCAGGAAGCCCGGGGAAGGCGCAAAAGGCAAAGAGGAAAAAGGCGAAGCCGGCAAGTCCAAAAAGGGCAAAGGTTTCTTCGATAAAGTAAAGGACGCCTTTGAAGGCTGAACAGGGGTTAAAAGCCTTCATTTTTAATTTTTGGATTCTAAAATCCCTCACCTAAAACTCCCTTCTTTTCAATTCTTTTTTCAATTCTTTTTTCAATTCTTTTTTCAATTCTTTTTTCAATTCTTTTTTCAATCATTATTAATTATTTTCCAAATGTTTCCTCTCATTTTTTTATGATTTTTTAATTAATTCATATGTTTCTTGTTCTTTTCTTAGTATACTTTTCAATTTATTTTTATTGTTTTTTCCTTTTCTATTCTCAAATATTAAATATTTTTTTAGTAATCTATTTTTTTCTTTATGCAGATTTAAAAATATTTATATACATGGATTTTTTTAGAATTATGGCTTATGAAAATGCCAGTTTGGAAGTATATTTCGTGAAATTCTTGCTTATTTAGGGTTTAGTTTCCAAAGATTACTTAAATAAGCAGATTAATCTATCAGCAAATAGTCCTCTTTTCGAAGGAGTCTTATGAAAGCGGTAGTTATCGGCGCAGGTGAAGTTGGTTATCATATAGCAAAGGCCCTTTCCCTTACTAACGATGTGATCGTCATCGAGAAGGATGAAGATGCTCTGAAGCGTGCAGATGAACTGGACGTGCAGGTCGTTGAAGGAAACGGGGCAAACGCCGACATTCTTGCCAACGTGCTCCCTGACGCGGACATTCTGGTTGCTGTTACAGGGGTGGACGAGGTAAACATCGTGGCCTGCATGACAGCAAAGTTGATCATAAGGTCCCATCCTGGCTGGAAGGAAGCTAAAACCATTGCCAGGGTCAGTAACCCTGACTACATTGATATGCCGGTGACCTCAAGGGCCCAGGTGGGTGTCGACCTGATGATCTGTCCCGAACTTGCCCTAGCTTCCGAGGTTGCTGAGATACTTTCGAGCCCCTCGGCCATTGATGCGGAAATGTTTGCCGGCGGCAAGGTTCAGATGATGGAATTTGCCATAAGCCCCGACAACAGGCTCGTGGGAAAGCAGATGCAGGATCTCAAGCTTGCGGACTGCTGCATTGTGAGCGCAGTTTTCCGGGACAACGAAATCCTTATTCCCCACGGAAACGACGTCATCATGCCTAATGACCATATGGTGGTTATAGGCAAGCCCAAAGCTATGGAAAACATCGGCAGTGTTTTCGGGGGAGAAGTGCATCACCACAGGAACAGGATTCTTCTTATAGGCTGTGGAATTGTTGGCTTTTATCTTGCAAAAATTATCGACAAAGATGAAGACTCTGACCTGAAAATCGTCGAGTACAGGAAGAGCCGCTGCATAGAAGTTGCAGAGATGCTTGAAAACGCTCTGGTCCTCAATGGGGACGGCACGGATGTTAACCTGCTGCGGGAGGAAAATATCGAGGAAATGGACGTTGTAGTTGCGGTCACTGACAGCGACGAGAAAAACCTGCTCTGTTCCCTTCTTGCAAAGCAGATGGGGGCAAAAAAGGTTATTGCCAGGGCTGACCGTTCGGACTATGTGCCTCTCTTCGAGATGGTGGGGATCGACATTGCAGTGAGCCCGAGGGAAGCTACGGTAAATGAAGTCCTGAAGCTAACCCTGGGAAGGGGCATAGAAACCCTTGCCACCCTCGAGGGCGAAAAAGCGGAAATCATTGAATACACTGCATCTTCGAAGTCAAAGATCGTCGGCAAGGCCCTCAGCAAAGTAAAGTTCCCGAAAGGTGCGATTATCACCATGGTCGTGCATAAGGATGATATTATTGTCCCCAGAGGGGATTTTATAATCCAGGAAGGAGACAGGGTGATTATCTTTGCGTTATCCTCCACGGTCCCTCTTGTGGAGAAATTCTTTAAGTAATTCTGTAGGTAATTCTTTAAATAATTCTTTAAGTAATTCTGTAGGTAATTCTTTAAATAATTCTTTAAGTAATTCTTTATGTAATTCTTAAGTAAGTGATAATATGAACAGCCACAAAAACAGAGGGTCTAATATTTGTAAAAAAGAGGATCCGCATGAATTTTAAGATTGTTTTTTATGTCCTGGGCGGTTTGCTCCGGCTTCTTGGAATGCTCATGATCATCCCGCTGGCAGTGGCATATTATTACGGTGAAAGTTTAACTCCTTTCCTGGTTGCAATCTTAATAACCTCCGTTACCGGCCTCTTCCTGCTAACCTACAGGACCGAAGGGGAATGGATGCGCAAGGAAGGCTTTGCGATCGTTGCCCTGGGCTGGTTTGCAGCAGCCTTCTTTGGGGCAATCCCCTTTGTCATGGACGGGATCTCCCCGCTGAACTCTCTTTTTGAGTCAATGTCTGCCTTTACCACCACAGGGTCAACCATACTTGTGGACATAGAGAGCCATTCAAAAAGCATCCTTTTCTGGCGGTCCATGATGCAGTGGCTGGGCGGCATGGGTATAATCGTGCTTTTCATTGCCATCCTGCCCAAACTGGGAGTTGCCGGCAGGCAGCTTTTCCGGGCCGAGGCTCCAGGCCCCACCGAAGATAAGCTGAAGCCGAGAATCCGGGAAACCGCAAAAATCCTCTGGATGGTCTACCTTGTGATCTCTGTCCTGGAAGTCATCGCCCTCCTCCTTGCAGGGCTTTCGCTCTATGACTCCGTGACCCATACCTTTACCACCATGGCCTGCGGGGGCTTTTCCCCCTACGGGACAAGCATTGAGGCCTTCAGGAGTCCCCTGGTCGAGTTCATAATCACTTTTTTCATGTTTGTCTCGGGGGCCAACTTTGCCCTGCACTACCGGGCCATTTATGTCGACAAAAAACACCTGCTCAAGGACGATGAGTTCAGGTTCTATACTGCCCTTACCCTGGCTGCGACCGGGCTTTTGACCCTCCTGCTATGGCGGGACCTCGGGACAGGCCTCTTTGATTCATTCAGGTTTGCCATCTTCCAGGTAGTCTCCATCATGACTACCACAGGGTTTGCCACAACTGACTTCAACCTCTGGCCCGAGTCCGGGAAAATGATTCTCCTTATGGTCATGTTCGTAGGCGGCTGTGCAGGTTCAACAGGCGGAGGCATCAAGGTAGTGCGCATCCTCATGCTGCTCAGGCATGGCAGGGCCGAACTTTTCAAGACACTGCACCCGAGAGCCGTAAGGGGCATCAAATTCAATAACAAGACCGTTCCCGATGAGGTAGTCAACTCCATCGTTTCTTTCGTCGTGATCTATCTTTTCGTCTTTTTCTTAGGCGCCCTTATCCTCTCGGTGCTCGGCATGGATATCATAACCTCGATTACGGCTTCCATTGCGACTCTTGGCAACATTGGCCCCGGCCTGAACCTTGTAGGCCCCATGGGCACTTTTGACACCATCCCTCCCCTGGGAAAACTGGTCCTGATTGCAAACATGTGGATAGGACGGCTCGAAGTTTATACCGTAATCGTGCTCTTCACGCCTGAGTACTGGAACAAATAACATTTAGCAAAAGGAGAGAGATAATGGCCGAGAATGGAATTTAAAGGCAAAAGCCCTAAAATTTCCATTTTGAAAAATGCTCCCGGGATGGAATTCAAGAGCTGCACCCCTTCCCCAATGAGGCCCAGGATGCTAACCAGAACGCAATCCTGTGAAAGGATTTACCGACAAAAAGATTTTGGACCGCTGCCTCCGGGTAGAGCTAAGTGCTTATTAATACTGAAATCTCGAAGACGGCAGCGGTTTTTACAAAGCTCTTATTTTGTTTCTGTTTCGTGTTTTTTATGTAATACTTATCCCCAAACCGATTTTCAGTCCTCTTGAGGGAGCGCAGCGACCGAAAAGGACCGCGCACTGCAGAGCCGCAACTCTGCTGCTGCAACTCTGCTGCTGCAACTCTGCTGTTACATTTTGTTTCTTACCACTTCTCTGGCTGCGTCCTTAAAGAGCACGCGGAGGTCCCAGAGGAGCTTCCTGTTGGCTTTGAAAAGGGCCTGTAGCAGGTCCAGAAGGTTCATCCTTTCGAACTTTACGTGCTGCAGGGAATGGGCAAGGGAGTTCAGGTCCTCATCACTCAGGTCGACAAAGCAGTTCTTGACGACAAGGCTCATGTCTATTTCGTGCCCTATGGTTTCCCTCCACCGTTTTTCGTAGAGTTCTTCCAGTTTTTCAAGAGAGACGTCACCTGCGGAGATGGCTTCGTATGCAGCTTCTCCTGCAATCTTTCCGGCGTCCATGGCGTTTACGATTCCTCCCCCGGTGATCGGGTCGGACTGGCGGGCCGCATCCCCTACCAGCATGAGCCCGTTTGCGGCGGTTTTTTCAATGCTGCCGGAGACCGGGACTCCTCCGAAGACCATTTCCACAATTCTGGCTTCCGGGAAGCGTTCACGCATAAAGTTATCAAGGTACTCGACAGGCCTGGGCTTGAACCTTCCCATCTTACTTCCCAGGATGCCGATTCCTATGTTTGCTTTCCCTTCCCCTTTCGGGAAGATCCAGATGTAGCCGCCGGGGCAGATTTTGTTTCCGATGTAAAAATCACAGTACTCCTGGTTGATGTCCAGGCCTGCTACCAGGTACTGGGCACAGGTCTCGATGTCAACGGGTTTTAAGGAGGTATCAATTCCCGCCCACCTGCCTACCTTGGACTCGACTCCGTCGGCGCCTATGATAATGTTCGCCCGGACCTCGTACTCTTTCCCGAGGTGCATGAGCCTGGCGCCCTTCACGAAACCGTCTTCAATGATAAGGCCCGTGGCCCTTGTCTTGACCCTTACCTCCGCACCGGCTTTTGCAGCATGTTCCGCAAGAGCGCGGTCAAAGATTTTCCTTTCCAGGACATACCCGACTTCTCCGCCGGATATTTCTTCGGCCATTTCTATCTTTGTACCGTCCGGGGCGTAAATGCGGGACCCTTTGACATCGGCACAGATCCAGCGCTTGTCAATTTCCACGTGCTTCTTAAGATAGAATTTGCTCACGCCTTCGGCACAGCGCACGGGGTCCCCTATCTCCTGGCGCTTTTCGATCAGAAGTACGTCAAGCCCTTTTTCGGCAGCCGTTTTTGCAGCGATGGAACCTGCCGGTCCGGCTCCTATCACGATGACATCGTACCGGTTCTTCATTTCATTACCTCAATTGCTCCTACGGGGCAAATCCTGTCACATATCCCGCATGCCATACACGTAGTCTCATCTACTTCCACCCAGGTTTCAACAAGTTCGAGGGCTCCTTTGGGACAGACTCCCACACAGGCACCACAGTATCCGCATTTGTATCGATTGATTTTGATGCTCACCAGCTCACCTGTAAATTTTAAAGGCACATAAGGTAATTTACGGCCACATACTATGGCAGCTTTAAGGCAGCTTAAGGTAATTTTTCAGCCACATTCTAAGGAAAACTTAAGTCAATGTAAGGTAATTTTTCAGCCGCATACCCGGCAACTTTTATGTAACTTAGGGTAATTTTTCAGCCGTATGCCGGGCAGTTTTAAGGCAGCTTAAGGTAATTTTAAGGCAGATAATAATAATTCTCTAACATATAGTTTTTGTTGATCAGGCTCCGGTTGAAGGTGGGTTCAGTTTGTTTTCGATCCCAATTTCTCAGGCAACCCTCATTATTTTTTGACAAAATCCTTTATCCGGGAGCTAAAACGTATCTGTTTATTTCGTCGTAAATTACTAATTCTTTTCTGTCAAGGGCCCCGTGCTCCGGGATGGGCAATTTTTGCAGCCGTCCCAGCAACATTCTCAAGAACCGGGTGGCTATCGCTTAAAAATTAGTTGATTATCGTGATAATCCTTAACTCACTTCATTTACTGTTTAAGATTATTTGGCATTTTCGCTCTTCCGGAACTCATGTATCTTGCTGCAGGGCTTATTTAACCTTTTAACTCTAATGCGGGAAGTCCCCTTCCTCGGAGGGCGTAGCCCGACAGGTGGGGGATGAAAGCCGTCAACTTCCCGATACTACAATTGATTAACTTTCTATCAATTGTTCAAAGACGTTTATATATATGCAAAGTGACATATTATAAATAGTCCATGCAACTGACTGAAAAGATCAAAATCCATCCTGCAGAAGAACAGGTCGATGTTCTCTGGACTATATCTAACCTCTGCAGGTTGACCTATAATTTTGCTCTGACCGAAAGACAGGAAGCATGGAAAAAAGAGAACAGGCGTGTCAGGTACGTAGAACAGCAGAACAAACTCCCTGAAATAAAGGAAAAGTTTCCTCAGTACAATATGGTCTATTCCAAAG
>NZ_VOUA01000045.1 GCF_024372725.1 Methanosarcina sp. KYL-1
TTAGAATCATAGTAACCTATGTTCTTTTGTTCTAATTCCCATGCGTTTTTCCTGAGTGCGAGTGTTTCGTTATACGTCCACCGGCAAAGCTCAAGAGTGTTATTCATAGTTGTTTTTTGAGCCTTTGTAGGATAGACCCTATACCGTAACACTTTCAACAATCAGTTCACCTTTTAGGTATCAACCTTTTAGGTATCAATATACTATCCAATAATCTTTCTCTGGCATATTATTTTATGTAGATTGTTACTTAACATATGTTAATAAAGTTACGTTGTTGGAGTTGACGGGCTGTATCCCGCCTTTGAAAAAGCGGGGATTAGCCCTTAATGCTCCTAAAAATGCAAGGCGAAACGGATGAGAACATATTACTTCGCCGTATCGTCGACCTTTTGATGTGCTGGTGGTCATTGTATTTTGATGTGCCATTACCTTGATGTGCTGGTGTTTAATGTAAAAAAAATATTCCTGTACTTTCGATTTCATATTCTTTTAAATTTTATACATGAAAAGGACAGCTTGGGCCGGTGAGTACGCCGGTACCCGATATAAGCGAATTCAAAAATCCGGCTCCTAACTTATCCCATAAGAGTCTCACATAAAGTATAAATGAATCTCCCATAAGGCATCATACATCTGGTACGTAACCACGCTCTTATGATCCCATGCCGCAATAATCCAAAACGGCAATGATTATGGAGCACAGATGGGCAAAAGCAAATTCAAAAATTAATCAATGGATGTATCAAAAAAAGTTGAGATTCAAAAGGCTGGATATTTCATTCACCTTTACTCCAGCTGCTCACTCTGCACATAGCACCCAAAGTACGTGTTCTCCTCAACCTTTTTCAAAATTCCGTTGATGCGTTCGAGGGCCTGCTCCATTTTGTCAAGGCGGGCATCAATGGTGTCAAAGCGTTTCTTGATCTCGTCGATCTTCATAAGAAGGATTTCGGACTCAGGATCCATCAAAACACTCCCCTGTTGTTCCATACATAGAATATGTCCGGCAACGTTTTTATAAGCTCCGTCTGAATAAGACGTATGTATTCGGGTGGGTTTTTAGTAAAAAACCGGTATATTTTGAAGTATATTTTGAGATATTGAGATATATTTGAGATATTGAGATATTGAGGTATATTTAGAGGTGTATTTTGATAAACAGGGGATAATTCAATGCTGAGAATTGCAGTAACAGGCCGGCCGGGGGTAGGGAAGTCAACAGTTGTGGCAAAAGCCGCTGAGAGGCTTGTCAGGGAGATGGGCCTCAAGGTTGGAGGCATCCGGACGGCCGAAATCCGAAAGGAAGGAACGCGAGAAGGTTTTTCCATCCGGGACCTTGCCACCGGAGAAACCGGCATCCTGAGCCATGCCAGTGGGAGCGGGCCGAGGGTTGGAAAATATCACGTCAACCTGGAAGACCTTGAGGGGATAGGAGCGAATGCTCTCAGGAACGCCCTTGCCTGCGACCTGGTGGTCATCGATGAGGTCGGACCAATGGAGCTCAAATCCGATGAGTTTATTTCAGCGGTGGAAGAGGTCCTGGAATCGGACAGGCCGGTGCTGGCGGTGCTGCACAGGTCCAGCAAGCATCCGCTGGTGCAGAGGATAAGGGAGGAGTTTGAGGTTTTGACGATTGATGAGGGGAACCGGAATGAACTGCCTGAAAAAATCGTGGAGATGCTAAGATGAAGGAACCATCCCTTCAAGTTAAGTTTTTTTCCAGAAATAGGTTGCTGTTTAATTAACTCGCTTCAGACATAAAAATGAAAAGGGTAGAAAGGATTTTATTTCTTTCCTCCCTGATTCGGTCCCTGGGGTTTGCTGTCATCAGGGCCTCCGCCGTTATTGCGGTTGTTATCGCTGCCTCCAGCCCCTCCTTTAGGACTGCTGCCTTTTTTGCCGCCGCCGCTCTGGGATGTTTCGGTGACTTTAACCAGGCCGCTTCCCTGATATTTGTCCACTCCATTGTCTGCAACGAAGAATAATCTCTCAACACTTGAATCAAGGTTGCTCAGATCTCTTACGTAGAAGACATATTCGTACTTATAGTCATTCTCCATATGCACTTTTGTATAGCTTGCACCTGTAAGGGCAGGAGATCCAGAGTCTGTTTCATTTGGAAGTCTAAGTGTTATCTGGTCTTTTGTGAAGGCCTTTAGATCAGTGACACTGAAGTTTTGTGTATTGGGATCATAAATCTCTGCCCAAATAGGGTTGTCGTCTTCGTCAGTTGTTAGGTATCTATAAGGATTGCTGTACACTGCCACACGGATCGGGTAACCGGGTATTGTCGGAATTACCGGTGCCGGTCGGTCAATATACATTGGATGTGCTTCCATAGGAGATATGGAAATCCAGATGTTGTCGCCTGGTAGTAGTGAGTTCGGGTCACCTGGTTCATCCTCTGCCATCGCAGGTATTGCGAGAATGCATAGTGACAATGCCATGAATAAAACTGCAAGTTTTCTCATTTATTCCCCCCTTCCTTAGAGATTTTTTGCCTTTTGTTATTGGTGTTACTTTCGCGCATTACTTATATTGTTAACAATGTAATGCGTTTTTAAAGCAAATAAATGGTATTCTCTAGCAGACATATATAATAATAGGAAATATAATTTCATTTTATAATTATTTAAGTCTGCTTATACTCAAATATTTCTATAGATAACGATATTTTCATTTTTATATATTCACTTCATTTTTCAATCGAATATATAAAAACCATAGCAGGAAGCAGAACATTTTTTTCATACTTTGAAAGTTTTTCTGAAAATGCAAAAAGGAGAGTAAAAAATGTCAGAAAACGATTTTTTTGTATTTTTTGTTTATAAGACGTGCAATTGGGATTTCCATTGAAAGTGTGGAAGAGTGAGGAGGGTTTTTCGGCTTCGTGATCACCTTATACGGAGAAATTATTGCAGAGAGCAATAACCATGTCACTTTGCTCAACGACCAAACTACCTATTCGTAGCCTATTCGTAGGTTAGTGCTATATCAGGGCAACAGCTAGCAACCTGAACGCTTTTGACCTGAGCAGCTGCGAGAGATATTTATATGAAATTTCCCTCCCTGTGGGAGCGAAGCATCGTCTTCTTCGCAGATTTGTCGAAAAGGCTTTTCTGTACAGGATTTACATATTTGAATAACAGGTAAAGTAGTCCTTTCAACAAAGCTAAATATTGTTTCCTGTGTAATTCTATACATGGTGGCAGATCATGAGCAATAATTATGAAAACGGAATCAAATGGGACATAGATACTTCGATACTTACAAATAAATTTATTTTAAAGGAGCTTTCCAGAGTTCTGGGGATTGCTGTCCTGGGCACAGTCACGATTGTATTTTTGATAATCCTGCCTTCAATTCTCGGTGGGCATTTTTATTCTGACGGCACGAACCTTTCAGGATTCAAGTATGCCCTTATGCTGATCGGCCTGCTTTTCTTATTGACCGCCCTTTTCATCTTCGCTTACTACGGGAACAAATACGAACTCACATACGTGGTGGACGAAGGAGGTGTTGAAACCCTGACCCGGACCGGGCAGAAAAAGAAAAACAGCACTGTAAACTTTTTACTCATTATCCTGGGGCTTCTTTTCCGGAACCCCACAGCAGCAGGTACGGGCTTCCTGGCAAATGCCGGGCAAAACCAGGTTATGAAGTGGAGAGACGTAAAAAAAGTAACCTTTTACCCCCGCAGCAATACGATTGTGCTTTCGGGCGGGTACGGCATCAAAAGTATCGTTTTCTGTACCGGAGATAATTACGGGCCGGTCTCGTCCAGAGTCAGCTCGCACTGTAGAGCATCCTGCCTGGTCAAAGAAAAGTAAGTTGCCCGAATAAATAAGCCCTACCTGACGTACCCTGCTTTACATCTGGGAGAGAAGGGCTAGCAGGATCACGAAAATTACTATCAAAAGTTTTGCAGTAACCAGAATTAGTTTATTCTTCAATATCCTTTCTTTTTCTGATTTTTCTTCTTTTTCCATATTTCCGTCAGTTTTCGGTTTTTCTTCTTTTTCCGGTTTTCTTTCAGTTTCCGGTTTTTCTTCTTTTTCCGGTTTTTGCTCCAGATTTTTGGCCATGCCTTTTCGTTCCTTATCCTTTTTATTTTACCTAATCTCTTTTATGTTAATTTCTTTTTAAAGCTTGAATAATTTTTCCCTTTTCTCCGGGAAAATTGCAACCAGAGCCTGGCCAAATTTTGTTCAGATAAGGAGCTTCATCATTTTTTAGGGCCGGAGAAGCCCGTTTTGCCAGTCATTGATTATCCGGACAGCTGTCCTGTTTTCGTCGACTTCTCCTTTTTTCTGAAGGAAGTTACACTGTCTGCCTATGAGTTCAAGCACAGCATAGGGGTCCTGTTCTTCTAGTGTGACCTGATAGAAGGACTCCAGGGAATTTTTGTTTTCAGAGCACAGTTTCTCTATTATTTTCAGGGCTACCCCGAAATGGTCCTTCAGGTGTGTTGCGTCTTTTACGCCAAGCAGGCCCTGTAAGTATTCGTCATTCTCGCCAAAGGGGATCACTCCGGGGGTGTCAATGAACATGATGCGTGAACCGGCGTCCACAAGCTGCACTCCTTTTGTGTGCCCCGATATGGAGGAAGTTCCGGCACTGTGCCTGCCCGTAACGCCGTTGATTACCGAGGACTTGCCTGCGTTGGGGTAGCCGAGGGTCCCGACCATAATGTCGCGCCCTTTTATGTTTGCGGTTTCAAGGATCTGGTGCCTCAGCATTGTCGTCCCGTACCTGTCCTTCCCGGAAACAAAGACCGTGGGCGCAATTTTCGAGAAGCGGGCCTTGGTTTTCTCAAGTTTTTCCTTTGATACAAGGTCGCATTTGTTGAGGACTATTATGAAGGGCTTTTTTAATCGCCTTATCTCCTTTTCGACTTCACTGTTGCGAGTCTCGTCGGGGAACCTTGCGTCCACGACCTCAAGAAGGACATCGGCTTTTTTTATTACGTCTTTTACCAGCAGCTTGTAACTTGTCATTTTACCATCATCTTGTTATTTGCCATCGTTTTGTTATTTGCCGTCTTTTTTGGTTGCCGTGCGCTGTCTATGGTGCGGTAAGGATATAAGGATATATTATGAATTGAAAAATATTTTATTACAGGACTTTAACCGCCTGTTGATTTTTTAAAAAAGATTCAATTCCTTCGAGCTCGATCTTCAGTTTCAATCTTCAGTTTCAATCTTCGGGCTCAATCCCTCCGGGTTCAAACCCTCCGGCTTCAATTCTTCCCGTATGCCGGCATTTCGAATGTAAAGGATGTGCCTTTTCCGATTTTGCTTTCCACTTCGATGCTGCCGCCATGCATCTCGATATACTTCTTTACCAGGGCAAGCCCGAGCCCCGTACCTTCAAAAGAGCGCTTCATGGAAGAATCGATCTGGACAAAAGGCTTGAAAATCTTGTCCAGGCTGTCTTCGGGGATACCGATGCCTGTGTCTTTTACGGTTATCTGGACCGTTTCTCCCTCGATTTTTGAAATGATCTCAATCGAACCGCCTGGAGGAGTGAATTTTGTTGCATTGCTTAGGAGATTGTACAGGATCTGCTGAAATTTACTCATATCAGCATAGATTTTTCCAGGCCGGTTCTCTGATATGTTTTCGGTGGGATGGTTTTCTGATTGGTTTTCTGATTGGTTTTCTGATTGGTTTTCTGATAATTGGTTCTCTGATAATTGGTTCTCTGATAATTGGTTCTCTGATAATTGGTTCTCTAATAATTGGTTCTCTGATATATTGTTCAGGTTCTTTGATTTGTAGTTTAATGTGAGGTTCTTTTCTCCTGTTTGGGGGAGCATCATTGAAATGACTTTATCGATGGACTCGTCGACGAAAAACTCTTCTTTGTTGAGTTCAAGTTTTCCGGATTCTGCTTTTGATAGATCCAGGATATCGTTGATGATATTGAGGAGATTTTTCCCGCTTGATGAAATAAACTGGACATACCTTAACTGTTTTTCATTGAGGCTCCCGCCTATTCCGTTTGTAAGGAGGTCCGAAAAGCCGATAATTGAGTTCAAAGGTGTCCTCAGCTCGTGGCTCATGTTTGCCAGGAACTCGCTTTTTGTGCGGTTTGCGGATTCGGCAGCGATTTTTGCATTAATCAAGGCTTCTTCTGCCTGTTTTCTTACGGTTATGTCCCTTATGACAACAATGTTTGCAGGCCTGTTCTCGTAGTTTATTTTGGTGCCCAGGCCTTCAATCCAGAAAGATTCGCCTTTCGGGGAAATTACTCTGTAAGTGTTCAGGTATCCTCCCCTGTCACTCAGCACATTTATCTGGTCCTTTATTGCGGTTTCTACGGATTCGGGAGCCAGGAATTTTACAATATTTGCACCGATTACCTCTTCCATCCCAACATCTAATAGTTTTCCAACGGCTGCGTTTGCGGTTAAAATGTTGCCTTCAAAGTCCAGGATGAGTATGCTGTCAGGAGTATAATCTACAAGTGTACGGAAGCTCTCTTCACTTTTCCTTAATGTCTCTTCAGCTTTTTTGCGTTCCGTAATGTCCCGGACGTAAGCAATCAGCCTCTCTTCCCCGCCCAGTTTGAAGAGTTTGGTTGCAATTTCAGTGGGAAAGGTGGTTCCGTCTTTCTTTCTGTTAACCCTTTCAACTGCAGTATCTCCTGTAGTATCTTCAGAGGTTATGACCTCAGGCAGGGTCCTTGCAAAATCCCCGGGAACGAGGTCTGCAATCGTCAGTCCTATCATTTCTTCCTTGCTGTAGCCGAACATCCTGCAGGCTGAACCGTTGCAGTCAAGGATCTCTCCCCTGTTCGTTTCTACAAAAATTCCATCAATTGCTAATTCTACAAGGTGTTTGAATTTCTCTTCGGATTCTATCAGATCTAGTTCGGTTTTTTTGCTGGCAGTGATATCATAAACATTGGTGAAAAGCAGTTCCTTACCTTTTATGTTAATCAGGTTGGTATACACTTCTACGTTTCTGATTTCCCCGCTGGCAAGTTTATGGCAGGAGTGGAAATGGCCTTTCTTTTCGGAAGAAACCTGCAGCCGAAGCTCTTCCATTTTTTCACTGGATAGGAGATTGATGTCATAAATTTTCTTTGAGGTTAATTCTTTATGCGAATACCCATAATAAGCACATGCAGGATCATTTGCGTCAACGATGAGACACCCGTCAGGCTCTACTAAAAGTGTTACTGCCGGGCTGTTTTTGAATAACTGCTTATACCGGTTTTCGCTTTCTTTCAGGGCTTCATAATTCCTTTTTATCCTTATCAAAGAATTTATTCTTGTTTTAAGTTCGAAGCTGTCTACTGGCTTGTTAATAAAGTCGTCAGCTCCGCATTGAATTGCCTTTATTTTATTTGCTTTTTCAAAAAACCCGGAGATGATTATTACCGGTATAAATCTATATTCCTGGTCCTTTTTGAGAATCCTGCAAATTTCATACCCATCAATTACAGGCAGCATCAGGTCTAACAATATCAAATCCGGAAGCTGGTTTTTTACAAGCTCCAGTGCTTCTTTTCCGTTGCAGGCAGGGATAGGAAGATAATCGTCCTCAAGTTGTGAACATAGCAACTCTACCAGGCCAGGTTCATCATCAACAATGAGGACTTTTGGTTTCTCGGAAGGGTGCAATTTGATCATCTTTGAAGGGTGATTTAATTCAGTTTTTTTGAGTCCATTCTAATTAACAAACTCTTATGTGGTGTAGATAGCAAAATATAATGCAGGTATTATAATGTAGAATATCAAGCATTACTATATCTCTTTTTATATAATTCACTTTCCTATGTTTTGTTTTTTTCAAAGTAGAAACAGGAGTGAACGAATGGAACAAACCATTCATTTTCTAAAAAGAAAATGAAATAAGAAAAAGGGAGTGGGAAATATTAAACGCTGAGTGTTAGTCCATTGCTCAGTCTTTTTCCCAGAATTCCTCGGCTTCCTCTTCCATCTCTTCCAGCCTGTCATAGTAGTCCGGGAATTCATTAAGATGGGCGAGGGCAATTTTTCCCGTCATTATGGGGTCATCGTTGGTAACATTTGTTGCAGGGTCCTGTGTGCCGTGTTCAAGTTCTACGTCCATACCTCTCCTGAACTGGTCAACATCGAACTTATCCCATTTTAGTCCCAGTTGTTCCCCAACTGCCTTTGCTTCTTCCGCTGTAAAACTCTTGGTTGCCAAAATTATCACCAGTCAATAATTTTATGCATGTTTGTACTTAAATTTATCCTGCAAAATTATTTTGTAATTTTATTTTTCCGTGTCCACTACCCACTCCCCAAAGCCGCCCACGAGTCCCACCCCCAATATTACTTATGAAATTTTTTGATGTATCCCTGCGTCCCTTTATCTTTTAATAAAATTTATGCCATATGTCATATTAGCAGTGAGTACGTAAATGAAAGAACAAGAGACAAATACGTAAATGAGAGTACAAGAAACAAATACCGTAAATGAGAGTACAAGAAACAAATACCGTAAATGAGAGTAAAAAATGCAAGATAAAGACTTACTTTTTATGATGCGTGCCATAGAACTTTCCTGCGAAAGTGTAACTAAAGGAGGAGGTCCCTTCGGTGCCGTAATCACCAGAAATGGCGAAATTATCGCAGAGAGCCACAACCAGGTCACCCTGCTCAACGACCCCACCGCCCATGCCGAGATCAACGTCATCAGGGCCGCAGCCCAAAAACTGAACACCTTTGACCTTAGCGGCTGCGAGATCTACGCTTCCTGCGAACCCTGCCCGATGTGCCTCGGGGCCATCTACTGGGCCAGGCTCGATAAAATCTTCTTTGCCGCCACAAGGGACGACGTCGAAAAAATCGGTTTTGACGACTCCTTCATTTATTCCGAAATATTGCGCCCCCTCAAAGAGCGGCGTATAAAGTTCAGCCAGATCCTGAGGAAAGAAGCCCTTGAAGCCTTCAAGGCCTGGGAAGAATGTGAAAATAAGGTGGAATACTGACTTTCAGCTCTCATATTTTATATTTTTACAGTTCCGGCCCGCTGTGTGCACTCGACCGGAATAACCAATGATTATAGAAGTAGAAGAAGCTCGTCCATCATTTTGTTGTGAGACCTCAGGAAAATCCGGAACCTCTTAACGGGATTGTGTGGTGGGTACCGGGACTCTCTTATTTTTCCTTATCTTTTTCCCCGATCGCTGCCCCGATCGCCATCCCTAGGGCAGGCCCGAGAGCAACCCCCAGGGCTATGTTGTCCATCAGAAGGCCCATTATCAAACCAAGCGACATGCCAACGGCAAGCCCGGTCCCCATTGCATCCTCCTTCTTGTTCTCTTTCCCGTAACCTTTTGTGTATTTGCCGGTCTTATTGACCTTTTTTCCCAGCCGGTAGGAGACGAGGAGAAGAGATATAGCAGCGACAATTAAAATTATAACGATTTGTAAAA
Source organism: Methanosarcina sp. KYL-1 (assembly GCF_024372725.1). Classification (GTDB taxonomy): domain Archaea; phylum Halobacteriota; class Methanosarcinia; order Methanosarcinales; family Methanosarcinaceae; genus Methanosarcina. Next base: position 9,418 of record NZ_VOUA01000045.1, read on the forward strand.
ATGCCGGATTGGTCATTATTTTGAATCTGTCGGTCAATACATAAAGGTTTTCACAGAGGATAAATGAACAGAAAGTATCGCATCTTGCTTTTTGGCAGCCCAGCATTTGCGTGGGCTTGTGTAAACTCAGAAGGAATAAACAGGGGATTCCTAACAGAATGAACGAATGAAAACCGACAGCCATTTAATTGGATTGTTTGGTGGGTACCGGGACTCTCACCGGCCGACGAAGGAGGCCGGCCTTTTCCAACCCTAATTCCGCTTCGGGAGCACGGGGTCCGTTTCGCTCGCGTTGCTCGCTCAAGCGGACTAAAATGCCAGCCTTGATTGATTAGAACACATTATTTTGCCGCATTCCCAACCTTTGTGTTAGCGCTTACTTCAAAAAAACTTGCATGCGACTTTGATTTCAACCTCTTTTCAATTTCAGTCCTGAAAAAGCCGGCCTTCGGCCGGTGAGTACCCCGGTACTCGATAAAAGCGGATTAAAAAACCTGGCCCATGATGCCATTAATTCTACGATTAGATTCCGGCGTGCTGCGAGCACTTTCTCAAAATAACCGAATTGCCCGTGTAAATAAAAAGAAGTCATCGAGTCCTTTGATTGTGATGTCTTTGGATAATCCGGCACCTCTTGACGGGGTTGCCTGGTGAGTATTATTAGTGTAAAGTTACCGATATGAATGACAATAATTAATGTAAAGTTAACGATATGAATGATAGCTATTTTGACTTAACTACCGATGTAGATAATAGCTATTGAAATAAAATTATCGATATAAGTGATAACTATTTGAGTAAAATTACCGATATAGATGATAACTTTTAATAGCTGCAAAAGATATCAGGATATATGGACAAAAAAGAGATACTGGAAATACTTCTCGATTGGAACTTCTGGAAAAAGGACCAGTACACAGGTACAAGAAGAGAAGAACTGTTGGACACAATAGAAAGAAAAGCACAGGCTAAAGAAATAATGGTCATTACCGGTGCAAGAAGGACCGGTAAATCAACTATAATCCTCCAGTATCTAGAAGAAAAAATTAAGGAAGGGACAGCAAAAGAAGCCATACTCGTAATAAACTTTGAAGACCCGCGTTTCAGGGACCTGGATCTCGCCCTCCTGAACAGGATCTACGAGATATACGAAACGGAAATAAAAACAAGTTCCGAAGAGCAATACGTGGTCCTTGACGAAGTCCAGGTAATAGACGGCTGGGAAAAATTCGCTCGCTACCTCCATGAAAACAGGCGGATAAACGTATTTATAACCGGTTCAAGTTCAAGGCTTTTGAGTTCCGAATATTCGACCGTCCTTGCGGGCCGCCACATAGACACGGAGGTATATCCCCTATCTTTTAAAGAGTACCTTGAGTTCAAGGGCATAAATATCGAGAGCAAACTTGACCTTATCTCAGAACGCCACAGAATAAAAAAAATGCTTAAAGAATACATAGAGACGGGTGGCTTTCCGAAAGTTGCGCTTGAGAAAGACGAAAGAAACAAAAAAGAGCTCCTCTACACCTATTTCCGGGACATCCTGATCAAAGACGTAACCATGAGGTACGGAATAAGAGACATAGAAAAACTGGAAGAACTTGCAAAATATTATCTAACGAACATATCGTCCCCAAACTCATACAACAGGATAAAAAATGTTCTCAAAACAAGCCTCGATACGGTTGAACGCTACTCCTCATACATAGAAGGCACATACATGCTGTTCTTTATAAAAAAATACTCCTACTCCTTAAAAGAACAGATCCTTAACCCGCGAAAGGTCTATTGCATAGATACAGGATTGAGAAACACAGTATCCTTTGCCTTTTCGGAAGATTACGGCAGGCTGGTCGAGAACATCGTGTTCATGCAGCTCAGAAGAAAGTACCGGGATATCTATTACTGGAAAGACGAAAAGCAAAAGGAAGTTGACTTCCTGGTCAATGAAAAAAACAGGATCATCCAGGCAGTTCAGGTCTGCTGGGACATAAGCAGTGAAAAGACTAGAAAACGGGAAATTGAAGGACTGCTGTCAGCCATGGAGACCTTTGAGCTGGACGAGGGTCTCATCCTTACCGAGGATACGGAAGAAGAAATCACGGTGGATAATAGGAAAATAACTTTCGTACCTATCTGGAAATGGCTGCTTCTTGATGGGGAATGACTGCCCGAGTTTCAAGTCTTATTTTTTTATTTTTTTACTGGTGTCGGGACAGATGCACAAACTTTCCCGGAAATGTCGCAACTTCAAACAGAAATTGAAGAAAGCCTTTCCATTTGCATTTCATCGTGAAGTTTCTGTTAAATCCGGAACCAGTTTATCGACTTGCTTAATAGGTCCCGGGGCTCTCACCGGGCGCCGAAGGCGGCCGGCTTTTCCAGAAGTAAATTGAATAATAGATTTGAAAGTAAAAACACCCGACTGGATTGATAAGAACACATTACTTTGCGGCATTCCCAACTTTTGACATGCCAGCGCTTATTTAAAAAAACTGTATGTCTTTCAATTTCATCTTCTTTTCAATTTCAGTCCGGGAAAGGCCGGCCTTCGGCCGGTGAGTGCCCCGGTACCTGATATAAGCGGATTAAAAAAGTGGTCCGAATGCCAAAATTATAAACGATGAACCTCCAGCGCCCTTCTCTGATAGTCAGGTGTCAAATTTTTAAATCTTATTTTTTATTTTCTAGCAGCAAGTTTTGCACTTCTTTTAGAGAAAGAACTTTATCCTTTCTTTTGTGAATTATACGATGACAGTTAGCACAAACACATATTAGATCCGTTTCAGGATTTATCTCAACATCACATTTTTCTTCTGAAAGTGGTTTTATATGATGAACTTCGATATAGCCTTTCCCGATTTCACCGTATGTCTTCTCAAAATCGAATCCACATGCCTGACATACAGTGCCATGTATTGTGATAGCATTACGTCTATTGATTGAATTTCGTTCATATTGAGTAGTATAGCACACTCTAATTTTGCCATCCGGTCGATTTTCTACAAGATAACTTGTAAGTTCTTGTTTTTCGGATGGAAACTCTTGCTTATCTACCATCTCAAGCTCTTCTAAAGCCTGGACTAACTCATCTCTTAACTTCCAGACAAAATGATTACCTTCTTTGTAATCTTCATACCACCCTTCAAATGGTACGATGAATACTGATTTCTTACCTGTAGTTCCGATTACTTCAAACCGATCTAGATGCTTTAGAATTCGTTGAGTTAACCCTTTGACAATTCCATTATATGGGGACTTTTTCAAATTAGAAGGATACTTTGCCATTATTGCTTGTGTTGTAGCTCTATGGTCAATTTCATCATACCATTTAGAAACCATATCTAAAGAAGCTTTATCAAAAATTTTTGGATTTTGAAGCATTGATTTCCATTCTTCCACAGTGATATCAATATCTGCTTCATATCGACCATCAGAATACTTCAAGTATCGCTGTTCCATCAGTAACCCACCTTTCAATTTAGGTTAATACGCAGAATGGGGATATAACCATAGAAACTTTAAATTTTTTGAGTATAGCGTTACAACTATCGCTTATCCCTTCTCCCTCTGCCCACCTCTTCCCTTCTAGGCAAACCCATTTCTTTCATTAGCGCATAAATTACAATAGGGTCCGCATCCGATACGAAGAAAAACCTGTCGGGCAAGGGGAAACCTGCAGGTGAACTTCTTTACTGCGGTGTTAAAGTTTAAATGTATTGCCTTACTTACTTAATTTTCATAAAATAATTATAAGGGGATTTCCGGGATATGCCTGAAAACAGATACATCCGCTGGTTTAAGGATACTACGATTGATGACGTCCCGCTTGTGGGCGGGAAGAATGCTTCTCTCGGGGAAATGTACCGGGAACTGAGTTCGAAGGGGATAAGGATCCCGAATGGGTTTTCGATTACTGCGGAGGCTTACTGGCACGTGCTGGCAGCCGGGGGGATCCTGGGCAAGCTCAAGGAGTCGATGGAAGGGCTGGATACTTCGGACGTTGCCGACCTTGCGAAGCGGGGGAAGATGGCCCGCGACCTGATTCTGGGGGCGGGGATTCCGGACGATTTGTGGGGAGAGGTGAAGAAGGCTTACGACAGGCTCTGCGAGGAGTACGGGGAAGATACCGACGTGGCTGTCCGGAGTTCGGCAACGGCTGAGGACCTGCCCACGGCTTCTTTTGCGGGGCAGCAGGAGACTTACCTCAACATCCGGGGCTACCCGGCGCTTCGGGATGCCTGCACGCGCTGTTTTGCGTCGCTTTTTACGGACAGGGCGATTTCCTACAGGGTGACCAATAAATTCGACCACTTCAAGGTGGCGCTTTCCATCGGGGTCATGAAGATGGTCAGGTCGGACCTGGCTTCGAGCGGGGTTATCTTTACCCTGGATACGGAGACGGGGTTTCCGGACGTTGTGTTTATCACCGGGGCTTACGGGCTTGGGGAAAACATCGTGCAGGGGCAGGTCAACCCTGACGAGTTCTACGTCTTTAAGCCGACTTTCCGGGAGGGGTATAAGCCCATCATCAAAAAGAAGGTCGGAAGCAAAGAGATCAAGATGATCTACGGGCGCGGGGACTCGAAGGTGCTCACCCGGAACGTGGAGGTCCCTGAGGCTGACAGGCTGCGCTTCTGCCTCGACGACGAAGAGGTGCTTAAGCTTGCCGGGTATGCGATTGCAATTGAGGACCACTACTCAAACAAATACAGGGAATCCCGGCCCATGGATATTGAGTGGGCAAAGGACGGCATTACAGGCGAGCTGTTTATCGTCCAGGCCAGGCCCGAGACCGTCCAGTCCCAGAAAAGGAAGGACGTCCTGGAGACCTATGTCCTTGAGGAGCGCTCCGAAGTCCTTGCCAGGGGCAGGAGCGTGGGAGATAAGATCGCTGCCGGAAAAGCTCATGTGGTCCCGGATGTTTCGGACCTGCCCTCGTTCAAGCCCGGGGAAGTCCTCATTGCGGACACCACCACCCCTGACTGGGAGCCGGTCATGAAAACTGCGGCTGCCATTGTCACTAACAAAGGCGGGCGGACCTGCCATGCTGCAATCGTGAGCCGGGAACTCGGGATCCCTGCGGTCGTGGGGGCCGGAAATGCCACCGAGGTGCTTGAGACCGGCAGGGAAATCACGGTCAGCTGCGCAGAAGGCGAGGACGGGCTCGTGTATGCCGGAATCCTGCCTTTCCACATGGACACCCTGGGCTTAAAAGACCTGGAGAGGCCGAAGACCGAAGTCATGATGAACCTGGGAAACCCGGAGGAAGCTTTTTCCTTTTCCATGATTCCCAATGACGGGATCGGGCTTGCGCGGCTTGAGTTCATAATCAACAGCTACATCAAGATCCACCCCATGGCCCTCGTGCACCCGGAAAAGCTCACGGACCAAAAAGTCCGCCGGGAAATCGAGGAGCTGACCCGGGGGTATGCGGACAAGGGAGAGTACTTCGTCGAGCAGCTTGCCGAAGGGGTCGGGACGATTGCTGCAGCCTTCTACCCGAAGCCCGTTGTGGTCCGCATGAGCGACTTCAAGACCAACGAATACGCAAGCCTCGTCGGGGGCAGCTACTTCGAAATGGAAGAGAGCAACCCCATGATAGGGTTCCGTGGGGCTTCCCGCTACTTTGACAAGCGCTACAGGGAAGGCTATGCCCTGGAGTGCCGGGCCATGAAAAAAGTCAGGGACGAGATGGGCCTGACAAACCTCATTCTCATGATCCCTTTCTGCAGGACCGTCGAGGAAGGGAGGAAAGTGCTTGCCGAAATGGAGAAAAACGGACTCAAGCGGGGAGAAAATGGGCTCCAGGTCTATGTCATGTGCGAGATCCCCAACAACGTCCTCCTTATAGACGAGTTCAGCGAACTCTTTGACGGCTTTTCCATTGGCTCAAATGACCTGACCCAGCTGACCCTCGGCGTTGACCGGGACTCCGAACTGCTTGCTGCCGAATTCGATGAGCGGGACCCCGGAGTCATGAAGATAGTTGCAATGGCCGTACAGGGAGCAAAGCGAAACAGGAGGCACAGCGGAATCTGCGGGCAGGCCCCGAGCGACTACCCGGAGTTTGCAGAGTTCCTGGTAAAGGAAGGGATCGAGTCCATTTCCCTCAACCCCGATTCGGTCATGAAGATCACCCTGACGGTCCTGGAAGCGGAAAAGAAATTCGGAAGGCGCTGAGCTCGCAAGAGCCCTGGCACTTCTTTAACTATATATTCCCCCTGCTTTAATATGGGTTATTTAGGTAATCTATATATAACTTGTTATACAATTAGCTATTGTAGGTAAAATACCAGAGATTTATGAACAATTATGAAAAAAAGCTGCAAAATAATTATTTATGGGGATCAAAAAAGGAGGAAAACAGCATGGGTTTCTTAAAAATATGTCCTGAGTGCCACTCAGAACTTGAAAATAAGCTCTTTGGGGGGTATCAGTACTGTCCCGTTTGCGGGTACTGGACCAGGAAAGAAACAGCGAGGCTTGAGCCTATAATGATCATGGAGTGATTAAGCATGCTTGAGTCCTTACCGAAATGTATCCGCTGCGGCACAGCTCTCAAAAAGCAGGTCCTCGGCTCAAATACCCTTTATTATTGTAGAAAATGCGGGTGCACATCCTCAGCTACAGCTATAAACACCTCTGCAGTCGCCTCTGTTCAGCAGATGGTAAATATTTAATAGTAACCCGCAAACCAAAATTAATCAAAATTAAATAAACCGCAAGCCAAAAAATCTCCGATAGATTTGGTCCTTTCCGCATTCTCCAGTCAGCGGCAAGGGACCGAATTTTTTTATTTTGTTTTACTGAACCGTTTTACTGAACCGTTTTACTGAACCGTTTTACTGAACTGTTTCAACTTTGTAATGTTTCAACTTTGAATTGTTTAGTATTTCCTTTAAAAATGAAATTTTTAAGTAACTTGAAATGAAAAAAGTATATGATTCTTGACCCCTCACTTATGCCTTATAAATCTGAATAACCCCTGCGTTTGATCATATATGGTTGAAAAAGAAATCGATTCCTTATGCAGCCAGTACGGCCTGAGATCTACCACTCTTTCAGAGTTCACCTTCAGAGTCAATTTTCCGGACCCTGCTATTGAAGGGGGCTTTATGGAAGAGGATAATTCCCTTTACCTTCCTCTCTATGAAGAAGGGCAGGCATTTTCCTCCCTTTCTCCCCTTTCCTCTCTTTCCTTTCTTTCTTCCCTCTCTTCCCTTCCGGGAGTGGAGGGCAGAACTCCTGCCTACATTCAGCTTGTCCTGGACCCTGAAAAAGCGAGTGCTGAGTACCTTGCGGACTTTTTTAACAACCCCCTCGGGAAGAAGATAAGGAAGGCCTGGGAGGCCAGGGGTTTTATAAAGGGGCCTGTAACTCCTGCCAGGTCGGAGGATTCGGTTCCGGAAATGGTTTCAGAGATAGTTTCGGAAACGGTCCCTGAAGTGGTGTCGGAGACAGTTGTCGGAAAAATTCCTTTTTCATCCGGGGATGCCTTTACGGGGGAGACTTCATTTGCAGGGGAGGCGTCGGTTGAAGACCTGTGTGCTGAAGACGATGAAAGCACGGCAGTACTTGCAGGGACAGGGATCTCTCTTGCTTCCGGATCCGGGCCTTCTTTCCGGGTCGACGTGGAGGGCCTGACCCACAGTAAATTGTATTTTCCTGACCTGCATACCCAGCTTGAGATCCTTAAAATAAAGGTCCTGATAGGAGAGCTGGTCTCCCAGCTCAGCCTTTTTGAACACAGGCTTTCTACTTACCCGAAAAGCATCGCCCATATCGAGGAGAAGCTCGAACTCATCCGGGAAGCCGTGAAGCTTGCAAACGACTCCGACTACATCCTTGAACTGATCCGCAGGGGGGAGAGCAAAAAGCTCGAGTTCAAGTCCACCCTCCGCATGAACCTCATGAGCGGGAAACCGGACTGGAACGTCGAACACGCTGTTCTGAAGACCATCGTCGCTTACCTGAACACCGACGGCGGCATCCTCCTTGTAGGGGTCTCCAACGACGGGGAAGTCCTGGGGATTGAAAACGACGGTTTTCCGAACGAGGACAAGTTCCTCCTCCACTTCAAGCAGCTCATAAAGCAGCACATCGGCCTCGCCTACGCTCCTCTTATCGAATACACCCTTGTGCCGGTCAACGGCAAAAAAATCCTGGAGATCGACTGCAGGAAGGGCGATGAAGCTGTTTTCATGAGGCCTGGCAAAAATGAGGAAGAGTTTTACATCCGGGTCGGGCCTTCCAGCGAGCGGCTTACCGGTAGCAAGCTTATCGAGTATGTGAGCCGGCGGTATAACGGGAATCATCAGTGATCCGGAATAAGCATTTAGGAGCATTAAGGGCTAATCCCCGCTTTTTCAAAGGCTGGATACAGCCCGTCAACTCCAACAACGCAACTTTATTAACATATGTATAGTAACCATCTACATAAAATAATATGCCAGAGAAAGAT
>NZ_VOUA01000046.1 GCF_024372725.1 Methanosarcina sp. KYL-1
TATATAAACGTCTTTGAACAATTGATAGAAAGTTAATCAATTGTAGTATCGGGAAGTTGACGGCTTTCATCCCCCACCTGTCGGGCTACGCCCTCCGAGGAAGGGGACTTCCCGCCTTAGAGTTAAATCCTTTTCATGTGGATTGTGATTACGGTTGAATATCTGGCTCTGCAGAAGTTATTTGTTTTTACCTGTTCTCAATTTGCTTTTACTTGATGCCCCCCGTAAACAGATAGTCATTATTTGCCTGTCTTGTATGGCAGTTGTAGCAGGTTAGAACCTTGCCTTCTGCTATTATTTCTCCGTCTGCGTCATACTGTAGCCAGAACCAGTCGTTATGGTCCGGATCAAAGCCTTCGATCTTATGCATAACTACAACTGCTTCCAGTTCGCCGTCGGAGTTATAACCCTCTTTTACAATTGTGCTACTGTCAGGCATGATGCCAGCTTTTTCCTCTATAGCTGAATAAGCATCGTCCGAGACATAGATGGTAATCATATCTCCGTGAGGACCCTTCCCCTCATCGAGCTCGCCGGTGCCTGGCCAGAGCTCCCAGTTTTTGTAGTTGTCTTCTTCTGTCACATAAGCTTTGATTTCTTCTCCAGTGGGCTCAGGCCCGGGACCGGTTTCCGGAGTTTCGGCAGGTGTTTCAGTCCCTGCTTCTTCAGCCGGTTCTTGCTCTGTTTCAGCTGGTGTTTCAGCTGGTGTTTCAGCTGGTGTTTCAGCTGGTGTTTCAGCTGGTGTTTCGGTTTCGTTCGGTGTTTCCGTTTCCGGGGATGTGCATCCGAAGCACAGGGATACACACAGGACTAAAAGCATTGTGTACACGAAATATTTTGTTTTATGCGTAATACCTACCCCCCAGTGGTTTTCTACTATTTACGATTCAATAGCTATTATTTTTGTTTATAAAATAAATTCAGGTTGAGATGGCATAATTTTTAGAAATTCTTTTCCTTTTCTCCGGGTTCCGGGAAAATTATTTACCCTGCCCTTTCCTATCATTTCGTATGATTTTTGACCCGATTACAGTCTGCAACCTGGACCTGCAGAACCGCTTTGTCAGGTCCGCGACTCAGGAGTTCATGGCCGAAGAGGACGGGACACCTACCGGAAGGCTTGGGGACCTCTATGAAGAACTTGCCAGAAACGAAGTGGGGCTGATCATCACGGGCTATTCTTATGTGCTGCCGGGGGGGCAGAGTGATGCTTTGCAGCAGGGCATCTACGACGACCGTTTCATCGAGCCTTACAGGAAGATTACCGAAAGGGTACACCGCTACAAAAGCAAGATCGTGCTCCAGGTTGTGCACGGAGGGCGGCAGGCAAATATCTCGGCAGAGTTTCCGGTCCCTATTGCCCCTTCCCAGGTCAAGAACGGGCATTCTTCGGTGGTTCCCCGGGAGATGACTGAAGAAGAAATCCTGGAAATGATAGAGGCTTTCACAAAAGCGGCTGTCCGGGCAAAAAAAGCGGGGTTCGACGGCGTGCAGCTCCACTGCGCCCACGGTTTCCTGCTCAGCAACTTCATTTCGCCATATACCAATACCAGGGCCGACCGCTGGGGGGGGTCCGTGGAAAACAGGTCCCGGATTATCACGGAGATTGTCCGGCGGATAAAAGAAGAGGCAGGGCCGGAGTTTCCCATCATGGTTAAATTAAATGCAACGGACGGTTTCCGGTCCGGCACCGCAAAGGCGGGGCTCGGGCTTAATGCTCCGGAGTGTGTGGAAATTGCAAAGCTCCTGGAGAAAGCCGGGGTCTGCGCAATCGAGGTCAGTGGGGGGATCAGTGAAGCCGGAGGGGTTACCATAAGGACCGCAATCAACTCCCCTGCCAAAGAAGCGTACTTCAAGAACTACTCCAAAATGATAAAGGCTGCCGTGGGCATCCCGGTTATCCTGGTTGGGGGAATCCGGTCCCTTTCGGTCATGCAGTGCCTCATTGAGAGCGGGTGTGCGGACTTCATTTCCATGAGCCGTTCATTCATAAGCGAGCCTGACCTTGTTCCAAAGCTTAAGTCGGGAAAATCCAGCAAGGCCAGGTGCGTGTCCTGTAATCTCTGTTTCGATCCCGAGGGGATCAGGTGCAATTTCGAGTTTGATTGAAGCCCGGGGTCTTTGCCCCGGTTTTAACCTCATTTTTACCTTCTTTCTACCTTAACCCAATTTTTGCCTGCTGACTTCTTGCCTTTATTTTTCACTTTTACCTGCTTCTTTTTACCTTTATTCACTCTCAATTGAAGACATTTTTACTTTATATCCATTGTTGAAACCTGGACTTGAACGTATATTTTTTATAATAGATGGATGCAAAAAGGAGTTAAGCCGTACAGGCTATTCATATGGGATTCCGGTTAACATTTTTCCGGCCCGCTACCTTAAAACACGCATGAGGAAACAGAATAATGTCAGAAGAGAACCGTGTTGGAAACAAGATACGCCAGCTTAGAGAAGCCCAGGAAATGACCGTTGAAGAACTGGCTGAGGCCAGTCAGAGCAGCGTGGAGTTAATCCAGCAGTTAGAAAACGGAGCCCTCGTTCCGTCCTTAACACCTCTTTTAAAGATTGCCCGGGCTTTAGGCGTCCGCCTCGGTACTTTTCTGGATGACATGCCCCAGAGCGGGCCTGTGGTGGTCAGGGCAGGGCTGTCCGAAAACGTAGTCCGCTTCTCGGGAAAGACCGAGCAGCCGAAGAAGAGCGCGCTTGAGTTCTATTCCCTTGCTTCTGATAAGGCAGACCGCCACATGGAGCCTTTCATCATTGATATCCATCCCTCTTCCGAGGAAAGCCACAAGCTCTCATCCCATGAAGGAGAAGAGTTCATCTACGTCCTTGCCGGAGAAATTGAAATCTTCTACGGCAAGGATGTTCACAGGCTGAGTGTCGGAGACAGCATCTATTACGATTCCATTGTCCCACATGATGTCCATGCAGCGGGAAAAGAGGATGCACGAATAATGGCTGTAGTCTATGCTCCTCTCTGAAAACCTGAGTTAGGTGGGTAAGAGAGTAAGAATGTGACTTAAACTGACAGAAGTTTATATTAAAAATTGGATAATTGATACAGATATTAAGAGTTAGGGAATCCAAAATGTTCAGTATAAATGTTAGTCCGCGCTTTGGAGATATTGATGGTCTCGGGCATATAAATAACACAGTCCTTCCGGTCTGGTTTGAAACGGGAAGAAATGCCATTTTCAGGCTTTTCTCACCGGACCTTAACCTTAGCCCTGATGTATGGCACCTGATTCTTGTAAGAACTGAGTTTGATTTTCTGAACCAGATGTATTTCAGGTCCGATGTGGAGATCAGAACCTTCGTTACAAAGATCGGAAACAGTTCCTTTACTGTCGGGCATGAAGCCTGGCAGGAAGGGGAACTAAAGGTCAGGGGCCAGGCGGTACTGGTCTATTATGATTTCAAACTCCAGAAAGCGTTTCCCCTTCCGGAATCTATCCGCGAAATGTTAAAAAGGCATATGTGCCCTTCAATGGATGCCTCCCCGGTGGACGCAGAAACTGATACGGATTCTCCCTGCTCGATTTAAATGTACTTCAGGAACGCCTTTGGCCGGCCTGGATGTAAAAACCCCATTCATAAGCTGGAAGTTTCTGAAAGTAGTCCAGAAAAAGAGGCTGAAACCATGCATCTTATAGAAGATTCTCTAGGAGAATACTTTGAAAAACAGGTAGCTATAGACCCTGACCACGAGTTTATGGTTTATCCTGACCGTAACCTGCGCTTTACTTACGGCCAATTCAATGAAAGGGTAAACAACCTTGCAAAAGGGCTGCTTGCGATCGGGATAAAAAAGGGAGATCATATAGGAATCTGGGCAAAGAACGTCCCTGACTGGCTTACCTTCATGTTTGCCACCTCAAAGATTGGAGCAGTGCTCGTTACGGTAAATACTGCTTACAAGAGCCATGAAGTTGAGTATGTGCTCAAACAGTCAGATATGAAGGCACTTGCTCTTATCGATAGTTTCAGGGAAGTTGATTACCTGGAAATTATCAATGAACTGGTTCCCGAGTTAAAAAATTCAGAAAGAGGGCGCCTGAAAAGTAAAAATTTCCCATTCCTGAAGAGCGTAATTTATGTCGGACAGGAAAAGCACAGAGGGATGTACAATACCAGTGAGCTGATGCTCCTTGGTAGCCATTATCCGGATGACGAGCTTAAGGAAATTCTGGCAAGTGTTCGCGGGGATGATGTGGTCAACATGCAGTACACCTCAGGGACTACCGGTTTTCCGAAAGGGGTTATGCTGACAAGCAAAAATATCCTGAACAACGGGCTCTCCATCGGCGACCGCCAGAAGTTCACCCATGAAGACCGGCTCTGCCTGCCTGTGCCTCTTTTCCACTGCTTTGGAACAGTGCTCGGGGTTATGGCTGTCCTGACCCACAGGGCAACGCTTGTTATGCTTGAGGTTTTCGACCCTCTCCTGGTGCTTGCTGCGGTCCAGAAAGAGAAGTGTACGGCTCTCTACGGTGTGCCTACGATGTTTATTGCCGAGTACACCCACCCTATGTTTGAGATGTTTGACATGTCTTCTCTAAGGACCGGGATCATGGCTGGTTCGACCTGCCCTGTAGAAGCCATGAAAAAGGTCGTAAAAGATATGCACTGCTATCAGATCACCAGTGTTTACGGGCTTACGGAAGCATCTCCTGGAATGACTCAAACAACTGTGGATGATCCCGTTGAACTCAGGGTTGAAACTGTAGGAAAGTGCTTCCCCGGAGTTGAAGTCCGTGTAGTTGACCCGGTTACAAATGAGCCAGTGCCCCCAAACACTGTTGGGGAAATTTGCTGCCGTGGGTACAATGTGATGAAGGGTTACTATCAGATGCCGGAAGAAACGAAAAAGGTGATTGACGAAGGTGGCTGGCTGCACAGCGGAGACCTCGGTACCTGTGACGAAAACGGGTACTACAGGATTACAGGCCGGATCAAGGACATGATCATCCGTGGAGGGGAAAACATCTACCCCAGGGAAATTGAGGAGTTCCTGCACGCCATGCCTGGGGTCAGAGACGCCCAGGTCGTTGGCATTCCCGACAAAAAATACGGGGAAATCGTGGGCGCTTTTGTGATCCTCGAAAAGGGCGCGGACCTGGCTGAAGAGGACATCCGGGACTATGCCATAAGCCGGATTGCCCGTTACAAAGTCCCCAAGCACATCTTTATCGTTGATGAGTACCCGCTTACAGCAAGCGGCAAGATCCAGAAGTACAGGCTCAGGGAACTTGCAGTGGAACTTATCAAGAAGAAAGAGGAATAAATAAAAGGAATAATAAAAGGAATAAACGGCTGAAGGAATAAACTGCGAGTTCCTTAATAGCTAATTCCTTAATAGGGATCATAAATGTTGATTCCTTTATAGGATCCCATAAATGCCGGCCTGCGGGTCGGCAGCTTTTTCTTGATTTTATAATATTCTTTTGCATCAAAAATTTCTTTTCCATTAAAATATTCCATAACAATCAAATTTTAAAAGGCTACTATTTACTTACATGCTATTAAAAAATTATAGTTGGAATAAATATTTCCGGTGATAAAAAAGCAAAGCGCCTTTGAATATTTGACAGAATTCATTATATATAGAATTTCGTCGTTAAAAGAATCGAAGTTGTAAGAGAAGCACATTAGTGCATAGTTGTGAAAAAAGAATATGTGGGAATATTCTTTAAATCGGGGATTTTCATCCGATTGAGGGCTCACGGGCCAAAATGGGCTCTCAATCAACTAACAGACCATCTTCAAGTGACTTCTCTTGCAACAAATCAAGGAATATTGGGAGGTATTCTTTGAATTGGGGGGTTTCACCCGATTGAGAACCCTGGGCCAATAACGGGTTCTCAATCAATCACCTTCTTTTAACTTCTTTTTTGAAAAGCACACAAGCTCAATTCAAGCAGAACATATTTTTAATCTAAATGCTTAAACAAACAAGTATGAGCTGTGAATGACAAGCAAGATGCAATTTTACCGAAGAGTTAATCCGGGCGCTTTCTTCAAGCTGCACACTCTTACCCCTATGTGCCTCCACTAATCCACTATAATATACAATTACCTAATCACTCCATTGTATATAAATTTTCGGACATAGTGAATATTCTGGCATTGGATATATTTATTCAACAAAGTATTTGTTTCCGTTTTTTTCTTTTTTGTTCTATTCTGGAGCAAGAAAAATGCCTTCATTGGCCCTCTTTTTTTGGTTTCCGTGTTCGTCTGGTTTTTATATTTTGCGGTCGGTCACTTTCAACCTTCTAATTATTTAACTTCATTGAAAAATATAATGATATTAAATTGTTTAAGGGGGAGAAAATTTCCTGAACCTTCAAAAGATTAAGACATCTCAAAACGTTCAAAAACTCAAAAACATTAACAACTATCAAAGATTTACCATAAATTATTATATATAGTATTTAGGCCTTGGTATCATTGGAAGTAAAAGAAACATAGTCCCATGTAAGCTAACATATGGGAGAATTCTAAACGGGGGTTTCACCGATTGAGAGCTCAGGGATCTGAAAAAGAGAGCTCTCAATCAATCACCAACTCTTCAAATCCTGTTTTTGTTTTCTTAAGGGGGTTTTCATTCGATTGAGAGTCCATGGGCCTTCATAAAAGGGCTCTCAATCAATTGCCTCTCTTTAATTTTCGTTCTCTCAATAAGTTGCTCTGTTGTCGTAGAACCTATTTTTTGCTTTTTTAATTTTTTTCTGATTTTTAGCCGCCCTATTGTTTTGTATTCCACCGTTATTCATTCCTTTTCGGAAGACATCGTCAGGCAAGCTAGCGGGAGAACATTGGAACTCAGTAATTCTCTATTCTCATAAATACGTCGTTTAAATCGATCTGTTAATTAGACCGATATTTTTCATAGGTGTCTCTTTTAAAATTATTTTTCCGTTAATTATATATTCGTTAGAATGTTTGTTATTATGACGGGGGCGGTCTTGTTCCTTATTATACTGCCTCTATAGGGTTTGTATTTTCGTTTTTATCGAAAATGGATGGTATGTGGTTATGATAATGAATATGAGGTTAATTTTTCTGTTGATATGCGTTGCTTTTCTAATGGTCGTTGCATCAAATGCAGCATCAGCTGATTCTATTGCTGTTGAGGCATTAACGGATGTGACCTCTAACACCATTGATGAATGGGGTCCTGTTTGGTCTCCGGAGGGGGATAAAATTCTTTTTCTAAGAGATGGAGATCTATACAGGGTATTTTCCAATGGTTCGGGAGAAATGCCCCTTACTGAAACTGGTGGGTATGCAGGGGATTATTCATGGTCTCCTGATGGGAATAATATTTTGTATTCTTTTGTTATCGATGGTCTGAACACCGATATTTTGGTCATCAATACAGATGGATTCTCTGAGTCCAGGTTGACAGGCTCAAATACCCCCGTGGGAAGAAACGACACCGGAACCTGGTCTCCATCTGGTTCAAAGATCGCCTATCTCTCCGGTCTTGATGATCAGTTTGGTTACATTATGGTAATGAACCCCGATGGGTCCGATAAACAGATAATTGCGGGTCCTCTCCTGGATAATTGTATTAGTTCTTTGGCCTGGTCCCCTGATTCTTTAAAGATAGCATTTGAATCATACTCGCTTGATGAGGGAATATACATTGGCGTTCTAAATTCTGATGGAAGTAATTTTACTACAATTCCATATGGATACCTGACCCCTCAAACTCAATCATGGCAGTCTCAGGTGTGGTCTCCTGATGGTTCAAAAATATTATATTATTCTCGTGAATCCGGAAATGGGGATCTATACACCATAAACGCCGATGGTTCCGGGAAAACTCAGTTGACGACAGATGAAGCAGACGACTCTAATCCGCTTTTTTCCCCGGCGGGGAGTAGAATTGTATTCGTGTCGGATAGGGCCGGAAACAATGATATCTGGGTCATGGATGCGGATGGTAATAATAAAGTGCAGTTGACCTCAGACACAGCAGACGATCGCTATCCCGTATGGAGTCCTGACGGTACTAAAATTGCTTTTTGTTCTAATCGAAATGGGAATTATGATATCTGGGTAATGGACCTCTCAGGAGATGTTTTACAGGAGTCACCATCTCCGAGAGTCACAGGTTTTACAGTTGACCCCTCAAATGGAGTTCCCGAAGACGGAACCGCTGCCATATCCATTACAGTAAGAAACGACGGCAATAAGTAAGGCGAAGGTTATATTGTCGTTTCTTTACCGAATGATGAAGAAATCTTGAGTGTTACGGGTACAGGTAGTGGGTATAATAAACTTTACCCAAAAGGCAGTTCTATTCTCGGAAAAGATGGTCAGATACATATTTCAGAATACCAGATTGCATAGCTCCAGGAATTTGACTGGGTATCCGGGCAGGAAGAAACGCTAACAATCGAACTGAAGCCTGATACAGTTTCGGATGAAATTGTGTTCTTCACAAGAGCAGCTTTGAAAAATGATGCTATCGGCGTTTATGGGTGAGACCCGGTTTCTTCAGTTGATGCCGACCAGCAGGGCTGGTATGTTTATACTTATTCGGTTCCCGTGATCGCTGCGGACCCGGACTCCTCTACGGAGAATAATTCCGGGTCCGATAGTCCCGAATCAGCTGCTCCTGCTCCTTATCTGGTCATAGAGAATATCTCATGGGAGCCAGCGACTCCTTATGAAAAAGACAATATGAAGTTTGAGGTTACGCTAGAGAACAAAGGTTCCGGACCTTCCGGAAAATTCAATGCAACTTGCTATATTGGAGGGGATGAAGTTTCTTTAAACTCAGTTTCCGGACTCGAAGCAGGTTCAAATACTTCTTTTACATTTGACTGGGTTCCATCATCTTCAGGAAATCTGAATATAAAGGCAGTTGCGGATGCGGATACCCAGGTTCTTGAATCTGCTGAAGGAAATAATGAAGAAGTAGAGTCTTTTGCTGTGAGAAGCCCCTACACCTCTTCTTTCTCCTCCTCTCGCAGCTCTGGTGGCGGAGGCGGTGGAGCCGGCTCCCCGGAACCTACCAGCAACGTTGAGGTAAAAGAACTCTCTCAGGAATTCATTACCAACGGCAACCATGTGAAATTTAAATTCCTGCAAAACGTGACCTGTATCACTTATGTGGAGTTTGAGCCGAAGCGCAGTCTAGGTAAAGTGACCGCCATTGTTGAGATGCTGAAAGGGCAGTCGAAGATTGTCCCAACATCTCCTTCAGGAGAGGTTTACAGGTATGTGAACATCCGGGTGGGCAACCGGGGAGTAGCGGACCCAAAGAACATTGAAAACGCAGTTGTTGGGTTTTAAGTGGAAAAAGACTGGATTTCCGAAAACGAGATTGATGAGTCTGAAGTAAGGCTGTGCAGGTATAGTGAAGATAAGTGGGAATAACTTTCTGCCAGGAAAGTCGGGGAAGACGACAATTATGTTTACTTTGAAGCTGAAACACCCGGCTTTTCTCCGTTTGCGATAGTCATCCCCTCGGCAGAAGGTATGGATAAGGTCTCAGATCTGACTGCAGCCTCTGCAGAAGGGGGTATGGAAGTGTTGGAAGAGTATGTGAAGTCCCCGGAGTCTCCGGGAGTAGCAGACCAGGAAGCGGTTGCTGAAACTGGTGAAATACTTGAAAATATGTCAGTTGATGCAGGAAATTTAAGCGGTGATGAAAAGCCCGATGAAAAGCCGTTGTTCCTGTTGTCGATGCTTTTACTTTTCTTTGTGGTATTGATCGGGTATATGGTGATAAGGAAGAAAAGTTAAACCTTTGCTTCTGCCTTTTTCTTCTTTTCTTTCTTCTTCTTTTCTTTCTTCTTCTTTTCTTTCTTCTTCTTTTCTTTCTTCTTCTTCTTTTCTTTCTTCTTCTTCTTCTTCTTCTTCTTCTTTTACATTAATCCGCCAAGGACAACTCCTATTCCCATGACCGCCACACACCCTACAGCTACCACATCCACCTTGTTCCATTCGAGTTTGTGTGCCTGTACGCTCTGCCTGTTCCTGTAGCCCCGCATGTCCATGGTGAGGCCGAGTACCTGCGTCCTGCCGAGGGAGTTTGCAACCAGGGGAACGAGGATAGGCTTAACACTCCGGATTTTTCCGCCGAGGCCTGTCCCGGGGTTGTATCCCCTTGCAAGCTGGGCTTCGTGGATCTTCTGGCCTTCTACCTGGAGGCTCGGGATGAAACGGAGGGCGATTACGAACATGAGCACGTAGTCAACAGGGACATGGACGGCCAGGAGGGCTTTCATGAGGTCGCTCGGCTTTGTGGTTACCACCAGGAGCTGGAAGGCAAAGAGCATGGCAAAGAAGCGCAGGGAAAGGACGGTGCCAAAGTCCAGGGCGCCGGTTGTGACCGGAACCATTCCGCCGGGTGCCAGGGTTCCGGGAGGGATAAGGTATCCGATTACGGTTCCGCTCTTTAAAGTGAAGACGGTGAGCAGGATCAGGGTAATGCTCAGGAAGACCAGGAGTTTGAGCTGCCTGAGGAGTTCTTGCTGGAGTCCGGCTTTTAAGGAGGCCAGGAAAATCCCGAGCACCATAAGGGCCAGGATTTCGGGGTTCGTTGTGAACACGCTCAGGGCTATTATGCCCGTTACTGCAGCAATTTTAGAAAGCGGGTTCATGCGGTGTAAAAAGCTGTCCCTGTTTATGTACTGCATAATCTCTTTCATGCCGGTATTCCTCCCTCGGCGGCTCTGGTGCTTGTGAAATCTTCTACGATTTTTCCGGCTTCCATGCGGATGACCCTTTCGGCGTGGTCTCTTACGATTTGCATGTTGTGGGTCACCATTATGATTGTGTGGCCTTCCTGCTGGAGCTTTCGCATGAGTTGCATCATCCTGTCCGACTCTTCGGCGTCCAGGCCGGTGGTGGGTTCGTCAAGCACTATCAGTTCGGGGCGCATGGCGATCACGCAGGCAACGGCAAGCCTCTGCCGTTCTCCCCGACTCAGGTGGCGGGGAAATGCTTCTCTTTTTTCACTGAGGTTGACAAGTTCCAGGGAACGGGTGATTGCTTCGGAGGCTTTTTGCCCTCTTACGCCGATGTTGTTAAGCCCGAAGGCGATTTCGGCTTCGACGGTGTCTTCAAAGAGCATATTGTCCGGGTTCTGGAAGACCAGGCCTGTGTGCTTCACCAGTTCATGTATTGGGGAAGAAACGGTATCCAGCCCTTTTAAGGCCACATTTCCGGAATGGGGGCGGAGGAGCCCGTTGAAGTGTTTGACAAGGGTGGTTTTTCCTGAGCCGTTTTCCCCAAGGATGGCAATGAACTCTCCGGGGTAGATGTCCAGGTCGAGGCCGTTTAGGGCCCGGACCTCTTCGTAACGCTGGGAGAGCTGCTTTACTGAAATGATCGGTTTTACTGATATGATCGGGTTGTTTTTTTTGCCCGGGGGAGAAAGGTCTGGTTCTCCTTTCCCCCGGGCGTGATGTGGTTCTTTATCGTGAGTTTCGGAATTTGCAGGCCCGGCTTGTATTTTTACTTCTCCGGGGCTCTTTGCTTCCTTTATCCTGCCTTTTTCGAGAAGTATAACCCTGTCTCCGATTTCCAGGAAATCCTCGATGTTGTGGTCAACGACTATGATTGTCTTGCCAGCTTCTTTTAAGCGCTTGAGGACGGAAAAGACCCTCTTTACTGCTTTTGTGTCCAGTTCGGCAGTAGCTTCGTCAAGGATTAAGACTTCGGTATCCAGGGCAAGGGTTGCAGCAAGGGCTGCTTTCTGTTTCTGGCCCCCGGAAAGGGTGTGAGGGGCCCGGTGTTTGAGGTGGCTTATTTCACACAGTTCCAGGACCTCTTCCATTCGGCGTTTGATTTCGGTTTCTGGAAGGCCGCGGTTTTCAAGCCCTGAACGGATTTCTTCTTCCACGGTTGTGAAAATTAGCTGGGACTCGGCATCGTCAAAGACCATCCCTATGTGCCGGCTAAGTTCCTTAATCCCGTCAAAGCTTTTGATGTCCCTGCCTTTGAACGTGATGTTTCCTTCGAAATGCCCCCCTATTTCCTGGTGGAGGATGCCTGCAACCGCAAGGGCGAGGGTTGTTTTGCCGGCTGCGCTGTGCCCCGTAACAAGGAGCAGTTCCCCGAAATGGATGTCCAGGTTGATGCCGGTAAGAGCCGGCGCTTCTGCTGTGCCGTAGGTGTAGGAGAAGTCCCTCAGTTCGATCATGCTCTCCCCCGGGCGAGTACCTTTGAAGCCGGTGGGTAGAGGATCTGGGCAATGACGGCGTTTGCTATTGCAGTCCCGATCACAATCGGAATTACCGCGCCTGCAAATGCGCCCATGGTGGTAAACTTCGATAGGATTGCCGGCGCTACCATGAGCATTGCAACTATGACAAATGAGGTCCCGCTGGCAAGGGTCCCTAAAAGGGTCGCAATGGCGGGAGAAACTGAAAGCTTGCTCCTGAGGGCTTTGAAGGTGAGGAGGCAGACAACTGCCCCTATGGGCTCACTTACCAGGTTTGCAGGCGGGAAGATGGAATGGCTGAGAAGGGCGCATACGATGCCTGCTACGATCCCGATTCCTATTACTTCTGTGAATTTGGGCACGACAAGGATGACTGCAAGACAGTAAAAAGCGATTACCAGATTCGAGACAATCGGTCCCGGGATTACCAGGGATAAGTAGCGCACTATTGCGCCCACTGCGAGTAAAATTCCAACGACAGCAATATCCTGTGATTTCATTAAAATCCACTTTCCATGTTAATTGTTACCGCATAATTGTTAGTAACCTGTCCATTGAGAGTTGAACATCGTAAAGCTACTAGACATAATAATACAATGAGGCATAATTATGTACATTAGTATATATGCTTTATGCTTCAATGAATCTTTATGTGTATTTTTTATCTGTTCTACTTCCATTCAGGGTTTTAGCTTACGGATTGAAATTTGCAAAGTAGTACAATTGGGAGTTGTTTTTCTCTCATGATAAGCCAAAAAACAGGTATAGGAACTGGTATCGGTTCAATATTTAATAACATTAAATATATATTTTGATAGGAAAACTGATGAGGGGTTGTGACATAGAATTAACAAGGAATATCCCAGCAAGGAATATCCCGGGGTTTGGCATGTCTTCGGTGGATGAACGTGAGCTTGATGAAGTCAGGGTGATTGAAGAAGGGCTCGGTGCAGCCTATGACAGGAATACGAAAAGGGTAGTGGAGGCATTTGATAAACTCAAGGAGTTCGCGCGCAGGTTGATTTACCTGGACGTCAGTGCGGAACATGAGCTTGATGCAAAGGCGTTGATCGTGGCCATGGGAGACATAGGGAAGATAACTGCGGAAAACAGGATGGAAATAGCCTCAGTGGCCGCTAGCCGTGCTCTGGGGGAAGTATGTCTGGAGGCTGCCAGCCAGGAAAGGGAAGCTCTCACGATAAAAGCTCTTTCAGTACTCGGGAACCTTTCCCGGGAGCTTGCGGGAAAGGGCCTGGACAGGGCAGCAAAAAGCGCAGCCGAATACCTGGGTACGTTTGGAAAAGCAGCTGCCAGGTCGAAAAAGGAAGACCATGTAAGCCTGGCTGATATTTACCTCATGCAGCTTGCCAGTAAAGCCCTGGATGAACACCTTCAGGAAACCGGGCCTGTTGCAGCGGGTCTACTGGGAGAGGTGGGGGCTGTCTCGGCGGGGCAGGCTCTTGAGGAAAGTGCAATGGGGGCAGCAATCCTCCTTGAAGACCTGGGTGCGGCCGCAGTCAGGAATAAGCATGAACCCCTGGTAAAGGCCGTTATTCACGCCTTCGGGCTTCTGGGAGAGGCTTTCTCCCTGCAGGAGCAGAAAAGTGCACTTGTACAGGCAGCCTGGTCCCTGGAAACAATCAGGCTCTTAGCCCTGGAGTATGGCATGAAAACTGCCGCCAGGGAGGCAAAGGTTGTGCTTGATTCCCTTAAAACCGCCGGGATCCTTGATGAAGAACAGAACCTGGAGAAAATCCAGGATCTCAGGAATTTCCACCAGAGGATCCTGAAAAAAAGCTAATTCTTCGCTGTCCTGGTCATCCGCTGTCCTGGTCGTCTACTGTCCTGATCATTCACTGTCCCGATAATCTACAGTCTATATATAATAATATTTTATAAGTTGCAGCCTAAAAACTCAGAATTATTTGCCAGATTATTAACAAAGGGACGAAAAGGGACGAAAAGGGATCAAAAGAGCATTAGAGAGATAGAAGGGACAGAATAGAGACATAAATAGACTAAATGAGACAGAAGTAAACGATTTAGAAAAAAGAGATTTGGTGATTGGTGCTCCGGCCGGGATTCGAACCCGAGTCTTCGGCTCGAAAGGCCGGAATGATTGGCCGGACTACACTACCGGAGCACATTGCATCTCACAGCGAATCCTTCAATATACCTTGTAATATATAAATCTGTCCCTCTTCTGCGGTATTTTGGGGCCGTTTGTCAATCGGATTCCGTATAGATTCCCAATTTTTCGGATAAAATGTTTTTTTTCGGAATTCTGGGCCGTAAATCAGGAGGTTTCTGGCTAAATTTCAGCGAGAAATTTGGGCTAAATCAGGGAATCCCCATATTAAATTTTGGAAGTTTGTGGTCCGGTTAGGAAATTTCAGGGCTAAATTCGGGAATTTCAGGGCTAGGGCATTTATGAGTATGGTTGCCTGGGAGCTTAATTTCAAGGTAGCCCGAAAACAAAGAAAAACCATGCAAAAATTTTTATGTCTATCCGGATTTATGGCAAAAGAACGTGTATTTACACTAAAGCAATGTATGCAAAAAGAACGGATAAATTGTGTAAAAGAACCTAAGAAAAGTTTGGTGCTCCGGCCGGGATTCGAACCCGAGTCTTCGGCTCGAAAGGCCGGAATGATTGGCCGGACTACACTACCGGAGCACGTCTGGTTATTCCTTCAAAGGGGTCTTATTAGCCCTTATTGAAGGGACTCTTCAATAAGGACCACTTGTATAAATAGCTTTCGATTGCTCGACCGCGATCTAAAAATTTTTATGTAAATTCGTATATAACTTTATATTTCTCTGGTTATTTTATGCCTTAAACTTCTTAGATATCATCAATATCTTCAACGTCTTCGGCGTCTTCAATATCTTCGATTTCATCGGCGTCTTCAGTTTCTTTTGACCCCTCAGCTTCTTCCAGCATCAGGTTTCCGATCCATTCACTTAGCCTTCCGCAGTATTCGGGTTGGCAGTCGCCTGTACAGCTGGTACACGCAGAAAACATTTCCCCGGAAAGCAGGAGGTCGTATTTCTCTTTTGCTTCCTCTTTTGCTTTCAGGAGGTATGTCCTTGCCCCGTTTGAGACTGCAACCTCACGGATGATAAGGTCTCTGTCCTGAAGCTTTTTTATGATCCTGGAACATTTCCTGCTGTCTATGTCCAGTTCTTTCCAGATGACGTTCTGGAAGACGCCTTCTTTATGTTTTTTTATT
Organism: Methanosarcina sp. KYL-1; assembly: GCF_024372725.1. Classification (GTDB taxonomy): domain Archaea; phylum Halobacteriota; class Methanosarcinia; order Methanosarcinales; family Methanosarcinaceae; genus Methanosarcina. The sequence continues at coordinate 15,427 of NZ_VOUA01000046.1, forward strand.
ATGTTATATGCTTCTTCTTCAAGATCCATGCCTGCTTCCACTCTAGTTAAGTTCCCTCTTCAGACTCTTCAGTCTTCTACAGGGGTGATCAGTATGATATTATTGCCCCGCAGCACTACGGAACCAAGGGAGCGGACTTTTTCCCCTTTCACAATCTCCATAGTGTCCACAAGATGGAGGTTCATATAGTCGTCCACACTCTTGAGAGTGCCTTCAAGCAAGTTAAGGTCGCCCTTCATTTCTACCTGGATCCTTGATCCAACAATTTTCTGAACTTTTTTATTTGGGAACAAATTTAAACCCTCGCTTCTTCATTCTGTAATATTGATTTTCGGTCCGGGTTTTCGCTTTCAAGTCCAAAAGCCCGGGCGGGCGGCAACTGCAAAAGGGTCGGATCCGGTACTTCCACTTAGCCCTCTGCCTTTAATCAGCCGCTCCAGCAAGCAGCTGAAAATTATTAAGCGTCGTCACTCCACCGGCTTTCAAGAAAACTGAAATTACATACCCTTTTCAAAGATATATAACCATCGATCTCCAGAATTGTAGAAAGAGCCCCTCAGTCCGGAAGTTCCTGCACGGAGTTTTCAGGTTTTTTGAAGAAGTCCTGAACTATGAGCCTGCATCTTCTAAAAGAAAATGGGGCCTGCCTGCCATTTTTGTGAATAATCCAGGCTAATATGAATGTCAATTTGAGTAAAGAATGTCAATTTGAGTAAAGAATGTCAATTTGAGTAAAGAATGTCAATTTGAGTAAAGAATGTCAATTTGAGTAAAGAATGTCAATTTGAGTAAAGAATGTCAATTTGAGTAGTGCAGTTACTCCCTTGAATACGTCATCTCTATTTGTTCTGCAGCAGGTGCGTGGCTGAACTGCGGTAAATTAGTTTATTTCAACCGAATGCCCCGTATATTGTAGCGGATACGGGCATTTCCGGGAGAAACATTGATAATAAACCGAGTTATCACTTTAACTTTTTACTTGTTAACTTTTCCTCTAACTAACTTGTAGATGCATGCCTCTTTTTTTGGGTTTTGGAGAGTTGGTGTGAACATATCTTTTTGCTTGCGGCGGGATTTTCTAAATCAACTTTACTTGATTTGATTCTCTGCACTCTAAATATATTACCCTTTTTAATTAGAAATGCCTTCATGCGTCATCGGTTAAGATACTAAACGCCTAAATAGTGTTATTTCTTATACCAATATCTATAAATTATCTCGGAAAATCACTATGCATGGTATTCGAAGTTGTGCATAAAATTCGTTAACCGATGACAAAAGGAAATGCCTTTCACAATCTTTCACTATAGTTCCGAGTAGTTCGGTCCGATTCTGGTTTTTTACCCTCTAATCGGCATCAATGGGGTTTTATCTGTATGGGCAGTAGTTAGTACTCAGACGAATTAAAATAACACAAATTCATAACTTTTATATATCCATCATTATATTCTATTTATTTGAATTTATACTCAATTTTTGTTGATATCCACTTTCATTAAAATACTTGCAGGCGTTGATACCGGAGGAAAAATGAACGAAAAAATATACGAAATTAATCCCGAGGGGAAAGTAGCAGGCATTCCGTATGAAAATATTTCTATCGAATTCGAAGCTGATTTTTCAGACCTCGTAATTGAAGAATTCGATTTTTTTGGAGATAAAGCAAGAATAAATTCCGAAATCGAAAGTTTTGGAAAATTGCCTGATGCAAATGTGATCCACGTGGAAAGTGCTGCATCCGAGAAAAAATGTATGAACCTCAAAGAAACGATTTCTCATGAGAACGTTCTACCATATGATGTGTTAACTATTTTTAAGGTATTCTACGGATACTACAATAGAGATGAGATTCAAGATGTAATGAAAAGAGCACGGAAAGAATATTATAACCTTAGTTCCCAAATTTTAAGCGCATATAAGCATTATATGATCTCAATAGCTGCCGATTTTGAAGTACAGTCCAAAAAATCATGTGCTTATAATTTAAGCACATAATTCAACATCTTAAGGCCTTTATGCGCCTAAAAATGCGGAATGCAGGTTATAATAATTTCCTACCCCAGTTTCTATCTGATGAAATGAAAAGGGCCATTGAGCAAAACAAGAATTTAAAGAGTGTATATACAGTATTGGAAGCCTGAAATCTGCTATATGATCTCTGAGATAATATATTATTTCGTAACTATTCAGCCCTACTTTGATTAATGTCAATTTTTCCTCGGAAGGAGGAAAAATTGCATATAAAATAACATTGTTTTTTCAGCATCATGCTTACACGTGAAGAGATCCTTGAAATTTATGA
>NZ_VOUA01000047.1 GCF_024372725.1 Methanosarcina sp. KYL-1
CGTAGCCGCCGAAAATCGGCATCTGTTCGTCCATGATGATGTCGCTGTTTCCTTTGTAGTGGGCAATTACGGCGATTGCATCGAGGTCGATCTTGAGTTCGTTGAGCTGGGAGACTTCGTGGCTGTCTGAGGAGATCTGGCCGCCATAGCAGTCAGAGGAGATATTTCCCTGAGCGGACAGGGAAGTCTCTGGGCCCTATATGCCCATTCCCGGGCGGCCGGCCATTGCGCAGGCCTGCTTGATGAGCCTGGTTTCGGTCTTTGCTGCCAGGACTTCGTAGGGGCTGCCGGGTATAGGGGCCTTTCCGCGGACGGAGGTCATAACACCGTCTACAATGGTGTCGACTTCCTTTTCCAGGGCATAGCTCATGTGGACAGGCATGAAGACTTCTTCGGAGATCGGGGATCCGGTCGGACCGCCCTGGACGATGGGTTTCTTCTTGTCACCAACGTTCCTCTTGGAAACGTGGACTGCGTCCCTGCCGGTTCCGAGGGTGAATTCCTTCTGGACGTTGTTGATTGCGTCCCAGATTTCGGCTTCAGTGTACTTTACGATCCTGTGGGTGTCGGTACAGTAGATACCGAGGTCCAGCAGCATCTCAAAGCCGGCCTGGAAGAGCTTTTCCATCATTTCCTTGTCAGTGGGGACAAACTCGCCTTTGAAGTCAAGCCCGTACTTCTGCTTGAGCTCCATTGCCTTCATCGGGATCTTCATAAGGTCCCAGTCGTCCTGGGTGCACTTCTCTCCGACTTTTGCTCTGTCATAAAAGTCATAGCAGTCAAATGATTTTCTGAATGTCATCTCTAGGTCCCCCTGATTATTCCATTACTTCAAGAGCCACTTTTGCGGCTTCTGCAGCGTTTTCTGCCGTTGCGTCTGCTCCGATTTCCTCGATCCACTTCTTGGATACGGGGGCGCCTCCGAACATGCACTTTACGCTGTCCCTCAGGCCTTCTTCCCTGAGCCTGTCCATGAGGTCCTTCTGGCCGAGCATGGAGGTGGTCATAAGGGCGGAACCTACAAGGATGACCTTTTCGCCTTTGTGCTTTGCAGCTTCTTCAACGACGGTTTCGTTGAGGACGTCGGTTCCGAGGTCAAGGATCTCAAAACCGTTTGCTCCGAGCATGGTGGACACGAGGCGGTGCCCTATGTCGTGGATGTCTCCTTCTGCAACAAAGGTGATTGCAAGTCCTGTTTCTTCTCCTTCTTTCTTGGTCTTTTCAAGTTCGGGAGTAAGGATTTCCATTGCAGTGCTCATTGCTTTTGCAGACATCATGATCTGGGGCAGGAAAACCTCGGCAGCCTCGAACTTGTCACCGATAATCTTCATCCCGACGGAAAGGCCCTTTGTGATAATTTCAATGGGTGCAATTCCTGCATCCAGGGCTTCCTGGGTCAACTGTTTGCAACCAGCGATGTTCTGGTTTACGATCGCGTCGCGTAACTTGTCAAAAATCTCTTGGTTTGCCATTTTTTTTAACCTCCATCAAATAGCTTTCCTTGCAGGTATCAGTTGGGTCCACAATGCCATGTAAACTAAACAGCCTTATTGCAATGGTATTTATGCCCAAGCTCCGCTAGGTTTGTGAGCTTAAGTTTGTGAGCTTAATACAGGTCTTTGCGAGGGGTTTTAATGTACATTTTCATTTCCCTGCCTGACCTCTCACCCATTGAGCATAGGGGCTACCTTGCGGTATTTGCTGATTTGTCTACAGTATAAACTATTCACTGCCATTTGCCATTTATCGCCTGAACAGAGCCAGGCTTTTTTGTGAATAATTTTCTCTCCCTGACATTGCTACTGGGGGATTTTTGCTGGAGACTGCAAATCTGTTATCTTCCCAGTCGAATTAGCTACTCATATCCCAAATTTCCCAACAGTTTATCTGCTGGAACTGCAGGCATCGCCCTGAACATTCAGCGCAATCGCCTAAATGAAAAATGGAAATTATACTATATAAAAGAATACTATATTTGGTTATTATATACGTCATAATAAATTTTTAAGGCAAATTTTCTTAGGTTAATGGGGTAAGAATTAAGATTGTTTCTCCAGTTCTTTCCCTTAGAGGCTAATCCTTGGTTCTAAAGCGAAAAGTATAAATGTTATATTCATACCGATCCTGAATTTTTGTGAGATTAATAGCATTTTCAGGCCGGTGTCAGACATCGACCCGATTTAGGCTCTATATGAAAAATTTAAATACTTCTTTTCTTCTGCAGTTCCTCCCTTCCCGAAAATTCAAAACCTGCATAGCTCCAGGGAATCGGTTTTTGAAATTGGTTTTTGAGACTTACTTTCCTGTAAGAAATTCAACTCATGCTTTAGAAGTTGATAGAAAGAAGTTGAGAACAGTTTTAGAAGTTGATAGAAAGAAGTTGATAACAGTTAGTGTCGATTGATAAGTGGAGATCGGGATTGATAAAGTGAATCTCGAACTTTAAAGGTAATCAAAAAAAAGAAGCCGGCATAAGGGCCGGCAGTGCTGTCAGTTAGGTTTATTTTTCAGTTCAGTATTTGTGGTTGATGGTGCACTCGACCATTTTCTGGAGGTTGGCGGTGGGGGTCATGCTGACAATCCCACATCCCGGGGAGAGCAGTCCGACACCTGCGTCGAGTACTTTCTTTGCTGCTACTTCTACTTCTTCAGGGGTCCCGTTCCAGAGCACGGCTACCGGGTCGAGGTTTCCTATGATGATTGCATTTTCCACGTTCCCGATTGCTGTTGCGATGTCTACCCTCTGGTCAACGCTGATCCCGTTTACTCCGGTCTTGTCCATGATTGCAAGGCCGTTGGTGGTGTTTCCGCAGATGTGGAGGACAGTTGCCACGTTGAGTTCCTTCATTGCATCAACGATTCTCTTCTGGTAGGGAAGTGCGTATTTCTCGTAGAATTCCCCGCCGATGAGTTCGTAGCTTGCTGTGGGGTCGATGATGGCCAGGGTGTCCATTCCGTTTTCTACCATTGCTTTTGCGTATGCCACGTTGAAGTCGGCACAGAAGTCAAGGAGTGCGGGAACCACTTCTTCGCCAGTGAAAAGGTTTCCGAACCAGGCGTCTCCGTTGAGGTGCTGGGCAAGGGAGAAGGGGCCGATCATGGAGCCGAGAATCGGGAGTTCTTTTCCGTATTTTTCGGAAAGGATCTTGACGGCTTCGAGGATCTTGCCAATTCTGCCTTCATTAAGGTTGTAGTCCTTTATCTTTTCCAGGTCTTCCAGGTTCTTGACAACGTGCTTAATGACGGAGGGCTGCTGCTTCAGGTCGCCAGCCTTTATTCCGCAGCCAAAGAGTTCCGCTTCAGCTGTGATGTCAAAGGGGACTCTCACAGCTTCAAGGCCGATTACGGTGTGTCCTGCTTCCGCAAGGGTTGCCATTTTTTCTGCGTCTTCATGAGCTTCAGGCCAGTAGGCTCCACAGGCTTCCATCTGTTCGACGGTTGCGGTCTGGGTAAAACAGACTGCGGGCATTCTGTCAACTGGCTGTTTCCTTAATGCACGGTATAATCTTTCTTTTGGTGTGTACTCTGTCATCTATATTCCCTCTCTTATTATATAGACAGCGATATTTATCAAAAAGACATACTATAAATAAATATGTATTATTATCTGATTAATTAAAGATTAAATTATAAAAACTTATCAATTAAACAGGCGGAAATAGCTGAAAATAGGTTCAAAACAACTGAATTTGTTTTCAGATCAGTTTCCGGGTGAAAAGATTAAAATATATAATGATTTCCGGATTTAACTTTAAGGCGGGAAGTCCCCTTCCTCGGAGCGAAGCGACAGGTGGGGGATGAAAGCCGTCAACTTCCCGACAAAGCAAGTTTAACGAAATATATTAATCTCTCTAAAACATATAATGTTTATTATGTTAAAAGCCTATAAATACCGAATCTACCCAGACAATGATCAGAAAGAACTAATCAAAGTTCATTTTGGCGCATGTAGATTTGTCTATAATTGGGCTTTAGAACAGAAGATAAAAACATATCAACAATCAAATAAATCAATATCAAGATTCGACTTACAAAATATTTTAGTCCACGAGATAAAGCCTTCTAATGAATGGTTGAAAAAAGCTAATTCACAGGCTCTACTCGCCTCTTTGGTAAATGTAGAATCCGCATTTACAAAATTCTTTAGAGAGAAAACTGGATTCCCAAAGTTCAAATCTAAGAAAAATCCAGTGCAGTCCTATCAAATGCCACAACATTACACGGTAAATTTTGATAGAAATGTTATCAAACTTCCCAAAATCGGAGAAGTAAATGCAGTTCTTCACAGAAGATTTGAAGGTGAAATGAAAACTGCAACTCTCTCTAAATCAAGTACAGGAAAATATTTCATAAGTATTCTTGTTGACGATGGAAAAGAAACACCTGAAAAACAAGAAATCTCAGAATCAAATACTATAGGCATAGATGTAGGTATAAAAGATTTTGCAATCCTTTCTAATGGAGAAAAAATAGAGAATCCTAAATACCTCAAAAATTCTCTTAAAAGAATGAAATGTTTGCAAAAGAGAGTTTCAAAGAAAGTAAAAGGTTCTAATAACCGAAACAAAGCCAGGCAACGTCTTTCAAAAATACATGAGAAAATAAGCAATCAGAGAAACAATTTCCAGCATCAAGTATCTTCTAAACTTATCAGCGAGAACCAAGCTATTGCGCTGGAAACTTTGAATGTTAAATGTATGGTTAAGAATCACTGTTTGGCTCAATCTATTTCGGATGCAGGATGGAGTAGCTTTGTAACGAAGTTAGAATACAAAGCTGAATGGTTAGGAAAGACTATTTTAAGGATCGGAAAATTTGAGCCTTCTTCTAAGATATGTAATGTTTGCGGTTATCATAATTCAGAATTGACATTAAAGGATAGAGAATGGGTATGTCCCTATTGCAAAACAAAGCATGATAGAGACATAAATGCTGCAATCAATATCAAAAAATTCTCTCTGCAAGATCAAAATCTTATAGTTATCTGACACCGTAGGAACTACGGGGATGGGCTTGTGGACTTGTGAACAGTAGTTCAAGGGATGAAGCAAGAAGCCCCTTCCTCGCCATCAGGCAGGGAGGGGTAGTTCACTTACGATAGATGTATGCCCACATATTCATAAGGAATACTGACTAAAAGAATACACTGTCAGTTAGCCTTCCCGGATCCTGTCAGGTAAATTCAGCTTCTTCCGACGGGTCCGGTCCTGTACCTCTTCCGACCGTTCGGGCTCTGTTGCCGGAAGCAGCCCGAAAAAAGGAAAGGATCGGAAAAGAAATACATTCTTATATTGCAGGATGAATTCATGGTTGAAGGCATGACGGCAAACATAGAAGCCACGTATGGAAGCAGACCGGTATATGAGTGTATAGCTATAGCTTATATTAAAATCGAGTTCTAATAATAGTTCTAATAATATATCATTCCCTTATAACATTCCCGTCCCGGTACCGGTTCGAATTTGAGACTAATTATGATCCAATCCTAAGGGGCAGTCCAGGGTGCCGGATGCCTCTGAACAATGCATACTCCCGGAGATAAGAAAAATGTACGGTATAGCACTTGACTTGGGTACAAGCGGTTTTAGAGCCCAGCTCATTGACCTTGAGACGAATGAAACCTTAAAAACAGTCATAACCATGGGCCACCCCCTTCCCGGTGGAAATGTCATGGACCACCTGGACTTTGCAATCTCTACAGGAGAGGATGTTGCTCATGCGGTAATGATTGAGACCATCCGGAGAATGTTCCTTAAGTTCGATGTTGACCTTTCCGGTGTACAGAGGCTTGCAGTCTGCGGAAACCCCATCCAGCTTTCCCTTTTCCAGAACATAGAAATCCGGGACCTGGCATACGCCGGGGAAAACAAGCAGAAGATGCTGGGCGTCCAGAACGTAAAGAGGGATGCTCGTGTGTTCCCGGCTACCGAGCTTTTCGGGGACCTTGACCTGCCGAACTGTGAGGTCATCGTCCCCCCTGCAATCAAGCACGAGATCGGGGCAGATGCCCTGGCAATGATGCTTGAGACCGATTTCCTGAACCAGACCGAACCTGCGCTGGTCACCGATTACGGGACAAACGCCGAAATGGCCCTGAAGGTCGGAGAGAGGATCATCACGGCAAGTGCCGCCGCAGGCCCGGCGATCGAAGGCCAGGGCATAAGCTGCGGGATGCTTGCAAGCCCGGGGGCAATCTGCGATGTAAAACCCGACGGGGAGTACTGGAGGGTCATGGTCCTTGATAAGGAGATGGAAAAGCAGGATGCTTACCTGATCCACCCGGTCACCGGGGAAATTAAAGGGTCCTACGGGTACGAAGCCGTGGGCATCACGGGGACCGGAGTGATTTCGGCTTTTGCCCTGGCACTGAAAAGCGGCCTGATCGAAAAGTCCCCGAAACTCCCCAACGGGAAAATGATTCTCGGCCCGGGGATTGAAATTACGGAAAAAGACGTAGAAGAAGCCGGAAAGGCCATCGGTGCAATCCGGGCCGCCCACATGACCCTGATCGTGGAATCAGGCATAAAATACGAAGACCTGGAATATGCCTATATGTCCGGGGCCTCCGGCGCTTACGTGGACGCTGAAGACGCCCGCAGGCTCGGGGCTGCTCCGGGTTTTGCAAAGAAAATTGTCCAGTTCGGGAACACCTCCCTCGGCCTTGCCCGGAAACTTGCAATTGACAGGTCCAGGCTTGACGACGTGATAAAAGTTGCAAAGAGGATCACCGCCGACCACCTCATGATGGCGACCAGCGAGACCTTCAACAACTTCTACCTCTGCGAACTCTCCTACTGGACCCAGGGCATGCCTCTTGAAATGTACGACAAGATGCTCGAGCTCTACGGCCTTCCCCTGCTCCCGAAAACCCTCGAACACGCCGAAATCGAAAAGCGTGTCCGAAAAGACATAGAGGAAGTCGGAAAAGAAGGTCTTTCCATCCTCAAGGAAATCGGCATCATCCTCGAAGTCCCCGTCGACAGGTGCATCTACTGCAAAAAATGCGTAAAAGAATGCCCCGAAGATGCCCTCGAAATCGTAGAAGTCGACGGCAAAAGAATCGCAAAATACGACAGCCAGAAATGCCTCGGCACAAGCTGCCGCCGCTGTGTCGCCGTCTGCCCCGAAGACGCTATTGACATCACCAAACTCCGCATCAAAGGGACAAAATAAGCTGTGGGAGCTGATTCCCACACAATCTTTTCTTTTTCTGATCCCTCTCGTTTTTGAGAGAGTGCAGCGAGCTGAATGAATCGCAAACTGTAGAGCTGCAATCTGCCTCTGAAATGGATGCGTTCTCCCTATGCGGAACTCTGGTACTGCGCCCGTGCGTGGATGGTGACCAGACCGCAGTCCTGTGCCGGCGTTTACCGGACGAAGAGAATATAGAACCGCTGCCTCTGGTAGGGCCAGATGCTTACTAATGCTGAGGTTTTGAAGGCGGTAGCTGTTTTTAAAAGCTTTTATCTGGTTTTTGTTTCGTGTTTATTCTTGCTGCTTCCTATTTTCCGTCTTCATTAAGAAGAAGGCCGCTTGCAAGCAAGCGGACAAGACAGGTTTGATGCGGCATTAAGTTTGATCCATTTTTCTCTAAACTCTCGTCCAAACCTGTCTTTTTGTCCTCTTGAGCGAACGAAGTGAGCGAAAAGGACGCGCACTGCAGAGCCGCAACTCTGCTGGCGCAACTCTGCTGGCGCAATTCGGGTTGCTAAGTCGGGTTGCTAAGTCGGGTTGCTAAGTCGGGTTGCTAAGTCGGGTATTACAGGTGTGTTCAGAGGACCGAATTCAGCATTGATGCTGTCCCTATTCCCAGGGGTTCCATCACAAGGTCCACGTTGTATTTTTTCTGGAGTTCTCCGGAAAGCCCGCAGGGGATTCCGGGGGTGGAGACCAGGCATTTTTCTGCAAGTACGGTTTCGGGGATTGTGTTTGCACAGGGGGTTGCTTCGAAAATCATGGAGAACTTTTTAGGGGTTTTGAGGTCAAAGGGGGTAATCCCGAGTTTGAAGATTGCCTTTTTCATGAGGCTTTTGTCAGGGTCGCAGCCGTAAACATTGAAGCCTTTATTCACGAGGTGTTCGGCTCCGGGGAAACCGACCTTACCTAGCCCGACCACCAGCACGTCCTTTGAATCGGCGTATCGGTACCTGGATGCGATATCCGCATAGATGATGCCGGTGCAGGGCTGGTTGTTTGCTATTTTGCCGTTTGTGAGGTTGTGGGCCAGGAAGGTATGGTCGTCTGCCATAAGGATGATTTCCGCTCCGCTTTCTACGGCTTCATAATAGCCGCTTACGTCGGGCATTTCCGTCACAAAACTGTCAAACCCGAAGTAATCCGCAATTACGTTCAATGAAGCTGAGAAGTTGCCTATGATCCCGTTTCCTGAAGTCACGGGAACAATGCCCACTGATTCATAGTGGGGGGATGTGCCGTAGAGGTCTTTGCAGATCCCCTTGACATCAAGCCCTGTTACCTTGCTGACGGCAGTATCGGCTTTTTCAAGCTGTTTTCTAATGTTTTCCAGGTCTTCCGGGGTTAAAAGTGCCATTTTCCATCTCCGTTTTCTATCTCCGTTTTCTTATCTCCGTATATTTTTTGGCAGGTCTTCATGCATTTATGCGGCTGCTCCGAAGCGCTCCCCTATGATCGAAAGCCCTTTGCTTTTCCTGTTCTCGGCTTCTTCTTTGTCAGGGCCCCAGGCAACCAGGGTAAACACCGGGTTTTTCCCTTTGCAGAGGAGGATTTCAAGGCCAGGCTCTGTGAAGTATTCTCCGTATTCGCTGCCAAGGGAAAGCACCTGTTCTCCGACAGGGACAAGGGCCTTATCCTCTCCAAGCATCAGGTGCTCGTAGATGCAGTAAGCGTTCCTGGGAAGGGTTTTGATTTCCTCAACCCCTTCTTCAAAGGCGCGGACCAGGAGTTCCAGAAGGTTGACTCCGGATGAATGGTAAACTGCAGTCGGGGTCTGGCTCGGGAAACGGGCGTCGATCTCGATCACTTTCAGCCCCCGGGGGCCTGCAATTGCTTCCACGTCCATGATCCCCTTTATGGGAAGGTTTGCCGCAAGGGCATGGGAAATTTCCCTGAATGCAGGGTCAAGGGGCAGCGGGGTTACCATGTGGCAGTCGTAAGTCCCGTCTATATGGATCAGGGTTTCCTTTACCACGGCAAAGCGGCTTCCGTCTCCTATGACCTCCAGGGAGACCACCTCCCCTTCCACGTATTCTTCAATTAGCATTCCGGGATCCAGGTTTTTTAACTCGGCTTCGTCATGAATGATCCTGGCTCCCACACTGCTGCTTTCACAGGGAGGCTTTACAAAATAAGGAGGTTGTGACGGTTTGTCTGCGGGAGTCGGGACCCCGATGCTCGCAAAATAATCTTTGGACTTTTTCTTGTCCCGGCTGATCCCGTAAGCCTTAAAATCGAAGAGAACAGGGCAGGCAAGCCTTTCTTTTATCGATTCAAGAAACTCGATGCATTCGAGGTTTTCATTTACCGGGAGGAGGAAATCAGCTTTTTTTGAAAGCTCAATGAGCCTTTCCGGTTCCAGGGTAACGTCAAAACAGTGGAACTCGTGTGCGAAGTTCCGGGTAAGGGCCTGTGGGTTCCGGTCAACCAGGACCACTTTCATTTCAGCTTTCTTCGCAAGGTATGCGGCTTCGAAGCCCTGGAGTTTCCCACCCACCAGACAGATTGTTTTCATTCTAGCACCCCAGGACTCTTTCAAAATCAGCCTGAGGCGCAGGTTCCATCCCCATAATTTCAAGCCTTTTGATCACGCTTTTGATGTCCCGGTCCCGCTCTTCGAGTCCGCGGTCGTAGTTGGCAACCCCTTCAAGCTGGGAATCGGGGGGCAGGATGGAGGTCACAATGTTTGCCCCGGCGTTTAACCTGTGGACCATGCCGTCAATGCCTTCCAGGTCAAGGGATGCCGGGATCAGGCATTTCGGGAACATCAACCTGAGCACTGCAATGATCTTCAGTTCCGAAAGTTTTGATTTCTCCTGGTACCCTTCAAGGGGTGTCCCTTCCTGGGGCAGGAAGGTCATGACTCTGACCATGTCGGGGTTGTTTGCTTCCATTCCCCTGAGGGACTTGACAGTCGATTCGATGTCGTTTCCTATCCCCGTGAGGAGCCCGTCTTCTATGCAGTAGCCCTGTTCCTTTGCAAAACGGCGGGCACTGACCCTTCCCTCAAAAGACTGCCCCACCCTGAGTTTTTCGTAGAGGTCGCGGTCGTAGGTTTCCTGGTAAAGTGCGAAGAAGTTTGCTCCCTTTTCCCGGGCCTTGAGGAGGGTTGCGTTATCCATTACACCAGGAGAAATCATTATTGGAAGGCCAAGCTCTTCCTTTACGGTCCTGACGAGTTCCACAAAGCGGTCCGGGTCATCGTAGTAGTAGGGGTCTTCTCCCATGGTCAGGTCGATCATGTGAAAGCCTGCCCCTTTGAGCACTTTGCAGGTCTCCCTTATTTCTTCTCTGGTCAGGCGGTAGCGCTCGATATCGTTTTTGCAGTTGTAGTAGCAAAAAGCGCAGCGGTTTTTACAGTATGTGGAGAAGTATATGAAACAGTTAAGAAACACCCTGTTCCCGAAGTGATGGTCTCTTACCTTTCGGGCCGCATCGTAGAGTTTCTGGACCTCTTCCTCGGATTCAAGGGAGAGGAGCGCCCTCAGGTTGTCGTCGGATAAGCGCAAGCCTCCGATGATTTCTTCCCCTAGCCTGTCAAGTTCTTCGATTGCCATTTTTTGGATCAAAAATTTCACCCTCTCATAGATTTACGGATTTTCCTTTTCGGTCTGTTCCGGACCAGTTTGCCATTTTAAGATTGCCAGTTTGCCATTCTGGTGTCTTTTCCCGGAAATTTCCGTTTGTTTGTTTCCGTTTTTTAACAAAATTCAAGCCTCAAAGGTTGGTGGATATCCCGTTATAGTAAGATTCGGACCTTGATGCCCGTTTGATATTCTTGAAATCGTGCATGACCTTCAGCAGGCGTTCAAGCCCGAATCCCGCTCCTATCCAGGGTTTGTCAATGCCCCAGTCCCGGTCCATGGGTACGGGCCCGACAACAGCCGAGGAAAGTTCCATGTCCCCGTGCATTACGTCCAGGGTGTCCCCGTAGACCATGCAGGAATCCCCGATAATTTCGAAATCGATCCCAAAGTGGTCCAGGAACTCTTTTATGAGCCCTTCCAGTTTTTCCCGGGTGCATCCGGAGCCCATCTGGCAGAAGTTGAGCATGGTAAACTCCTCCAGGTGCTCCTTCCCGTCGGATTCCTTCCGGTAACAGGGCCCGATTTCGAATATCTTGATCGGGTCAGGCAGGATTCTGTCGAATTTGCGCAGGTAATTATAGAGGTTCGGGGCGAGCATGGGCCTTAAGCAGAGGTTCTTATCGATTCTGAATACCTGCTTTGAAAGCTCTATGTCGCTGTTGATGCCCATCCTTTCCACATATTCCGCGGGGATCAGGATCGGGGACTTGATCTCGATGAAACCCCTGTCCACAAAGAACTTTGTGATCTCGCGTTCGAGTTTTCCCAGGTAATTTTCCCTGTCTTCTGCGTACATCTGACGCAGCTCTTTTTTCCTCCGGGATACCAGTTCGGACTCCAGCTCCCTGAAAGGTACTGCCGCTTCCAGGGAAATCCCGTCCTTCGGGCTCAGCAGGGTTTCAAGCCTGTCCATCTGTCCTCTTGTCAGGGCCGGAGCAGGTGCTGGCACGGATGCCAATGCGGATTCCGGTGTGGATTCAGGTCCGTTTGCCCGAGTAGCTGTGGCTGCTGCCTGTACGGAGGCAGATGCTGGCACTGGTACTGATTCGGATGTTGATGATGCTGATGGTGCTTGTTCGGATGTGGATACAGGTGCCGATGCAGGTGCTGAAACTGATGAAGCCGCCCGGGGGACTGTAGTTGAAGATACAGGGGAGGGCGCAGAGACCCTGGAAACTGCCGGGCTTTCAAGGATTTTCGGTGCCCTTGCAACGGATTTAGGTACGGCTTTCCTCACTCTCGGTACAGAAACTACCTTTACCTTCACGCTGCTTTTATCTTCGGACATTTTCGTGAGGAACCTGTTGATGTCGTCATCCGAAACCCTGCAGTATTTGCAGGTCTTCTTGTATTTGTGGTGCCTTAAGGCCCGGGCCGTGCGGCTGCTCCGGGAGTTGTTCACAATAATCCTGTCTCCGCAGGCCATTTCTATGTAAATTTTCCTTTTGGAGACCTCAGAGTGCTTGATTTTGTGAAGCTGCCCGGTTCTGGACAGCCAGAGGCTGGTTGCAGATATTAGAGAATCCAGTGGTTTTTTCTCCATAAAGTTACCCCGTAGGTGTGAGTCAAAAGACCAGACGATTTCCAGGAAAGACTATTCCAGAACCCCGGCTTACAGAACATAAGCGTGGAATCAGCAAATATGCTGACAAATACCCGGAAAATTTCAGAAATAAATCCCAAAATTTAGAAAAAATTTAGGCAACATGTTATGTAAGTGCCATTTTCCAGGATTCAGAAACGTGGCGGAAACCCCGGGAATCTAACCCGGCTGAACGGATTTAGAGTCCATTCGATCTACATGATCAGGTTTCCTCCTAGACAAAACAGTATGTATAAAATCTGGTTGTTTGTATATTGTAGCTAAATTATTACTTGTAAGATATTATCCTTTTATATATATCTTTATTGGTAAAATACCCCGAAGTTTCCGAGTTCTTATATATAGTTATCGGGTTATCTTCTAAATGTAGCGATATTTTTGAAGAAAGCCCGGGCTGAAGCAGGTATTTTGCAGAGTAGCCTCTCGCTGAAAAAATATGTTTGTCCTGTTTAGATAGAATTATATAATCCAAGAGTGGCCAGAGCCAGGGCTGTGGCATTTATCTCGTCTTCTTTGTTTCCCCAGGCCCCGCTTTCCCGGACGTTTTCAAGAAGCCAGCGGACCGAATCCTCAACTTCCGGTTTGAAACCTGCAAGGATAAGTGCCTGGATTGCCAGGTTGCTGGTGGAAATGTGTTTCCAGCCCCCGTCCCTTTCCTTCTTTGAGAGGACCCACTCAGCCCGCTCCCGGATAAACTCCCGGAATTCCCCACACCCTGCAAGAGTATCCTGTTTTTTGAGGGCTGTGATGATGAGGGAAGTTGTGCCCACATGTTCCCAGTCAGGGCCGTAGTTTTCGTACAGCCACCTGCACCCTTCCCTTTCCCGGATCCCCATGTCCGCAAGGGCTCCCAGGGCATAGGTGCTGTCATAGACGTCCTCATTCCAGGAGTTTCCTTTTTCCTCGGCAAGCAGCCATTTTTGCGAGGCCATGAATACGATTCCTTCAGCCGCAAGGGCCGAACAGGCCCGGGCAGTGTCCCTGACGGAAGAGTTCCAGGATGGTCCCTCTTTTTTCAGGATCAGGGGGGTAATGTAAGGGTCTGGCCGCTTCCACAGGGCATGGGCCGAGACTACACTTGAGAGTTCTTTCACAGAGAGAATCTGCTGGGCGGAAAGCCATTCGAAACCATTTTTCACAATATCAAGTTCCAATATACTTAGCATTTCGCTGTGCTTTTCAGACTCCATGTATTAAAACTTGACTGACATGTCTCCTCTCTTTTCCTCTGAAGGCCATTTTAGGTTCAGAGCCTTCACACAAGCAAAACTATATATATTTTGCATTATTATGCATAATTATGCGCCCGCGGAAACGAAGGATGGTGGATTTCGAACATTCGGCCAGGCAGTTCAGGCCTTGCTGTCCCGCCAATGAAATTCCAGAAGAGGTCAGGCTGACAATCGATGAACTCGAGGCTATGAGGCTCAGCTTTCTGGAAAACCTATCCCAGAGTGAGGCTGCGTCCCGTATGGAGGTCCACCAGTCCACTTTTCAGAGGGCTCTGAAAAAAGCACTTGAAAAAGTAACTGAAGCGCTGGTCCATGGAAAAGCAATAAAGATTGAAGGAGGAGATTACAGGATGCCAGGAGGAGACGGAACAGGTCCCGCGGGCAGAGGCCCGGGAGTGAGCAAAAGCCGGGGAGGTAGAGGACATTGCAGGGGCAGGGGAGAAAACGCCGGAGGTCCGGACGGGATTTGCGTGTGCCCTGAATGCGGGCACGAAGTCCCCCATCAGTCGGGAGTCCCCTGCAACGAGGTAAAATGTGAAAAATGCGGTACGCCGATGGTCAGGAAATGACCTCTAATAATGATTTTGAATTTAATGACGGTTTTGTAACTGAATGTATGAATGTAAAAAGAAGGAGTTGAAGAGAAATGCCACATGGAGATAGGACAGGTCCTATTAGCCAGGGATCAGAGGCCGGAAGGGGCCTGGGTTACTGCACAGGCAGTGATTCGCCGGGCTACACTAAAGGAGTTCCTGCAGGTGCAGGAAGGAGATCCGGAGAAAATAAATCCGGAGGACGCAAATCCGGGTTTGGAGGTGGCCGCGGGAGGGGGTACGGCAGGAATGGCAGGAACGGCAGGAACGGCAGGGGTCTCAGGTGCCGGAGAGCCTCCGAGTTCGGTGGTAATGGAGAGTCTGCTGCCAGGGGTACATCCCAGGGATGTCATTACCCTGCACTTTCTCAGTCCCGGGCCGGGTCTGAAGCCGATTTTCTTGAAAACCGGATAAAGCTTCTTAAGCAGGAACTTGAAACTCTTTCCGGGAAATTTAAGGCCCTCAGCTCTCAGGGGAGCAGTGCAGAAGAATGATTATGAGGATCGAATCTGGTGGATTTTTCACTTCTTCCTTCCCTTATTTTGCAAAAAGGAAGAGTTTTTGAAATGAACTCAAGAATCGTGTACGGCCCAATCCTTTCAAGAAGGCTTGGAAGGTCACTGGGAGTCGATGTGATTAAAAACATCGGTTCGAAAAAGAACTGTAACTATGACTGCATTTACTGCCAGCTCGGGCACGTTGAGAATAAAATTCCCGGCCCAGGCGATGCAAGGGGAGCGGTGACCCCGAAAGAAGTTGCTGAAAGCCTTCAAACCTTCCATAAAGGTGTCGAAGACCTGGCTTATATTACCTTTTCCGGTACCTGTGAACCTACCCTGAACCTCTCGCTCGGGGAGATCATAAGGGAAATCAGGAAAGTGAGCGAAATCCCGATCTGCATAATTACGAATTCTTCCCTTGCAGGAAGGCCTGACGTCCGGGCAAACCTGGCAGAATCCGACCTTGTGGTCGCAACCCTTGTCTCCGGAAACGAAGAGACCTGGAGGAAAATTCACAGGCCTGCCCCGGGGATAAAGCTTGATGAAGTCGTCGAAGGCCTCCGGGAACTTGCAAGAAAGGAGCCGGGGCCAAAGCTTGCCCTTGAAATCATGCTCCTTGAAAGTGCAGACGAAAGCCCCCTTAACAGTACTGAGGAGGAAATCGAAGGCCTGATTGAAGCGGTAAAGTACATCGCCCCCCAAGAAATCGAAATTCTTACAGTCAGCCGACCGCCTGCGGAAGCCTATATTGTCCCTGTCGCGGAAGAGAGGCTCAGGGAGATTGCTGAAAGGTTTGTATCGGAGTTCGGAAAAGAAAAAGTAAGGCTTGTCCTTAAAGGCAAGAAGAAAGCCCGTTCAAAGGTAAGCCACCAGGACCCGGAAGAAGAAGTCTATGCCCTGCTCCTGAGAAGGCCCTGCACTTTTGAGCAAACTGTCAAGGCCCAGGATGTCGGCCCCGAAACCCTGCGCCCCATTCTTGAGAAACTGATTGAGGAGGGCAAAATCGAAGAAATCGACTCCGGGGACGAAAAATATTACAGGGCCAAATGAATGGAAATCTTAACGTTTGTTCTAGAAAATCATGTTTCATTAACCTTAAATTTCAGGTAGGAGCTTCCAATTTCATCAACTTCAAATTTTCCAAATATGTCCCCTTTCTCGATTGTAAATGCGTTTTGGTAGTCTATCAACCAGAGGCCTTGTATCTGGACTATTGCATCTATGTCTCCTTTAAATGCACTCAATAGTCGAATTTTAAGTACTGTAACATTTTCTTCTTCTTCGACGTTATCGAGTTTTAAAGTCCAAGTAGAAAGACATTTTTCTAGGTCAATTATTGTATCTTCAATAAACTCTCCGTCTTTAGTAAATTCTACCCATACTTTATCTCCTTTGATATCGACCTGTTTTATTTCAAGCCCATATCCTCCCCCCAAGTCGAGTATTTCTCCAGTTCTTAAGGTATATTTAGTGTTATTATCGATAACAAGCTTAGCTAACTTATTTGGAACTCCTGACTTGAATAGCACAAATTCTTCTCCAAATAAGTTTATGGTGCGATACTCAAGACCTTCCCAATCCTCTTCTTGACAATCATAAGGCATTTTTTTAGCTTCAATCGTATAATATTCAAGATTTTTTCCACGTTCGTATAATCGATTTAAATATGTAAGGACTGTATTATCCTGCTTTCGGC
Source organism: Methanosarcina sp. KYL-1 (assembly GCF_024372725.1). GTDB lineage: Archaea > Halobacteriota > Methanosarcinia > Methanosarcinales > Methanosarcinaceae > Methanosarcina. The sequence goes on from NZ_VOUA01000047.1 coordinate 16,406, forward strand.
AGGTAAACATATAAATTAATATCATTAATTTTATATCTCTTTCTTGGTCTTCCCATGGCAGAGAAAAACAGCATTAGAAGAGTTGAATCCTCATTAAAACGTACAAGGTTCTTAG
>NZ_VOUA01000048.1 GCF_024372725.1 Methanosarcina sp. KYL-1
CAACCTCATTTTAAAAAGAAGCAATGTTTTATCAATTTAAAGGAGCACAAAAAATGTGCGAGGGTTCACTTCATCCCCGACCTAAAGGACGGGGTATTCGTGACCCTCCGCGCTCCCGATGTAATAACCGGAATTCAGGAAACACCAGCATGAATGACAGGAAACTCTACCGGCTTTTTGCATTCTCACTCGTAGCAAGCTCAGTAATCCTCTATTTCATCGAATACCTGCTGATGGGTGACACAGGCAGCATCTTTTCCATGTTTGTAGGGAACCTGGCATTCCTCCCCATAAATGTCCTCCTGGTCACGCTGGTCATCCACAAGCTGCTCAACGACATGGAAAAAAGCAACAGGATCGAGAAGCTGAACATGGTCATAGGGACCTTTTTCAGCCAGACCGGGACCCGGCTGCTGGCGTTCTTTTCAGAGGCAGACCCTGGGATTGAGGAGATTAGGAAGTACCTGATCGTGAGAAAGGACTGGAGCGAAAAGGAGTTTTCGGACGTGAGCCGGAGGCTGAAGAATTACGATTACGCAATAAGGGCAGGAGCTCTTGACCTTCCGGGCCTGCGGGACTTTCTTGAACAGAGAAACGACTCCCTCCTACGCCTGCTTGAAAACCCGGTGATGCTTGAACACGAGACCTTTACCGAACTCCTGAGGGCAGCCTTCCACCTGACAGAAGAACTGCTGAACCGGAAAGACCTGGATGAACTCCCCCCAAGCGACCTGGAACACCTGGAAGGGGATGTAAGAAGAGTGTACAGCCTGCTTGTCTACGAGTGGGTCGCCTACATGGAGTACCTGAAAGACAATTACCCCTACCTCTTTTCCCTGTCCATGCGGACGAACCCCTTTGACAGGGAGGCTTCCCCTGTAGTGAAGTAAACTGTAAAGAGCAAAACTGTGAAGAGCCTGGACCCGATTTTTGCAATGCTCCGGGGTTGCAAAATAAATAACCCTGAATTCACTTATATAGGTCCAGCTCGTAACTCATTTCATGCTTCAAAGAAGAAAGCGTTTGCTTGCAATACTTTTTCTGGTCTTTTCTCTTACCGGCCTTTTAAATTCACAGGTCCTGATATGCAGTGCAGGTACACAGGGCGAAAACCCCGGCCCTGAAGCCCGGGTTTCAGGAACAGAACCGCAACCTGTCTTTCCGGTGCTGCCCGGACTCGGGCTTGATAAGCTCCTGATCCACACTTCCAGAAGCCATCAAAATCAAAATCAAAACCAAAATCAAAACCAAAACCAAAACCAAAATCAAAACCAAAATAAAAATCAAACCCCGGAAAACACGGGTATGCAGATGCAATCACAAAACATGCCCTCTTCCCGGAACCGACCAGCTCAAAGCAGCGCAAACCCCGGAAAAGCAGAAGCAAAACCAAAACCAAAAGACCTGTTCAGCCAGATAGAGAAGGCTGTGGGCTACTATAACAGCGGAATCGATGAAGTTCCCGCCCCCCTGAAAAAACTTGCCGGAAATGACATCATCCTTCTGGACATTGAAATGAAGGACGGCAGCAAATTGCAGATCAAAGCCGTTACGGAAAACGGGAGAATTGTCGAGTTTAGAAAACTAGCATCAGGCGAAGATGTGGATGCCTCTGTTTCGGTATATGGCAATGAAGCCACGTTCAGGGAAATAATGTATTCCGGAAACCCTCTCGATACCTTTGTTGAGGCCCTTAACAATGGAAAATTGGACATTGAGGCAAGGGGACTGCTTAAAAAAGGGGCACTTTTAGCAGTAAGGGAGCTATCCTGAAAGGAAAACCGATTAACAGAAGTAGAACCTGAAATGCCAATCCTCATTTACCGGCCCGCGGGAATTAATCTCTTTTCCCCATTCTGCAAACGAACCTCTCATATGATTACTGAGCCCTCGGGCGCCAACATCTTTTCCCCGCTCATGCAGACAAACCCTTTTGACAGGTAGGCTTCTTCCATAGCAAGTAACTGGAAACTGCTTTCAATAAAAGTGGACCCTTTAAGTGAACCTTTTTCGTTAAAACTGTCGGAAATCTTCTGTAAAAATTATAGTAAAAATTACAACTTATTGTTTCCTTAATTTCAGGATGAAAACCTGCCTTTGGAATTAAATAATTATCCACTGCCCGTATGGAAAATATATATTTAAAAGGTTCTAAAGCTTTATAATTCAAAATAAAACCTTTAAAATCCTTTTTTGAGTAAGTCGAAATCCTTTTGGAGACAGGATTTTTGAGTGAAAACAACAAAAATATGTTTATGACATAAGGCTATATGACACTTATATTTATTTATTAGTAATATAATAGATTATATTAATTTTAGAGAATAATCCCTAAAAAATATTTGTGTGATAATAAAAAAGATCCATTTTAAAAAAATGGGTGTGATGAAGCTGGCAAAGAAAAACAATACAACACCAAAGTTACTTGTAGTGCTCGTGGTGCTCCTGATAGGAGTGCCCGCGGCAACAGCCCCTCCAACCGCGCTTTATGTAGACGGATACGGGATAGGAGGCAACTATTCAACGATCCAGGCAGCAGTAAACGATGCGGGCCCCGGAGACACAATTTTCGTTTACCCCGGAACATACACGGAAAGCGTTAACGTAGCTTCGGCCAGAGACGGTCTGAGCATTGTCTCCGTGTCCGGAAACCCTGAAGACACCATCGTCATGACTCCTTCCAGCAATCCCTGTTTCTACCTCGCTTCGAACGGCGTGACGATTCGCGGGTTCGGGATGGACGGCTCGGCATATTATGGTCCCAATTCAGGCGTACACGCGGAATCCCATAACAACGTAATCGTCAACAACAGCATCGATAACTGCATCTTCGGAGTAAGTTTCGGGGCTTCCGGGAACAATTACCTGAGAAACAACATCCTGAACGATACCTATCCCCTTTACCACTCGTACAGCCAGTACCTGGAAAACGATATAGACACGAGCAACCTTGCTTACGGGAAGTCCATCTATTATCTGGTTGGCATGTCCGACGTCCCTGCGGATTACTTCGACGACCCGGCCCTGATCTACCTGGTCAACTGCTCGAACGTAACGGTAAGCGACCTGACCCTGGAAAACGGATATTACGGGCTGTTCCTGTACAGGACAAACGATTCAATCATTGAAAACAACGTCCTGTCGAACAACGAGTACGGGATTTACCTGGAAGAGTCCTCAGGAAACACAATTTCAGGAAATAACGCAAGCGACAGCGATAACGAGGGAATTTACCTGGAGTATTCGAACGGAAACGAGATCCTTGACAACGAAGTATATTATTGTGGGGACGAAGGGATTAACCTCGAATATTCGGATAACAACACCATTTCAGACAACACTGCAAACGAAAACTACAAGGGTATCAGGCTCTACGAGTCGGAGTTCAACAACATAAGCAGCAACAATGCAAGTTGCAACGAGTACCCCGGAATCGTCCTGTGTGAAGCCGACAACAACACCGTGACATGGAACACCGTGCTTGAAACCTCTGATGGAAAAGGAATCAACTTATACTACAGTTCCAACAACACCCTGAGTTACAACACGGTAAACGACTCCTATTCAAAAGGAATTGACCTCTATTCCGAATGTAATTACAACACCCTGATCGGCAATACCGTGACCTACAACGAGTGCAAGGGTATTGAAATCGACGGGACCCACAACACCCTGATAGGCAACAACGTGAGCTATAACGGGGGTACAGGGATAGCCACTGATGATTCAGATGCAGAATTCACTACCCTGATAGATAACATCGTGAATTACAATGGGTGCAACGGGATACGTCTGCAGGGTTCGAACAATTATGTAGAAGGGAACACCGCAAACGGCAATGAAAACGGAATTTTCCTCGGAAGCTGCTATGAAACTCCTTACAACAACACAGCTATAAACAACACCGCAAGCGGAAACATATACTGCGGGATCCTGCTCCGCTACATCTATGAAAGTGAAGTTTCAGGAAACACCGCCGACCAGAATGGAGTTGCAGGCATCTACCTCTCCGAGTGCGGAGAGAACAACGTGACGGATAATACCGTTGATTCGAACGGGTACATAGAAGAAGGAATTGAAAGGGTATCCCTGACCGCTTCGGATGAGAGCAATAAGGAGAGCAATAAGGAGAGCTGCAAGAAGAACTCCGAGAAAACCACATTCAAACTGGGTTTTGACCTCAGTAAATTATTCAATCTTTTCACATCAAGCAGCGAGTACCCCAGTGCCGGTATTTACCTGGAAAACTCCTATGATAACAACCTGATCGGAAACACCATCGAAAATAACAGCGGCTCAGGGCTGTCTTTGACAGACTCCGAAGGCAACACGATATACAACAACTACTTCAACAACATCAATAACACCTACCTCGACGAAAACCCACTGCCCCCCTTGCTGGGAATAGATGCCCCCAACGTCTGGAACATAGACCTGACAGAAGGAGAAAACATTGTTGGAGGTCCCTACCTCGGAGGAAACTTCTGGGCAACGCCCGAAGGCAACGGTTTCTCCCAGACGGCTGAGGACGAAGACGAAGACGGCATCTGCGACGCCGCATACAATGTCACCGAAGACGGGGAAAATGTCGACTACTTCCCGCTTATAGAAGTCCCGGAACCCGAACCCGAACCTGAACCCGAACATGTGAGAGAAAGTAGGAGTTCCCCGAATTACATCCCCGCCCCTTCGGGAGACAATGCAGGACCTATTGACGCTGTGCAGAAAAAGGTCGTTGCAGGCACGGAAACCCATTTCCAGTTCCAGAACCCGGAAAATGGGGTGCTCGGAGTCGGCTTTGAGTCCGAAGGGTATTCCGGAATGGTTGTAGTAAGAGTCGAAGGAGCCGATGAAGAAAACAGCGGAAGCGTAGATGAGCCGAAAGGCAAAGTCTACAGGCACATGAAGATCTCTATCGGAAACGAACGCTTCGAAGAAAACCTTGACGGAGGATACATCGAATTCAGGGTCCCGAAGAGCTGGGCGGAAGAAAACGGAATCGACCCCTCAACAATTGCCCTGAACAGGTACAACAACGACAAATGGAACGCTCTTCCCACCGAAATGACCGGAGAGGATGACGGGTTCTATTACTTCCGTGCAGAAACCCCGGGCTTCTCCCTCTATGCAATCACAGGAGAACAGAAGAACACCGGAGCAGCGGAAGAAGCTGAAGTAATAAATCCGGTTGAAGAGGATGAAAGCGAAACCATAACAGGAGAAGAGCAGACAAAGGATGAGAAATCCGAAAGCTCACCGGGCTTTGAAGGCACCTTTGCAGCACTCGGAATCCTGGCCTCAGTCTTCTTCGTAAGAAAAGGAATGTTTAAGTGAGCCGTTCCTGAAAGAAAATAAACCAGAGATTGAGAAAAAAGAGAGAAACAAAAAGAGAAACAAAAAGAGAAACAAAAAGAGAAACAAAAAGAGAAACAAAAAGAGAAACAAAAAGAGAAACAAAAAGAGAAACAAAAAGAGAAAACGGAATATAGAGAAGACATTTCTGTCTTCTCATTTTCCTTTTCTTATTAATTCATCTCTTCTTATTTTCTCTCTTCTTGTTTTTTCATCTTTACTTATTTTCTGATTCCTCAGATTTTTTCCATTAACTTTTTAATATCTTCCTTGATCTCGGAAGAAAGCTTTTTTGCAGCGTCTCCGGTGGAGTCGACCAGTTTTTCAACCCTGCCGGTTATTCCTTTGACTTCATCCTTCACATCAATGGACTTGATTTCCCCGGAAAGGGACTTGATTTCCTCGTTTATGCCCTTTGCCAGCTTAGAAGCTTCGCTTCCTGTTTTCTTTGCAAGGGAATCAAGGTCATCTCCAAGCTTTCCAATCCTTTCCTGAAGCCCCAACCCCTTCTTTCCGGTTTCAGCTCCTTTCTCTGCAGTTTCCGCTAGTTTTGCCATATTAAACCCCCAGAATTGTCTTTAAATTGTCTGAAAATCGTCTTTAAAAATCGTTATTTTTTCTGCATTTATTAATTAGAAACCGGAATATAAAAACTATCCCGAAAAACCCTGATTCTGTAATTCGAGAAAAAAATAAATAACGGAAAAAACGTTACTGAGAAAAAATTCATGCAACAATAGTTTAAACATTTGGAAAGAACATATAAAAATAGATCATCAGGGCTTCCGGACCGGAGATTGGGGAGGGGTGCCGGAAGAAACCTTTGCAGACCGGATTTATTATTAAAGTATAAATTGAAATAGTATGCTGGCAAAGAGTAAGGCAAATCCAACTTATCAAAAGAATTAAAATCAGGCACGAGATAACCTCATTAAAACGAAAGAGGAGCCATGCAGACCTTAATCATATGCATAGACAGGGACAACGACCTCGGCGAAAAAGCAAAACTCGGAACCCCTATAGTAGGGCGGGAGGCAAACGTTGAGGCAGCAGTTGCTCTCGGGATAACCGACCCTGAGGACTCGGATACGAACACCATTTTTGGGGGGATCCGGATCCTTGATGAGCTGCGGGCAAAGGGAGTTGATGCCGAAATCGTTTCTTTTGCCGGGGACAAAAACGTGGGGGTGATCTCTGACCAGAAAATCGCAGAGCAGCTCGATACATTCCTCAAGTTGCATGAGGTCCAGAGGGCCGTATTTGTCTCGGACGGGGCAGAGGATGAGACCCTCGTCCCTATCGTGCAGTCCCGCATAAAAATCGATTCCGTACAGCGCATTGTTGTGATGCAGAGTGAAAACCTGGAGAGCACCTACTATATCCTGAAGCACGCCTTTAGCGACCCCAAAATATCCCAGACCTTTTTCGTGCCCCTGGGGCTTGCTTTCCTGATTTATGCGATATTCCTGCTCGCCCAGTACCCGGAAGGGGCAATTGTGGGAATCCTTGCTGCCGTCGGGGTTTACATGCTGTACAGGGGCTTTGGGCTCGACGACACCGTTGCCCTCCAGAAAGAGCGGCTTATGGACGCTTTTCAGGAGCAGAGGATGGTCTTTATCACCTATACGGCTGCAGTGCTGACAGGAATTGTTGCCACCGCTTACGGAGCTTTAAGGGTATGGGGACTTTATTCCGAAGAAGGAGTCTGGTACCATGGAACCCTTACCCTGATCTCGGTTTTCATCAATGCGTCCATCTGGTGGTATGCAGGAGCATTTCTCCTTGCGGGCCTGGGAAAGATTTTCGACCTCAGGATGGACGGGAAGCCCATACAGAAAAATATCTCCATCTCCCTCTTCGTGGTTTCCACCGGCCTGCTCTTCTGGGGAGCCAGCACCTACCTGCTCGCAGCAGCCTCCCTTTCAGGCAGGTTTACCGGCGATGTTGACCTGGCCCTCCAGTATTTTGTCTACTCAGTCATTGTTGCAGTCCTCATAGCCCTTGCAGGGATCAAACTCTCCCTGTCAAGCCCGGACCTCGAAGATGAAAAGAAAGGGAGAGGGAAGGGAAAGAAAAAACTTGCGTGAAAAAAGGAGAAATCAAAATGGAAGAAGCGGTGGAAAATATCGAAGTTGCGGTGCTCGGTGGCGTGGGTTATTCATACAGGGACTTTGAAAGCCGGGCCGTGCAGACTCCCTACGGAGAAGTTACTGCCTACGTGACCGACATTCGAGGAAAAGGAGTTGCAGTCATCCCCAGGCACGCCGGGATTAACCACATCCCCCCCCACAGGATCAACTACCGCGCAAATGTATGGGCCGTGCACGCCCTGGGAGCAGAGCGCGTCATCTCCACAAACTCGGTGGGGTCCATGCGCGGGCATCCCGTAGGCAGCTTTGTCGTGCTTGACGACTTCATAGATTTTACCAGGAACAGGCCCTCAACCTTTTACGACGATTCAACCGTCCATGTGGACGTCTCGGAACCTTACTGCCCGGAAATCAAAGCAGAGCTCAAGAATGCCCTGGAGAAACAGGGACACCCGTATGCGGAAGGAATCTACGCCTGCACCGAAGGTCCCCGCTTCGAGACCAGGGCCGAAATCCGCATGATGAGCCAGTTTGCCGACGTTGTGGGCATGACCGGGGTTCCGGAAGTCACCCTTGCAAAAGAGCTAAGCCTCTGCTATGCGTCCCTTGCCATCATCACGAACCAGGCCTGCGGGATGAGCACCCAGAAACTGACCGCCGACGAGGTCACGGAAGTAGTGGGAAAAGCCCAGGCCTCAATCTTCGAGATCCTCTTGGGTGTAATAGAAAACATCCCCAAAACCCGGAACTGCAGGTGCAGGTCTGCAAGGGAAGGCGCCTGCCTTTAAAAAAAGCCGGGAAACGTATAATAATATAAATAACCGAATGATAAAATATATACATGGAAAGGCCTGTAGAAGAAAGCACCTGTGATTAAACGCCGTGATTGATGGCCGTAATCGAATGCAGTAATCGAATGCAGTAATCGAAAACTGTAATCGAAAACTGTAATCGAAAACTGTAATCGAACGCTGTAATTTACCATATGCTTAGAGTTATACTTCAGGTGCTGATTCTTAAAGGCAGACCGGTGCTTCAAAGACATCGGGTTCTTTTTCTGAAATTCCGAAAGGAAACATTCTAAAGGAAGCCTGCTAAAGGAAACCTGTTAAAGGAAGCCTGCTAAAGGAAGCCTACTTATATCATTTACATATCAGGATAAAAACAATGACACTATGGGTCCTCAGCTACGCTGAAAAATCGAAAGTAACCGTATTGACCATACAGGATCGGATGAGACAGCCGACCTCAGTGGCAGAACTTGTTATAAAAGAGAGTTATAAAGGCCCTCGCCCTCATAAAATAAGGCTCCTTTCCGCCAAAAATAAAAAAGAAGAATTTCTTCCGCCCCAGAAATTCATAGAGCTCCTGCGCAGTGCAAACAGGATTATGATTGCCGACGGAGGGGACCCCGAAAACGAGGCTGCTTTCCTGAAAATGCTTGAAGGGTTTCAGCTAGATGCGGACAGGGTAAAGGTCTGCAGGCACTGCCTTTTAAACAAACGCTTTAACTTTGTAAATAACAAATCCATCAAATTCCATAATGAACTCATCTGCATGGAGTGCGCAAAAGAAGAACTCCAGAGAGGAATCCGTTCAGCCGATGGGAATTACGGGGAAAAGTCCGTGGATTTCCTGGAGAAGGTCCTGGAAAAAACAAGGGACCTGGACCGGACCCTGAGGATGCTGACCCCGGAAAGGCTGGACCCTGAGTTTACCCGTTACGACACCATAAAAACAAACCCTTCTGCGTCTTCGGTCCGGATCAAAAACCTCCCCCTTGTAAAAAAATTCAAGGATATGCTCCTCCAGAAGTCCGAGACCCTGCTCCCGGTCCAGGCACTTTCCGTGGAGGCCGGGCTGCTGGAAGGGAAAGACCAGTTCGTGGTCTCGGCAACCGCAACCGGAAAAACCCTGATAGGAGAAATGGCAGGGGTCCAGAACATCCTTAACAAAAAAGGGAAAATGCTCTACCTGGTCCCCCTTGTTGCCCTTGCCAACCAGAAGTACGACCAGTTCACGGAACGTTACGGAAAGCTGGGGCTCACAACTTCCATAAAAATTGGAGCAATCCTCATCAAGACCCCGCAGCGGGTGAAAATGCAGACCAGCCCGAACGCGGACATAATCGTTGGGACCTATGAAGGAGTGGACCACATGCTCCGCTCCGGAAATGCCGATTTCCTGGGCAAGATCGGGACTGTTGTCATTGACGAAGTCCACATCCTCGAAGACCTGGAAAGGGGGCACAGGCTGGACGGGGTTATAGGGAGGCTGCGCTACATTGCTCCCGAGGCCCAGTTCATCTACCTTTCGGCAACCGTTGCAAACCCGGCAGCCTATGCAAAAAAACTTGGGGCCCAGCTGATCCGCTACGAACACCGCCCGGTCCCTATCGACAGGCACCTTCTCTTCTGCCAGGAAAGCGAAAAGTCCCGCCTGATCACCCAGCTTGCAAAAGACGAGTACTCCATGCTCTCTTCCAAAAAGCACAGAGGACAGACTATCGTTTTTACAAACTCCCGGAGAAACTGCCACAGGCTTGCAGGAGCCCTGTCCATTCAGGCGTCTCCTTACCATGCAGGGCTTTCCCAGTATGAGCGGAAAAAGGTAGAAACCCTCTTCGGGACAGGGCAGCTCCCGGTTGTCGTTACCACAGCAGCCCTTGCAGCCGGTGTGGACTTTCCTGCGTCCCAGGTGATTTTCGAGTCCCTGGCAATGGGGATTGACTGGATCTCGGTCCAGGACTTCCTGCAGATGAGCGGGAGGGCGGGCAGGCCCGACTACCACGACAGGGGTGTTGTGGTGCTCATGCCTGTGCCCGGAAAATCCTATGCAGGCTCCCAGTCCGACACGGAAGAAGAAGTCGCAATCAGACTCCTGCAGGGAGAGATGCTTTCCGCAGGGGTGGAATACGGGGAAGCCGAGCAGCTTGAGGAAATCCTCGCATCGGTTGCCGTGACCAACTCCATGCAGGACCTGAGGAAAATCCACGGCCTGATGTTCGGGAGCTACGACCTTGAAAAACTGGTCTCCCGCCTCCAGAGCTATCGCTTCCTGGAGAAAAAAGGAAACAAAATAGCACTTACAAGGTTCGGGAAAATCGTTGCGGCCCATTTCCTCCCGGTCTCGAAAGCCTTCCTGATCCGGGACGCCGTGCTTGCGGAAAACAACCCCCTGAATATCGTTACAAACCTGGAATTTTTCGATGCCGCCTACTTCAAGTATGCAAACCAGATAGGAAGCTCCCTGCACGTAAACATGCCCTCCAGGGTATTTCAGGGAGCGGGACTTGATATCATCTTTGACGGGGAATCCCTCTCCCTGCTTGACGCAAAAATACAGAACCTAATGCTCAGTTTTGCGGGGGATTTCTTAAGTTGCACCTGCAGGGATTCTCCCTACTGCGGCTGTGCCGAACAGAAATTTTCGGAAAAAATAATAAGGCTGCGCACGGAAGGTCTGGACCCTTCCAGGATCATAAAGCGGTTTGAAGACAGCTACGGGATTACCGCATACCAGGGCGACGTTTTCGGGTACCTGGACAACGCGGTGCGCAACCTTGACGCCGTGGAGCTGATCGCCAGGGTCCACTCCAGAAAAGAAATCGCAGAGGAAGCCCGGCATCTTAGAAAGAAAGTCCAGGGATGAGAAAAACGCAAACGTTTTTGCAGATCAGTATTAATTATACAGGTAGTACAGGTAGTCAACGACGGAGGTAGTTTTTATGACCGAGGATGTAGAATCCAGGGAAAATGCAGAAAGCGAAGCTTCAAAAAAGGTTAAAAAAGGCATCACCATTGAGTTCGTAAAACCCGATAACTTCCGGCAGATCTATGCGATCGGAGCCGCAGGAGGGCACAGCCCCTACGACTTCAGGATCGGGTTTTATAATGACACCCCAAAGATGTTTGGGGACTCTTCCGAATCCAGGGTCATCGAAAGGCGTGTTGAAACCGAAGTCATACTCTCTCCGGTTGCTGCCCTTGAACTGAACCGCTGGCTGACCCAGCACATCCACGAATACGAATCCATGTTCGGACCCATAGCAAGGGCGATCCCCAGGCCCAAGAAAGAGCCTGTAAAACCCGTTGCTGACAGCACCGAGATCCAGGGTTACATCTGAACCTGGCCGACGAGGTTTGATAAAAGGCCTGTAACGGCTTTTGAACAGGAATTTCCGGGCTGAAGATTCCGGGTTGAAGATTCCGGGTTGAGGATTTCGGGTTGAAACCTCTTCTGGAAAAATTCTAAGAGATTCTGAAGAACGATGGCTATCATTCCTTCTTCAGAAATTCATTATTTAGAAATTCAGAATTCACAGAATCCTTCTTTAGAAATTCAGAATTCATAGAATCCTAGTTGAAATTCAAAAGTTGGAAACTCCGTTTTAAGATCCTTTTTTACTGTAAGCCGGGAACTTTACATTAGAGATATCAGGCGTTTTAGATATTCCGACACAGGATTTGCCGAAATCCTGGGAAATAACTAATATAAATAAATTTTTATCATAATTTACCATTTAAGGCAGTTAGTATAAATAATTTGCTTTTATTTAGGAAGTTTTGAGAGATAACTATATTAACAGAAAGTAAATTTTGAAATTTAAGCGTAAAGTTTAATATTATAAAAGATCCGTACGTTTCTAACATTTATAAAAATGGCAAAAATAAATGTAAATAAAAAATGGCAAAAAAAGTGTGAAATGAGTGTGCTTCGGACCCCTTCAAGAGGTTACTCTTTTAAAAAACGTCATGGAGAATTTGACCGAAAGTACACACCCCAATAAAAATTCGGAGCATATCCATGGATATCTGGACGCTTATAAACGGCTTGATCTACCTTATGGCCTTTGCCCTTTTCGGGTGGGTCCTTCTGGATGCGAGCAAGGTTTCCAAAAAATGAATTTGTGTTTTTTGGAGTATAAACGGATTTTTTAAAAAATAGGTTTTTAGAAAAAGGAGGTATAAAAAAATGGCAGAATCGACTTCAAATACCTCACATGCCGGAGGCCTCGTAAAAACCCTCAGGCCTTACCATGTCTGGGCTCTTGGCGTAGGCATAGTGCTTGTAGGGGAGTACATGGGCTGGAACTTCACCATCGCAAAGGGAGGCGTTTTAGGATCCCTTTTTGCAATGCTGGTGGCAGGGACCATGTACACCGTAATTTCCCTCTGTGCAAGTGAACTCGGCTCGGCAACGAAGCTTGCAGGCGGGCCTTATGACTGGGCCAGGCTCTTTGTGGGCCCCGGGGCTGCGGCAATTGTGGGACTTGCAGTATATATGGAATTTATCGCCCTTGAGGCAGCCGATGCGATTGTTGTTGCTTTCATCGCATCCGAAATCTTCCCCCAGCTCCAGGTCTTTCCCGTAACCCTCTTTGTGATAGCCCTTCTGACTTTTATCAACTACCGCGGGGTCGTGGGCGCCCTTACACTGAACTTTGCGCTTACGATGCTGGCTTTCTTTGCAATCATCACTTTCTTCTTTGCAACCGCTCTTGGTGCAGTAGAGACCCACCCTGGCTACCTGCTGGAAGGTGCTATGCCTAACGGCCTTATAGGGCTTTTTGCGGCCTTGCAGTTCGGGCCCTGGTTCTTCCTGGGGATCGAAGGGGCAGCCATGTGTGCCGAAGAATGCAAGCACCCCTCAAGGGCAGTCCCCCTGGGCCAGCAGGCCGGGATGATCACTCTCCTTGTGGGAGCCGCAATGACGCTTTTCCTCTGCACAACGCTTATCCCCACGGATGCCCTGGGTGTTTCCGTCTACCCACTCTTTGAAGCTGCCCAGAACAGCGGGGTTTTCATCTTCGTTGCCCTGCTCGGGGTCGGGACCCTCCTGACCTGCATTGCCAGCGCCAACGGCTGTGTCTGTGACGCCTCAAGGTCCTGGTTTGCTCTCTCAAGGGACGAATACGTCTCCCCCTGGTTTTCAGCCGTGCACCCGAAGTACAGCACTCCCTACAAAGCCGTTATCTTTACGGCCCCTATCGCCGTTGCCTTTGCGTTTAGCGGTTTCCTGGACCAGGTCATTACTTTCTCCATTGTCTCGGGGCTGCTCTGCTACGTGCTGATCCCCTTCTCCCTGATCCGCTTCAGAAAGCTCTTCCCGGAAAGCACAAGCAAGATAAGGCCCTTTGCAGGCCCGCTCCAGCCCTACATTGCCTACTTTGCAATCGGGATTGCAATCCTTATCATGTCCACCCTCTTCTGGGGCTACAGGTACAACCTGCTCTTCGGGCTCCTCTTCTATACCATTGCCTACTTCTATTTCTCTTCCAGGCGCAAACACACGTCCGGAAACGAGCCCCTCTGGAGTGAACTAGGCTGGCCCGAACCCGAAAAAACACCCGATCAGAAGCTAAAGGAGGTGAGCTGCATTGAGTGCAGCAGGTAATACAGCAGCCAGTGCCGCCACGCAGAGCAAATACGGCAGCAAGCTGAACATGGACTCGGTCCTGATCGCAGTCATGCTCATCCTGCTCTACAGTGTGCAGCTCTTCCTGGTCTACTCGGTCTTTTCAGCAACAAAGCCCGTACTTTCCGAGTACTCCGGCCTGGTCCCGGTCTACCTCTTATTCGTGGGACTGATGTTCACCATCGAGACCATCGGATGCCTGAGAGTCCGCCAGTCCATAAAGCAGCACATGCACGAATTCCGCTATTATGACTGAGGAGGGATTTCATGAGCGCAAATAAAAAGAGTGCAAATGTAAGTGCAAATAAAAGTGTAAACAAAAATTCAAGCAAAAAAGAAAGAAGCCTGCTAATGCAGGCCCTCGACATTGCCTTCATCTTCGTGCTGGCTTTCGTCTGCCTCGTGGTCCCGACGACCCTCCAGGGCGCAGTCCTGGTCTCCTGGGAAGAAGGTGGAGCCGGAATAGGCTTTGTCTGGGACCCCGTAGGCTACTTCGGGCTCATGCTTGTGATCGTGGGCTTCTTTGCCTTCATTCTCTTCCATTCGGTGAGAAATTATAAGGCTTGAATCAGTTTTGAGTCGAGAAGTCTGCCTCGATTACGGGGCGGATACTTTTCTTTTTTGTGCCCCTGTCCGTAAATAGAATAGGACTTACGCACTTAAGGTATAAAATCAAACACATTCGATTTGACAGATGAGTCTCTGCCCCTTGGCAGTGACAGATAAGTCTCTGTCCCATGATAGTTATTTTCGTGATTTTGGTTGAATTATTGGCATATGCTAAAATGGAACTACAAATATCAACACCCTCATTTTTTAGGTTGTACACGAGAAATAAAGAAATAATGTAACTATTCAGCCCACTGCTAAAAAAGTATTTTTTGAGCAAAATCTGCAATTATCAGGATAACAGCGGCGCTCCATTGAGCGCCGCTATAATAGCATCCATGGCATTCAGGCCATTCTTTCTAATT
>NZ_VOUA01000049.1 GCF_024372725.1 Methanosarcina sp. KYL-1
GACAGGCTATCGGTTTTTTGCCGATAATCTTCGACAAACAGGCTTGAAGATGGGTATTGAGTTCTTAGAGCCAATACCTGGATGATTCGAGTACTCGAAGGAAGCCCCTTCCTCGACTCCGAAGGAGACAGGGAGGGGTAGTTCACTGAGCATCAAGCTCCAGATACGGGCCGACTACGGGTTTTCAAGGACAACTTTTCAGGAGATTATTTCAGGAGATGAATAGCGGGATGGAACCGATTTTTGATGGTTTCCATTTTTTCAATCGAGGCGTTAACCATTTCATTCCTTCATTTTTCCAGCAACATCTTCAGATTCTCCCCTTCCTCTTTCATATGAACCCTGATGGCCTCAACCCTCTTTCCGGCAACCTTCGAAAGCAACCCCCAAAACCGAAAAGAAAGAGTAGCAGTAAAAACACTCCCACCATTGTAAGGCTCTATAGAAAACGACCCTCCCGAACAGATAATGGACTCCGGGAACAGCACCTTATACTCTATCAATTCATTCCGCACACAATTTGTAATCTCAAAACTTAGTTTTTCCAGTTTGCCCCCGAGGTATTCCTCAGCATAAATCACTGAGCCTTTTTCAAAATTTTTCCCTTTGGTCCACCTGGCAAGTACGTGGTCTTCGTGCCAGGACCTGTAGTTTTCTGCAAAGTGGGAAAACCATTCGAAAACAGATTCAGGTGGTCGGTTTATAGTAACGCAATCTTTCAATGTTGTCATATTTGCAGCCCCGCTCTCCCGTGCTTATATTGTCGGCTGCAATACTTGTTTTTATCTCTATTTTGAAAAGGCCGGCCGCCTTTGGCGCCCGTTGGGAGCCCGGGGTCTGGAAAGCAAGTCGAAAAACTGCTTTCCGGGGGAAAATTTAGTTTAACTTCTGGCTTGCTGTTGGGCTTGTCAAAAATTGGAATTTCATCCCTGGGAATTTGTTGGAGAGAGTTTTTATAAAAACTCACGCAGGATTAATTCCGAAGATTTTAATACCGATGGGCGCCTGACTAAGATGACCTGAGAAGATTTGTAAATTTATTTCTCTGTAACTTCCTTTTCCTGACTAATCAGGAAAAAGGTGTAATGATTGGGAATATCTTTATTAAATTGTTGGTGTTGTGAAAAATGAAATCATTCGCATTAGTCCGGGCAGATGACCTGGACAAAGTAAAAATTGCATTACATGACCTGGAAAGATATGGAAACATTCAGTTTTCAGCCACTCCCAGATGCATAGAACCGGAATACGCCGATGAGCTTCTTGTCAGCGTTATGGGGGTGTCTCTCCGGGCTAAATGCAACTCTGCAGCACTTGTAGAACTAAAAAACAATGCGGGGGCAGCGATCAGCAGGCTGAAAAAAATTCATCCTCCTGCGCATGTGGTCATCATCAGCCCGAAGCATGGGGTATTCGAGGAACTGACAGGCAAGTTCCATAAGTTTCCGGAATTCGACCGGGCGTTCATTCCAAAAGAGCGTCCTGAAAGCCCTAATGCGGCTCAGGGAAAGGTGGAAGAGGGTAAACCTGTTCAGGAGGAATAAAGGCAAGTAAGCCACCTCATATATGGCTTATAATGACTTGTAATATCTTTCGATAACTTGTAATAATTTGTAATTATTTATAAAAGTTTATACAAATTATATAGGTTTATAACGGCTTATTGCCGGGTTATATCCCGGGTTTATAGAGTTTTGAATTAAAATTCAGGAAACCCATTGTTTTCCCGGAAGTCTGCCGTTTATCGGTTGAATCCAAACCATTCAGGAATTCCCTGAATGGCATCTTTTATTTTTAACACCTGGATGCAATTAAGCTTCCCTTTAACTTCCCTTTTCTTTTTCAGTCTCTCTTTTTCTTTTTTCAGTCTTTCATTTTCTTTTTTCAGGCTCCTCTTTTTTATTTTAGCTTTCTTTTTCAGCCGGACAGGTAAATAATTGACCTGCATCCGGGCCATCGGAAAACATTTTAACATTCCGCCTCATATAATTTAGTATCTGGGAATTTAGTATCCGGGATTAATTTCAACCGAATACAGGGGAAAGTTTAGAGGGGATATCTGTAATGGAAGACATGTTCAGATTTGCTGATGAGCTCGGGCCTTTTAAGATCATTCACGTTTACGAACCTTCCGTGGACCTGAAGGCAGTGCTTGTGGTGGACAATGTGTCCAGGGGGCCTGCCATCGGCGGGGTCCGGATGGCGCCTGATGTGAGTACCGAGGAATGTTTCAGGCTTGCAAGGGCCATGACCCTGAAAAATGCCGCTGCCGACCTGCCTTACGGGGGCGGAAAGATCGTCATGTACGGGGACCCGAGGATGCCGCAGGAAAAGAAAAGCAAAATGCTGCGGGCTCTTGCCTCTGCCCTCAGGTATACGGATGAGTACATCTTCGCCCCGGACATGGGGACGGACGAGGTCTGCATGGCCTGCATAAAAGACGAGATCGGAAGGGTTGTGGGCTTGCCCTGTGAGGTCGGGGGCATCCCTCTTGACGAGATCGGGGCTACGGGCTGGGGGCTCGTCCATGCTACGGAGGCGGCCCTGAAGTACTGTGATTTTGAGCTGAAAGGGGCACGCGTCGTGGTGCAGGGCTTCGGGGCTGTCGGGAAAAATGCTGCCCGTTTTCTTGCAGAAAGAGGGGCTGTAATTGTGGGGGTTGCCGATTCCCGGGGAACGGTCCACAGTCCCGAAGGGCTTGACGTGGAAACCCTGAGCATGCTTAAAAGAGAGGGAAAAAGCGTACTTGAATACCCAGGTGCGGAAAAGCTTGACCGGGAGGCTATAATTGCCATTCCCTGCGACATCTGGATCCCTGCAGCCCGCCCGGACGTGATCAATGAGAATAACGTCCATCTCCTGAACACGAAACTTGTGGTCGAGGGGGCAAACATCCCTGTCACGGAAGGGGCGGAGAAAATCCTCTACGAAGCAGGCGTCCTTTACGTCCCGGACTTCATTGCAAACGCCGGGGGTGTGATCTGTGCGGCTTCCGAGTACCAGGGGTCCACCCAGTGCGCGGCTTTTGGCTCGATTGAAGAAAAGGTGCGCCGTAACACTGAAATGGTCCTTGAGGCTTCCAGTAAAAAGGGCATTTCTCCAAGGAAGGCTGCGGTGGAACTGGCAATCGAGAGAGTGAAAAGAGCCATGAAGTACAGGCGCTGGTCTCTCTTTTCCTCGGCTCCGGGCTTTGTGTAATTTTTCAATTTTTTCCAATTTTTTCATCTGTTTTTCCCGGAACTTTCTCGGAGCTTTCCCGGATTTTTTTACTTTTTTCTCCCGCACAGCACTGCAGCCGCCCTTACCGCACTTTCCGGGGTAAAAAAGACCGGCATCCCGGCGGCTGTGAAGGCTGAAGCCATTTTCCGGCTGAACTTCCCGCCCGGGGAACAGATGAGGACGGGCTTTCCCGAATTGTCGGCGAAATCCCTTATTTTTTCTGCGACCCCTTCTGAGAGCAGGGGCGGGCCCCAGAGCAGGCTCACGATTGCAAGGTCGAATCTTTCCCCGAAAGCTTCCCGGAGGGCGGCAACATAGTGTTCGTCTCTCACGCTGCCGGTCAGGTCAATGGGGTTTCTCACGGATGCAAACGGGGGGAGTTTTTCTTTCAGCCGCAGGACCGCCTCTTCCGGGAGTTCGGGGACCTCGAGTCCGGCTTCTTCACAGGCGTCGGCAATGGAGATCCCTATCCCTCCTCCGTCGGTTATGATCAGGGCCCTCTTTCCGCTGACCGGGGAGTACCTGTTCAGGGCTTTGCAGGCGTCTTTTAGTTCCTCATAACCTGCAACTTCGATGATGCCCGTTTTCCGGAAAGCGGCTTCATAGGCTTCGTACATCCCGCTCACAGCCCCGGTGTGGGAACTGGCAGCCCTTGCCCCGGGTTCCCGCTTCCCGACCTTTAAGGCGACTACGGGCTTTTTCTTCACACAGCGAGAGGCAACGTCAAGGAACCTTCTTCCGTCTCCTACGGCCTCGATGTAGAGGACCACGGCTTTTGTGGCCCCATCTTCTGATAGGAATTCCAGGCAGTCGTTTTCGTCAACGTCGGCCTTGTTCCCATAGCTCACAACCCTTGCAACCCCGATCCCCTCGTTTGCCATCTCGTCCATGATCATGGCCGCAAAGGACCCGCTCTGGGTAAGCACGGAAATCCCGTCCCGGACCGGCCTTTCGACCTTGTCGCTTCCTATAAAGAAGGTGTCTACCTTTGAGACGGTGTCGTAGATCCCCAGGCAGTTAGGGCCGATGGCCCGGATCCTTTTTTCTTTGAGAAGGCTTTTCAGTTCGGCTTCCATCCGTTTCCCTTCTTCACCGGTCTCCCGGAAGCCGGAGCTGACAATTACGGCTCCCTTTATGTTTTCAACCGGGCCTCTCAGGATTTCAAGCACGGCAGAAGCCGGGACTGCAAAGATCGCAAGGTCTATCCTGTCATTGATCTCTCCGGGGGCCGCATAGCATTTGAGGCCCTCGATCTCCCGGTAGCCGGGGTTTACGGGATAGAGCTTCCCGGAAAAGCCAATGTCCCGAAGGCTTTCAAGGATTGTATGGGAAAGTTTTCCGGGGTTAGGGGAAGCTCCTATAAGGGCGATACTTTCAGGTTTGAAGAAAAAGTCCAGGTTTCTTTCAGCGTCAATGTTTCTTTCGGTTTCAATGTTTCCTTTATCCGTTCCCCTATTATTCATTCAAAGCCCCCCAAGCATTTCCTTTCTTCAAGCACGTGATTTTTCCCATTCCCAATGTAATTTAGGACCTTTTGTATAAAAGAATTTCAATGCCCATGACAGGGGGGTTATGTTCCTTGTTTTTTGTGGGAGGTAGACTATTACGAAATTAGTCAGAGGTCGCAGTATTTGCAAACAGACCTGTCGCATTCGCTGTTGTTGAATTTCCACTTCGACCCCCATCTTTTGATTCCTTTGATAACCTTTATGAAGTCTTCTCCGCTTTCCGTAAGGAAATATTCGGACCTGGCCGGGACCGCGGAATTGTCCGTTCGCTTTACAACAAGGCCTTCATTTTCCAGTTCTGCCAGTCGGGCAGAAAGGATTCTCGGGGTGACGCCGCCAAGCTTGCGTTTGAGCTCGTTAAAGCCTTTTTCCTTCTTTTCCCCTTTATATAGCTCCAGCAGGATATGGATGGTCCAGCGCTTCCCCATGATGTTCATTGTTTTGTAGACGGTACAGTTTTTCATAGTATAAACATTGATACTGTCCTTATTTAAGCAATATCTTTAAAATACTACTATCAAAAGGATACTCAGAGAATGTTTTAAAGCATCTTAAAGTTCCACTTCTGAAAGGATACCCTGTGGATGATGTATACCTTCCCTGAATATCCCTTTGTTAAGGACTACAGTAAACAATTGTCTATCTAGTTAAGAGGCGATACCTGTGAAAAGCACCATACCTGAAAAAAATGCAATCATTCAGCGCGACGGAGAAACATATGTAATTGCTCCCAGGACCCCCGGAGGAATTGTTGACCCTGCAACCCTCAGGAAGATTGCGGATGTTGCGGAGAAATACGGGGCTGCAACCCTGAAAATGACCTCCGAACAGAAGATGGCAATTGTGGGCTTAAAAGAAGAAGACCTTGATGCCGCCTGGGCCGAGCTCGGAATGGACGCCGGGATCGTTGCCGGACCTTTTGTAAAGGGTGTCAAGTTCTGCCCGGGTACGACTTTCTGCAGGAAAGGCCAGCAGGATGCTGTGAGCCTCGGGATGAAACTGGAGGCAAGATACAGGGGCGTAAAGCTTCCTTATATGATGAAAATGGCAGTATCCGGCTGCCCGAGTTCCTGCGCCGAACCCGTGATAAAGGACGTCGGGGTCATGGGCACGGCCAAAGGCTACACCCTCATGGTGGGCGGCGCTGCCGGACTGAAACCGAGGCTTGCTGACGTTGTGGCAAAAGGTCTTTCGGAAGAAGAGGTTCTGGAAGCCGTCGACAGGATTATTGAATTCTTTAAAGAATACGGGGAAAACAGGAAGAGGCTCGGAACGATCATAGACGAGATCGGCCTGGAAGAGTTCAAAAAAGAAGTGGGTCTCTGGGAAAAGTAAAAGACCTGATTTTCCTTTTTTCCCTTTATTTCCCTTTATTTTTCCTTTCCTCCGTTTTTTTATTTTTTTCTTTTAAGGGATACGCTGTCCTTTAAAGGTCACAGTACATGCAGATGGCCTTCTCGCACTCCTCGTTCTGGAACTTCCACTTAAGCCCCCAGCGTTTTATTGCCTGGATGATCTTCACGAAATCCCTTCCGCTTTCCGTAAGGTAATACTCGGATTTCGGAGGATTTGTGGAGTTGTCAACATTCTTTCCAATAAGGCCTTCAGCTTCAAGTTCGGTCAGCCTTTCCGAGAGGATTTTCGGGGTTATATACCCGAGTTTTCTTTTCAGTTCATTGAAGCGCTTCTCTTTCTTTTCCCCCTTATGCAGTTCAAGGAGGATGTGGATGGTCCATCGCTTTCCGATGATGTTCATCGTCTTGTAGACGGTGCAGTCTTTCATAGTATAAACATAGAAACTGGCTCATATATAAATTAGTATCTCTAATATACTGGTATCAAAAAGATACTATATATAATAAACACATTATATAATTCCTGGATGTATGGTAAAACAGACCTAAAAACACAAATATAGCCGGGAAATCCTGTCCGGACTGCTGCCCGGATGCGGGCAGTTTCAGTCTGAAATCAGTTTCGGAACACGAAAATAAGGAGAAAGGGACCAACCATGAAAGACAATTTACCCGAAAAAGCTGCAATTGTTCAGAGAGACCGTGAAACCTATGCAATCGCTCCCCACCTTCCCGGCGGAATAGTGGACCCTGCAACCCTCAGGAAAATTGCTGACGTTGCGGAAAAGTACGGGGCTGCCGCCCTCAAGGCGACCTCCGCCCAGAGAATTGCAATCGTGGGCTTAAAAGAAGAAGACCTTGACGCCGCCTGGGCTGACCTGGGGATGAAACCGGGGGCTGCCATAGGGCTCTGCGTTAGGAGCGTCAAGTTCTGTCCGGGGACTACTTTCTGCAAGCAGGGAAAGCAGGATGCTGTTGGCCTGGGCCTGAAACTGGACGAAAAGTACCATGGGATGTCCATGCCCTCCAAGTTCAAAATGGCAGTTTCCGGCTGCCCCAATTCCTGTGCCGAACCAGCCATTAAGGACATCGGGATCATGGGCACGGCCAAAGGCTACACCCTGATGGTCGGAGGCGCTGCAGCTGCAATGCCGAGGATAGCCGAGGTCGTGGCAAAGGAACTCTCGGAAGAAGAGGTCCTTGAAGCGGTGGACAGGATAATTTCCTTCTACAAAAGCTCCGGCACGAAAAAGAGGCTCGGAAAGTTCATTGAGGAGATGGGGCTCGAAGAGTTCAAAAAGCAGGTCGGGCTCTAAGCCCCTGCTGCCCTGCATTTTCGGTGATGTCCTCCTGCAGGGACTGGTTGAGTAGATTGGTACTGATCAGGCATATATAAAAACAGAACAAAAACAGAACAAAAACAGAACAAAAACAGAACAAAAACAGAACAAAAACAGAACAAAAACAGAACAAAAACAGAATGAAAACGAGAACAAACCGGTCAAAAGGGGAAAATGGTATGAAAATTATTGAAATGAAGTCCTCACCTGAAAAGCCGAACCCTCACAATGTGAGTGTCCGCATGCTCTATGACACCGAAAACGCTCAGGCAGTACACATCGAACTCAAGCCCGGGGAAGCCTTAAAAAAGCACGTAACCCCCACTGACGTCTTTTTCTACATTCTCGAAGGAAAAGGCGTTGTTGAAATCGGGGATGAGCAAGAGGAAGTCAGCAGGGACATGTTAATCGAAAGCCCTGCGAAAATTCCTCACCGCCTCCTGAACCCCGGGGACAGCATCTTCCGGGTGCTGGTCGTAAAGGCACCAAGGCAGAAAGAGTCCACCCGCTTGCTGTAAACGTACATAGGTAAAAAATAGGTGAAAGAACGGGTGTAAAAACGGTTGTAAAAACAGGCAACGGTTGTAAAAACAGGTGTCATACATGGAAGAAAAAACAAAACCCACAAAAATTGCGGTCGTCCGATGCGACATCGTCTCGGAAGCCTGCCCCGGAGTTGGCTGCTTCAAAGCGTTTAACGAAAAGAAGTCCCATTTCGAGGCTTACAGCGAAGATGCGCAGATGATCGCTTTCTTTACCTGCGGGGGCTGTTCGGGGAGAAGAGTCTATCGCCTGGTAAACTCCCTGAAAAAGTATGACCTTGATGTCGTACATCTCAGTTCCTGCATGCTGATGGAAGACAGTTATCCGAAATGCCCCCACATAGATACCATCAGAAAAACAATTCAGGATGCGGGAATAAAAGTGGTTGACGGGACACACCACTGAAAGGCTGCACCCTCCATTCGCACCCGCATCCCTTCACTCATTCACATTTACTCCAGCCCACACTTCCGGAACCTGAAAATTCCCTTACCCAACCTTTGTTCTTCGCCCTCTGCCGGAAGTGCGGTTCTGGGGTCACCCATTTCACTGCGGATTTTAAATCCGAATAAAGCACCGTAAACTCGGATAACTCCATACAAATTATCATATGTTTGAATAAATCTGCACATCAACTCTGCTAATAAATTAATAAAATATTTGGGAGGATGTATATGAAAAAACGAATGATTGTAAAAATTGACGAAGAAAAATGCACCGGGTGCGGGAAATGTGTTGCCCCCTGCGCCGAAGGTGCGATTCAGATCATCAACGGGAAGGCAAAAGTCGTATCCGAAGAGCTCTGCGACGGGATGGGCTTTTGCATAGGGGTCTGCCCCGAAGGGGCAATAACCATCGAAGAAAGGCACACCATAGAATTCAACAAAGAAAAAGCCGAAGCCCAGCCGAGGCAAACAGACATCTCAATCCGCTGCTTCATATGCGGAGCCGGCGAAGACACCCATTACCTTCTGCCTCTCAGGCACAAAATGGAAAGCCTCTGGGTCTGCACCCGTTGTCTCCCGCAGCTGATCCACGGTTAAGGCTGTTTGCTAACCCTTGTATGTCTTAGGAGCATTAAGGTCTAATCCCCGCTTTTTCAAAGGCGGGATACAGCCCGTCAACTCCAACAACGCAACTTTATTAACATATGTATAGTAACCATCTACATAAAATAATATGCCAGAGAAAGATT
>NZ_VOUA01000050.1 GCF_024372725.1 Methanosarcina sp. KYL-1
CTGCATCGAGGAGTTCGCCCTTGTCAATTGAGAACTGCGGGCCTTCGGGGTCGACCTTTGCTGCTGCGCGGCCGTCGAACCAGTTGATTGCACCACAGAGGGAAACCCTGTCAGGAGATACCACACATACGTTGGTCGGAGCAAATGACTGGCAGAGGGTACATCCGTAGAAGACGTCCACATCTTCGTCGTGGAGGTCCTTTGTCCTGGCGTCCCTGGCCTTGAAGATTTCCTTTGCTGATTCCAGCTGCTTCTCGACTTCAGCCTTGTCGGTGTAGAAGGTTACCTGCATCTTCTCGATGAAGGGCAGTTCTGTCTTGAAGAGCATCATGACAGCTTTTCCGAAGGGCTCGAAAGAGTCCATCTTTGCGGCTGTGTCCTTGGAAACTCTCATCCAGACATCGTACCTCTGGTTCAGGTGCATAATGCCCTGGCAGTAGTTGATGAAGTCGTGGACACGCCTTTCTACGACAGACTCGAGGTCAGCTTCGACAAGTTCTCCACCGATGTTGAAGACCATTGCCCAGGGATAGGTCTTGCCCTCTTCCATTTCCTTGAGGTCGGGACCGACAATTGTGACACGGTCGTCTACAATTGAATCCATGTCTGCTGCCCTGACGAGTTCGAGGCCGAGGGATTTTGGCCCTCCGAGCTCGACGAACATGCCTTCTTTCCTTACTCTTTCTCCTTCAAACATTGGGGAGATCTCAAATGGGAATTCATCTGCCATTATATGTTGCCTCCTAATTCAAATTTACAAGTTGTCGATTAATTCATCCAGGGCAGCATAGTGGTCTGCCTTGCTCAGGTTTCCGAAAGACATCGTTGAGTTCTGGATGTAGCCTCTTTCAATTGCAATTGTTTTTAAGTTGCTGAAGTTCTTTGCTGCGGAGAGTACCTGGTTGATATAGAATTTCTTGAATCCTAAGACTATGACAGTGTCATAGTTTCCATTTCCATCAAGACCGGGCCAGTTGGGGTCCGTGAGGTAGAAGCCGAGCATGTGAGCGTTGATGTACTTTGCATCTACGTCTTTATCTGCAAGGCTTACCTTGGAACTCCCGGTTGCAGCAATCGGGATGTTTGCAGTCTTTGAAATTTTTACCACGCGGTCAAGGAGTTCCGGGTCAAGGGTCAGGGTCCCTACCATAAGGAGTGGTCTCTTTGCTTTTGAGATCAGCTTTGCAGCCATTTCAGGCGTAACAGTTTTTGAGGTGCTTACTCCATAGCTGGTAAACAGTTTGGTGTTCTTGGTTGTGTCTACCATTTTTCAGGCCTCCTTGCAAAGTCTCTTGAGGTTAGTGGGCTGTGCCGAGACATCGAACTTGATTTTCGGGCCTGAGATGATTTTCTTTCTCTTCCAATCGATTTCCCACCCATGTACAGCCTCAAGTTTCTTGAGGAGATCTTCACGCTTTGCAAGCGGGAGGTCAGCCTCGTTTCTGACAAACTTCCACCAGTCTTCCGGTTCTTCTCCAAGGTACTTCTTGTGGAGTTCCATCCAGTGGGTCAGCTTAATAGCCCTGCCCATGTTGTTGTCGGACGGGCGGATGCAGGCCTTTGCCATCATCGGGATTGCTTCCTGCCAGGTCTCTGCGGTGGTCAGGAGGAATTCAGGCGCTGGCGGAATTGGCATTTCCTGGCCGTTCCTTGCATCGTAGACCTTCCATTTGTCTTCTTCATAGGTCTTGGCAATCAGGGCTCTCCTGTACTTGGAGGAGTGGGGGCCGAGCACTGCAGGGATACCCAGAATGTTACAGCCGGTGCCGATTGAGGAAGCTTTCTGGGAGAATGCACCCCAGGCAAGTCCGCAGGCTCCTACACGGTTCAGGATGTAGTCTGAAATTTCTGCGAGGTTGCCTTCAAGAGTCCTCTGTGCAAAAATGGCTGCGACTTTCTCGGCTGCACCGGTGATGTGTGCGTTCGAGACGCAGGACCCGATGTTGACAAGTCCTCCGCACTGGAATCCGCCGGGATACCTCTCATAGAGGGTCTTGCCGTCCTCGTCCTTGAACATACCAATGTCCATTGCACCGCAGCCGGTCGTAACCACAATGAAGTTCCTCTTCAGGAATTCTTCTGCAATGTAGTAAACGTCCTTGGTGCCTTCTGCATAGTTCGGGCAGCCGATGATTGCGATGATGCCCGGTGTGGTACCCATGACAAGGTTAAGGCCTTCTGCACGGATTTCAGCATCAGAAACCTGTCCTCTGCCGGCTCTCATCAAACCTTTCTCTTCTGCAATCTGCTTCTGGGCAACCTTTTCTATTATGTTGAGGATCGGGATTTCCTTCTTACAGACCTGTTCACAGCGGCGGCAGCCAATGCACGTGTCGTGGAGTTCCTCAAGATATGAGAAATCCCCTTCCTTTGCAAAGCCCATGGCTTCCGGGATGTCAAGTTCTTCCGGACAGGCCAGCAGGCAGGCTCCGCAGTCTGCACATTTTGCGACCAGGTTTGTGAATTCTTCATCTGTGGGGATTGCAGTAATGCCTTCTGCATCACGGATCGGGGCCATTTCCATAGTAAGCCTGATACAGAGCTCCCCGAGTTTGTCATAGTCCAGCATCACACAGCCCGGAATCTTTCCGGACTTAAGCTCTTCAAGGGTCTCATTAACATCCGCGTCAGTCCTGTTCGGAAGTCCATACATGATCTTTGCATTGGACGCGATGACCGGAATCTTAAGCTTCTGGGCTTCAGGTACAATGTCACCGCGGACGCACTGTTCATCCACAACAACGACATCTGGCATTCCTGAGCGGATTACTTTTAGTTCCTTGGACATGGAACCGATGACCTTGGCATATGGGGGTCTCTCATCGGCTTCCTTGTACCTGGTAAGGTCTATTGCGGTACAACAGAGCCCGGCAATTTCCATCTTGTCGGTAAGTTCGTGTTCTTCCATGTAGTCCATCATGTAGGTGACGCCGCCTACATTGTGCCCGATCACGCAGAGGAAGGGTTTTGACTTGTCAATTGTTCCCATGCCGATTTCGATCAGAGGGGCATCAGGGTCAGCTTTCGGGAAGTCGTAGGCTGCGACCTGTACAACATCGGAAATTTCCATGCCTACGTGGTCCAGGCTGCCGCTGAAGAGGGCCTTGGAGTCGTAGTCTATCTCTGCGGATTCCTGGCCTGCGTGGACTGTTGCAAGCAGCTGAGTCAGCTGTTCTTCAACGAATTCCATGGCTGGCTTGATTTCACCAAGGGTTTTGGGGCTAAGCCCTGTGCTGATTGTGATGTTCGGAGTAAGCACATTGGACTGCCCGAGGTTGAGGGGTAAGTCTTCTCCGAAGGTTTCGATCAGGTGGTCAAGCAGGTGGCGGCCGTGGGCTGCGTGGCAGGCAGTACCTGTAATCACACGGAGGAAGAATTCTCTTCCGTTGTGGCCCAGCATGTCAATACCACAGGCACCTCTCTTGTTTCCTGATAGGTCACAGGGTCCATATGTACAGTAGCAGCACTGGTCACACATGGGGGTAATAACAGGCTCGTAACGGTCAAGCAGTTTGAAGTTCCAGTCATCCCTATAAGACTCGAGTCCTGGGAAAAGTGTGGGACCTGCTTTAACGAGCTCCTTTGCTTTTTCTTCAGCAGCCTCCTTTGCTGCCCCTACAATATTATTGATAGTGATCTGAACGGATTCAAGATCTTCTATAGAAAAACTCCCAGTAGTTAATTTACTCATTTTAGCTTTACCTCCTAAATACACTTAAAGTCACTTTACAGACGATTCTTGAAAGTTCCAGCTAATTAAATGACATTTTTAGTAGATCGTTTTTAACTTTTTATAGAATTTACACACTTACACTACAAAATCAAGTACAGTAAATTAAGCAGTTAAAACTTGAATTTTTATAGAGTTGGGAGTTCACTGCTTTTGTTTTAGGCATCAAGTGGGTAAGTCCTATAATAGTCGTTGCGATCTCAGAATAAATAAAAGAGATCTTAGAGACTATCCGATAAGTTCTATGCATGTTGTAAAACTACAATTGGACAATTAGTGTTTATTCTCCGGAATCCGTTCATTTGTTTTGCCGATTGTAGAAGTTACAGTAGGTCACAGCACTTTTTGGATAAACTCCTAAATTACACTTAAGCGACGTATTATAAATAATTTTCACTTTTGTTCGGTATAAATATAAAAATAAAAAAAATTCCGTTATATTAATCCGGTCTAAACTCTTACGAGTTGTTGACTCGTGATGAAGCATGAAATGCGGCATAATCTGCCCATTTTTCATAAGAAAAAAATCTGAAATTATTCGAATAAGAGGCTAAAATAAGTACCAGTGATTAGCATAACTTTTTCATTAAATCAGGTGTAAAATGCAGAGGATAGTCACCTGACTAACGGACATATGATACAAAACTATTAAGTAAACTTCATAGTTATAATTGCATTTTATTCTTTTATGTGTTTATTGCTATTGGTTTTGTACTTATAATGCAGAATCCTGAAAATTGGTTCAGAGCTCATTAGTTTTATCAATAGTTACATTGCTGCAGCGTTAGTTATTTATAATACCTCTCTTTTGCGTATTTTGACAGTCGATTAAGTCAAGCAGAGTATCAAGAATCCCAAAAGCTACTTATCCTAGACTCTACGAAATTACTCAAAATGTTCGTGTATTTATTAACGTGTCCCTGGGAGGGCTTGAGGTATTTGTTTGAGACTTTCTCCAGGTAGAGCAGAATGAGGCTGCTGAGAGAATGGAGGTATCCCTGAAGACTTTCTTGAACGATCTCCAAAAGTCCTGGGGAAAGTGTGGGACCTGCTTTAACGAGCTCCTTTGCTTTTTCTTCAGCAGCCTCCTTTGCTGCCCCTGCAATATTATTGATAGTGATCTGAACTAATTCAAGATCTTCTATAGAAAAACTCCCGGTACTTAATTTGCTCATTTTAACTTTACCTTCTAAATACGCTTAAAGTCACTTATCAGGCGATTTTTGAAAGTTCCAGCTAATTAAATGATATTTTTAGTAGATCGTTTTTAACTTTTTATAGAATTTACACACTTACACTACAAAATCAAGTACAGTAAATTAAGCAGTTAAAACTTGAATTTTTATAGAGTTGGGAGTTCACTGCTTTTGTTTTAGGCATCAAGTGGGTAAGTCCTATAATAGTCGTTGCGATCTCAGAATAAATAAAAGAGATCTTAGAGACTATCCGAAAAGTTCTATGCATGTTGTAAAACTACAATTAGATAATTAGTGTGTATTATCCGGAATCCGTTCATTTGTGATTGCCGATTGTAGAAGTTACGGTAGGTCAAAGCACTTTTCAGATAGACTCTTAAATTACACTTAAGCGACGTATTATATATAGTTTTCACTTTTGTTCGGTATTAATATAAAAATAAAAAAAATTCCGTGGTATAAATCCTATCTAAACTCTTACGAGTCATTGACTCGTGACGATGCATGAAAAACGGCATCATATGCTCATTTTTCATACGAAAAGAGCATGAAATTATTCAAATAAGAGGCAAAATGAAAGTACCCGTGATTAGCAGAACTTTTACGTTAAATCAGGTGTAAAAGGCAGAAAATAGCCACAGGACTAACGGACATACGGTACAAAACTATTAATTAAACGTCATAGTTATAATCGCATTTAATACCTTTTTGAGTTTATTGCTATTGTTTTTGTACTCAACATGCCGAATTCTAATTATATATTCAGCGATTATTAATTTAATCAATAGTTAAATCGCTCAGGGTTAGCTATTTATATAACCTCTCTTTTGTGTATTTTGACGGTCGGTTGAGTTATACGGAGTATCAAGAATCCCAAAAGCTACTTATTACAAACTCCGTGAAATTAAGCTAAGTGTTCTCGTAATTATTAACGTGTCCTTGGAAGAGCTTGAGGCGTTCGTCTTTGCGACCTTCTCCAGGTAGAGCAGAATGAGGCTGCTGACGAATGAGGGTATCCCGGAAAACTTTCTGGAACAACCTCCAAAATGCACGATAGAAGGTGGCTAACGCTATTGTCAACGGAAAAGATGTCGAAATCTCTGGAGGAGAATATGTTAATAGTGATGAATTCAAGGTCGATTTTCTCTGCAAAGAATGCGATCATGTGTGGGAATCAAACTGCAACCAGTGTCGTCCCGCAATCTGTTTGAATTGTGGTTTCGGTCTAATTTTCCGACTTCTAGGAGATGAAAGCGGAAAAAGGGTTATTTATAATGATTGATGTGTTTTCTTGTCCGACGTATCACTATAATGGGCCTCTTTTAAATATTAGGCTCAGGAAAGATCTCTACCCAAACTGCGGTTCAGTAGAGAAATATATATTTCAATTTCTCGTATTCCAGTAACTATGTAAGCACTACGATATTTCTCAAATGTCTATACTACACGTTATACTAGAATTTTTTTTCAAAATTATTTTTAAGGAACAATTTCGAAAATATGTTGCCATCGATTATGGTAGTTTGTGTTTACTCTAATCCTTAATTGATGTTAAAGTCAATACTTTAAACGCTTTAAGTAAAATATCGATAGCTATTTATTACGTGTCGCATAAGTGCAATTTGATGGTCAATAGAGTTAAGCGCAGGGTATCTTGCTTCCCAAAGGCCACCTATTACAAGCCCAGAGAAATCCCTCTTTGCTCTCTGGAAATCACCAACATATCTATAGAAGAGCTTGAGGCTATTCGTCTTTGCGACCTTCTCCAGATAGAGCAGAGTGAGGCTGCTGAAAGAATGGGAGTATCCCGGAAAACTTTCTGGAGCGACCTCCAAAATGCACGACAGAAGGTGGCTGATGCTCTTGTCAACGGAAAAGCGATCGAGATCTCTGGAGGAGAATACGTTAATAGTGGTGAATGCAAGGTCGATTTTCTCTGCAAAGAATGCGATCATGTGTGGGCATCAAAGTCTAACCAGTGTCGTCCTACAAGCTGTCCGAATTGTGGTTCCGGTCTAATTTTCCGGATCGGCGGCGATGGACGAGGAAAGAGGTTTATTGAGAATGATTACTGTTGCCCTAAAAAAATGGAAAGCAGCAGGAGTACTGGTGAAGGAAGCAAAAAGAAGTGACAATAATAGCTATACCACCGGATGAGTGATACTGGACTGGAGTCTGATGTATGTGCCCATTTTGGCTCATGCGAACATTTTACCATTGTAGATGTGTGATAAGAGGGCCATTACTGGAATTAGGGCGATAAGCAACAGGGCTCCCTATGGCGAGCACAATTATGATGCTCCTTTGAGAACTTGAAATCGCAAACTGTCGAGATCTTACTTGTCTCGGGCATCGGCGGAAGACGGGCACATGCAACTGCTCTCATCATTAAAGTGAGATAATTGTGTATTGAAAGAAAAATGCAATTTCTGCGAGGGCATGTTTAGTTCTTATTAAACCAGTGGCAAAAAACTAACACAGGCAAGGGTTTTGACATGTAACATTCGGACTCATGTTTGGACCAATATGCACATGATAAAATCATAAACATAACATCTGATTCGTTGTGCATCATATATATAAAAAAAGCAGAATATATATTAAGAATTCTAAAAACTTTATTTTAGAACACATATTCAGTATCAGTGTTCTCAAAAGCAAATCTTTATGGCATTAAGGCAAAAAAGTCTATTTTTATACTACTTTTTTCTTCAATTCAGGAACTGTCCTGAAAGTCAACAATTGCGTTTTGTAAAAGTTGCAATAAACGTTATTCCGTGTCAAAAAGACACGGAATATTAATATTCAATTTGTTTTCTGACTTATTTTGGAGGCCAGTTCTTCTCTATCCAGCCTGGTATACGGCCGGAGTCCATTGGTCCAACCTTGACGTTTGCACCGAGTGTATCTTCGAGGTCACCCTGCAGACGGGCTGATAGACCTGGAATGATAAGGGTGTTGTGGCTTGTGTCCGTCTTGAGGTTGAAGCCTGCCTTTTCAAAGGCATCCTTTACCTTTGCGGAGGTCAGCTGACCCCCGGCAACGGCAGCTTCCACACCAATCCCATCTGTGTCGACTGCAAGCAGCCAGCATACTATTCCATTTGCCGAGATGTCGCTCTCCACCGTGTAGTATGTGAGGGCGAAGTTGGTTGTGAAGAACACCGGTGAATCTTTGTCCGGGTTTCCAACCTTATACATTCCGCCGTCCACGGAGACCGGTGTCCTCGGGTCTGTGTAGATGGTCTCAGCCAGGTGTACCTCTGGCAGGGTTGCGTATGGCTCCAGGCTGTGGAGGATCATGGCGTCGCCGTACCTTATGGTAAAGACTGATGCCATCACGGTTTCCCAGTATGAGGCACTGACCGGGTCTGCAATTCCGGCCATCCAGGCAGTGAAGGGCAGGGCCAGGATCGGGTATGCGATCTCGGTGTCTCCCATAATGCCTGCTCTCCTGATCTTCAGGAAGTTGGTAAAGGTGTCCTTGAGGCCCTTGCCGCTCGGGTAGGTCCCCGGGTCAAGGACAATGTCCTTAATGCCTGCCTCTGCAAAGGTCTTTGCAAGAGTCTTGAGGGCATCGAGGTCGTTGAAGGCCGAGACTACCACAGGTACATTGTACTCAAGTGCAAGCTCTCCTACTTCCTTCCAGTTGTCCTTGTTTGCGGCGTAGAGCAGTGGGTTCTTGTCCTTTGCTGCTTCAAGTCCTGCCTTAAGGACTGCAGGGTTGAAGGAACAGAAGATCATGGGCAGGCCTGCTTCTGCAACCTTCTTTACTGCTGCGGCAAACTTGGCTGGGTCGTTGGAAACGGCCCTTATTGCAACACCGTCGAGGAGCAGGTTGCGGCCTACATAGAACTTCTTGAAGTCAGCGATCTTCTTTACTCTCTCAACAAGGGCAGCTTCTTCCATGTTGTCTGCAACATCGAAGAACATCTTTGTCTTGTTGAAGAATGTGAGCTTGTGGCGGTACAGGACGTCGTCTCCACCGATCTTTGCTGCTCTTTCGCCTACCCCTATGACAACTTCCCGGA
>NZ_VOUA01000051.1 GCF_024372725.1 Methanosarcina sp. KYL-1
GCTCTTAAAAGGCAACCCCGAATGGGTAATTGATGCCGGCAGGTCTCCGATAAAAGGTGATGAACAGGGCTCGGTATGGGTCAAGGTAGAGCATTTGAGCTGCTATTCTTTGACCGGGTCACTAATTTCCGAACTGATTCCAGAACCCGAAAAGCATAACGGGGGATCCGGATATGGGCAGGCTGTTATAATCAGCAGCAATGAAGATTCGGAAGGAACCGACCAGGATACTGACATCGAAAAGGAGAAGGTATCCAGCCTGGAAATAAGCCCGAAAGAACAGGAAATCCCTGATGGTGAAATTCCGGGAGAGGAAACTTCCGAAAAGGAAACGCCGGGTGAAGGAGATTCCGAAAGCTCCCCCGGGTTCGGACCAGTATTTGCTGCTGCAGGGCTTGCTCTTTCGGCTTTTTACATAAGAAGGCGGATGCTTTAATAAAAAGCATCTTGACCTTTTCCATTTTTTAAAGCATGTCTGTCAGGACTCAAACCTCCTTTTTTGATAAAAATCCACTTCATTTGTTCAAGTGTTAAAAAATCCAGAGCAGCCGGAATGGTGTATCATTACCGTTCTTGTCCCGCTTGCGAAGCCGAGCGGCTTTTCCAACCCGAATTCCGCCTCGGGAGTACGGGGTCCGTTTCGCTCTCTCTGCTCGCTCAAGCGGACTTTCCAACCCGAATTCCGCCTCGGGAGTACGGGGTCCGTTTCGCTCTCTCTGCTCGCTCAAGCGGACTTTCCAATGAAAAAGAAACCTGACCTTTATACTCTAAACCCCCGCTATCTCCTAGTCTCCGTTATCTCCAAGCCCCTGCTACCCCTCTTTTCTTTCTTGAATTTTCTTCTTAGATATGGTTATATAAATACAGCTCATAACCTGATTCTGTCAGATGATATTGATTTTTTCAAAATTAAGGGGGATGTGGAAATAACTACAGGTGTAACCAATCTTGATAAAAGTATTGAGCTTACCAATGCCTGGCTGAATGAAATTCTTGACCAGTTACAGTGGCAGAGCAAGAAAAGCGCATACCAGGCACTTCGGGGCACATTACATACGCTCAGGGACAGGCTCCGGATAGAGGAGGCAGTTCAGCTTTCGACACAGCTGCCCCTTGTGATTAAAGGTGTGTACTATGACGGCTGGACCCTTCGGGATAAACCGGAGAAATTACACAAAGAATTTACATTTCGACCCCCACCCAAAAAAAGCAACTTAATTTTTTTATTTGGACATTTAAGTGCTCATTTTTTCCCATCTTTGCAATTAATTGTTCAATCTTCCATGATATTTCGCTGAAAAACAAATCAACTTTGATGTATTTTTTACTATTTTGGTCGGGAGTTTTTGGAGAATTGCAGAATTCCACCAAAATTATTTATTATGTTGAGCTTGCGTCCGTTACAGACTCAATAAGTCCATACAGTTTTCGCAGAAAATCACCTGATTTTTGAGAGGGGGGTCGAAATGTAAAAAAAGAAGAGTTTGGCAGTGTGCCAATTTTTCTGTAAAATCATAAATCTCAAAAAGTTATATGAGAATGAATTCCATATCAGAGGGCCAAAATTAGGAATGGTGAACAAAAACTCGATTTAGAATTTACAGCAAATTCGCGACACTGCCGCCTACTTTGTCGGCAGTTGAGAATCGCGGTACCAAAGTAAACAAAACAAAAAACCAGAGGAACTAAAAAATAATTCTGGATACAATAATAAACAATTCAAGTTAAAATATCACTTTACCTAAATTTAGTGCTTTTCTCATCCCATAATGTATTATATATTCAGAATCCTTTTTCACTTTTGGAGAAATATTTGCATAATTTCTTTCTCTAAAACACCATCTCATAAAATCTTCATTATATGTTTCATCTTTGTAACATATAATGTTAAGATCATATAAGAATTGCAAAAATGTATCTGCAGATTCACAAAAAGAAGGCTTTTTGTAATTGTTATCACTGAGATATTCACAGAAATTTGAATATGCCCTTAAGTATTGATCATACGGAAATTTGTGCTTTCCTTTTAGAAATTCAAAAAATTTCAAAAAATGTTCGTACTCATCTTTAGAATAGTAGAATGAAAGTTGATCCTTGATTTCACCTAAAAAATAATTAGATAATTTATCTTTGAAATCAGGGTCTTCGAAATCATCTATTGAAAAAACCTCATCCGTTTTTTTGCCCTTTATAGTGAAATTTTCTTGCAAAATATTTAACATGGTTATTATATCTCTCGGGCGATACAATGAATACCTTAAAAAGTATATAAATGATGAATATTTTTCCTGCTTTGATTTTACATTTGGTGTATCATATGGAAAATAGTAATCCCATGAATCCCCTACTTCCAACCTGTCGTCTTGCTGAAATTTCAATAAATTATCAGCAATTTCAAAGATTTGAGATGTTCTGTAATCTGTGTATTTAGTTCTCCAATCTAATAACACGGAATTGTCTCTCAATTTATTGTTTTGATTTTGTAGGCCGAGCGATTCAAAAATGTCTGGTCTCACCAGTAGAACAACTCTCAATCTTCCTTTCGTGTCTTTTATAGATGCAAAGAAATCATTGTTTACAGCCCATACCGCGTTGGCTAATCCCTTCACACATTCCAAATATTCTTCATATGAAACCGACGAAGCCCTTATATCAACACCATCTATGAACAATATGTGATTTTTAGTAAGTTTAAGAGAGCGAAGAGCTTCTTCAAATTTATTTTGAATATACAATAACCTAATCTGAAACCTTTTTTCTTCAAAAGAAATTGACTTTCTTTTTTCTCCTCCTATTTGACCATCCATGAGAGAATACTGTGCAATCAATTCAGCAGCAATTTTAGAATCTTCTACAAAGTTAATTGCATAAATAATTTCTGGAGAGAATGCATATGAATAAAACTCGTCGATAGCCCTTTGAAGATTTCTAAATTTTATAAATTTATCCACAAAATTATTACTCTCTTTTTCTTTTATTTGCTGAGAGATCAATAGATATATAATTACTTTCCATATATTTGTATAATCAGACAATTGCAAATGGTTTTCTTCTTTAAGAGTGATAAATTTTCTATATTCAGTCTCTCTTATATCTTTTATTGTTCCAGAGTTTTCTCTATATGAATTATTTGAAATATATACTGCATAAGCGGTCTTTCCAGTCCCTTTTTCACCAACCAAGAAAAATACATTATGACCACATAATTTTTCTAAAGAATCTGTGCGAATAAAAATGCGATTAAAAAATTCTTTGTTTTCTCTTCTTCTGTAATTTTGTGCATCATTGAACCCAAAATTCAACTCTGGAACGGGGAACATAGAATCACCACTTAACAAATTTTAATAGTTTATATGAGACATATCTTATATAGGATTTACGCATTTAAGGTACAAAATCAAACACAGCATACTAGAATCTCCACAAAGATCTCCTATAAGTAGGGCAGTTTTTCCTTGAAAAATAACAGATTAAGATGAAAATAAAGTCGATAGTATCATCTAAAATTTTCCAATATCACTCTCACCCCTCCCCAAACAACACGAAATAGTCCGTAGAGTTGATGCCCTCTTTGCCTTTGCCGATTCGATTGAAGCAAAAGTTGCAGCGGCAAGGGAACGGACGGAAAAACTCAGGCAGTCCATTCTTGCAAAGGCTTTTTCCGGGGAACTTGTAGAGACAGAGGCTGAGTTTGCAAGGCGGGAAGGAAGAGAGTATGAGTCGGCGGAAGTGTTGCTTGAAAGTATAAATAAAGAGAAAGGGCGGAAAAAAATGAGTAAGAAACTCAATGCAACAGCATGCATGAACTCAAATATTTTATTTGGTGGGATCTACCAGCAAATGAGGCAGATCATTCTCAAATTCATCGAAAGTTCGCCTCTAAGGATCGATCAGGTGTGGAATATTATCGATTCATAAACGTATTCTTGATTTCAATTTATACACTGCAGATGAATGCGTGATGTGTAAATAATTTTAACACAAACAAGGTTTTGATTTCTCTTATCCTTCAAATTAAATGAGAAAGTATATGAAATAATAAGTAAACAAATACCAGTAGAAAATCACTTCAAAACATATACAGTAATGTTATTGGGATATTGATGGACAAAGATATTAACAAAAGATTTGAAGAATGGAAAGTAGTCAGAGCAACAATCGTCGAATTTGACCATATTTTATCAAATATTCGGTCTTTAGATGTTACTGCGACAACTATACTCCTAGGTGCGGGTTTTCAATATTCAAATCTTATATTCCTCATTGTCATTGTTTTCAATCTTGCTTTTCTACTTTTAGAAATACATTATCACAAATATTTGAACACCGTTGCAATTTATGCTCAAGAAATTGAAGATGAAATCGGGCTCGAATTGACAAAGAGAATGTCACTCAGCCGAAATAAATACAAAGAACACAAAAAATCAAGCATTGATTATTTCAAAGGTTATTTTATAGCTAATGTATACTATTTGATCTATTTGGGATTCATGTTTTTAGGATTATATCTATTTTTAGGGCAAATTTCATTGTAAATTAAATATCTTAGACTGTACAGAATTTCACTTAAAAAAACTACAACTAAAAAATTAATAGATAGATTATTTAGAGTTAGTAAACGT
This sequence comes from Methanosarcina sp. KYL-1, assembly GCF_024372725.1. GTDB lineage: Archaea > Halobacteriota > Methanosarcinia > Methanosarcinales > Methanosarcinaceae > Methanosarcina. Next base: position 4,623 of record NZ_VOUA01000051.1, read on the forward strand.
GAAAAAACAAACAAAACTTGACCAATATGAAGGAGTAGAGATCCCTCAAAATATTTGTAGGATTCATAAAGAAAACCGATTATTTCTTCCACTGAATCAAACATGGTACAACTTGTTATTAGAGGGTCAAAAAGAATGGGAAATCAGAGGAGTAAGTGATACTTTTAATCAAAAAACCGTAAAAATTGGGAGGAGTATAGAAATCAGAAAAGGGTATCAAAATGATTCAATATGGGGGATCATAAAGGATAAATTCACTGTAAACTCAATTCAAGAAATTCCAAAGCCAATTTACGACAAAACAATTCCCCCATCAGTTCAAGAAGATCCTGAAGTTACAAAATTTATTAAAGAATACTTCAAAAAATATGATAAATTCATATTATTTAAAATAGAAATTCAATCAGAATAAAAAAGTTCAGATTTACCAGATTACATAATAAAAATTTTGACAAATTGGTATTCCTTATATATACTAAAAAAATAATCCGAAAATCCATCAAAATCGGAATTATAAATATAGATATCTAAAACTTCAAATTGTGAGGAACATGTTATCAAAAATCAGGAGCCCTTCTGTTTCGGAGCGTTCATTAGCACTTTTAGGTCCACTCCGAAAAGAATTGGTTAAAACCTTAGATTTTGATGATCCTTTTTTCAATTATTTTAAAGAAAAATATCCCGGCTTTAAAAAATGGTTTTATAGTGACAAGGTCCAAAACAGAGAATGTTGGGTGCATTACGAGAAGGATAATAAGATAGGAGCATTGCTGATTCTAAAAATTGAGGATGAAGAGATCGAGTCGATACCACAACTTCCCAAGAAAAAAAGACTCAAGATCTGTACATTTAAGGTAAAGTCTGTTGGAAATAGGATTGGAGAATTATTCATAAAATATGCAGTGAAATTTGCAATCAATGAAGATGTTTCTGAAATTTATTTGACTCATTTTACTGAAGAAAATGATCGATTAGTAGAACTTATCTCAGAATATGGTTTTCGTAAAGTTGCGATAAGAAGGGGAGAACAAGATATTGAAGATGTTTTTGTTAAAGAATTTTTGTAACTATTCAGCCCTACTTTGATTAATGTCAATTTTTCCTCGGAAGGAGGAAAAATTGCATATAAAATAACATTGTTTTTTCAGCATCATGCTTACACGTGAAGAGATCCTTGAAATTTATGAAGC
>NZ_VOUA01000052.1 GCF_024372725.1 Methanosarcina sp. KYL-1
CCATATTGTCAAGACTCTGGGCTTCCTCACTGGTCTTACCTGCCTGGGAAGCATAGTCGGCAGACTTATGGGAAGACTCACTGAGTTTTTTGAAAATTTCAGCAGAAGCTTTTACATCGGAAGCTGCTGTGCCTGCATGCCGGGAAAGGTTCTCGGAACCGGTTGCGATCTGCTCTGCAGCTGTTGAAATTTGCTGCATGCCAGTATTCATCTGGGAGACGGCTTCTTCGGACTGACGGGCTTCTTCCAGAGTTGTAAGCATGTCTGCTATAGTGTTTTCAATAATTGATTTCAGCTTAATTACAAGCCCATTTAACTCATCGAAAGTATTACCGAAGTCATCATCCTTGGTTTTTTCCAGATGAACATCAAGGTCCCCCTCCCCAATTCTCCTGATGCCCTCTCCAAGCTCTTTCAGGCAACTGTTAGTATAATCCAAAAGGCCCTGAATTTCCTCTTCTTTCTCTTTCATCTCGGTCATATCAGTTATGATCGTGAGGCAACCGATAATGACGCCGTCTTCATTTTTTATTGGGACGGAAGAAGTTACTGTAAATAGCGGTTTGTCTAAAGCCTTAAGTTTAAGAGGCCGTTCAAGGTTATAAACAGCTTCTCCGGTTTCCAACACAGTTTCAGCAAGCGATTTTTTAGCAGTACTCTCCATTAATTCAAAAGGCGATATGCCGACTGCGTCATCCGCACTTCTGAGCTTGCAGACTTTTACAAAATAATCATTAATGAACCTGATCTTCCCGGAGGGATCTACGAAAAATGCAAGTGATGGCTTGGGTATGCTGCTGACAATCACCCTTTGAGATTCTTCACGTTGTTTTACATGCAAAGTTGCGTCTAAAAACACCCCATCTATATAAGCCAATTTCCCACTATCATCGTTCACTAAATGAGCTTGTTCCTGAATGAATACAGTATTACCGTCTACTTTTTTGATTCTGTATTCAACTTGATAGGAAGTGTTGTTTTCCAATGCTTTCTGCGTAACTTTCTCGATTACTGGAACATCCTCTGGAAAAACAATATCAGACCATGATAATTTTTGGGCAATAAAATCCATTTTAGAATAACCGGTTAGCTTCTCCACATTTTTACTTATGTAATGTATAGCCCATGATGACTCAAGAGAGCATCTGAAAACAGTTATCGGAAGATTATCTATAAGCCAGCTTATTTCTTTTGCTTTTGAATCCATATCCTCAATCACATTTTGGGATGATTTTTTTTGTTCAATCTTATCTGAACTAGAGTCCGTTGAAGTCATCTTTGAGTAATCTCCTGGCAATTATATAATTATACAAGTAATAATTAGAAGAAATATTTTAATATAATTATAATAAGTATTTAAAGGTATAGGGAAGAACATAAAAAAATTTAAATTATGTGGCATTTCAACTACTATTTGACTAAGTCATCAATGTAGGAGGGCAAAAACAAACATACAAATTCAGTTGAAAGCTGTTATACAAGCGTTATAATATATAGGAAAAACATATAACAAAAGCCAATAACTTAAGTTTATTTTGCTGCAAGTAATGCCGAGCTTATTCTTAAAAGAGCCAGATATTAACTTCAGAAATGGAAGAAGTTTCAAGTACAGAACTGTAGTGATAATTTTTATTTTTGGTTTTGCCACCCTTACATCAAAACCTTAACATTAAAGTTATCTCGGCTCTGCCAAAGTTTACTTCCAACCATGCTGTAAGCCACTAAATCTCAAACTCCCCTAAACTTTAGAAGATCCTCACTGATTTGTTCAAGTCATAGAATATCTAAACTAAATTTGACAGATTTGACTAACCAATACAGTATGGCATCACAAAAAAACACATTCTATCGGTACAATGTAATTTCAGGCGAATACCCTGCAGCTCGCTGCGGGAGGGGACACTTCCCCGAGAACCATTAATTATAAAGAAATATCAATCCCATATTTTGTTTGTTTACTTCTGCTCAAATTAAATCATATAAGGGTTATTGTCTTCTTTTACGGATATAGACATTAGAGAATGTATTCATCTGTTAAATAAGGGTTAAAAATAGAGAGAGATATAAAGATATAAAGGAAGAGATCGCCTGAAAGTGGGGCTAAGAGAAATTACCTGTATCCCATTAGCCCCGGATTCGAACAGCCACTTACCAGGCTCAGTATTTATTCAAACTTCCCTTTCTACCGAAACTCTGAAACTTTCCAGAAGAGCGTCGAATTGTTTCCTTCCTATCGAAGCTTTGAAGTTTTCCGGAGGAGAATTGACTGGTTTCCATTTCTGCAGAAACGTTGAAGTTTTCCAGAAGAGTGTTGACTGTTTTATGAGCAAGCCCGCTAACATTCTGTACCGAGACACTCACTTGCTGCATTGCAGCTGTCTGTTCCTCGATAGCAGCAGAAGTTTCTTCACTGCTTGCGGCATTTTCTTCAGCAGTGGAGGCAGCCTCACTAATGCTTTTATCAATATTCTCAATTTTATCCAGGCCGTCTTCTGCAAGTTTATCCAATTCAGCCAGCATATCGTTTATAGTATTAACCTCACTGGCAATCTCACGGCTCTTATTCAAAGCTTGTTTAATGTTCTTGCTGCCGGTTTTGGCCTGTTCCTGGGCCTTATTAATCGCTTCGGTCACTTTATTAGTCTCTTTCTGGACGCTTGTAACTATCCCGTTTATCTCATCAGTGCTTCTCCTTGAATCGGCAGCAAGTTTCCGGACCTCATCGGCAACAACTGCAAATCCACGACCGTATTCTCCGGCTCTTGCAGCTTCAATGGCCGCATTTAATGCAAGAAGATTGGTCTGGTCAGCAATCGATTTGATTTTGCCAGTAACGGCACCGATATTATTGACAGCGTCCTCCAGCGAATAAACAATGCTTCCAAGTTTCGAGGTTACTTCAACAAACTGTTCCACTTCTTCCAGAGCCATGCTGCCGAGACTCTGGGCTTCCTCACTGGTTTTACCCGCCTGGGAAGCATAGCTGGCAGATTTATCGGAAGATTCACTGAGTTTTTTGAAAATTTCAGCAGAAGCTTTTACATCGGAAGCTGCTGTGCCTGCATGCCGGGAAAGGTTTTCGGAACCGGTGGCGATCTGCTCTGCAGCTGTTGAAATTTGCTGCATGCCAGTATTCATCTGAGAGACGGCTTCTTCGGACTGACGGGCTTCTTCCAGAGTTGTAAACATGTCTGCTATAGTATTTTCAATGATTGACTTCAGCTTAATTACAAGCCCATTTAACTCATCGAAAGTATTGCCAAAATCATCATCCTTGGTTTTTTCCAGATGAACATCAAGGTCACCCTCCCCAATTCTCCTGATGCCCTCTCCAAGCTCTTTCAGGCAACTGTTAGTATAATCCAAAAGGCCCTGAATTTCATCCTCTTTCTCCTTCATCTCGGTCATATCAGTTATGACTGTGAGGCAACCAATAATGACGCCAACCTCATTTTTTATTGGGACAGAAGAAGTTACTGTAAATAACGCTTTGTCCAAAGCCTTAAGTTTAAGAGGCCGTTCAAGGTTATAAACAGCTTCTCCGGTTTCCAACACTTTTTCAGCAAGAGATTTCTTAGCAGTACTCTCCATTAACTCAAAAGGAGACATGCCGACTGCGTCATCCGCACTTCTAAGCTTACAAACTTTTACAAAATAATCATTAATGAACTTAATCTTCCCGGAAGGATCTACAAAAAATGCAAGTGATGGCTTGGGTATGCTACTGACAATCTCCCGTTGAGATTCTTCACGTTGCTTTACTTGATGCGTTACGTCTAAAAAAACCCCGTCAATATAAGCCAATTTCCCTTTATCATCGTTCACTAAATGAGATTGTTCCTGAATGAATACTGTATTACCATCCGCTTTTTTGATTCTATATTCAACTTGATAGGGAGTATTGTTTTTCTTTGCTTTCTTTGTAACTTTCTCGATTACTGGAACATCCTCTGGAAAAACAAGACCAAACCATGATAATTTATGGTCAATAAAATCCTTTCTCGGATAACCGGTTAGTTTCTCTACATTCTTATTTATGTAATAGATACCCCACGACGATGCACTCGAGACTCTGAAAACAGTTACCGGAAGGTTATCTATTAGCCCGCTCATTTCTTTTGAATTTGAATCTACATTATCAGTAGAATAGTTAGAAGATTTTTTTTGCTCAAGACTTCCCAAATCATAATCAAGTGAATACATACATAATCAACTTCCTATATATTATATAAATTACTAATATTAATATTATAATAAGTATTTAAATATATAGGCAATAGCAAAAAAATCATTTATGAAGTTTTTATTTGCACAAATATGCCGCTTCAAACAATTTAAAGTTAATATATAAAAAAGAAATATATTATTATAGTCATGTATGTGGGAATTTTTACTTAGTATGATACAGTTAAAGATGACGTTGTTAAAGCAACAATTAATCCATGCGATTAAAAATAACAGATGAGGCTCCAGGAGGCTAAACAAGCTACTCACTACCAGATAAAAAATGAAAAAAGGAATCAGGTGTAAAAAAGACACCGACACAAAAATATGGAAATTACTCAAAGTAAACTACCAAGGGGCTAAAGACCCGGGAATTTTAAGCTCCATAAATAAATGAAGATAAGAGACCTATTATATTACAAAGATCTCACATATCAACTTTTAAGGAGGGAACACAGGATCTTTTGTTTACCTGTAATCAGGCATCATCGGTTACGATAAGCTCTGTATCCACTCACCTTCCATCTAAAATAATCATAAAATTACAAAGATGGACTTTATCGGTCATCCTTCTAACTCCTTCAGCTCTTCTTCACTGAATAATTCTTTAAGATCCATTAATGTGAGAAGTCCGTCCTCAAGTTTTCCGATTCCTTTCAGAAACTTTGATTCATCTCTTAGAGCCAAAAACCGGGGTATTTCTTCTATATTCTGGGGAGACAGGTACTTGACTTCACTAACGCTGTCAACCATCATGCCTACGATAGCATTATCGTATTCAACCACAATAATCCTGGTATTTTCATCGTTTTTTTCCGGTTCTTTGCCAAGTCTTTTTCTGAGATTGATAACGGTTGCTATTTGGCCTCTGAGGTTTAAGACTCCTTCTACAAAGCTGGGTACATTTGGAATTCTGGTGATTTGAGTTGGCAGGATGATCTCCTTTACCTGGGAAATTTCAACTCCATATCTTTCTTCACCGAGATTGAAGACAATTACCTGAATCGTATTATCCACATTTACAATCTGGCTATGATAACTCATGCATATCACTTAAACTCATGCATCACCTAAAAGAGGAGCTAATAGAAATTTCCTGTATTCTATTAGCCCCGGATTCGAATAGTTCCAGCCCCAGAAATTCAGAATTTCCTGGAGATTCCCTTTCTATCGAAGCTTTG
>NZ_VOUA01000053.1 GCF_024372725.1 Methanosarcina sp. KYL-1
AAAAAAGAACTATCAGAGAGAATACACAGTTGTCCTTACTGTGGACTGGTTCTCGATAGAGATCATAACGCTGCTATGAATATTCTGAGATTGGGATTACAATCTCTCCAGAATTCTGGTAGATGCCCGTCACTTCAGTGACGGGAGTAGTCACAAACGCTCACAGTTAAATCCTGTACGGCAATCTCTTTCTGAGATTTATTACAAACGAAATCATTTTTATATTTTTCAGTTAAAAAATCTGCTGACAAATTATATAAATCCATTACAATCTGTCATTTCAGGGGGATCCTCTATAATTTCAGGGGAACCCCTATACTGTTCCTGAACGTGGCAAAATAGAATGTGCAGCCGGAGTATGTTGTCCCTGTCCTGAGCTCCGGAGGCTGAGCCGGTTGTTCAGGGTTCAGGGACTTTAATCTTCACTCTCGGAAAGAATTTAAAAAAGAAAATCTGTGTTTTTTCCGTAGAGAATATTGAAGGCCGAACTCGATTTTTTGAGTAAGATTTTTCCTTCATGAACGACCGGAAGAGTGCCCCTTTTACTGCCCGGAGGTTTCAAGCAGTGAATGGGGCATTGCCGGTCCTTTTGGCTTTTTCTGGATTGGAAGCACGATTTTCAGCCCTAAAATGGCACAAAGAGCTTAAAATGTACTTTCATCCTGTTTTTTTCGGTCCTGATGTCTTTCTCTTTCCCGGAGGTTTAGGGGCTGAAGAGCATCGGACCTTTTTCCTCTGTTTTCGGGTTTCATTTCCCCAAATGGCAAAAGGGGCTTGAATTTCCCTTACCGGAGTTTTTTGTGGATATAGACTTTACTCCCCCGGAGGCACATCCAAATGGCAAGTCTGTGCCTTCTCGTGAAAGGTGTTGCAGGTCTAAACTGCAGGTCTAACTCATACTTCTGGGGGATATGATAACAGTGCCCATGGAGAGGGAGGCACTGCCATCAGTGGGATTTTTTTATGTTGGAGATTTTCTGGCTTCTTTTGCCGGGTATTTTTGCCGGAAGTTTTTACCGGGTGTTTTTACCTGGCATTTCAGGAGTTAATGAATGTAAGTTGGAAGTGTGGAGATTTCGTTGGACTTGTTTATTGGAATGTGTCAGAAATTACGAAGGGGCAGACTTAAAAAGTCCGCCCTTTCTTGCAGCAAGCCTCAGCTTGCTTGTTTTTCAGGAAGTGATTTCCGTGGGATTATCCCATGATCTTCTTGTAGAGTTCCGGACCGGTTTCTGCAACAGTGTAGGACTGGGCAGTTACGGTGTCACACGGACCTCTTGGGGGTACTTCACAACCGGTTGCAATCGTGTACTTGGACTGCATGCCGTTCTCTTTGAGAGTGTTCAGGACGCTCTCCTGAAGGGCAATTGTGTCGTTCCTGATCTTTGCAATGTTCTCGGGGCTGTTGTCCATGAATGCGATCGGGCTAACTTCTCCGCCGAACATGACATCCTTGCCGTAGTTCTCAATGAGGTACTTGTGGTCCTTGGAACCCTTGTTTGCCTGCTCTGGGTAGTAGGTGTAGCTGTAGTACTTGGTGTCCCACTTGCTGATAAGGTCCCAGTGCGGTGCGTCGGCACAGTTGTGAACGACCATGGGTTTGTTGTACTCCTTGTAGAGCGGGGCGAAGACGTCCTGCATGATCTTACCTTCGGTCTTCATGTATTCGTCTGCGCCGAGGATGATATTGTTGGTCCAGAGGGTTACCAGACAGAGGTTGTCGGGCTGGGCTTCCTCGAACATCATCTTGGCCATTTCCTTACAGTACTCGGTGGTCTTTTCAAGTCCCTTCTGGACAACTTCGGGGTTGGTCTTGAGGTCGGAAAGAACGCGGGTTGCTCCCATGATCTGGGTCAGAGCTACCATCGGGCCTTCGAAGAGAGCGGTGATGGGTGCGTTGATTTCCTTTGTTGCCTTCTCGGTTGCGAGTTTGTTGCCCTGGATAAGGTTGTATGCACGGGTACCTTCCTTGATTTCGGGGACTTCCATTGCTTCGTAGTCCTCGAGGTGGCCGGTTGCTGCAGGGGTGTCTTCTTCAGGGACTCTGATGGTTGCACCAAAGTCACTTGCGACAACACAGAGGTCGGTAAGGCCGACGAAGTTGTCAATGTTGAAGTATTTGGTACCTGCGACTGCACTGGCTGCGTACATTTCTGCCTTGGTGGAGTAGTCTGCGTAGGTGCAGGGTACAAACTTCCTGGAGAGACCGCAGATGAGAGGTGCTACCGGGAGCCTGTCGACCTTCTTGTCCTGGAAGGCGGAGACGAACCTTTCCTTCTTGGTCATTGTCTCGTTGAACTTGGGCACTACGGAGTCGTATTCTGCGAGGACCTTCTCTGCTGTGATGAGGCCAATGTCGATTTCTTCCTTGGCGCCCTTCTGTGCGAGGATTTCCTTGTACTTCATCTTGCTTGCTGCGACTGCGGACTCGCTCCATGCATCTGCAGAAAGGCCGCTGAGAAGGGAGGAAAGGGTCTCGACTGCTCCGCTTGCGTCACCAGCTGTGCCGTCTGCTCCGATGGACTCTGCGTATTCTCTGGAAATGGGTGCGCCGCCGACCATGACCACAAGGGAGTCCCTGAGGCCTGCTTCCTGAAGCTGTTCAATAACAGTTTCCATACCGCCCATGGTTGTGGTCATCAGGGTGCTCATGGAGATTGCAGATGCCTTCTTTTCCTTTGCTGCTTCTACGAATTTTCCAAGTGGGACGTCAACACCGAGGTCGACTGCGTTGTAACCTGCAGCGGTGATCATTGTCTTGACGAGGTTCTTCCCGATGTCGTGCACATCGCCTTCTACAGTACCGACGATGACGTTCCTGGGAACAGTGCTTGCGTCAGCCTTTATGTAGGGGGTGAGGATCTCCATTCCAGCGTACATTGCGTCAGCAGCGAGCAGAAGGCTGGGGACGAAGGCTTCTCCCTTCTCGTACATGTCACTGACTACATTCATGCCCTTTGCAAGACCATCAATGATTGCTTCATATGCGTCGACTCCTTCGTCAAGAGCCTTCTGTGCGAATTCTTCTGCAAGGTCGTCGTCTCCTTCGACGACAGCATCTGTTAAACCGTTCAGAATTTCTTCTTTTGCCATTAGTTAAGCCTCCATTTTTCAGGATTAGATTCGCCAGGTCCTGGCATTCCTGTTTTCATTTACTGCTGCGGGCCAGGGTCAGTTCAGGAATCCCTGTCCCTTAATTTTCCATAGATCTCCTGATGCCCATCCAACCGCTGCTTCCCCGACAAGATAATTTTTCGTCGGAATGGCTCTGAAAATTACCGTTTTTCCGGCCTCCGGATGTTCATCTTTTTGCTATGGCAGTAAGTATTCAGGTAGTAGCCCTCAATAATATATAGCATAGCCGATGCCGTTTTTAGTGCCATCTTCAATATTGGCCGTGCCCTTATTTTTCGGGCTTTCCTCTTTTACGGGAGGGTTTCGGTTTTAGGGTGTGCCCTTTTCAGGTATGCTTCTTTTTCTTGTAAAGGAGGCCTTTTGGGAACGAGGGCCAAATTGGAAAGGAGGCATTCTGGGAGGGGATGAAAGGCAGGTTTCCCTCCTGAATAATGAGGCCCAAAAAAAATAGGTGCCTTCAAAAATAGCCCCTCTTGAAATATTTGAGGGTATTGTTCCTGGCCAATTGGTGCAGTATATACTGAACGGTGTGATCAAAACATTGAGGTCAAAACATTGAGATCAAAACATTGAGATCAAAACATTGAGGTCAAAACATTGAGATCAAAACATTGAGATCAAAACATTGAGATCAAAACATTGAGATCAAAACATTGAGATCAAAACATTGAGATCAAAACATTGAGATCAAAACATTGAGATCAAAACATTGAGATCAAAACATTGAGAT
>NZ_VOUA01000054.1 GCF_024372725.1 Methanosarcina sp. KYL-1
TCCATGTTGTCTGCAACATCGAAGAACATCTTTGTCTTGTTGAAGAATGTGAGCTTGTGGCGGTACAGGACGTCGTCTCCACCGATCTTTGCTGCTCTTTCGCCTACCCCTATGACAACTTCCCGGATTTCAGGAGCAAGGAGCCTGTCCAGTTCTGCAAGCTTCTTTGCATACTTCTTTTCCTTGATAAGGGGGGGACAATCTTTTGTCTTTCCTGACCTGTCTATCAGCTTGGAGGCAAAGGCCATACATGTAGCTTCACCACATTCTCCACAGTTGGTCTGGGGCAGGTACTTGTAGGCTTCTAATGGGCTGTTTATCTTCATGTTTTACACCTCCGCTCCGATCCAGCTGGCAATGTCAACAGGCTCTGCCTCGATTATGCCGAATAGTGTCTGTGTGATCTGCTTCAGGACAGCAACCGATGTTGGGTGCATCATCATGAAGAGATCGTTCCCTGCAAGTGCAAGGGACAGCCCTGTTACAATTTCCCAGATCGGGCCTCTGTATTCTCTCGGACCCCAGTCCGAGTCCTGTCCCAATGGGGAGCTGACCATCCATGATTCACGGGCACCCCATGCGTTTGTGGTACCTGAGGACATCGGGAATGTCAGTTCGTCGTCACCCATGAGGGCTGCCAGTCTGATGCGCTCCATGTTTGTGTACGCGTAGTCGAGACCGTACCCGAGTGCTGCAGTGGTCGGGTCCATGATGATTCTTTCCCTGGGCACGTTGCACTGCTTCATGAGTTTCCTGTTCAGTTCCTTCTGTGCGTTCATGTCCAGCTGTGTCCATGAAAGCACGTCGTGGTCGTATTTTAATGCAGCCTCTGCGATCTTGGCGTAGTCCAGGTTCAGGCTGGCCGATGCCAGTAGACAGCGCTCTCCTTCTGCAACTTCTGCTGCTTTTGCCAGTACTTCCGGGTCCTTCTGCGGGTTGCCTGATCCACCAATTGCGATTGGCACGTCAACAGCCTGGAGCACTTCTTCTACCGTCTTGGCTGCTTCCTTGGCCGGCGTGTCCTTAATGAGCGGGTCTGTTGAAATCAGGTGGATTGTGACCATGTCGGCGTTGAACTTGTCAACTACCTTCTTTGCCCATTCTCCCGGGCTGTCCATTACTTCATCGTAGTTCTCCTTTACCGACTTTGCAAGGCCGATGCGCATGTCGAACACGTCGATCGTTACCTGGTTCCTGTTTGGCATTGGTGCGTCAAAGAAGAACGGAAGTGCCTTTTCTCCACCGAGTGTCACTCTCTTTCCACGGCTTCCGCCGTCTGCGGAGGTGTTTCCGATCGGTACTTCCTGTATCTGGGTGGCCCACTCTGCGATGTTAGAAACATCGAACTTTGCCGGGATCAGGTCCTTTAGTTTCGGGGCAGCAAGGGCCGGGGAAATTGCAGGAGCAGCTGCTGGGGCTCCAATGCCTACCGGGTAGCCGAACATGCTTGCAATCCTTGCGAAATGCTGGGCGAGTACTGCACTCTCCTGTCCCAGTGCTGCGGCAAGCATCGGGTCAAAGCCGCCGCCGAGTCCACCGAGATCAATCTCGATGTCCCCTTCTATAGTTACACCTTCGAGGGCTTCCACATTCATACCCGCGAACATGTCTGTTATTTCGGATAACTTAATTTTCTTTGCCATGTAAACCTCACCGTTTCCGTTAATTATCCGTTTTTACGAGTGACTTTTTTACGAATGACTTCAGACTTCGTGATAATTATTGAACAAGTTTCCCTGAATATCTCAACAGGGCCCCGGAGGCAGGAATTCTCCTGCCTCCGGTATATGCTGAAATGACTTTGAATGCCGCTTGAAACTCTACACTGAAGGGCACAGGAAGCCTGTCCCCTTCGGCCCGTCACGGTTTTCTGCCGGGTCCACAGGTTCAAAATTTTTCTGGGTATTAGAACCCCAGTTTCTTTGCAATCTTTTCAATTTCCACAACAGCAACCGAATTCTCTGAAATGTTGAATAGGGGAATTCCCCCTATGTCCATTTCCTCTATTTTCGGGTCAAGGGGTATCAGGCCTATCAGGTCTAGTTTAAGATCCCCTGCCAGTTGTGTGAGTTTCTCGCGGTTTGCATCCGTAACCTTGTTTGCAATAACGTGTATTCCGCCAACATTCGAATCCAGTTCATCCACAAGTTCATGAATCCTTTCGGCAGTCCTGAAACCCCTGCGGGATGCGTCCGTTACAACTATCAGGTCATCGATATCCCTTATTATCTTCCTGCTGAAATGTTCCAGACCTGCCTCCGCATCAATAATAACAACATCGTAATTTACGATCAGTTTGTCCATGATGCCCCTTAGCAGGTTGTTCACATAGCAGTAACAGCCTGACCCTTCGGGCCGGCCCATTACCAGTAGGTCAAATCCCGGCATTTCCTCGATGATCTCATATACCTTGCTTTTGAGCACCGATTCCTTGTTCATGTCAGGGTTGTCCGGCCTCGGTTTTGTGATCTCTGCCTGCAGGTACTCCTTTGCATCCCCAATTGTTTTTACATCTTCACATCCAAGGGTTTCGGGCAGGTTCGTATCCGCGTCCGCGTCAACTGCCAGTAAAAACTTTCCTTGTTTGGTAAGGTAGCGGATCAAAAGAGCCGCTACCGCTGTTTTCCCTGTCCCGCCTTTTCCCGTTATTGCAATAACTTTCGTCACAGAATACCCCTTCGGATTTGTTTTTCTGTTAAGGCACTATTTGGCCTGTCAGTCACTTACTTCTTTTTTTCGCTGATGATCATCTTCTCAATGGATATCTTTGCGTTCTTGAATGTCAGCTTTATTCCGCTGCCAGACCCGCCAGAGACCATCGGCATTGCAGGCATCTGGAAGCCCGCTGCAGGCATCATCATGGGGGCTGCTGCTACTGCTGCTACTTCCTCTTCTTCTTCCTCTTCTTCTTCCTCTTCAGCAGCTGCCCAGTTGGCAACTACGGGGTGGTTCTTGCTCTGGAGGAAGGCTTTCAGGGACTCGATGTCAGTGGCATCGTTCTCTGTAGCAATCATGTCCTTAATGTCCGCAGGGATGGTTTCGGCAATCTTCTCCTTCAGCATGGAGGGGAGCCAGACCACTCTGTTCCACCCGCCATCTGCCTGGATGAACTTTGGTGAGTAGAAGTAGTTGACACCAATTCCGAGGAAACCTACGATCTGCTTTCCACCACCGGTCTGGCCGGCCATTGTGGAGAACCCGATCCCGTTCGGTGCCATTCCCTGGTATTCTCTGTTAACCCAGCCGATCCCGTCAACTTCAGGAATGTAGAACCCTACTACTTCGAAGCAACCGCATGATGTGTGCGGGGCGTCAAAGAATGAGTGGAGCTTGATCTTGTCGAATTCTCCGCTGGAAAGTTTCTTTGCAATATCGTTGACTCCGGAGTATTCTCCTTTCTCTGCATCGAGGAGTTCGCCCTTGTCAATTGAGAACTGCGGGCCTTCGGGGTCGACCTTTGCTGCTGCGCGGCCGTCGAACCAGTTGATTGCACCACAGAGGGAAACCCTGTCAGGAGATACCACACA
>NZ_VOUA01000055.1 GCF_024372725.1 Methanosarcina sp. KYL-1
GTGAAGTCATGTATAGGTGCTGTATACTGGACGCTTACTGGATCTGGTTAGGTGTAACCGGAGTTATGCCGCCAGGTGGATGGCTCGGCTCAAGAGCTGATGAAGGACGTGCCAAGCTGCGATAAGCTCGGGGTAGGTGCATGGAACCGTTGAACCCGAGATTTCCGAATGAGACCTCTCCTTAGTGATCAGTAATGATCGGGAACGCCCCGAATTGAAACATCTTATTAGGGGCGGGAAAAGAAATCAATTGAGATACCGTTAGTAACGGCGAGTGAACCCGGTATAGTTCAAACCGAATCCCTTCGGGGAAATGTGGTGTTATAGGGCTGCTTAAACGTCTGGCGGCCAAATCGAACTTGCCTGAAACGGCAGACCGTAGAGTGTGATAGTCACGTAGATGCAAGCCAAAAGACCGGAGCATGTCCCTGAGTACCGTGCGTTGGATATCGTGCGGGAATTTGGGGGGCACCAACCTCCAAAACTAAATACTCCTTGAGACCGATAGCGAAATAGTAGGGTGACCGAAAGCTGAAAAGTACCCCGAGAAGGGAGGTGCAAAGTGCCTGAAACCTGGTGGCGATGGAACGATACGGCATTAAAGGATCTTTGACGTGAAGGAAGCATTCGCGAGGATGTTGTACGAGCGCCACTGCCAGTGTCGTATCTTACGTTTTGAAGAACGGGCCAGGGAGTGTATCTTGGTGGCAATGGCTAACCTTTTATCTGGGCAGCCGAAGCGAAAGCAACATGTGCGCAACCTTCGGGTGAGGCACGACGTATACAAGTGCGTGGAGTCACCGGGGTACGACCCGAAGCCGGGTGATCTAGGCGTGGGCAGGTTGAAGCGTGGCGAAAGCTACGTGGAGGACCGCAAGCGGTATTGATCTGCAAATCATTCGTGTGACCTGCGTCTCGGAGTGAAATGCTAATCTAACCCGGCATCAGCTGGTTCCTTCCGAAACATGTCGCAGCATGACCTGACTGGAGATCGTCGGTGGAGTAGAGCACTGATTGGCGGTTCCGGGGGAGAAATCCCTCGCCCGCCTGTCAAACTCCAAACCCACCGTCATCGTAGAAAGTCGGAGTCCGGACTGCTGGGGTAAGCTTGTAGTCCGTAAGGGAGACAACCCAGCCCGTGGTTAAGGTCCCCAAGTGTCGACTAAGTGTAAACACTAAAGGGCGTCCCAAGCCCAAGACAGCTGGAAGGTTAGCTTAGAAGCAGCTACCCTTCAAAGAGTGCGTAACAGCTCACCAGTCGAGGTTTGGGGCCCCGAAAATTGACGGGGCTCAAGTCGACCACCGATACCACGGAGTACCGCGAGGTAATCTTGTAGGAAGGCGTTGCGTTCGGGCAGAAGCAGGGCTGTGAAGTCCTGTGGACCGTTCGCAAACGAAAATCCTGGTAATAGTAGCAGCATAGCAGGGTGAGAATCCCTGCCGCCGAAGGGGCCAGGTTTCCTCGGCAATGTTCGTCAGCCGAGGGTTAGTCGGTCCTAAGACGTACCGTAATTCGAGTACGCCGAAAGGGAAACAGGTTAATATTCCTGTACCATTTAGCGCTACATGCCTGACGTCTCAGGGCAGGCCGAGCGGCGTCGTCGCGCCGTCCAAGCAGCTAAACCGTTGGAGAGCCGTAATGGCGAGAATTCGGTGAATCTGTGATAGCGAAAGTCGGCTGCACCCAGGGACCCGTGAAAAGGGCAGCTAAATGTCCGTACCGAGAACTGACACAGGTGCCCCTAGCTGAAAAGGCTTAGGCGTGTCGGAGTAATTCAGTTAAGGGAATTCGGCAAATTAGCTCCGTAACTTCGGGATAAGGAGTGCCTGCTGTGTAGACAGCAGGTCGCAGTGACCAGGGGGCTCTAACTGTCTAATACCAACATAGGAGATTGCAAACCCGTAAGGGCTAGTACAATCTCTGAATCCTGCTCAGTGCAGGTACCTGAAACCCCGGTTCAACGGGACGAAGGGCCTGTAAACAGCGGGGGTAACTATGACCCTCTTAAGGTAGCGTAGTACCTTGTCGCTTAATTGGCGACTTGCATGAATGGATCAATGAGAGCCCTACTGTCCCTAACTGGAGTCCGGTGAAGCTTACATTCTAGTGCACAGTCTAGAGACCTCTAGGGGGAAGTGAAGACCCCGTGGAGCTTTACTGCAGCCTGTCGTTGGGTTGTGGTTCTGGATGTACAGTGTAGGTAGGAGGCGTCGAAGCGGGTGCGCCAGCATCCGTGGAGCCACAATTGGGACACTACCCTTCTGGGACTACGACCCTAACTCTGCGAAGAGGACCCCGATAGGTGGGCAGTTTGCCTGGGGCGGGACGCCCTTGAAAAGATATCAAGGGCGCGCAATGGTTGACTCAAGCGGGTCGGAAACTCGCTGAAGAGTGCAAGAGTATAAGTCAGCCTGACGTTATTCAGCAAAGCAGTGGATGACGAGACGAAAGTCGGTTCTAGCGAACTTTTGAGCCTCCTTGGTGGGGGCCAAAAATGACAGAAAAGTTACCCCGGGGATAATTGAGTCGTTGCCGGCAAGAGTACATATCGACCCGGCAGCTTGCTACCTCGATGTCGGTTCTTTCCATCCTGGCCGTGCAGCAGCGGCCAAGGGTGAGGTTGTTCGCCTATTAAAGGAGATCGTGAGCTGGGTTTAGACCGTCGTGAGACAGGTCGGTTACTATCTACTAGAGGTGCCCGAAGTCTGAGGGTAAGCTGCTTTTAGTACGAGAGGAACAAAGCAGCGGCGCCACTGGTGTACCGGTTGTCTGACAAGGCACCGCCGGGCAGCTACGCGCCACGGAATAAGAGCTGAATGCATCTAAGCTCGAAATCCCGCCTAAAAAGAGACTTCATTAAGGTTGCCGGTAAAAGACCGGTTTGATAGAAACGGGATGTAAGCACCAAGGCAACGAGGTGTTCAGTCCGCGTTCACTAATTATCCGTTCCGCTCACCATAACCAGGTCCAGGCGAAATCCAGTTTATGCAGCACCACTATACATGACTTTTTCCACAATCCCATTCATAGGTTGAGTGTGGCGGCCATAGCGGCGGGGTCACTCCTGTACCCATCCCGAACACAGCAGATAAGCCCGCCCACGTTCCTTACTGTACTGAAGTACGCGAGTCTTCGGGAACTCTGGATCGCTGCCACGCTCACCCTATCACTCTTATCTCTAACCTTTTTGAACTTGTTTTGTCTGTTTTCTTGATCTTTTGTTGCTATCCTGTTATCCTGTCTACTCTACGTCTTCTCAACTCCATTTCATCAATCCGTCTCATTAATTGCTTATGGCGGCCATAGCGGCAGGGCAACTCCTGTTACCCATCCCGAACACAGCAGATAAGCCTGCCCGCGTTCCTTACTGTACTGAAGTGCGCGAGCCTTCGGGAACTCTGGATCGCTGCCATA
>NZ_VOUA01000056.1 GCF_024372725.1 Methanosarcina sp. KYL-1
ATTGAGATCAAAACATTGAGATCAAAACATTGAGATCAAAACATTGAGATCAAAACATTGAGATCAAAACATTGAGATCAAAACATTGAGATCAAAACATTGAGATCAAAACATTGAGATCAAAACAGCAGGATCAAAACATTGAGATCAAAACAGCAGGATCAAAACATTGAGATCAAAACAGCAGGATCAAAACATTGAGATCAAAACAGCAGGATCAAAACATTGAGATTAAACATTCCTGGCTTTGGATTGATTCCAGCGGTGTAAAAATACACCGCTGGTTACGGCGGGAGGTGTTGCCGCTTTCACTTTAATTTATTTTCTCCGAAAGCCCGATGTAGTAATCTGCCAGTTCGTCTCCCCATTCAATGGCGCTTTTGTTGAAACTCATCAGCTTTCTGTGGTCAAACTCCCCTTCCTTTCCGAAGAGTTTCAACATCACAAATTCATCGGTGACCATGAAGGAAGAAGGTTTTATTTCTCCCCTGTAAATGTAAAGTGAAACATTATTTTCAAGTAGCAGCCTGTGTGTATCTTTAAAGTCATTTTTTAATCTGCCGTATACTTTTTCATCCATAACCAGGTCCATTTTTGCCCCGTTTTTTGCGCAGGTTGCCTGAATTGCAGGACATTCAGGGCAAAAGAATGAGTAAAAGGTCCTGAGTCTCCCTGACCTGAATACTATTTCTTTCAGATCTTTAGGGAATTCGAAAAGGTGCTCCAGGTCGGGCTCATCCACTTTGCATTTTCCAAGCATGTGCATTTTATTTATCAGGTGCTCGGGGATTGGCCTTCTGTCGTGCTTTGACCAGTAGTCGCTGTTATCCTCAAAGACCTGGAGGAGTTCAGTCAGAGGCAGCATTTTTTTAACAATTATTTTTCCTATATCCGAGAGTTCGTAGGTATCTTCGCGCTGGACAATAATGTCCATGTCCTTCAACTTTTTTAGCTGCGGCGTTATTGAAAGTGTGTCGCCGTGAAGTTCATTTTTGATTTCTTCGGCGCTTTTTGGGCCCTCAGCCAGTAAGATAAGAATTCCCTTCCTTTTTTCAGAAAAAAAGATCAAATCTACAAGTCCGCTCATAATATCAACTTCTGACCCTGTGTCCGGGGCAACTCCATAAATTCAACTCCGGAATCTCAACAACAAGTCCGTTTTCTATACTGCAAATTTTTAAGGCTGAATCTGGAACCTGGCATTCCTCTATAATTTTATCCCATTTGATTTTTCTACTTATCTTCCGGGTATACTTACACAGTTGGGACGAAATACTCATCATGTTTTTC
Organism: Methanosarcina sp. KYL-1; assembly: GCF_024372725.1. GTDB lineage: Archaea > Halobacteriota > Methanosarcinia > Methanosarcinales > Methanosarcinaceae > Methanosarcina. Next base: position 1,291 of record NZ_VOUA01000056.1, read on the forward strand.
TTCTCTCCATTTCCACGAAAAAATTTATTTTGTTTTTAAGGTTTCCAGGGCACCTTCTAATCCCTTTCTCCAGCCCGGTGGCCCTGTTCTCTGGATAAGTTCTGCGGTGCTTTTCAGGATCATCGGGAGTGCAGGTACTTGTCCACATCTTTACCTATCAGGGATTTGAGCAAAAGGTACTGTATTTTTATCTGCCATGGAATTCCGTTAGAATTTCCCACATTTTAAGCCTGTGAAGAATTCTCTCCGGGGGTTGATTAAATACTAAACCCTTTTTATATTTATTCACTTTAAAAAAAATTAGTATTTTCTATAAAAAAGTGATTCTGGTCCTTTCCCTTGCTGTGGGGCAGGTGTCCGTTAATCCCGCAGCGCCCCCGGTCCTGCCCTGTAAATGATGGCAGAATGGGCACTGCAGTTTCATCTAAATGTGTTCCGGGCTTTGTGATACGGCCCTTTTACCGGTAAAATCAATTGCCCGGCTTGAAGGCAGTGCATCTATCCCGGAACTTTTTGGGGTTAGGCACCCCGTTTTCTACCCGGCGTTCGAGGTGGCAGGGCATCTCCTGTCCCGGGGATTCCCCGGAATTTTCGATACTGTTTCCGATCCAGGTAAAATGGAATGCCCGGACCGGATTAATGCCGTATCTATCCCGGGGGGCTCTGGTCCGGGACCGGACGTTCCGGGGCATTTCGGGGCTGTAGACTTTCTTCTTCCCGGGCACTTAAAATGGCAAGCTTATACCTTTCCGGGAAGGCGTTGCAGGTCTAACTCACTATCTGGGGGATATGATAACAATGCCATGATAGATGAATTTCAGGCATTGTCATCAGCGTGATTGATTTTTTTAATTTTTTTCGGATTTCCGTTTTCTGATTTATTCCTGATTTCCGTTTTCTGATTTATTCCTGATTTCCGTTTTCTGATTTATTCCTGATTTCCGTTTTCTGATTTTTTTTCCGGCTTTTTCCGCGTACTCATTTTTCATTTTCTGGGGACTATCTCGTCTACCCTGAGTACGTTCCTTGCGGTTTCTGTTCCCGCTATTATGGC
>NZ_VOUA01000057.1 GCF_024372725.1 Methanosarcina sp. KYL-1
TTAATTCAATTTTAGGGGCATATCTAGGCTTACATGGTGGAAAAGACATACGGAGGCAGTTTTTATCCCATATAAAGGTATCGAACAGCCTCGTTTATGAGGAGATGAAAATTAGCGAAGTACTGAAATAAAAGAGAAAACTGAATTTTAAGCAATTACCAAAAATCATCGGGATTTTGCTCTTTTGATTTATTGGATATTTTTAGATGCACTTCGCTAATTTTATTTATGCAAAATAATCTTTTTTCATCGATTTCTTTGACTAAATCATCTGTGATTATAAGTTCATCACGTTTATACGTAACACTTTTTCTTTTTTGAAGTATTATTTCGTTTTTATCAGGATAAGACCAGACCGCATCGTGTGCAACTCTATTTCTAATGGATTGTATAAATTTTAATTTTTCATTGATATCCTTTGTAATGCTCTTTTCGATTCCTTCTTCTTGACATATTTTAAAGAAAATATTCTTTTTCCTGTCAAAATTTAGTGTTGTTATAATTAGGTCTTCTAAAAGAAAGGTCTTCCTATCTTGTGGTGCACAAAAGTAGTTTGAGATAAAAAAATCGAAATAGTCTTCAATATGGACTGCCATCCTCAATATTTCGCCACATTTTTCATTGAAGTTCTTATTTATCTCTTTATAATCGACTGGCTTTTCAGTAAGTAGTTCTAATAAATCATCATCAATGTAACAGAAAGATTGTGGTGCTTTAAAATCAGTAATTGATGTGTAAGGATCGATAGGTTTGGGGAATATTTCTAAGTTTTCAATTGAAATTGCAAAACCTTGTTGCTTATTTTTGAAGTAATTAAAGAAACCCTCTTTTCCAATCCCACCAAAATCACTACATTGGTTCCATAACTCATTTGGGGTTCCTTTAATGATTTTACCAATTGTAAAGGTTCCTATTATTTTTTTTACGGGACGACTTGAATATATGAATACTTTTTTTATTTCGTGGGGAGCTCTGAATATTACTCTTCTAAACTCATATTTTTTACTCCCATTAATTATTTCTTCAACATAAGTCGGTTTAATTGATAGTAAAACGTTCATTAATTTCCCCATGTTCCTTTATTTTTTTATACGCTTCATTGCTTATTTCTGTTATCGACATAGGTGCATGTATTCCAATTGAATTTAGATAATTTACGTCGGTCTTTTTTTCTAAATATATTTGATGCATAAATCTAATTATAGTTGTTTCTTTCCTTGCAAGTTCTCTGATCTCTTCTTTTTTGTATACAGTTCTTTTCTTTACAATCTCATATATTTCATCAGGATCGGTAAGTCCAAAATGCACAGATTCAACTATCCCCACAGCTGTTATATTTTTTGAGTCATGTGATCTATAAAATAAAATCACGTCACCACTGCCGATTTTTCGACTATTCGAGTGGCATAGATAAGCTTTTTTTATGGTATTTCCTTCAACAATGAATTCATTTTCAAAATCTTGAAGTCTCATCTGCCTTGAAAGGTGGTCTGTAAAAAGCCTGTCATGAAATTCCGGACGAATTGGTATGATAAACTTCTTTATATGATCTCTATCATCAAAACATGGATAATATCTTTTTGCGATTTCAAGTGGAGATAAATTATCTTCTTTATTGGTTGTAAAAAATTCGTAACTATTCAGCCCACTGCTAAAAAAGTATTTTTTGAGCAAAATCTGCAATTATCAGGATAACAGCGGCGCTCCATTGAGCGCCGCTATAATAGCATCCATGGCATTCAGGCCATTCTTTCTAATT
>NZ_VOUA01000058.1 GCF_024372725.1 Methanosarcina sp. KYL-1
CCTGCTTTCGGCAGGTAAACATATAAATTAATATCATTAATTTTATATCTCTTTCTTGGTCTTCCCATGGCAGAGAAAAACAGCATTAGAAGAGTTGAATCCTCATTAAAACGTACAAGGTTCTTAGGTCACCTTGGTCTCATGGCTGGAGTTTTCAGAGAGCTTGAAGTTGACAAACTGATCGATGAAAAACTTCCTAAAGAAAGGGATCATAACGTCCCTCACTCCGTCTGCATCCTTGCCATGGTACTCAATGGTCTTGGTTTCGTAGGGCAACGTCTGTACCTGTTTCCTGATTTTTTCAAAAACATTTCTACTGAAAGGCTTTTTGGAGACGGTATAACAAAAGAAGACCTGAATCAATATGTTATCGGAGAGACTCTTGACAGAATCGTCAAATACGGCCCTACAAAACTGTTTACGGAAATCACTCTTCATATTATGACTCGTCTACCTATTCCTGTTCACTGTTTACACGCTGACACTACAAGTGTCAGCGTTTTTGGGGATTATGATGACGAAGAAACTGAGTCTATTGACATTACTTTTGGAATCCCAAAAAACGGAAGATGGGACCTGAAACAATTTGTACTGAGCTTGATTGTTAATCAGCACGGAATACCTCTTTTCATGAACACACATTCAGGAAACGCTTCCGACAAAAACACAATTTTTGAAGCCATCAAGTCTCTTAAATCAGTTTTAAGACCTGAAAGCAAAGTGTACTATGTCGCTGATAGTTCCTTTTACACAGACAATAATATCAAAAACATAGGGAAGTCATTCTGGATCAGTCGTGTTCCTGCAACAATTACCGAGGCAAAGGAACTGCTAACTGCAAATCTGAACCTGAAAACGCTAAAAAGCGACGAAAGATACTCATTTTATCAAACCTTTGTGGAATATGGCGGAGTTAAACAAAAGTGGGTTTTGCTGCTTTCTCACAAGATGAAAGAGAAGAAAGAGCAAACTCTCAGAACAAAGCTTGACAAAGAGGTTGAAAAAGCAGACAAGGCTTTTAAAAAGCTGAAAGTAGAGGACTTCTTCTGTGAAGATGATGCATTAAAAGCCGCAGAGAAATGGATTCAAGATTTCCCCTCAATTGTGTTTGAAAATGTTGATTTGAAAGCCATTAAAAAATGTGAATCGGGTAAAAGAGGCAGACCTTCAAAAGATGAGGAATTAAAAACCTATTACAGGATTGATGGCAGCATAAAGGTTAATGATGCTTTTGTTTTGAAAGAAATGGAGAAAATGGGACTTTTCATTCTTGCGAGCAATGATATCAGTCTTTCTCCTGAAGATATGCTGAAGTATTACAAAGGACAGGATAATGTAGAAAAGGGATTCAGATTCTTGAAAAGTGATACGTTTAGCATATCGAAAGTTTACCTTAAGAAAAAATCCAGAATTGAAGCACTGACTATGATAATGGTTCTCTGCTTAATGATTTATTCAATTGCAGAATGGAAATTAAGGACAAAGTTAGAAGAAGAAAATGAAACGGTTCCAGATCAAAAAGGGAAACAAACAAAAAGACCTACAATGAGATGGATATTTTTCAATTTCCAGGGAATTACAGAACTTAATACTCATAATGAAGAAGAAATAGAGTCAGAAATATTGAATATGGAGGATATTCACTGGAAGATACTGAGGCTCATGGGAGAGAAATATGAAAATATCTATCTCTAATTACGTTAACCTGCCGAAGGCAGG
>NZ_VOUA01000059.1 GCF_024372725.1 Methanosarcina sp. KYL-1
AACCTCATTTTAAAAAGAAGCAATGTTTTATCAATTTAAAGGAGCACAAAAAATGTGCGAGGGTTCACTTCATCCCCGACCTAAAGGACGGGGTATTCGTGACCCTCCGCGCTCCCGATGTAATAAAGTCATTTGATTCGAGAAATAAGAATATTAGAGGCAAAAATTAAAGGCAAAAATTAGAGCAAAAATAAGAGGCAAAAATAAGAGGCAAAAATAAGAGGCAAAAATAAGAGGCAAAAATGGAGGCAAAAATAGAGGCAAGAAATAAGAGGTAAAAAATGAGGAAGTTGATGCAGGGAAAGTTCCCTGAAAAAAATTATTCCCGGCAGCAACATCAACTCTTCTTAAGAAGCTTAAGTGCGTCCCTGCAGGCCGCAACAGCCGGAGCCCCTGAGGTAATGAAAATGACATCCATTGTTTCCATTATTTCCTCCTTTGTAGCCCCGTTCTTGAGCGCACTCTGCATCTGCACAACCGTGCACCTTTCACACTGCTTGGATGCAACTACAGCAAGGGCCATCAAGATTTTCACCTTTGCCGGAAGAGCGCCGTCCGATAATAACTTCTGGTTGCATCTGTTGTATTTCTTCAGGGATTCATGATCAATTTCCCCGATGATTTCCAGAATACGCGGTGTAAAACCCAGTTTATCGCTCATACTTTCCAATAATTCTTTATGTTCCAGTTCTTCGTATTCATCCATAGAATCTAACCCCCTGTTATTGTACATCCGAATTGATGTACATCCATTATCTGCTAGCATATTACTTATTTGATTCCCAAAGCTCCGGAATGCATGCTACCAATAACTATAAGTAGCGAACTAAAATTATATAATTGGGGTTCATTAGCCGTAAAATAAGTTCATTACGGTCATAGTGTAGAAGACAAAGGGGAGTAATGATGAAACCAACCGATGATCTGAAAGAAGAACACGACGCCGTCAAACTGATGCTGAGGATACTGGATGGCATCTGCATGGATATCGACTCCGGAAAGAAGGTGGATTATGGACATCTGGAAAACATCGTGGAATTCATGAAAGTGTTTGTCGACAAATGCCACCACACAAAGGAAGAAGCTCACCTTTTCCCTGCAATGGAAAAGGCAGGTATCTCCGTTGCAGTAAAATTGATCCCTTCTCTTTTGCAGGAACATGAAGAAGGAAGGGAACATGTAAGGAAGATAAATGAGGCAGTTTCCGGAAAAATGGATTCCGAAGCACTGTCGACCATAGTCAGGAATTCAAGGGATTATACCCAGCTCCTGATAAGGCATATCGACAAAGAGGACAGATACCTTTTCCCGGTGGCTGATGCCCGACTTAAGCCTGAAACTCAGGAAAACATGCTGGAGTCCTTTGAACTGGTCGAAGCCGAGAAAATAGGTACAGGGAAACATGAAGAGTTCCACAGGATGCTCCGTGAACTGGAAAAAATTTATGTGAAGCCCTGATTTTGAGGGTCAGAGCTGAACTGTTAAAATTTAATACCGTTTTTAAAAGTAAGTCAATTTGGTGACTACTCCCGTCACTGAAGTGACGGGCATCTATCAGAATTCTGAAGAGATTGTAGCCCCAATCTCAGAATGTTAATAGCAGCATTATGATCTCTATCAAGAGTAAGACCACAATAAGGACAACTGTGTATTCTCTCT
>NZ_VOUA01000060.1 GCF_024372725.1 Methanosarcina sp. KYL-1
TTTTGTCGGTTCGGTTAATTCTGGTCGGTGGGTTGTTCTACAATCTATCGCAAAACTGAATAACCGAATTGATGGTTGTTAGTGCAGTTTCTGCGACCAAGACCTTTAAGTGTGCGATACATTAATTCTGGTTGATCCTGCCAGAGGTTACTGCTATCGGTGTTCGCCTAAGCCATGCGAGTCATATGTTCTTCGTGAACATGGCGTACTGCTCAGTAACACGTGGATAACCTGCCCTTGGGTCCGGCATAACCCCGGGAAACTGGGGATAATTCCGGATAACGCATATATGCTGGAATGCTTTATGCGTGAAATGGATTCGTCTGCCCAAGGATGGGTCTGCGGCCTATCAGGTAGTAGTGGGTGTAATGTACCTACTAGCCGACGACGGGTACGGGTTGTGAGAGCAAGAGCCCGGAGATGGATTCTGAGACATGAATCCAGGCCCTACGGGGCGCAGCAGGCGCGAAAACTTTACAATGCGGGAAACCGTGATAAGGGGACACCGAGTGCCAGCAACATTTGTTGGCTGTCCGGGTGTGTAAAATACACCTGTTAGCAAGGGCCGGGCAAGACCGGTGCCAGCCGCCGCGGTAACACCGGCGGCCCGAGTGGTGATCGTTATTATTGGGTCTAAAGGGTCCGTAGCCGGTTTGGTCAGTCCTCCGGGAAATCTGATAGCTCAACTATTAGGCTTTCGGGGGATACTGCCAGGCTTGGAACCGGGAGAGGTAAGAGGTACTACAGGGGTAGGAGTGAAATCTTGTAATCCCTGTGGGACCACCTGTGGCGAAGGCGTCTTACCAGAACGGGTTCGACGGTGAGGGACGAAAGCTGGGGGCACGAACCGGATTAGATACCCGGGTAGTCCCAGCCGTAAACGATGCTCGCTAGGTGTCAGGCATGGTGCGACCGTGTCTGGTGCCGCAGGGAAGCCGTGAAGCGAGCCACCTGGGAAGTACGGCCGCAAGGCTGAAACTTAAAGGAATTGGCGGGGGAGCACAACAACGGGTGGAGCCTGCGGTTTAATTGGACTCAACGCCGGAAAACTCACCGGGGGCGACAGCAATATGTAGGCCAAGCTAAAGACTTTGCCTGAATCGCTGAGAGGAGGTGCATGGCCGTCGCCAGTTCGTACTGTGAAGCATCCTGTTAAGTCAGGCAACGAGCGAGACCCGTGCCCACTGTTACCAGCATGTCCTCCGGGACGATGGGTACACTGTGGGGACCGCCGGTGTTAAATCGGAGGAAGGTGCGGGCCACGGTAGGTCAGTATGCCCCGAATCTCCCGGGCTACACGCGGGCTACAATGAATGGGACAATGGGTCCCTACCCCGAAAGGGGTTGGTAATCTCACAAACCCATCCTTAGTTCGGATCGAGGGCTGTAACTCGCCCTCGTGAAGCTGGAATCCGTAGTAATCGCGTTTCAATATAGCGCGGTGAATACGTCCCTGCTCCTTGCACACACCGCCCGTCAAACCACCCGAGTGAGGTATGGGTGAGGGCACAGACGTCGTGCTGTGTTCGAACCTGAATTTCGCAAGGGGGGTTAAGTCGTAACAAGGTAGCCGTAGGGGAATCTGCGGCTGGATCACCTCCTAAGCAAAAGAAACCCACTGCCCAGATGCCGATAAACCGACAAAATCCTCATC
>NZ_VOUA01000061.1 GCF_024372725.1 Methanosarcina sp. KYL-1
GTAACTATTCAGCCCTACTTTGATTAATGTCAATTTTTCCTCGGAAGGAGGAAAAATTGCATATAAAATAACATTGTTTTTTCAGCATCATGCTTACACGTGAAGAGATCCTTGAAATTTATGAAGCTGGTCCTGAAGCAGTTATTGCTGTAATCCAGAGACTTGAGTATATCATAGAGAAACAAGCTTCTCAGATTGCTGAACTTGAAAAACGTGTAAGAATTTTAGAGGCTCGTTTGAATCAAAACAGCCAAAATAGCAGTAAACCTCCTTCTACTGATGTTTTTTGTAATGAAAAACCAAAACCTAAGAGTCTTCGTAAGAGTAGTGGCAAAAAAGCTGGTGGTCAAAAAGGTCACCCTGGAAAGACTTTTAAAATGGTTGAAAACCCTGATTAGATAAGATACCATTCGCCGGAATGCTGCGATAATTGTGGTCATGATCTTGAAGATACTGAAGTTCAGGACTATGAACGTAGGCAAGAAGCTGAAATTCCTCCTGTGCAGATCATAGTTACCGAACATCGTTGTGAAATCAAGAAGTGTCCTCACTGCGGGAAAGTTAACAAAGGTTCTTTTCCAGAGTCCATAAAATTCCCTATCCAATATGGTCCTCGTCTTTTAGCCTCAATTCTGTATTTGAAGAACTATCAATTGATTCCTTACGAAAGGACTTGTGATTTAGTGGAGGACTTCTATGGTATACGTATCAGCCCTGCTACCATTAAAAGAGCAGAAAATGAATGTTTCCAGAACCTGGAACCTTTCGAAGAAGCTGCTATGAAACATCTATTAGCGTCTCCTTCCGCCCATTGTGACGAGACGGGAATGAGAGTTTTAGGGAAAAAATGGTGGCTTCACGTTGTCTCAAACAGTCGATGGACATACTATTTCCCTCACCCAAAAAGAGGAAGAGAAGCAATTGATGCTCTGGGATTCCTTCCGAAATACAATGGAGTAGCGGTTCATGATGGATATTTATCATACAACAAGTATGGATGTGAACATGCTCTGTGCAACGCTCATCTTAAACGGGAACTTACTGGGATTGAAGAGAATTTCAAGCAGCAATGGGCCAAAAAGATAAATGAGCTTCTCAGTGAGATGAAAAAGTACACTGACGAATGCAAGGAAATAGAAATTCCAATTGATCTGGAAAAAGTAAGGGAATTCGAGGAAATATATGAAGCAATAATTCAAGAAGGCATTGAGGAAAATCCACCTCCTGATATCACAAAAGATCAGGTGAAAAAGAGAGGAAAAACAGCACAAACGAAAGCAAAGAATCTCCTTGATAGGTTCATGCTATACAAGGAACAGATTCTAAGATTCCTCAATGACCTGAGAGTTGCGTTTGATAACAATCAAGCAGAGCGAGACATCAGGATGATGAAGCTACAACAGAAAATTTCGGGAACTTTCCGAAGCATAGAAGGAGCGGTAGCTTTCTGCAGAATTAGGGCGTACATATCCTCAATTAGAAAGAATGGCCTGAATGCCATGGATGCTATTATAGCGGCGCTCAATGGAGCGCCGCTGTTATCCTGATAATTGCAGATTTTGCTCAAAAAATACTTTTTTAGCAGTGGGCTGAATAGTTAC
>NZ_VOUA01000062.1 GCF_024372725.1 Methanosarcina sp. KYL-1
AATTAGTGACCCGGTCAAAGAATAGCAGCTCAAATGCTCTACCTTGACCCATACCGAGCCCTGTTCATCACCTTTTATCGGAGACCTGCCGGCATCAATTACCCATTCGGGGTTGCCTTTTAAGAGCTTAACCCAGTTGCCGCTTGTTTCATTATACCAGTAAACGGACAGGGAAGCTTCATCGATATCTCCGGGTCCGATTTCTCCGTCCCCGTCCAGGTCCAGGTCGTCCTTACTGTAAAAGAGGGATATACGCACGTACCGGATCTGTGACTCGTTTGAACCGTCAAGGCCTCCGGCAGCATTTATTTCAACCATTTTGCCTACCGCAAGTTCTCCGAACGCCGAACTCGAATTGTTAAGGCTTTCCATTGCTGTTTCGTTTGTTATCGCATTTACCGTGAAAGTCACATCGGTTGCGTTAACATCCGATACGAATTCTATTGAGGTCCCGGTTTCATTGACAGCGTCAATTTCCACTGCTTCGCTTTCATTGACAGAGGACACCGCTTCCTGCATGGTATCGGTTTCAATGTACACTGTCTTCCTGGCGATATTGGAGTTGCCTGCCAGATCATATGCGATTAACTCCAGCGTATTGTTCTGTTCAGGATAGTATTCCACACGCTTCCTGAAGCTGTTGTCCGGCAGGATGCAAAGTTCATACCGGCTCACTACGGCACCTGTTTCGTTCTTCACTACCAGGGCAGCCGATTCAAAGTTGGCGTCCGAGACCGTACCTTTTACGATATTGTCAACGAACCAGGTCCTGTCCTCGGAAGGTTGCGTTATATTCAAAACAGGAAGGGTATTGTCAACTGTAACATTTACTGCTGCTGTACTGATATTATTTTCAATATCCATAACTGTCAACAGGACTGTGTACTCCCCGTCTGCCAGAGCACCTGTATCCCACTCAGCCAGCTTCCCGGATAATCCGGCGGATGAACCAAATATTGTCGAATTACTGGTAGCATTCCACCATTCCACCGTGTAGTTTTTGATATTTTCATCATCTGCGGACCCATTAATGCCGATGTTCCCGCAAACATATGCACCTTCGACAGGCTCTGCTATTGCTGCTATCGGTGGTTCATTATCAACTTTGACATCGACCGTACTTGTGTTTGTATTGAAGGCTTTATCGGTAACTGTCAACCGGATGGTGTATTCCCCGTCTGCCAAAGTGGTTGTGTTCCAGACGGCAAGGGTTCCTTCATTAGCAGTTGTTGAACTGTATATTTCCGTCCAGTTGACCCCGGCGGCATCCGACCACTCCACGGAATAATTATTGAAATTGGCTTCATCAGTTGCATTTCCGATGATTTCGACAGCCCCTCTTACACAGGCATTGTTAACAGGCGCACTTATTGTAGCTGTGGGCAAAATCGTATCCAGAACTATCTGGGTAGTGTTAGTCCCGACGTTCCCGGCTTTATCCGTTGCAAGCACGGTTATGAGGTTCTCTCCCTCCACCAGAGGCAAGTTAGTTGCAGAATAAGAATTCTCCTCATCGTTTACTGCCGCAGAGACACCATTAACAATTACTGAAGCAATGCCTGCCCCTTCTTCAACAAAAGTCCCGTTGATCAGGA
>NZ_VOUA01000063.1 GCF_024372725.1 Methanosarcina sp. KYL-1
GCAAACGCACCTGCAGGAAAGACCTTCCAGGAATGCTACGACGTCAAGACCGTCACCCCAACTGACGAATACATGCAGGTCTACGACGGAGCAAGGAAGAAGCTCGAAGACCTCGGGCTTGTATTCTGAGCATCACTACCTTCCGGTGAAACAATTTCGCCGCCAGGATCCGGGCTTTTTGTCCCGGATCAACTCTTTTCCGGGCTTCCTTTAAGGACCGGCTTCTGTTCCGGTTGGAGGCCTACGGGTAAATATGAAATAGAGTTAAAAAAGTAAAAAAAAGTAAAAAAGTAAAAAAAGTAAAAAAAAGTAAAAAAAAGTAAAAAAGTAAAAAAAGTAAAAAGAGTAAAAAAATAAAGTGAAAAAAGTAAAAAAAGTAAAATAAATAAAGTGAAAAAAATTAAAAAAATAAATTAAAAAAATAAATAAAGTAAAAATTATGGTCCGAAGGTTCACTTGCTCTGCTCTTTTGCCGAACCTTTCGTGCAGTAGTACATGTATTCAAACCCGAAACTGATGGCTACCGGGCAGCCCAGGCAAATGCAGCCGTTTTCTTCGCTTATGCACCTGCTTTTCTCTATGGTCTCAAAACAAAATCCGCCTTTTTCTCCGCATTCCACCCAGGAAGGGCAGTCAGGGCAGATACACATGGATGTGACGTTCTCTTCCTGCGCTTTCAGTAGCTCGGAACTCATTACTCCTGCCATATAATCCCCCTTCTTACAGTTGCCGGTTTTATTTTATAGTATCATCTTTTTCGCTAAAATACTTAACCTGAACTCTGATAATATTCAGGATGAAGAGCCGGAATGAAGAATAAGGTGAACTACCCCTCCCTAAAACCTTTGCCTTCCGGCTCAGGTTTTTGAGGAAGGAGCTTCCTGCTTCATACTCCGGAGCAACCTCCACAAGTCCACAGGCTCTTCCCGCCTGCGGAGATAAAATAGGGGATTAAGAAGAGGCCCGGCCAGGAACCTGGAAATTTTGGAGTCTGGGAGTTGGGGGACCTGGAAGTTGGGGGACCTGGAAATTGGGGGGCCTGGAAATTGAGGGACCTGAAATTTGAGAACGAAAAAGGCTTTCAGCGTGGCCCTTTAACTCTAAGGCGGGAAGTCCCCTTCCTCGGAGGGCGTAGCCCGACAGGTGGGTGATGAAAGCCGTCAACTTCCCGATACTACAATTGATTAACTTTCTATCAATTGTTCAAAGACGTTTATATATATGCAAAGTGACATATTATTAATAGTCCATGCAACTGACTGAAAAGATCAAAATCCATCCTGCAGAAAAACAGGTCGATGTTCTCTGGATTATATCTAACCTCTGCAGGTTGACCTATAATTTTGCTCTGACCGAAAGACAGGAAGCATGGAAAAAAGAGAACAGGCGTGTCAGGTACGTAGAACAGCAGAACAAACTCCCTGAAATAAAGGAAAAG
>NZ_VOUA01000064.1 GCF_024372725.1 Methanosarcina sp. KYL-1
CATGCGTCATCGGTTAAGCGTTAGACAAGCATCCCGGTGTGTGTTTTTATATTAACAAACTTAATAATAGTACGTCTATGTCGCCTCATCCCCAATCTACTCTCGAAGACTCTCTTCGGGAAATGTTTCCCGAAGAGTGGCTAAGGTAAACTGCCAAAGAAACTGGTCTTATAATACGTGAACGTAAAATTGATCCTGTCGTCATCTTTTGGGTTTTAACTCTTGGTTTTGGTGTACGCTTGCAGCGTACACTTGCCAGTTTGAAAAGAGAATATGAAAAAGAAGCAAGTAAGACCATAAGCGACAGCAGCTGGTACTATCGATTCACTCCAGAACTTGTTGAGTTTCTTCATCAGTGTGTTATTCACGGCATAGAAGAGCTTGCAAAAGAACCTGGTAGGAAGCTTAGCAAGAAACTCGAAAACTTTCAGGATGTTATCATTCAGGACAGCACAATTGTTCGTCTTCACTCCTCTTTAGCAGACAAATTTCCAGCAGCAAGAGCAAGAAATGTAGCTGCAGGAGTTAAAGTTGGAGTTATGGTAAGTGCAGTTGCTAACGGACCTAAAACCGTTGCTTTGTACTCTGAAAAAACAGCCGAGATAAAAACATTGAAAATAGGCCCATGGATCAAAGACCGTATTCTTCTTGTTGATCTTGGATTTTACAAAAATCAAATGTTTGCAAGAGTTGCGGAAAATGGGGGATATTTTGTCTCAAGAATTAAGAAGAATATGGATCCCATTGTTGTTTCTGTTGAAGAGGGACTTTCGAAGACAAAAAGCAAAGAGTTCGCTGGAAAACATGTTAGTGAGTGCATTAAGCAACTTTCAGGAAAAGATCTTGATGCTGTTGTGAAAATAACATTTAAAAGGAGATAATATAAAGGCAAGCAAAAACAAGATGAGATGAACTTACGTCTTGTTGCAATATATAACCATGAAGAAGAAAACTACCACATATATATAACAAACATTCAGAAAAATGTTTTAGATGCAAAAGAAATTGCAAAATTATATGGGGCAAGATGGGACATAGAGCTGCTTTTCAAGGAATTAAAAAGCAAATACGCGCTTGACGTTCTGGATACAAAGAATGAACAGGTAATTGAAGCTCTAATCTGGACAGCAATGTTGACTTTAATCGTTAGCAGAAGAATCTATTCTATTGTAAAGAATAATACTGCTCATCCTGAAAAGATGGTTCGATATACTCAGGAGAGATGGAGCATAATATTTGCTGAAAATGCATCAAATTTATTGACAGGGATTCTACATAGATGTGGAATTGAAAGAACTTTTGAAACAGTGATGAATGTATACGAAAGTCAAGCATTGGATCCACATGTAAATAGAGAAAG
>NZ_VOUA01000065.1 GCF_024372725.1 Methanosarcina sp. KYL-1
TACAGTACTTCGCTAAAAATCTCTCCTCCATGTCTCCTCTCCATTCATTTACCTCAAACACTCCACCATTAACCTGACCTTTAACTTTCTTCTCAGCCATTCCTCAATGAGAAGTATAAACATACTAAATCTGAACTTATCCTCATCTATGACTTTAGGGCCTCTTTTGACAATCGTAAAATGTTTTTTCTGAAGGTATAGCCATATATTTTTTAACAGGAAAGATATCAGTGCATAAAAGTACCTTATAGTTGCGTTTTTAGATGATGTCTTTGGTTTAACCACATTCCTCATCCTGTATGAAGATTCAATAGCAAATCTTCTTCTGTAAACCGTACTGACCTTTCTTGGAGACCATTTGACTCCAAAAACGACAAAACCAAGGATCTCACATCCTTTTTTATCTCTTTTCCCTTTCAGATACTTGACATCAATAATAATGTCCAGAAGAATTTTTTTCTTAGAGTTCCCCATAACATATTGTTCGCTACGTGCCTTATTCCCTTTCAGGATCTGCTTCATCCACTCTCCTTTCTTAACAACTGGAACTATATGTGGAACCTGTTTACTTTGCAAAAATTTAAACACGTCAATAGAATAAAACTCTCTATCCAGGCAGAAAATCTTAATATTAAAGTTCAGTTTTTTGATGAGGCTGATAAAATGGGAGAGGTATTCAACCTTTGTTTTATGCTTTTCGACAGGAAGAACAGATATGGTAAACCTCTCATTCTTGTTAATGATATAAAGAGAGACATATGAGTAAAAGGAGTTTGTTGACTTTTTAGCCTGTCCACCTATTACATATTTCTCATTAGATGAATCTTTTTTTCCGTAATAAGGATCATTGGTATAATCAGCAGCGAATTCATAGCTCTTGCCTGTTTTCAGGGTTTTTATGAGTTCTTGAAGGAGAATCGTTTCATTCGATATGATCAGTTCTTCCATGTTTAGTTTTTTAAGATGGTATCGTAGAGATGTTTCGCAAGCAACATTCTGATACTGTGTTGCAACAGAATGAACAGAATTTCTGTTGACTGACATACTCACAACGGTACGAAAAACGTCTTCACTTGTAAGAGAACCGTTGATCTTGATGGTCACATGGTCAGTGAGAGGTCTTAATACGGTATTAATACATTCTTTTGACTTTAATTCAATTTTAGGGGCATATCTAGGCTTACATGGTGGAAAAGACATACGGAGGCAGTTTTTATCCCATATAAAGGTATCGAACAGCCTCGTTTATGAGGAGATGAAAATTAGCGAAGTACTGAA
>NZ_VOUA01000066.1 GCF_024372725.1 Methanosarcina sp. KYL-1
ATACTAGTGTCTCAGCAATTTAATTATAATACATATTAATATATTCTGAATGCCATGATACCTTCATGATAGAAATCAAACTTGACGATGATGAAGTGAAGTATCTCCAAGATTTTGTAAATAAAGGACAGAAAAACGCAAGGGAAATAACCAGAGCACGTATACTGTTACTGGCAAACCAGCAAAAAGGAGATACAGATATCGCTAAAACGTTATGTGTTGGCAGGAGTACGGCTTGGAGAATAAAAAAGAGATATCTTGAAGAAGGCCTCACAATTACTCTCTTTGACAAACCAAGATCTGGTCAACCTGAAAAATATACTGAAAGACACACTGCAGAAATCATAGCACAAGTATGCACCAAGCCTCCTGCTGGAAAAAAAAGATGGACGCTTGTACTGCTCACCGAAGAAATGAGGAAAAAAGAAGGATTTGAAACAATAAACAAGGAGAGCATCAGGCTTATCCTAAAAAAAGCAAAACTAAACCTTGGCTGAGGCGGATGTGGTGCATTCAGACCATAGATGCCGAATATAGGGAAAGAATGTACAACATTCTCGATATGTACGAAGAGGATTATGATCCAAAGAATCCTATTATCTGCATTGATGAGAAACCAAAGCAACTTCTTGCAGATAAGAGGATGTCCATTCCAATGAAGCCCGGAAGCCCGGAAAAATATGATTATGAATATGTCAGGAATGGAACAGCAAATATATTTGTGGCAGTAGAATTCAAAGCTGGAAAACGGATGACTCAGGTAACCGAAAGAAGAACTAAAAAGGATTTTGCACAATTCGTTAAGAAAACCATCGAAGAGTATCCAGAAGCTGAAACTATCCGTTTGGTCACTGATAATCTTAACACTCACAAAGAAAAATCATTTGATGAAGCTTTTGGAAAAGAAGAAGCAGAAAAGATTCTAAAAAATGTAGAATTCCACTACACGCCAAAGCATGCAAGTTGGCTCAATGCTGCGGAAATTGAAATCAATGCCATGGATATCGAGTGTACTGGCAAAAGAATCGGTGACATGGAAACCTTGGCTTATGAAGTAGATGCATGGACTAATAGAAGGAATTTCCATAAAAAGAAAATAAACTGGAAGTTCACAAGCAAAATTGCTGATGAGAAATTGTCCAAGTATTATGTATCATAACTAAGTTGCCAGGACACTAG